>NZ_QWEG01000019.1 GCF_003515685.1 Neobacillus notoginsengisoli | reverse complement strand
TCAAGATGAGATTTCCCTCAGCGTTAAGCTGGTAAGATCCCTGAAAGACGATCAGGTTGATAGGTCAGAGGTGGAAGCGCGGCGACGCGTGGAGCTGACTGATACTAATCGATCGAGGACTTAACCAAATAGAAAAGCGGAAGTGTCCGTTTAGCGGCGTATGGACTGGAGCGCTTCGACTGAGATAAAGGAAACACGGAGAGCGTGAGCGATTCGATGTTGACTTATCGTAGGGAGAAGAGCGAAGTACACTAGGCGCTGGACGCTGTAGCTAGACAAATATATTTGATCATTCGTTCTTCGAACTTCTTCTTGCATTATCCAGTTTTGAGGGAATGAACCTCAAACCAAATAGTCCGGTAGTAATGGCGAGAAGGCCACACCCGTTCCCATCCCGAACACGGAAGTTAAGCTTCTCAGCGCCGATGGTAGTTGGGGCCTTGCCCCTGTGAGAGTAGGACATTGCCGGGCAACCAAAAGACAACCTGAATGGGTTGTCTTTTTTGTCGTGTAACTAAATAATTCAAGAGTTGTGTATCATTGTTTCCAAAGTGTTCGAAAATCTTTTTGGGAACTTGATTATGCCTATCATGACGAGCCGGAATCGAGTCAGTGGCCGTAAAAAGAACCTTTACAGACATACAAGAGCGGGAATCGGGACAACAAATCATCAAAACAATGATTTACTGGGAAAGAATCCCTAATCCAAAGTTATTCGGACTCTCAACGCCTCAAAAACTGGCCAAGAGTCCGAATCCGTGGGTTATTCGGACTCTCAACGCCTCAAAAGCTGGCTAAGAGTCCGAATCCGTAGCTTATTCGGACTCTTAACGGCTCAAAAGCTGGCCAAGAGTCCGAATCCATGGGTTATTCGGACTCTTAGCGCCTCATTACTGTCGCACAAGCGCCATTCGCGACAGTAATTCACCAAACCGAGCTGTTACTGTCACGTAAAAGCCGCAGCCGAAACCGTACCATTAAAATAGATGCTAAAAGGCCTCCTAAGTTCTTTCGCCTCCCGAATGAAGCACTGGAACCGTCCCCCTGCTTCACTAAAAAATGGGAACGTTTTTTCGTGGGTTTTTGGGTATATGGATAGAGAGAGAGAAGGAGGAAGGTTTATGATGTATGGTACGATTGCGTTGAAGCTGGGGGTTGGCTTTTTTGCGTTGGTTGTTGTGACGCGGCTTCTTGGGAAGAAGGAGATGTCCCAGCTTACTCCTTATGATTTTGTTTTTGCAATATTATTAGGGGGAATAATTGAAGAATCGATATATGATGAGAAGGTTCATATTGGGCATGTGTTATTTGCTGTAACTGTTTGGGGGTTGATTAGTTATTTAGTAGAAAAGCTTGCCGAGCGATTTGAGTGGATCCGTTTGCCGCTGAAAGGGAAGATTTCCGTACTGATTGATGATGGAGAAGTAAACCACAAGGAAATGAAAAAGAATCAAATGGAGATGGAACAGCTCCGTGCTTTACTCCGTATAGAGGGAATTTTCTCTTTAAAGGATGTCCGGTATGTTTTCATGGAAACGGGAGGACAAATCAGTGTGATGAAAAAGCCTACTGCGGATCCTGTGACTCCATCGATGCTAAATATTGATCCTGAAGGAGTTGACCCTTCGATATTGCTGGTTGATGAAGGGCAAATTAAAGAAGAAGAGCTGAAAAAGGCCGGCAAGGATGAGGTGTGGCTGAAAGAGGAACTAAAAAAAGAAGGTGCCGGAAATATTAAGGATATTTATTATGCGGAGTGGTCGCCACAGCAAGGATTTTTAATTAGAAAATATCCGAAAGCTGAGAATAAATAAATAAACAAGGATGTGCAGATGATAAACCCCGGCACATCCTTGTTTTTGGTTATACTATATAAAATGAACATAATTATCGAACGTTGTAAAAATACCTTTGGAGCCCGAAAGCCCGTCCGTCAGCAGCCGTTCGGTCACTAAGTCCTCCTATAACAAGCACTTTAATGTTGGCGGACTGTTAAAGCGGGATAAAGCGCTCATCTGCGACTACCAGGCTCATAGGTACAACTGGTATCCCGCAGGGAGATTGTCATCTTATCTGCAAAGTACAAATCCTTAGTTTGTTTTATATTTAATATGTCGAAAGGGGAATGATCATGGAAAAAAAGATGAGGTTCGAAGTTATGGAAAATGAGACAATCGACGAATGTCTGGAAAGAATGAAGAAAAAAGGTTACACTCCTATCCGCAGAATTGAAAAGCCTATATTTAAAGAAGAAGGGAAAGAGATTGTTCCGGCTGGACGGCAAATCATTTTTGAAGCAAAAGCGACTGAATAACGGACAATACACGAACGATTTTATAGTTAATTTTTATATTGTTCGTGTATTTGTTTGACAGCCCATATGAACGGCTGTTAAGATGAAGGTGACTTTGCCTGGAACAAGGCACGTATACATACTTAATATAAATCTATTGTAACGGGGGAAGTGCAATGATCGATCGCTATACAAGACCGGAAATGGCAAGTGTTTGGGAGGAAAAAAACCGTTTTAACGCTTGGCTTGAAGTAGAAATCCTTGCATGTGAGGCATGGGCGGAACTAGGTGATATTCCTCGCGATGATGTGCAGAAGATACGGGAAAATGCGCGGTTTGATGTAGAACGAATCAAAGAAATTGAAGAAGAGACAAGGCACGATGTGGTGGCCTTTACAAGGGCGGTATCAGAATCGTTAGGGGAAGAGAAGAAATGGGTCCATTACGGACTGACCTCTACAGATGTTGTCGATACGGCACTTTCTTATTTGCTGAAGCAGGCTAACGAAATTATTAGGGCTGACATTGAACGCTTCATTGCTATTTTGAAAGAAAAAGCCCAGGAGCACAAATATACGGTCATGATGGGCAGGACACATGGCGTCCATGCGGAACCGACTACATTCGGCCTGAAGCTTGCCCTTTGGTATGAGGAAATGAAACGTAATCTGGCCCGCTTTAATGAGGCTGCAAGAGGTGTGGAGGCAGGGAAGATTTCCGGAGCTGTTGGTACATACGCGAATATTGACCCGTTTGTTGAGAAATATGTATGTGAAAAGCTTGGCCTTGAAGCTGCGCCTATCTCGACCCAGACGCTTCAAAGGGATCGGCATGCCCATTATTTGTCCGTGATTGCGCTGGTCGCTTCATCGATTGAGAAGTTCGCTGTTGAGGTGCGTGGCCTGCAAAAAAGTGAAACGCGCGAGGTAGAGGAATTTTTTGCAAAAGGGCAAAAAGGCTCTTCGGCCATGCCGCATAAACGGAATCCAATTGGTTCAGAGAATATGACGGGCCTTTCAAGGGTGATCCGGGGCCATATGCTGACAGCTTACGAAAATGTGCCGCTTTGGCATGAGCGAGATATTTCGCACTCGTCCGCGGAACGGATTATCCTGCCGGATGCGACCATTCTTCTGAACTACATGCTCAATCGGTTTGGCAACATTATTAAAAACCTGACTGTTTACCCTGAAAATATGAAGCGCAATATGGACAGGACACTCGGTCTGATTTACTCACAGAGGGTTTTGCTTGCATTAATTGAGAAGGGGCTTTCACGCGAGGAAGCATATGATACGGTGCAGCCTAGAGCCATGGAGGCTTGGGAACAGCAAGTCCCATTCCGGAGCCTGCTTGATCAGGACGAGCGCATTACAAAGCATCTTTCAACGGAAGAACTCGATGACTGCTTTGATTACAGCTACCATCTCCAGCATGTGGATACAATCTTTAAAAGGCTTGACCTTTAAGCAAAACAAAGCATTCATCCTTAACACGGATGGATGCTTTTTTATGCAGATTTAAAGTGTTTTCTCTATTTGCTCATTCATTCACAAATTTATCAAACCATTTTGAAATTCACTACATCAACAATGAAAAGAATATGGTAAGATAAAATGAAAGGGCTTTCTTAATATTGAAATTTCAGAAAACTATTTTATATAGATTCCTTTCGGGAGTGTGAAGAACAATGGAACAGCGCTATAGGTGGAAAAACAAGCATTTGCGCGAACATGTTGATGTTTTGGACGGAAGGCTTTCTCCCACCATTCTTTTGAAAAATGCTACATACCTGAACCAGACGTTCCGCAGCTGGATGAAGGCAAATATATGGATTTATGATGACAGGATTGTGTATGTAGGGGAAAAGTTGCCGCCAAATCTTGTGAACTGCAACACAATAGACTGCAGCGGCCAATTTATTGTTCCAGGCTACATCGAACCTCACGCACATCCTTTCCAGTTATATAATCCTCATTCCTTTGCGGCCTATGCAGCCGGCCGGGGGACGACAACCATTATTAATGATAATATGTCGCTCGTTTTGCATTTGAATAAAAAACGTGCTTTTTTGCTTATGAAGGATTTGCGGAGCATCCCGGCAACCATGTTTTGGTGGTGCAGGTTCGACCCGCAGACGGAAATCCTTAATGAGGAAGAGGTTTTTTCCCACAGCCAGATTAAATCATGGCTCGAGCATGATGCAGTTCTTCAGGGCGGTGAATTGACGGGTTGGCCGAAGCTGCTGGCTGGCGATGATATGATGCTTCATTGGATTCAGGAAGCAAAAAGGATGAGAAAGCAGATTGAAGGGCATTTCCCAGGTGCTTCGGAAAAAACATTGGCAAAAATGATGTTGCTAGGTGCCGATTGCGACCACGAGGCGATGACGGGTGAGGAAGTATATGATCGCCTTATGCAGGGATATACCGTCTCACTCAGGCACTCATCCATCCGGCCTGATTTGCCGCGCCTCTTGGATGATATGAATCGGTTGGGCATCACAGCTTACGATCAGCTGATGTTTACAACCGACGGCTCTTCTTCCGGTTTCTACAAAGACGGGGTCATTGACCAAATGATCCGGATCGCGATTGAAAAAGGCATCCCTGTCATAGATGCATATAATATGGCGACGATCAATCCGGCAAAGTACTACAATTTTGCACATATCCATGGCAAAATCGCTACAGGCAGGGTTGCCAATCTTAATATCCTTTCAAGTATGGAAGAGCCGTGCCCGGTATCTGTCCTGGCAAAAGGCAAGTGGGTAAAACGCGATGGTGAGTTCATCGATTCCTTCCCTGAATTGAATTGGGATGACTATGGCCTAGAACCGCTCGACCTCGACTGGGAGCTGACGGAGGGCGACTTGCAATTCTCGATGCCATTCGGTATCCAAATGGAGAATGCCGTCATTACGAAGCCCTACTCCGTCTCAATTGAAGTATCCAGGAATCAGCTGTCGGACAGCCATGATGAGTGTTTCTTTATGCTCATTGACCGAAACGGAAAGTGGCGGATTAATACTATCCTGAAAGGGTTTGCGAACAAGCTGCAGGGAATGGCGAGTTCATTTTCCAATACGGGGGATATTATCCTGATTGGCAAAAGCAAAGCTGACATCCTCCACTCTTTTAATAGGATGAAAGAAATTGGCGGGGGAATCGTAGTTTCTGAGAGAGAGAAGGCGATCTGTGAAATACCGCTCCAGCTTGGCGGGCTCATGACGGAACTGCCCCTGGAAGAATTGATGAAAGCCGAAGAAAAATTGTATGAAGTGTTGCGCGAACGGGGCTATGCTTACTCCGACCCCGTCTATAGCCTGCTGTTCTTTTCGTCAACTCATTTGCCATATATCCGGATTACGCAGCAGGGAATGTATGACGTGATGAATAAAATGATACTCTTTCCGTCAATAATGCGTTAAAATAGTAAAGTAAAGAGATAGAACAAAATAAAGAGATAAATGTTCAAACGGGGTGTGAGGATGAGAAAATGGGCTCTCGCTATGGCGGCAGTACTGCTGCTTTTATCAGCATGCAGTGACAAAGGCGCTGGGAAATCCGCAACTGAAAACAGCGGCAAGAAAGCAGCTGCCGCAAAGAAACAGGCCGAACTGCCTTTTGCGTTTCCTCTGACAGGAATTGCTTCCCAAACACCAACAGGCGGAAGGGCTTTTGCAGTCATGGTCAATAATCATCCGAAGGCTCGGCCACAATCAGGGCTCAACAAAGCAGATATCGTCTATGAACTGCTTGCCGAAGGGGATGTTACGAGATTCCTGGCGATTTTTCAAAGTGAAAAGCCTGAGACTGTCGGTCCAATCCGGAGTGCAAGGGATTATTATATCAACCTTGCCAAAGGCTTGGACAGCATTTTTATTGCCCATGGTTATAGTGTGGAAGCAAAGGAAATGCTGAATAGCGGAGTGATCGACCATCTGAACGGGATGGCCTATGACGGGACGCTGTTTAAGCGGGCAGATTTTAGGCAGGCGCCGCACAATTCGTATATTGCCTACGAAAACATGGTAAAAGGCTCGAAAATGAACGGGTTTGATATGAGCCAGACTCCGGAAAGCTTCAAATTTCTTACAAAGGAAGAAGAAGCAAGCCTTGAGGGGCCTGAAGCTTTAGCAGTCGAAGTTTCCTATTTCTCGAATGACACATTCACCTCGGTTTACCGATATGATTCTGAACTTGGCAAATATAAACGATATTCGAATGGCGAGCTGACGAGCGACCTTGATTCAGGAGAGCCTGTCCTGCTTGATAATATTTTTATAGCGGAGATGGACCATAAAGCTGCCGGCCCCGGCGGACTCCGTGATATTGATTTGAAGAGCGGGGGCAAGGGCTTTCTTTTGCAAAAAGGAAAAGTGGCCGAAGTGGACTGGCTGAATGATCATGGACGGATAGTTCCGATTGTTGATGGAAATGAAGCTCGTCTCGTCCGCGGCAAAACGTGGGTGAATATTGTTCCGTCTAATCCAGGCCTGGCGAGCGTTGTCTCATTTGAAGAGAATTTATAAAATGCTGAACTGAAAAGGGGTAGGATATGATGCAAATAAATAAGCTGAGAGGGAAAGGGCTTGACCAGCTATTTGAGGCAATCCTTACATTAAAAGACCTTGAGGAGTGCTATCGTTTTTTCGATGATTTGTGCACGGTAAATGAAATACAGTCGCTATCCCAGCGGCTGGAGGTTGCCAGGATGCTCCGCGAGGGCAAAACGTATCATAAGATAGAAGGCGAAACCGGTGCCAGCACAGCGACGATTTCCAGAGTGAAGCGTTGCTTGAATTACGGAAACGATGCCTATGAAATGGTTCTGGACCGGCTGAAAGATCCGGTTGTGACGAATACAGAGGAATGATAGAAAATAGCCGGGGCACTGCTTCGGCTATTTTTCTTTTATTAGGCAATACGTATTTTTGATTGGCTGGTTTTTCTAAAGGACTTTTCCCTGTTTTGTTTTTGTATCGTTTTCCCTAATGCTATAATGTAGGAATGGAATAGTGAATGGAGGATTTTTGGTATGTACGATTTTCGTGAGTGGCGCCATGTGTTCAAGCTGGATCCCGCCAAAGAAATAACTGATTCTGATTTGGAGGCAATCTGTGAATCCGGGACGGATGCAGTTATTGTCGGGGGTACCGACGGAGTGACACTGGAAAAGGTTCTTGACCTGATGGCGAGAATCCGCCGCTTTACGGTTCCGTGTGTCCTTGAGGTTTCTAATTTAGAGTCGGTGACGCCAGGCTTTGATCTTTACTTTGTGCCGTCCATCCTGAACAGCCGCGATCCGAAATGGATCAATGGACTTCATTTTGAAGCGGTTAAGGAGTACGGGGACATTATGGACTGGGATGAATTCGCGATGGAGGCGTATGTCATTCTCAATAAAGATTGTAAAGCAGCGCATCTGACTGAGGCTGAAACAGATCTGTCAGCAGAAGATGTACGGGCCTACGCGATGATGGCCGAGAAAATGTTCGGAATGCCGATCTTCTATCTTGAATATAGCGGCACCTATGGCAATCCGGAAATCGTGGCCGCTGCTAAAAATGGCCTCGATCAAGCCGTCCTGTTCTACGGAGGCGGGATTGCCTCGAAGGAACAGGCAGAAGAAATGGCCAGCCATGCCGACGTCATCGTAGTCGGAAACATCATCTACGAAAACCTTCGCAAAGCGCTTGAAACTGTAAAAGCAGTAAAAACAAAAAACTAGCTGCAAATGTTGGCGAAAGAGCTTAAAATAGAAACGGAACATATGTTTGTATATGGTGGTGGAGAAGATGCAATACTTAAAAGATAAACTGCTGGGCGGACTGAACCCTGAACAGCAAGCCGCAGTCAAAGCAACGGACGGCCCGCTTCTGATCATGGCAGGGGCAGGAAGCGGCAAGACGAGGGTGCTGACACACAGAATCGGCTACCTCATGCTTGAAAAAGAAGTGAACCCGTATAATATCCTCGCGATTACCTTTACGAATAAAGCCGCCCGCGAGATGAAGGACAGGATTGGAAAAATGATGGGCGGTGTGGCCGAGCAAGTCTGGATATCGACGTTCCACTCGATGTGCGTCCGGATTTTGCGCAGGGATATCGACCGGATTGGCTTTAACCGGAACTTTACCATCCTCGACACGACCGATCAGCAATCGGTCATTAAGGGTATCCTGAAAGACAGGAATATGGATCCGAAACAATTCGACCCCCGGATGATCCTTGGCTCAATTTCTTCTGCCAAGAACGAGCTGATCAGCCCGGAGGAGTTTGAGAAAACGGCCGGGAGCTATTTTGAACAGAAGGTTGCCGATGTCTACAAGGAATACCAAAAAAGGCTCCGCAGAAACCAGGCCCTCGATTTTGATGACTTGATTATGATAACGATCAATCTCTTCAAACAAGTTCCAGACGTACTTGAATACTATCAGCGCAAGTTTCAGTATATTCATGTCGATGAGTACCAGGACACGAACCGGGCGCAGTACATGCTTGTCAAAATGCTCGCCGCCAGATTCAGGAATCTGTGCGTTGTCGGGGACTCCGACCAGTCGATTTACAAATGGCGCGGCGCCGACATTGCGAATATCCTGTCTTTTGAAAAGGATTATCCGAACGCAAAGGTTATTTTGCTTGAGCAAAACTACCGGTCAACGAAAAGGATTCTGTTGGCGGCTAACGAAGTCATTGCGAAAAATGCGAACCGGAAGCCGAAAAATCTTTGGACTGAGAACCCTGAGGGCAATAAACTCGTCTATTATAGAGCGGACAGCGAGCAAGGTGAAGCACAGTTTATTGCCGGAAAAATCAAGGAATTAATCCATTCGGGCGATTACTGCGCCAACGATATCGCCATTCTATACCGGACGAACGCGCAATCGCGTGTCATGGAGGAAGTTTTGCTGAAGTCGGTTATTGATTACCAGATTGTCGGCGGCACCAAGTTCTATGACAGGAAAGAGATTAAGGATATTCTTGCTTATTTAAGGCTCATTTCCAATCCGGACGATGATATCAGCCTCCTTAGGGTCATTAACGTGCCGAAGCGGGCGATTGGCCAGACATCGGTTGATAAGATTACGGATTTCGCCAATATGCATGATTTGACCCTTTATCAGGCGCTTGAATCTGTCGAACTGATCGGGCTTAGCCCAAAAGCGGCGAAAGCGGCCGCCGGGTTCCGCGATTTGATTGATAATTATACGAGGATGCAGGAATTCCTGTCCGTTACGGAAATTGTTGAGGATCTATTGGACAAATCCGGTTATATGGATATGCTGCGGTCTGAAAAATCGCTCGAAGCACAGAGCAGGATGGAAAACCTGGAGGAATTGCTTTCTGTTACGAAAAGCTTTGAAGAAACAAGCGAGGATAAAACGCTTGTTGCCTTTTTGACAGATCTAGCACTTGTTGCCGATATCGATTCGATGAATGATGAACCAGAAAAAACGGAAAAGGTAACGTTAATGACATTGCACTCCGCAAAGGGACTTGAATTCCCGGTTGTTTTCCTGATCGGCCTGGAGGAGGGAGTTTTCCCGCATAACCGATCATTAGTCGACGAAGGGGAAATGGAGGAAGAGAGGCGCCTGGCATATGTCGGCATCACTAGGGCCGAGCAATATTTGTTTTTGACAAATGCCCAGATGCGCACGCTGTTTGGTCGCACGAACATGAATCCTCCGTCCCGGTTTATTAAAGAAATCCCGGCTGATCTTCTTGAAGAAGAAAAACCCGCCGCCAGACAGTTTGGCAGCGCTGGAAGCCGCCAGTTCGGCGCACCAAGCCAGCCTGTTACGAGAAGGCCTGTTATACGGCCTGTGAACTCAGGAGGCGAGTCGATTGGCTGGCACGCCGGCGATAAAGCCGAACATGGCAAATGGGGCGTTGGAACAGTCGTCGGGGTAAAGGGAGAAGGCGAAGGAATGGAGCTTGATATTGCTTTTCCAAGCCCGGTCGGGATTAAACGCCTTTTGGCAAAATTCGCCCCGATCAAAAAAGTATAACAGTATTTTTTGCGAAAAGAGGGATTGATGGATGGACCTGCATACAGCCGAAACAAAAACCAAGGAGCTGCAGACTCTGCTGCATCAATATGGATACGAATATTATGTTCTAGACAAACCGTCCGTCCCGGATGCTGAATATGACCGGCTTCTGCGCGAATTGATTGAGCTCGAGGAACAATATCCCCAATTTCGGACACCGGATTCCCCGACAGTAAGAGTTGGCGGGGCCGTACTTGATATGTTCGAGAAAGTAAGGCACAAAAGCCCGATGCTCAGCCTTGGCAACGCATTTAATGAAGATGACCTTCGCGATTTCGACAGGCGGGTCCGCCAGGGGGCGGGTGAGTCCGTCGAGTATGTGTGTGAGTTGAAGATTGACGGACTGGCTGTTTCGCTAACGTATGAAGACGGGCGGTTCGCACTCGGGGCAACGCGTGGTGACGGGACGACCGGCGAGGATATTACAGCCAACCTCCGGACAATTAAATCGATTCCGCTCAGGCTAAGGGAAAATGTCTCCCTGGAAGTACGCGGCGAAGCGTTTATGCCGAAGCGGTCTTTTGAAAATCTTAATAAATTAAAGGAAGAACGCGACGAGGAACCGTTCGCGAATCCGCGGAATGCGGCCGCTGGATCGCTCCGCCAGCTTGATACAAGCATCGCCGCTTCTAGAAACCTTGATATTTTCCTTTATGGAATGGCTGATGCAGCCGATCTTGATATTGATTCACACAGCGAAGCACTGGATTATATGGATAGGCTTGGCTTTAAAACGAATAATGAAAGACGCAAGTGTTCAACGATCGAAGAAGTAATTGACTATGTAAATGGCTGGGTTGAGCGGCGTCCGAATCTTGATTATGATATTGACGGCATTGTCATCAAGGTGGATTCACTTGAGCAGCAGGAGCAGCTTGGGACAACAGCAAGAAGCCCGCGCTGGGCGGTTGCCTACAAATTCCCGGCTGAAGAAGTTGTCACCACCCTTTTGGATATTGAATTGAGTGTTGGAAGGACGGGGGTTGTCACACCGACGGCCATTCTTGAGCCTGTCAGGGTAGCCGGTACAACCGTGCAGCGCGCCTCCCTCCATAACGAAGATCTCATCAAGGAAAAGGATATAAAGATAGGGGATAAGGTTGTAGTGAAAAAAGCTGGCGACATTATCCCGGAGGTTGTCAATGTCCTTCCCGATCAGCGGACAGGAAACGAGCAGGATTTTAGTATGCCTGACCATTGCCCGGAATGCGAAAGTGACCTAGTCCGATTAGAGGGTGAAGTGGCCTTAAGGTGCCTGAATCCGAAATGCCCGGCTCAAATCCGTGAAGGCCTGATCCACTTTGTCTCCAGAAATGCGATGAATATCGACGGCCTTGGTGAAAAAGTCATTGCCCAGCTTTTTGCCCATAAACTTGTAAAAGATGTCGCAGATATTTATAAACTGACTGCCGAAGAGCTGCTCGCACTGGAACGAATGGGTGAGAAGAGCGTAAGCAACTTGCTGAACGCGATTGAGAGATCCAAAGATAATTCACTCGAACGGTTATTGTTTGGCCTAGGCATCCGCCATGTTGGGGAAAAGGCGGCCAGGACGCTAGCCCAAGAACTTGAAACAATGGATAGGTTAGCTGCGGCAACCGAGGCTGATTTGACGTCCATTAATGAAATAGGGGAAAAAATGGCCAGCTCGATTGTGACTTTTTTTGAGCAAGAAGAGGTGCAAGAACTGATTGCGGAATTAAAGGCTGCCGGACTGAATATGAAGTATAAAGGGCCGAGCAGGGCCGCGGCTGCTGCAGCCGATTCTATTTTTGCCGGAAAAACAGTCGTCCTGACTGGCAAAATGGAAAAACTGTCCCGGAATGAAGCAAAAGAAAAGCTTGAGGCTCTCGGCGCGAATGTTGCCGGCAGTGTCAGCAAAAAGACAGATATCGTCATTGCCGGGGAAGATGCTGGCTCTAAGCTTACGAAAGCCCAGGAGCTTGGCATTGAAATATGGGATGAAGAGAGGCTGCTTGAGGAAATCGAATAATAAGAGGTGCAGGAAACGTGAGAAAGCTAACAGTCGCGCTTCTTTCCTTATCCCTTCTGCTTGGTGCGTGCGCGCCAAACTTTCAAAAGCAGGAGGAGGTCGTCGACCGTACCGATAAAACTAAGGAAAAGGCGATTATACCGAAATACCAAATTTCAAATAAATATTACCGGACAGTCCTGCCATTCGTACCGAGCGAGGCGCGCGGGCTCACAGTCAATAACTTGAATACACGCTATGATATCAATGAGTTTGAGATGGGCCTGATGCGCATTGCCCAAAATACATTTGATCCCGATAAATATGTATTTCGTGAAGGGCAAGTGCTGAGAAAAGGAACCGTAGAAGCCTGGCTCAGCCGCAAGTTAACGAAAAAACAACTTGCGGAAAAAAAGATGGAAGAAGGGGACAACGTGGGCCTCAATCCTGTTGACGAGGGTGCGGGTGATATTGAAGCTAGAAATGAAAAAGGCCCAATTTACTTGGCCCACATCCTTGAGCAGGATTACTTGATCAAGGGCGAAAAAGACAGCGTCAAACTGGCCGGGGTCGCGATCGGCCTCGCATTGAATTCGGTCCATTATTATAGGAAAGTGCAATACGGAGATGTCTATAAGGTTCCGATTGAACGGAGAGTCCTTGAGGCCGAAGGGAAAAAGATTGCCCAAGAAGTTTTGAAGCGTCTCCGTGCCACGGATGAACTAAGGAATGTTCCGATTACAATCGCCCTGTTCGAACAGGAAAGCAATGAATCTGTCGTCCCGGGGAGCTTTTTTGCTTATACAACGGTAAACCAGGGAGCTACTATTGACAAATGGGAGAAGGTAAATGAAAAGTACTATCTGTTCCCGTCGCGAGAAGCCAGGGAGAAATACCGCGAGGATGTAGTCGCGTTTGATAACTTCAAGCAAGACGTCGAGAAGTACTTCCCGAACTTTAACGGTGTGGTCGGAAAAGCGCACTATGTTGAAGGGCAGCTGAAGGAATTGAACATCCAGATTCCAATTCAGTTTTACGGTAAGGCAGAAGGAATCGGCTTCACCCAATATGTAACCGGCCTGGTCATGGAGCATTTTCCTAAATACATCGCCGTGTCTGTAAGCATCACTTCCGTCAACGGACCAGAGTCACTCATTGTCCGTAAAGCCGATCAGGATGAACCGTTTGTGCATATTTATTAAATAGAAAAGCGGTTGGCGATTGCTGGCCGCTTTTTCTGTGCGTTTACTATACTTTTTAAAAGAGCGGCTCGAATCAAGGGCTTGCGCGACAACGGAGTCTAATTTTTCCAAATCAATGTCGCGTGCCCACAAAAGGGTCTTTTGCACATAAAACGGGGAATAATCATAGATAAATACTAAAAAGAACGGGGGATGGACGTGCCAAAACCATCAGTTGATGAAATATTGCAACAGGGCATCCATGGGCAAAAGGAATTGAGACCCGAGGAAAGGCGGCGATATCTGGGAACATTTCGGGAGCGGGTCTTAATCGCGCTAACGAAAATGCAGGTTTACGAACCTGGCACCTTTCCTGAAGTGGAGCAGCTAATGAAGGAATATCCAGACGCCCAATTATTCATGAATGGCCATATGTCGTACGAGGAATTTTCAAAGTATCTTCGGATGGCGAATGAGCACAATATTGAATACACAATTGTGACAAACAAGGAGCATGATTCGGAACTCGGCCTTGTGCTCGCCTGTCAGTATGCGGTTGACAGAGAGGAAATTTATCTTAAAGAGGACAGCGAAGCGGCTGAGGATGAAGGACCTGCCGCGGAAAAGAAAGGTTTTTTTGCGAAGCTGACTGGTTGGTTCAGGAAGTGAATGAGGTAACAGTGGGGACTCCGGCAGTAGCCGGAGCCCTTTTTTTCATTTTATAAAAATTGCCTCTATCTTTTTTTTCCAAAACCGATTACGATATGGAATAGCATACAAAAAAGGAGCCAATTGTTATGAACACGGTTGCTTTACGGCCAAAGGATCGCTCACCGCTCAGGATTAAGGCAGGAAAAGTTTTTTTCACTTGGAAACGGTACTTTGAATGGCTGGTAAACGCAAAGAGATATGCTAAGACACGGCAAAGGGTTCTTTTGCCTTATTCGGCATTCAGCCACCAGACTCCACTAATGCGCCAATTGCAGGGAGTCGAGATGTCGTATCAATATAATAAAATAAAAAACCTCAAGCTGGCGACCAAACGGCTGGATGGCATCATTATCCAGCCGGGAGAAACGTTCTCTTATTGGAAGCTGATCGGAAACCCTACAAAGGCAAAAGGGTATGTTGAGGGGATGGTGCTTCATTATGGAAAATTCACGAAAGGCGTTGGCGGGGGACTCTGCCAGCTGTCCAACCTTATTTACTGGATGGCGCTCCATACGCCGCTGACCGTGACAGAAAGGCACCGCCACAGCTTTGATGTATTTCCCGACTCGAACCGGACGCAGCCGTTCGGAAGCGGGGCCACCTGCTCGTACAACTATTTGGATCTTCAGATTAAAAACGAGACAAATGTGCCGTACCAGCTCCATGTCCGTCTGACTGATTCTCAGTTAATTGGGGAATGGCGCTGTGAGGAACCGCAGCTGTATTCGTACCGCGTCTGCGAAAAGGAACACAGCTTCACGCCGGCTTACTGGGGCGGCTACATCCGCCACAATGAACTATGGCGCAAAGTCTACAACCGACAGCATAAACTCGTCCAAGAGGAGTTCATTACCGAAAACAATGCAATTATGATGTATGAGCCGCTGCTTGAACAGCAGTCTGTGAAATAAGGTAATAGGCATCCGCCCTCTTTAGGGCGGGTGTTTTTATATTTTGCTTCTATTGGTCTCATAACTGTTTTTGTTGCACCAAGGGGGAAATTTCTACCTATGCTCCTTGTTAACACCTCCTTCCATTGCTATCCACAAGAATTTTCTGTTATTATCTATAGTATTATGGTTTGTACGGGAGGAATAGGAATGTCAAGGATTTCACTTGAACAGGTGCAGCATGTTGCGCACTTGGCGCGATTGGAAATCAGCCCGGATGAGGCTGAAAAATTCGCCCAGCAGCTTGCTGAATTTATTGGGTTCGCTGAGCAATTAAATGAACTGGACACGGAAGGCGTTGAGCCGACTTCGCATGTATTGCCGATGACGAATGTGCTGAGGGAAGACAAGGCGGGGAAAGGCCTCCCGCGAGAAGAGGTCCTGAAGAATGCACCTGACCACGAAGATGGCTATTTCCGTGTGCCGTCTATTTTAGGCGAATAGGAGGAACGTATGTGAGCTTATATGAACAGTCACTGAAAGATTTACATAAACTTTTGCAAAAGAAAGAAGTCTCCTCACTTGATCTTGTTGAAGAGTCATTTAAAAGGATTGGCGAGGTGGATGGCAGCGTAAAGGCGTTCCTCACACTTGATGAGGAGAACGCCCGCCAGAAAGCGAAAGAGCTTGAGTCCAAAGGGCCAGCCACCATTTTATCGGGAATACCGATAGGGATAAAGGATAACATCGTCACAAAGGGTCTGAAAACGACGTGTGCGAGTAAGATCCTTGAGAACTTTGATCCCATTTACAACGCGACCGTCATAGACAAGCTGGACCAGGCAAAGATGATTACAATTGGGAAGCTGAACATGGATGAGTTCGCGATGGGTTCATCCAACGAGACTTCATTCTACCAGGTAACGCGCAATCCGTGGAATTTAGAACGGGTACCTGGCGGTTCTTCGGGCGGTTCCGCGGCTGCTGTCGCTGCTGGGGAAGTAATATTCACGCTTGGCTCCGATACAGGCGGCTCAATTCGCCAGCCGGCTGCTTATTGCGGCGTCGTCGGCATGAAGCCTACATACGGGCGTATATCGCGCTATGGCTTGGTAGCCTTTGCGTCCTCACTCGACCAAATTGGGCCGATTACGAGAAACGTTGAAGATAACGCCCACCTTTTGCAGGCGATTTGCGGTCTAGATCCGATGGATTCAACTTCCGCCAATGTAGAAGTGCCTGATTTTGCAAAAGGCCTGACAGGCGAGATAAAAGGCATGCGGATCGGTGTCCCGAAAGAATACTTAGGTGAGGGTGTAGGCGAAGCGGCAAGAAATTCCGTGAAAGCCGCGCTTGAGGTGCTTGAGAAGCAGGGAGCGGTCATTGATGAGGTTTCATTGCCGCATTCAAAATACGCTCTGTCTGCTTATTACTTGCTATCTTCCTCTGAAGCATCGACGAACCTGGCCCGCTTCGATGGGATCCGCTACGGCTACAGGTCTGAAAATGCTGAAGACTTGATTGACTTGTACAAAAAAACGCGCGCGGAAGGCTTCGGGGATGAAGTAAAGCGCCGGATCATGCTTGGGACATTCTCACTTAGCTCCGGTTATTACGATGCGTATTATAAAAAGGCGCAAAAGGTCCGGACGCTGATTAAAAAAGACTTTGACGACATATTTGAAAAGTATGATCTTATCGTAGGTCCAACAGCTCCGACCCCTGCGTTCAAAATCGGTGAAAAGGTCGATGATCCGTTGACTATGTACGCGAACGACATTCTGACCATTCCAGTTAACCTGGCCGGGGTGCCTGCTTTGTCTCTGCCATGCGGATTTGATAACGGACTGCCACTCGGCCTCCAAATGATTGGCAGGCATTTTGACGAGGAGTCGATTTATAAAGCCGCCTATGCGTTTGAGCAGGCAACAGATTATCATAAACAGCGGCCGGCGCTATAGGAAGGGAGATGCAATATGAATTTTGAAACAGTCATTGGGCTTGAAGTCCATGTTGAATTGAAAACAGAATCAAAGATTTTTTCCGACAGCCCGAACCACTTCGGTGCCGAACCGAACGCGAATACATCTGTCATCGACCTTGCCTATCCCGGTGTATTGCCGGTACTGAACAAACAAGCGGTCGAGTATGCAATCAAGGCGGCGATGGCGCTGAACTGTGAAATCGCGCCTGTCACGAGTTTTGATCGGAAGAACTACTTTTATCCGGACAACCCGAAAGCATTTCAGATTTCCCAGCTCGATCGACCGATTGGGGAAAACGGTTGGGTTGACATTGAAGTGAACGGCTACAAGAAAAGAATCGGCATTACTAGGCTGCATCTTGAGGAAGATGCCGGGAAGCTCACCCACGTGAAGGGTGCATCATTGGTAGACTATAACCGTCAGGGCTCGCCGCTCGTCGAAATTGTTTCAGAGCCGGACATCCGTACTCCTGATGAGGCGTATGCGTATCTTGAGAAGCTGAAGTCGATTATTCTTTATACAGGCGTTTCCGATGTCAAAATGGAGGAAGGCTCACTCCGCTGTGACGCGAACATCTCAATTCGCCCAGTTGGTCAGAAAGAGTTCGGTACGAAGACTGAGTTAAAAAACCTGAACTCGTTCAATTTTGTCCGCAGAGGGCTTGAATTTGAAGAAAAGCGCCAGCGTGAAATTGTCAGTGCGGGCGGGGAGATCCAACAAGAAACCCGCCGCTATGATGAAGCGACTGGAGAAACACTGCTCATGCGTGTAAAAGAAGGTTCGGACGATTACCGTTACTTCCCTGAGCCAGATTTGCTCGATGTCATCATTGACGAGGAGTGGATGGCAAGAATCCGCGCGGAGATTCCTGAACTTCCGGATCAGCGGATTGAAAGGTATGTTTCGGAACTAGGATTGCCGGAGTATGATGCAAAAGTCCTGACAGCGACGAAAGAAATGGCTGATTTCTTCGAGGCGTCCGTGGCGTCCGGAGTGGATGCGAAACAGGCTTCCAACTGGCTGATGGGTGAGGTTTCCGCTTACTTGAAGGCTGAGCAGAAGGAACTTCATGATACGAAGCTTACACCGGATAACCTGACTGGCATGATTAAGCTGATTGAGAACGGAACAATTTCCTCGAAAATCGCCAAGACTGTGTTCAAGGAATTGATTGAGAACGGCGGCGATGCCGAGCAGGTTGTAAAAGAAAAAGGGCTCGTCCAGATTTCCGATGAAGGCGCGCTGTTGAAAATCGTCAACGAAACGCTTGATGCCAATCCTCAGTCTATCGAGGACTTCAAAGGTGGCAAAAGCAAAGCAACCGGCTACCTTGTCGGCCAGATTATGAAGGCGACAAAAGGCCAGGCGAATCCACAGCTAGTGAATAAAATATTGGCTGAGGAAATTAAGAAAAGATAACCTTAAGGTCATTTATCAAGAATCAAGCCGGCAGGGAGTTATGTTCCTGCCGGCTGTTTATTTTGAACGATTGTCGCATTTTTGTAAAAGCAGGGCAGACAGCTTACGGCAATTTTTGCGCATGTATTTTCAGATTTAGCTTTGCCTGGCCCTTCTTTGGGGAAATTCAATCAAACGTTTGATTGAATTTGAGTTTGTCGTGAGGTGTCGGAACTTCGGAATCACGGAGATGGAAATTAGTTAGGTAGAAAGTTATAATTAGAGTGGGTAATTTAGCCCCCTCCTAATTCGGTAAATTGTCTAAGCTTCCTGAGTCGGGGACACAGATGCAATAAAAGATTAGGATGCATTTTATATTTCGGGATGTAGCTCAGCTTGGTAGAGCACTAGCATGGGGTGCTAGGGGTCGCAGGTTCGAATCCTGTTATCCCGATTTGAAAGAAGAAGCGCTCAACTCATTCATAAGAATGGGTTGAGCGCTTTTTTGTTTAGTAATCAGCACCGCTGCCTTTAGAACCTAGAAAATCCTGAATTTTCTTTAGTATTTCTAAAATAAGATAAACTTTATAAAAACATGAAAGTTCACTGAGATGCTAAGCGCAATTTTTGAATTATATGTTTTCTTTAGTGGGCAACCTTGCAGTTTCACATGAAACAACAATATACTTCAAAAATAAAAACAGACCTTAAGCACTAAGTGAATAATCATAAATCCACCCGTTTTTACTTGTAACGTATAGTGCTAAGTAACTGTATTGAGGAATTCAAGCCCTTTTGTATTGAGTTTTTTTATTATTTTAGTATTGTATTGTGTGTGCGTGAGATAGAAAAAATAAGAAAGAAGGGGATTTATCACAAATGAAAAAGAGTTTTTTGTATCCATTATTAATTTTGTCGTTAAGCTTTTTGCTGGGAGCTTGCTCAGAACAGCAGAAGGACACAACGAAACCAAAAAAAGAAGAAGTAACTGAGACAAAACAAAATGAAGAAACAAAGGGAAATGAACCATCCACTGCTCAATGGTCTTACGAAGAAGAAACAGGACCTGAGCATTGGGGGGAATTGGATTCTTCATATTCAGCTTGTACGAGAGGCAACGAGCAATCACCAATCAATATTGAATCGTCTAAAGTGAAAACAACTGATAAACTAGAAAACATTGAAGTCCAATATAAGCCGACGCACTTTTCGATCGTCAATACCGGTCATACTATACAGGCTAATCCAAAAACCGAAAGCAACAGCATTCTAGTTGAGGGAAAAGAATACAAACTTGCTCAATTCCATTTTCATACACCTAGCGAGCATGAATTCAATAGTCAAACATTTGATATGGAACTGCATCTTGTACACCAGGATGCGAACGGAAAGCTTGCCGTCCTTGGCGTAATGATTCAAGAAGGAAAAGCAAATGAAGCATTGGCAGCTATTTGGGATAAAATGCCGAAGAGTGAAACGGAAAAAGAAATCGCCATTAAAGAATCTGTTGATTTGCAAACATTGCTCCCTTCAAATCAAACGTTTTTTAATTACAAAGGTTCATTAACGACACCACCTTGTTCAGAAGAAGTGGACTGGATTGTTTTCGAACAGCCGATTGAAATGTCAAAGAAACAAATTCAAGCATTTCAGCAAATTTTCCCTAATAATCAGCGTCCTGTTCAGCCTCTAAATGAACGAGAAATCATTAAGGAGAGCTAAAAGTGCTCCGTTCAAGGCATTTAGGCGTATATGGGCCTTAAATCAAAAACTGCCATCACTAACCTTTACGCTAAGGTTATTTGGTGGACAAATGACTGTGAATATCTATGTATACTTCCTTAAATGTGGAGTAAACAATTTTGATAACTTATTAACCCCAAGGTCATGTGACACTTGGGGTTAATTTTGAGAAAAGAGAAGAAAACGCTAATGGGTATGATGAGGAAGTAAGATACATGTTGCCTTTTTTCTACTTTTTCATCAATCACTCTTCTAAACTCAAGCATCTTCTGTCAGTTCTACGATAGGTTTACCTTCTACGAAATCGGGAGGCTCTATGCCGTTTAGTTTATACAGGGTCGGGGCAATATCCAGCGTACTAATTTTCGCGTTGATCGTTCCCTTCTTTATCCCTTTTCCAACGGCCAAAAATACGGGGCGCAGCTCTTTTCTTGAAGGATTGCCGCCATGATTCCCTAAATCCCTAGGTTCCATTACCTCATTGCCATCACCTTGTGCCATATAATATCCTTTTTTTGCGACGAGAATGATATCACCGGCATTCGGATGATCGATTTCCCCCTTTTTATTACGATTATCGCTGCCATTTAGAATGACTTTGTCATAAGGACGAATTTTTTTGTTGAATAAGGCCATTTTCGCTGTTTCTGTCAAACTATTAAACGAACCAGGGAGATTTTCATTCTCATCCTTCAGTTGGGTTTTGGCGATTGAGAAGAAGGTGGATAGCGGAATCTTCTTTTCTTTCACTTCGATTCCATTGAAAATTGCAGCAATTTCTTTTTGGATATGGTCATACTGGTCATGATCCACTATACCGTTTTCTTCCCGGCCTTTTAAATTGATATAAACGTGTGATATGGATCCACTAGCTACGGCGAAAACTTTGGATTTTTTCTTATTTATTTTCCCGTTGTCGTATTTTACGAGGAGCCCTTTTTTCTCCAACTCTTCGTTTGGGGAAAGCCGTGAATGAACGGGCTCCATTCCGTGATCAGACACTAAGAAGAGACGATCTTCCTGATTCGTTTCTTCTAAAACCTGGCCAAGCATTTCGTCAGCTAATTTGTAGGACCAGCGAATGTAGCTTAAATATTGTCTGGATTTTTCGCTAGTATATCCTGGCTGCCTTGGATCGGAAAGCAGGTATTTATGAGACTCATGATCAATTTGCGGATAATAGAAAAATAGTAGATCTGGTTTGTACTTCTTTTTTATATACAGGGAAACATCAGTGGTCCACTGTGCAAACCTTGTGCTAATTTCCTCATACTCTTTTCTTGTTATCCACTTTTTATCCAAAGCCTTATCATCATCTTGAACTGGAAAATACCCAAAATGCTTATAGATATCTTCCTTAAAATGTTTGGGACCTTTGACAACTCCTGAAGATACGGCTGTCCGATACAATTTTGCATCGGAAAGATCAGGTTTTGTCGCTTTAATTTTAAAAGCAAACCCCGCCATTTCTCCATCTTCGCTTAGATATGAAAGAGATCCCCACTCATCAAGGCTAACTTTTTCTTTATCTTGCATGCCTTTATCAAAAGAAAGGGTAAACTTTCCCTGCTTGTCTGCTATAACATACACCTTCCGATTATGGTCTTTCCTTATTTTTAAAGGGAAAACAGCTGAATGACGGTCATTCGTGATTTTTTTAAACTCAAGCGAAATGAAGTCACTTTCAGCCAATGTCTTCCCATAATAAATCGAATAATCCGCTTTGTTACCGTATTTAGGGTTAGAACCTGGAAAAAGGATGGTAGCCGTTTTCTTTCCTTCATTGCGGGCGACCGACCAGATTGGTTCAACATCCAGCCCAGAATAGAAGGCACTTTTGCTACCGGTCAACTTTTTATCGGGCTTATGGAGCTCATTGCTTACCATACCAGTCGCATCCGGTGCGGCACCGGTTGCGATTGCGGCATGGGAAGCCGAAGTTAAAGAGGGAAAAATGGTACGGATATTGTTAGCTGTTTTGCCTCTGCCCGCCACCTCTTTAAAGTGGGGCATCTGTTCTTGTTCCATATACTCTTCTAAAAAGTCATGTCGCATACCATCAAACGAAATCACCATATCAGTCGAATGATTTGGTGTACCCCCCCAAGCAATTGAGGGAAAGGAGAGAAAAAGAATAATAAATAAAGACACTTTTCGTTTCAATATGATCAACCACCTGCTGTTAACTTAATTACTTAACTTTTGAAAAAAAACGGCTGCTTAAATTTTAGTAGAACCGCCATGTGCGACAACAAACCCGCATAATGCAAAATCACTGTCGCGAATCTCAGCTTTGCGCGCCAATCAAACCGCCTTTCACCGAGACTTTGGCTCGAATCGCCGTCTTGCGCGCCAAACGAACCGCCTTTCACCGAGACTTTGGCTCGAATCGCCGTCTTGCGCGCCAATCAAACCGCTTTTCACCGAGACTTTGGCTCGAATCTCAGCTTTGCGCGCCAATCAAACCGCCTTTCACCGAGACTTTGGCTCGAATCGCCGTCTTGCGCGCCAATCAAACCGCCTTTCACCGAGACTTTGGCTCGAATCGCTGCCATGCGCGCCAAATGAACCGCTTTTCACCGAGACTTTGGCTCGAATCGCTGCCTTGCGCGCCAAATGAACCGCTTTTCACCGAGACTTTGGCTCAAATCGCCGTCTTACGCGCCAAACGAATTGCTTTTCGACGTGACTTTGGCACGAATCCCAGTCATCGAGCGTTTCTGGTGCTTCCATATTAGAGCCTTCAATTACATGGAGCACCAGAGGAAAGAGCAGGAAAAGATGCCCTCTATGGGGGAACGGTCCTTCGTATGCTATTACTTGTATATCCCCGCTAATTGCAGCAGAGAAACAAAGTAGAAGAATTTCATCAGATGCTTTTTTAAAGTGTCAATGGCGCTAACAGGGGTGCGGGCTTATTTCATACGGCTGATCGGTTAAAGTTTTTTCAAAAAAATAATAAAGCCCATGAATGCTAAATTTCAGCATCCATGGGCTTTAAACTGGGCTTTTGTTTTAAGCATTTATCCGAATTGAATCACTCGATTACAAAGTCTTTCAATCAGCTTTGCTTCATGGCTGACAACGACGATTCCCATGTTTCGTTTCTTGGCGATTTCCAGTACGGCATGCCATATTTGGGCTTGTGTAATGGCATCAAGCATTGTTGTCATTTCATCCGCAATAAGAAAGCGGGTGTTTGGTCCCAACGCCCGGGCAACACAAAATCGCTGCAGCTCTCCGCCGGATAATTCATTCGGCCAGCGCCCTAACCATTCTTGTTTAATGCCTAATAAATCTAGCAGTTCTTGATCAGGCTGCCATCCTTCATAAAGCGTTTTCCTCATTTTCCAGCGAGGATTCACTGCTTTTTCTGGATGCTGAAAGATCAACTGAACAGGATGATAGCCGTTTTTTTTCAATGGCTTTCCATCAAACAATACGGTTCCCTCTACAGCCTGTTCGAAACCAGCCAATATCCTGCAAAAGGTTGTTTTCCCGCGCCCGCTAGGTCCGGTAATCCCAATGATTTCACCTGGATGTAAGGTTAAATCCACCCCTTGAAACAGCATCGGTCCATTTCCATACCGGAATCCGATTCCTTTTGCCTCAATTTGCATGGATACACCTCACCATCCCGTTTCTCAAAAACCTCATATCCGGCAGCACTTCTTGACATTCAGAAGTTGCCAGGGGACAACGAGGCGCGAACAAACATCCTGTTGGCAATTCAGTTGGATGTGGCTGTGAGCCCGGAATCGGGATAAAATCGTTTTGAGGCAGCGCTCTCCACAATGCCTTCGTGTAAGGATGTCTGAGCGCCTCACCCTGCCCCTTAAAATTTTCTACCGGAGCAATTTCTACGGTAGTGCCTGCATAAAAAACAGCAATTTTATCCGCAATTTTAAGAGCAGATTCGATATCATGTGTAATAAACAACACCGCGCACCCATTGTCGGCGAACTCTCGAATATTATTTAAAGCTTCCTTTATCACAACGGGATCGAGGCCTGGGGTAGGCTCGTCCGCAATAATGACTTTTGCTCCGCTTACCATGGCGGTCGAGAGAAGCACTCTCCGTGCCATCCCGCCGGAAAGCTGAAAAGGATACATAGTTTCAACTTCTTTTTTTAAGTGAAAACGCCCGAATACCTCTCGCTGGAGTGCCGCCGCATCCCCGCTTTTGACAGACGTGCGGACTTGTTTCCCGACGCGCATAAGCGGATCCAGAAAGTTTACCGATTGCGGAACAATCGCAATTTCTTTCCCTCTTAATGCCTTTTGCCGTTTGGAAGTAAGGATTTCACCCGCATATTTAATGGTGCCGCTCGTCCTTGCGTTGCTCGGAAGGATGCCCAGAATGGCATGTGCCAGCAGACTCTTCCCCGATCCGCTCGCTCCTACGACAGCAAGGATTTCACCCGCCTCCAGCGAAATGCTTAAATTTGATATCACTTGATGATGGACTTGTTTAAGTCCAGTTGCGTATTGTTTGAAAGAAACTGATAAATTCTCTACATCAAGAATAGGCATTTCTCAACCCCTCTACTAATCAATGCGTCTTTGCGCCCAGATTTTGCTGAATAAAAATAAACGTTAGTAAGCTTATGAATCATGAGCTCTAACTGGATCAATAAGCATTGTCAAATTTTCTCCAATGAAATCAAATGTCCTCACAATCAACAGCAGGCAAAGCCCAGGGAAAAAGGCAAGCCACCACATACCTGAAGATAAATACTTCATCGATTCCGATAGAATAATGCCGATTGCGGGTTCATGAGGAGACATCCCTAACCCTAAAAATGTTACGGCCGCTTCATGTAAAATAACATGGGGAAACATGAGCATAAAACCAATTAAAGCTTGAGGCAAAATATGAGGCAGAATATGATGCATCGCAATCCACAATTGGGATCTACCCATGTTGCGAGACACTTGCACAAATTCTGCCGAACGAACTTGCAGCACCTCTGCCCGAATAACGCGAGCTAAGCTTGGCCAATGGGTTAAGGCAAGTCCAATGACAATGCCTTTAAATCCGCCTCCTAATGTAAAAGCAATCAAGATAAGGGTGACAAGGTGAGGCACACTTAAGAAAAGATCAATGAGCCATGAAATGATGACATCCGCTGCTTTTCCCATTGTTGCTGCCGCCATACCCAGGAGTAAAGCGATGGAAGCACTGCCAATTGCTCCAATCAAGCCAACCCATATACTTAATGAAAGCCCCATGATTGTTCTCGTGAACATATCTCTTCCTAACCAATCCGTGCCAAACAAATGAGCTAGAGAAGGAGGCGAATTTCTATTTTGAAGATTGGTAGCAATTCTTCCTTCATCCAATAGATAGCTTCCTAAAATGACAACGAATAAAAAAATAAAGGAAAACAGAATGGATAGGAATGTCCTTTGCCTTTTATTTAGAGAGAATCGTTGAACAAGACGATAATTCATATTGAGCGCCCCTCTCTCAACCGCGGATCTAAAATCATGTAAATGAAATCAGCCAGTAAATTTCCGGCAAAAACAAATAGTGTACTAAATATGACTAATCCCAACAAAAGAGGAACATCCCCTCGTAGACCAGCCTCTACCGTAGCCTGTCCCAAGCCTGGATAAGAAAAGACTTGCTCGGCTAGCACAGCTCCGCCAAATAATTCACTAAAAGCCGCAAATTGTAAGGTAATCGCCGGTAAGGCCACATTCCGTAATCCATGTCTCCAAAATAAGATGAAGCCTTGTTCACCTCTCGCTTTTGCGAATAAAATATAATCACTTGCTAGGATATCAATCAGTTTCTGTCTTGTATGCATCGCAATATTTGCAACCCCAATGACACTCAGTGTGAGTGCAGGAAGGATAAGATGCTTGATTTTATCGGACAATGTTACATTCTCGGCAAGAACTCCTGCTGGAACACCCATTCCAATCGGAAACCACCCTAGCCATACAGCAAAGACGATAAGAAAGAGAAGCCCCATCCAAAAGGTTGGAGTTGAGGCTAGTGTATAGCAGTACCATTTGATCAAACGATCGATCCACGTACCCCTTTTCATTGCAGCAATCACGCCCATGAAAAATCCAATGATTCCGGATAAGGTCCAGGCTGTTAACATGAGAGCCAGGGAATGAAAGAAACGTTCACTAATAATGTCAGCCACGGGGCGGCGAAACATCATGGAAGTGCCTAAATCCCCCCTTAACAAGGAAGATGCCCAATGAAAGAATTGCATTATTAAAGGCTGATCAAGGCCCCAATGTTTTGCGATGATTTCACGCTGCTCGGGGCCTACCTTCAACATATCAGCACCTATATAAGCTTGAATAGGGTCAATCGGAGAATTTTTAATTAAGAGAAAGGAAATAAAGCAGATGGCGATTAGCAGTGTCACCATCCTTAATCCTTTTAGAATGAAGAATTTTCCTAGTTTTTTAGCCACTATTCTTCCGTCCACTTCCATTCGGCAATGTTATCTGTTGCCGGCCAGCCGTGACCATGTACATGTATTCTTTGTTCTCCGAAATCCAATCCTTCTTTCACTAAATACAAGTGATTAATATTGACTAACCATGCCCACGGTGCGTCACCTCTTGCACTTAAACCCGTATTTCCATCCCATTGTGCTTTTTTCCAGTATTCAATTGCATCTTTTTCATTTGTAGCGCGAAGAGCCTTTTCAAAGTACCCATCTACCGTTTTATTTTGATAAAAACCAGTGTTATAGAACTCTATTCCAGCGTTTTTGCTGCTATAAATATTCACCATTTCGTGAGGGTCGTGGCTTCCCCAGCCTAGAAGAACGGCATTGGAATACATGTTCTTTTCTATCACATCCCAGCTTGCGCCTTCTAATTTAATATGAATGCCTAACGGTTTCATCATATCGGCAACAGAAATGGCCAGTGATTGCCTAATTGCATCGTTCGCTGGGTAATAGAGAGTGAATTCCGCTTTTAGGGATTCTTTTTCAAGAACTCCATCTCCGTTATGATCTTTCCAGCCAGCTTCTTTTAAAAGTTTCCGGGCCCCTTCTACGTCACCGTCTTTTATGACTGTATCCGGGTTCCACCACGGAAGTCCATCCACTGAAGTATAGGCTGGTGTGCCATGTCCTTCTAGCACTCCATCAACAAGTGACTGTCGATCTACAGCCATATTGATTGCATGGCGAATAGCCGGATCAGCTGTCACATCATTTCCAATTGGATAACCGTCTTTCGTGAATTTTCCGGATTTTGCAAATGGGAAAACAATTCCCCGGTTATCGACTGTTTCAATGGACTCTAGCTTCATACCAGAGACTTTCTGTTTGCTGAACGCGGCTGGTATAGAAGCAAGATCAGTCACGCCAGCCTGAGCAGCAGCAAAAGAGGCATCTTCGCTTAAAAATAAGAAGGTGATTTTTTTGAAATAAGGCTGCTTGCCATAGTAATCGGGATTAGCCTTTATGATGAGCTGTTGCCCTTTGTCCCACTGAACGAGTTGAAAGGGGCCAGAACCGATAGGATTTTCAGCATAGTTTGCGCCGTATGCATGTTTTGGAATAATTCCTGTGCCGATTAAAGTATTGATAAATGTGGATTGCGGCTCTTTTAGTGTGAATTTTACTTTGTAAGCATCGATTGCTTCGATTTTTTCCAAAACATTCAAATCTACAACAGAGCCGCTTTTTCCAGCCGTCTCAAAGGTAAAAACGACATCCTCCGCTGTCAGGGGCTTGCCATCTGAGAATTTCACATCATCTCGTATGGATACTGTCCAAACAATACCATCTTCACTCACTTCATAACCTTTTGCTAAATCATTCACAATAGTAAGCTTGTCATCTCTCTTTAGCAATGTACTTTGGAATAGAGGTGACCCATAACGGCCCCAACCTGTTGTTGGGTCAAATCCTGTTTCAGGCTCGGATCCAAAGGCCAAGACGAGCTCATCTTTTTTCTTATCGTTCTCTGAACTATTTTTTGTACTCGTTACTTTCGGGTTTGACTGATTGCAGCCTGCTAGAACAAATGATAAAACGAGAAGTGCGGAAACAATGATTCCAACTTTTTTTCTTTTCAAAAAACCACCTCATTCATGAGTGAACTTTTAAAAATTTCGAATTAAATATTTCCTACTGGAGCGACTGTGAATTTTCCATACTGCACACCTTTTAAGCTAGTTAGTTTATGACTGAGCAGCTGGATGTCCTTCGCTTTTCCCTTTACGATAATGAGCTCAAGGCAATTTGTATGATCAAGATGGAAATGGGTAGTGGACATGATAATATCGTGCATATCATGTTGGGCTTTGGTGAGTTCTTCTACTAAATTTCTTTTGTGATGGTCATAAAATAGTAAGATGCTTCCGGCCACAATTTGATTATCCTTTTCCCAAGAATGTTGGATAAGCGCATCACGGACTAGATCACGAATGGCTTCAGAGCGATTTTCATACCCTCTTTGTTTAACTAAATGGTCAAACTGTCGCAGCAAATGACCCTCCATTGAGATCCCAAAGCGTTTTAACGTTGATTCTTCCATCGTTTCCTCCTAGATGATTCCTATTGCACAGGTTTTGGTGGCACGTTTTTTAACAGAAGTAACACATGAAGGCAAAGCGGGGGTGGGGTACATTAAAAAGGACTATTAAATACTAATATCCTTACTGTAAATATTCAACCTTTATGCTAACTGGTGAGTGAAAAAATTTTTGTCAAAATTTGTTGGCTTGGACGAATAAATTTTTATCAGATTCACATTTTTTCTATTCCTTAGTGGTCGTCTTAACTATTTTGCCTCCCGAATGAAGCAATGGAACCGTCCCCTTGCTTCACTCATTGCGTTATGTTTCACCTTGATTTTTTTCTATGCTAAAATGCTCTAGTGGCGGTTATTTGAGTGCTTTTTGGGGCACTATAGATAATGGTTTTTTACTTTGTCAATAAAGGCCCCGCTTTCCCCAATAATGGGGTTTTTTACTTGGAAGATTAAAGGAGGTTTAATGAATGCATTTATTGCCAAGGGAAATTGATAAGCTCATGATCGTCGTTGCTGCCGATCTTGCAAAGCGCCGGAAGGAAAGAGGTTTAAAATTAAATCATCCGGAAGCTGTAGCCCTTATTACCTATGAAGTATTGGAAGGAGCAAGGGACGGGAAAACTGTTGCCGAGCTGATGGAGTATGGAGCTACGATTTTATCTCGGGAAGATGTTATGGAAGGGATTCCTGAAATGATTAATGATATTCAGGTTGAAGCCACTTTTCCAGATGGGACAAAGTTAGTAACTGTCCATAGTCCGATACGATAAACAGGAGGGAACGCGAATGTTGCCAGGTGAATACATTTTACGAGAAGAAGATATTATTTGTAATGAAGGCCGAGAAGTATTTACTATTTCCGTTATCAACACTGGTGACCGCCCTATACAAATCGGTTCACACTATCATTTCTATGAAGTGAACCCTGCGCTTAAATTTAATAGGGAAGAAGCCTATGGGAAACGGTTAAACATTCCTGCAGGTGCCGCGGTTCGCTTTGAACCTGGCGATGAAAAGGAAATCCAATTAATAAAATTTGCGGGGGAACGCCGGGTGTACGGGTTTAACAATAAAGTAGATGGCTCATTAGAAAGTAGGGATGACTCATGAGTTTTAACATGTCCAGAAAACAATATACTGAAATGTTCGGACCAACAACAGGTGACTCTGTCCGCCTTGCTGATACGGACTTATTTATTCAAATAGAAAAGGACTATACCCAGTATGGGGAAGAAGTGATTTTTGGCGGTGGGAAAGTCATTCGAGATGGTATGGGTCAACATCCACTTGCTACCCGCGAAAAAGATGGTGTAGTGGATACAGTTATTACGAATGCGGTGATTCTGGATTACACCGGGATTTATAAAGCGGATATTGGGATTAGGGACGGGAAGATAGCTGCAATTGGAAAAGCCGGTAACCCGCTCATTACTGATAATGTCGATATTGTCATTGGGGCTGCAACAGAGGTTATTGCCGGAGAAGGCTTTATTGTTACCGCCGGTGCCATTGATACGCATGTTCACTTTATGAATCCTGATCAAATTCAATTGGCTCTAGCGGCAGGAACGACAACATTAATCGGAGGAGGTACTGGGCCGGCAACCGGATCACGTGCAACGACGGTCACTCCTGGTGAATGGAATATTCACCGTATGTTAATGGCGGCAGAAGGCCTTCCTATCAACATTGGTTTTACAGGAAAAGGAAGTTCTGCTGCAATCGAACCTTTAGCCGAACAGATAAAAGCTGGTGTGATTGGCCTCAAAGTGCACGAAGATTGGGGTGCTACTGCTTCAGCCCTCGATTACGCACTACGTGCAGCTGACAAATATGATATTCAAGTCGCCCTCCACGCGGATACATTGAACGAAAATGGCTTTATGGAGCATACAATGGCTGCGGTGAAAGGCAGAGTTCTTCACATGTATCATACGGAAGGTGCAGGCGGCGGACACGCTCCCGACCTTATCAAGTCAGCGGGATATTTAAATATTCTTCCTTCATCAACAAACCCTACCCTTCCTTATACCGTAAACACAATTGACGAACATCTCGATATGGTAATGGTTTGCCATAACTTAAATCCTTCTGTTCCAGAAGACATTGCTTTTGCTGACTCCAGAATTAGGAGAGAAACAATTGCTGCTGAAGACATACTTCAAGATATGGGTGTATTCAGCATGGTCAGCTCTGATTCACAGGCAATGGGCCGTGTTGGAGAGGTTGTCTTGCGCACTTGGCAAGTAGCAGACAAAATGAAAAAACAAAGAGGCCTTCTCCAGGGAGATACTCAATATGCGGATAACAACCGTGCCAAGCGCTATATTGCAAAATATACGATTAATCCTGCGATTACGCATGGAATTTCCGATCATGTCGGTTCAATTGAAGTCGGGAAAATGGCCGACCTTGTCCTTTGGGCTCCGAAGTTTTTTGGAGTAAAGCCTGAAATGATTCTTAAAAATGGACTTGCTGTAAAAGCATTAATGGGAGATGCAAATGCTTCGATTCCAACTCCGCAACCATATATTTACCGTCCAATGTATGCGCAGTTTGGAAAAGCTTTATCAAAGAGCTCGGTTACGTTCATTTCTCAAGCGGCTTATGATGATCGAGTTCATGAAAAGCTTGGTCTTGAAAAGATTATTCTCCCTGTTGGCGGAATTCGGAAGCTAACTAAGAAAGATATGAAACTAAATTCAGAAACACCCGAAATTACGGTGGATCCACAAACATATGAGGTGCGTGTCAATGGAGAGCTTTTGACATGTGAGCCTGTTGATACTGTTCCAATGGGACAGCGTTATTTCCTATTCTGAGGTGAAGGAATTGATTATTGAAAAGATTGTCGGAAATATAGGAGACATGGATCAAGAAGAAATTAGCAAGCGTCATGTTGAGAAGGTCTACCTTGAGAGTGCCGACTTGGTAAAAAGAATCCAGCGGATAAAAACAGATCATGGAAATGAACTGGGAATCCGTTTGAAAGAGCCGCGCGATCTTTTAGCCGGCGATGTGCTGTATTTGGACGATAAAAATATGATTGTCATTGACGTGCTTTCCGATGACCTTCTCGTGATCAGCCCCAGAAACATGAACGAAATGGGGACAATCGCACACCAGCTGGGAAACCGGCATCTGCCTGCGCAGTTTGAAGAAAACGATATGCTTGTTCAATATGACTACTTAGTAGAAGAACTACTACAGGAGCTTGGAATTCCTTTTAAACGGGAAGACCGGAAAGTAAAGCAGGCATTTCGTCATATAGGACACAGTCATGGATAAAAACACCCTTTCGTTATTCCAGCTATGCGATTCAAACTTTCCAACGGGCGCCTTCAGCCACTCGTTTGGTTTGGAAAGTTATATTCAGGATAACCTTGTGATGGACCAAGAAACGTTTTATCAGTGGCTGCAGGTGTATTTGCATGAGCAGCTCATCTATACAGATGGGCTCGCCTGCAGGCTCGTCTATGAGGCCCTGTCAAATGAAGATTTTGAGCGAATATGGGAGTTGGACCGCCTGCTAACCGTTCAAAACTTACCGAGGGAAACAAGAGAAGGAACCCAAATGATCGGGAGTCGTATGCTTAAAATAGCCGAATCGTTATTCGGCTTCCCGATTCTCGCCAATTACAGAGAAGAACTGAAGAGGAAAAATGCATTCGGCCACCCTTCGATTGTTTTTACAATGGTCGCTCATGGTCTCGGAGTAACAAAAGCAAATACAGCACTCTACTATTTGTATTCTACTATTTCCAGCCTGGTACAAAATGGGGTACGCGCAATTCCCTTAGGCCAAACAGCAGGCCAACTGATCACACATCATTTTATGTCAGACTTGGCAAAGGCCGTTGAAAAAATACTGACGCTGAGCGAAGATGATTTTGGAATTGTGTCACCAGGTTTGGAATTATCTCAAATGAAACATGAACGGGTCAATGTCCGTATTTTCATGTCTTGATTTTTAATAAAGAATGAGTAAAGGAAGTGTTTCAATGGAACCAATTAAAATTGGGGTTGGAGGCCCTGTTGGCGCCGGGAAGACAATGCTTGTGGAGAAATTGACACGGCATTTGAAAGATGAAATAAAAATGGCGGTTGTCACAAATGATATCTACACAAAAGAAGATGCGAAGTTTTTAATGGAAAACGGGGTTCTCCCCGATGATCGCATCATTGGAGTGGAAACAGGGGGCTGTCCTCATACAGCCATTCGCGAAGATGCATCGATGAATTTCGCCGCTATTGATGAGCTAATTGAGCGCCACCCTGATGTGGAAATTATCTTTGTGGAAAGTGGCGGCGACAATCTCGCCGCGACGTTCAGTCCAGAGCTCGTTGATTTTTCCATCTATATCATTGATGTGGCACAAGGCGAAAAGATTCCCCGCAAGGGCGGCCAAGGTATGATTAAATCTGATTTATTCATCATTAATAAGACGGACCTCGCTCCTCATGTAGGCGCCAGCCTTGAAGTAATGGAGAAGGACACGAAGGTATTCCGCGGGGATAAACCATTTGTCTTCACAAACTTAAAAAATGAGGAAGGCCTTGATGAAGTCATTGACTGGATTAGGAAACATGCTTTATTAAAAGGATTGGAATAACATGACGAATTGGACAGGCGAATTATCTTTAGACCTGGAATGCCGTAATGGGAGAACAGTTGCAAGGAATGTTTATTTCCAAGGGGCATTTAAAGTCATGCGTCCGATTTACCATGACGATTCTGGCCAGGTATGTTATTATCTATTAAATCCAGGGGGCGGGTACTTGGACGGCGATCGGTATAGAATGAAAGTTTCTGCCGATGTAAATTCTAGAGTGACGTTAACAACGCAATCTGCGACAAAGGTTTATAAGACACCGAAAGATTATGTCTATCAGGAATCAGAGATTTTGCTGAAAAAAGGAAGTTATTTGGAATACCTTCCGGATCCGTTGATAGCTTATGAAAATGCTCATTATAAGCAAAAAAATGTCGTTCGTATGGAATCTGGGTCGACTTTCTTATATACGGACATTCTCACGCCTGGCTGGTCGCCAAGCGGGGAGAAATTCAGCTACGACACGATTCAATTAAAAACCGAAATATACTTGGACGGCAGGCTTGGTGTTTTCGATCATATTAAGTTAGCTCCAGAAAAGAATGCCATTACAGGCATGGGTTTTATGGAAGGCTATACCCATTTAGGTTCGATGATGGCGGTCAGCGAAAATACTGATAATGATATTCTCGATGAGCTGTATGAAAAGATTCAATCGGAACAATCAAACTTTAAATTCGGCATTTCAAGGCTCGCAATTCCAGGTTTAAGCATTCGTGTCCTTGGGAACTCGACCCAACTCATTGAACGCATTTTTAACAATTGTCACAAAATCATCAGTGAAAAGTGGAACAATACCACGCCAAGTCCTCTAAGGAAATATTAACATTTATTCACTTTAGGACAGTACCTCCCCTGTCAGCTCTACCATTAAAAGGGGAAAGCAACCAACAATTACCGGAGGAGGCTCACCGATGCCTGAAGATAACAAAGAACATCCTGAAATTGAAGATTTTGAATTAGATACTGCATTCGAGGATCGTCTGCACGAGAGATACTCTTTTACTTTTAAAGTTAATGATAATGAGTATAAAGGGTTCTACCACGAAAATGAGATTCAATGGCACCACCCGCACCCTAAACAAAAGCTTGGTGACGAAAAAATGGAAGCCATGGAATCGAAAATCCATTTATTAATGAGAAAGTATGGAGCAGCGATCGACAGTGGAATAAAAGAATTAGAAATCAAGCCGGCATTTGAAGACAGAATCCACGAACGCCGTCAATTTACCCTGAAAGTACACGGTGAGGAGTACAAAGCCTTCATGACCGAGGGGGAAATTCAGTGGTTCCATCCTCATCCAAAACAAAAGCTTGATGATGAACATGTTCAGGCTATTGAGTCGGAAATACATGAGGAAGTGGCAAAACAGAAGGGTGATAGCCCAGATATAAGGAATAACCAAAAAGACTAGAGGTTATAGAAGAATAGAAGCAAGTGTGAATTCGCAAGTTTTTCACACTTGCTTTTTCATTGGTGTTTAAGCTGAAAAGTGGCTCAGTTGTTAAAAACTTCGCCTCTCGAATGAAGCACTGGAAACCCTGTCTCACAAAAAGCCAGGCCCCGTTTAGACTGGGCCTGGCGATGGGTTTATTGGTTTTTGAGTAAGTGCATGCTTTCGGTGAATTCTTTTTCGATTTGGTCGTTCTTTTTGTAGGTCAAGAGGCTGACGATATAGACGACGATCAGGTTCAGAATAAAGCCTGGGATGATTTCGTACAATTTTTCCCCGAAGAGCACTTTGCCTAAATTCAAGTTTGACCATACGATGACGGTTACGGCTCCGACGACCATACCTGAAATGGCGCCCCAGCTCGTCATTTTCCTCCAGAAGAGGCTCATGAGGATAATCGGACCGAAGGATGCACCGAATCCGGCCCACGCATAGGCGACAAGGTTCAGGATCGTGTTGTCCTGCTTGAACGCTAAAGCAGCTGCAACCAGGGCAACTATCAAGACGGACATCCTGCCGAGGAAGACGAGGTGCTTGTCTGTCGCATCCTTTTTGACAAGAACTTTGTAAAGGTCCTCAACGAGAGCGCTCGATGTAACAATCAACTGGGAAGAAATCGTGCTCATAATAGCGGCAAGTACCGCCGCGAGCATAAAGCCGGCAAAAATCGGGTGGAACAGGATTTGCCCAAGTACGATAAAGACGGCTTCAGGATTATCCAATGTCACATTTGTGTTTTGCTTGAAATAAGCAATACCGACCAATGCGACAAAGATTGTTCCAATCAGTGAGAAGATCATCCAGCCCATACCGATCCGGCGGGCGTTTTTAATTTCTTTTACATCGGTAATCGCCATAAAGCGGACGATGATGTGAGGCTGCCCGAAATAACCAAGGCCCCATGCCGCCGCGGAGATGATGCCAATGAAAGTGGTTCCTTTAAGAAGATCCATGAATGCCGGGTTAACGGACCTGACTGTTTCAAATGTTTCAGCAGGGCCGCCTGTTGCAAAAATTCCAATCGCAGGAACGAGCAACAAGGCAATCAGCATCATCAATCCTTGAATGAAGTCTGTGTAGCTGACGGCAAGGAATCCGCCAAATAATGTGTAGGCAACAACAACGCTGCCGACAATTAACAGGCCGGCATGGTAGCTTGTGCCGAACGAGTTCTCAAAGAATACCGCTCCTGCTACAAGTCCAGAAGAAACATAGAAAGTAAAGAAAATAAGAATAACGATACCTGAAATGATTCTAAGAAGTTTTGTTTCGTCCTTAAAGCGGTTTTCAAGATAGCTTGGAATCGTAATGGAATTGTTTGAAACCTCTGTGTAGGCACGCAGGCGCGGAGCGACCAATAGCCAGTTGATATAAGCTCCTGTCGTCAAACCAATCGCAATCCAGGCATCCGCTAAGCCACTGACATAAATTCCTCCAGGCAGCCCCATTAACAGCCAACCGCTCATATCCGCCGCACCGGCACTTAAAGCCGTAACCGCAGGGCCCAAAGAGCGTCCCCCAAGCATGTAATCGGTCAGGTTGCTGGTTTTCCGATACGAGTACCAACCGATGTAAAGCATGGCGGCCATGTAAATCCCGATCGAAATGAGTTGAAGCATCCCATCTGTCATACTATTTCCCCCTTTGTAATAGTAGAAAATACTTTTAACAATATTTTTTATATAGAAAATATTCTCTCTACTCTAGTTATAATATAGAACCAAATTCCTAGTCAATATGAAATATTTTGGTACTATAATGAATATGTGAATAGTAGTTATTAAATACAATAATAGTGGACGGTGAATTTGTAAACAATCAAATGGATAGGTAAGATAAGGGGAAAGAGTAAGGGGAGAGGATTGCATGGATTTAAACAGTTGGTTTTCTAAAGGGATGTCCGTTCAAGACTATATTGATGGGATGAAAACACATAAGGAAGAAATGCTGGAAGTGTTGGAACAATTTAATCTGTCCGAACTGCAAATAGCCAGCTTGGAAGCTCTGAAGGGAAAGAAGCTTCGCGTCATTGCGCTAAGTGAAGATTGGTGCGGGGATGCGATGCTGAACAACCCAATCCTTTTGAAAATAGCCGATGCGGCTGATATGGAAGTTCGTTTTTTGTTGCGTGATGAAAATGTAGAACTGATGGACCAGTATTTGACAAACGGGACATCAAGAGCCATTCCGATTTATATTTTTATTGATGGGGAAGGAAAAGAATATGCCCATTGGGGTCCCCGCGCGCAAAAAGTCCAGGAGCTGGTGGAACGTGGCCGCGCTTCCCTTCCTGCAAAAGAAGATCCTCAGTTTGAAGAAAAACAGAAAGCCTTCTACAAAGAACTTGTGGAGTCCTATAGAACGGACAATGGAATCTGGCAGACTGTTTCAGAAAGTATTATACAGAAGATAACATTATCATAAAAAGCAGCCATTCCGGACTGCTTTTTGAATAGTGATTTTCAGGAAAAAGGCAGGGAGCCGCTTGGAGGGATCCTGTCTTTTTTTATATTTTTATCGTTAATTTTAGGTTCAATCCCCAGGATAAGATTTCGAATATTAGAGCGGTGAAGGTAAAAAAGGAAAATAGTAAATAGCCCGAAGAGAAGGCTTGGCCCCGTTTCAGGTATGATGAATGAATAAACCAATAATGACAGCCCCACCGATATTGAGCCGAAAAATACGTATTTTGTTAAAAAGATTACAAGGACAAAGGATAGATAGGCAACGAAAAACAAAGGTAAATTAGCGATAAGCAGCATGCCAGCGGTTGTGGCAATGGCTTTCCCGCCCCGGAAACCGGCAAAGATCGGGAAACAATGTCCAATGACCGCCGCGAACCCTAGATACAGAGGGTCAACAGAGACAAAAAGGAATGCCGGCAGGGAAGCGGCCAGGGCGCCTTTCCCCGCATCTATGACGAGGACGAATAGGGCGGCTTTTTTTCCCATGACCCGGAGTGAATTCGTTGCGCCTGGATTATTGCTGCCATGGTCACGAATATCGACTCCAAAAAATAGTTTACCGATGATTAGCGCAGTCGGGATAGAGCCAATGAAATAAGCGGCTGCGATGGCCCACATAAGATCATTCCTTTTTTAGGGATTTATGGAATCCATTTTATCACAATTACAAAAAAAATAATTGCCATTTTGCCGTTTCCAACTTGCTACTATTATATTATCGGCGGCCATATTTATAGAATTGAATCACAAAATTAAAAAAAGTTGAAGAAAATGTAGATGAATTGTATTTATTTACGTCTATTATAATAAGTCTTAAAATAATACGAATCTTTTAGGAAAACTAAAATTAAAAATGCTGGTTACGAGGGAAATAAGGGAGTGGTAGATATATGGTTGGAATAAAGCGGATGAAAGTTCCTGTGGGGGCTTTTATAAGGGGGAGGGCCACAGGTAATGTATAAATACATGTCGTGCCTGGCGGCTGTTCTATCCATGATTGTTTTTTTTACAAAGCCACTTCCCTATTCAAACTGGTTTGCGCTGGCGCTTGTCATTTTTGGCTGCGGCTACGGCCTCATCAGTCTGCTGAAGGAGAAAGACCAGCTCGGCCGATGGACAATCCAGTTGAATATACTGGTCATCCTATTTTTGGTTTCCGGTCAAATTCAATAAATAGAAATCCTTTCGTTCCCGAGGGTACTCTTTGCAAAATTGCCTTTCAAAAGGGTAAGATAGATTATGGATTCCTTTATCAACCATTGCGAAATAGGGTCGTTTTAGGATATGATGAGAGATGGATGAATGGATTTAATTGGCAAATCCTCTCGTGTAGAGCAATTTTGGAATTAGGGATGATATAAATGAAAAGAGCAAGAATTATTTATAACCCTACCTCAGGGAGAGAAATATTCAAGCGGAACTTGCCTGAGGTACTGGAGAAGCTTGAGCGGGCTGGATATGAAACCTCCTGCCATGCAACGACCGGTGAGGGGGATGCGACCAAGGCTGCGAAAATTGCAGTGGAGCGGCGCTATGATGTCGTTATTGCCGCAGGCGGGGACGGAACAATCAACGAGGTTGTGAACGGGCTGGCCAACCAAGAGTACCGGCCAAAGCTTGGTGTTATACCGATGGGCACAACCAACGATTTTGGCCGCGCATTGCAGCTTCCAAAGGATATAGGGGAAGCTGTCGACATTATCATAAAAGGTGACCGGATCCCTGTTGATATCGGCAGAATAAATGAGCGGTACTTTATCAATATCGCCGGAGGCGGGCGACTGACTGAACTGACCTACGAGGTCCCAAGCAAGCTTAAGACAATGCTTGGACAGCTAGCCTATTATTTAAAAGGCGTGGAAATGCTGCCATCCATCAGGGCGACCCATATGTGCATTGAATATGATGGAAAGCTATTTGAAGGCGATGCAATGTTATTTCTTGTCGGGCTGACGAATTCCATTGGCGGTTTTGAAAAAATTGCCCCCGATGCTTCGCTGAATGATGGAATGTTTACTCTTCTGATTTTGAAAAAAGTCAATCTCGCTGAATTTATCCGCATTGCAACTCTGGCACTCCGCGGGGAACATATCCATGATGAACATGTAGTGTATACGAAAGCGAATCGAATAAAGGTACGCTCAAACGATCCGATGCAACTGAATCTGGATGGCGAATACGGCGGGCTCCTGCCGGCGGAGTTTGAAAATCTATACAGGCACCTTGAGGTTTTTGCGCCGATCGACAAGTTGCGCCCTGAAGACCTTCCGGCCGACTGGGTTCCCGGAAAGAAATACAGCTGATGATTTAGTCCGTTCCTAATAGGGAACGGTTTTTTCCTTTTATGGAAATGTTCAGGATGGGAATTGCATTAGAAGACTGCTATGGTATGCTTATTTCGGATATATTTTTAAGGAAAAATGGATGGAATTGATTTTAATTGATACAATGGGGTTGATTCTTATTTTGCAAAAGGGGTGGCAAAATGGGTAAAAAGGCTTTAATTAATATCGATTATACATACGATTTCGTTGCGGACGACGGCGCGCTGACGTGTGGGAAACCTGGACAAGCCCTGGAGAAGTACATTGCTGATCTGACCGAGGAGTTCATTAAAAACGGGGATTATACAGTATTCTCGATTGATGTCCACGACAAAGGCGATGAGTACCATCCGGAAACGAAACTGTTCCCTCCGCATAATATCCGCGATACGAGCGGGCGTGATTTGTATGGGGAATTGCAAAATGTGTATGAAGCGAATAAGCATCTCGAGAATGTATACTATACCGATAAAACCAGATACTCCGCTTTTGCCGGAACCGACCTTGAAACGAAATTGCGCGAGCGCGGCATTAAGGAAGTGCACCTTGTCGGGGTTTGCACGGATATTTGCATCCTCCACACCGCGGTCGATGCGTATAATAAAGGATTTAAAATAGTTGTCCATAAGGAGGGTGTCGCGTCATTTAACCAGGCTGGCCATGAGTGGGCACTTGGGCATTTTGAAGGGACACTTGGCGCCGAGGTTAGATAGCATGACATTTGACGAAGGGGTTTGTACAGGATGAAACACATCTATAAAGATGACAGCTATGCGCTGCATACTGACCTATATCAGATTAACATGGTGGAAACGTATTGGAGGGATGGCCTCCACAACAGAAAGGCTGTGTTTGAGCTTTACTTCCGTAAGCTGCCGTTCGGGAACGGCTATGCTGTCTTTGCGGGCCTTGAGCGAATCATTGAATACGTAAAGAGCTTTCGGTTTACAGAGGCAGATCTGGACTATTTGCGGAATGAAGTTGGTTACGCGGATGATTTTCTGGAATACTTGAAGGGAATCCGCTTCACCGGAACAATCAGGGGAATGAAGGAAGGGGAGCTTGTTTTCGGAAACGAGCCAATTCTTCGCGTCGATACAACCCTTGCCGAGGCGCAGCTTCTGGAAACAGCCCTGCTGAACATTGTGAATTACCAAACACTCATTGCCACAAAGGCATCAAGAATCAAGCATGTCATTGGCAAAAATGAAGTCGCGATGGAATTCGGAACAAGGCGCGCCCATGAATTCGATGCGGCGATTTGGGGGACGCGTGCCGCATACCTTGCCGGGTTCGATGCGACGAGCAATGTCCGTGCCGGCAAGAAGTTCCACATTCCGGTTGCCGGTACGCATGCCCATGCAATGGTCCAGGCTTACCGCGATGACTATACGGCTTTCAAAAAATACGCTGAGACACATAAGGATTGCACCTTTCTTGTTGATACGTATGACACGCTCCGTTCGGGCGTGCCGGCGGCGATCCAGGTTGCAAGGGAGATGGGCGACAAGATTAATTTCGTCGGCATCCGCCTCGACAGCGGCGACCTTGCCTATTTGTCAAAAGAAGCCCGGAAACTGCTTGATGATGCCGGTTATAAGGATGTAAAAATTGTTGCTTCAAGCGATTTGGACGAGTATACGATTTTGCATCTGAAGGCCCAAGAAGCGAGAATCGACAGCTGGGGCGTCGGGACAAAGCTAATTACCGCCTTTGAACAGGCCGCACTCGGAGCTGTCTATAAAATTGTTTCTATAGAAGATGAAAACGGGCAGATGGCGGATACAATTAAAATTTCCTCTAACCCGGAAAAGGTGACAACACCGGGATTGAAGCGCGTGTACCGGATTATCAATAACCGGACAGGTTTTTCAGAGGGCGACTATATTACTCTTGAAACCGAAAATCCGCAGAAGGAAAAGCGAATCAAGATGTTCCACCCGACACATACGTATATTAGCAAGTATGTATCGAACTTTACGGCGAGAGAGCTTCATGAAGATATTTTCGTAAACGGCGAGCTTGTGTACGAAGTGCCTTATCTCGAAGAATCCCGCAAGTTTCTTAAGAAGAATCTGACCGAAATTTGGGATGAATATAAACGCACAGCGAATCCGGAGGAATATCCGGTTGACCTAAGCCAGAAGTGCTGGAATAACAAGATGCAGCACATTGAAGATGTGAAGCAAAAGGTTGCCGCGATGGCGGAAAAAGCCGAATAAAGTATTGATTGAAGGCGTCCGGATGTCCGGGCGCTTTTTTGTGTGTTGTTCAGAATCTCTATCGCAAACCGGGCCTTGCGCGTCAACCAATCCGCTTGCTTTGGCGCGAATCGCCGTCTTGCGCGTCATTCAATCTGTTTTTAAACGAGACTTTGGCGCGAATCGCAGCCATGCGCGTCATTCAATCTGTTTTTACACGAGACTTTGGCGCGAATCGCCGCCTTACGCGCCATTCAATCAGCTTTTACACGAGACTTTGACGCGAATCGCAGTCTTACGCGCCATTCAATCCGTTTTTAAACGAGACTTTGACGCGAATCACAGCCTTGCGCGCCATTCAATCCTTTTTTAAACGAGACTTTGATGCGAATCGCCGTCTTGCGCGTCATTCAATCTGCTTTTAAACGAGACTTTGACGCGAATCGCATTCTTGCGCGCCATTCAATCTGCTTTTAAGCGAGACTCTGACGCGAATCACAGCCTTGCGCGTCATTCAAACGGATTTGGAACGAGACTTTGGCGCAAATCGCCGCCTTGCGCGCCATTCAATCTGCTATTAAACGAGACTTTGACGCGAATCGCCGTCATGCGCGCCATTCAATCTTCTTTTAAACGAGACTTTGACGCGAATCGCAGTCTTACGCGCCATTCAATCCGTTTTTAAACGAGACTTTGACGCGAATCGCCGTCTTGCGCGTCATTCAATCTGCTTTTAAACGAGACTTTGACGCGAATCACAGGCTTGCGCGTCATTCAATCTGCTTTTACACGAGACTTTGACGCGAATCACAGCCATGCGCGTCATTCAATCTGCTTTTACACGAGACTTTGGCGCGAATCGCAGTCTTGCGCGTCATTCAATCTGTTTTTAAACGAGACTTTGACGCGAATCACAGCCATGCGCGTCATTCAATCTGCTTTTACACGAGACTTTGGCGCGAATCGCAGTCTTGCGCGCCATTCAATCTTCTTTTACACGAGACTTTGGCGCGAATCGCCGCCTTGCGCGCCATTCAATCTGCTTTTACACGAGACTTTGGCGCGAATTGCCGCCTTGCGCGTCATTCAATCTAATTTTAATCGAGACTTTGGCGCGAATCGCCGCCTTGCACGTCATTCAATCTAATTTTAAACGAGACTTTGGCGCGAGTCGCCCCTTTGCGCGCCATACAATCTGGTTTTTACACGAGACTTTGACGCTAACTAGTTCGAGAGTTTTCTTAAAATTTCGTTATACCTTTGTAAATTTAGCCAAAGCACCAGCAGTTTGTTTTAAAATAGAAGCAAATATGAGTGCGATAGGGGGATTTCTTTTGGCAATAATAGAACCGAAACAGTTTACTTTCAGTAACGGCGGCTGCTTTATCGTTAGGGAGGCGCTCCCGGAAGATGCAGAAAAAGTTCTTACGTATACCAAGGAAATTCTTGCTGATTCTCCTCATCTAATCACAACCCCAGAGGAACTTACTCAAACCGAAGACCAGCAGGAGGCATGGCTAACCAATATTGTTGAAGATGCAAATAAGCTTGCTTTGGTTGCGGAACTTGATGAGGTAATTATCGGTTTCCTGGATTTTCACAATGGCAATAGAATCCGAAATAGGCATCAAGGCTCGTTCGGCATGAGTGTGAAACGGGAATACCGGAATAACGGAGTTGGTAAAGCGCTGCTGGAAACCATGCTTGAATGGGCGTCCGAAAACGAAACGATTGAAAAAGTTTCACTGGAGGTATTCTCTGACAATTTCGGTGCTATTGCCCTTTATAAAAAGGCTGGCTTTGAAATGGAAGGGATCAAGCGAAAAGCGGTTAAAACTGAGGACGGCTATCATAACCTTTTTCTAATGGCGAAGTTTTTGTAGTAGATTGTTTGCAGGAGCCGTGCACTTTTTTGCAAAAATAAAGATAGTCCCTAAAAGAACAGAACGCTTCAGGTAGCTCTACCGCCTGAAGCGTTAACTTATTCTCCATTTTTAATTTCGTATTGCAGATGCTGGGATAAATACGGCCCCATTCCCTGCATGTAAACATCGGCAAAGTTATAATCATCCGGAACTTCAAAGCGGATAACTGTCATGAAATGAAGGCCCACAACGTCCTCAAGGAAACTCGGCTGAACCCAGGGAACAGAATAATAAAGGGCCGGACTTGAAGAATCCCAAAAGGTGAATTCATTCTCTTTCATTGGCTTCCCGGTTGCCCATATTTCTTCACTGCCCCAATGCAGCTTTTCGGGGCTGAAGTCGGAAACGGTCCAAACCCATTGCTTTGCCTTCTGATCAAGAAGTGTGTCCTCCTCCCCCAGCTGGATTTCAATTTCCATTGGCTGAATTGGTCCGGTAATGTAGTCGAAGTGGTGTTCCGTGATCACAGTAAACTTCCTGTCCCCTTCATGCAAAAGGCTCATGTTGACCTTTTCAAGGCTGGTGGCACGCGGGGTTGAGGATTTGGCATACGAGTTCAAGAGGGACATATACTTCTTTTTTGATAAAACCTTGCCGTTATCCTTTACTATTCTCTCATAGCTTTCTACTTGATCGACAACCTTCCCATCGATTTTTAAGAACTCAGCAGCTTCTTCTTTTGTCATATTGGTAATCGCAATCCTCGAAAAACCAAGCATCTCCAATTTCTTCATGTCGCTTTCCGCAATTGACGGGTCTGGGTCCTCGAACTTTCTAGGATCAGTGATAGCAGCCGCCTGAGATGTCTGATCCCAATAAGTAATTCCTGTAAAAATAAATAATAATGTGATAAGCAGCCCCGCCGCGCGAAGCAGTAAAAGATTATTTTTCAGCGGTGCTCCTCCTTCCCCGGAAATCATAGTATAATACCATTATTATACAATAGGACCGACATTTGAGATAGGGGGATAACAATGGGTTTTGGCACAATGATTGTCGGCTTCTTTTTTATTTTTTTCAATTTTAATTTGGGTCCGGTGAATATTTTTCCCGATATTATCGGCTATGTGCTTCTATATGTGGGCGCCGGGCAAATTTTCAGACACATTCAGAACAGAAATTTTACCATGGCGAAAAAAACTTCGCTGCTGTTAATCGTCCTTTCGGCGTTGGGGATTATCGTGAAATATGTTGAGATATTAAATGGGGTGCTCAATAATTCATTGGCAGCTGAAGGGAAACTCTATATGTCTACAACCCTTTTCCTGACAGCTTTTCTTTCGATATTCTTTTTCTTTCATCTTGCAAAAGGGATCGGGGAGGAAGCAGGGAAATTAGGGAATGCCAATCTACAGGAGACAGCAGAAAAAACGTATAAATTATATACGGTATTCCAAGTAATCGGAGCAGTTGTTTTTATAGGAGCAACCCTGTTGACAAAAAATACAGTTACCTACCAATTAGGTGGAGAAGGATTCTTCCTCGTTTTTGGTTTATTGGCACTATATATTTATCTTTTCATCCAAGTCAGGAAGATGCTAAAGCTGGCCTCTGCTAATTTAGGCACCATTGACCCGAACGAGCCATAATACCAGCTTTTCGCAATCGCCTTTTGGATATGATAAAATCCTGTTATCACAAAAGTGCGAGGTTAAAGATGAAAAAATCTATTCCAGTCAGAAAAAATGAAGAGATTACTGTCCGTTTTGAAGACCTGACCCATGACGGCGCCGGTGTTGCGAAGATTGATGGCTTTCCGGTGTTCGTTCGACGTGCACTGCCAGGGGAAACGGGCAAAATAAAAATCATCAAAACGCAAAAGAATTATGCGATTGGCAAGTTGGTCGAACTGAACGATAAAAGTCCTTACCGGGTTGAAATTCCACGTGAGGACAGCCATAAATACGGCGGCTGCCAACTTGAGCATATGACATATGAAGGCCAGCTGAAGTACAAGGAAAACCAGGTACGCCAGGTTCTAACGCGAATCGGTAAGCTTGAGGATGTCGTTGTTTACCCGGTTCTCGGTATGGAAGAGCCGTGGCATTACCGGAACAAAGCCCAGGTTCCTGTCGGCGAGAAGGATGGTAAGCTAATCGCTGGCTTTTTCAAGCAAAGAAGCCATGAAATTGTTGATACGGATGAGAGTCTGATTCAGCTTCCCGAGGTGAACGAAGCGATTAAAGCTGTAAAGGATATATGCAGCGAGCTAGGCATTGCTCCTTATAACGAGGAAACCCATAAAGGCGTCCTTCGCCATATTATGGCCCGGTATGGAAAGGAAACCGGTGAGCTAATGGTTGTCCTGATTACCCGGACTCTTGAGCTTCCTCATAAAAATGAGCTGATTGAGGAAATTACCGTCCGGCTTCCTAAGGTGAAATCGATTGTCCATAACGTTAACTCGATGAGGACGAATGTCATCATGGGGCCGGAGACGACGGTTATTTGGGGTAATGAATTTATTTACGATACGATCGGCGACGTAAAATTCGCGATTTCGGCATTGTCATTTTACCAGGTCAATCCCGACCAGACGAAAGTGCTGTACGATAAAGCGCTCGAATATACCGGGCTGACCGGCGGCGAGACAGTCATTGACGCTTACTGCGGCATCGGCACAATCTCCCTCTTCCTAGCACAAAAGGCGGGACTGGTATTCGGGGTGGAAGTCGTTCCACAGGCAATTGAGGACGCAAAAAGGAATGCCGAGCTGAACGGAATCATGAACGCCGAATTCGAAGCAGGAGAAGCGGAAGTTGTCATTCCAAAGTGGTATAAAGAGGGAAACAAGGCCGACGTCCTCGTCGTCGACCCGCCCCGAAAAGGCTGTGATGAAGCGCTGCTTCAAACGATTATTAACATGAAACCGAAAAAGGTAGTCTATGTATCGTGCAACCCGGGAACATTGGCCCGAGACCTACGTATTCTCGAAGATGGCGGGTACAAGACAATTGAAGTCCAGCCGGTTGATATGTTTCCGCAGACGACGCATGTCGAGTGCGTTTCATGGTTAAGTTTTATAGGTATATAAACTGATTTGTGCATGAGAACAGTGGTTCCTACACTGTTTGTCATGCATTTTTTATGTTTGTGGAACATTCTATGAAACGAGAAAGTCCGGAAAGTGACAGGCACTCTGATAGGTCTTTTTTCCTCTTAAGCACACCCTTTCCTAGCAACGTACCCAATATGATACGATAGTAAAAAACAGTAAACAGAAGTGAGGAACTATGCAGCAGTTAACAAAATGGAACAATGAACTGGAACAAAGAGGGTATATCGATGATGAGGCAGAAATCCTTGCTTATATCATGGAGCATGACCAGACACTTGGCGCCGAAGAAATTGCCCGACTGCTTGTGATGGCTGCGAAATCCCGCTTCCACAAAGACGAAAGGGACCGGCTTGGGATAGTCTGGATGAAGCGGGCTGCTGAGCTCGACCCAGCGAATCGTGACGCACAGGGATTCCGGGACAAATCTGCCTTGCAGATGGCAGAGCCATTTTTAGACTCATTGGATTTTCCGCCTATCAGGGAAACGGATAATCGGACGACAAAGAAGAAAATCGCTGATGAATATATAATGATCTGCCGAAACTTCCTTGAACAGGCTGATGATCAGCTTGATCAACTGGACAACTCGTATCAGAGTGCTGTGGACCCAATACAGACAAAACTTTATAACTTGTTGCTGGATGCAATCAAATCAACGAGCGAGCTTTTAAAAGCTGCCGAGGAATACGAACAATCGATTACAGGAGTTTTTCACACAGCGGCCTATATGGATGAATTGTCCACCAGGCTTGATCAGGTAGAGGCAATAAAAAAAGAATGGGCCAGCCAATTCGCTGAATTGACAGAGCGGGAAAAAGAAACAGCCGTGGATCCAATTGATGAACTAAATCAGATGATCGGCCTTGAAACGGTCAAAGGCCGCGTCAAGGATTATTATCAGTACCTTAAGTTTCAAAAAAAGCGTAAGGACATGGGCTTCCAGATGAAAGATGAGCTGAGCTTGAATTTTGTCCTTACCGGGAACCCGGGTACGGGAAAAACAACCCTGTCCAGGCTTTTGGCAAGAATTTTTCATGAGCTTGGATTTTTGCCAAGGGAAGAGGTCATAGAAACAAATAGATCTCAGCTGGTAGGATCCTATGTTGGCCAAACGGAGGAAAATGTTCGCGCAATTGTCAGTAAGGCTGTTGGAGGAGTCCTGTTCATTGATGAAGCCTATAGCCTTAAACGGGAAGGCCAAACAGGCAATGATTATGGACAAGCCGCAATTGATACACTCGTTTCATTGATGACCGGAGAGGAATTTGGCGGGAAGTTCGCAGTTATCCTGGCTGGTTATCCAGAAGAAATGAGAATTTTCCTAGATGCGAATCCGGGCCTTCGAAGCCGATTCCCCCAATCCAACCACATTTTCCTTCGTGACTATACAAATAAGGAACTTGTTACAATTGGTGAGAAAATTGCCGAGGACAATGACTATCTATTAACAAGAACGGCAAAGAGCGCGCTAGAGGAACGGCTTGAACGTGAAAGGGTAGACGAAACATTTGGGAACGCTAGAACTGTTCATAACCTCGTACTTGAGGCGATTTTTCGAAAGGGAGCAGCGAAAGATGACAGTGTGTTAGACATTCTTCGTTTCTCTATTCTAGACGGAAATGATTTCAAGCTGCCAGTCCAGGGAAATCGCAACCGGCCTCTTGAAAAACTGGACCACCTGATCGGGTTGCATTCCTTAAAGGGTGAAATGAAAACCTTGGCGGCCTTCGTCAAGCTCCAGCAAATGAGAAGGGACAGCGGTATGCCCACGGTCCCCATACAGCTACATTCAGTATTTACCGGAAACCCCGGTACAGGAAAGACAACGGTAGCAAAAATATATGCGGAAATTTTAAAAGAAAATGGCTTTCTAAAACGAGGCCATTTGGTGATTGCCAGCAGAGCGGACCTTGTCGCCGGTTATGTCGGCCAAACAGCCGAGAAAACGAGAAAGAAAGTCCGTGATGCACTCGGAGGGGTCCTGTTCATTGATGAAGCATATTCACTGCTTAGCGCATCTGGAGGGGATTTCGGCAAGGAGGCTATTGAAACACTAGTCGATGAAATGACGAGGCATAATGAAAATCTCGTTATTGTCCTTGCAGGATACCCGAAACAAATGGAAGCCCTTCTGGAATTTAACCCTGGGTTAAGGTCCCGATTTAAAAAATTCTTCCATTTTCCTGATTACAATACAGAGGAACTCCTTGATATTATGATCAACTATGCAGAAACTTATCAATACAGGCTTTCCAGGGACGCGGAGGCCTATATCCTTGAGTCTCTCGAGAGCAGGCAGGTCTCGGGGAATGGCAGGTTTGCTGCGAATCTTATCGAAGAGGCGATCCAGGCCCAGTCATTGAGGCTCTCCTTGATGGAAGATATTGCTTCAGCCGATGCCGATACGCTATCAAAACTTGAACTGGCTGATATGAAGAAAGCTTTGCAGAAAATACGAAATGGGGAAAAAGATAGCAAGGACAGGAGTTAAGCAAATTAGAATTTGAAGCCTGATGTATGGCAATGCTTAAGAGTGTGCCTGTCACTACCCGTATGATCCCCGGATCTTATCAACAAAGTTCGGGAAGTGACAGGCACTTTTCTTTAATTTATAATGAAAAATAAACAAAATATAGAAATGGAGAAAAAGTATTGAATAATCAAATTAAAGTAGGAATTGTAGGCTATGGTAACCTTGGCAGAGGAACGATTGAAGCAATCAAGCAATGTTCAGATATGGAGCTTGTGGCTGTTTTTACAAGAAGGGCACCTGAAAGTCTTTCCATCAATGAACCGAATGTAGAGGTTTTGCATATCTCAAGTGCGGAGGAATATAAAAATAAAATAGATGTCATGATTTTGTGTGGAGGTTCTGCAACAGATCTTCCAGAACAAGGTCCTCATTTTGCAAAAATGTTTAACACGATCGATAGTTATGATACACACGCAAAGATTCCTGAATATTTCAGTGCGGTTGATGAAGCGGCGAAAGAAAGCGGCAAGACGAGCATTATCTCAGTCGGCTGGGATCCTGGTTTGTTCTCTATTAATCGCTTAATGACAGAAGCGATCCTACCAAATGGTGCTACTTATTCTTTCTGGGGGGAAGGGCTTAGCCAAGGGCATTCAGATGCGGTTCGTCGCGTAGAGGGTGTAGTTGGCGGTGTTCAGTATACGGTTCCGATTGATGAAGCGATTGAAAAGGTGAAAAGCGGAGTCAACCCTGAGCTTTCAACAGGTGAAAAACATCGCCGTGTCTGTTATGTGGTCGCTGAAGAAGGTTATGATCAAGCAAAAATTGAGCATGAAATTAAAACAATGCCGAACTACTTTGCTGACTATGAGACAGAAGTACACTTTATTACAGCAGAAGAATTAAAAGATAACCACTCAAAATTGCCACACGGTGGTTTTGTCATTCGAAGCGGAAAAACAGGGAATGACAATAAACAAATTATTGAATTCTCGCTTAACTTAGAGAGCAACCCTGAATTTACAGCTAGTGTACTAGTGGCATATGCAAGAGCGGCTTATCGTTTAAATAAAGAAGGACAGGCTGGTGCAAAGACTGTTTTTGACGTTGCACCCGGTTATCTGTCTCCAAAATCCGCAGAGGATTTGAGAAGAGACCTTTTGTAGTAGAAAGGTTCCTGTCCCTAGGACATCAATAATTGAATGCTTCAGGGGCAGGAACAGTGTGAAAAAATCGATTTTATTTTTAATGATAAAAACTCACCGAAAACAGGGCAACTCCTTATGGGGCTGCCTTTCTTCGTATCTTTTAAGTAAACGGAAATTGAAGTTCCGGCCGTACCATTGAACAATTTTGCAAAATGTAGAAACCCATAGAAAGGAGAATAAAATGTCCGAAATGAAAGATGAAATCATCTTAAGAGGGCTGAAAGAAAATAATTTAAAAAATATCGATTTAAACATACCAAAAGGAAAAATGATCGTCTTTACGGGTATTTCGGGCTCAGGTAAGAGCTCAGTGGTTTTTGATACATTAGCAACAGAGAGCAGAAGACAGATGACGTTAAACTATCCTGCTTATGTAAGAAATCAAATGCCAAGGTATGAAAGGCCCCATGCCGACCTTATGCAAAATTTAAGCCCGGTTATAGTAGTAGAGCAACGACCGATAGGCGGCAATTCGCGTTCAACAGTCGGCACCTATATGGATATTGATCCATTAATCAGGCTTTTGTTTTCGAGAATCGGAAGTCCGCCCATAGGTTCCGCGACTGATTTTTCGAGCCAGAGTTCCTTTGGCAGATGTCCGGAATGTGGTGGGTTTGGGGAGGTCATTGCGCCAGACTTAAACAAGATCATCGATTTCAATAAATCCCTACGAGAGTATGCTGTTAGATTTAAGCCATTATCCCCTGCAGGTTGGCAAGGGAGATGGATGATAACCGGCGGATTATTTGATCCCGATCTGCCGATTAAGGACTACCCTGAAGAAAAACGCGAATTGCTGATATACGGTCCCCCGGAAGGTGAAAAAGTTTTTGCGCCATTCCACACAAAAAATGGGCCTCAGCCTCATGAGTGGGATGGGTTGTTGCCTCGATTTAAACGCCTATATATCAATCGGGATGTATCAAAGCTAAAAGAAGTATCCCAGGATGACGTTTTAGCCGTTTCTACACATTCGCTATGCCCGACCTGCCAAGGTTCAGGCTTAAACCCAAAGGTTTTGGAATGTAAAATAAATGGTTTGAATATCGCTGAATACGATTATTTAGAGTTTCCGGAATTACTGGAAGAACTGGAGAACATAAAAGACCCTATGGGAGAGTCGATAGCTAGACAAGCAATCCCATATGTAAAACAATTAGTCGACATGGGTCTGAGTTATTTGAGCCTGTCCAGGAAAATGGGCACCCTCTCCGGCGGTGAAGCCCAAAGGGTGAAAATCGCCCGTCATTTAGGGAGTAGCCTAAACAACATTACCTACATTTTCGACGAACCAAGTGCGGGGCTCCATTCCGAAGAAGTAGATCTGTTAATACAGATGCTGAAAAGGATAAAGGAGCAACATAACACTGTCATTGTCATTGAACACAATCTATCCGTCATGAAAGTAGCCGACGAAATCATAGAAATGGGGCCGGGAGCAGGGGTAAATGGAGGGGAAGTGGTCTATCAAGGGAAAGTGGAAGGACTAAAAAACTCTCCAACTGCAAAAGCCTTAAATCACAAGCTTAAGATAAACAAAAGTCCTAGGGATATAAAAGGTTACTTTACAATTAGAAGGGCAAGTAACAATAACTTGAAAAATGTGAATGTAGATATTCCTAAAAATGTTTTAGTCTCTGTGTGCGGAGTATCTGGTTCAGGCAAAAGCTCCTTACTATTGGAAGCGTTCACGCAAAAGTATCCAGAATCCATTACAGTAGGGCAAGGGGGCATTGGAGTCTCCAACCGTTCGACCATGGCTACATATATGGGAATCATGGATGATATTCGCGCAATTTTTTCAAAAGCAACGGGCCAACCGGCAGGATTGTTCAGTTTTAACTCCTTGGGGGCCTGTCCTGTCTGCAAAGGAAAAGGAGTCCTAACGCCGGAGATAGCTTTTGCAGATCCCGTAACAATTCCTTGTGAAGCGTGTGGAGGTACGAGGTACTCAGACGAAGCACTTTCGTATCGCTATCAAGACAAAAATATCGTAGAGATTTTAAATCTCACAATAGATGAAGTGATTCACTATTTTAAAGCGCCAAAAATTCTAAAAAGGGTGCATACGTTAAAAGAGGTAGGATTGGGGTATCTGACCTTAGGCCAGACGACAAGTTCTTTAAGTGGAGGAGAAATCCAACGCCTAAAACTCGCGAGCCATTTACAAAAGGAGGGGCAAATCTACTTGATAGACGAACCATCCTTAGGATTGCACGCAGAAGATGATGAAAAACTTCTGAATGTCTTTCAAAAGATTGTAAACAGAGGCAACTCTGTCATCATAATCGAACACAATCTGGACTTTTTAGCCGCGAGCGACTGGATCATTGAAATGGGTCCGGGAGGAGGAAAACAAGGCGGGCAAATTATCTTTGAAGGCACGCCAGAAGAGATGCTAACCGCTGAGACATTAACAGCGAAATGGTTAAGGAGAGGCATAAGTCTGTAAAGATAAAAGTCCCGTATATGTCGAATCCTTTATCGACAAAGTTCGGAAAGTGACAGGCGTTTTTTTTGCAAAATCTTTATTTTACCTCATGGCAATATACGCTGTCAATGATAAATTTGCGGTATTTACAAAAAAATGTTATAATAGTGTTACAATTGTTTTTTTAATCGCTTCCCGAATTCTGCTGTATTTTTTTGCAGATAGAATGATGGATGCGTTTTTTTATAACCGTTTTTAAATCAAGAAAAAAACAAACAGTTGTGTGAGCTTTATTTGGAAGTTGGTTGAATAAAATTATCAATTTACTATCTAATAGTAATCGGGTTTTTATTCCACAAGGAGGACTAGATGAATGAATCTAATCAATAAGAAAGTTACACACAAGCGTTTTGGCACGGGTAGTATAGTTAAACATAATGATTCTGTTATTGAAATAAATTTCGCATCGGAAAATAAAAAGTTTGTTTTCCCCGATGTATTTGGAAAGCACCTAAAACTGCATGATAGAATTGTTGCTAATTCACTTGAGAAAATTATACAAAAAATGGAAATGGAACGAAAAGAGGAAGAATTAAAGAAGGAAGAGGAAAAAAAACTACAACAAAAAAAACAGGAACTTCGCTTGGAACATGAAAAACTTATGAAAAATCATAAACTTCATCCCGAATCACAAATGGTTTTTTGGTGTGACACAGAAGAACAGAATAGTTCTTTTTCAGAGTGGAAGGTTTTTTCAGGCGTAATAAAAAGTGGTAATAACAAGGGGAAACCAAACAAACCAATCCGCTTGCACCAAAATAGCGCTGTCCTGTTAACAGCACTAGATTCCAGGAGGCCTGAAAAAGACAGACGTATCTTAGGTGTCTATATGGTGAATGAAGATTTTATCGGTAAGCTTTGTGAAGATGGAAATATTCCTGCTCATTCAAAATACAGACTCCAACTTACAGAACAAGAATCGGATCAGATGCTTTTCTGGGAATATTATGTTAATGAAAAATCCCCCCACAGAATGACATGGAATACAGGTAAATACCGTTATTTTAACAATTCATGGATGGCTCAAATTTTGCTTGATATCGTTTCATTGAAAAGTGATCCAGAGGAACGAGAGCTGGCACAACAATTTTTTGAACATTTTTGTAAAATGAATCAGATAACAGAAGAAGAGTTACCAAAGCCTAATGGCGCATTATTGCGTATTAGCCCAAAGGTAAATTGACGAAGAATTAGAAGAAACAATCGATGGTTAAACTAAACATTTTCCAGTCCGGCCCCGATTTCGTGAAATACTATGCGATTTCGGGGTCTTTTTTCTGTGAAGCCATTTACTACAAATTTGGTTTTAAAATAAACAGGGACCGAAAAGGTTTCTGTTTACTTTTTTGAACTGAGGACTTTTTGGCGTGTTATGCTTTTAAAAACAACTTTTTGAAACTTTTCTTCAGTATAGATGCCACTAATGTGTAAAGGGGGCAAAAAAAAGATGGAAGATGAGAGCCAGCGGTTAGTTAAAAAAGCGATCAAAGGCAATAAGAGCGCTTTTGAAAAGTTAGTTAAACAGCATTACGAGAGAGTCTACCGGACTGCTTATCTATATGTACATAACGAAGAAGATGCGTTGGATGTTGTGCAGGAGGCAACCTATCAAGCGTTTAAATCTATCCATTCGTTGAAAAACCCGGAGTATTTCATGACGTGGCTCACCAGGATTGTCATACGATGTTCAGCGGATGTCCTAAAGAGGAAAAGCAAGGTCGTTCCTTTGAGCGATGAAATTATTTCAAACCTGCCGGGTCATACAAATCCGAACATTGAGGATTCTATACAGCTCCTAACTGCAATTCAGCAGCTGAAAGAGAACTACCGTACAGCCATTATTCTTTTTTACTATTACGATTACACGATTAAAACAATAAGCAGTGTCATGGAAATTCCGGAGGGTACGGTCAAAACTTATTTAAGCAGAGGCAAAGCGGAGTTAAAAAAATTCTATGAAAATGAGGAGGACAAATGCCATGGATAACAAGCAAATAAGAACAGCAATTGATCAAATAGCAGTACCAAAAGATAAAGTATTTGATGCAATTAATAAAGGTCTAAATAAAACTGAACATGGCGCAAAGGTTAGGAAAAAGAAGGTCCTTGCAGGTGTGGCGACTGCTGCTGCACTTCTTGGAATCACCATTGCTTCGGGATTTGTACATCCTACAATGAATAAAGTATTGGCGAATACCCCTTTGATAGGCGGGATTTTTCAACAATTTAATGATTCAACAGGGATGGAATTAGCTAACCAGAATGCAGTTACAGAATTAAACCAATCGCTTACAAAGAATGGAGTCACTGTAAAGCTAACCAGCGCTTACTTTGATGGCAGTATGGTATCCATTACAGGATTCGTAGATAAAGATGTAGAAAAGGGTGGTAACGAAAAAGGGGAAGTAAGCTTTGATGTGAACTTCGAACACTATAAAGGCGATCAAGACCCTTGGCTTCAAGGAAAGTCAAATAACATTCAGAAAGTGGAAGAAGGATATAACTTTCAATGGAAAATACAATATCCATATAAATCATTTAAAGAGAATTCTACTCTTCCTATAACAATTCATAATATAAACGGGATAAAAGGTGAATGGAAATTTAATATTCCAATTAAACAAGAAAAAAATCGTACGCTTGTGATTAATCATGAGCAAGAATACCCGGACGATGAGGTGAAAATTCGTATTAAGGAAATTGTTACCGCAAAAGCATCCTCTTCGCTTATTTATGAGACGGTGCAGAAATATGAGAATGATGATATTCATATCTTTAAAGCAATTGATGAAAAAGGAAAAGTATACAGGTTTGGGAATGGAACAACATTAGAGGAATCCAAACTAGAAGATGGATATCATAGAACGATTCGTACTGATATGACCCACCTAAATTCAACTATAACTTCACTTACTTTTTATCAGACGATAAATGTTGCTGATCCAAAAGCAGAACAGTTATTGGATAAAAAATCTTTTACATTAAGCAGCAAACGACTTGGCTTAAGCCTGCAAGTAAATGATATCACCCAAAAAGGAAATAATCTCATAATCGATTATCAATTCACCGGGCTACCAAAGGGATTAAGCAAGCACCAGCTTGATTTGTTTGAAAATAACTTGCAGTATGAGTTGCTGTTGGTGGATAAGGATTATATTGGGGAAATTGATCCTAAGAATCCAGTACCGCCTGAAAATCATAGCATCAGTCTGAATAAGGTTAAAACGATTGATAAAAAGATGGCACATTTTCAATCTACATTCGATTTAAAAGGGGAAGAGAAAATAAAGAACTTTAAGCTGAATAATACAATCTTACAGTTCGACTTTTCAAGCTTTGTCCCAGCTAAGGAATTACAACCGATTGCTGTTGAACTCCCCGTGGAAAAAAAATAAACTCACCAGACATCTTTTGTGTTGCCATATACACTCAACACACTGTGAAGCGGCTGCGAAATTGGTCTTGAAATTGTAACCGAACAGTAAACACTTCTCAGTAAGAACAAACATTTTCAAAAATGTAGATTAAAGGAAAGTAAAAAGAGGTGTTTAAAATTGAGATTACTATTTAGTGTATTAAGAAAAATAATGGAGAAAAAGTCTTTTTCACACAAAACATACAATATTAATGAATCAGAGTTTCGGGATTTTCTGAATATGGCTATAAAGAGGGATTATATTTCTGTCCTAAAGGGTCGTATTGAAAATACATATGTTCTAACAAAAAAAGGATTAGAATTCCTGAAGTCTAATATGCAATTTAATAGGGAGATTCCAGTTGATCCTAAAGAGCTACCTCAATGGGTCCGGTTCGAAGGGGAAGTATATACACCAAAAAACAAAAAAACAGAGCCGGAACAGAATAGGTACGAACCAGAAACTATCGAATATTTTCATTGGAGTGAAGTTCTACATTCAACACTTAATTCCATTAAAAATAAGGGCGGCATAGGGGATCTATTTATTGATCAACCTGCATCAGAAAGTGACGTGCTGCAGATTGAAAGCACTATTGGGTTTGAACTCCCAGAGTCTTTTAAAAGGGTAGTAATTGATTATTCGCGTCAATGTGATTTTTATTGGAATACACAAGAAAATTCAACATGTGTATTGGATGATCCAAATATCTATTCAACGCAAGGCGAACCATATAGGAACAGGAATATATTAAATGGGGGCCTATTTGATTTAGGGCTATGGAACCTCGATAAGCTAATCCATTTAAATGACATTAGGATAGACCATGATTACCTTGATGAAGAGAATGAAGAATTTCACTTTTGGTCTAACTCATTTATTTTTTCCGGGGATGGGATGGGAAATTACTTTGGAATAGACCGAAAATACAATATAGGGGAAGTTATCTATTTAACAAATGAAAAAGATTTTCACGGTTGGAGGCTGGGAAAATCATTTGAATCCTTTATGAACAACTGGATTCAAATAGGTTGTGCTGGCGGTTTTATCAAGGATTATGTTGCACTATCATCACGACACAGCCCTTATATTAACCATAAGACAACTAATTCTCTTAAAATAAAGAAATGGTTTGAAATTGATTAGGACGAGATTATTAAAAGGAAAGCAACTAACCCTTATGGGAGTTGCTTTTTTCATTTGCATATTTAATATTTCGATATATTTATACTTTTCCTCGAGAGTAGTACCATTCTTCTGAATACTCAATTATTATAGATTATAATTACACTTTTAGAATAAAAAAATATTATTTAGGAGATGGGAAAAATGAGGGATGTTACAGACATTAAATATATAGTAAATAAAATTGCAAGAACAAATGCCGAGAAAGCGTCTGTAGAATTTATGAATAGGAAATCGGCTGAAAAGGTAAGAGGTTTTCATAAAAGTTTTCCAGAATATAAAGTAACTCCACTTCATAGCTTAGATGAGTTGTCTAAACGATTAAGAGTCGGCGCTATTTGGGTGAAGGATGAATCTTATAGATTTGGGCTTAATGCTTTTAAGGTATTAGGCGGCTCGTATGCGGTTGGGAAATATTTGGCGGAACAATTGAACCTCGATATTTCAGAGCTTTCTTTTGAAAAACTAAGAAGTAAGGAAGTAAAAGAGCAACTCGGGAGTATTACCTTTGTCACAGCTACTGATGGAAATCATGGGAGAGGAATTGCCTGGGCAGCAGAACAGCTAGGACAAAAATCAGTCGTATATATGCCAAAAGGATCTTCAGAAATTAGATTAAATAACATAAGAAATGAAGGGGCAGAAGCCTACATAACAGATCTTAATTATGATGATACAGTTAGACTGGCGAGCCAGAAGGCTGAAGAAAATGGCTGGGTATTGGTACAGGATACGGCCTGGAGTGGATATGAAAAGATTCCAACCTGGATTATGCAGGGGTATGGAACAATTTTGGATGAAGCAATGGAGCAGATTGCCGAAGCTGGTGTTGAGCGGCCGACGCATGTATTTTTACAAGCTGGAGTTGGGTCGTTTGCCGGCAGTATGCTTGGGTATCTAGTAGGGAAATACGGAGATGAACGCCCTATCACAGTGATTGTTGAACCGGACAAAGCTGATTGTTTATACCAATCTATGCTAGTGGGCGATGGGAACCCTCATGCAGTAACAGGAGATTTGAATACAGTAATGGCTGGCTTAGCCTGTGGGGAACCAAGTACAACTTCTTGGGAAGTTTTAAAGGATTACGCTGAGGTCTTTGTTTCTTGTCCAGACTATGTTGCCTCACGTGGTATGCGAATTCTTGCAAGCCCATTGGGCAGTGACCCGCAGGTTATTTCAGGTGAATCGGGCGCAGTTGGTCTGGGCTTGGTTAGTCTATTGGCTGAAAATAAAATGCTCAATGAAATGAAAACAAGCTTGAGGCTAAATCAGGATTCGAAAATTTTAATTATTAGTACAGAAGGTGACACAGATCCGGAGAACTTTAGAAAAGTAGTATGGGATGGGGCATATCCATCTGCATGGTGATTCTAATGAAAAGATGAAAAGTGGTATGAAGGAGTAAAGTGAACTAGTTTTAAACATGATTGCTATATAGGTTGAATTAATTTTTACACAAATAAGCCGAGGAAGTAAGTTGATTGGAGCGGAAGGCACGAAGACTCCTGCGGGATGCGGCGGCAAGGTGGAGACCCCACAGGCGCCATGGCGCCGAGGAGGCTCCACTGACGCCCCGCGGAAAGCGAAGTGCCTGGAGCGCAAATCAACAAAGGTTCACCATGAAAAGAAAGAGTAGACCCCGATGTCGTTTTTACGATTTCGGTCTTTTTTTTGCCGCGTGCCCAGGCAAGCCGTTAATTGCTAATTGGTGAAAGTCCAATCTGAGTAAGTACCAAGACGCTCATTAGCTGACAGGCAACTGGTGGAGAAATCCTAAGGTTGAAGCCCTGTGACAACGTAACC
>NZ_QWEG01000018.1 GCF_003515685.1 Neobacillus notoginsengisoli | reverse complement strand
TATCGTATGCATGAATGATTTTGATTTTATCTTGGAGGGAAAGTGCCCTTTTTGACATAATAAAAACTCCCCTTAAAGTAAACAGATTTTTATTTTTTAATCTGTCTACCTTAAGGGGAGCATATCAGAAAAACCACAGGCTCTTCTTATTTTTATCAAAACAGCAATTGAACGATTTCATGAATAAAGATTCCGATGAGTGAAAAATCACTATCAGCAAACGTCGCCCGAACCGACCCCAAATCAGATAAAGCGGGGGTCAGGAAAAGCGGAAGAAGGGTAATGAAAAATCCATGGCAGAGGCTAGAAACAATTAACCCCATCCTCCCACCTACCTTATAAGCAATGACACCGGCCGCCCCACCTGAAAAAATATGTGGAATGATACCTGGTATGATAACCGTATACTGAATACCGACCAACAGGACCATCGCAAGTATGCCACCCAAGAAACTGAGAAGAAAGCCCAAAACAGAAGCTAATGGAGCAAAGGCAAACAATACAGGACAATCCATTGCCGGAATAGATCCAGGAACTACCCGCTGTGCAATCCCATTAAATGCCGGGATAATCTCAGCCAGCATCATCCTGACACCATGCAGAATAATATAGACGCCGCCCGCAAACCAAATCGCTTGAATTGCCGAGACAACAATAAAATGCCTCCCTTGAAATAGTTCTGTCAACTGCTGAGGAGAGGCAAACATGCTGGCCGACAAAAATAATATAAAGGTAAAAATAGCGGTGACCACGATTTGATCTTGAAAATAAGGCTGCACCCGATTTAACTTATCAGGAATAGTTGGATTCTTTTTGGTTTTAAAAATGGATGCGATCAATCCAGCCAATACATAGCCAGCGCTGTTAAAATGACCGATGGCAAATTCATCATTCCCTGTGACATGGCGAACATAAGGCTGGACAACAGCTGGTCCAATCGACATACACATGGCTAACACAAGGCCTCCTATTATGTAAATATGCCAGGGTAAGAGCGAATAGGATGCCAGAACTACAGCCAGTAAGGAGGCCATAAAAAGGATGTGATGCCCCGTTAAGAAAATATATTTGCATTTCGTGAACCGGGCAATGGCCAGGTGTCCAATCATCCCGATTAGCATAATAAAGGCGATATCTCTTCCATAATAGCTCTGTGCCAGAGCGGTAACAGTTTCGTTATGGGGAATAATCCCGATTATTTGGAACCCGTTTAAAATAATCACCGATAGATTTGATAACGATGAACCGGCGGCTGTTGCCCCAATTTGTAAGAGAGTATAGCCCAACATTGCTTTTACGGTACCTGATAGCACCTTTTGGGGTTTATGCCTTTGAAGCACTAAACCTAAAAGAGCGATCATTCCCAGCAAAATAGCCGGTTCACCAAGTAGCCCTTTATTGATTAGTTGAAAGTTCATGTCATCCTTCCTTCAGATGCTGAAACAAAGAGCTATCAAGGATTCTGTCTTTTATTTGCTTTCGGTCCGTAATTTTATCTAATGAAACAGTTTCGATACCCCCATAATTCGGAAGTGATTCGATAATTTGCCGTGCCCCGATGATTAAGTCCGCGGTGTAATAATTCATCGATGAAGCATCTGTTTGGATGACATTTGCCTTGATTCCAACTTCTTTACATATTGCTTCCACATAAATACGGATCATTAAGCTAGTACCTAATCCGCTTGAACACACCACAAGGACTGTTTTCATAGCTGCTGCTCCTTCAATCTTATAAAGTTCCATACTTCTTCGGCATTCTTCGTTTTTCTAAGCATATTCATAAACGAATCATCATTAAAAACATCAAGTAAGGTGGATAAAGCCTGAACATGCTGTGTTTTATCTATGGCCGCAAGTGTAATAATCAGCCAAATCGGTTCTTGTCCAGGTCCAAATGGAATTGGTTCGCGAAAGGTTAGCAAGCTGAAGCCAGTTTTCCAAACACCGTCAACAACGGATGCATGCGGGAAGGCAACCCCGTCCTGAATAATGAAATGGTGCTTTTGTGACTGGATCATTTGCACCATTTTATCCTCATACTGCGGCCCCGTTAGTCCCCGCTCACGCAGCAGACGGTTACCATAACGGATGGCTGACTCCCAATTTGTTTCCGGCAGCTGCAAGGAAATTGATTGTAATGGCAAAAGGTTAGTGAGTGGCTGTTCATATGTAATACCGGGCCGGCCTTGCAAAAAGCTGAGTATATCCTGAAGCAATTGATTTCGATTTCCGATGGATGCATGCTGCTCCGTTATCTTTACTATGTGATTGGCCGTTTGGATGAGTTCAGCTTCAACATGCCTTCTGGCTGATGTCACCCCTAAGAGGTTGCTAACATGTGCTTGATCTGCCAGTGGAAGTAATGGAGAAACCTTTATCCACGGTACAGGCAGTTTAAAACCAATCTCAATCATGGATAATACAGCATCTATATCAAACTTTGTCATTTCTTTTAATTCCTGATACGAGTAGATTCCTGCAATTTCACAATCAGGGAACAACGTCTCCATACGCTTTCGCAAAATTGATGAGGTTCCTACTCCGGAACTGCAGACAATCGCGACTCTCTTTCTACGTGATATTCTCTGGCTCATCATCCCGCTCCCAACATGCAGGACAATGTAGCCAATTTCATCCGGCCCAAACTCAAGCCGATGCGGCTTCATCACTTGATTGACAATGAGCTGCATCATGTCCAGGAACGAACCAAATTCAGACTTTAATTCTTTTAAAAGTGGATTCTTAGTTTGCAGTCCAAATTTCACCCGGTGAATTGCTGATTCCAGATGAATGGCAAGATTTTGGATGATTCTGTCCGATCCAACTAACAAGTGCCCAAGCTCCTCTTCCACATCATTCACGATTTCCTTTGCGAGTCGCCAATAAAAGGAACCATTAGTTGAAATCAATTGTTTCTTTTGAGTTCCAAGTAAATGTTGTGTCATATAGGCGATTTCTTCCTTTGGAATGTGAACACCGAAATACTCTTCGATTTGGCCAACGATTACAACCTCTAAGGCTCGGAATTCGGAGCTGGCCTGCAATTCTTTTAATAGAAAGTCTTCCATTCTCAAAAAATGATTATTCTTCAACCGTTCCATAGCCATAAGCAAGTGCAATACAAATGCTGAAAAGCCAGAGTCGGTAAACTCTATTGATAATTCCTTTTCCAATTGTCTCACAACACCAAGCAGAAAATGGGCATCTTCTGTTTGAAACCAGGAATTCCATAACTGGTTGGCAAGTGGTGCCTCTTCTCTTTCTAGAATGAACTGGAGAACTTTCTCGTCTGTAACCTCCGTCTTCAGCAAATCTAGGTAGGCTTTCCTTATTAAGCGTTCATCCCCCTTAATATGAATCCAGCCGTTTTGGCGGACACATTCAAGCCCTTTCTCCTCTAACCATATTCTTACATCCATTAAGTCTAGAAGTAATGTATTTCTACTTATTTGAAACTCCTGCAACAAATCGTTTGTACGAACCTTCGTCTTCGCTAGCACCATTTTTAGAATCAGATGCACGCGGGTCCTTGAATCCAAATAATCGGGCCTGCGCCGCAAGGATTTTTCAATTCTCTCTTTTTGGATGGGGTCCAGGAGAATTCGATATCCTAGTTTACGATCCCGCTCCAATTCTGCATCATACTGTTTCAACCATTCCTCAATGATTAATAAATCATTTCTCACTGTACGTGGAGATAACTCATATTTATCTACGAGTAGATCAATCTGGAGAAAGTCTTCTTCCTGGATCAACTGTGAAAGTATGTTTTGTTGTCGGCTTGTTATCATGATCCTTTTCTTCCAGTCCTTTCTAACGTCTTGCCTTCCCATAGAGGACAAAAGCTGCTTGTTCCAAGTCTCTGCCATATAAAACGGCAGAGACTTGGACTGTCTACATGTAATCGTTTCCAATATGATAATAGCATAAAGGCTCTTTTGGGGGTACCGCCCTTAAAGACATATTATTATGAGAATTGGAACTTTGAAAGGAGATTTGGAATGAAACACTCGAAAATAACCCGGGATCCAATGCTTTTACTCTGCATTGTACTCGTCATGCTTTCGTTAATTACGTTTATTGTCTATCCGCTATTTCAAATTTTTAAAGCCAGCTTTTTTACGAACAGCGGTGAATTCAGCATGGAGGGATATCTGCGGATTATCTCAGGTGGAGTGCTGTTTGAATCATTACGGAACTCAATCGTATTAGCGCTGATTGTATCAACACTATCAACGATCATCGCTTACTTATTTGCGTATACTTTTGCCTATGTCGATGTTCCGCTGAAAAGGTTGTTTAACGGTATTGCCATCTTACCGGTCATTTCACCTCCTTTTGTCATTGCCTTATCAGCGATGTTACTATTCGGCCGGCAAGGGTTTATTTCAAAACAACTGCTTGGTTTAGAAAATGCCAATATTTACGGGCTTAATGGACTTATTCTTGTTCAAACGCTAACATTTTTCCCCGTTGCCTTCCTAGTTCTCGCCGGTCTTCTCCGGTCTATCAGCCCCTCCTTGGAAGAGGCAAGCTACGATATGGGCGCCGGTAAATTCAAAACATTTATCAATGTAACACTTCCATTGACAATTCCCGGGATTGCAAACGCATTTTTGCTTGTTTTCGTGCAATCCCTGGCCGATTTCGGGAACCCGATGACAATAGGCGGGAACTACACCACCGTCGCCCGCGAAATTTATTTACAAGTAATCGGCAGCTATGATATGCAAGCTGGCGCCGCGTTGGCAATGCTTTTGCTAACCATCACACTAATTGTCTATGCACTGCAAAAGTTTTGGGTGGGCAAGAAAAACTATGTTACCGTAACAGGTAAACCAACACAAGGACGGAAAATGATTAATCATGGGCTTTTGAAACATAGCTTGTTCGCTTTTTGTTTCATCATGTCTATTGTCGTCATTGCGTTCTACATGCTCGTGCCAATTGGATCCTTTATTAAATTATGGGGAATAAATAACAGCTTCTCCCTCGATCATTACCGATATGTATTTTCAATTGGCCAAAAGGCGATGAGCGATACATTAACCTTATCGTTAATTGCCACTCCGATCGCCGGACTGCTGGGAATGATTATCGCTTACTTAATCGTCCGTAAAAGGTTTGCCGGAAAAAAGATCATGGAAATGGTCAGCATGCTATCGATAGCCGTACCTGGAACCGTCATCGGGATTTCCTATATTCTGTCGTTTAACAAAGCACCTCTTGCACTGACAGGAACAGCTGTCATTATTATTGCTGCATTTGTCATTCGGGCAATCCCGGTTGGAATTCGATCCGGCATCACTGCCTTGCAGCAAATCGATCCATCTATTGAAGAAGCGGCAACAAATTTAGGGGCAACCCAGCAAAAAACTTTCACGAGCATCGTCCTGCCTTTAATCAAGCCAGCTTTTTTCAGTGGCTTAGTTTACAGTTTTGTCAAAAGCATGACGGCCATGAGTGCAATCATCTTTCTCATCTCGGCAAAATACAACTTAATTACCTCATCCATCTTAGCTCAAGTGGAAGTGGGGAGAATCGGTGTTGCCAGTGCCTATTGTACAATCCTAATTATCGTGATGATTGTTGCGCTCGTTTTACTGAATTTGTTCGTGAGGCTTTTTGGCGGCGAAACGGCAAAGGAATCATCCCTATTATAATATCGTGATATCGGAGGAACTATTATGAAAGCAAAATCAGTATCTTTGCACAATGTTTCAAAATCATTTGGCCATCATGATGGCCGACCGGTGTATGCGGTGTCTGATGTCACCGTAAAAATAGAAGCAGGACAATTCGTCACATTGCTCGGCCCGTCCGGATGTGGGAAAACGACCACATTGAGAATGATTGCCGGCTTCGAGGAAATATCTATGGGGGAAATCTATTTCGGAGATGAACTGGTCAATAACACCCCGCCTAATAAAAGGGATTGTACGATGGTGTTTCAATCGTATGCATTATTCCCGCATTTAAATGTGTTCGATAATATTTCGTATGGCCTGAAAATAAAGAAGCTCTCCAAATCAGAGATTCATAAAAAAGTAGAGGAAGTCTTAACTATTATGAACCTGGTTGAATATAAGGATCGAATTCCATCCCAGTTATCCGGCGGGCAGCAGCAGCGGGTCGCGTTGGCAAGAGCACTGGTGATGGAGCCGAGCGTCCTGTTGTTTGATGAACCATTATCCAATCTGGACGCAAAGCTGCGCGTAACAATGCGCGACGAAATACGCCGGATTCAAAAGAAAATCGGGATCACCGCTATTTATGTCACCCACGATCAAAGTGAGGCCATGAGTATGAGCGATCAGGTAATTGTCATGAATAAAGGACACATTGAACAAATAGGCACCCCCCAGGAAATCTATCAGAAGCCTGCAACCAAATTTGTAGCTGACTTTATCGGAACAGCGAACTTTATTGAAGGAACGGTTATCAATATCTCAGAAGACCGACTGGAAATTGAAACTACTAATGGTATAATAAGAGCAAAAAACGAAGGCAAACATGCAATAAATTCTCCAGTATTGATTCTGGTTCGCCCAGAAACGATTAAGCTTACTAAAGGAACAGAAGCCAAGGCACTTGTGACAAAAAGTGTGTTCATGGGGCAAACTCAGGAATACGAAGTGGAGTGGAATGGACAAACGCTTCAGATTTCAGAGAACAATCCTGCCCAGGAACATATCGCTCAGGTTGGAGAATACGTGTCGCTGCAATTCTCAGAACAAGCTCTGCACGTTATTTAATCGTTTGTAAAAGTGAAGGATGAGGCTAATGAGGACGACTGTATACAGACTTACCCTACTTACAGCAGTGTTTATGCTTATGGCCTCATGCTCCATGAATAGAAAAAGAGAGCTTACCATCTATGTAGGTTTATATGAGGATCACGCGATAAAAGTGATTGAATCCTTTCAAAAGGAAACTGGAATAAAAGTATCATATGTAAGTTTATCGAACGGGGAAATTTTTAACCGGATAAGGGCAGAAAGAGAGAAACCCGGCTCAAGCGTGTGGTTTGGCGGTCCGTCAGAAACCTTTATTCACGCCAGAAAGGAAGGGTTATTGCGATCCTATTTCTCGAAAAATGCTGAATTTATCGATACCCAATATAAAGACAGGCAAGGATATTGGACCGGCATTTATGTCGGTTCAATTGCTTTTGTCTCGAATAAGGCATGGCTTCAGGAAAATGGCCTAGCCTATCCCCACTCTTGGGAAGATTTGCTGAAGCCGCAATACAAAGGGATGATTACCATGCCGGACCCGAGAACATCGGGGACCGGCTACACCATCCTGGGTACCCTCGTTCAACTGTTAGGAGAAGATGAGGCATTCCTTTATCTTGAGAAATTACATGAACAAGTGAATTCCTACCCCACATCCGGCAGCGTTCCGGGCAGATATGTCGGGTCTGGCCAAGCAGGAGCAGCGATCATGTTTTCTCACGACGCCGTCAAGTTCTATAAGGAAGGGTTTCATGATATTTTTGTCAGCTTTCCCGAGGAAGGAACAGGCTATGAAATAGGTGCCGTCGCCATCATTAAAGGCGCCCCCCAATTAGAGGAAGCAAAGCTCTTTGTGGATTGGGTGCTTAAAAGGGAAATCCAGGAACTAGGCAAGAAGGTCGGGAACTTCCAGATTCCAACAAACCGGGAGGCCCTCCCCCCTGACGAAGCCTATCATTTGGAGGATTTAAACGTAATTCAATTTGACCATCAATGGGCCGGAGAAAATCGAGAACGACTGTTGAAAAGATGGGTGAAAGAAGTCTTAAAGAAATAATCCATGAACGGCCCTATTAACTCTTACGAACAAAACCCTTAATTGTAAACCAATCCTTGGAATTGGAGAGTTGATCCTATAGGTTGACATCCCGCCCTCCGCAACAGAAACCCGCCAAGACTCAGCCGCCTTGCGGGTTTCCTATTACCTATCAACTTTACTCGTCCGGAGAACTCACCCGCTATCTCTTCTCCAGTAGAACTATCCTCCCCTTCTGGCAAAAATAAAACCTTAGCCAACAACTCATACTAGCCTAATCTGTGAAACCAGAAAAACCGGGGTAGTGCCAGTGCACCTGGTCTTAGAAAAAAATATAGGAAAATCAGGGAACAGGGTTATTGTCAAATTTTCACTTTAAACTATAAAACCACGAAAACGGGTGGCATATGCCAACCCGCTTTTCGTTTATACTAATTAAGGACCAAATGATATTAATAATATTTCTGTCCACTATTTTAGTGAAGCCTTAGTACCCTCCCCATGCTTCACTCTTTTAGCATTCCTGACCTCGTCCATGAAAATTTTGGCGCGGTGAGGGTCAATTGGGTTTTTCATGTTACCGTTTTTGATCCAGGTTGCCACGCAGACACCATCGTAATATTGGAGGAGTTCGAAAACGTTATCCCCGGTTGCTCCACCCCCAAGGAAGATGGGAACGTCTTTGACTTTTGTTCTTGCCCTTTTGGCAAGTTCCATGCTTTCTTCTGGAGTTTTGCCTGCAATGAATAATCCGTCGGCAAATGCTTCGTTGACAGATTCCCAAGCAGCATCCTCAATCGGCTTTTTCCCAAGCGGAACACCATGAACTTCATAGACATCCGCATAAACCGGGACATTGCTTTTTATCCTTTTTCTTAGCGCTGCGATTTCGACACATTGTGCTTCCAATAGTCCTGCGCTCGTTACTTCCACCCCGGTAAACAAGTGTTCCACCCTTACAAAATCAGCACCAATTGCATCAGCAACCGATAGACCAGCTACTCCGTCCCAATTCATTAATACGCCTAATACCATTTCCGGAAATTCCTTTTTGATTTCATAGCCGATTCTCGTCATATAAGCAATCGCTTCAGGCGATGAAAATTGTTTAATTGGCATGTCGTTCATATTTTGCAAAACGACACCATCAAATCCGTTTTTCAAAACCATTTCCGTTTCTTTCAGCGATTGGACGACAATCTCATCTATTGTTTTATTAGTATGCCGGTAACTCCCCGGCAGCGGGTCGGGTTGAATCATAGATAGTGCCAAACAAGTTGGGTTAAACAAATCTGCCATAAACTTAGACGTCCCCTTTCAACTCTTTGGAATATCCAACACTGACGTTAAATAATTGCCTAGCGGGTATAATTCCCTTTTCCGTAATCACGGCCGTTATGTACTTTGGGTCAACCCCCAGTAACTCGGGGCATATAAAATCGACATTTCCTCTTTCTTCCTCTTTCCAGTTAGACGCCAATCTTTCACTCAAATCATTCTCAACAAGCACCTTTTTGTAGCCATAAACTGGACGAATATCAACTTTGATTAAAGGAGTGAGAACATATAATGGAATCTTAAACTCACTACATACTAGTCCAACAAGATCCGACCCGGTTGTATTAAAAACCGTCCCATCCGGGAAAAAGGTTTCAGCCCCGATGAAAGCCCCATCGCATTCTTTTAGAAAATACATTATTGCAGCATCAGGAATAAATTTAACTTTGTGCCCAACTTCAAGGCATGTTTTCACAAATGCATGCCCTCCATCAATTGACCTGCTTTCAGGAATCACGACGGTCAAGTCTCTGTCTTCCCTTTTCATTTTTTTCAAAAATTGGTCAACTGTACTGGAATAATCAAATACCATGATTTTTTCCATCGATTCAGCCGCTTTCACACTATAGTTGACCACAAGATCTAGCGATTCCTTCGCAAGAGCTGCATAGCTGTCTTTCTTAGAAATAATCTGCTTTATACCATCTTCAAGATCCATTTTTTTAACAAGTGCAATATCTTTTACCATCATGTTGATTGCATTGCTGATTGCTTGGCTAGCTTCCCCTCTTGTTTCGATAAAGAATTTCGAAACTGTTAAAATATCATCTACTACCTTGTCAATGGGGGCACCATTCTCTTTCCCTTCTTTTGCAATCGCTTCAATCATTTGGCCAATCATAAAAATATGCTTACTTGCTCCTAAAACCCTTTGATAAACAATATCATCAAATAAATTCTTCACCGTTTCCGGCAAAAGTTGCCGTACAACGCCATTTTCTCGCATCTTTTTCTCCTATTCTTGTTTTCTTTGAATTAAAAACTCCTCTACTTGTTGCTCGGTCGGCAATCCTGTTCTGGCGCCGACATACTGAATAGCAATTGCCGAAGAAGCCGAAGCATAATTTACTGCTTCTTCAAGAGACTTCCCTTTTAATTGTGCGGATAAGAATGCCGCGTTAAAGCAATCGCCTGCACCTGTTGTATCTTTGATTTCGCGAACTTTATAGGCGGCAAACCGGACGGTCTTCTCTTCCGTAAAGACTATCCCACCTTCCGCTCCGCATGTTAGTACAACTTGCTCGATGCCTAGCCCTAATAATCTTGTGGCTGCGGCTTCAACATCCTCATCAGGGAATAAATTTGCCATCCCTCCTTCATTCACGAACAGTGTATTGACATGCTTAAGGATAGTCTTCCAATTATCGAAGCCGCCATTTTCCGCATGCGCTTCATAGTCAATCGATATCTTAGTGCCACTTGTTATGAGATTGTGCACAACATGCTCTGACAAGGTATAATCCATTGATGTCATATGGACATATTTTGCTTGTTTTAAATAAGCGAAGTCTATGTCTTCAACTGCCGGGCTAATTAGTGGGGTTACTACCGCGGTAAGGGTCTTCTCTCCACTCTTATCGATAAAGACAATACAGTAAAATGTTTTTCCTCCTTTTTTTACTGCAATATTAGAAACATCGATTCCGCGGGATTTATAGTCACTTAATGAGATTTCCCCATTCTCGTCATCGCCCACAACAGATACAATCCCGCAATCAATGCCATGATTGGCTACCGCAGAGCAGAAATTCCCAATTATTCCTCCAGGGAATCTACCAATTTCCTCGCCCCTACTCTTCTCACCCCGGCTAGGAATCCGATCAACTTTAACTAAAATGTCCACTCCCGATTCACCAATTCCGATAATATCCAAAATCTAATTCCTCCCTTCCTGCTTTAGAAAAAGACAGACCTCCTTTCCTTACCCTCTTTTGCTCCACTATTTCCCATTAGGAAAAAGAACTTTTTCGACTTTGGGGTCATCCATATTTTCTTTTGTGGCAACAATAACTTCCGGGTTAACCTCTTTTTCAACTTTTTCTCCATTCATTGCTTTCACAGCAAACTCAATGCCAAGTCTCCCCATTTCATACGGTTGCTGCACAACAAGAGCATCAATGACACCTTCTTCAAGGAGGCGAATTTCATCTGGATCCGCATCATAAGCGACAATCTTAATATCATCTTGTTTACCGCGATTAACTACAGCCTGTGCTGCACCTAAAGCACCTCTGTTAAAGGTAGCAAAAATACCTTTTAAATCAGGGTTCGCTGTAATGATATTTTCTGTATTTTCTAAGGCAGCTGCCTGATCAAGCGAGTGTTGTTGTGGAAGCAATTTTACACTCTTGAATTTCTTGGCATACTTTTCTGCCCCAATTCCCCTGTTATCATTAGAAGGGATACCGGCTAGAGCATTGATAATCGCTACTTTTCCTTCTTCTCCAATGGAATCGAGCAGCATTTTCATCGCTTGCTCACCCCCGGCAACATTATCTGTGGCAATAAAGCTTGTGTAATTATCGGTATTCACAATCGAGTCAATAATAATAACAGGAATTCCCGCATCCATAGCCTTATTGACTGGTTCCGCGAGCGCATCGCTATCAAGAGGGGTCAATAATATGGCATCAACCTTACTATTAATGAGATTTTCCATGATGGAAACTTGCTCCTGAATATCGCTATTGGTTGCAGGGCCAGTGAAAATCAATTCTCCACCAATCTTATCGACAGCTTCCTTCGCTCCATTTTTCACTGTAATCCAATAGTCACTATTGGTGGACATAACCACTAGCCCGAATGTTTTCTTGTCTTTTGACTTTTTTCCTGTGCCGCCAGTAGTTTCTTTTTCTGCACAAGCACCTAGCCCCATCATCAGAACAACTACAAAAAACAAATTTATAAACTTTCTCATCAATTGCTCCTCCTCATATACCGCCTGTTAAACTTTTTTCTTGGAACCTCTTCTTTTTGTACGCTGTATCATATCAAGATAAACTGCAAACACTAAAACAAATCCCGTTGCGGCTTGCTGAAAGAATGTATTGACATGCAGCAAGGTAAAGCCGTTTTTCAAGACCGTGATGATGAAGGCACCAACGATGGCTCCCCATGCCGTACCGACACCACCCAAGAAGCTGGCACCACCGATGACCGAAGCGGCAATAGAGTCAAGTTCGTATCCCATCGCTGCAGTTGGCTGTGCGGATGTCAACCTTCCCAGGAGCAGCACACCTGCGATTGCTGCCAGGATTCCCGCAAACATATAAACCATTCTTGTCCTTTGTCCTACGTTAATCCCTGCAAGCCTTGTGGCTTCGACGTTACTTCCTAACGCATATACATGTCTTCCAATTAACGTCTTCGATAACATCACTTGAAAAATAATTGCCAGTAAAGCAAAGACGAAAATCGGAACAGGAATAAAACCGATCTTCCCATTTGCAAAAACTGAAATCGACTTTGGCAGTCCCGATACCGGTAGGCCATTTGTAATGATAAGAGCTGAACCCCTCAAAATTTCACCTGTACCCAAGGTAGCGATAAAGGCAGGGATTTTAAACTTTGTTACAAGCGTTCCATTAACATACCCTGCAATTGCCCCTATCAGGATTGCCACAATGAGACATACGATGAGAGGCGTACCGCTTTTTAACATCATAGCTGCGATGACAGATGAAAACGCTAAAATCGAACCTAGGGAAAGGTCGATTCCCCCCGTTACAATAATCATGAGTTGCCCAATGGTTATGACACCGATAACAGCTGTCTGGATAGCCACAGTTGTCAAGTTATTGGTCGTCAAAAAGTATGGACTTGCAAACGAAAGAATTATCATTAAAATGCCCAGAATGATTAATGGGCCATATTTTTTTAACATTCCAAACCAGATCCCCTCGTAGACTTAAATTCTAGTATCTTGTGTGGCCAGTTCCATTATAGTAATTTGATTTGCCTCTTCAATTGGAAGAATACCTGTCAAATGCCCCTCCGACAAAACAGCAACCCGCTCAGACATACCGAGAATCTCAGGAATGTCCGAGGAGACCATAATTACCGCTTTACCAGCTTTCGTTAAGCCATTAATCAAAAGGTAAATTTCCCTTTTGGAATTCACATCGATTCCTCTGGTCGGCTCGTCCAAAATAATGATTTGGGAATTAGTCTGTAGCCACTTTCCAAGAACAACTTTCTGCTGGTTTCCGCCGCTCAACGTGGACACTAACGTATTTTGATTTGGTGCCTTTACCTTCAAACCATCCATTGATTGTTTGGCTAATTCCTCTTCCCTATGATGATCAATAAAGCTATATTTAGTGCTCTTTCTTATGGAGGCCAATGTAATATTCAGGTCAATGGGAAAACTTAAAATCAACCCTGTCTTTTTTCGATCCTCAGTTACATAGGCCATACCATGTTTTACTGCATCTTCCGGGGAATTTATCGTGACTTTTTTATTGTTTATGTAAATATCTCCCGTCATACTTCTATTGCCGCCAAAAATAGCATCCATCAGTTCCGTTCTACCTGCACCCATCAACCCGGCAAATCCTAGCACTTCCCCAGCCCTGACCGAAAAGGATATGTCATGAAGAACACCTGGAATAGAAAGATGTTCAACCCTGAATACTTCTTCGCCTACATCTGATCTAACCTTCGGGTAAAGATCACCTATTTCCCGGCCGACCATTAAGCGGATAAGTTCGTTTGTATCCGTCTCATTTGTATTAAGCGTGCCAACATGGGCACCGTCTCTCATTACAAAAACCCGATCACTGATTTCCATTACCTCCTGGAGCCTATGGGAAATATAAAGAATTGATACGCCTGATGCCTTTAGCTTTTCAATTTGCCTAAATAGCTCCTCTGTTTCCTGATTAGTTATAGCGGCTGTCGGTTCATCCATAATGAGGACTTCTGCATTTGTACTCAAAGCTCTGGCAATTTCCACCATCTGGCTTTGGGCCACGCTTAAATCTTCTACAATGGTTCTTGGATCGATAGTGAGGTTAAGCCTTTTCAAAACATTTTCCGCTTCCTCATACATTTGTTTCCATTTGATGAATCCAGTTTTCGTACTAAACTCTCGACCCAAAAAAATATTTTCAGCAACAGACAGGTGGGGAACTAAATTAAGCTCCTGGTAAATCATATAAATGCCGTATCTTTCAGCATCTTTCGTACTATTAATCTCGATATTTTGCCCCTTAAAAAAAACTTGGCCACTATCCGGCTTTTGTACACCAGCCAAAATCTTCATAAGTGTGGATTTTCCTGCACCATTCTCCCCTAATATAACCAGAACTTCACCCGGCCTGATTTCCATAGAAATGTTGGTTAAAGCTTTTACCCCAGGAAAGGATTTTTCAATATTATGCATCTCGACTTTATTTACCATTTATGAATATCTCCTTTAGGGTCTATTCCACTAATACAGCAACTTCATTTTCATTAAAAGGTATCCACGGCTGCTCATCCTGATCAATAAAGTCCTTCGTAAACTCGATAGCAAAGTAGTAAGTAGCTGTGCCCTCTAATGCAAATGCCGGGGAATGCCAAGTACCTCTATGCATAATAACAGCTTGACCCGCCTTGATTAAAAACGCTTTGGTTGTGTATATATTGGGTTTCTGTGATTCACTACCTAATTTATATGGGATATCAACGAACATGACTAAATCCTCTCTCGCAGCCCACAGCAGTTCCTCTCGGCTTACATGCCTTTCCAATGCCGTTACTTCTTTTGGATATTTTTCTGATATAACCATCCCAATTCCTAACATTGGAGAAGTCGGCTGAAGAAAATCAACCGGCGAATAACATGTCCACCCTTCTCCACTTTTCGTAGGGTTTGAACTGTCGAAATCTAGCACTCTTCCATAAGGCGCAAACCCATTACTTGTTAATGGCTCAATTTTAATCGTTGCCACTTTTCATCCTCCCACAAGAATTAAATTGATATTCGCCTAAAAAACTTTGTGTGTTTTTAAGAATAAATGGTCATAGGTAAAGGTACTTTATTTCTATATATTCCAGCTTTAATTTGACAAATATTCCGACTTAAAAATACCCTTATTCTGCTTAGCTTTTCCTGTAAAAACTGTCTTTGATCTATCGGTGTTATTGAATAATGTCTCCTTTAATTTTTCTGCCGATATAGTGATGCTGAATGTTATAATGATTAATATCTCCGATATCGAGAAGTTTCTCCATGACCTCTTCGATCACATATGTATTTGGCGCTGTCCAAAAAGTAAAATAACGCCACTCACTTGACCAACTGCAATCATAAATACCGGATCTTTTTATACCTTTTGCCTCTGCTTCTTTAAAAATGATTTCTATTTTATCCATGAAATCCGCTCTTTCTTGTTCTGTTGCATTAAACCAACTATCAGTTGCCTTCCAGAAGGCAACAAACCCTACTTCTCTCTCCTGACTCATACTATACTTCCCCCTCAATTGTTACTTTTGTTTTATTGTGTTACTTTATTCTAACATTAACTAAACTATATACCTCCTAGAAAGCGCTGTCAATATTAAATATTCAAAAAATTTAATATCATTTATAATGGTTAAACCTAGACTTTTGTTATAATATTTTATAAAATCATTAATTTAAATTAAATAATTGAAGAAAAGTTTGTTGATTGTTAACAAAAATATAAAAAACTAACACAATCAAACATCTTTTGCTTTACTTATTTTAAAAAGAGGTATACTTTTGAAGTAATGAAAATATTTAGACTGTGAAGGTGGAATCATGTTAAAGCAAGAAAGGATTAATGAAATTTTAAAATTATTACATCAGAACGGGAAGGTCGAGGTGAATAATCTTGTAAGACTTTTTAATGTAACCGAGATGACCATTCGGAGAGATTTGAACGATTTGTTCAAACAGAACCTTGCCGTACGTTCTTATGGAGGTGCAACACTTCCTCCTGACAGAATCCTGACTGAAAAGCCGTTCGAATTAAGGATTAATAAAAATCAAAGGGAAAAAGATGCAATTGCTGAATTAGCCATCCCATTAATAGAGGATGGGATGAAAGTGTTCCTTGATTCCAGCACAACTTGTTATAGCTTGGCAAGGAAGATTACAAATGATCGGAATTTTATTATAATCACAGACACAATCTCTACAGCGATGGAACTAAATACCCGTAATAATATACAAGTCGTTTGTTTAGGAGGAGAACTTCGCAAAAATACCCATTCATGTGTTGGTATGTTTGCGGAACAAATGGTCAATTCAATGCATTTCGATATCTCCTTTATTAGCGTCCCCAACATTACGGTAAATGGGACATTATCATCCTCCAGTATTATGGAGGCATCTCTAAAAAGAACGGTTATAGAGAATTCATCATTGAAGGTCCTTCTTGTGGACAGTTCAAAGGTGGGAGGTTCTGATTTTATTAAAATTGGAGATATTTCTATAGTCGACATCGTCATCACCGACAGCAACATGTCATTAGATTTTATTAACCATTGTAAAAACAAAGGTATTGAGGTGAAAATAGCTGAAATATAATTGTTTGAATGAGGACCAAAATTATTGAATTAATCGGGATTACCTCAAGCGCGGGAAAATAATGATAGACCAAAGACATAGAAACCCTATTCCACAATGACCGTCAAAAGAATCCCCATCATACGAGATAAGTTATAAGATTCCCTCTGTGGCCATATTAATATTTTTTCATTATAATAGTTTACACTTACTAGTCTGTGCCCAATTTCCTTCTTTTCTAGGGTCAAAAGCTTTACTTATAGCCCTATCAAATAATAAGCACTAAGGCCCAACCAACTCACTCAGCTGATTGGGCCTTTTTATTGCAAAACATCCGATTGACTCCTATAAAAACCAGCCTCTACTCACTTACGGAAAACCAATCCGCGAAACGAGAAAGCATGAGTTTGCTGGCTTTGAAGTTAATCGAAGGATACATATGGGGCATATGGGCATATAGGGCGGCTTAATTGTACCAAGAAAATGTAACAGGTTTACGACATGGAACAGGTCAAAATCATACCTATACCTTCCCCTTTGCAGAGCACCTCAACAACTTCAGAAAAACCTTTCTTGCTCAGCTCGGCAAACTTACATATCCCCCAAGCTTACCCGAATACCCATGGACTCTATCCAAATATAATTTACTAATTTCTAGTTTTCTTTCAACCTTCTGCCAACCATTCACCCCCTCTTGCAAAATAAAAACCTTTCGTGTCCCTTCACAACAAAGGATGCCGAAGGCTCCCGCCATCCCAGCGGGCATCCGGTAAATCGTCAATTCATCCGATTCCTTCCGGAATGGGATGATACATTCACAGTGAGGCACTAGAACCGTCCCCTGCCTCACTCATCATCAAAATAGAAGTCCTCTTCCCTCTTCCTCACAGTTTTTTGGTTCAGGTACGATTCAAACTTCGGTCCAAATAGTGTTTCGGGACGCAAGTAGCGGCTCCATTTTGGGTGTTCCAACCATTCATCTGCCTTTTTGTCGATAACTTTCTTGAAGTCAGCCAGCCTAAATCCCTCCATCCACCGGGCACGGATCAGTATCCGCGTCTTTCCCGTCCCGGTCTTATACGTTGAATACGTCTTTTTATTCAAGTACTCCACCACCTCAGCAACCGGAACCTCCTCCACAACTTCGGTTTTCTTCTGTGCTTCAGGCTCGCTCAGGTCCTCCACATCCACCAAAGTAAACTCCTCCTCATCCAGCTCCTTCAGTTTCTCGTAATCAATCGTATACCACTTCGTCTGGTCCATTTTCGACCTGTTGAAATTGCCCGATACGACATAGCCCAGATCCTCGAGCGTTTTAAACACGCGCTTAATCGTACTTTCCGACCAGAAAGGCAGCTGCTCGTTCCATTCCTTGTACGTGTTGTAAATCCAGCTGCGGCCATCAATCAAATGCAGCTCCTTCGTTAGCCAATAATGAATTTGCTGCAGCACAATCGCCTCATTCAAGCCAATCTTCACCGCCAGCGCCGGAGTCACCATAATCGGCCGTTCCCGAATCAACAATTTGCTCATGCAAAAAACCTCCGTTTTCAGAATGGGCAACAATGCGCCATCCCAGTTTTTTGGATTCATCCACTCACCCTCTACATAGGGTTGGAACGGCAAAAAAGACATGGCAATTTGTGAAAGATTTTTGTCAAAACGAAAAACAAACCCGGCTGCGTTAGCAACCGGGTATTATATATCCTGTAGTAATCTATGAAGTACTCTATGGTAACACCAACCCAAACTGGAAGAAATCAAAGTTCCAAATTGGTACAGTAGCAGTGCCTTTATGGCCCAATCACCTTTTCCTTTTGGCAAAATCGGCTCTTGCCACATTGTGCCAAACTAAAACCCTGGGAGTGCCAGGCACCTAAACCTTTCGCATATGCTTTGCGCTAAATTTATTCAACTACATAGCACTCACGGATCTGGGTATCGCCCTTGGTGTCCACATAGACCTGGTTATCGCCGACTTCATAAGTACCCGCCGCGTTGTTGTTAATCCTGATGGTTTCTGTAATTTCATTTACATAGCCATCGGTATAATGTTCGGTAACGGTTATCGTAAGGTCGTTTTGATTGCCCTTGAGCTTCGTTACGAAAGCCGATACTTCTGTCTCTTTTGGCAAACTCTGCAATTCGAAGTCTAATTCAATTTTCGACTGATAGGATGAAATTTTTACATTTTCTTTTGTGACGCTTTTTTTGCCGGGGGCGGAGACGGTAATGGTATATCCTTCGTCAACGATTGGCGTTCCATGTATCAGCGGATTGTCTAACTGCTTGGAAGGCGTGACCGACCAGTCGTATACACCGCCTTTTACTTCGTAAACAGCCGTCTGCTGTTGCCTAAATTCACCGCTTTGAGTTATACGATCCCGCGTTGCCTCCTCATTGAGGCCGGTATTGCCTTCAATAAGCGGACTGACTACTTCCTTCTCCAGTTTAAGAGTAGCTTCCGGGACTAGCCGGCCTGCTTTGTCAGTAATCTTGCCTTTGATGTGCGAAGAAAATTCTGCAGCAAAGGACATATTCTCCATAAAGGCGCCGATATTTCTTTCAAACGTCCATACCATGGACTCCTGGTTAGTCGTAGTGCTTTTAATCGTCAATTTGCCGGAACCTATCCTCTCGTTCAGTTCCCTAACATACGGCTTGGAAGTGCCCGCGACCGGAATCCTTACATCAGCGGGCCGATTGACGTCAGCCGTCGTGCCGTTGCCGAGGTTCGGATTATAATGGCGGTATCCGTAACCATGCGGGAAAGCATTTTCATCAACCATGATGACACCAACCGCACCGAGATTCTGTGCGGCTATGGCTATCGCGGCATTATCATTGTTTGCGTTCGCTCTGGTGGTGACCAGAATTTTACCGTTCAACTCGGCGCCGAGCGCATTGACTTGCTCGACCGTCGTAAAGCGGCTCCTCCCATAACCTCCGTCATACGGCGCATTCAAAAAGACGGGTGGGGCACTGATGTCGGCTGAGGGAGCGCCTGCTCCTGCCGCATTAGCCGCTGTAGGATAAGTCAGCAGGAATTCTCTTGGCTCATCGAAATATTGATCCTTATATGGCGCTACGGCATAATACTGGTCCGCGCCGGTGTATTTCGGCAAAAGGGTCCTGCCGAACTCATACAGGAAACCCAAAGTCCTTAAGGCGCCTAACTTATAATCCAAGCTTTCACCGCTGTAGGCGTACATTCCGTTCGTGAATTCATCGGAATAAAGATTATAGTTGCCCTGCCTGCGCCCTAAATCTTTAACACTAACCGTATCGGTAATTTGAATAGGCAGCTCCCGGGTATCATCATAGCTATAAGTGTTGAGGACGAAGGCCCAAGGGTAGACGACTAGCTGCCCATTCCCATTCGGGAAAGAGTGCCCGCTGAGGGATGAGACAACCATATTAGATCTTAAAACCTCGCTGACGGCCATTATTTCAGGCTCGCTTAAAGGCGCCCCGCCGCGGAAGTTCCCCTGCCCGAAAACGCTTTGCGAACCGTTGATGCTGCCCCAACCGTAAGCATAGTTTCTGTTCAGGTCAACGCCTCCGATTATCGTGCCATCCGGGTTATGTTTTGTTCCCGCATAATTGTTCCTATTGTAGCGCCAGGAGCCCGGGCTATTGCGCATATCCCAATGGACACCGTCAGGATTTGTCATAGGCAAAATCCAGACGGAGGTCGTGTCGAGAAGTTTTGTTACTTCCTCATGCCCCGGTTCACCGTACTTGGTAATGAGATGCCAGCCCAGATTCATAGCAAGCTCACTAGTGTTATATTCTCTAGCATGGTTGCCGGCTTGATGCACCGTGGCGGGCCTTCCATCATTACCACCGGGGTTATTGCTGATTTCCAGCGCGCGAAGGGGCACCCCTTCAAACGAAACGCCATATTCATGCAGTTTAACAAGCTCCGGATACTTCGCGGCCAGATAGTTCATTTCAGCATAGAACTCAGTCACCGTCCGGTAGCCGAGACGGTCCGGAAAGCCCCACCGTGCATTAAACGAGACGCCCTTCGGATCGAACACCGCATCAGGTTCAATGGTGGCGGTGATCGGCAGAGGAAGAGGGGAATTCACAGTAGGGCTAGCGTTTGCCCTTTCCGGAAGGCCCGGAATCGGCTGCCCTTCCGCACTAGCACTCATAACGCTCTTCGCACTCTTACTGCCTTTGGATGATGGTTTCTCAAATATCCATGTCCCGTCATCAACAACCTCATAGGAAATATTGTTGGCTTCAAAATACTCCAACTCATCGTTGTGAATCTGAATTGTCACAGTAAATTCGTCGCCGTCATAGTCATATCCGAAGATGTCAAGATCAAGTTCATCGGCGAACAAAGCTTCCAACGCCTCCGATCCCGTAACCGTTACCTCAACGATCGGAAAAGTCCCCGGCGTTTTAACAAATGGTACTTGCTCTGCAGCAGAATCATTAGCAGTAGCAAACACCGTCGGGAAGGCCAAGCAAATAATCAGTATAGAAGTTAAAAACACTTTTAGCTTTGTGTTTTTACTAGATGCCTTCAACATACTTCACCTCCTGAATGAATGTGACTCTTTTACCCTGTCGCTCTGCATCGACATTTTCAGCCTCATTTACCTCCGCCTAGCGGTTAATGGCTCCATTATTTATGTAGGAGCAACGCATAATACTATCACCCCCTGAGCGACGTATTCCAACAACATCGGGACAGTGTAACGGATCATCTGAACGCCTTGCCAAGCCAACAAATATGGGACCCTTAATGGAATAAGCTTTAAGGGAGGCCACCAATAAGGAGGATGCTAGATCCAAAGCAAAAAAATACCGAGGTCAAAATTTGATACAGAATCATCATTAAGAAACACCACGTGACATCTAATGGTGGGTAATCAAGAGCTGGAGATGTACTTAAACGTGCCCAGAACATAAATATTTCCTTGCCGTTTAATCAACGCCAAGGAACTTCCTTCGATTATTTATCGTTCGGCCTACAGAGTACGCAAAAAGGCAATAGAACCAGATTTGACCTTTGTCTTTAACAAGATGAAAAGGAAAAATACAACTCTAATGCTAGAATGGAAAGAATATAAAAGAGGTAATCCGGATGGTTTATGTTTTCTAAATTTAGTATCCTTATGCTATGAATTTTCATTAATCATCTCAATAACGCTAACCCTGAATCTATTTATCTACAACTAAACCCAAATTCTATAAAAGTTATTGTATATTAGATTAACCTTTAGTAGGATAAGGACAGTATATATTATCGTTTAACTTTTGTAAAGATTCAGATAATTTGTTGTTTTCTGGGGAAACTTCTTGATATTTAAGATCACTCAACGCTTCCAGAAAAATTCCGTTAGGCAGTATTCCTCTCTCAACATAAAACTTCCGGCTAACCCCTTGAAAATCTTTTACAACAAAAGATTCTGGAAGCTGCTCCAAATGGACATCAAGCTCCTCTGTCATGAGCTCATTGAAAATTCTAGTGATGGCCGAGAGCAATTCCGGTCCCTTTTAGCAGGAGGTCAATATGGCTAGAAAGGTTTTCATGTTGTTACCCTGTGCCTTAATGATTCTTCAGGGGTGCAATCGGATGTCCAAAGAGGAAAAGGAAGAAATTATCCAAAATTCAACTGTGGTAGCCAAAGAATATTTTAAAGAGAAGAAGGGATGGAAGTAATTATTAATGATTATGAATTCACCTCCAGAACACAAGGGACAGAAATATTCCTCTATGGCTATGAAAAAGGCAACAAGTCCAATAGGATTTATGCGATGGTTAACTTTGCTGAAAAGAAGTACGAAGTGTCACTAATAGGCTATGACGAGCGATAAATGTGAAGCGCTCAGACGGTTCCAATGCCCAATGCCTTATTCCACCCAAAAAATGAAGTACTGGAAACCCCTTCGACGCCTTGCAGCGTCTTTAATAAAACTTTTTTTATACTAGACATCTAAACGAAAAACCTCTTCAATCCCGCGCGAATCACTGATCGATTCAAAGTGAAGCAACAGAACTGTCCCTTTTTAGCCAATCTGTAAAAAAACTGAAAGGAATCAAAGCTGCAAGTTGGTACAGTGACAGCCCCTTTATGGCCCCGTCACCTTTTCCAATTGGCAAAATCGGCCCATGCCCCATTGTTCCAAAATAGCCGGGCCTCCCCTAATCCTTCGCAGTCTTTTCAGGTGGTACTAAACTAAAAAATGCCCGAAACCCCATATAAGGGTCCGGGCATTCAGCCATATTAAGCTTGTTCAATAACACCTTTCACAAGTTCTACAAAGTTGGCGCGAACCTTTCCGGCAACTTCAATGACTTCATCATGGTTTAGCGGCTGGTCAAGGACGCCTGCAGCCATATTGGTCAGGCAGGAAATGCCAAGCACCTTCATGCCGCCGTGAACCGCAACAACAACCTCCGGAACCGTAGACATTCCGACAGCATCGGCTCCAAGCGTGCGCATCATCCGGATTTCAGCCGGGGTTTCATACATCGGGCCGCTCCACCATGCATACACGCCTTCACGAAGCTCCATACCCTTCTCTTGTGCAACCTTATGGGCAAGCGCACGCAGCTCGCGGTTATAAGCTTGGGTCAAATCCGGGAAGCGGGTTCCGAGCTCATCGTTATTCGGGCCAATCAGCGGATTCGAACCGACCAGGTTAAGATGATCGGTAATCAGCATCAAATCACCAGGCGCATAATTCGTATTCACCGATCCGCAGGCATTCGTAATCAGCAGCGTCTCCACTCCAAGCGCTTTCAAAACGCGGACCGGGAACGTTACCTCACTTAGCGAATACCCTTCATAATAATGGAAACGCCCTTTCATCGCGACAACCGTCTTGCCCTTCAGCTTCCCAACAACAAGCTCATTCGCATGGCCGATTGCCTCAGACTTGGCGAAATACGGAATTTCACTATATGGAATATGTACCGCGTCCTCAATCTCATCTGCCAGCCCGCCAAGACCGGAGCCAAGAATCAGGCCAATTTCCGGACGATGGTTTGTTTTTTCAAAAATCGAATCTCTCGCTTCATTAATCTTTTGCAAAGTATGCATGTTCATTCCTCCTAACTCTATCAACTGTTATAGTATACCCAATTACCTGCACATGAAAAAGAGGGCAAACACCGCCCTCTAAATAAAAAACTATTCGAACAACTTCCTGAACTCGCCGTGACTTTCCTCTTCAAACTGATCCTTGGGCACGAAGCGAAGCGCTGCCGAGTTAATGCAGTAACGCGCATGGTCAGGACCTGGCCCGTCATCAAACAAATTCACTGCCTCCTTCACAAAAAAAAGGGCGCTCCCCCATTAAGGGTAACGCCCACCAACTTATTCACGTTCACCCACACTATCCCTATCAACAAACCTATACTCTATCTGGATGCTCGTTTCTTCAGCGTTGCCATTGATTAAGCGCTGCAGCATAAGTGCCGCTTGCCTGCCCATTTCAAAGAAGTCCTGCTCAATCGTCGTTAATGCCGGCTGAGTGAACTCACTGATCAGCAGCCCATCGAAACCAGTTACCGACACATCTTCAGGAATGCTAAGGCCCGCTTCCTTGACAGCTTTTATGACGCCAAGAGCCATCAGGTCACTGAAGCACAGGAAGGCGGTTGGCTTTCTGTTTTTCAAAAAACCAGCAGTAAGTTCATATGCCTTTTCTTCGGTAAAATCTGCATGTATGATATCTCCTTCACGTAAAACCAGTCCAAATTCCTTCATTGCTTCCCTTACCCCGGCAAGGCGTTCGGTGTTTACCCACGTTTCTTCTTTTCCAGTCACAACAACGATATCCTTATGGTTTCGTTCAAGTAAGTGCCGCGCCATTTCCTTGGTGGCAGCAACGTTATCGGTTGATACACTGCCGATGTATTCGCAGTCCATCGCGATTTTCACGTCGACCAGAACACACGGAAATTCAGAACCAATTAATTCGAGAAAGAAAGGATCATCGGTCCGGACTCCAACAAGAATGGCGCCGCCAATATTCCGTTCCTTGCAAAACGCAGCATAACTTTTACTTTTCTGCTTTTGGGAATCAATCATGTAAATGGCAAGGTCATATTGATTTTGCTCGACCGCTGTATAAACACCCTTAAATAGCTGAAAGGAGTTATTGCTATCCTTTACACCGCTGTCAAGAAAACCAGACGAAATCAGCCCAATTGTATTTGTCTTTTTTGAAGACAGATTCTTGGCAACAAGGTTGGGCGAATAATTCAATTGCTTTGCTACTTCAAGGATTCGCTTCTTTGTTTTTTCACTCACATCCGGGTAGTTGTTGAAAGCTTTGGAAACAATGCTGATCGAAACCCCAGCTTCTCTTGCCACATCTTTAATGGTAGCCAACATCAACCCTTCTTTCATGTACACTTTTTTTAAAAGTATCGGATAACACATGCAGTGTCAATCTATTCTTTTTGCAAAAATTCCCTTTTTATGGATTTCAAATCAAGCTCGGTTGTGCTTTCCAGGACAAGGTCTGCCCCTGCTTCCACCATGACTTCCTTCGTACCGACTCCAACAGCAAACATCCCAGCTTCCTTAATTGCCTGAATTCCCGCAGTCGCGTCCTCAATCCCAATACATTCGGAAGGAGGTACGGAAAGATTTTCAGCCGCGCGCAGGAAAATGTCGGGAGCTGGCTTTCCCTTGGCAACTTCATCCGGATTGATGACAGTTTCGAAGTAGTCCGTAAGTTTCAGATAATCCAAGATGGCCGGTGCATTTTTGCTTGCCGAAGCCAGGCCGATCTTGATGTTGTTATCTTTTAACTGCTCCAGAAACTCTCTTATTCCTGGCAAAATATCATCTGGTTTCATTTGTGTGAGCAATTGGACATAGTTTGTATTTTTCACAGTTGCAAGCTCAATTTTTTCCTCATCGCTGTACTTACCCGCCACCCCGCCATGCTCGAGGATTTTTTCCAGACTCCCCATCCGGCTGATTCCTTTTAATTCTTCATTGAATTCCCGGCTAAAATCAATGCCGATGCTGTTCGCCAGATCCTTCCAGGCAAAATAATGCCATTCCGCGGTATCGACAATAACCCCATCCAGATCAAAAATAACTGCTTTTACCATTTCGCCCATCCTCTATTCAGTATTTTTTTCTCTACTATATAGGTTGAAGTTAATTTTTACACAAAATAGCCAAGGAAGCAGGTTGATTGGAGCGGAAGGCACGAAGACTCCTGCGGGATGCGGCGGCAAGGTGGAGACCCCACAGGCGCCAAGGCGCCGAGGAGGCTCCACTGACGCCCCGCGGAAAGCGAAGTGCCTGGAGCGTAAATCAACAAAGCTTCACCATGAAAAGAAAATTTCTAGTTCAACCTATATAATTGAAGTTTACTTTATCCCAGCGGTCTGGTCATTTGTGGTAATAAAGTATTTGTTCAATACGATGTAAATGATGAAAATTGGGATAATCGACACGATGGCGCCGGCCATGATGACATCCCAGGCGGTTGCGTTTCTGAATGTCTTTGCCAGAGCATTCAATCCCTGGGTGAGCATATATTTATCAGGGCTGGAGATGAACAGAAGTGGCTTCATGAATTCATTCCACACGCCCATGAAAACAAACACTGCCTGAGTTGCGACTGCGGCCTTCGCGTTCGGCAGGACAATCCTGAAAAATGTCCCAATTTTCGAAAGCCCGTCCATCGTTGCAGCTTCTTCAACATCCCTTGGGAAATTGATAAAGAACTGCCTCATCATGAAGATATAGGCAATATTGAACATCATCGTGAAGATAATCGACCAGTGCGTATCGATCAGCCCTAGATTCGTAATGACGATATAGAGCGGAATCATCGTTACCTGGGCAGGGACCATGATCAAGGCAAGCAGGAAACTGAACAGAAGCTTGCGTCCCCGAAAGTCAATCCGCGCTAGCGCATATCCCGCCATTGTATTGACGACAAGGTTAATTAATGTTGTGATAAGCGCAACAACGAGTGAATTCATGACCCACGTTGGAAGCTTGGAACCAAACACTTTTTGATAACCGCTCGTACTCCACTCCTGCGGGAGGAATGTCCCGCCCCCAGCGATTTCTGCAGTCGTCTTAAAGGAAGTCAAGATGCTCCAGGCAAATGGGACTAACGTTAATAAGCAATAAAATATTAACAGTGTGTACACGATAGCTTTCAATCTAGTATTTTTCTTTCCCATCATCCATTCACCTCATCCGCTTTTAATACTTTATTGACAGTGTAAGTTACAAGGAAGATGATGGTTCCCAATACGAATGCCAAGGCAGTTGCCCGGCCCATATCATTACTATTGAACGCCAGCTGATAAATATAAAGCGAGAACGTCAGCGTGGAGTTTTGTGGCCCGCCTGTTCCATTTGACAAAATAAACGCCTGGTCAAAGATTTGGAAACAGCCGACAATTCCCATTGTTAAAACATAAAACGTAATAGGCGCGATTTGAGGAATGGTGACATGGCGGAATTTTTGGATAGAAGAAGCCCCGTCTAAAGAAGCTGCTTCATATAAGCTTTCCGGGATGTCCTGCAAACCAGACAGGAAGACAATCATGAAATGCGGGATGGTTGAGAAAATATTCATAATCATGATGACTGTCAGCGCAAGGCTTGGGTTTGTAATGAAATGCATTTTTACTCCAAAAAGATCATCAATAAGGTTTACAATCAAACCGTTGTTATTGAAAAGCCACATAAAAATGAGTGTCATGGCCGCGGACGACGTTAAAGTAGGGATAAACATAATCGTCAAGAAGGCTCTGCTGAATTTCACTTTCGTATTCAGGAAGGCGGCGAGGATAAGAGCAAGGGTAGTTTGAATCGGAACCACGAATGCTACATATCGGACTGTATTTTTGAACGAGGCCCAGAATTTGGGGTCCTCAAATATTTTTCTAAAGTTATCGAGTCCAATAAACGTCTTGGCACCTGACAAAATATCGACTTTAAAGAACATGAGAAAAAACGCATAAAGAATCGGAATCAATGTAAAGATCGAAATCGCAAGCAATGCAGGTGTCATGAATGTGTATCCCTGCAAATTTTGATGACGCTTTTTGGCCACTTCGTTCACCTCTTATTTCAAGAGAAGTAGAAAGGGGCAGGAAACGGCCCCGCCCCCTTCGAATGTCTCATTTCGTTGCGCAAGCGCTAAACAGGCGCTTTCGCTTTTCCTTGTCTAGCTCCAGCGCCTAGCGCCTAGCAAACTTCAGGCCTCCTCCCTACGATAAGTCATGCACGAACACGCTATCGCTCTTCGTGATTCCTTTATCTCAGTCGAAGCCCCTCCAGTTTGTACGGCGCTGAACAGGCGCTTCCGCTTTTCTTATTCCTGTCTCTTAATCTCGGCGTTTGCTTCTTTTTCTGCGTCTTTCATTGCTTGTTCGACGGATTTGTCGCCGTTGAGGGCGGCAAGGAATTGGTTGTCAAACGACTGGGAGATGACAGGCAGGGTTACGCCGGAAGACCAGACTGTTCCGTATTCGGCGCCATCAACATGCGGCTTCAGGACTGGATCTTCGGTTACCTTCATTTCATCGGCAACAGATGCGCGTGAAGGCAATGTACCAGAGCCTTCGCTCCATTGCTTCAGCCCGTCGCCAGTCATATAGTTGATAAATTCAACCGCGCCTTCTTTATTCTTTGTATTTTTTGAAATCGCATAGCCAACGGTAAAGGTCATCGTCTGCTCTTTGCCGTTGATTGTCGGAGCTGGCAGAACTTCATATTTAACGTCCTGGTAGTCCGCTTTAAGAGCACTCAGTACCCAGTTTCCTTCGATCATGAAGACTGTTTTGTTCGTTCCGAATGCAGCTCCTGCCCAGTCTACGCCCAAATCGTTTTTCGGATGGGCAAGATAGCCTTCTTTTTGGCCATCGGCAAGGGATTGCAAGTATTTCAGAGCTTCAGGGTTGGAAGTAAAGTCTGCATTTCCATCATCCTTAACAGGATTCAAACCGGTTGCAAGCAAGGCGCTCAAATGGCGTGCCAATGTGTTGTCGACGACCATGGCAGCCTGGCCTTTGTCCAATTTAGCCTGTACTTGTTTTGAAAAATCCAGAAGGCCTTCCCAATCAGACGGAATGTCTTCTACTTTAAAACCGGCTTTTGTTAGTAGATCTGTATTTACATAGAGTGCAAGTGTTGAATAATCCTTAGGTACAGCGTACAATTTGCCCTCATCATCTTTGAACGCATCAAGTTGAGGTGTATAGAAATCTTCCTGGTTTTTCACATCATTTGAAATATCTGTCAGAACGCCTGATTTAATGAAGCGCGGAGCGGCATATGCTTCCATATAAAATACATCTGGCGCATTTTTGGCTGCGAATCTTGATGTGATCGTATCAAGGAAGTTATCCTGAATCACTTCAACCTTTACTTCCTTGCCTGATGATTCTTCAAAGCTTTTAATCGTTGATTCAAGTGCATCTGTTTCAGCTGGTGAAGATCCCCAGACTGCAAGCGTAATTTCATCTTTTTTTGAGGAATTTGATGACTTTTCACCTGATGAACTGCAGGCAGCAAGTCCAAGCATCAGGGATAGTGCAAGAGCGAAAGCAGCAAACTTTTTCATAAAGAACCCTCCATATATGTTTTATTTATTGGCGATAGGCAATCTCTGTTTCGCCGGTAAATGTGTAGCTTTTGCCAAAAACCTCTATCTCGACAGCGGAAGCATGCTCGGACTTAATCTTTAATGAATCTTTATTGATATCGACATGAAGCGGGCTTCCTTGCCAGTAAATTGTAAAGTTTAACTCGGTCCAATGCTTTGGCAGGCGCGGATTGATGCGAAGCTTACCGTCCAGCATCCTGACTCCGCCGAATCCATAAACGGTGGATTTCCAAATGCCGCCAATTGATGCCGCATGGACGCCTGCATCAGATGTATGCATGGCCGGACCAAGATCAATTTCCGCCGCCCTCCTGAAAAGGGAGTAAGCCATGTCTGTATGGCCAAGGTCATTAGCAAGAATCGCATGGGTTGACAGGCTCAATGATGAGTCATGCAACGTCTTTGGCTCATAATAATTGAAGTTGGCCTGCTTAACTTCCTGGCTGAACTTGTTTTCAAGGAGCAGGAACAGGATCATAATATCGGCCTGCTTAGTTACCTGGATTTCATTTACTTGCTCAAGGTTGTAGTCAAGGAACATACTTCCAACCTTGGTCTGGTTTTTGTATTTTTCAAGATTAATAATCTTCTTGTTCAAATAAGTGTCATCCTGAGGAATGACCAAGTCTTTCTCCCTCGGCTGTGGCAGGTAAATCTTATCCAGCTTGTCCTTCCAAAGGAGATAGGAATCGGCCAAGTTTAACCGGCCTTGCAGGCTTTCCAATATGTCAGGATTGGTTTCCTTCAGTTCGTCGTAATAATTGATCGCCAACTGGATATTGAAGTGGGCCATATGATTTGTAAAGGCATTATTGTCGACATGTTCCTTATACTCGTCCGGCCCAATGACATTGTTGATATGGTATTCCTGCTTATCATCGTTCCATTCAAGCCGGCTCGCCCAGAATCTTGCTGTATCAAAAATCATTTCATAGCCATAGTTGTCCATGAAATCCTGGTCATGACTAATTTTGTAATATTGCCATACAGCATAGGCGATATCTGCCGTAATATGCTGCTCAATGAAACCGGACCAAATCTTCGTTTGCTCACCAGTCACGATATCAACAGAACCCCATATAGGCGTTACCTCTCCATCCGTAGGCCATGCCGCTTCCCAAGGATACATTGCACCTTCATAGCCGTTTTCAAGTGCTTTCTGCCTTGCCCCGACAAGTCCATGATAGCGGTATTTTAAAAGCGATTTTGCTACTTCCGGGTTCGAATAGATGAAGAACGGAAGAATGAACACTTCTGTGTCCCAGAATGAATGCCCTTTGTATCCCTCTCCACTTAACGCCTTTGCAGCAATTCCCATCCGTTCATCATGGGCAGGCGTCATGACTGTCAGATGATAGAGTGCGAACCTAAGAGCAAGTAGGTCGTAGGAGTCTTCACTATTTAGTGTTAAATTGTACTTGCCCCAGACTTTTTCTTCCCATGCGGCCTTGCTATCCAAAAACTCAAATTCATAGCCTCTTGCATGTGCAGCTTTCAAGTTGGCAAGGGACACTTCCCGCAGGCTCTCAAGGCTATAGTTGTCCCTTGAGACGAAGAGATCCTTGTCACGGCTCGTATGTACCGTGGTCAGCTTTTCAAGTGAAAGACAATCGTTCGGCTGGAGCTCGGCTTCAAACTGAAGCCATACCTTGCGGCGTTCCATCACCATCAGTGGGTTATTTTTCACTTCATTGCCGTTTACGGTAAGTTTGTGAGCTGTGTTTACAACAACATCGATTTTTGATTGTATTGTCGTCTGGATGGACTGAATAAACTTCTTGTCAAAAATCCGTTTTTCCCCTTCATGAAAATGCTGTGAACCCGAATTTGTCACTTGTGCGTTGACACCTGAATCGATAACAATTGAAACGGGATCTGTCAAAGCTTCAATTTCAATCTTTTTACCTATAAGATGAAGATTTTCGAGCGATACAAATCTCCTAAACTGGAAACGAAGCTGTTTTCCTTTTGGAGAAGTCCAGATGAAGCTTCTCGATAGTTCAGCAGTTTTCAAATTAAGCTGCTTCACATACTCCTTAGTTTCACCGAATTCAAGGCTGAAGCGCTCGCCGTCTACCCGGATGTCCAATCTCGTTACATCCGCGATATTTGGCAGTTCGGTCACTTCATACTCATCAAACTTGTTGAAGGTCCCTGCAATAAACAGGTTCCTCGTTTCCTCGAGATAAGGTTCTTCCATGGATGAGCGCAAGCCCATGTACCCATTGCCCAAATACATAATGGATTCGCTTTTCCCTAGAGTATCCGGGGAAAACCCTACATCGGAGACTACCCAGTTCTCGTATTCTCCCTTACCCAAGTCATAATTCATCATGTTGCAAAACCCTTTCCGAAAACGTTTTAGACCTATGTCAAAAAAAAGTGGTCCAGATGCAATGTGCACGTTTTGTTACCGTTTTCACTAAAACGTTTTAGTTATCACATAAAAAATAAAAACAACAGCAAGGCCTGTACTGTGTCCATAAAACAATTTTACCCTTGGAGAGCTATCCATTGGTCACTTGTTTCTTCGGAACGAAAACGTTTTAGTGATGCTTACAAGTTAAGTATATTTTCAGAAATTAAGAATGTCAACTTTTTGAAGCGACTTGTATATACAAGTGTGAAGAAATTGTGACGGCAAACAAGGGACGGTTCTTGGTTTGCCAACATTCCCCATTTAGTCCCCCTCAATAAGTCCACCTTTATTAACCGAAGGCAGACTTGCCAGCAGTCGTTCAATCAATAAGTCTGCATTTATTAACCGAAAGCAGGCCTGCCAGTAGCCGTTCAATCAATAAGTCTGCATTTATTTCAAGATACCCCGGAGATAATTGTGAATCGGAATAAGATCTATGAATCTAAACATAACGGAGCTCCTTTGGATAAAACCGCAGCTTCCGAGCTTTGTTCCGCGCTGAATTTCTGGGGGATGATGGTAGAGAAGGGCCATTTGCCAATTTGGGTATTTAAAGGGGCATCAGGTCCATCGGAGAACCATTACCCCAATAAATTCCGCCCATCGACTCTATTCCAATTAAATTTACCTATTTCTAGTGTTCTTTCAGCCTTCTGGCAAAATAAAAATCTTTCGTGTCCCTTCATAACAGATTATGCCGAAGGCTCCCGCCATCCCAACTAGCGTCCGCTAAACAGTCAACCCCATGCGATTCCTTCCTGAATCGGGCGATACATTCATAGTGAGGCACCAGAACCGTCCCCTGCCTCACCCCCGAGTAACAAAAAAATCGGGAAGTACAGGTACTTATGTGCTTGACAGTTCCTCTATTTTTGCGATGATAGAAATAGAAACAAAAAATGGTATTTTCAGGGTGAGGTTTATGTCCAAATCTGTTAATGAGCTTTTTCAGCCTTCTCTTAAAGACGGCTGGAGCAAAACAAAATCGTATGATATCAACCATTTCTTTCTTGTCGCTTTCATCGGTGGACCTATCCCAATGATGGTGCTTGGGACCCGAAATGCGAAGTGGCTGCATGTACCGAAGCTGCGTATATATTTGCTAATTACTATCAGTGTTCTGGTGCAGATCGTTAATTTGGTCATGTTTTATATGTACACCAATGATGCTTTTGCTGAAGGAAACAGGATGCCGCGTTTTTCTATGCAAATTCTCTCCATTCTTTTGTTTTTTCTTTACAAATTTGTGTTGAACAAGCCATTTCAGCAGCATTTGCTGACTGACGGAGAAACCCAGCCCTTGTTTAAGCCTGCTTTGCTGTGGATTCTGATTGGAGTTGTGATTAAGCTGGCTATTATCGTTGCGGCTTTTATGCTAACTGGAAACGTGGACTGATCATGATATGACAATTCAGGAAAACCATAATGATGAAGCAGTAATCGCCCATTATTTCACGATTGGCAGATTTGAGGCAGCAGCACCTCTCATTGAAAAGTGGCTTCGGCAAGATCCCCAAAACGCCACTGCCTTCTATCAAATGGCAGTAGTAGAATTTTCAAGGGGACACTTCCAGGAATCAAGGGACCTCTGCCGGCAAGCACTGCGATTTGGTTATGATGAAACCACCGGCTATCACTTTATTGGCTCTGCTTATCAGCATGAGGGAAGGTTTACTGAAGCCGAGGAAGCGTTTTTGGCTGCATATGAAAAAGATCCGCTGGATGGAGAATTGATTGCTTCCTACGGCAGTTTAATGCTTGAAGCCGGCCATGATAAAAAAGCATTTGCGCTCCTTGAACGAGCGAGAGAACTAGAACCATACAGTCAAAGAGTGAATCAGCTTTTACTGGATTTTTATTTTGCGAAAGCTGATAAGAACATGCAGCAGGAATATATTCGAAATGTTATGGAGACGTCGGCTGATGAGGTGCAGAACCTGACAAACATGGCGATGTTCCATGTGTTAAAAGGGGATCTGAAGGAAGCGAGGGAATGTTACAGACAAGCCTTTCTGCTCAATCCCGAGGACCGGAATATTCTTGCTTTGCTGGAATATTACGATACTGTGTCCCACCCTCTTTTTGCCCCTCATCGTCTCATGGGAAAAATCGGAGGGCCAGCTGTCGTCTGGCTTGGGTTTATCATCATCGGCCTGCTGCTGAATGCGCTTCACCTGTACATCCAACTCTTTATTTTTGCGGGGCTTTATATTTTGTTCGCCATTTACACCTGGATAACTCATTTGCTATATAAATGGTTCGCGAAAGGCAGGCTTTAAATGGATAAAATAGAGATTTATCAGTCGATTCTAGAACGAGATGAAGACAATTATCAGATTCATTTTTTGCTCGGAGAAGAATATTTGAACACCGGACAGCTATCAAAAGCGTTGCAAGCTTTTTCGACAGCGTTAAAGGGAGAAGACTCAGCTCTGGAAAAAGCAGTGCTTTCTTCTCTCAAACAGTATCTTATTGTTGAGTCGATTCACCCCAATGAACCTGCTGCTGAGCACATCCAGCCCATAAAACGTAGTGATGATTCGGTTCAATCCAATGAGCCAGACACCAGCAGTCCTACCCCATATGAAGAAGTGCCTGCTTCAGATGCAAAAAAACGGACAAAAGGCTTTAAGGTTATTGAGGGACGAAAACAGGACAATGTGTTTTTACTTGAGAATCATATTCCGAAGAAGGTTACGTTCGATGATGTGGGCGGCCTCCAGGATTTAAAGAAAACGATTGAAATGAAAATCATCAAACCATTTATGAACCCGGGGCTTTTTGCAAAGTTTCGAAAAAAAGCTGGTGGGGGAATTCTCTTATACGGTCCGCCAGGCTGCGGGAAAACATTTATTGCCAAAGCTACTGCCGGAGAATGCCATGCTAGTTTCTATCCTATCCATATTTCAGAAATTCTTGATCCCTTTGTTGGCGTAAGTGAGCAGAATCTTCATCATGCGTTTGAAACAGCTCGTGGCAACTCACCTGCTGTAGTATTTTTCGATGAGTTAGATGCACTTGGTTTCAGCCGCTCGAAATCGCGTTCCGATGTCATGCGTCCTTTGGTCGATACGATGCTGAATGAACTTCAAAGCGTGGAAACATCGAACGAAAAATTACTTGTTATTGGGGCGACCAATATGCCGTGGGATGTAGATGATGCCTTTAAGCGACCAGGCAGATTTGATAAACTCGTCTTCGTCCCACCACCGGATCGGGAAGCACGAAAGATAATATTTCAATTAAAACTCAGCGGCAGGCCGGTCGAAAATGGGATTGTCTATGAAATCCTTGCTGACCGAACCTCACTTTATTCAGGTGCTGATATTGAAAATATAGTAGAACTAGCATCTGAACAGGTTTTAGCCGAAATTATGGATGGTGGCCATGAAAGACCTATTACAATGGACGATTTGTTGGACGCCATCCACCAAACGAAACCAACAACATTGGAATGGCTATCAACCATCAAAAATTACATTAAGTATGGAAACCAGGGCGGCTTGTACAATGAAGCTGCAGCTTATATAAAGGAAAATCTGTAAAAGCCGGTCACGGAACCGGCTTTTAGGCTGCGAGCAGAGTAGGGACGGTTCTCGGTTTGCCGTTTGGCAAACCGAGAACCGTCCCCTTTTAGCTAAAACTCAAATAACCAACAGCCGATACGTTACCCCACTAACAGCAAATAATATGGCTCCCACAACCATCACTGTATCAAAGTTTGTTTTTTCCGGGTCTCTATAATAGGATTTCTTTATGTTAAAATTGAATCCCTTACTTTCTAAAGCAATCACTTGGCTCTGAACCTTCATGATGGAGTTAGATATAAGCGGGACCATAATTGGTATAAAGGCTTTTATTCTATTAAAAAGATTTCCCTCTGTTTCAAGTCCTCTTGTCTTTTGAGCGTCAATAATGTGCTGCATTTCCCTTTTTAAAACAGTAATGATTTGGAATGTTGAAGTTAGTACAAAACTCGCCCTATGACTAACCCCTAACTTATTTAAAGCAACTCCCAGCTCGGTGATATTTAGCGTTCGAACCAGTAAAAAAAGCGCTGCTACGAGTGGTAGGATCCGAGAGTATACATTCGAAGCTATGATTAGCCCTTCTTTATAAAAAGTAAAGTTCGTTCCAGGAATGACATTCCAAATGACAGTTTGATTTGTTGGATTTAGTATGCCCTGGATCATAAATAAACTTATACCCAAGATGATGGCTGCAATAATAAGTACTCTAAACTCCTTTAACATTCCATCCTTTACAATAATCGCAAAGGCCATAATAAATATGACAGCAGAAACATAATAGTTGGAAAATGCAAAGATCCCGATTGTTAATCCTATGGCAAACCAGATTTTTGTCATAGGGTATAGCCTGCTTATAAATGTGTCTTTTTCATTTATTTTTAACATATAATCATACCTTTACTTAGTGTATTGGCACTATACTATTTGGCAGAAACTAGTAAATGTTCAGGAAGCTATATCTGCTTTTTTCTTGCTTTTAGGAATTAGATTTTTCATGTTATCTGGCAGCTTTGTTAAGATTAAGAAGGCAACTGTTATTGCAATCCCTTTATCAACGAGATTAACCGGCAACCTGGCTAGAAATGCAGAGGATAGGATATTCTTTCCTGCCGCAAGAACACCAGCAACTAAGAGGTCAACTCCAGCGCCACTAACCCCTCCGTATAAGATCACTACAATTGGCGCCGCAATGAGGGAATTGGCTATAGTAATGAAGACTGCTGCTATTGATAGATGAATCCAGTTTTTAAATTTACCGTATTTAGCCATAAACCCAACAATTAAACCTGTAGACATATTAGCTAAACCGAATGCCATACTTAATACATCGCCTCTTATCAGCCCAAACACAATATTTGTCAGCAACCCGGTTGAACCACCTATTAATGGACCCATAATAGCCGCTACAATAATCGTACCAATCGAATCCATGAAAATAGGTAGTCCTAATTGCTTTGCAATCATCCCACCAATGATATTGATTGCGATACCAATAGGAATGAGAATCAATCCATACGTTGTTTTCGTTTTTGAATTGATCGTTGCCGTTTTTCTTATCTGCTGCATAGTAATCCCTCCCTAAAAAATATGATTAACTTTTTGGTTCTTAAATTTTGCGACAAAATCCGGTACATTTAAAATAATCTCATTATCAAAACCCAGCTCTTTACCAAGTAAAGTAATTTGCGGTGGTTCAATCCATGCTTTTTCCAAAACTTCACTTTCCCGGAATGCGCCTTCACAATTCGAATCTATTAGGATCTGGCCTTTTGCCATCACGATCACTCGTTCAGTGTTCTCAGCTACAAAATCCATATCGTGGGATATGATAATGACTGTATGGCCTTGCTCATGAAGCAGTTTTATCGTTTTCCTTAACAATTGTCTTCCGGGTTCATCAAGACCACCTGTTGGTTCATCCATAATCACGATCTTCGGAGCAGAAGTAAGGACAGATGCAATAGAAACGATTTTCTTACTTGTATAGTCAAGAGTCATAGGATGATCATTTAAAATATCGTTTATTTGTAAAAGATCCACAACATAATCGATTCTTTCTTTAGCCATTTCGGAGCTTAATTTAAAGTTTTTTGGACCAACCATTAGTTCTTCTTTTACAGTTTTCGAAAAAAATTGGTGATTCGGGTTTTGAAACACATAACCTACTTTTCTTGAAAGGTAGCCCACACTTTTCCCTGTTGTACTTTCACCGTCAATGGTAACAGTGCCTTCAGTCGGCTTTAGTAACCCATTAAAATGTTTGACTAACGTGGACTTCCCGCTGCCATTTTGGCCTATAATACTGATTAAGTCATTATCATAAATCGTTAAATCAATGCCTTTGAGTGCGACTACCCCGCCTTTGTATTCATGAACGAGGCCATTGGTGTTTAATATTGGTTTCATACACTCCTCCCTCCTTAACATCATTTACTAAACAGTTCAATTGCTTCATCAAGCTTTACCGGCAAAGTCTTGTAACCCAATTCATCCTTTAGTCCATATGCTGCACTAGTGACCTGTGGCAACCTGATATCGTACATTTCAAGCAACTCTTTTTGCTGTAAGATTTCTTTTGTTGGGCCAAACATTTTCAACTCACCATCAAAAAGCACCATCACCTTATTACAATATTCAGCAATTTTTTCGATATTATGATCAACCATAATGACTGTTCTGCCTTGTTCGTGCAGCTTCGAAACCAGAGAAAAAATCTCATCCCTCCCAATAGGATCTAATTGGGAAGTAGATTCATCAAGAATTATTACCTGGGGCCTTAATGCCAGCAGACAGGCTACTGCCAACCTTTGCTGCTGCCCACCTGAAAGCTGGAAGGGCGATCTTCCAAGGAACTCTCCTAAATTACAACTTTTTACGACCTCTTCAACCCTTTGAATCATCGTTGATCTGTCATAACCTAAATTGCACATTGAAAATGCTATTTCATCTTCTACCGTTTCTTGTGTAAATTGACTTTCTGCATCCTGGAATACTACCCCCACGGTATCTGTTAAATCAGACACCGTAGAGGCGTTTAAAATTTTGTCGTTTACTTTTATATCGCCAATCCAGTCTCCTCCCATAATATGTGGAGTAATGCCGATCATCGAAAGACAGGCAGTGGATTTCCCAGCTTTGTTACGACCAATCAGACCAATAAAGTCCTCCTCTTCAATAGTGGCAGTGATGTTTTTTAAAGCTGGCAATTCAGTATTAGGATAGTAGTATGAAAAATTCATAAACTCTATGATCGGTTTTCCCAAAACCAACACCACCTTACGATTCTTTAGATTGTTTTTCTAAAATTCTGATAGCTTCTAAACCTACTTTAATGGTTTCTTCCATCGAACCCTTCATGTTCAAGATACAACCAGCCTTTAATTTTCTTATGGATGAAATGACATAAATGGCGGCGGCTTCCATTTCAGAAGCTAGTGCACCCCCAGCTACCCAACACTGCCATCTTTCCTTAAGAGTAGCAGCAAGAGGCATTGTTTCTGGTTCTACTTCTCCATAAAATGAATCCTTGGATTGAATAATGCCGGCATGGTACGTCTTGTTCAGCTTTTTCGCTGCTTCACATAGTGCATTTGTTACTGATATATCGGCTACAGCTGGAAATTCAAGTGGCATATATTGCCTTGTTGTCCCTTCATCTCTTATAGCTGAAGTTCCAATGACAACATCACCTTTTTTAATATAATCCTGCATGGGCCCTGCCGTACCAATTCGAATAAATGTATCTGCCCCTACCCTGCTCAGCTCTTCAACAGCAATAGCTGCCGATGGCGATCCAATACCTGTTGAACACACTGAGACCTTAATGCCATCAATAGTACCTGTATAGGTTTTGTATTCTCGATTCTCTGCGACAGCCCAAGATTCATCAAAGAGACTTGCAATAAGCTCTACTCTTCCAGGATCTCCAGGTAAAAAAACGTATTTTCCTACGTCACCCTCTTTAAGATCTACATGGTACTGATTATTTTTAGCGTTTAAAAACACTTCTATCATTCCTTCCATTATGATTTCTTTATTTATTTATTTGTATGTTTAAGTCCTATTGACTCCAACTACAAGACCTATAAAAAGTAGAGCGCTTTCAAAATTAAGCTCTATCTTCTATCAGGGTCATCCTATGTAAGTTCTTTTTTTGACCTTACTACTAAAGGCCTGAAATACTAAGTTTTTAAGAATCTCCTCATGGCTTCATTTAAAAATACATTTTAGCTACTTTATTCACCTTCTCCCAGTCTATTTCTATTAAAACCCAAAACACCTTTTCCCAAATTGCTTTTTTAAATATCTGAACAAATGTTCAATAACTAGTAATCATTTGTTAAAGAACATTATAAATCTTCAAATTAAATAAATCAATAGGAATAGTCTGACGATTTGACTCGAACGGCTTGTAAAACACATTTTCAATCTAAATAAAAAAACCAATCATTTAGATTTTTTTACGTCGCTAAATGATTGGGTATGAAGGAATCCATTCCCGTGAGTATCATTAATTCATATAGAAGTGCGCTCTCTTGAAATGGCAAAAAGGGTTCGAAATCTTTCCAAGAATCACGGGAAGTGACAGATCAGCCTAACTGCAGCACCCCCTCCTGGCAAAATTAAAACCCTAGCCAACAACTCATACCAGCCTTCCTTGCTCCCGTATCTCAATTTCTTACTCTTTTATGATTTTTTCAGTTCTCTATATGTCACTCTTCATGCGTACTATACTACGTGCTGATGCCATTCCGACAAATTTTTTAGCGCTTCTGCAAAAATTCATCCAGCAATGAAATGAGGAAAAACGAATGGCTGATTACCTATCCAGAGAAGTGACCACCTTCATAAACGAACACGGAGATGAGGTTGAACTCGATATCTTCTACTACGCCACCCACTACGAAGCAATCGCCACCATTTGCCAAGACTTCCCTCCATTTAAAGATCACATCGCCTTTGGCACAGACCCCCTTAGCAAAAAAGCAGCCATACAACTGGCAATCAACAATCTTAACTTCCTATCCTACAAAGAAAAGCCATTTCATTAAAAATTGACCTTGTCGTAATTTCCAGGCGGATTTGCCAACCCGCCATTCTTTCATTTTTTTAGCTACCGAATTGAGGACTGTGAAACAAGTAAAAACCGGTGGTGCTTGGAACCTAATAGGAGTTTGTGGCAAAAAAATCAACGGATCCATTTATGGAACCGTTGATTTAGTAGCCCCCTCAGCAGGGGTACGGTCAAAGTAATGATATGTAATTCTCAAGGCCGTCCAACTTTATAACAACATAGTTTTTAATGTAGCTCCCATTATTTCACGATAATAGAAAAGTAGAGTCCTCTTCCATAATCCGTGGCCTTAATTGCATTCTTGGTCGCGGCAACAGCGATCTGTTCACTGTCTCCGGTAACGCTGAATATTATTTCCATGCCCTTCATTTCCAAAAAAGTGAAGTCTACCCCGTCAAAGGTATTCCCGTCCAATAGTTCCTTTATCTTATCAGCCATCAGCGGGGTCTTAACCGCAATATTCATAGTTATTTACTCCTTACTTTAATAACTTTTGTACCAGCGAATCCATCAAACCCGGAACGTCCTTCCGAATTGCCAAATGTGGTCAAACACATAAACAAGAACGGTATAGCTGAAAGCAAGTATATTGATGCAGCCTTAATCACGGAGCGCATAGCTAGCATGAGCTTACCTACGTAGAAATTCTTATCCGTATTGACATTGACGACGCGCATACCGAATACCAGTTTACCTATAGTCACCCCAAAAAACACCAGCATTAAAGCCTCGTAGGCTACCCCTATGCTTAATGTTATTAGAAAAGACTCTTGATAGAGCTTCATACGCTCCACGACTAGCGTATCTGAAGCGGATAACCCCCTGACCGCCTCCTGAGTCTGTAAGTAGTGTTCCCAATCGGGTATGCCAAATATGGCAAACACAATCCAGCACAAGAGCATAATGACAATAAAATCAATTACAAGCGCGAAAAATCTGTTTCGAAAGAAATTTTTGGGGCGGCTGTGTTTGAAAGACTCTACCGCCTTGTTGCCATTATCCTTTTTATTCATAGCACCGTCTCCTCAAAAACCCCTGCCCTAAAAGGGCAGAGGATTCTTCCTTTTCTTTTATAGTAAATTAAGCTTCTCCTGCCTCACGTTTCAGGTTGATTTTATCCCATGCGCGGATGAAAGGCAGATAGATAATGAACGATGCGGAAAAACATATGACTTGAGCCAGCACAGCCATTAACCTGCTACCAATATCACCTGAGGCGGCAAGGAAACCGCTAATAAAGATGGGGGTCGTCCATGGCACGATCTTATCCATTATAGGGAACAGCCCGATTGATGTACCTGCATACATGATGGTGACGATCACGAGTGGGGAGAGTATAAACGGTATCATAAGCATTGGGTTCAAAACGATAGGAAGACCGAACGTGACCGGCTCGTTAATATTAAATATTCCAGGTCCTATGGAAATCTTACCGACATCTTTGAGTAGCTTTGACTTAGCAAATAACAACATATAAATTACCACAGGCAATGTAGCGCCCGAACCGCCGAGCCATACGTTGTTTTCATAGAATGGCCATGTGATGATGGAAGTCGTTCCGACATGGGTAACGCTGATCCAAAGTGGCTCGAAGAAAGGGAATATTATAATTGCGGATCCGTGCAGACCGAATGTCCACAACAAATGCTCGATAAAGGATCCAAACATCATGAACGGATACGAAAGACCAAAATTGGTCAGCCAGGAGAACAGACCTTCATTCAGCCAATGAGATATAGTTTTATAACCTGTATACGACATTGGCACGGCAATGATAAGCCACGAGATACCAAGGATAGCCAGACCCGGAAGCAGTGCTGAGAACTGTCTTGAAACTGCTGTTGGTACGGTGTCTGGCAGCTTGATGATCCAGTTTTTTTGGACGAACAGACGATAGATTTCAGCAGTAAGTATAGCGAAAGCCATAGCAACAAAAAGATTTTCAGAACCCGTGCCGTCGCTTTGGGTAACAACAAAGAATGATGCTATGGCGAGAATGCCCGCGGGGATACCGTCTATTGAGGTGCCATCATTCTTTTTGTAGCTGCCAGCCAACGAGCTTGCGACACCAAACGCGGCGATTATTGCCATGATGCCGAACGTTGCGTTTATCAAGATGTCGATTTTACCGCCCCAGCTCCAACCGGCAGACTCCATAAGGGCTATCCAAGCAGGAATAGGGAAGTCTATGACTATCATAGCGAAAGCGCCTAAAATCAACAGCGGCATTATCATGACAATGCCGTCACGCAGAGCCAGCAAATGCCTTTGACCTCCAATCTGTGCCGCGACGGGCACAAACTTTTCTTCCATAAAGGTAGTGAGTTTCGATTGTTTCTTTGTTTCCATAACTACTTTCCCCCTATGATTACGATATTTTTTATAGCAGAAAAACCACTGTTTGTATTGAATTTTCCAATTATTCAGGAGACCCTAATTTGTTTTTTGGATATATTCCCTATATGCCTCTTCAAAAATCTCGTCTGCCTTTGCCAATGCATAATGAGACATGTTCATTACCTGAATAACAGGAACCTTATCACCGTGTTCTGCTTGGATTTTCTTTAAGAGATGCCGAACTTGCGGCCCAATCAACAAGATGTCAGTTTTGTTGATCCTGTCGCCCATCTTGTCAAACGGCATCGCATCTACGTCGATCTCTATACTTTTTTCCTTTGCGTATGCTGACATTTTATTGACAAGTATGCTTGTCGACATACCTAAATTGCAAATTAGAGAAATGGTAAGCATGTTATCCCTCTTCCAAATGTTTTATTCTTTCATAAAGTCTAATAAATTCCTCGGCAACATCTCGCATTACAAGCGCCAGATTCAGGTGGTCCTGAGCGTGTACCATAATTAGGGAAACAGCTTCGCCCTTTCCCTCGATTTCATCGCGGATAAGCTGTGTCTGAATCTCATGCGTTTCTACCATGGCGGTCACGGCTTTCTCCACAGCTTCTCTTGCATCTTCAAACTGCCCATCTCGCGCAAAGTCTATCGCCTCCATGCAGTAGCTTCGGGAATCGCCGGCTCCGGCAATGAGACCCATCGCCACTTCTAAATTACCCATCATGCTTCACCTACTTTTCACCAAATTTGTTTAAGAACAAAACCCTGACCGCTTCCACGGCCGCAGCTTCGTCGCTTCCGGAAAACTCAATGGTCAAAACGTCACCTTTCTTCGCGTTGACCGTCATGACCCCAAGCACGCTCTTAAGGTTAAAGTCTTTGCCTTCTTTTTTCACGATCACGTTGCTTTCAAATTTGCTTAACTCCCGGACTATACGTGACGCGACCCTCGCGTGAAGCCCCAACTCGTTGCATACCTCAAATTGTTCAACAATCATACTCCAGCCCCCTGGCAAAATTCATTAAGCGCCTTAATAGTTTTCCCTCACAGAATACTCCCTCAAATCCATATTATTAGAGTAGGTACCGATAAAGAACCCAGGATAGAAATCAAAGGACAATCATAAAAAGATTGCCCTTTGACTCGTTTATCGCATAATTATTAAAGAGCAGTTTTATTGAAATTAGTTAAATCATTTCCACTCTTTTAATAGGTCCTCTATATCCGCTTTCAGCTTTTCTTTAGCCTGGGCCGATATTTTATCTCTATGGGCTTCGTTGTTCATATGCTTTAGAAAATCGTTAAGACTATTTATCGCCTGATCACGATGCCCGTTCTCCTCATGATGGATGGCCTGCTCAAGACTATTACCTAGCTGATTGGTCAACGGTGAACGGACTTCATTTTTCGCAATATATTTCTCCAGTTTCTCCTGGATTGTATTGAGACTTACCGGCTGGGAGTATACCTCGAACGAAGCAATATTAAAGCTGGTAGAAGCAGGTGTTGCTCCTAATCCAATTACGCCATTACCTGTGCCTCCAGGACCAATCTGCGGACCTGCCGGGCGTTTTCCTGACATTGTTATCCTCATATACCTCTTTGTCACAGAGTCAAATTGTAAATCACTTACAGAAGAACCATTGAGATTTGTCCCGTTGTAGATTGGCTCCCAATTTACTCCATCATCCGACCCTTCTAGAACCATGTTCCGTGCATAGTTCGCATAATCCCATCTAATGATCGTTCTATCAAATTTAGTCGGTCCACCAAAATCAACCATGAACCATTGCGGGTCCGCACCTGTGGTGGCATTCGTTGAGCTCTGCCACTTTGTATACATCGTGGTGTCTAATGCTTTGTCTGGAGTATTTGCGGTACCTTGTGTTGTTGATGCTGTTGCTGTTTTTCCAAAAGCTAGATTTGCAGTAGTCGGCATCGGCTTATTCTTCGATGTTAGGTTGTTATAGCTATTAACCTCAACTACAGGCGTTGCATTACCCAAATCAGCCAAATTGTATGTCGCCGAGAGGGTTCTCTTCTCTCCTGGCAACAACATAAAGTAGTTATCTTCCATTTTTACCGGAGCAACCAATTCGCCATTTACACCTTTCTTGATTTTAGCGAAAACGGCGTAGGCAATAGAATTACCTTTGTTTTTAACCGTATAAGTAATGGTTTGCTCATGGCCAGTGTTAATCGTTTTCGGTTTTCCTTCAATTTGCAGCTCCACCTGTCCAAGCTGCTGCAATTGAGTGAAGTCCGCAAACTGATCCTGTGGCGTAAAGTTCCAACTATGATTCTGGTATCTGACTAAGTCTTTTTTCGTCGTTTGTGCATAGGAGTTGATACTTACTAGATTATCTTTGGCGTCTCTTAATTCTAGTCGAATAAAATAAGTAGGCGATACTTGGAGGTCAGCTTCTGTTATTTTGTCAACCACTGTAATCCCATTAGCCTTTTCAATTTTGCCATTAAAATTAATCGTTTGGTAACCAACCTGTTTAGGTTCGCCGCCAACAGCCGCACTTGCTCCATCTGGAGTCACAGCAAGGTTTTTAATCTCTTTGTCATATACTTTCTTGCTATCAATATTGTAAACTTGAACCTTTGCTTTCAACCCGGAGTAATCCTTATTCGTGCTGTTAAGGACCTTAACTTCATTGGACGCATAATCAAACATAATATGGAGCGGCTCATTGCCTTTCTTCGCCCCAAAATAGGATCCGTTCGGATTCAAATAATGATCAAACAGGTTCCAGAACATGCCTGGCCATGCATTGTTAAGCATCCACTGCACCCAACCGGTTGCCTTCGTATATTTATTGGCATTTAGTGCTTCAAACACAGCACGCTGTGAGTCATATTGCTGAACCTGAGCCTTGATATTATATTCTTCAAGACTATTAGATTCGCCGTAGTGGTTATCCATCGCTAAGTTAAACTTCGAAAGATCCCTAAAGCTGCCCCTGGCATTGTGGAAGTTCCACTGTTGATAATTATCGCCTCCGACATTATAAGGCCATAATGCATGTTCGGGGAGAATCTTCTTCATTGTCTCAATAACCGGTATACTAGGACCTGGCCCAGCTTCAGAAGTAAATCCGAAGGCACCGCCTAGATCCATATCCTCAAACCACATGGCAGGTGGTGCATAATCATAGGAAGCATCCATGTGCATTCCGCTCACAGTTCCAGTTAACTCAGCAACTTTTGCAGAACCGCTGGAGATAATCGCACCATAGGCATCCCAGTGCAAACGATTCTCGATGTCAAAAAATGACTGTTCTACTTCTTTACCGCGCTCTAAACTACCACCTGTAGGTATACTTCTGCCATAAGATGGAGGATTGTCACTACCGTTCATCCAAGCAATCATACTTGGATGGACTCGTAATTCGCGAAGCTGAGAAATTAACGATTCATTTGCAATATCCAAATCCGCATCGCTATATGCGGCGGGTTCCTGCCATTTGCTGCAGCAAGTCCATCCACCCATATACATAAGACCGTTTTCATCTAGAAGGTCTATCAAGCGATCATCAAAGAAAATACCTTCATCCCTGATCGCATTCAATCCCATATCTTTTAGATATTCGACAACCGCAATATTTGTATCCATATCCCGGCGTAAGTATAGGTCCGTTGGAGAATATCCCCCAGCTTTTATTAGAACAGGCTTGTGATTCACATAGAACTGCACCATATCCTTAAGCGGCGGACTTGTTTTTGTCGATGGAGAAACATTCATCTCGGTAGTAACTTCTCGGATACCAAATTTTTGTGAAATGCGGTCAGTGACCTTATTATTTGCAGTAAACTTGAATTCCACCGTGTGCTGATTAGGCTCTCCCATCCCGATTGGCCACCATAATTTAGGATTGTTTATTTTCAGTCCATTAAATTTATCGGCTGTAAAAGCAATCTCCTGATCCTTTGCACCCGCACTCAATGTTACGGGCTGCGAAAGCGTTGTTACAACGGCGCCCGCAGGGTCTTTAATTGTTGCTTCCACTGTTCCCGAGACCGGACTATTCGAATAGTTCGTCAAGTCTACATAGGCATTTAGAGATGCAGTTGAAAGGTCCGGGTCAACCTTTGAGGTTACAAAAGGGTTGCGGGTCGTTACAACATCTGAGGTAGTAATGAACACATCACGCCATAAGCCCATATTGTTATCTGTCGGCCTTGGAACCCAATCCACCCAGTAAATTGAAAAGTCTTTCCCGAAGTTAGATTTCGTTACTTCTACTGCGATTGTATTTTTTGTTTTGCCATCAGCCGTTACATAATCGGAAATATCCAATTCGTAGGTTCTGAATGACCCAATAATTTCTGATTTATCGGCAATCTTTGTTCCGTTCACCCAAATGTCGCCTTGGTAGCCGATTCCTTGGAAATTTACCAATATTTTCTTTCCTTGCTCCGTTGCCGGTAAAGTAAACTCAGTGCGGTACCACCAAGGAGCATTATATCTGGATTCATCGGTACGAGATATACGGTCGTGAATAAATGGATCTTCAATATCCCCGGCTTCAATCAGGGCTCCCATTACAGTGTTTGGAACAGTTGTATTAAACCATCCGTCTGTTTTATAACCGCTCTTTGAGATTGAAGTTCCATTTTCAGTTGCAATGGCAGACGACTGAATTTGCCAGTTTTTGTGCAATTGATATACATTGTTATACTGAATCGCCTTCTTTAATGAATACTCATCGTTGGAAACGGATGAATTTACATTGGAACTGCTCGAATTGTTCGTTTTGGTTTCACTGGATGTGCCTGCTGCAGCCACAACGGAGGTTGAAAGTAAAAGAGCCATCGAAATGCTAAGTATCTTTTTAAATGACCTGCTTACACGCAATTTTCTTGCCTCCTTTTGGTTTTTCAATTTTCTCCCAAATACTTTAACAACTACTAGCTTTATATAAAAAGCTCAGCATTAAAGGAATCATTTGTCACCCCCTTTAAAATCATTCTTTGACGCTTTTATACACGTCTTCTTTTTTATGAAACCCTTGAGCAATCACAGTCTCATCGATTGTTTCTTTTGTGACCACAACGGGTTCAAGCAAAATGGTTGGGACGTTGATTTTTCCATTATTTTCTGTAGAATTTGTGGTAATTTTTTCGCCTTTGGCTATTTTCACCGCTGCTTCTGCCGCTGTATCTGCCATATCTTTGATGGAGGTATAAATGGTCATTAATTGCGTTCCTTCCACTATCCTTTGGCACCCGGCCAGTTCGGCATCTAATCCACTCACCGGTATTTTCCCCGCTAAATTCTGTTTTTCTAATGCTTGGATGGCTACACCCGCAATAGCATCATTCGCCGCAATAATAGCATCAATCTGATTATTATTTACTTTTAGAGCCCTTTCTACGTTAGCCAGAGCAACAGCGGGATTCCAATCATCCGTCCATTGTTCATAAACAATCTCTATTTCGCCTCGATCAATCAATGGTTGCAGTACATTCAATTGCCCTTGCTTATATAAATGAGCAGTATAGTCGGTATCAGCCCCTTCGATTAATACATATTTTCCTTTTGGCGCCTGTGCAACTACTGTTTTAGCCTGCAGTTCACCGATTAGGATACTGTCAAATGAAATATACAAATCAATATCGGAATTAGTGATCAAACGATCGTAAGCTATCACTTTGATTCCAGCTACATGGGCTTTTTCAACTATGGCAGCAGCCGCATCTGCATTATGAGGAACGACTATTAAAACATCCACACCTTGACTAATTAATGCTTCTGCTTGAGCAATTTGTAAGGCATCATCTCCTTCAGCCGCCTCGACAAACACCTCTGCTCCTAGTTCCTCCCCTTTAGCAACTAAATAGTCACGGTCTCTAAGCCATCGTTCTTCCCGTAATGTGTCCATTGAGAAGCCTATTGTAATTTTCTTTCCTTTATTTCTATTGGTTTTTGTTTTGACTTTTGGCTCTCCGTCAATTTCTTTTGTTGTACTATTTGTAGTACATGCCGTAAGGGCAAATATAAAAATCAAAAACAAATACAGTACGATCTTTTTTCTCCATTTATCTCTCATTCCTTATTATCTGCTCCTATTATTTTAAATATTGCAAATATATCTTATCAGCAATAAAGCGCATTCAAAGTTGTTTCTCTTGGACTTTATTGTTATCTATTGGACTTTTTGGTGATTGGCAAACCATCGTGACCTGTACTCCGTGGGAGAAATTCCTTGGCTTCTTTTAAATACTCTGCTGAAATAGCTTGGATCATGAAATCCTACCTCAAAGGTGATTTCTTTTAAACTTTTATTTGGATCGCCCAGCATTCGCATTGCATTTTTAATTCGGCATTCCGTTAAAAAATCAATAAAATTTGTGCCGCTTTGCTCCTTAAAAAGTTTACTTACATAATAGGGGCTTAGTTTTACATGAGCGGCTGCGATATCTAAATTAAGATCCTTATGGGAGTTTTCAATAATAAATTTTTTCAATGTTTGAAATATATTTGGAGAAATTTTATTATTCATTGAAGTAAGTGAATATAGGATTTTTTCTAATACAATTTGGGTTTCTTTTTTCAATTGCTGATAGTTGGTAGCTTGAAGAGAAAAAAAGGGGGTTTCAATTTCAACACCTATTTCATTTAAAACTTGCGATATTAATAACACAAATTTGAGGAGTCTTTGCTGCGTCTCTGAAATGCTTTTTCCGAAATCACTGCAATAATCAATGAACGACATTATTAGATTTTGAACTGCTTCCACGTTCCCTTGTTGTAATTGGTACAAAATGTTCTTTTCTGTTTCAAGTGCCGCTCTATTGCCTTCATGGTAGCAGTCCACCAGTTTTTGTATTTTTAATTCCTCCTGTTCCACCATATCCCTTTCATTTTTTTCCAAACGAATTCGTTTTATTACACTTTGAACCGTTTCAATAATCGTTTCTATCCGACTCGGCTTAAGCAAATAATCCTTTACGCCCAAACGTAATGCCTGCCTTGCATATTCAAATGTGTCGTATGCTGAAACAATAACATATTGAATAGCAGGATACCTCTTACTAATTTCTTTAATAGCAGTTAATCCATCTGCCTCTGGCATTTGAATATCCATAAGAATGAGATCGGGCTGAAGCTTTTTAGCTAATTGAATAGCCCTCCTTCCATTTTCCGCTTCCCCGACAATTTTAATATTTTCGATGCCCTGCTCTATAATTTGGATGAGGGCTGTCCGTTCTACACGTTCATCATCAACAATGAGAATATTTATCACTTTAATCTCCCCCTTGTATTGGCAATCGCAAAATAATCCGGGTGCCTTGATTCGAAATACTATTTATTTCAACAATGTCATTTTTCCCATAGAATAACTGGAGGCGCCGGATGACGTTATGAATCCCGATACCTGTTGATTGACCTTTATATTCATTTTTGGGAAATCCATTAAGGATTGATTGAACAATATCATTTGGAATACCCGGACCGTTGTCCACAATTTCTATATTGATATGTAAATCCTCTTTTTGAACTCGTATTGCTATATTACCCCCTTCCGCAAAAGGTTCAATTGCATGGATAATGGCATTTTCGACAAATGGCTGTAACGTAAGGCTTGGTAACGTAAAGAAAAGACAATTCTCATCTACATGTATTGTATAATGGACTCTTTCCTCAAACCGGGCTTGTTGAATAATAAGATAGTGTTCTAAACCTTTCATCTCTTTTTGTATGGTGGTAGAATCACCCATACTTTTTATATTGTATCGAAGCAAATCGGCCACCGAGATAATTAAATTGCTGGTTTCCTTGGCGTTTTCCAAAAAGGCCTTTTTGGCTAAAATATTTAACGTATTAAATAAAAAGTGAGGGTTTATTTGACTTTGCAAGGTTTTTAACTCACTTTCTTTTAAAAGAAGTTTATGCTCCTGCAATTCGCGTTCGACCTTTGCCTTTTTTTGAATTTCTCCAATCAGATTTTTAATGTTGACTCTCATCTGATTTAAGGTGCTGGCAAGAAAATTAATTTCGTCTTTTGTTTGAATATCAATGATTTGTTCAAAATTACCGCTGGAAATCTCTCGTGCGGCATTCGTTAACTGGACAATAGGACGGGTTATATCGTTTGAGAACTTGAAGAAAATCAAAAATATTGTGATTGAAGTTGTTGCTAATGTCAAAAAGCTTAACATTAATGATTGTTTACTTTGCTGGATAATTTCCCTGTAAAAATGATCATATGTTTTTAATTCACCATTAATAAGTAAAAGTGTCGTTTCAGTAATATACGTTGACGTTTTTACGGCCTCATTAAAATGAAAAGTTGCCTTTGCATCGTTTTTCTTCTGGAAAAATGAAGACGCAAGTTCCATTGATTCCAACTGGCTCTTAATCATGTTATCAAAATTCATCAGCATGATCATATTGCTTTGATTTTTTAAACTATTAAGCTTGTCTTGCCTTTTTTTCAATTTATTACTTAAATGCAAAAATTCATTTTGGGGCTCTTCTGCTGGATTGATAAAGTAGTGATTTAAGGCATTAATAGAATCCTGACTAAATTGTGAGATCTCTTTAAAAAGCAAATACCTTTGTAAAATTTCGTTATAATTTTCAATTGTTTTTTGGTTGGAATAAATCATTAAACACCAAACTAGTGAAATGATGATCCAAATGACGGCAAACAAGAATATGATTTTGTTTCGGATTGTTTTCATATTTCACCTGTTAGTAATCAATTGTATGCTTGTATAATAATTTTGCTCTAGCGGGTATTCTATCCCTGCCAGCCATCGAAGCATAAGGGTTGTGCTTTTGGATCCCATTTCTTCGGGGAATTGCCCTATTGCCGCTGAAACGACTCCGTTTTCAATAAATACCGAGATCTCCGGGTTTTGATCAAATGAATAGATTGAATAATGCTGAAGTCTGCTCCTCCCTTTGATTACTTGAACAATTTCACTCATTGCCTCTTCGGTTAAACCGAGAAGAACTTTGCAATCCGGGTATTGATTGAGGAGCTCAGTCGTTTCTTTTATACTATTGGAATTAACATAATGTTCTTTAGAAGCTTCAAGTATTTCGATATCAGGATACTTGGCTAATGCTTTTTCTACCCCTTGCCTCCGTAGTGAAAGATACCCAACTGGTGGACCACCGTAAATAATACCAATTTTCCCCTTCCCCTCCAATTGCAAAGCAATGTGTTCCCCGATAATTATCCCTTCCTGAAAATGATTCGGACCAACATAAGTTTTACGCAGACTATCAGGGGCATCAGTAAAAACGGTAATAACCGGTATTCCCTTTTGCAATGCTTTATTCACAATTTCGATAAATTCAGGATCCTCCTTACCTTGAACAATAATACCATCTACACGTGAAGCTATTGCTTTATCGATATTCTTTAAGTAACCAAAAATATCAGTTTGAAATGTTTCCTGAAATTCAATCGCCACTTTATTATCATTCGCCACTTTTTGTGCACCCTCTTTAATCTGATCCCAAAATGGGCTCCCAGAATCCCCTGATATAAACATGATTCGATAAATATCCTTTTCGTTTGGTTTTGAATAGTAAGAAATATTTGGATGAACTGAAACCACCCTAAAGGTAAAATAAGATATCATTAATAAAGTTGCGACTCCTCCAATTGATAATAATGCAAACACGATCCTTGTCTTTTTTTTCATAGTTCCCCCCTCAAAATTTACTTATTGTGTCAATGATTATTTCTACTTTGTGTGTCGGAAACCCTTTTATATCACAGAATATTCACATGATTGCATCAACTCTTTGGTTGTCTAACAGGCAGAATTGTTTGATTAACAATAGGAACTGGCATTCTATCCAATCGGTTTATGCTAGTCAGCAAAGGAATAGAATCATGACCACCGCACGGAATGCAGTTATTCAAAGTGCACCGGGAACAGGGGTACAATTGGGTACTATTAACAAAGGAATGAAAACAGTTATTGTTGAAGAGTCAGGGGACCATTACTTAATTGAAATAGCAGGACGAAAGGGATATAAAGAAAGCTGATATTGCGGCTCACAGTTGAGTCGGTTCATTAATAAGATAAGGGCATCCGCTGACCAAACAGCGGATGCCCTTTTCCCCTTAAAGCGACATACTGAAATTACCACGTGTTATAGGACAATATTAGGCCAGTAAACCTAAAAATTAGATGTATGACCGATCGCTCACACTAAACTTTGTTCAGTTTACCTGCCCTAAAAAACCGAAAAAAATATTGCGCTAACCGTGGAGTGACAGGCACCCCTATTTTGTGAAACTAGAAAAACCGGAAAGTGACTGGCCCTAAACTATTCTTTTTAACAAACGGTACGCATAGGCGTACCACTTCAGAGATTTTAATATGATAGGTTTTCCTTATAAACTAGTTTGCGGGAATGTAGGGAGAACAATGGGGCCTAAAGTAGACGTAAAAATTAAAGAACTGTTGGACTCCCGCAAAATCAGCCTGCGGGAGTTATCCAGATTAGCCGACATCCGCCATGCCGTTCTAAGCGAACACGCAAACGGAAAACGGAAAAGCATAAGCTTCCATCATATTGAACAAATAGCCGAAGCACTGCAAATTACAGACATTAGGGAAATAATAGACTTCAAAGAAGATTGATACGGTAAATAACAAAATGTTTTCAAGCTCTTCTGCAAAACTAATCCACGGATTCAGGTATGATTGGAGGAAAAACGAATGGCTTATTACCTATCCAGAGAAGTGACCACATTCATAAATGAGCAAGGTGATGAGGTTGAACTGGAAATCTTCCACTACCCTTCCCACTACGAAGCAATCGCCACCATTTGCCAAGACGCCCCTCCATACAAAGACCACATTGCCTTTGGTACAGACCCCAGAAGCAGAAAAACAGCCATACAACTGGCAATCAACAACCTTAACTTTCTATCCTACAAAGAAAAACCACTTCATTAATAAATACCCTATACTTATTGCCATAAAGGCAGGTGGAAATCCCAACATTCTACCCGTCAATACTGTACAAAATAAATTCAAACCCCGCAAAGCCAAAATGATATTCTCCCCTATAGGTAGACCGATTAAAAAATAAAATTCCGGCTACTATAGGGGAGCATATCAAAGCTTAAAGCAAAGTTTCTTACATAAACGATTTTTAGCACTACTTTTTTGGGGAACACCGGCTTCTTTCATTCTTAATCCTAATCAACTTTTTCATTATGTTGTTTTCAAGCCCGAAGTAATTGTACAATCGCTCATATTCTTTAAACAACTCATTATACACGTTTGCATTTTCGGGTATTGGCCTATACACTTTATCTTTAACCCTAGACATCGCTTTAGATGCATCGCGTATAGTATCGTATCCTCCACGGCTCCCTCCTGCAGCAACAGCGCCGAAAATAGCAGATCCAAGAGCTGCTGTTTGTGCAGAATCTGCTATTTTGATGTCTATATTTAATACATCCGCATAAATTTGCATCATTAGTGGATTTTTTTCAGCAATCCCTCCGCACGCATATATTTCCTCTATAGGAATTCCATGTTCGCGGAAATTTTCTACAATCACCCTTGATCCAAATGCCGTTGCTTCTATTAGACAACGATAAATTTCCTCGGGCCTGGTCTGTAAATTCATCCCCAGTATGACACCTGAGAGATTTGCATCAACTAGTGTAGACCGATTCCCATTCCACCAGTCTAGGGCAAGCAGCCCTGTTTCTCCTGGTTTAATCTTTGATGCCATCTCCGTTAAAAATTCATGAATATGAACATTTTTTTCTCTAGCTTTTCGTTCATATTCGGTAGGTATGCAGTTTTGAATAAACCATTCAAAATGATCACCTACGCATGATTGTCCTGCCTCATACGCCATAAAACCAGGAATAATCCCATCCTCAACTATTCCACAAATTCCAGGGATATCAACTTCCTTTTCATTAAGTAATATATGACAAGTTGATGTCCCCATAATCATTAGCAATTTGTTTGGTTCACTAATTCCAGCTGCCGGGACTGCTGCATGAGCATCAATTATTGCTATAGCTACTGGGGTTCCTGGCCTTAAGCCGGTAAGACCTGCTGATTCTTTTGTTATTTCTCCAGCTTTCATGCCAATTGAACTAATATTATTTGATAACTTTTCTTCTACAACATTCTCCAGGCGAGGGTCAAGGGCTTTAAAAAAATCCTTTGAGGGATACCCTTCTCTTTTATGCCACGTTGCTTTATAACCTGCAAAACAACTGCTTCGCTTAAATTCACCCGTTAGTAGGTAGATTACCCAATCCCCAGCCTCAATGAATTGGTCTGCTGTATGATATACTTCGGGTGACTCTTTAAGTGTTTCCCATATCTTTGGGATCAACCATTCCGAAGATATTTTGCCTCCATACCGTTTTAAAAACTTTTCACCACGACATTCTGCTATTTCATTTATTAAATTTGCCTCATTTTGGGCAGCATGGTGTTTCCAAAGCTTTACATAGCTATGTGGATTTGATGAAAACTCCTCCAACATACATAAAGGCGTCCCATGGCTATCAATAGGCATTATAGTAGAAGCAGTAAAGTCAATACCTAGGCCTATAATATCATCAGGATTTATATTAGATTTTTGAATTACTTCAGGAATAGCAGTTTTTAAAACTTCAAGATAATCATTTGGATGCTGTAATGCCCAATTGTCGCTTAATTTGTTCACCCCATCGGGCAAAAATTCATCCATTACTCCATGAGTATACTCTTTGATTGCCGTTGCAACTTCCGTTCCTGTTTCTACTTCGAACAACACAGCCCTTCCCGACAATGTTCCGAAATCAATCCCAAGCGAGTACTTAGCCATATCATCCACCTTAATTCTTGTATTTTCTCAATAACCCAACGTTGTATAATAAGCTAAATTGGTTTGACGAGAGTCTAATCTGCCATATTGAATAATGACATTTTGGTCACTTTCTACTTTAAGTGCATATTGAATTTCTAAAGGTACCTCGAACCCATGCAACTCAGTTTTATTATCCATACGTATACATCTAACACGCTGCTTTTCAACGATAAGATTATTTACCCTGACTGGATCCTGGTCGGTAAAAAATAATGTCATATTCAAAGTTGCATCAAAATCTGAATCATTCAAAACAATAATTGATTCATGTCCTTTTAGCTGACTGTCTCCAGCCGGCGGAAGGTCGCAATCTGGAAAATACCAAAGCTTTTTACCATTCACAATGACCACCTCTAATTCTTTCTTTCCCTTATGGTGTTTAAGCCAACTGCCAATAAAATAACTAGCCCTTTAACAATAAGCTGGAAATATGGAGAAACACTTAATAGATTCATACCGTTGTTTAGAACCCCAATGATCAGTGCTCCCAATACAGTTCCGAATATGCTGCCTTTGCCACCAGACAAGCTTGTTCCACCAAGAACAACTGCCGCAATAGCATCCAACTCGTACGATACCCCGATGTTAGGCTGGCCAGAGTCTAAACGTGAAGTAACAATAACAGCGCTTATCGCAGTCATAAACCCACAAAATGTATAAATAAACAACTGGGTCTTCTTAATATTGATCCCTGCTAACCTCGCACTTTCTTCATTGTTGCCAAGTCCAAAGATATGATTACCTATAATCGTATTATTTAAAACAAAAATACCAATAGCTACAGCAATAATGGTGATAATAATAGGCACTGGAATTCCGAAAATGCTTCCCTGCCCTAAAAAGGTAAATTTGCTAGAAAAGCCTGAAATCGGATAAGCATCCGTATAAACGAACGCAATACCTCTGGCAATCGTCATCATGCCAAGCGTTGCAATAAAAGGGGGAATCTTAATGTTGCTTATAATTAGTCCGTTAATTAGGCCTAGAAAAGATCCAATAACTACGCCTACCAGAATTGAAGTAAATATGTCCAGTCCATGATTTTTCATCAGGCTTGCAACAACAACACTTACCACCGCAAGCATGGAACCTACACTCAAATCGATTCCGCCTGAAATGATTACATAAGTCATACCTATAGCAATTATTAGGTTGATTGAAGTTTGCCGACCAATATTACCTAGATTATAAGTTTCCAAGAAATGAGGAGACAGAATGGATAATAGAATAGATAGAGCCATTAGACTCACAATTAATCCGATTTTTTCTTTATCTAAATTTAGGGGAATCGATTTAGAACGGACATTTAGGGTATTTTGTAAATTAGACATAATGTGTCACCCCTACCATATAGTTAATGATATTTTCTTGATTTATTTGATCTTCTTTTAACTCACCTGTGATTTTCCCTTCATGCATTACCACAACCCTATCACTCACAGCCATTATCTCAGGAAGTTCTGAGGAGACAACAATGATTCCAATTCCTTGTTCAGCTAGCTCGAACATCAGTTTATAGATTTCCGATTTCGCTCCTACATCAATCCCCCTTGTAGGTTCGTCAAAGATTAGAACCTTTGGGTTTAATAATATGCATCTCCCCAAAATACACTTTTGCTGATTCCCCCCGCTTAAGAGCGAAATCTGTTGGTGAATAGTTGGTGTTTTGACATTCATTTTTTCAACTGTTTTTTTAGCGATATCTTGGTTTTTCTTATTATTGACAACTTTAAACCTGCTAACATCCTTTAATGAAGAAATGGTAATATTTTTATCGACACCTAAATTGAGAAATAAGCCTTGGCCTTTTCTGTCTTCGGGTACCAAAACTATTCCCTTGGCTATTGCCTGATGGGGATTTTTAATATGTACCAATTTATTGTCAATCATTATTTCTCCTGAATCTAATTTGTCAGCACCGTAGATTGCTCTCATAACCTCGGTTCTTCCTGCCCCGACTAAACCGGCAAAACCAAGTATTTCTCCCTTGTTTAAATAGAAGCTAATATCTTGGAATGAATCTTTTTTGCTAAGGTTTTTTACCCTTAAGAGCTCACCATTTGTATTCTCGATAATCTTTTTCTCCATCAAACTTATTTCCCGGCCGACCATCATTTTAAGAACTTCATCAATCGTTATTTCTTTAGTATATTTTGTAGCTATTTTTTTCCCGTCTCTAAAAACTGTTATTCTATCAGAAATTTTTGCGATCTCACTCATTTTATGAGAAATGTAAATAATTCCTATCCCAGATTTCTTTAACTCTTCTATTAATATAAATAAGTTATTTGCCTCTTCCTCGCTTAGGGAAGAAGTAGGCTCATCAAAAATAATAACTTCAGCATTAAATGAAATTGCCTTCGCAATTTCCACCAATTGTTTTTCGGCAATGCTTAGATTTTTAACCAGCGTGTAAGGGGAAATATTTAATTTCACTTTTTTTAAATATTGCATTGAATCTTTATAAATTCTCTTTTTATCTAAAATTCCTAAGATACGGTTTTGACCCTCCCTGCCAAGGAAAATATTACGGCCAATATCCATATGTTCCATTAAGCTCAATTCTTGGTAAACAGTTGAAATTCCGGCTTCCCTTGCTTCGAGTGGGGAGGAGAAATGTATACTCTTACCTTTGTAAACGAATTCCCCATGATCTTTTTGATAGACGCCAGAAATAATTTTGACCAACGTAGATTTTCCGGCTCCATTTTCTCCTAACAATGCATGAACTTCCCCTGGTAATAGGTCAAAATCCACATCCTGCAGTGCTTTTACACCAGGAAATGTTTTGGAAATAGCTTTCATTTCTATAATTGCATTCATATTCTCACTCTCCCATTAGCTAGATAAGTAAGCCCCTTTTAAATAAAGGGGCCACTTATTAATTGGTTACTTCATCAATGTTTTTAGCATCAACAACTTTTACATCAATTCCAATTTTTTTAGGGAGCTTTTCTTTGTTAATTAATTTCAGTGCATCCTCAATTGCAGCCTTGCCAATAGCGTATGGGTCCTGGGCAGTTACAGCTTTAATAGCTGAGCCTTTTTTAATTTCTTCAGCAATATCTTGACTTAAATCATAACCAATTATAGTAATGTCTTTCTCCTTTTTAGCTGCCTGTACTGCCTTGAGGGCACCCATTGTCATTTCATCGTTTGAAGAAAAAATGATATCTAACTTAGGATTGGATTGTAGGACGTTTTCAGTAATTTGAAGCGCCTTATCTCTAGAGACCCCACCATGCTGATCAGTGGCAATTTTAATATTAGGAAAATCTTTAAGTACCTCTTTAAACCCATCCACTCTTTCACGGATAGAAAGATCTTCCGGAGCAGTCATTATGAATATATTCCCGGATGTTATTCCTAAGGTTTTTGTTAAATATTCTGCTGCTAGTTTTCCACCCAAGTAATTATCAGAGGCAATGTATAAATCCTCTACTTCTTCATTGGATCCAATATCCAAGGTAACTACCGGAATCCCTTTTGATTTAGCAGACTTTATTGAAGATGCTATTCCTTCCGAGTTGACAGGGACAGTGAGAATAGCGTCTACTTTTTGTGATGAAAAATCTTCCATTGCCGATTGTTGTTTATCAAATTGAAAGTTTGCATCTGAGAATAAAATTTCAACATTATGTTCTTTAGCGGTTTCTTCAAGTCCCTTTTTCATTGAAACAAAAAACTCATGCTGTAAAGTTTGAAAGGTCACCCCAAAAGTTATTTTTCCGTCATCTTTCTTTTTACCGGCGGTACTATTCGAGCATGCCGAGGATACTAATAATGTGGCCAATAGCAAACAAGTTAGAACGATCCTTTTTTTCATCATTAACGGCCCCCTAATTATGAAATAAATTAAAACATTAACTCATGAATTTTGCTAAGCGGATTGGACAGCAGTGAGCAACCGCTTTCAGTAATGACTGCACCGGTTTCCCAACGAACCCCAAAGTCTGGAGTTGAGACAAAAGTATCGATCTGGAATGTCATATTCTTTCTTAATTGATAATCGGATGTAGTCTCCATCCAAGGTGGTTCTACTTCAATCATTCCTAAACCGTGGCATGGACCATATAAGTAGTTCTCAGATTTCCCTTTACTCTTAAATAGGTTGATATATCCTTGTGCAATATCGGAGGCTAAAACGCCTTCTTTAAGTTGCGCTTTTGTCCAGTTATGTGCTTCAAGGGCAAATTCCACAATATCTTTTTGGTAAGTGCTCATCTTACCTAAACTTACTGGTGTTCCGATACCACAGGAGTATCCATCCACTCTTGCAGAAAGATTAAGTTGAATGATATCCCCTTCCCTTATCTGGCGGTGGGTCGGTCTCGAAATCGCATGGCGGGTAGATTTTCCACTAAATACATACATGGGCATTCCTTCATATTCGGCACCGTTTTCATAAATGGCCTGTTGAGCCAAACCTACTAGCTGTAGCTCAGTCATTCCTGGACTAATATTTTTAATGACATTATCCATTGCAATTTCCGTAATCCTGAAACTTTCCCTTAAACACAAGATTTCATTTTCTGATTTAATCGACCGTAGTTCGACCATAATGTCATCGGCGCGGACGATTTCGGCATCAGGATATTCCTGTCGAAGTCCATCTAGCATCGGTAAAGTTGTGACCAGGTATCCGCCAATTCCAATCTTTAATTTATCACCTTTTAATCCGATTGAGCGGAACACATCGCGATATGTATTAGTCTGTAGTTCTGGGTATGCTGGATCCGCAGACTCTCTATATTCTTTGAGCATAAAAATATTTTCAATCTTGCTTACGTCCTCTGCATATGCCTTGCTCTCGGGGCCAATTAATAGCGCTGCCTGTCCGTCAGCGGAAATGGCTACCCCAGACGTTTCAAAAATTGGCCAATAGCCACTAAAATAACGTGCATTTGAAAAATCAGCTTCATTTGAATTAACTAAAAGAACATCTAAACCTTTTTGTTCAACTAGCTTTGCAGCCCTTTTTAATCGCTCTTTATACTCACTGTCTGAAATCTTGATTCGATTTGTCACTATCCTCGACTCCTTTACATTTGGTTTATTAATTCTATGAGATTTCCAGATTCCCTTAAATCGCCTCCTTTCATTTATGAAATTTTGTCTGATAACGTTTGCAGAAAAAAATAGTATAGACCGCTTACTTTGAAAGCACGGATTCCCCCTTATCAAATTCAGGTTCTAGGATAACTCGTTCTACCCTCTTAATTTCTGGGTTTTGCAGTTTCCTAATGATTAAATCTCCGGCGATAACCCCTATTTCCTCAGCCGGCTGAATCATTGAAGTAATCCTCGGTGCCAATAAACCGGTAGGGTCAATGGTATCAAAACTAATAAGGGATATATCAGTTGGAATATCTATACCATGTTCCTTAATGGCTCTTATTGCTCCGTAAGCCAATATATTATTCGCAGCAAAAACAGCAGTAGGCAGCTCTTTCAGTCTCAGTATTTGTTTCATGAATTCATAACCATCCTTCTGTTTAAAGGTGCCTACTTTTATCCATTCCTTTTTAATGTGATTACCTGCATCAACCATCGCCTTTTCCCATCCGATAAATCGCTCACTGCTAGATGTTTGGTTCAGCGGGCCGGTGATAAGTGCGATTTTTTTATGTCCGGCATTTATTATATGCTGAACCAATTCATAACTGGCTCTTACATTATCTACCGTTACACTATCAAACTGTCCCTCTGCTTTCGGCAGGTTGTCGACAAATACTGTCGGTATGTTATAGGCCTTGAATTGTTCCAAAAAAGGAGCCGTTTCATTCACTGTAGCAATTACCAGTGCGGATATCTGTTTTTGCACTAGTAATTGTAGATATTCTGCCTCTTTATCCAATCTTTCATCGCTATTACAAATAATAATCGAGTAACCATGTTCTCGTGCAATGGATTCTACCCCTCTTATTATTGCGGCAAAAAACTGATTCATAATATCGGGCACAACCACACCAATAACTTTGCTAGTTTTACTCTTTAAACTTCTTGCAATTTCGTTTGGACGATATTGAAATAGATCCAGCGCTTCCAAAACCTTCTTGCGTAATTCTGGTTTTACATAATCTTTATTGTTTACTACTCTTGAAACGGTTGATACCGAAATATTTAAATGTTCTGCAACATCTTTTAATTTCACTTTCAATACTCTTCACTCCAGGCTACTGCAAAAATATATGAAAACGTTTACAGAAATAATATCATGATTGGTTCCGAATGTAAATAATTTTCTGATTAATTAATAAATTTTTTTCGCTTCATCTAATACTCTCAAGAATATTCTGAATCCGGTTACCAAAAAAAGTGAGTAGAACCTCTCGGTTCTACTCCCCAAATTAGTTATCCTATACTGCAAACACCAATCAGTAACTATATACTTCTCTTAACCTAAAGGGTTTGCTTATTACAATTTCCCCTCTAACACATTAGCAATTCTTTTACTTGCAAATCCATCACCATATGGATTACTTGCTTTACTCATTTTTTCATACTCTTCTTTATCTTCAAGTAGTAATTTAAAGTTGTTATAGATGGTTTCTTCGTCTGTACCTACTAATTTAAGTGTACCAGCTTTAATACCTTCAGGTCGCTCAGTAGTATCACGCATAACCAAGACTGGCTTTCCTAAGCTTGGAGCTTCTTCTTGAATACCGCCACTATCTGTAAGAATTAAATACGATTTCGAAAGGAAATTATGGAAATCTAATACTTCTAAAGGCTCAATAATTTTTATTCGATCACAATCCCCTAAAATCTCGTTAGCCGCCTCTCTAACTACCGGGTTCATATGAATTGGGTATATCGCCTTTATGTCTGGATACTCATCAACAATTCGTTTGATAGCTTTAAACATATTTCTCATTGGTTGTCCAAGATTTTCTCTTCTATGTGCGGTAATCATAATAAGCCTACTATCTGATGCCCATTCAAGCTGCTCATGTGAATAATCATCTTGCACTGTAGTATTAAGTGCATCTATAGCTGTATTACCAGTCACATAAATAGATGTTGGAACTTTACCCTCTTTTAACAAGTTTTCTTTGGACATTTCCGTTGGAGCAAAATTATACTTTGCTACTATTCCTACAGCTTGTCGATTAAACTCCTCTGGATATGGAGAATAAATGTTATAAGTACGTAATCCCGCTTCCACATGTCCTACTGGAATTTGTAAATAAAAGCATGCTAAAGACGTAACAAATGTTGTAGAAGTGTCACCATGAACTAATACTACATTTGGCTTTACCTCTTCCAATACTACTTTCATTTTTTCTAGGATGTTAATGGTCACATCAAATAGAGTCTGTTTTGACTTCATAATTGATAAATCATAGTCCGGAACAACATTAAAGGCTTCCAAGACTTGATCTAACATTTCTCTATGTTGTCCAGTTACACAAACTATAGTTTCTAAATTCTCTCTTGTTTTTAATTCATTAACTAAAGGACACATTTTGATTGCCTCTGGTCTCGTTCCAAAGACAACCATCACCTTTTTCTTCAACTGTCTCCACCTACATTTATCTATAATTTATAAACACCATCAAAAGTACACACATTCTTAGTATCCAGTATGAGTTTATCTTTTATTATTTCCATATTGTTTTTAATATGATCATGTCCTGCCATTATGACAAGTATTTCAATTTCATTAATGAAGTCTTCGAAATTCATAAATTGATGATCTACTATTCTTGTTTTAACCAACGGGTCGAATACTTTGACTCCAAATGCTAAGTGCTCATCCATTCTTTCTAGTAATTGAAGTGTTGGACTTTCTCTGGTATCATCGACGTTATCCTTATATGTTAAACCGTATAACCCTACTTTTGAAATATCCCTAATGTCATGTTCTCTCATAATATCTCTAATTCTACCAAGTACGTGTCTCGGCATTGAATCATTTATTTTACGTGCTGTTAAAATAAGATTTGTTAAACCTGGGTAATCCCCAACTAGAAACCATGGATCAACCGATATACAATGGCCTCCAACACCTGGGCCAGGCTGTAATATATTTACCCTTGGATGTTTATTCGCAATTTTAATAATTTCATATACATCCATGTTATCAGACCGACAGATTTTAGCTAATTCATTTGCAAATGCAATATTTATATCTCTATAGGTATTTTCCACAACCTTAGACATTTCTGCAGATCTGATATCGGTTACAACGATTTCACCTTTACAAAAGTGTGAATATAGACCTTTAACCTTATTTCCCAATTCATAGCTGTCTGCCCCAATAGTACGTGAATTATGTTCAAGTTCATAAATTAGGTTACCAGGTATAATTCTTTCTGGTGCATGCACCAAATGAATATCTTCACCAATTTTATGACCTCTTTTTTCTATTTCCGGGCGAATATATTTATCTATTGTTCCCGGTGTAATTGTTGATTCAATGATTAATACTGCACCTTTTTCACAGACCTTAAGCACGCTATTTATTGCGGAGATAACATACTGAGGATCAAGCTTTTTACTATCTTTTAGATAAGGTGTTGGAACTGCAATAATATAGGTATTAGTCTTTTTATACTCCGTTGTAAATTCAATTTCATTCGCTACAGCTTCTTTAAATAATTCTTCTAAGCCTTCTTCATCAAAAGTAAGCTTTCCTTCAGATAAAGAATTTATTAGATTAACATTATAGTTGTAACCGTCAAGTACTTTTGAACAGTTTCTGCTCGTTAAGATTGAACACTTTTTGCTCAAAATATTGTACTTCTATTTTTAATCCTATAGCTCTCACCATTTAAATGGATAACCTCAACTCTATGAAGCAACCGGTCTAATATTGCTGTAGCAATTCCTTTATCCCCCATGAGTTCACCCCATTGTTCTGGCCCCTTATTGGAGGTTAGAATAATTGAACTTCGTTCATATAGATCGTTAATTAAATGGAAGAATAAATTGGCTTCCCTTTGGTCCATGGCCATGTACATCAAATCATCTATGATGACAAGATCAGCCTCTTTTACAGCCTTAAGCTGAAGTTGGGATTTACGCAGATATTCCTGTGTTTTCAATATATTGATTAATTCACCCATGGTATAAAAAGATGCCTTGTATCCACTATTTATTGCTTCCAGGCCAAGTCCAATCGCAATATGGGTTTTCCCGACACCTGGGGGGCCGAGTCGAAAAGATGTTGAAGGATATGCCACCGATCACCAACCTGCTTGATTTTAGGTGACGCTTCATCTACCGCGCTTTTATATGCATGTGCACGATCCCTTGTAATCAGTTGGATTTCAGGATGCTTGATAAGCCAGTTCCTTACAGACTCCTTGTCCCGGTTTGGCAAAAAATCAAGGATTGCACCTGTTTGTAAGTCAATGAAAATTGTGCCGTACCGCTTTCTTTTCTTAAAAGCAAAATCATCAATGCCGACGAAAGGGACACTCCTTGGGCTGAATTGGTTCTTCTTTTTTTATTCGGTACAGAATGGCATCATGGCTTATAGAGATGCGCATTTTCCGGCAGATTTTTTCGGCTGCCATGCAGTTATTGGAGAATCCAACGTGACGAATCAGCTTTTCAAGCCTGTCGGTTTTTCTTGAGGAAGGGCTTAACCAATTCAAACGTTCGGTAAAAACCTTTGTTGTACAGTCTTTGTTATCACAGAACCATTTGTGCAAACAAACGGTTATATGAACCGGGTGGCCAGAAACAGGAAGATCATCGACTTTCCTGGCATATTGGCTGTGATGTCTAAGGGATAAATGCTTGCATTCTGGGCATTGGGCATATTTTGAGTTTACATTTAACACGGCATACAGTGCATCTGGCTCAATCAGTGTATGAACGACTTCAACATTTTGGTCAAACTTGAAAAGTTCCTCAATGCTAGAATTGACCATTGATATCACCGCCATTTGGGTTTTAGTATTGCTATACCCGAAAAGCAGTGTATAAAGCTATCACCATATTTACGTAAGAACCACCTTAGTCTAGCAGTTACAATAGTCTGTTCCAACTACCCTTACCCCACTTTTTGCAAACATTAATGCAGTTGGTAACCCTATATAACCTAAACCAATTATATTTATCATTTACATAATCTCCTCTTCCATCCAACTTTAAATTCACCAACACACCCCGCATGACTCTTGGTTGTTTCAATTATTTATCATGTAGGTCGTCTTCTTTCTCCGGATAACTTTTCTGTTCTTGATCACTATATACGTTAAAATGCTGAGAGGTACTCCTCTCAGCAAAATCCAAAAACAAATTCAAAACTCTTCATACTTAAACTTTTAACTCCATCCAATTTTCACACAGACTGGGGAACAACTAATCTGTGAAACAAGAAAAATCGGGGAGTGACAGGCACCTCAACTTCAGTATCAAGTAGGTGTTGGATTTTACTATTCCCATATTATTTTAAATATAATTATGTCCTATCATAAGTACTAGAAATTCAATTTCATTAATTAAGCTTTCGAAATTCATAAATTAATGGTCTACTTTTCTCGTTTTAACTAACGGATCAAATATTTTGACTCCAATAACTAATTCTTATCCACTTTTAAAATAATTGAAGTGTTTGCCTTTCTCTTATATCATTAACGTTTTCCTTATGCGTTAAAGCGTGAATTCTGCATTTGAGATATCTCTAATATAAAGATCTGTATTTCTCCCAGAACGTGTTTTGGCAATGAATATTTGATTTTACGTGCTGATAAGATCAAATTTGATAAACCAAAATAATCCCCGAATAAAAACCATGTATCAACAGATATACAATAACTAATTTTTTGTCGGTACGACACCTGCATAAATATTGTTCCAGTTATACGGACCCTCTTATTCCTTTCTCCTGATATCTCCCAGAATACTATATATCCGTCAATATCGGGACTGACAATCCCATTGTAGAGTAGAAAACAGGAATTAGACTTTGCCCTTCTTGTCCTCGGGTTTCAGGGTGTTCCACCTTACTAAGCCAGACAAGTGGGCAAGTCCTTTTCCTGTTCCCCCTCATCAAACCGTACGTGAGGT
>NZ_QWEG01000017.1 GCF_003515685.1 Neobacillus notoginsengisoli | reverse complement strand
GACAGCGCAATGCGTTATGATAGGTTCTCTGTCTGAAGTTGCCCCATGTTCGGACAGCCAACCGCATTTTGATAGGTTCTCTGTCCGAAGTTACTCCATGTTCGGACAGCGCAATGCGTTTTGATAGCTTCTCCCCCCTCTAATATTTTCCATAACTTCACATAACGCAAAACTTGATTGAATCGAACCCCCTCTCTCTAGAATTTTAATAACTGTTTAAATTCTAAAAATAGTAAAAAAGTTTATATACAATTGCTTGCATAAATATTAATATATATTTATAATAATACAATATCTAAGATAAGTGATTAATAAAGTGCCAATTTGAAAAGGGATTATGTCCTGATGAATAACTGACCGATTCTAGGCCTAGTGATTACCAGCATCGGAGGGAAAGACATGCTTAATGCAATCAGAAAGGGAGAATCATTCGTACCGAACTTAAAAGGAAAGAACTTTTTGCGGCTGACTGATTTCTCGCCGGAGGAGCTCAGCTGGCTGCTTGAGACAGCGATTCAGTTGAAAAAAACACAAAAGCAGGGAAAGCAACAGCCGTTTCTAAGCGGTAAAGTGCTTGGCATGATTTTTGAAAAGTCCTCTACAAGGACACGTGTTTCCTTTGAAGTTGGGATGATGCAGCTTGGCGGCCAGGCAATCTTTCTCAGCACGAAGGATATTCAGCTTGGGAGAGGTGAAACGATTGCAGATACAGCCAAAGTCTTATCCAGATATGTCGATGCGGTCATGATCCGTACATTCGGGCATGAGAGGATTGAGGAGTTTGCTGAACATGCAACCGTCCCTGTCATCAATGGACTGACCGATTTGCATCACCCGGCACAGGTACTGGCCGATTTGCTCACCATATATGAAAACAAGGGCCGGCTTGAAGGGCTAAAGCTTTGCTACATGGGTGATGGCAAGAATAATATGGCCCATTCTCTTCTTGAAGGAGCGGTGCTAACCGGCATGGACATAACCATTGCCAGCCCGGCCGGATACGAACCCGACAAGGAAATTGTCAGCCAGGCAAAAAAGAAAGCTGATCGTTCGGGGAGTAAGATTCTTATTAACGATAATCCCCGCGAAGCCATTGAAATGGCGGACGTTATTGTGACGGATGTTTGGACGAGTATGGGGCAAGAAGCCGAAACAAAGGAAAGGCTGGAGAAATTCGCGCCATTCCAAGTAAACGAGGATTTATGCGCCCTAGCAAAAGAGGATTTCCTTTTCCTCCATTGCCTCCCCGCCCATCGTGGAGAAGAAGTAACCGCTGAAATTATTGATGGATCGCATTCCGCTGTCTTCGATGAAGCAGAAAACAGGCTGCACGCGCAAAAAGCCATCCTGAAAGTACTATTAGCAGGATAGAAAAGCAGCAGTTCTAGTTTTTATTATCCATAGTTGTGTTGATTGGAACGTAAAGCGTCTGCTCTTCGTTCCAATCAATAAAATATAAATCAACTTAAGAGGTGTAAAACATGGCAAAAGAAAAAATTGTTTTAGCTTACTCAGGCGGATTGGATACGTCCGTTTCCGTAAAATGGATTCAAGAGAAATACGGGTACGACGTCATTGCGCTTGGCCTTGATGTCGGTGAAGGGAAAGATTTGGAGGCAATCCGCACGAAAGCACTGGATGTCGGAGCCGTCAAAGCGTATATGATTGATGCGAAGGAACTTTTGGCAAAAGAATATATTATTCCTGCCCTGAAAGCAAATTGCCTGTATGAAGGGAAATATCCGCTCTCATCGGCACTTTCAAGGCCGCTCATTTCAAAATTGCTCGTCGAAGTAGCTGAAAAGGAAGGAGCAGCCGCAGTTGCCCATGGCTGCACCGGAAAAGGAAATGACCAGGTCCGCTTCGAGGTGTCGATTCAGGCGCTAAATCCAAATTTGAAGGTAGTCGCTCCCGTCCGTGAGTGGGGAATGACGAGGGACGAAGAAATAAAGTACGCTGAGGAGAAAGGAATTCCAATCCCTGTGGACCTCGACAACCCGTTTTCCATCGATGCAAATATTTGGGGGCGCGCCTGTGAGGCCGGCGTTCTTGAGGACCCATGGGCTGAAGCTCCCGAAGCCGCATTCGACTGGACTAATCCAATCGAACTGGCGCCAGACACTCCGGAGTATATTGAAATTGATTTTGAAAAAGGTGTTCCGACCGGCCTGAACGGCCAGCAGCTGCCAATAGTTGAGCTAATTGAAAAATTGAATGAGCTTGGCGGAAAGCATGGCATCGGCCGCATCGACCATATCGAAAACCGCCTCGTGGGCATTAAGTCGAGGGAAGTGTATGAAAACCCGGCAGCTCTTATCCTAATTCAAGCCCATAAGGAACTGGAATTCCTGACTCTTCCGCGCGAGGTCACTCAATTTAAGACACAGGTTGATCAGCAGATGGCCAAAATTGTTTATGAAGGCCTCTGGTACTCGCCGCTGAAAGCCGCTCTTGATGCGTTTGTCGATTCTACTCAGGAAGTGGTGACTGGAACGCTCCGTGTCAAGCTCCATAAGGGGAATCATATGACGGTCGGCCGTAAATCGCCATTCAGCCTGTATAACGAGGAACTTGCCACATATTCCAAAGGTGATGCATTTGATCACTTGGCAGCTGAGGGCTTCATTAAAATCTGGGGACTGCCGACAAAGGTTTATTCAGAGATTCATAGCAAACAATCCGTACTGAAATAGAACAATTGCGGCTTCCTCCGCTCGAGGGAGCCGTCTACAACAATCAGGAGGCAGGCATATGTCAAAATTATGGGGCGGCCGCTTTACAAAGGAAACGAATAAACTTGTCGAGGAATTTACGGCATCAATAACATTTGATAAGAAGCTGGTTGCGGAGGACATTGAAGGAAGCATTGCCCATGCAAAAATGCTGGGAGAGTGCGGAATCATCCCGATCGAGGATGCTGAAGCAATAATCGGCGGCCTCCAAAAAATCAGTGAAATGGCCGCAAACAACGAGATTGAGTTTTTAATAAAAGATGAAGACATCCATATGAATATTGAAAAAAAGCTGATCGAGTTGATTGGGCCAGTTGGCGGCAAGCTGCATACAGGCAGAAGCCGGAACGACCAAGTGGCAACCGACATGCATCTTTACCTTCGGAATAAAACGGGCGAACTGATCGAGCTTGTTGGAATGGTTCAGGAAGCGATCATCGGAAAGGCCGAGCAGCATATTGAAACGCTAATCCCGGGCTATACCCATTTGCAGCGGGCCCAGCCAGTTTCGTTCGCCCATCACTTAATGGCCTATTTCTGGATGTTTGAGCGGGATAAGGAACGGCTTACCGACAGCCTAAAAAGAGTCAACTGGATGCCGCTCGGTGCCGGGGCGCTTGCCGGGACGACCTTTCCAATCGACCGGGAGCTGACCGCGGGACTGCTCGGCTTCGAAACAATTTACCCGAACAGCATGGACGCGGTCAGCGACAGGGACTTCATACTCGAGTTCCTTTCAATCGGCTCGATCATGATGACGCATATTTCCCGGCTATCCGAGGAGTTGATTATTTGGTCGAGCCAGGAGTTCAGCTTTATTGAGCTCGATGATTCATTTTGCACTGGCTCAAGCATCATGCCGCAAAAGAAAAACCCGGATGTACCGGAACTTTTGCGCGGAAAAACAGGGAGGGTTTACGGAAACCTAGTTGGCCTGCTGACCGTTCTGAAGGGACTGCCGCTCGCCTATAATAAGGATTTGCAGGAAGACAAGGAAGGTATGTTTGATACGGTTGAAACATTGGAAGGATCTTTAAAGCTGCTCGCTCCAATGATTGAGACGATGAAGGTAAACGGTGATGTCATGCGCCGCGCGCTTAATGAAGATTTTTCGAATGCAACGGATATTGCCGACTATCTTGCGGCAAAAGGAATGCCGTTCCGCGAAGCGCATGAGGTCATCGGCAAAATCGTCCTCTATTGCATTCAAACGAACAAATATCTGCTTGACCTAACAATGGATGAATACAGGTCATTCAGCGAGCTTTTCTACGGTGACATTTATAAAATTCTCGCGCCCGAGCATGTGGCCGGGGCAAGAAATAGTTATGGAGGCACTTCGCCTGAGCAGGTGGTAAATCAAATTGCTTTCGCTAAAGGCCTGCTGGGATAAGACTTTTTAGCTTCCCAGGTAGCGGCAGCCCCCAAAAAACATGGGAGCCGCTCCCATGCTTAATACGCATATAACCTAAGGCTGCCTATTCAAGATCACTTTGAATCTGGCGGCTTTACTTATTAATTCATTCCCTTTGGCTGAAACATTACTTGACTGAATATCAACTTCCAGTGTGCCTGTCTCCTCAATGAGGTAGCCCAGGCTGCCAGTCTTTGTTTCGCCTGCCTTCATCAGTCCGCCCATATTTTCAAGGAGGAATTCATTTTCTGCGGGCATTTCTGTACCGTTGACACGGATTGTCTCGACAGGATTGAACTGGACGCTGAAAGGATTGGCGTTGACAATCTCGACATCGACCTTAATAAATTCAAGCTCAGATTCCAGATTTAAGCCGTTTGAACGAGTAGGAATGAATTTTAATAGCTTTACATCTTTGACGATGAAATCGACACCGCCTAAAAGGAAGGAATCATAAACCGGAGAAGCAGCCATCAATGTTAGCATACCTTTACCATCCGCCACTGTATCTCCGGGCTCATTCAACTGCCCATCAGAAGGATACAGTGGCTCCCTTTCATTCGTAGTATTCCAGGGAATTTCGCTAGCTTCGGCATGAAAAGAAGATCCATCGGTTTGATATGATTCTATCTCTTCCTGCTCAAGCGGTTCCCCGGCATAAAACCCCGACAACACTCCAAGTAACACCAAAATGAAGAATAGGTTCTTCACGTGCAGTCCTCCTCGGCTAGAGATGTTTTGCCAACAGAATGAAACGGGCTATGGACACAGGTACAAAGAGGAACGTGCTGAAATTAACCACTACACTGCTACCGTACCCATGTTGTATTAAGTAGTCTTTAAGGAAGGTTAAAGTTTATGTAAATATTCTTTTTAAGAGAGTTTCAAGGGTATTTTTGATAGACCATCTCACTTGTCATATGGGATTAATTAGTGAATAATAACCTTAATGTTTCTATTAAATTGGCAAAAAAGGGAGGTTGTTTTGTGAAGATTCGTGTTTCGGCTGTGCAATATCATCTGTACACTATTTCGTCATTTGAGGATTTCGCGGCTCAATGTGAGCATTATATAAAAACGGCTGAGGAGTTCGGGGCAGAATTTGTTTTATTTCCGGAATTTTTCACGACCCAGCTTCTCTCGATTGGTGACGAAACCGGCAAGGCTCTGACAATCAATGACCTGCCGGCATTCACTGATCGTTACCGTGAACTTTTTGCTTCTTTTGCCAAAAAGACCGGCATGCATATCATCGGCGGCACCCATGTCGTCGAGCGTGGCGGCAAGCTTTATAATACAGCCCATTTATTTTACCCGGATGGCAGAATTGAAGAGCAGGCCAAGCTTCACATCACACCTACCGAGGTACACGAATGGAATATGGAAAAAGGGGACAGCTTCCGTATTTTTGATACGGAGAAGGGAAAAATCGCCATCCTAACTTGTTATGATATTGAGTTTCCGGAAATTGTCCGGATGGCCAAAGCAAAAGGAGCGGATGTCATTTTTTGCCCATCCTGTACCGATGACAGGCATGGCTTCCACCGTGTCCGTTATACGAGCCATGCCCGTGCAATTGAAAACCAGGTGTATGTTGTCCTAACTGGTACCGTCGGGGCTCTTCCGACAGTCGATTTCATGCGGCTCAATTTCGGCCAGGCCGCCGTCATTACACCGAATGACATTCCCTTCCCGCCAAAAGGGCTTATGGTAGAAGGGGAAATCAATGACGATATGATTGTCACGGCCGATTTGGATTTGGAATTGTTGTATGAAGTTCGTGAGCGCGGGTCCGTAACAACCTGGCGCGACCGGAGGACCGATTTATACGTGGATTGGGAAAAAACGAATTCCTAGGGGTGAGGCGGATGTATAAATGCGAGTTTTTTGTATATGAGAAGGATAAGCCGTTTTCCGTTTGTATCAGGCCCTATAAAGAAAATGATTTCGATGGGCTGATTGAAATCCAATCCGAATGCTTTCCTCCGCCGTTCCAATCCGATTTATGGTGGAATAAGGAACAGCTTGCCAGCCATGTGAAGCTGTTTCCCGAAGGCGCGCTTTGTGTTTCGGTGGACGGGGAGCTGGCCGGTTCACTGACCGGGCTCAGGGTCAATTTCGACCCGGCCCATCCAGACCACACATGGGAAGAAATTACTGACAATGGTTATATCCGCAATCATCATCCAGAAGGAAACTCGCTTTATATTGTCGATATCAGCGTCAGGCCAAAGTACCGGAAGCTGGGCCTGGGGAAGCTGCTGATGCAGTCCATGTACCACGTCGTCATTGACAAGGGCATTGACAGGCTGGTCGGCGGCAGCAGAATGCCCGGCTACCATAAAGTATCTAATTCGATTTCACCGCAGCAATACCTCGAAAAGGTCATGTCCGGAGAGTTGAGGGATCCAGTCGTTTCATTCCTTCTCCGTTGCGGCCGGATGCCAGTTGCGGTAGTCAAGGATTACTTGGAAGATGAAGAATCCTGCCATTACGCGGTCATTATGGAATGGAAGAATCCATTTAAAAACGAAGGAGCGCCAGGGAATGGAATATAAGCGCATTACCAATATAGAAGATCCGAATTTTCGCAAGCTGCACAACCTGATGGGGGAGATTTTCCCGAAGGAAGAAGTACTTGAGTACGATTTATGGAAAGAGCCGCTTGAAGACCCGGGTATCCGCATCTTCGTCGCAGTTGACGGCGAGGAGGTAGTCGGAGCGACCGAGTATCGGTACTATGCGGACTGGAATATTGCCATGACCGATTTTACGATCATTCGCAAGCCAGGCAAGGGAATCGGCCGCTTTCTCGTAGTGAACCGAATGAAAGACCTAAATGAACTGGCTGCCAAAAACGGAAAGAAATTATACGGCATGTTCGCGGAGATTTATGACCCATATAAGGTTGAAGCTCTTGAATTCGGCGGAGTGAAAGTCATGGACCCATATGTCCGACGGGAAGTGCTATCACATCTTGGCTACAAGCGTCTTGACCTGGAATACGTCCATCCTTCCTGGGAAAATAACGGCGAGGCCGTTTCGGGCCTGGATCTTGGCTTCATGCCCGCGGATTACAGCCAGGACTTGGTTGAAGCTTCACTTGTAGCTGATTTCCTAAGAACCTACTATGCTGTACTATCCAACAAGCCGAAGGAATGGCTTGAAATGATTGAAAAACTCCGGGCAAAAGAAACCGTCGCCCTTTTGCCGTTGTAGAGAAAACGCGGGCCCATTCTGGAAACGGGCGCCGCGTTTTGTTATTTATTTTGCAGTACAAAAATTTTTATGTGATTTTTCCCGAGCATGCAAGCTCGATTAGAATCTTTTCAAACTGTAGAACAGAATTGATATCCACATACTCATCCTCGCCATGCCAATTGTCTCCGTCCGGACCGAACTCAATAGCGGGGATGCCATATTTAGCAAAGAAGACCGTATCGGCACTGCCATGCTGACCAAAGAACACGGCTTCTTCTCCTGTTTGCCGGCTGACTATGTCAGCAAGGCCCAAGAGGAACGGGTGGCTGCGGGCGGTATGTATCGGTTCCGCATGTAGGCCAGGGACTACTTCAATCCCGTTAATTGACCCGATTTGCCTGAGGATCTCCTCGTGATTCTGGCCGGGGAGGTAACGGATATCAAAACCCATCCTGCATTCATCGGGAACAACATTATATGCGTTCCCAGCCTCGATTTTTGCAAGGTTGATGGAAGGGGATTGGTAATATTCGCTGCTCTCCTTCGCAAAAGGAAGGTCAAGAACCTGCCGGTAAACGTCATATGCAACCTCAATTGCATTCACACCTTCCCACGGGCGGCTGCCATGAGCTGCTTTTCCGTAAGCTGTAATATCTACGCGGAGGATGCCTTTTGCCTGATTGGCAATCCCAAGTCCGGTAGGTTCCGCGCAAATAACAAAATCTCCGCGGTATCCGTTTTCCACGAGGAAGCCCGTGCAATTCATCCCGCCAATTTCTTCATCCGAAACAATCTGGAGCTGAAGCTTGCAGCCAAGCTTACGGCTGGTTAACTTAGCAAAAGTGGCCATCATGGCGGCAACTCCAGCTTTCATATCGGCGGAGCCACGGCCATACAGCCTGCCGCCTTCTTCCATAGGAGTGAATTGCCGCGGACTGCCTGCAACAACGTCAACATGGCCATTAAGCACCAAAGTAGAATCACCTTCTCCTATTTCTGAAACGAGCATCCGGTATCCGTTGTTTTCAAAGAAAGAAACCTCAAGCCCTTGTTCAGCCAACCACTTCCCGCAAAAGTCAACGGCGATGTTGCCGCCTATAATTGTACTGCTATCTATAGAAATCAAATTCTTGAGCAAGTCTATAACCAAAAAGCTCAACTCCAATCCCAAGGCGTTTCCCGTTATTGTAACATGCTAAAAAACGAGTGGTGGAATCAAACGCTTATCATCCGAAATCCGTTTTATAGCAGTGGAGAAAGGGAACAAGGAAACATTACTGATGTTTCAAGCCAAAATGACAACTTGATTTCGCAAGGCAGTTATCCAAAGGGATGTCCACATATAAAAAGTTGATTTACCAATACTCCACAGACTTATACACATTATCCACAGAAATATCCCCAAAAATTATACACAAGCAGGCTATTTAGGAAGCCCTTCACTTCAACATCCAATCATAATATCCACATTATCCACGAAAAGTGTGTTTGTTCATAATCTGTTCACAATAACACTATAATTACAGTGAATTCAATAATAATATCTTGATAGTTTTAATGGAAGGTTGTATAGTAAGGGTGTAGAAAGTAAGTGAAAACATTCACAAAACAAACAAACTTCAAAGTTAAAGATCTAATACCCATATTTTTTTAAACTAACATGTGAATGATTTCACAAACTAAAATAACTGGAGGAATTAAAATGAAAAAATGGTATGAAACACCTCAGGCGGCAACACTTTGGACAATCGCAAGAATCTGGCTCGGACTGCAATGGTTCGAAGCGGGCTTAGGAAAAGTAACAGGAGGCTTCGAGGCAGGCGGATTCCTGCAAGGAGCAATTGCCAAGGCGGCCGGCGATCATCCGGCAGTCCAAGGCTGGTATGCCAGCTTCCTGCAAAGCTTTGCTGTTCCAAACATTGAATTGTTCAATATCCTAATTCCATGGGGAGAATTACTTGTCGGGGTCGGTCTAATCCTCGGCGCGGCAACCATTCCAGCACTAATCGCAGGCGCATTCATGAACCTGAACTTCCTGCTCGCGGGAACAACCAGCACAAACCCAATTCTTTACACTGTCGCCTTCGTCCTACTATTCGTTGGCAGCGGCGCAACTTACTGGGGAGTCGACAGATTCGCAGTGCCTTATCTAAAAGCAGCCATGACTAAGAAAGCTGTTAAACAAAAAGCATAATTAGAATAAATGAAAAGAAGCGGGGTTCGCCCCCGCTTCTTTTTGCATGTTATTGTCTGCCTTTCGCCCTCTGGTCGGCAGCTTTTGAACGGGCCATTGCCTCAAGATCATCGTGGTCGGCAAGGTCACGGTCAAATTCAACGTCACGGCCATCGGTGATTTTCAGGTTTTTTGGAGTTTGAGGCAGAGTAGACGTGTTCTTGTCACGATTCCTATGTCCGCGTGAACGGGCCATCACGAAAAACCCCTTTCGGAATGAGGTTGAGGAAAGTTTCCCCTCGGTATTATCGTCTCCGTCCGAGCAACAGACATAAGTGGAAAATCCTTCTTCGGTAGTTAATTTGTGTTCTACAAGAACAGCAGCTGTCATCCGATCCTTCGTTCATTAAAGAAAGATTTAGCGCCCGAACAGCGGCGGAGAGCCGTTCCTTCGGTCGCTAAAGGAAGATTTAGCGCCCGAACAGCAGCTGTCATCCGATCCTTCGGTCGCTAAAGGGAGACTTAGCACCCGAACGGCACCGGTCATCCGTTCCTTCGGTCGCTAAAGGAAGACTTAGCGACTGAACGGCACCGGTCATCCGTTCCTTCGGTCGCTAAAGGAAGACTTAGCGCCCGAACGGCAGTAGTCATCTGTTCCTTCGGTCGCTAAAGGAAGACTTAGCGCCCAAACGTCCATCTTTTTACCCGTGCCCAACAAAATTGCCTTCAGATTCAGGCAACATTATCTCTTCCGCAGCTTCGGACCTTCGAACCCAGCCGCCCTGTCAGCGGCTTTAAATTCCCTTTGATATAAAACTTCCTGCGTAGATGTCAAAGTCAGTCTCATTTTATCCTTTTTCTTCTTTTCCATAATCGATCCCTTCCTTTAAAGAAAAGTATGCTCCTATCTCAATCTTTTCCTTAAGTTAGGGGATTGATTCAGTTCTTGAAAATATTTTCCAATGCAGCCGAAAGTTCAGGATGGCGGAATCGGTAGCCGGCCTGAAGCAGTTTTGCAGGAACGACTCGCTGGCCTTTAAGTACCAGAACGCTCATTTCGCCAAGTAACAGCTTTAACGCAACACCTGGAACCGGCAGCCAGTGCGGCCGTCCAAGTGCTTTTCCAATTGCCAGCCCAAACTCGTTCATTTTAGCCGGATTGGGCGCGGTGAAATTTATAGGGCCGTTCAGTCCACTATTTTCAATCGCAAAAGCCACCCCACCGACCGCATCCTCTTTATGAATCCACGAAACCCATTGGCGGCCGGATCCAACCGTACCCCCGGCGAACAATTTGTAGGGAAGAGCCATTCTCGGAAGCGCTCCCTCTGTTTGATCAAGAATAATACCGAACCGGCAGAAAACAGTTCGGATTCCCATCGCCTCTGTTTTTGCACTGACTTCCTCCCACATCCTAACGAGGCTCGCGAGAAAGTCGCTGCCATGCTCATTTTCCTCCGTAAAGGTTTTTTCATTAGACGTTCCATAGAACCCGACCGCGCTGGCAGCAATATGGACTGCCGGCTTTACCGACATGCTTTTCATAATCCTGACTGCTTCTTCCGCAGCGACAAGCCTGCTCATTAAAAGCCGTTCCTTCCGCTCTTCCGTCCAGCGGCCGCTGTTCAACGACTCCCCAGCAAGATTAATAAAGGCATCGATTCCCTCTAGTTCTCGTTCCGGCTCGCTTCCATCTTCAAGCCATTGTATATAAGTAACACCATTTCGCACGCTTTTCTTTTTTCTTCTAGTCAAAATAAAAACGTCATGTCCTGCTTCAAGAAAAAAATCCGTCAGTGCGTTGCCTAGAAAACCGCTGCCACCTGCAATTGCAATCCTCAATCCCGCTCCCCCTCTTAAAAATTCCTATTATGCCTATTTTACATCCATCTTAAATGAAAGGCACTTTCGATGTATGGTAAAGTGGAGAAGAGGTGAGAAACTTGGCAGTTATAACAAAAATCACCACCCAGAAACGGGATACAGGGAGATACAATATTTATATGGATTTTGGAAAAGGTGAGGAATTTGCCTTCAGTGCCGATGAATCAGTCATTGTGAAATTCCATTTAAGAAAAGGAATGGAGCTCGATGAATTTGCCCTTGCTGAAGTCGGTTACCACGATGAAATCCGGAAAGCGTACAATAATGCGATTAATTACCTCGCGTTTAAAATGAGGACTGAAAAAGAGGTGCGCGGCCACCTGAAGGAAAAAAAGCTTGAAGATGCCGCAATTGATGAAGTTATTCATAGGCTGTCCGATCAAGGATATCTGAATGACAAGGAGTATGCAGATGCTTATGTAAGGACCCAAATCAGCACGACCGACAAAGGGGCCTATGTTGTCAAAATGGAACTAAGGGAAAGAGGAGTAGCCGATTCGCTTATTGAAGAAGCGCTTAAGCAGTATACTCCAGAAGAACAATTTGAAAAAGCGAAGGACCTTGCGGAAAAATATGCCCGAAAGTATGCATCAGAGTCTGAGCGGGTTCTTAAGCAAAAGCTCGATGCGATGCTGCGCAGGAAAGGCTACCAGACTGACGCGATCCAATTTGCCTTGAATGAAGCCGATTTTGGCCGGGAAGAAGATGATGAGCTTGAAGCGATTAAGGTGCAAGGCGAAAAAGCCCATCGAAAGCATGCAAAGCTGAGCGGATATGCATACGAAAGAAAAATGAAAGAAACGCTTTTCCGGAAAGGGTTTCCGATTGAGCTAATTGACCGCTATTTGGCTTCAATGGAAGAGGAATAGCTAACTTAAAGCAAAAATCATGACAATTTGTCATGATTTTTGGCTTTCTATGATGATTTCCTTTTCACCAAGTCTATTCACAATGATTTCGGCTATTTCCCGAGCGCTGCGGAGTCTTGACGGATCGCTGACAAGGCTGCTGTTTTCCCAGAATGGGGTATTCATTCCGCCCATATAGGCTGCCGTAAACGTGATCCCGTTTCCCTCGTATTCCTTTTGAAGGCTTTCCGTAAACCCGCGTACCGCAAATTTCGTGGCGGCGTACACAGACTCATTGACCTTGCCCCGGAGGCCGGCAGTCGAGATAATATTGACAACTTGGCCAGCCTGCCTTTTTTGCAAAAAGGGCAGAATGGCTTTCGTCATATAAATCGTCCCGAGTGTATTGATTTGGAACATTTCTTCAATTTCGGGATTATTCATTTCCATGAGTGGACCGAAATAACCGACCCCTGCATTATTTATAAGTCCAGCAACAGTCTTTCCTGCCAAAGCTTGGCCGAGTTTTTCAGGAAGTGCGGCAGAATCAGAAACATCGAGGACGAGCGTATCTGCTGAACCCCCGGCTGCTTCAATTTCTTTTTTAACAGCTGCTAATTTATCAAGAGTCCTGCCGGTTAACAGAATATCCCATCCCTTTTTTGCTAAGAGAAGAGCCATTTCCTGACCAAGACCCGAGCCTGCGCCTGTTATGACAAAAGTCTCCACAATTTTCCCTCCTACTATTTGTGCAGTATCCTTTATTAAGTCCTTTATATTTACTATACTAAAAATAGAAATAATAACAATAAGGTGGTTGCTTGATGGAGCGGGAAAAACGGTATAGCGCCATGTCGGAATATGAATTAAAACAGGAAATCGCTTCTTTAAAGGAAAAAGCGAGGAAAGCAGAGCAAATGGGCATGGTGAATGAATATGCTGTGCTTGAACGGAAAGCTGCAATGGCAAAAGCGTACTTGCTCGATCCGAATGCATTCAAGCCGGGAGAAATTTATGAAATTGACGGCGATCCGGGCGTCTTTTTCAAAATCGATTACTTAAATGGAGTTTTTGCCTGGGGATACCGACTCGGAAGTGCCGGGAAGGAAGAGGCATTGCCGATTTCCATGCTGAGTATCAGATAAGACCTGGCACCCTCAAGTTGTGGGCGCCAGGTGGGGATGATTTAAAACGATCTGATTTCGTCCGGATTTCTCTGTGAAGAAGCTTTCATGCGTTCCTGTGGATGGGTATTGATTGTTCCATCGGCCCTTTTAGATGCATATTCAGCTTTTGCCCGGGGTTCTCCTTCTATCTTATCGGTATGTTCGTATGGAAAGCCTTTTGCTTTATTCCTCATTTGCGATGCCTCCGTCCGTACGGGTTACTCGCAGCCAGTTTTGGCCTGCGTATCAATATTATTTGTCCAGCTTTACTCAATATGCAGAACAATTTTGCCAGGGGGTGAAAAGGATGAATGACTATCATGAGCGTTTGACGAAAATCTTGCTTGACAAAAATGATTATTTGTCTTATGGACAAGCCAGGACATGGGTAGAATTGCTTTGGGACGATTTTGAAACGACTTATGCAAAGGCCGGCAGGGAGTATCAGGGAAACGAAATGACGGAGAAAGTCATCCGTCAGTGGATTGAGAGTTATGGAAGCAGTCTCCATGAATTTGCCAATCAAAATCCGAAATATATGCACTACCTAAAGCAAGATAAGAACAAACTGCATTAATTTTATTCTAAAACAAAAAACGGCAGCCCGGTTGCGCGCGGGTTGCCGTTGGTTTTTGCCAAAAAGTTTTATCCCGGAAGAATGGTGAGTTTTTTCCTTAACTTCTCCTCGCTGAAAATCCAGCCGGTATAGGAATTCATAATATTTAAATCATTATCAAGATGGGCGACTGCGACAAATGGGTAATGCCCGTTGCTTCTATACCTAAGGTCAATGAACCTGACTTCGCTGTAATCCTCAAATTCCTTTACCTCCCATCGGTAAACAGGAGAGAAGGATAGGAATGCTGCAATATTCGTATCCTTTTTTGCGGCATGGATTATTGGAGTATCTGGAACAGGGACCCTGTTGAATTTATCCAGTATCCTGACTGTTGTGCCTTGGGCCCTGCCAACGAAAAATTCCTTTTCGTTCATGACCGCAACTTTCCAGCGGTTGAACCTCATCGTCGGCGCGACAACAATCTGTGTTGCGTCTGGAATCATGACCTTCACGGCCTTGATGACATCCCGTTTTGCCGAAAACCTGAGTAAATAGTAAATCACGAGTATCCCGTATACAACGAGGAATGTATAACCAGGATGAGCACCCATGATCCAAACAACGATTCCGGCAACATGGATGCCGAATATGAATGGATCGAACGTATTGATTACCCCGAGAGCCACCCATTTACAGGAGAACGGCCTAAGTGCCTGGGTTCCATAAGCATTGAAAATATCAACGAACACATGCAGGAATACGGCGATTTGGGTCCAGAGCCAAAGATGAAGCAGGCTCGCATCAGGATTAAAGAAAAAGATAATCCCGGTAATCAGCAACGGCCATAGGAATACTGCAGGAACAGAATGGGTAATCCCGCGGTGATTCCTTATATAGACTGCGTTGTTCCTTAGTTTCAATACTGTATCGATATCAGGTATTTGTGAACCGACGATTGTGGCGATCATTACACTGCTTGCTGTGGCCGTGTGCGGGGCAACAGCCGGATCAAGAGTGGCCAAGCCACCTAGGGCAATCCCCATCACGACATGTGTGCCAGTATCCAAGGTGCTGTTTCCTCCTTTTGGAATTGCAAGTTTCCCTTATCAAAGTATATTGCCAGTTCCTACTGGTCTTGGTTGAATATTATTATATTCCCACTTTACCACCTTTTTTAACATATAGGGGGCCTAAACTCAATTATGAACCAACCGGAAATTACAGGAAATATAAATATAGAGCAATTTCGTGAAGATTTAATCGCCTGGTTCCGCGCCGAACAGAGAGATTTGCCTTGGCGTGCCGACCAGGATCCCTATAAGATTTGGGTATCGGAAATCATGCTCCAGCAAACAAGGGTGGATACGGTTATTCCGTATTACCACCGCTTTTTGGAGTTGTTTCCAACAATCGATGCCCTCGCGGAGGCGGACGAAGACAAAGTCCTGAAAGCCTGGGAGGGTCTTGGCTATTACTCGCGTGCGAGGAATTTGCAGTCGGCCGTCCGGGAAGTGCGGGATAAATATAACGGCGTCGTTCCTGATTCACCAAAGGAAATTTCTAAATTAAAAGGGGTTGGTCCTTATACAGCCGGAGCTATTTTAAGTATTGCCTATGGCATCCCAGAGCCTGCTGTTGATGGGAATGTCATGAGAGTTTTATCGCGTATTTTACTCATACGCGAAGACATTGCCAAACCAGCTTCCCGGAAAATTTTTGAGGAAGCGGTCAGGCGGCTCATTTCCCATGAATCTCCTTCCGATTTCAATCAGGCGCTGATGGAACTCGGGGCGCTCATTTGCACACCAACTTCGCCTTCCTGCCTGCTGTGTCCAGTTCGAGAACATTGTATAGCCTTCCATGAAGGGGTGCAGGCACAACTTCCGGTCAAATCCAAAAAGAAAAAGCCAAAACAAGTCTTACTGGCAGCTGCTATAGTGGAAGACCAAGACGGAAGGATTTTAATACGCAGACGGCCCGCCGAAGGGCTTTTGGCCAACTTCTGGGAATTCCCTTCAATTGAAATTCAACGGCCTTATGCTAATGATCGTGAAGCATTAGAACGATTTTATCGAGAAGAGCTTGGGGTAAAAGTCGCAATCGATGAATCACTTGGACAGATCCAGCATATCTTTTCCCATCTGGACTGGAACGTTACCGTTTATGTTGCACAGCTTGCGAAACCCCTTGAGGATAAGGAAAATCTCCGTCTTGTTTCTTTGCCGGAGCTTGCCGGTTTTGCGCTTCCAGTTCCGCATCAGAAAATGTTGTCGCTCTATTCGGTTAAGATATAAAGGAAAGCCTATCGTCAAACGACGATAGGCTTTTTAAAATGGTCAGTCATAGTTGACTTTTGTGCCGTGTGTATAATCCGCTTCACCGCGGTTTAGGCCGCCGCGTTTTTCAATTTCTTCAACGATTTCCCGGTGGATAGCCTGGCCTTCCACATTTAAATACGGCATTACCTGCTGAAGTGAATGGTGAAAGAAAGCCAATTCGCTTTTTTCCCACTCACTCTTCGGCATCATCGTCAATTCGGTCATATCCCTGCCGACGTACATGGCAATTCTCCTTTCAGGAAATGCTTTGATTTTGCAAAAGCTTACGTTATCATGAGGTGCGCTAAGCTTTTCTCTTAGTTTTTGGATTCAATTGTCTTCTATACCCGGAAACGCTAAAATAAAAACAAACATAGCAGGAAAGGAATTTACGCCATGACACAGAAAGTAGCACTCATTACTGGAAGCAGCAGGGGAATAGGCAAGGCTGCCGCACTCCGCCTTGCAAAAGAAGGATATGACATCGCCATCAATTATGCGCGGAGCAAAAGTGCCGCGCTTGAAACAGCGGCTGAAATAGAAGCCCTGGGTCGTAAAGCAATCATTATTAGAGCAAACGTTGGAGACGTGGAAAAAATCCGCGCGATGTTTGCAAAGGTTGAAGAGGAATTCGGCCGCCTCGATGTTTTCATTAACAACGCAGCATCGGGGGTATTGAGGCCTGTAATGGAACTCGAGGAATCACACTGGGATTGGACAATGAACATCAACAGCAAAGCGCTTCTTTTTTGCGCCCAGGAAGCAGCCAGGCTGATGGAGAGGAATGGCGGCGGGAAGATTGTCAGCATCAGTTCAATTGGCTCGATCCGTTATTTGGAAAACTATACAACGGTCGGTGTATCAAAGGCCGCGCTTGAGGCGCTGACACGCTATCTGGCAGTCGAACTTGCTCCGAAGGGCATTGCTGTCAATGCCGTATCAGGGGGAGCCGTAGATACAGAGGCGCTAAAGCATTTCCCGAACAGGGAAGAGCTTTTAGCAGAAGCGAGACGGAAAACGCCTGCCGGCAGAATGGTAGAAATAGACGATCTAGTCAATTGCATCCTATTCCTTGTTTCCAATCAGTCCGGCATGATCTGCGGCCAAACGATTATTGTTGACGGGGGGATTTCCTTGCTCGTTTAAAACACGATAGAATTAAGTTTGCAAATGGGACGTCTGGTTCCATATCTCGTCTTCATGGGAATTTACATTCAATACGGGAATAGGAAACGCCTCTAAGCCCCAAATGGCTTGGGTAGCGGCCAAACGGTCATAGAGAAGCGGTCTCTAAGTCCAAAAAGCTCGCGATACGGCCAAACGGTCACAGAGAAGCTGCCTCTAGGCCCAAATTGGCTCGGCGACTGCCAAACGGTCACATAGAATAGATCCATTAACCATAAAAAGCAGGAAAAATATAAAAAGCCTTTTTAAATAAATTTCGGGATAGTCCCTCACCTTCATGGACAAATTAATAACCGTGGAGGTGATTACAATGGCAAAATTCAACCAACAAGCTGGCAGAACATCTTCTGGAACAAACATCCAGGAAGTAAGGCAGCAAAACGCACAAGCTGGCCAAGGCCAGTACGGCACTGAATTCGCGAGCGAAACGAACGCTCAAGAAGTAAGGCGCCAAAACCAGCAAGCTGCCCATGGCCAACAAGGTCAACAAGGCCAACAAGGCCAATACGGCACTGAATTCGGGAGCGAAACAAATGCTCAAGAAGTAAGACGCCAAAATCAACAAGCTGAAAGCCGTAAAAACCAAAACAGCTAAATGCATGCATAAGGCGCCCTTCTTAATGGAGGGTGCCTTTTTGCATGCAATAAACGAACTGGGAAATTCTTTCGACAAAACTTCTATAAAAGCCACATAACTAGTCAAAGGAAAAAGCGGTAAATTCAAGAATACATAGGGGAGCAGGTGAGAGCTCCTACAGCTTAAAAGGAGCACTCGCTAAAATTTTCAGAAGCAGGGCGGTGGCGCAATGAAAACTTTTAACGAGATGATCGCGGAACAGATGAAAACAATGGAAAAGCTACTTTTTTTACAATCGGAACTGGAACGCTGCCTCGAAATTCAGAAGCAGTTGCATAGCCTGCAACATGAAACAGGACAAGATATCATACAGGAAGAAATTATGGAAATGAAAAATGAACTGAGAGAAATCCAGCGTATTTTTGAAGAACAGACAGAAGAAGTCATTCGTTCCTACAAGGGTGGAAACGGGGATTATGAACCGCTTCTTCGTTAAATGCAACTGCAGGGATTGGGGGCCATTTTGTTAGTTAAAAGTGGCTCTTTTGTTTTAAAAATTATTGCTAACCGTTATAATAGGAGAAAACAGGAATAGCCTTTTGTTGCCTTTTGTCGTTTTTTTAGTTTATGATAGGTTGCAAAGCGTTCGGCAGATGAAAGTAGGGGAGATTCATGGGTTTACCCATCGAAGGAGAACCAATGCAGATACACAGCTACAAACACAATGGTCATATCCATCGTATATGGGACGAAACCACCATTTTGAAAGCCTCCCAACACCTAGTGATCGGCGGAAATGACAGAACGGTTGTCACTGAATCCGATGGGAGGACATGGGTGACGAGGGAGCCCGCTATTTGCTATTTCCATTCAGAATGCTGGTTCAACGTAATTGGAATGCTCCGTGAGGACGGTGTCCATTACTACTGCAATTTGAGTTCCCCGTTTATTTTTGATGGTTCGATTCTGAAATATATCGATTATGACCTTGATATAAAGGTATTTCCGGATATGACCTTTAATTTGCTCGATGAAGATGAATACGAGCGCCACCGCCGTGAAATGAACTATCCAGATGTCATTGACCAAATTCTTAAGCGGAATGTAGAGAAGCTGATGAGGTGGATCCGTCAGCGAAAAGGGCCATTTTCACCGGATTTCATTGATGCCTGGTATGAACGGTACCTGACCCACCGAAAGTAGGGACAGGCCCGTTCCTTTTTCATGCCCTGTTGACGTCGATCAACAGGTTTTTGTTTGAAAGGAGGAAGCAGAGTTGGACAGCATACGGAGATACCTCCATTTTGTAAAACCGTACAAATGGCAAATTGTCGGGACCATTTTTATTGGAATCCTTAAGTTTGCCATTCCTCTCATCATTCCCATCCTTATAAAGTACGTGGTGGATGATATTGTTGGAAACCCCGATCTTGCAAAAGCAGATAAGCTGGACAAGCTTTTTTGGATCATGGGCATCATGATGGTCATATTTGTCATCTTAAGGCCGCCGATCGAGTATTACCGGCAATATTTTGCCCAGTGGACTTCAAGCAAAATCCTGTATGATATCAGGGATAATCTATATAACCACATGCAGAAGTTAAGCTTCAAATATTATTCGAATACGAAAGCGGGCGAGGTTATCTCGAGAGTCATTAACGATGTCGAGCAGACGAAGGCATTCGTCATTTCTGGCCTTATGAATTTGTGGCTTGATGTCGCGACAATCTTGATTGCCATCGCTGTTATGTTCACAATGAACGTGAAGTTGACGCTCGTGTCGCTTGTTCTGTTCCCCCTCTATGCTTTTTCCGTCAAATACTTTTTTGGTAATCTGAGAACCCTGACGAGGAACCGCTCACAGGCGCTCGCGGAAGTCCAAAGTTACCTTCATGAACGGGTCCAGGGTATGGCTGTGATCAAAAGCTTTGCCATTGAGGAGCATGAACAGAAACAGTTTGACCGCACAAACAGAAATTTTTTGCAAAAAGCACTCGAGCATACGAGCTGGAACGCGAAAGCATTCGCGGTCGTCAATACGATTACTGATATTGCGCCGTTGATCGTCATCGGATATTCCGGTTATCTTGTGATAGAAAATCAGCTAACACTTGGAACGATGATCGCTTTCATTGCCTATATCGACAGGCTTTATAATCCGCTCCGCAGGCTCGTCAACTCATCGACGACGATTACCCAATCGTTCGCCTCGATGGACAGGGTGTTTGAGTTCGCTGACGAGAAGTATGATATTGTCGATGAGCCGAATGCAATGGACCTAAAAACCGTCAACGGGAAAATTGAGTTTAAAAATGTGAGTTTCGCTTACGAGGATGAAGAGGAACTAGTTTTAAAGAATATTAATCTGGAAGCGAATAAAGGAGAAACGATTGCGCTGGTCGGTATGAGCGGCGGAGGAAAGTCCTCGCTCGTCAGCCTGATTCCACGGTTTTACGATGTGAAGGAAGGGCAGATCCTTCTTGACGGCGTCGATATCCGCAACTTCAAGGTACAGATGCTGAGGGATAAAATTGGCGTTGTGTTCCAGGATAACATTTTGTTCAGCGATTCGGTCAGGTCAAATATTTTGCTCGGAAAGCCGGGGGCTTCCAATGAGGAAGTGGAAGCGGTGGCGCTGGCTGCCAATGCCCAAGAATTCATCGCCAACTTGCCGGAAGGGTATGAAACAAAGGTGGGCGAAAGGGGAGTCAAGCTTTCCGGCGGGCAAAAACAGCGAGTTGCCATTGCAAGGGTTTTCCTAAAAAATCCGCCCATTCTTATCCTCGATGAAGCAACGTCAGCACTCGACCTTGAGAGTGAGCATCAAATCCAGGAAGCGCTCGAGAAGCTGGCAAAAGACAGGACAACCTTCATCGTCGCCCACCGGCTGTCAACGATTACCCATGCCGATAAAATTGTCCTGATTGAGCACGGCAGGATCGTCGAAACAGGTACGCACGATGAATTGATGGAAAAACAGGGCAGCTATTATAAACTTTTCCAGGTCCAGCAGTTGGAACAGAAAACTGAAACAGATTCATAAGCTTACTAGAGGCCAAACTAAAAAATGCTTAGGGTTTTATGCCCTAAGCATTTTTCTGTATTAATCCTCTGTCTGTTCCTCGATTTGGACTTCATTATCTTCCTGATGATAGGAGAGGAAGCTTGTCACGAGCATTTCCAGATGTTCCACATACTCGCCGTAGGCAAGAATGGAAGAAAAAATTTGCATTGTATGGTAAAGGTGGTTGTCGTCCTCACCCTCATCTTCGTACTCATTTTGCCTTGAAATGAATAGATGGATGATTTCCTTTTTATCCAGGCATGGGACCGGGTGTTCAAGCGCGGATTCCGGCCGGACCTTTCCAATATATTTCAGCATTGTTTGTTCATGCTGGGTAATCAGGCAGTCAAGCTGCTCCTGAATGGCCGTCTGATATGTTTCGGGAAGGAGCCGATATTCATTCTCGTAACGATGGAGCCGGATAAGCGTTTCAAGTGCCCTGCGCGCCGTGGAAATCATCTGCCGGTAGATGACGAGTTTCCTTGCTTTTACAGCTTCGTCACGCTTAAAGTATCGCCTTTCCTCTCTGTACATCGTATAAAGCAAATCCATCTTCACTTTCGTATCATGAAGCCTTTCAATTTCGTTTTTCAGCAGGTTATGGTCGGATGCATTCCGGCTCGTCAGCCTGATCCAGCGGATAATATCATCGGTTGCGCCCGAAATTCTATAATAGAGCTTATTTTCATAGCGCGGCGGCAGGAAAACAAGATTGACGACGAAAGCTGAAAAGACCCCAAGCATAATCGTGCCGAACCGAATCGCGGCGAATTCAAGAAACTGGTCCCCCGGCGACTCCATAATTGAAACAAGTGTCACAAGAGAGAGGCCGATCGTATTTTCAAGCTTGAACCTGAGGTTCAGGGTGATGACAATAATCGCCGCGAGCCCAATGACGACAATATGGTTCCCGAGGAGCAGGACGAAGACAATGGCCGTCAATGCGCCAATCAGGTTTCCCTGCACCTGGTCGCGAATGGACTGGTACGACCTGTAAATCGTCGGCTGTATGGCAAAAATGGCCGCAATTCCGGCCATGACCGGCGAAGGGGCATGTAATAGATTACTTATGAATAGGGCTAGTACGATTGCAATGCCCGTTTTTACTATGCGCGCACCTAGCTTCATCGTTAAAATCCTTTCAAAATGAATCTCATTACGACAAGTATAGCCGAAAATGAAAAACTGTCCAGTATACTTTCAGCAAGGTTTACTTCCAATACTTAACAATATCCTTAAATCAATTTCTAAATCATTTTTGCAAAATATAAACCAGGACGACTCCGCCCTGGTTTATTAATGTTAGTCATTCATTAATTGATAAAACGCTTGATCGACTGCGTGGAGTGTTGCTTCAATGTCTTCTTCGCTGTGGGCAATCGTGAGGAACCACGCCTCATATTTGGAGGGAGCGAGATTGATGCCTTGGTGAAGCATTAGCTTAAAGAATCTGGCGAACATCTCACCGTCTGTATTTTCGGCTTGGTCGTAGTTGACTACCTTTTCTTTTGTAAAGTAAATCGTCAACGCACCTTTCAGCCGGTTAATTGTAATTGGAACGCCATGTAGTTCCGCGGCTTCAAGAATGCCGTTCTCCAGCATTTCGCCAAGCCGGTCAAGGTAGTCGTAAACGCCCTCTTGTTTCAGGACTTCAAGACAGGCAATCCCGGAAAGCATGGATGCCGGGTTGCCGGCCATCGTACCAGCCTGGTATGCAGGACCGAGCGGGGCAACCTTTTCCATGATTTCCTGTTTGCCGCCGTAAGCGCCAATCGGCAGCCCGCCGCCGATAATTTTGCCAAGCGCTGTTAAATCAGGCGTAATGCCAAGCATATCTTGGGCTCCACCGTACATAAAGCGAAAAGCCGTGATGACTTCATCAAAAATCAATAATGCGCCTGCCTCGTGGGTAAGCTCCTTTACTTGTTCAAGGAATCCCGGTTTCGGTTCAACGATGCCAAAATTGCCGACAATCGGCTCAATCATAACCGCTGCAACCTGGTCGCCCCACTTTTCGAGCGCTTCCTTTAACGGATCTACTTCATTGAATGGAACCGTAATGACTTCCTGGGCGATGCTTTTAGGTACCCCGGCTGAATCCGGTGTCCCAAGTGTTGAAGGACCGGAACCTGCTGCGACGAGCACGAGGTCGGAGTGGCCGTGGTAGCAGCCGGCGAACTTGATGATTTTGTCGCGGCCTGTATAAGCGCGGGCCACACGGATCGTCGTCATTACCGCCTCTGTGCCGGAGTTGACAAAGCGGACTTTGTCCATCCCAGGCATGGCTTCCTTCAGCATTTTTGCCAGAGTAATTTCGTGCGGGGTAGGCGTTCCGTACAGGACACCGGTTTCCGCCGCTTTTGTAATCGCCTTAGTGATATGAGGGTGCGCATGACCAGTAATGATTGGCCCGTAGGCAGCCAAATAATCGATATATTGATTTCCGTCGACATCCCAGAAATAGGCGCCGGCCGCTCGCTCCATTACAACTGGCGAGCCGCCGCCGACAGCTTTGTAGGAACGCGAAGGGCTGTTCACCCCGCCAACAATATGCTCCAGTGCTTCGCTATGTAATTTTTCGGAATTAGAAAAATTCATGGTAAAACCTCCTTAAATAAGTCCTTCCTAATAATAGCATGGTTTTCGGGTATATGTCGGCTTGCGGCACGACTTCCCGTCGGCAAAATTTAACCGTTTACCGGCCAATCGTTCGGACTCTTAGAGCCCTAATATTGGAAAGTGTCTTAATACAGAGGTGATTCGGACACTCGTAGCTCTAAAAACTTGTTAAGAGTCCGAATACAGGGTTGATTCGGACTCATGTAGCTTTAAAAACTTGTTCGGAGTCCGAATACAGTGTTGATTCGGACACTTGGAGCTTTAAAAACTTGTTCGGAGTCCGAATACAGTGTTGATTCGGACACTTGGAGCTCTAAAAACTCGTTCAGAGTCCGAATAAAGGGTTGATTCGGACACTCGGAGCTCTAAAAACTTGTTCGGAGTCCAATACAGTGTTGATTCGGACACTTGGAGCTCTAAAAACTTGTTCGGAGTCCGAATACAGTGATGATTCGGACACTCGGAGCTCTAAAAACTTGTTCGGAGTCCGAATACAGTGATGATTCGGACACTCGGAGCTCTAAAAACTCGTTAAGAGTCCGAATGAAGAGGTGATTCGGACACTCGTAGCTCTAAAAACTCGTTAAGAGTCCGAATACAGGGTTGATTCGGACACTCGGAGCTTTAAAAACTTGTTAAGAGTCCGAATACAGAAGTGACTCAGCTCTTAATCAGGCCCCTCAACGTAATACAAATGCAAGGTAGTTGTTTTACAAAAGGGGATTGGCTAAACTGTTTGGATAGAGTGCAGCTTTTTGGAGGACTGAAAATGGATTATACAAATGCGATTGAAGTAAGCGGCCTGCGCAAGGAATTCAAGTCTTACTCGAGCCGTTCAGGGCTATCGGGGGCCTTTCGGGACTTGTTTACAAGGAATTACAAAACGCTTCGTGCCGTTAATGATATTAATTTTACAGTTAAACAAGGTGAAATGGTTGGTTATATTGGCGAAAACGGTGCCGGAAAATCAACGACAATCAAGATGCTGACCGGAATTTTGACACCGACTTCCGGACAAATTGTAGTAAATGGAATGAATCCCCATAAACAGCGTGAGCGCTTTGTCCAGACGATTGGCGTTGTTTTTGGGCAGAGGTCCCAGCTTTGGTGGGATATCGCCGTCCAGGAGTCATTCCGTCTTTTGAAAAAGGTTTATAAGGTTTCAGACGCGGATTACAATTCGCATATGGACCACGTCATCCGGACGCTGGACATCGGCCCGCTTCTTGACAAGCCGGTACGGAAGCTGTCGCTTGGCCAGCGAATGCGCTGCGAGCTTGCCGCGGCACTCATCCACAATCCGCCGCTGCTATTTTTGGATGAGCCGACGATCGGGCTCGATGTACTCGTTAAATTAAGGATTCGGGAATTCCTAAAAGAAATTAATGAAAAGTACAACACGACCATCCTGCTGACAACGCATGATCTGTCCGATATCGAAGCGCTGTGTGAACGGGTTATCATGCTGGATGAGGGAAATATCATTTACGATGGTTCGCTGAATCATTTAAAGGAAAAATGGGGCGAGGGCAAGGAACTTCAGTTTGAATTGATGGAAAAAGCGGAACTTGCCACCCTCCAGCAGTTGACCAAGGGAATGCCGGTGAAATGGGAGATGGATGAAAAAGGGCAAATCTTCACCGCTCAGATGGAAGATATCGACGAAGTCATTTCCCAGGTAATTTCCAAGGTCGTCTCTGCTTTCAAAATAAGAGACATTAAAATCAATGAAATTTCAACTGAAGAAATTATCCGTAATATATATGAACGAGGTACGGCGTGATAGAGGAGGAGCCAGATGGAAAAGTATCTTGAAATGATCCGGATCCGGTTTCTGATGATGCTTGCTTACCGGACGAATTACTATACTGGAATACTAATATACAGCATTAATATTGGCGCCTATTACTTTCTCTGGAACGCCATATACAGCGGCAAGGATAGCATCCAAGGCATGGACGTCGGGCAGATGACGACCTATGTCGCGATTGCGTGGATGGCGAGGGCTTTTTATTTCAACAACCTTGACAGAGAAATGGCGATGGAAATTATGGAAGGAAAAGTCGCTGTCGAACTGATCCGGCCATACAGCTATCTCGGTATGAAAGTGATGCAAGGGCTTGGCGAAGGAATCTTCCGGCTGTTTTTCTTTTCGCTGCCAGGCATGGTTCTTGTTGCCTTTGTCTTTCCAATCCGGCTGTTTTACGACCCGGCAGTGTGGGGGCTTTTTGCGATATCAATCTTCTTCAGCTTTCTGATCAATACCCAAATAAATCTGCTGACAGGGATTACAACGTTCTTTTTATATAATAATACAGGGCTGATTCGCGCAAAGAGGGTCGTCATTGACCTGTTTTCAGGCCTTCTTTTGCCGATGAGTTTTTTCCCTGGCTGGGCACAGGACATTATGAAATTCCTGCCGTTTCAGGGGATCAGCTATTTTCCAAGCATGATTGTGACAAAGGGATTCACAACCAGCCAGGCGCTTGAAGCAATTGCCCAGCAGGCAGGTTGGGTCTTGCTTCTGCTTATCCCGATTTATTTCTTCTGGCAGCTCGCAAAAAAACAACTCGTTATTCAGGGGGGCTGACCGTGTTTTACGCTTCGATGTTTTTTCAATATGCCGGACAGTATATGAAAACGAGGCTTCAATACAGGGCGGACCTTGTAGTTGAATTGTTTTCTGATTTGCTGTCGCAGGCAGTCAATTTTATATTTATTTTGGTCGTTTTCGGCCACACATCTTTGTTGAATGGCTGGAGCAGGGATGAAATTATTTTTATCTACGGCTTTTTCCTTGTTCCTTATGCCTTGTTTTCGGCGTTCTTCAATATATGGGACTTTAACGAACGTTATATCGTCAAAGGGGAGCTTGACCGAATTCTGACAAGGCCGATCCATAGTTTGTTTCAAATCATCCTAGAACGCCTGGAGCTGGAAGGCTTGTTTGGAGCGATAACGGGAATCGCGATCATGGTTTATGCCGGGTCGAGGCTTGGAATTGAATTATCCTGGGCCGACCCGCTTCTCTTCCTTTTATTTGTGGCCGGCGGGGCGCTCATATACGGAGGCGTGTTCGTCATGCTTGCCTGTATCAGTTTCTGGGCGGATGCGAAAACCTCGATCATGCCGATGATGTACAATATCGGCAACTATGGCCGTTACCCGGTTGATATTTACAACAAAGTGATTCGTTTTGTGCTTACCTGGATTTTGCCGTTTGCCTTTGTCGGCGTGTATCCGGCTGCATGGTTTCTTAGGAAAGAAGAATGGTACGTCTATGCGTTTCTCACGCCGGTGATGGGCATCTTGTTTTTCGTCCTTTCTGTTTTTCTTTGGAATGAGGGAGTGAAAAAGTACAGGGGCGCGGGGAATTAAATTCAAGGATTTTTGGGTAAAAAGAAGCCTGCTGATTTCATAGAATCGGCAGGCGTTTTTGTTATGTTTATATAATTTTAAACAGGTGGCAGCTTTGTTAATTTTGCCGTAAAATGACAATCGTTACCCGGCGGTTTGCCTGGCGGTTTACGTCAGAATTGTTCGGGACGAGTGGGTGGTATTCTCCATAACCGGAAAATTGCAGCCGCTTCGGTTCGATGTTCTTTGACTCAAAATAGTAAAGGACGCTTGCTGCCCTCGCAGCTGAAAGTTCCCAGTTCGTCCTGAAAACCGTATTGGTGGCGGGAACATTATCGGTATGTCCTTCAATACTTACAGGATTCGGGACAGTCTTGATCAAACCGACAATCCCATCCAACGTCTTAAAAGATCTCTCTTTTAACTCGGCTCTGCCCGAATCGAACAGAATGAGATCCTTCAGGGAAACTTCGACGCCCTTTTTCGATTCTTGGAGTGACACCACTGCCTCCAATTTATTATCTCTGATATAATTTTCCAGCTTTACTCTTAAGCCGTCCAACTCGGAATCGTTTTGCTTTTTATCCTGCTTTTCTTCCTCGGAATTTTCAGCTGGAAGCTGGGGGCTAAGGCCTGCATTATTATCCGGAATCTTCGTTCCTGTCAGTTCCGACTTGAACGATTCCATGATGGACTGGTATTTGGCGGCATCAATTGTACTTGCCGCATATAAGACAATGAATAACGCTAGCAAAAGGGTGAGCAAGTCGGCGTATGGAATGAGCCATGTTTCATCGATATGCCCTTCATCGTGATTTTCAAACTTTCTTCTGCGCTTCCTCATGCCGACATTTCCTCAAGCATAGCGGCCTTATCAATGGTTTCATAAGCTTCACGCTCTGACATAGGGAGATGGACAGTCAGTTTTTTCTCAAGCGCCCCTGGCAAAATTCCCCCGTAAATCGCGAGCAGCCCTTCGATAATCAGGAGTTTTGACTCTTGTTCTCGCTTTGAAATCCTCTTAAGCTTGTTCGCAAGCGGGTGCCAGAGTACATACCCGGAGAATATCCCAAGCAATGTGGCAATAAACGCGGCAGCAATGGAATGGCCAATTTTTTCGATTTCCGATAAGGACCCGAGGGCGGCAATCAGTCCGACTACTGCACCAAGGACACCAAGCGTCGGAGCGTATGTGCCGGCCTGAGTGAAAATAAGCGCGCCAGCCTGGTGCCGCATTTGGATTTGTTCAACTTCTTCGAATAGCACATCTTCGATAAATTCAGCCTCGTAACCATCGATAATCATTTCAAGTCCTTTTTTGAAAAAAGGATCATCGGTGGATTCGGCTATTCCCTCCAGTGCTAGGAAGCCATCTTTCTTGGCAACCTCCGCGCAGGCTATCAATCTGGCAATCTGGCGTGGCTGGGGGAGAAGCTTCGGTTCGAAAAGAGCGATTTTCAGCAACTTCGGGAATTTTTTCATTTCCCGGAATGGGAAAGCGACAAAAAGTGCCGCGGCCGTTCCGCCGAAAATAACTAAATAAGCTGCCGGATTGTTAAGGGAAGCCATTGGGGCGCCCTTTAAAATCATCCCAAATCCGATTGCGAGCAATGCCAATATAATTCCAAAAATACTAGACATGAAATTCTCCTTTGGTTTATCTTTAGTTTAGCTTGATAATTGACATTGTAAATGACCAACCAAAATTCGACAATTGAATTTTTGAAAAATAATATTGCCGCCATCGGGAAAAGGAGGGCCAAATTGAGGATACAGCAACACCAAAGAATTGACCAGGAACGATTTGTTCAGGTTCGGGAACGTGGGAAAGATCAGGCCGTCTTTCAGCAGATTTTCCATGAAAAGCAAACCGGCCTCACCCAGGAGCGCCTTCAATCGCTGCTAAAGCAGCTCGACCAAAGTGGAGTCCGCCTCAGTGTGTCGAGGACGATGCGGGACTTAATGGAGTATAAGCAGACCATCCGGGATTTTTTGCAAGAAATTGTCCAAAATGGCTATTCGCTTGAGCAGCACAACTCTTTTCAGCAAAATGGACGGGATAAAAAGCTGATTTTGATCAAGCAGGTTGATACAAAACTTCTTGAACTATCTGATCGGGTTTTCGACAATCAGACAAGCTCGGTTGACATTCTTGATAAACTTGGTGAAATTAAAGGACTGCTAGTAAACTTGTACATGTAGTCGGGAGGAGAGAATAAAATGCTAAGAGGAATTGATTCCGCGGCATCGGGAATGATTGCGCTGCAGCGGAAACAGGATGCATTGACCAATAATCTGGCCAATGCGGAAACCGCTGGATTCAAGCAGGATTCAAGCCCGCTCAGGTCTTTTCCGGAAATGCTGCTCGAACAAATCCGCGGAAACCAGCAGGGGGCAAGGGCAAGGCTGGGAACGATCTCAATGGGGGTCTACAACCAGGAAATCCTGCCATTATTTATACAAGGCAGCCTAAAAGAAACGAATATGCCCTTTGATGTTGCACTCATGGATGAGGGACTCGTGCCAACGGTAATTGATGGCCGTCCTGTTAAACCTGCTGCATTTTTCGCTGTTCATACAAGAGAAGGTGAGTTTCAGTTAACAAGAAATGGGCAGTTTGCGGTTAATGAAAATGGCGAACTTGTCACGTCGACGGGAGATTTTGTTTTGGGTAAAAATGGAAACCGCATTGTCGGTCTCGATCCTGAACTGAAGGATATTTCAATTACCGCTGATGGTGAAATCATCCTAAACCCGGATAATCCGCAAAGCAGAGCGGCGGTCGGATCTATTGGTTTCGTGATTGTGCAAAATCCGTCACAACTCGTCAAGAGGGACAATGGACAATTCACGCTTGAAGGGGCTGGCCCGGCGATGATTGCCGATCAATTGCCAGCAGGATTGCTGATCCGGCACAAAATGATTGAGCAATCGAATGTCGACATGGGCCAGACAATTACCGAAATGATGGCGAACATCCGGCTTTACGAAGCGAATCAGAAAGTGCTTCAAACCTATGATAAATCGCTAGAGCAATTAAATTCGATTGGAAGGGTATAAAGACTATGAGCTCATCTTTATTTATTGCTTCAACGGGGATCAAGGCGTATCAGGGGAAGCTCGATACGATCGCTAACAATATTGCCAATGTGGAAACAGCGGGATATAAACGGCGTGAAGCCGCGTTTTCTGAAAATCTTGCCGCATCCATCGATAACCAGCCTAAGAGAGAAATGGAAATCGGCCGGCTTTCTCCTGCTGGAATTCGCGTAAGTTACGGCTCCAGAGTGGCAGCAACACCAATGGATCTGACCCAGGGCGCACCAAAGCAAACCGAACAGCCTTTTGACCTGATGATTGAAGGCCAAGGATATTTTCAAGTACGCCGATCAACTGGCACGGATACGGAAATTCTGTTTACAAGAAGCGGAGCATTTCAGAAAAGCCCAATTGGAACCGGCCGTTATCAGCTGGTGAATGCCCAAGGGGATGTTCTTCTAGGCAGAAATGGAACCCCTGTATTGTTGGATGAGGGAACCACTTTCAATGTAGCGGCGGACGGAACAATTACGGGTACGAACCAGCAAATCGGCCTGGTGGGCTTTACGAATCCGCAATTGCTGAAAAATGAAGGCGGGGTATACAGTCTCGTCGGCGGGAACACGTTTTTGCAAGCCGGCGATTCATACGAGATTAAGCAAGGCTATCTCGAAGGCTCAAATGTCAGTCTGAACGAGGAAATGACCGACATGATTAAGGCGCAGAGAGGATTCCAGGCCAATTCCCGGGCGCTCAGTTATGCTGACCAGATGATGGGAATAGCGAATGGAATTATCAGATCGTAACGGAAAACAGGCGGCGTTCGCCACCAGAAATGGTGCACGCCGTTTTATTATTGTGTTTTTTTGCAAAAAAGCCCTTTTCCCTCTAGACACCGAAAGTATTTTGGCCGATACATTAAGTGAGGAATAAGTTTGAAAGGAGCGGACGCAATGAAAATCAATCCAGTTAACCGAATCGATGCTGCCTATCAGGCTTATCGGAAAAATAACCAGACCAGCCGTCCGGACGAACCGAAGCAGGACAAGGTCGATACAGTGGAACTATCAAACGAAGCACAAATTCAACTTCAAAAAGATAAAGAATTGAAAATCCAGCAACTGAAAAGCCAAATAGAAAATGGCACATACAAAGTCGACAGCGAAAAGATTGCCGACAAATTGATTTCGTTGTGGAAATCCGGGGCCAAGCTGGATGAATAGGCTCCTGGAAGTATTGCAGCTATTGGCGGACCTGCACAAACAATTATTGGAGATTGCGAAGAAGAAGCAAGAAATTTTAATTTCAGGTGATATCAATCTCCTTCTCCCTCTGATTTCCGAGGAATCAAAGCTCCTGAAAAAAATCAAACAGGCTGAGGAAGAGCGGACGAGGGCCATCGGGGAAGATGTAAACCAGTCGTTTACGAGGCTGATTGAACAGCAGCCCGAGGGCGACCTGAAAGAAAAAATGAAATCAATTCTTGGGATTCTTCAACAGCGCTTTGAGGAGATAGGCCGGGTCAATCACCTGAACCAGCAGCTCCTCGAGCAATCGTTGACATATACACAATACATGATTAATCAAATCCTGCCAGCTTCTGAAGGCTCCGGCCTTTACAGCGCAGGGGCAAACCCGAAGGAAATGAATGAATCCGTTCGGCTGTTTGACGCAAAAGCATAGGGGAGAAGGACATGTATTCTACCTTTCATGGTTTGGAAATAGGGAAAAGGGCGATTCTTTCACAGCAAACAGCCCTCAGTGTAACAGGATATAATATTGCGAATGCAAATACAAAAGGATATACGAGACAGGAAGCTGTATTAAATGCGACACTTCCCCTCTCTTCGCCAGGTATGCAGAATGGGACAACACCCATGCAGAAGGGGACAGGAGTCGAGGTTTCCGAGTTCCGGAGAATCAGGGAAGGCTATCTGGATAAGCAATTTCACTCTCATAGCCAGGAAGCAGGTTATTGGGAGGCCAGGTCGACGAGCCTTTCAGAGCTCGAAAGTGTTTTTGACGGACTGTCAGAAACAGGAGTGAGCGCATCGATCCAAAAGTTTTGGCAGAGCCTTCAGGAACTTGCCAAAAAACCGGATAATCTGTCACTGCGCGCGGTGGCTGTAGCGTCCGGAAAAGATGTTGCTGATCAATTGAACAAAATTCACGCTGATATTGCGCAAATTGAAACAAGCATGTCTTACCAGTTGACAGCCAAGGCAAATGAAATTACTGTCACAGCCAATGAAATTGCTGCTCTAAACTTGAAAATTGCCCAAGTGACAGCCGGAGGAAACCAGGCGAATGACCTCATGGACCGCCGTGACCTGCTGCTCGATCAACTTTCAAGTCTAGTGAAGATTGAACCTTCACCAGGGAAAAATGGCCAGATGCATGTCACAATTGACGGAGTTCAATTGGTGAACGGCAAGGATTCAGCCGGATTTACGATTGACCCAGTGACCGGTGAAGCGAAAGTTGGCGATTCAACGATCAGCCTGACCGGCGGAGCACTAAAAGGCCTGCTCGATACACGAAATGAAACCATACCTGACTTGAGGGCGAAAATTGATGCAATGGCGACTGCGATTGCTGAAAGCATGAACGGAATACATAGTGCCGAAAATGCGAGGAGCCTTGAGTATTTTGAAATGAATACCCCGCCGGAAAAATTGCTCTTTTTCGTGGATAAAGATGATCCTAACCAGCCGCCGGCAAGCGCCGACCGGATGGTCATAAACCCGAAGTTGATGAATTTTCCGGCAAAACTTGCAGCTGCCGCATCTGATAGCATTGGGGACGGTACCAATGTGCTGGCAATGAGTGAAGCACTGCTTGGAAAAATGAATATTAACGGGACGAATGCTTCCCCGGCGGAATTTTTCAATTTGCTTGCCGGGCAGCTTGGAACAGAGCTTCGTACAGCGTTGGATTGGAGCGGGAATGCGGACGCGCTGCTTCAGCAAACCGATAATCAAAGACAATCGATATCCGGCGTTTCAACGGACGAGGAATTGACGAACATGGTTAAATACCAGCAGGCATATAACGCTGCAGCCCGTTATGTATCTGCCGTCAATGAACTGCTGAATACACTAATCAACGGAATGAAGTAATGTTTTGCGGGAAGGAGGCTGGCGATGAGGGTAACCAATCAGATGATCAGCCAACAATTTATGAGAAATCTTAACAAGAATTACCGTGCGGTTGAAACGCTCCAGGGACAAATATCGTCAGGTAAACTTTATGACAAAATTTCATCCAATCCAGGTTCCGCATTAAAAAGCATGAGTCATAAAACGGAGTTAATGCAGCTTGAACAATACCGGAAAAATGCCAATGACGGAATTGACTGGAGCCTGGCAATGGATGACGCACTGGATGATGTAACGGGAGTCCTTCAGCGTGTAAGAGAACTTACCGTTCAGGCAGGTAATGACACTTTTAGCCCTGTTGACAGAAAAAATATTGCGATAGAAGTCCGCTCGCTTCTTGAGCAGGCAGGCTCTATCGCAAATACAACTTTTGGCGGCGGCTACCTGTTTTCAGGAAAAGATAGTCACATTCAGCCTTATCAGGACGGCAGTCTTCAACCTGTCAGCGGGGAAGGAATGAAATGGGCAGTCGGCAAAGGAATGGCGATTCAGGTGCAAGTGAGTGCAGCATCAGTCTTCGGCCATTCAGTCGCTGGCAAAAATGTGTTTGAGACGCTTGAAGCGCTTTCTTCAGCTTTGGAAAACGGAGAAAACCCTGACGGTTTTTTGCCGGATATAGACAAGCAAATGGATCATGTTCTTGGTCAACGGGCGATGATCGGGACGAACCAAAATCTTTTTGAGCAGGCATCGAACAGATTGGATCAGGCTCACTTTTTGACAGAGAAAATGCTTGCCCAATTGGAAGGGACCGATATCGCAAAAGCTTTTACTGAATTAACTTTACAGGAAACGGCCATCAAAGCCTCGCTGTCCGCCGGAGCAAAAATCATGCAGCAAAGCCTTGCCGATTTCTTGCGCTAATAGTTAAGCTTGGGCTGTCCTAACGGTTTTATAGCTTCATAATCCCCATCTTGCTTAAAGCAGTGATGGGGATATCTTATTTTAAGAGACAATCGCACTGGGGGAGTGTGAAGGGCATGGCGAATACACAAATAATCATACTGGCCGCTTTAATTATTTTTATCAGTTGTTCAGCCATTTATTTTTATTCAAAAGAACAGAAAAAAGCCAAACAATCTAAAACGAAAAAGACAGAGAAAAAAGACAAGAGCAGAGAGCATTACCGTGTCCACGTCAGCATTGATGAATCGTTGATGGAAGTTAAAAAGATGGGTGCAGTGAACGTTGATGAAATCATTAAAGTGAAGGTGCTGGATGTAAGCACAGGAGGAGCTGGAGTTCTTTGCGATGAAGATTTTCCTTTAAAGGAAATGGTCTTCGTCCGAATTCATTTTTATTTAAACGAAGAGCTGTTTTCATTTAACGGCAGAATCGTCCGCAAAATTGAAAACCCGGAAAGGAAAAAAGTGATTTACGGCGTCCAGTTTTTAAATTTGTCACCAAGCGACGAAACAAAGCTCATTAAAGAAATAACAGCCATTCAGAATGAACGGAGAAAAATCGCGATAAAATAATTTTTTTACGAGTAACCCTCTACAATTTTAAAAACCATGTCGATACATAAAAGTACAGAGGGAAAATATTTCCTCAATAAAAGGAGGGTACATAAATGATTATCAACAATAACATTGGAGCTCTAAACACTCACCGCCAACTAACTCTTAACAGCGCGAACCAGGCGAAGAGCATGGAAAAGCTTTCTTCCGGTCTTCGTATCAACCGTGGTGCGGATGACGCAGCAGGTCTTTCAATCTCTGAAAAAATGCGCGCGCAAATTCGTGGGTTGGATCAAGCTCAAAGAAATGCACAAGATGGTATTTCTCTTATCCAAACTGCTGATGGAGCATTGAATGAATCTCATGCTGTTCTACAGCGCATGAGGGAACTTCTTGTTCAAGGTGGAAGTGATACATTAGACACTAATGATCTTGAAGCGATTGATGCAGAACTGACTGAACTTAATTCCCAATTGGATGATATAGCAAACCGAACAGATTTTAACGGTACAAAATTGTTGAATGGTGATTTTGCAGGTAAAACATTGCAGATTGGTGCAAATGCAACGGAAATAATGACAATTGATATCGCACAAAAGTTCTTGGCAGCAGATCTTGGGGTTGATGGAGTTAAGGCTGGAAGTACTACTTTTGATGCTGACATTGCATTGATCGATACAGCAATTGCTACAGTCTCTACAACACGCGCTACCCTTGGTGCTCAGCAAAACCGACTTGAATTCACATCTAATAACTTGGCTTCTACTTCCAATAACTTAGGAGCCGCTGAATCCCGTATCCGTGACGTTGACATGGCGAAGGAAGTTGTTGAAAACAGCAAGAACGGCATCCTTGCTCAAGCTGCTCAAGCAATGCTTGCTCAGGCTAACCAACAGCCACAAAGCGTACTTCAGTTGCTTCGTTAATCATAAAATTTTAAATGGCCATTGGGTTTCCAATGGCCGTTTTTTATACGCTTTATTACATAAAAATGGAATATTTTTAGTAACAAAGATTCATAACCTAACTAATTTCATGTGTTTACAGGAAAGGAAGTCCAAGTTTATGGGCAAAAAAAGGTCAAAAATATCAGCACTCCTATTATCACTAATTTTACTTTTCCAACTAGTTACCCCATTTGGAAAGGCCACTGCTTTTGCAAATACGAGTATGCTTCCGCCAAGCAACCTGGCGTATCAATCAATTACCCCTGACGACGGAAGATTGACATGGAACACAGTTTTCGGAGCGACAGGCTACAAAGTCTATGAAATAAAGGACGGGCAGATTGTACCTCTAGGAACAACAACTTCAACAAGCTACAGCTTGAACAACCTAGCCGAAGGTTCTTATCGTTATGTCGTTTCAACGCTAACCAGTGAAGGCGAGTCGGGTCCTTCCGCACCGGTAAGTATGGAGATTGTGTACCCGAATATGATAGCGCCGGATAATGTAACTTCAGCGATTCGGAATGGCAACGATATTACAATCAGTTGGGGCGCCTCCCAATATGCGACAAGCTATCATGTTTACCAAATTGCTGAAGATGGTGAGAAGACGCTGTTAACAACAACGTCGTCAAGAACGTATACGCTGGCAAAAGCTAAAGAAGGCTCGTATGTTTTTGCTGTTTCAGCATTCCATACCTTATATGGGGAGTCGCCAGCATCTACCCAGATAAATGTTGAACTAGGTTACCCGGAGATGGTTCCGCCTGCGAATCTTTCATTCTCCATTTCGAATGGGACTGACGTAACACTAAAATGGCAGGCTTCATCATTCGCGGTAAATTACAGAATTTATGAAGTTCTAGACGGACAAAAACAAATGGTGAATACCATTACCGGTACTTCCGTTACACTAAAAAATGTTTCCCCTGGTGAGCATAGCTATCTTGTGCATTCCTATAGCGACCGTTTCGGGGAATCAGCAGAAGGCAGCAAGGTAAAGTTTTCGACCAGCGAAATTGTTATGCTGGCGCCAGAAAATGTATCGTATAAAATTCAAAACTTAAACGATGCTTCCATCAGTTGGACATCGGCAGCCTTTGCAACAGCCTATAAAGTTTATCAAATCATTGATAGTGAAAGAGTTTTAAAAAGCACAGTGTCCGGAACATCCGTTGCTTTCACAAAGCTTGCGGCCGGCAGCTATCAGTATGAAGTGTATTCTTTTAGTGACAGATACGGAGAGTCGGAGAACGGGACACCTGTATCATTCACAATTGATGCGGTAGAAATTCAGCCTCCGTCAGAATTTACCTATAAAGTCCAAAACGGCAATGATATCGTACTGAATTGGACAATATCTCCCAATGCCGAAAATTACAACGTATATAAGATTGTCGATGGCAAAAGGACACTCTTGAGCAACTTAACCGGGACGACAACAACCTTGTCGAACCAGCCCGCGGGGGGATATGTTATACAAGTAACGGCAAACAGCAGCCGATTCGGTGAATCCGTTGAAGGAACAACCATTTCATTTGCATTGGATCAAGTTATTCTCAATAAGCCGCAAGACGTGGCTCATGAAGTCCGTAATGTAAATGATGTATATTTCACCTGGGCTTCGGTAGAGTTTGCCACGAACTACAGAATCTATCAAATTATCGATGGGCAAAAAGTGTTAAAATCAACTATTTCGGGTACTTCTGCGACACTTTCAAACCTGCCTGAAGGAAAGCTCGATTACAGGATTTATGCGTACAGTTCCCGTTTCGGGGAATCAGGTGAAGGGGCGTCCGCCACTGTTTCGATCGATTACCCTGAGATAGCGGCTCCAAAGAATCCGGTTCACACAATGACAAGCCCAACTTCTTTTACTTTAAGTTGGGATCTAGTCGAATATGCAATGAGCTATAAAGTCTACCAAATATCAAATGGGCAAAAAGTGCTGAAAAGTACTGTGGCCGGTAAAACTGTTTCTTACAGCAATATGGTTCCAGGACAATACAGCTATGAAGTTTATTCCTACTCGACAAGATTTGGAGAATCCAAGACCGGCACTTCTTTTGAAGTGACTGTTGATGCGCAGGCATTACCGGCGCCTGAGAATATATCGTTTTCCGTAAGAAACGGAAATGACTTGACTCTCCAATGGTCTTCTGTCCAATATGCAACCGGCTATAAAATTTACAAAGTTGCTGAAGGGGAAGAGACCTTAGTTCGAACCATTTCCGGGACATCCACCAGCTTTGCGAACATGCCTGAAGGGGATTTTACCTACCTCGTCAGTGCATTTTCCACCTTGCTCGGTGATTCACCGTATCGTGCAGAAGTGAAAGGGATGATTATTTATCCAGTAATGGATAAGCCATTGAATGCAACAGCATCGATCATAAACGGTAACGATATTACGCTAAAGTGGAATGCCGCAACCTATGCGAATTCGTATAGAATTTACCAAGTGGACAACGGTGATAAGTCTTTAATCAGGACCGTAACAGGTACGTCTGCCACACTTGCCAACCTGCCTGGGGGAGCGTATTCCTATATCATCCACTCATACAGCGACCGGTTCGGCGAGTCACCGGAAGGAAGCCAAGTTGAAATGAAGGTGATTTTCCCTGTCATGCAGGCGCCGGCGAATTTCACTCAAACGATTTCAAATGGAAATGATATTGTATTACGTTGGAATACCTCAGTCTATGCGAAGGAATATAATGTTTACCAAATAGTAAGTGGTGAGAAGGTTTTAATGCGGACGGTGACGGGAACCTCCACCACCTTCACAAATATGCCTGAGGGTGATTATCAGTATGTTGTCCATTCAGTCAGTGACCGATTTGGCGAATCACCGGAGGGCAGTTCCATAGAGTTTAACCTGACTTGGCCTGTTGTCCAGGCTCCGAAGCTGAATGGAACGGTGTTCGATGCGAATAACATCACCCTTTCTTGGCCGGCTGTTACGTGGGCAAATGAATACAGAGTCTATAAGGTAAAGGGCAATGACAAGGAGCTCATTTATAAAGGGCCTGCGTTAACTTATAAGGTTTATAACCTGACAGAGGAAACCCATTCATTTGAAGTGACGGCCTATAGCACCCGTTTTGGAGAATCACTTCCTTCAAACCGCTTCGAAAGAACAATTGTATACCCTGTCATGGAAGCACCTGCGGCATCACTGAAGCTAATCAGTGAAACTAGCGCCCGAATAACCTGGGATTTTGTCACTTATGCGAACGGCTATAATATTTACGAAATCATTGACGGAGAATCAGTTCTTGTTGCCGGCAAAATCAATAATCTTTCCTATACACTAGAAAACCTGACCTATGCGAATCATGAATACGTTGTCACTTCGTACAGCAATTCATTCGGGGAATCAAAGCCTTCAGAAATTTTGCTGGCAAAACTAATCGTTGACACAACGGCGCCAGAAACCACTTTTAATGGTCCCGAGGGCTGGTCAACGGAAAGTGTCATTGTGACTTTGCAGGCAACCGATAATGAAACGGGAGTAAAACATACTTACTACTCCTTGAATGATGGTCCGGTTAAAGAAGGTACACACATCTTAGTGACAATGGAAGGTTTCAATAAAATTACCTATTACTCAGTCGACAACGTCGGTAATACGGAACAGTTTAAGACCGTATTTGTAAAAATTGATAAAACGGCACCGGAAACAGGGATAAATACTATCCCGGACTATTCACAAAGGGTAACAATTGAGTTGTCCGGAATGGACGAACTGAGTAAAATCAACCAAACGTATTATTCCATAAACGGTTCTGAATTCATGCCTGGAACGTCCTTTACCGTAGTAGAAGAGGGAATGAACATCGTCTCGTATTTCTCGGTGGATCATGCTGGGAATAGGGAAGAAGTTAAAACTGTCGAAGTTAAAATTGACAAGACCGCCCCGGAGACAACGGCAATCCTTCCTTCTGGCTGGGTTAATGAGGACGTCAATGTGGCATTCTCCGCAACGGATGCCTACAGTAAAGATGTTAAGACCTATTATTCCATCGATGGTTCCGACTTTGTTGAGGCCAATTCTATTAAAATCAGCAAAGAAGGAATTACGAAAATCTCTTATTATTCTGTTGATGGAATTGGAAATACCGAACAAATAAAAACCGCTGAAGTCAAGATTGATAAGTCCGCTCCAGAAGCAGTGATTCCTGTTGAAACTGCATACGAACTTGGGACTGTTTTGACATTGGATTATCTCGCTTTTGATGGAATATCCGAGATTGCAGCAGAAGAAATGATTGTAAACGGAAAGATGTATTCCAAGGGAGACCAGCTGGCTCTTAATCAACCTGGAGCATACACGATCCAGCTTTCAGTAACTGATGCCGCAGGATGGACCACTGCCCTGGAAAAGACTTTTTCAGTTTATATTCCGGTTTCCGTTGAAGTCCTTCCAAAAGTGGTGACAGGGAATAAAGGTATTTTTACAGTGAAAGTTGATTTGCCGAAAGAATTCCAGGCTTATTCGTTTGATGTCCTTTCCGTCAGTTTAAACGGTGTTTTGGCTAAAACCGATAATAATGGATTGAAAAAACAAGCCGAAAAAGGCCACTTTAAATTTGAACGGGAAGACTTCAAATGGGAAAAGGGAGAAGTTAAAGTAGAATTGCAAGGTTATTTGGACAATAAGTATTTAGTCGTTGGCAAAACAACAATAAAAGTAAAATAAATGAACAGTCCCGGAAATCATTCTGGGGCTTTTTTGTCAAAAAATAAATTTAATTTCCTTTTCCCTCTCTCCTTTTCAAAACAATCTGCCGATACTACTATTTAAAAGACTTAGTGGAGGTGGATAAGTATGTATACATCTTCTGTTACGAGAATTACCGGACTTGCTTCAGGCCTTGATACGGAATCTGTTGTGAAAAAGTTAATGGATGTGGAAAGAATTCCGCTTAACCAGCTGAAGCAAAAGCAGCAGAAGCAGACTTGGCTGCTCGACACATACCGGCAGCTTAACACAGATATTTTAGCTTTCCGAAACACAACTTTGTTCAATATGAAACTTTCAGGGACATACAATACTTCGAATGTAACATCAAGCCTGTCCAATTCCATTTCCGGAAATACGACGGGCAGTGCCATTCAGGGAACTTACTCGGTTGCCGTTAAGCAACTAGCTGGTTCGGCATCCTTCACTGGCAATAATGTTCAGCTAGATAAAACGAAAACGCTTGGCGAGCAGGGAAAGCTTTCGCAGGATACGACGTTTTCCATTCAAGTAACCGATCCTGCCGATCCAAACAAAGTAAAAATAGCGTCAATCCAAATAGCCGCAACAGATAAAATAAGTGACGTTATTTCCAAGATTAATAGCGCGGTGGATGGGACAACACAGAAAAGCCTGGGACTTCAAGCTTTCTATGATGCTACGCTGCAGCAATTCACGATTAGAACCAAGGCGACCGGTGAAGCGGCAAAAATTGACCTAAGCGGCAATACCAGCCAGGAAAGCCTGGATTTATTAAATAACCTTGGTATTGACACTTCTAACCCGGTAGCGACAGGGAAAAACACTCATATTGTTTTTGACGGTAAAGACATTACGAATCTTTCAACGAATAATACAACCATAATGGGCATCAACTTCAGTTTTAAAAGCACAACAGGCGTGGATTCCAGCGGAAATCCAGTGGCAAGTACTGTTACCGTGACACGTGACATTGACGCAGAAGTTAATAACATCAAAGATTTGGTTGAAAAATATAATTCTATAATAGACCGACTAAACAAGCTGGTTACTGAACAGGTTTACCGCGATTACCAGCCGCTGCTTGAAGAGCAAAAAGCGGATATGTCGGAAAAGCAAATTGAAAAATGGGAAGAAAAAGCGAAAGGTGGTCTGTTGCGGAATGACAGCATCCTCACAGGGGTCCTAAATAAGATGCGGGGGATTATGAACTCTGTCGTAAGTACCGGAAGTTCCTATAACTCGCTTAGCTCAATCGGGATTGGTTCGAAAAGTTATCAGGATCGAGGCAAGCTGTATGTTGATGAAGCGAAGCTGCATGAGGCCATCCAAAATGACCCGGACGCAGTCCAGAAAATCTTTTCCCAAATCGGTGCTACAGACTCGGGGACAAATGGGCTTGTCAATCAGCTTTCCGATGAAATGCAGACAGCCATCACCCAATTAACGAAAAAAGCCGGACTCACTGGGAATGCCGAGCTTGACCAAAGCAACATTGGCCGGCTTCTGGCAAGGATCCAAAATGATATCAATCGGCAAACGGACAGGCTGTTCCGGAAAGAGGATCAATATTATAAACAATTCACCGAAATGGAAAAGGCAGTGGCAAAATTCAGTTCCCAAAGCTCATGGCTATATCAGCAATCCGGAGGTTTCTAAACAAAAAAGGGCCGGTCCTATGCAAGGCCGGTTCCCTCCGTCAGGCTGGCAAACTGGCGATTAACGCCAGTTACCCAATGATTATTCAAATTGGTTGGATCATTCCCCGCACCAATGGGGGCGTACTTGGCCCCGATTTGGGAGATTGTCAGTTTTCCTTCATCCAAATAATTTTTGCGAAGGTTCCTTGCCATATCGAAGATGCTGTCCCGGACGGAAGAATAGGTTTTTAATCCACTCTTACCCATCATGCCAGCGACATTGAATTTGTAACGGGCGGCATTGGAGCTTCCATTTCCGGTTTCATGAATCGATATTGCGGCAAGCAAAGCCGGATTGATGGAATATTGTTTACCAGCTTCAACGAAATGCTCGCCAGTTCCTTGAAGGGCGCCTTTCAAGTACCGGTTCAGAGAACTCGCATCAATGCCTCCGCTCGTTAATCCAGTACTTATGCCAGCCGCTTCAGAAAGAGGAGGCAGGGATATATTTGAAAGTTTTACCGTTCCCAAGTTGGCTAAAGTGGGATGTTCAAGAGCGGGGTGATTCACAAATCGGTTATTATTTTCTGCCTGCAGGAGTGCTTGTTCCAGGAGTAGCTGAAAGGAACTGCCGGAAAAGCCAAGTGGGCCAAGGCTTCTGTTTTGACTCAAAAAGGCAGTGTCCATAAGCGTTTTGTATAAAAGCCAGTTGCTAGATAAAGGCCCAACATTCATAATATTCACTCCTTATGTAATCTGCTCTTATTTTATCTTGTTTTTTTGCAAAAGCAACAGCTGTTTATAAATTATCATAAGGCTCGGAATTCAATCAAACTACTAATTTCAAATAAAAGGTGGAGAACTATGATACAGCTTTCAATGTTGGAGCATGTTCATAAAGGTGCACCAGGTAAAACACAGGATATCGAGAAAAGCAACAACTCTTCCTTCGAGTCCATCATGCAGCTCTTGAATGTTCAGGAAGATGGGGAAGAAAAAGAGCAAGACCAAGACCAACTAACTAGCTCATTTGACATGTTACAACAGCCTTTAGCAATCAATCATTTACAGCCAGAAATAGTAACGACGGAAGGAAAGGGTGTTTTCAACCAGAAAATTCCTGAAAACGGGCTACTTACAATTTTGCAAAAAGGCGCGCCTCCTAACACAGAATTGGACAAACTGCCTGATTTGGATTTTTTGAGAGAAATCAATTCCAGTCAAGTGAAACCAAAAAATATAAACCAAGACGAGATTTTAGCTTTAAGGAATAAACTTAACGCTCTATTAGTTGAAAACGGACAAAAGACTGAAGGACAAAACTCGTTTACTGCTGAAGTTCGAAGAAATGAAATGATTATGGAAGTTAACATTGCGAAAAAAGGATTGTCAAATGCTGAAGTCCCGACTCAAAGCATAGCGGGATCTGCGGTGGAAGTTGAACTAGCAGGAAAAAGTGAAAATCAGTTCACAGGCCGAATTCAATCAGATGAATTGGCAGTCGAACAAAAACCAATGAAAGTCGAGGCCGAGTTGGGAGAGGTTAACCCCAAAATAGGTGAACAGGTTATGCATCATGACAAAGGCACTACCATCCGAGCGGACCATTTTGAAAGAGACATAAAACATTTTATTCAAACAACAATCCACAGCCAGGCAGCAGCAGGACACAAGGCTGCTTCAAAGCCGGTAATCAATGTGCAAAACCTTGTTAACGGTACAGAGGCTGTCATCAAGCTTTCCCCTGAGCATTTAGGCAATGTGGAAGTAAAATTACATATCCATGAAGGACATGTAAAAGCTGAATTCCTGGCCAGTACTACCCACGGAAAAGAACTGCTTGAAACTCAGCTCAATACACTGCGGGCCGCACTGGAAAGCCAGGGTTTGCAGGTTGGCAAAATTGAAATTTCCCAGCAGCAGAACTCAAGTTTCTTGGGGGGCTTTTCGCAAAAGGGAGACACGCCCGGGCGGCAAAGCCAGCAGGAATCGCGGAAACGCGGTGAAGACCGGTTAATCAAAAGTGATGGCCAGCAACCAAAGTATATGTCAGGCGACGAGTGGGTTTCGCAAATTAATACGACCGCCTAAGGAGGGAAAAGCTTGACTACCATTCAATCTATTCAATCTAATCCAAATGCCTCAAAAAGCATCGAACCAAAACAGGAGCTCGGCAAAGAAGCATTCCTGAAAATTTTAGTCACCCAATTGCAGCATCAGGATCCGACACAGCCGCAAAATGACGGTGAATTCATCGGGCAAATGGCGCAGCTAAGCGTTCTTGAACAGTTATCCAACTTGAACAAGTCGTTGACGGCTTATCTGGAATCGAGCAATAACATCAGCCAGCATTCTTATGCGATTGGCAATAAGGTAACCTGGATCAATCCGGAAACAAATGCACAAGAAAGCGGGATTGTTTCGGGAGTTCACTATAAAAATAATCTGGTATATTACAAAGTCGGGGAATATGAACTTTTGCCAAGTGAAATCACTTCCATGGAAATGGACAAAAAATAGGAGGAAACAATTATGCTTCGTTCATTAAACTCAGGAGTTTCAGGCCTTAAAGCATTTCAAACGAAATTGGATGTAATCGGAAATAATATCGCTAACGTAAATACAGCTGGATTTAAAAAGAGCCGGACAGTTTTTGAAGATATATTCAGCCAGACAGTAAAAGATGCTTCTGCTCCTTCAGGAACTGCCCCTAATAACGTAGGCGGAACAAATCCAATCCAGGTGGGCCTTGGCACAAGGGTCGGCAGTATTGATACGGTATTTACCCCGGGCAGCCCAACAACAACCAACATAGGAACAGATTTGTATATTGATGGCGATGGGTTTTTCCAGGTGCGAAACTCCTCGGGACAAGTATTATTGACAAGAGCGGGAAATTTCAGGGTAGATGAGAATAGGCAGCTAGTTAATCAAAATGGCATGCCGGTGCTGGATAGCAGGGGGAATGATATTACAATCCCAACCGGCTACATTTCCTTTTCAATCAGCCAGGATGGAACAATTGTAGGGGTCGATTCTAATGGTGATACAGTAACCGCGACTCCTCCTGTTCAAATTAGCGTAGTCGCTGTCGACAATCCTGCCGGCTTGAAAAAAATGGGCGGCTCCCTTTACTCGCTGACAGCTAATTCACAACTGTCGGCTGCTCCAAGCACTGCCCAAATCATCGCCGGTACACTTGAAATGTCGAATGTCGATTTGTCCGAAGAAATGACCGACATGATTACCGCCCAGCGCGGATTCCAGGCAAATGCAAAAATTATTACCGTATCAGACTCTGTTTTAGAAGAACTTGTAAACTTAAAACGTTAATAAAAAATGGGGAAAAGGATGGATATCAAAAATGGTATCCATCCTTTTTCGGGATTTTTTCTGCTATTTATGACGAATATTACATATAATTCGACTCATTTCTCTGTTTTATGTCCGTTTTTACAAAAATTACGTTGAAATAAATTTCCCGTAATGATATATTTCTCTTGAATTGGAAAAAAAACTCGATAAAGGCAAACTTGGGGAAATCCAGGGACGCAAAGCTATAGGGGCTAAATTGTGAATAACAATAAGCCAGCCAGTTGCCGAAATAAGTGTTAGTCCTTAAAAAGGGCAAGACTTTTCTTCGGAATGGTCTTGTCCTTTTTAATTTTTTGAAAAAATGGGAATAAAGGGAATATTTTGCAAAATATAAGGAGCGAAGGGTGATTGTGTGGAATACAAATTGTCCCAGAAGCCGAGTGCAGGTGGAGCGGCGGCTGTTAAAATATATGACTTTAAAAAGGCGCTTCGCCTGTCAATGGAACAAGTAAGGGTCCTATCGAGAATCCATGAGAACTTTGCCTATCAGCTCGCGTCTTTTATTTCCGCTGAATTACGCTCAATTGTACAGGTGGAAGTAGGGTCAGTAGAACAGATGCTTTATGAGGAATTCATTAATGAATTGCCCGATACAACCATTTTAAGTGTTTTCGAAGCGAGTGAGCAGGAAATCAGGATGGTTTTGGATATGAACCCTGACATGGCTTATGGCATGATTGACCGCCTGCTGGGCGGCAAGGGTTCGGTGAAGAAATGGGAGCGGACTACTTTAACGCCAATCGAAACTAACGTATTGAAGCATTTACTGGAAGGGGTCGTCAAAACTCTTCAGAATGCTTGGGCCGATATGATTAACCTTCAGCTCAGGGTGCTTAATCTCGAAACGAATCCGCAGTTTTTGCAGCTGGCCATCCCGACTGAAACAGTTATTATCGTTACCTTTAACATTACGATCGGCAAAGTGGAAGATACGATGCGGCTATGTATTCCATACATCTTATTGGAGCCTTTTATCCCGAAGCTTTCTTCGCATAACTGGTATGGCCACGGTAAATGGGTGAAGAACAAGGATGAAAGCGATTATCTGCAGGAGAAAATCGAACATCTGGCTGTGCCTCTTATTGTCGAACTGGGAAGGGCGACTATTTCGGTAGAAGAGCTGCTTGGCCTGGCTGAAAATGATGTGATTCAACTGAATCAGCTGGTAGACGAGCCGCTGCATGTAAAGGTTAACAATGAAACGAAGTTTTTAGCACACCCGGGGACACGCAAGTCACGGGTGGCTGCCAAAATCGAGAAGGTGATAGAAGGAGATACGGAATATGACGGAACAGGGGAAACTTACACAAGATGAACTTGATGCGCTTCTGGGAGAAAGGGATGGGGAAGCTTTTCAGTTTACGGAACTTGAGCCAAATAAGGTTGGCCATCATACTGCCGAGGATATGAATTTGGACCTCCTGCTCGATATTCCATTGGAAATCGTTGTGGAACTTGGGAGGACAAAGAAAAAAATAAGTGAAGTGCTTGAACTGACAAGTGGTTCAATCGTGGAACTCGATAAAATGGCTGGTGAACCGGTTGACGTCTACATAAACAATAAGCTCATTGCAATCGGCGAAGTAGTTGTCATCGATGAGCACTTCGGCGTCAGGATCAAGGAAATCATTCAATCCCCGGTAAAATGAACGTTTGGCGGTGAGAAAGGTGCTCGAAGAAAAAAATGCCATGCTCAGGAAGTTTGGAAAGCTATCGGAAAAACTGCTCGATGCACTTAAAAATGGCAGTGATGATGAAGTACCTATGCTACTGGAGCAACGGGAATTTTGCATTTCGGCTATCAATAAACTACAAGAGGCTTCAGGAACACTTTTAACAAACAGTGAAACAACCAAACTGTTGAATGAACTCGTCAACAAAGAAGAAGAGTTGGAGAAACGGTTCAGTAAGACACTCCAGAAAATGTCCAGAAGCATCCATGCGGTCCGGAATGAACAATACGTGGCAAGGCAATACGATGAATGGAACCCTGTTTCATCAGGTTACTTTTATGACCAAAGGAAATGAAAGGAGGCAAAATGCATGCTGAATCCAAATGAGGTTTACCAAAGAAATCAAGTAACAACGGCAAGGCCCGAAGAGCTAACATTGATGCTTTACAATGGCGGGATAAAATTTCTTTACCAGGCAAAAGCCGCGATTGGCAAAAACGATTTTTCCAAAGCAAATACATTAATCATTAGGACCCAGGATATTCTATCGGAACTGATGGTGACAATGAATATGGATTATGAAATATCGAACTCCCTCCTCACATTATATGACTACATGAAACGCCGCCTAATTGAAGCCAATATCACCAAAGACCCTGAAATTCTAACTGAAATAGAAGGAATGTTAAAAGAAATAAGAACGGCCTGGTCTGAAGCGATGAAAGCAGCAAAAACACAATCCTAAATAAACGATTTATAAAAACTTAAAAATGGCAGGTGAAGGTTTTGAATGTTATTGGACTAATGTCTGGTGCGCTCGACGCTTCCGCATTGCGGCAAAAATCGATTTCAAACAACATAGCCAATGTGGATACAGCAAATTATCGGGCCGCGAAGGTCGTTTTTGAAGAACTGCTGCAAAAAGAGATTAACAGTACATTTACCGGCACGCGGACGAATGCAAAACATATCGCAATTGGGGCGGAGGGTGGAATTCCCTCAGCAAGGCTGAAGCAAGAAACCTCCGTCTTTAAGAACAGCGGCAATGGAGTCGATATCGACTTTGAAATGTCCCAGCTGAGCCAGAATGCCATCTGGTATCAGTCACTGACTTACGGGATAAACGAAGAGTTCAATTTAATTAAGAATGCAATAAGGGGAAGGGGATAAGGTAAATGTCGATTTTTCACTCACTCTCAATTAGCGGTTCGGCATTAACTGCCCAACGTTTAAGACTTGATGTTATTTCCTCAAACATTGCAAACGCGAATACAACAAGGGGTCAATATGTAAACGGCGAGTGGGTTCCCTACCGGAGGAAAATGGTTGAAATGGTGCCTGGGAATGCACCGTCCTTCGCAAGCTATTTACAAAAAGAACTGACAGGAGTGCGTGCAACAAGAGTCATCGAGGATCAAACTCCTTTTAAAGCAGTCTATGATCCCACGAATCCGGACAGCGACGAACAAGGGTATGTCCACATGCCAAATGTCGATATAACAAAAGAGATGGTTGATATGATGTCGGCTTCCAGGGCGTATGAAGCAAATGTTACCGCATTTAACGCCGGAAAAGCCATGCTTGTGAAAGCACTTGAAATAGGCAGATAAGGAGAAAAGTGATGAATATTTCCAATATACAACCGATCAATTCCAGTTTTCCAACTATTCAAAAGCCGCATAGTGCTGGAGAATCAACGTCCTTTGGTACTTTGCTGAACCAGCATATCCAGGATGCAAACGGGGCAGTCAAAAATTTCGAAATGAAGGCTGGTGCCCTTGCCAGAGGAGAGGCCATCAATCTCCATGATGTGACCATTGCAGCCCAAAAGGCGAATATTGCTGTTTCCCTGACTGCCCAAGTCCGTGATAAGGCGATTGAAGCCTATCAGGAAATAATGAGAATGCAAATTTAATGATGAAAAAAAGTAGGTTAGTGGAGCGGCCATGAATCAGCAATTACGGCAATATAAGCAACGGTATCAAGAATATTGGAATTCGGTCAGCCAAAAACGGAAGGTTGTATTTATCGCGGCCTTTTTATCTATTATCACAATTTTGTCTCTATCAATTTATTTTTTAACAAAAACAGATTATGTGCCGCTTTACAGCAATGAGATGGGTCCTAAGGAAATCGGTGACATCAAGGCGGCATTGGATAAAGAAGGCTACACGAAATACAAGCTAGATCACAATGGAACAAAAATTCTTGTTCCACAAGAAGACGCAGCGGACCTTGTTGTGTCCATGGCTGCAAAAGGCATGCCAAAAACGGGATCCATCAGTTTTTTTGATATGACAAAAGACCTACAGTTCGGGGCCACGGACCGTCAGCTTGACGCAATGGAACGCGAGGCGCTACAAGGGGAAGTTTCCAATTTGCTGCGGCATGTTGATGGTGTCAAAAACGCCGCTGTTGTTATTTCCACACCTGAAGAAAGCCTGTTCATTAGGGAAGACCAGAAAAAACCGTCATCAGCGTCAGTTGTCATTGAAATGGAGCCGGGCTATCAGCTCGAACAACAACAAATTGAAACACTATACCATCTCGTTTCAAAAAGCGTCCCGAATTTGGACAAAGAAAACATTGTCATGACAGACCAGGATGGGCGTGGTCTGACAATTCAAAACGAAACCGCCGGTGCACTAAATAACTATGAAATGCAGCGGAAGATTCAAAAGGATATCGAAACTGATATTCAAGCAGACCTTCAGCAGTTGCTAGGCACAATCATTGGACAAAATAAAGTACTGATCCAAACGTATGTAAGATTGAACTTCGACCAAGTAAAGACACAAGAAAATCTCGTCCAATCCGCTGATCCATCAGCTAAGGAAGGCATCGCGGTCAGCGTTGAAGAAATATCGAAAAAGTACAGCGGAAGAGATGCTGTATCCGAAACAACCGGTACAGGACAGACGGATATTCCCGGCTACGCCTCTCCGAACGGAGAACAGGAAAATACATCTGAAGAACTTGAAAAACGGGTTAATTATGAAGTGAACCGGATCTCCAATGAAATCGTGCAAAGCCCATACAAGATTGAAGATATCACGATCAATGTCGGGGTTGAACCTCCAGACCCCGCCAACCCAGAATCATTGACGTTGGTTACCCAGCAAAGCATCCAACAGATTCTTTCAAACGTAGTCAGGACTGCATTAAGTGATAATTCAATCCTGTCTGAAGATGATATATCTTCAAGAATCACTGTTTTTGCAAGGGAATTCAGCGGGAAAGCGGAATTACCTCAAGCAGAGGAAAAAGGCTTTGGTTTCCCATTATGGGCACTCTATGTCCTTGCTGCCGCTGCTGTTTTGGCAGTCCTCCTTTCTATATACCTCGTGAAACGGAGGAATAAACATGAATTTGAAGAAAATGATCCATTTTCTGAAGTTCAAACGGCACAGCTTGAGGTGGCGGGTACAGTTGAGGATGAAAAAGTTGTTATTAAAAAGCAAGTTGAGGAAATGGCCAAAGAGCAGCCTGAGGAATTTGTCGGCCTTCTGCGGAATTGGCTTTCCAGGGACTAAAGGGGCGATTTGATGGAAAAGTACACGAACACTCAGAAGGCTGCCATCTTACTGCTTTCGGTAGGCCCGGACGCATCTGCCGGGATTATGAAACATCTCGATGAAAAAGAGATTGAAATTATTACGAAAGAAATAACTAGCTTACGAAAAGTCACTTCAAATGTGAAGAACGATATTATGAAGGAATTCCATAAACTGGCGGTTGATGCGAATCTGGTATCTTACGGAGGAATCGATATTGCCAGGGATCTTCTGAAGAGGACGTTTGGACCAGATAAAGCAGCGGGCTTCCTAAAGAGAATGGACAATGGATCTGCTGATAAGCCGTTCAAATTTATCCAGCAGGTCGAGCAAATTCAAATTTTTAACCTGCTCCAATACGAAAATGCGCAGACGATTGCGCTTGTCCTGTCGTACCTGGATTCGGAAAAGGCTGCTGCGACCCTGGCTGCCTTCCCGCCTGAACAGCAGATCGAAATCGCCATGAAAATTGCCATGATGGATACTGCTTCACCAATAATTGTTCAGCAGGTGGAACAGGTCTTGGAGGAAAAACTTACAATGACCAGCTCACAGAGCCATGATGCGCAAAGCGGCATTGATTCAATTGTCAGCATTCTCAGCAGTGTCGACAGGGGGACTGAAAAGAATATCCTCGATACATTGCAGGAAGAAGAACCGGAGCTTGCAAATGAAATTAAGCAAAGAATGTTTGTATTTGATGATATTGCTTATCTTGATAACCGGTCTATTCAGCGAATACTTATGGATGTGCAAAATCAGGATCTTCCGCTAGCTCTTCGCACAGCATCACAAGGGGTCAAGGATGTAATCTTCCGAAATATTTCAAAGCGTCGTGAAGAGAGCCTGCAGGAAGAGATGTCTTCAACTGAACCTGTCCGCCTGAAGGATGTTGAAGACGCACAGGGCCGGATTGTTTCTATAGTCCGTAAGCTTGAGGAGGAAGGTTCTATCATCATTTCACGAAATGGGGCAAAGGACCTTGTCATCTAGGCTCGTAAAATCGTTCAATGTTGAAATTAGAAACAACCCGAAGGTAGTTGGCATTCCGGCCGTGGAGCCGAAAGAGGAAGAAAATCAGGCCGCTGCTGAAAAAGAATATGGTTGTGATATTGAACTAGAATTGCAAAAACAATTAGAAGAGTACCGAAATGAATTCGAAGAGTGGAAAAAACGGGAAGAGGAGCTTTTTCTCGTCCAACTCGAGGAAGAGAAGCGGAAGGGCTATCAGGAAGGCTATCAGCTTGGCGTTGAAGATGGAAAAAATGATGGAAAACGGCAGTATGTCTCCGAATTGCAAAAAGCAGCGGAAATACTGGAGCAGGCTTTTCAGCAAAAAGCGGAAATCATTGAGGAAGCTGAGCCATTTGTTCTTGAATTAACGATTGAGATTGCCAGAAAGGTTTTGCAGCAGGAGTTAAAAACAAATCCCGAAGCCCTCATCAATTTGATTAAGGGAACGTTGGCGGATGTTTATGAAACAGAGACCGTTTCAATCGGAGTGGCTCCTGAGGATTTCTCTTATGTACAAAAACAGCGGAAGCAACTGCTGGCTCCAGAAAACGGACAGATTGAAGTGAAGGTTTTCCCAGATTATTCAATAGACGAAGGAGGCTGCATCATCCGAACTTCTTCAGGCAGTATTGATGCGAGGATTGATATGCAGCTGGGCGAAATTAAAAAAGCCCTGCTTTCCTTTCAGAAGGAGGTAACCGGTGAGTAAATTGAATGTTAAAGCCTATCGGGATGTCCTTGAAACCGTTAATCCGATTAAAATGAACGGCAAGGTAACCCAGGTCATTGGATTGACGATTGAGTCACAGGGACCCGATGTGAAATTGGGTGATATTTGCCATATCCTTTCACCGCAACAGCAAAAACCGATCAAAGCTGAAGTGGTAGGATTCCGGAACCATAAAGTTCTGCTTATGCCTCTCGATGTCTTGCATTCAATTGCTCCCGGCTGTGATGTCGTTTCCACTGGGAAGCCATTATCCGTCAAGGTCGGGATGGATTTACTCGGAAAAGTGCTTGATGGACTCGGAAATCCCATGGATGGGAGCGCGTTTCCAGCAGGCCTTTTAGAAACAGGAGCGGATAACCTTCCTCCAAACCCGCTGACGAGGCCGAGGATTGTGTCCCCGCTGAGTGTCGGGATACGGTCAATCGATGGGTTATTGACAGTTGGCAAAGGCCAGAGGGTAGGGGTTTTTGCCGGTAGTGGGGTTGGAAAAAGCACCCTCCTCGGCATGATTGCCCGGAATACAGAAGCAGACGTGAATGTCATCGGTCTGATAGGAGAACGGGGCAGGGAGGTCCTTGACTTTATCCAGCGTGATCTCGGACAGGAAGGATTAAAGAATTCGGTCGTGATTGTAGCAACATCCGACCAGCCTGCCTTAATCCGGATCAAAGGAGCTATGGTCGCAACAGCCATTGCGGAGTTTTTCCGTGATCAGGGGATGAACGTCAACCTTATGCTTGATTCTGTTACCCGATTTGCAATGGCCCAGAGGGAAATTGGGCTGGCGATTGGTGAGCCCCCAACGACTAAGGGCTATACTCCTTCCGTTTTTGCGATGCTTCCCCGCCTTCTCGAGCGGGCCGGAACAAACGAAAACGGCAGCATTACAGCGTTTTATACGGTTTTAGTAGATGGGGACGACATGAATGAGCCTATCGCGGACTCAGTTAGAGGAATTTTGGACGGGCATATTGTCCTTGACCGGAAAATAGCCCAAAAAGGCATTTATCCGGCTATCGATATACTCGCCAGTGTGAGCCGGGTTATGAAGGATATTGCAGACAAGGAACATATACAAGCGGCGGAAATGCTGAAAAAGCATATGAGTGTTTACCGAAAGGCGGAAGATCTCATTCAAATCGGCGCTTATAAGCGCGGGACGGACCGTGATATTGATAAGGCAATGGATGTTAAAGGATGGATTGACGAGTTTATTAAACAAGGAACCGATGAATCTTCTTCATTGGATTTAACCATCAGCCAACTACTAAATCAATTTGGAGAGAATGAAATATGACCTTTCAATTCGCTTACGAAAACATTCTATCTTTGAAAGAAAAAGAGAAAGATTTGACTTTATCTGAGGTGGGGCGGCTGACAATTAAAAAAGAAGGAATCCAGAAAGAATTGAATTCCCTCAGGCAAAATAGGCTCGATTGCGCTGCTCAGTGGGAACAGCAGAATAATGTTACTTTCATCTCGCACATTCTACAACGTAATGAGTACCTCGGTTTTTTGGATAAGAAAATCGCTAGTTTCGAAAAGAAACTGGCGGAGGTTGACAGGGAAATTGCAGTCAAAAAAGATGAGCTCCTCTCCAAGCAAAAAGAGGCAAAAACATGGACCTCTTTGCGTGAGAAATCACTAAATTCCTATTTGGAGCAGCAAAAAAAAGTGGAACAAGACGTGCTGGATGAGATTGCGTCTATCCGCCATTTTCATCAAAACGCTATGATATAGCAAGTACACGGAACCGGGAGCAAAAATTTTCACGAAAGGGTGGAAATGTGAATGAAAGAGAAAAAGCCAGGCAATTTTGGAGCTGTTCAGTCAGTCCAGTTTTCCCCATTTTCCGAACAGGCTTCCATTTCTCCGGGGAACAATGAGATCAATATGCTGACAGATGTAACTCTTCAAGTCGAATTCGAACTGGGAAGGGCTGTAAAAACAGTAAGGGAACTACTCGAACTGAAAAAAGGTTCAGTCATCGGCCTAAATAAACTGGCCGGGGAATATGTTGATGTCCTCGTAAACCAGCAGCAAATTGCCACAGGTGAGGTCGTCGTCATGGATGACAAATTTGCAGTACGAGTTACAGAAGTGATTTCCGACCGGGACAAGGAGAAAAAAATCAGGTGAGAGGTACAATCTTGTGAGTTGTAGAAATATAATCATTTTACTGGCTTCGAGCCTGATCCTATTGCTAGTGCCGCTGACAGTAACGGCGGCCTCCGAAAGTAATGTTTATGAAAAGTACGAAAAGAATACTGAACATGAAAACAATGAAACTGTTGAAATAAATAAGCCAGGAAGCACGTCGATTTTGCCCTATGCCCTGAAATTTATCAGTTCCTTCCTATTAATAATAGCGCTTCTCTACTTTGTCTTAAAATTTCTATCCAAGCGCGGCAATTTAGCCGGCAGAGGTGGTGCCTTCCATGGCATCGGTGGCCACCCATTAGGAAACAACCGGTCTGTCCAGCTCCTGATGATAGGCGATACCCTCTACATCTTGGGTGTTGGTGCTTCTATTCAGCTGATTAGAATGATTCCGCCTGGCGAAGAGCAGTCAAGGCTTTTGGAATCGGCGGCGATCAAGCCGGATGAAGCCGTCCTAGATTGGGGCTCCAAGCTGAAGCAAACCTCATACGAAAAGTGGAAAGAGCTTCTCGTCAAACAGCTGAAAGAGGGAAACCCTAGATCTGGACAGGAGAATGAACACAAATGAGGAAGCGGATTGATTTAAAAAAGGTTGCCATAATCATCCCTATGATATTTTTGCTCATCCAAGAGTCAGCTTCCGCCCAAATGTCCATTCCTGGGATTAGCTTGGACATTGGCGGAACAGGAAATCTGGAAGACACGGCATTGTCAATTAGGTTATTACTCTTGCTGACCGTTCTTTCTGTCGCGCCAGGGCTCTTGCTGCTCATGACTTCATTTACTAGAATTGCAATCGTACTTTCCTTCGTCCGGACCGCAATTGGGACCCAGACAATGCCCCCGGCTCAGGTGATCATGGGGCTTAGTATGATTTTTACATTTTTTATCATGGGCCCTACGTTTCAAGAAATGAATAAAGATGCTCTCCAGCCATTTCTTGCGGGGGAAATTGCCCAGGAAGAGGCGTTTGATAAAGCAAGCGGGCCGATTAAAGTATTTATGGCAAAACAGACAAGGGAAAGTGATTTGAAACTTTTTCTGGATTACAGGGAGCCTGTAGAAATAAACGGAATCAAGGACATTCCTCTGACAGCCCTCGTTCCCGCCTTTGCCATTAGTGAACTCAAAACAGCTTTCCAAATGGGATTCTTAATTTTTGTTCCTTTTATCATAATCGATATGATTGTTGCCAGTGTGCTGATGGCAATGGGAATGATGATGGTTCCGCCTTCACTTATTTCCCTGCCATTTAAAATCCTTCTATTTATACTTGTTGATGGATGGCATTTAGTCGTGAAATCGTTGTTTGTAAGTTTTTCATAAGGAGAAATCGTATGACACCCGACAGTATTATGGGGCTTGCCCAAAGTTCAATCTATTTAACGTTAATGGTCCTTGCACCTGTTCTCGGAATTGCCCTTGTCATTGGACTGACCGTCAGTATCTTTCAGGCGATAACCCAGATTCAGGAACAGACTTTGGCTTTTACGCCCAAAATTATCGCCGTCTTTGTAAGCCTTTTGTTTTTTGGACCGTGGATGCTAACGCAAATGGTCGATTTCACTCGAAATATTCTGTCCAACCTGACAAGTTATATAGGATAAACCAGAATGGATATACTTGCATTCTTGCCTTATTGGCTTCTCGTATTTGTCCGGCTGGCCAGTTTCTTTTTGGCGGCACCTGTCTGGAAGGACAAGCAGGTACCGGGCCATTTCAAGATCGGCTTTGCTTTTTTTACAACTGTACTCGTCTCGGGTGTCATTGAGCCTGTACCTATCGCAGAAATGGACTCCATTTATACGTTATTGATTTTAAAAGAAACGATAGTTGGCCTAAGTCTCGGTTTTTTTGCTTCGGTATTAATCTATGCTATCCAGCTTGGCGGAAGCTTCGTCGACATGCAAAGCGGACTGGCGATGTCGACAATGTTCAATCCCCAGACAGGAGTTCAGGAGCATATTACAGGGCGCTTTTATTATGCCATGGCAATTTTACTTTTTCTAGCCGTGGATGGCCATCATATCCTCCTGCAAGGGGCGATTGCGAGTTTTCAATGGATTCCGCCCGAAATGTGGCTTCCCAGTGAGGCTTCGGAAAATATGGCGAAACTGTCGCTCTCTATTTTGAAAAACATGTTTTGGATTGCGGTTTTAATCGCAGCTCCGATGTTAGGTACCATTTTTATGGTCGATATAGCGCTTGGCATGCTTTCAAAAATGGTTCCGCAAATGAACCTGTTTGTTGTTGGAATCCCAATTAAGCTATTTGCTCATTATATTGTGTTATTTGTGACAATGCCTGTTTTCTTTTATGTAGTCGGAATGCTAATCCGTGTCATGACCCAATCTACCGGACAGCTCTTGAAAATGATCGGAACTTAAAGGATGAATGACCATGCTTGTTAGATTGGACCTGCAGCTATTTGCTGAAAAAACTGAAAAGGCTACACCAAGAAAAAAGCAAGATGCCCGCAAAAAGGGACAGGTGGCCAAAAGTACCGATTTATCAAATGCAGTCGTTCTCTTGGGCTCTTTTTCCTTCCTGGCTATTTATGGGGAATATGCGGGTGGGAGGCTGCTTCAAATGTTTAAAGTAAGCCTGTCTAATTCTCTTTTATATCATCTGACAGAGGAATCAGTTGTATTGTTATTTAAAAATATTTTGTTCAATGCCGTACTGATTGCCGCCCCAATCATCGTTATTGCCTGGCTGGCGGCCATTGTTTCTACAATATCACAAGTTGGATTCCTCGTTGCTCCGGAATCCATCAAAATGGATTTGAAAAAAATCGATCCTATTTCAGGAGCGAAAAGGATCTTTTCGATGAGAAGTATTGTCGAGTTGCTTAAATCGATTCTAAAGGTTTTACTCATCACGACTGTAGCGGGGATATTTCTTTGGAAGCAAAAAGGAATTCTGTTGAAACTGCCCCAGATGGAGCCTCTGTCTATTGTGGGGTTGCTAGCTTCCCTTACCGTCAAAATGGGGATGGTTATCTCCGCGGCCTATCTTGTACTTGCAGTCGGTGACCTCTTTTACCAACGATATGACCATGCAAAAAAACTGAAAATGTCCAAGCAGGATATTAAGGATGAACATAAAAAAACTGAGGGCGACCCGCTGGTTAAGCAAAAAATCAAAGAAAAACAAAGGCAGGTTGCAAGCTTCAGAATGATGCAGGATATTCCGAAAGCACAAGTGATTATCACAAATCCGACTCACTTTGCAGTCGCGATTGCCTATGAGGCGGGAAAAATGAGTGTCCCTACCGTCGTTGCCAAAGGGGCGGACTTCCTTGCTTTGAAAATCAGGGAAGTCGCGAAGGAGCATCGGGTTGTCATTATGGAAAACAAACCTCTTGCCCGTGCCCTGTATGCAGGCGTTGAGGTGGGGGAGGAAATTCCCGAAGAACTATTTAAAGCTGTAGCCGAGGTGCTCGCTTACGTCTATCGTGTTAAAGGAACTTTAAGCAAGTAGAGGGTGAAGGAATGTCAATGAAAAATATGGGTGTCCTGGTGGCTGTCATACTGATTGTGGTCATGATGGTCATCCCGATACCAACTTTTATGCTTGATATATTGCTCATATTAAATCTTTCAATGGCCATTATGATTCTGTTAATTACAATGAACATGAAAGAGGCGCTCGACTTTTCAATCTTTCCTTCTGTCGTATTGCTGACAACTTTATTCCGGCTTGCCTTGAGTGTTTCCACTACCCGCTCAATCCTTTCTCACGCAGATGGAGGAAAGGTCATCGAAGCATTTGGCAGCTTTGTAATCGGCGGGAACGCCGTCGTCGGATTTATCGTTTTCCTGATCCTCGTCATTATTCAGTTTATTGTCATTACAAAGGGTTCGGAGCGTGTGGCCGAAGTTGCTGCCCGTTTTACGCTTGATGCAATGCCGGGAAAGCAGATGAGTATTGATGCAGACTTGAATACCGGGATGATTAATGACCAGGAGGCCCGCGCCCGCCGTAAAAAGGTCGAGCAGGAAGCGGATTTTTACGGCTCCATGGACGGTGCGAGCAAATTCGTCAAAGGAGATGCGATTGCCAGCATCATTATTTTGATCATTAACATTACAGCCGGTTTTGCAATTGGAATGACAACTCATGGAATGGCTTTAACGGAAGCGGTAAGCACATTTACGCTTTTGTCTGTCGGGGACGGGCTTGTCAGCCAAATACCGGCACTGTTAATTTCAACCGCGACAGGTATTGTGGTGACAAGGGCGGCGTCTGAGGGAAGTCTTGGTGATGACCTAACAAATCAAATGTTTTCCTATCCACATCTTCTCTACATAGTGGCGGGGGTTATTGCACTGTTCGGACTGTTTACACCAATCGGTATCTTCCTGACATGGGGGATAGCAGGATTGTTGGCTTTCGCAGGGTATCAAATCCAGAAAAAGCAGACAATAGGCGAATCTGTTGATGAAAATAATCAGGCCGAACAGGAACTTGAAGAAGTAAGGAAGCCAGAAAATGTCTTTCATTTGCTTCGGGAAGATCCGATTGAGTTTGAATTCGGCATCGGACTCATTATGCTTGCTGATGTAAACCAAGGTGGGGATTTGCTTGACAGGGTCGTTGCGATTCGCAGGCAGATTGCCATGGAACTTGGACTCGTTGTTCCTGTTATCCGCATTCGGGACAATATCCAGCTTCAACATAATGAATATGTCATTAAAATAAAAGGCAATCCTGTCGCGGGTGGAGAAATTATGCTCGATCACTTCTTGATGCTCAACCCAGTTGATGAGGAACATGGCATTGGCGGGGTTGAAACGACCGAGCCTACATTCGGGCTCCCTGCACTATGGATTACTGAGGGCCAAAAAGAAGAAGCGGAGCTATTCGGTTATACCGTTATTGATCCATCTTCAGTAATCAGCACCCACTTGTCGGAAACGATTAAGAAATATGCCCATGAAGTATTGGGGAGAGAAGAGACGAGCCATCTGATCAACCACTTGAAAGAAACCCATCCTTCCCTTGTGGAAGAACTGATTCCAAATGTTTTAAGCTTGGGCGATATCCAGAAGGTGCTACAAAAGTTATTAAAGGAGAATGTTTCGATCAGAAGCCTCTCGGTCATTTTTGAAGCGCTTGCCGAATATGCGGCATACACAAAAAATACCGATATCCTGACTGAGTATGTCCGGCAATCACTATCCCGCCAATTGACCTCTCAGCACGTAGAAAACGGGATAATACACGCCATCCAGGTGGGTGCGGGCATTGAGAAGAAATTGGCGGAATCGATACAGCGTTCCGAGCAGGGAGATATTCTCGCCATCGATCCAGAATCGGCGAATCAATTGATTCATTCCTTTACACAATCCATCCAGGAAATGGCCGAGATGGGAGTCCGTCCTGTCATTTTGTCATCCTCCGGAATCAGGATGTATGTAAGGCAGCTGCTAGAACGGGCATTCAGCGATATCCCGATTCTTTCTTATAATGAGCTCGAACCGAATGTCGAAGTAAAGAGTGTTGGAGTGGTTAAAGTATGATGATTAAAACCTATGTCGTCGATCATTTGCCGGATGTGTATCCAATGATCTTTCGTGATTTGGGCCCTGAAGCGTTTATCTTGAATTCCAAGGACATTCGGACTGGCGGTTTCCTTGGACTATTCGGAAAAAAACAAGTCGAAGTAGTGGCTGCAGCAGACCTATCCAAAGAGCTGCCTGTCAAAAGCACTCCGGCCAACGGTAAGGCAGAGGATACAGCAACAGCTTCTCCGGAACCCGATGTCTTGAAAGAGTTATCCGAGGTAAAAAGCCTGATTCACTCACTTATGAAAACAAGGGATGCACCAGCTATACATCCTCCACGGAATAACGGGCTGGACAAATGGGTCCTGCATCTTGAAGAACATGAGGTCGACAAGGAAGTCATTCAGTATATTGTCAAGAAGGCGGAAATGCGGACAGCTGGAATGGGTGACAGGGAACTGGAAAGCCTCCTAGTATCCATCGTTGCAGAACTGTTCGAAGAAGGCATCTGCAGGGAAAAAGATGAAAATCCCGACAATGAGGGAAGCCCGTTATTAATTACTCTTGTTGGCCCTACTGGGGTAGGGAAAACAACAACGATTGCCAAGCTTGCAGCTGCCCGTGTCTTTCAACACAAACAGAAAGTGGGACTGCTTACAGCGGATACCTTCCGGATTGCCGCTGTAGAACAAATGTTAACCTATGCGGACATTTTAAATATTCCGCTGGAAGTTGTCATGAAGGCTGATGAATTGGTAAATGCCATAACCGCTTTAAAGGGGCGTCAGGTGATTTTCATGGATACAGCTGGACGCAACTATTTGGAACAAGAATATATAGAAGAAATTAATCACTTTTTACGGTACGACTCCCTTCAGGAAAACTACCTTGTCCTAAGCATGGCATCGCGTTGGAAGGACATGAAGAAGATTGTCGAACAAATGAAAACTATTCCAATCGACAAACTCATTTTGACAAAATGGGATGAAACGACCTGTTTCGGGGCAGCCCTTAATATGGTCTATCACTACCCTTACCCTTTATCCTATCTTTGCACTGGGCAAGAAGTTCCGCAGGATATTATACATGCTGACGCTGAATATATGGCGAAAAAGCTTCTAGGAGTCGATAAACATGCTGAACGACCAGGCATACCAGTTAAGGCAATTGTCTGAATCCCTGGCGGGGCGCGGACGACCTTTTACCCGTGTTGTGACTGTCGCAAGCGGAAAGGGCGGCGTCGGAAAATCAAACTTTACATTAAATTTTGCGCTCAGCCTTATGGAACTTGGGCAAAAGGTTGTTGTCATTGATCTTGATATAGGCATGGCCAATCTAGATATCTTAATGGGTACGGCCCCGAGGCATCACCTTTTTGACATGGTCAGGCTCCGTAAAAACATTTGGGAAGTTCTTGAAAAAGGTCCGCGCGGCCTTGAATATCTGGCTGGAGGGTCCGGATTCCAACAGCTCTGTAAGTTGGAGGAAGAAGAAAGAGATTATTTTTTCCGGGAGTTAGAGAAGCTGCAGGGGTATGCGGATATTGTCCTGATTGATACGGGAGCTGGCATGACGCTTGAATCGCAGCGCTGCCACCTATCAGCGGATGATATCATCCTATTGACAACACCAGAACCAACCTCAATGGCAGACGCGTATTCCGTCGTCAAAATTTTGCATAACCAAAAAGAAACAATTTCTTTTCATTTGCTAATTAACAGGGTTGGCCACTACCGTGAAGGAATGGAAGCCGCCGGTAAATTTAAAATGGCCGTCCAGTCCTTCCTGAATAGGGATATAAAAATATTTGGCGCCATTCCGGATGATTCAGCTGTCACACGTTCTGTTTTGAAACAGGTTCCTTTTTATACCGCTAATCCACGATCCCCCGCTTCATTGATGATGAAAAAGTTGGCTGTCAGATTTAGTGACGGTACAGCCGTCAACCACGAAAAAGGCGGAATGAAAGGGTTTATCAGCAGCCTAACGAAAATGCTCAGGTCATAAATGAATGTCGTAAAATTGCCTAAGCCATTGGACAGGATAATCAGGATTGATGGAAAGGGGGAGTTCATTTGAATTGGAATGCTGAAAAAGAATTGGATGAATATATTCCTTTGGTCCGTCTGGTTGTAACCCAGATGAAAAAAAGATTGTCCGATAAAGCGGATGAGAGTGAGTTGTTCTCGTTCGGCATGACAGGACTTTGGGATGCAGGCCTGAAATTTAATCCCGGCCAGGGAGTCAAATTTGAAACGTATGCCGTACAAAGAATCCGCGGGGAGATACTTGATGGTCTTCGACAGACGGACCATGTTTCGCGCACCTTGCGTACGAAGGAAAAGAAAATACGCAAGGCGGTAGAAGAATTGGAACAAGTGTATTTGCGCCGCCCCACAACTTCAGAAGTCAGCACGCACCTTGGTATGAGCAAAGCGGAGTATGAACAAACCCAAATGCAGCTATCCTTTATCAATCAGGATTCACTAAATGAACCTTTGGACCAGGAGGAAGCTTCACCGGTTAAACAAATTGAAGATACAAATACACTTAGGCAGGATGAATGGCTCGAAACGAAGGAACGAAAAAAGGCACTTGCCTCATTCATTGATGCATTGCCTGAAAGGGAAAAATTAACCCTTGCTTTGGTTTATTACGAAAATCTTACCCTTACGGATGTAAGTGTTGTCCTGGGGGTACATAAATCAAGGGCTTCCCAGCTTCATCAGCAGGCGCTTAAGCGCTTGCGTAAGCAAATGGAGCAGCAGGGCTTTGAATGGTAGGTTCCAGAATCGGAAGGACCGCCTGTTCCCGCTATTGCGGTGACAGGCTTTATTGTTTTATCATACCCGAATACTGCTCTAAACAAGGACAAGTCGGCATAGGATTAAGTGAAACTGCCATCAGTAGGGTGCCTTTCCCTACTGATGGTTAGTCCCGCTCTACTGCCGTTAATATCTCCGCTAGAGCGGGGATTATGCGGCAGTACGAAGCCGATTGGTTCAACTAAGCCGCTGAAACGCACAGCGGCAAGTTTCACTGTAACTGACCAATCGGACCTTAAGGGACAGTTGCCTTCAAAGGAGGCTTACTGTCCCTTAAGGTGGGGTAGATTGGCTGAAGAATTTCGGGGTGGTGGGTCAATTGTATTATGTATTGTTGATTGGCACCGGTATTTGCCTGTTTATGAGCCTTAGAACGCTGTTTGTTCCGAACAGAAACAGAGGGAGTCTTATCTCATTCGAGAATTTTCTTTACCTGGGAATGGTTTATTTCACTGTTTTGACCGGCTTTGGGATGGTCTATTTGTTGCTTGGGTTATATGCGGAACCCGTTCTCGCCGAAGCTGGGAGGCCAGGCGGCACCGCCTTTTTGCAAAAGGCAGAAACGGCTGTCTATTTTAGCGCGATGACTTTATTTTCAGTCGGTCACGGTGATGTCGTACCGCTTGGTGCAGGCAGATGGCTGGCGCTTCTGGAAGCGCTTGTCGGCTATACGATTCCGGCTGCCTTTGTGGCGAGGGCTGTCATGGATAGGGAATAATCACCGCATCTTTTCGAACCGGCTAGTTTAAGCCGGAAAAGTTGTACTGTTCCAATAGATTGGGTAGTCTAAAGGCAGGTACAATTCGAGAATGGAGTGGTGGAAATGACTGTTCAAACAGGAGCGATGGCGCCGGATTTCAGCCTGCCATCGGTTGATGGAAAGCAAGTAAAACTATCTGATTTCAAGGGAAAAAATGTTGTCCTTTATTTTTATCCAAAGGACATGACGCCTGGCTGCACAACGCAGGCATGCGATTTCCGCGATCAGCATCAAAGCTTTGAAGATGTGAATGCAGTTGTCATCGGAGTCAGTCCGGATCCAGTGGAAAGGCATAAGAAGTTCATTGAAAAATACGACCTCCCCTTCCTTCTATTGGCTGATACGGAGCACGAGGCTGCCGAGGCTTACGGGGTTTGGAAGCTTAAAAAAAATTTCGGCAAGGAATATATGGGTATTGAAAGAAGTACATTTGTCATTGATAAGGAAGGAAGAATTGCGAAAGAGTGGCGCGGTGTGAGAGTAAAAGGGCATGTGGAAGAAGCACTCGAATTTGTCAGGGCAAACGCCTGATGCCTATTTTTAATAGATAAGGCTGATGTCCATGCAATCATAGATCGCGGGAATACCTTATAGTAGGGCATACCTCCTCAGATTAAAAGCCTTTAAGGCCGGGAAACCGGCCTTCTTTTTTTTTGTTGCGGAAGTCTGAAAATTTCAAGAAAATGATCACGGGTGGTATGATTTAAGAAAAAAACAGGGGTGCCTTAATGAAAATATTATTTACCTTCATACCATCGGAAAAGCTCCAGAACGAAATACAAGCCGAATTTCCAGAGCATGAGTTTCATTTTTGCAAAATGAAGTCCGCCGGAAGTCTGGCGGAGGAAGCTGAGATTTACGTTACATATGGGGAAGATTTGGACAATAGCTATATTGAGAAAGCAAAAAATCTAAAGTGGATCATGGTCATGTCAGCCGGCATGGACAGGATGCCTTTTGAAGAGTGCGCCAAAAGAGATATCTTGGTCACGAATGTCAGGGGCATACACAAAATCCCAATGGCTGAATTTACGCTTGGCACCATGCTGCAGCATGTGAAACAATATCCTCTTTTACAGAGGAAGGAGCAGCAGGAGGATTGGGATAGAAAGGTAAAAGTTGAGGAGTTGGCTGGAAAAAATTTGCTCGTTCTTGGTATAGGGGCAATCGGCGGAGAAACCGCCCGGCTGGCGAAGGCTTTCAGGATGACTGTTACAGGTATCAATCGCAGCGGAAAGCAGCATGAGTATGCGGACCAGACAGATACTTTCGCGAATATCAGCGCATGGCTGCCGCAGGCTGATTTCGTTTTATCTGTTTTGCCAAGTACTTATGAAACGCGTTATTTGCTTGAAGTAGGGCATTTTAAATTGATGAAGGATTCTGCTGTTTTCATCAATATTGGCAGAGGCGATCTTGTGAAAGAGGAAGTTCTTCTAAAGGTAATGGAAGAGCGGATGATCGCGCATGCCTATCTGGATGTTTTTAAAACAGAACCACTGCCAAAAGGGCATCCTTTCTGGAAAATGGACAATGTAACGGTAACGCCGCCCCTTTCCAGTATTACGAGGCAATATTTGCCACGTTCATTTGAGATATTTAAACATAACCTTCGAGCATATGTTAATAAGGAAGAAAACTTTATCAATGGGATTGATTTATCCAGGGGGTATTAAAAATGAAAATCTATACGAAATCGGGGGATAAAGGCACAACGTCGCTTATTTATGGTAGCCGGGTTGCCAAGGATGATGCGAAGGTTGAAGCGTATGGAACGTGTGATGAAACCAATTCAGCGATTGGACTCGCACTTTCACTTTTGCAAAATGAATTTTTTGCCGGAAAAGAAAAAGTCAGCAATGTATATCATAAAATCCAGACGCAGCTTTTCCACGTTGGCGCTGAGCTGGCGACCCCTGAAGGGAAAGAGGTAAAATGGACACTGAAACAGTCTGACATTGAGGAAATGGAAAAGCAGATTGATGACTGGGATTCAAGCCTGCCATCCTTAACAAACTTCATTCTTCCGGGGGGTCATCCCGCGGGGGCGGCCTTTCATGTTGCCAGGACTGTGGCGAGAAGGGCAGAAAGGGCCGCTGTTTCCCTTGGTGAGTCGGTAAACCCACTCGTACTAGCTTATTTAAACCGATTATCCGACCTCCTGTTTGTGACTGCAAGGTATCTAAATGCAAAACTTGGGGCTGAGGAGAAGACCCTTCATCAAGAATGAGAATCCTTTATAGAATGCGCATGTATTGACAAAACCAGTACTTTAGAGATAAACTATTTATAACAATTACAATATAAGAATTTATGTATAGAAGAGAGGTGCATGACGGTGCCACAACAATTGAAAGATGCATTGAATGTGTTAAAGGAAACAGGTGTGAGAATGACACCTCAACGCCATGCAATACTGGAATATTTAATTCAATCCATGTCGCACCCGACTGCAGATGATATTTACAAAGCGCTTGAAGGAAAATTCCCGAACATGAGCGTTGCAACAGTTTATAACAACCTTCGTGTTTTTAAAGAAGTAGGTTTGGTCAAAGAACTGACCTATGGAGACGCTTCAAGCAGGTTTGATTTTAAAACGTCTGACCATTACCATATTATCTGTGAAAAGTGCAATAAAATAGTCGACTTTTTCTACCCGGGGCTAGATGAGGTTGAACACCTCGCATCCCACGTAACCGGTTTTAAAGTAGCCCACCATAGAATGGAAATCTATGGAGAGTGCCCGGAATGTAATTCGAACGAAGCTCACTGATGGTTTTGGGAGAATCTAAAATTGTCTTGTCAAAAAAACGCCTGGTAAATTTCCAGGCGTTTTTTGGTGTGTATTATTTTCTATTATATGATTCATCGAAATCTTTACCTTCAAGACTCGGATCGAGTGTAAGCGGTTCTCGGCAATACATGCACATATCAACTCGGCCGAGCATCTTTGTGTGCCTGCCGCAGCCAGGACAGACTACTTGAACGGTCTTAGTGGAAAGCATGCCAATCCAGAAGTATACGACTGTGCTGGCAATAATGAATAAAAAACCGACCAGCATAAAGATGGTCATCAATAAAGGTGAAGTCCGGAAAAATATGCCGCCATACATAACGATAAATCCGATGAAAATAAGGCTAAGCGCAAATGTACGGATTTTATTAATTTTGCTTGAATACTTACCCATGCAATTCCCTCCCGATTTCTAACTATATCATACCACGGCATAGGGGGAAACGTAGCGTATGATTTGGAATGAAGAAAAAATTGCTTGTATTAATAGGAAGGAAAAAATGAAATTATTGTCGAAACTATATTTAAGAAGTGAGTTTCTTTGGAGGCAATATTGAGTTTTCACTTCATACCCGCTAATTTTATATAAGTAGAAAAGCGATTCATGCCAAGCCAGCTATTGGGACGAGACATGAAAATGCAATGTATAGATGGAGGAAAGATGATGGAAGATATCCTTCGGCCAGTTTATCAGGAGAGGGCCAGCCAGGAAAATACACTTGGAGTTTTAGTTATTGAGAAAAAAGAAAAAAACAGCCCAACGACTGATTTTTTTGATGCAATTCTGCTTGTAATCGTACATGATGCGGATGAACATCTAACAATAAAACATTATTCGTATGACTGCAAAAAAGCCGCTCTGCACACCATAACGGAGTCAATGCTCCGTGAATGGATGCTTCTTGGAACAAATAAAAAAATATTTGAATGGCTATATAGTGGGAAAGTCGTTTTTGACAGGAATGAATATATTAAGAAGCTCCTTATTGAATTCAGGGATTTTCCGTTTTACGGCCGTAAAATAAAAATGGGAATTGAATTTGCGAAATTAATCCGCCGCTACCTGGATGGAAAGGCCTTTTTTGAAAATGGACAATATCTTGATGCATTCAATTATGTTGTTCACTCGTTGCATCATCTTGCGCGACTGGCGGTGATCGAAAATGGGTTTCATCCTGAATTGACAGTCTGGAATCAGGTAAAGCAAATTGATCCGGAGCTTTTCAAACTGTATGAGGAACTTGTAACAAGTGAAGAGGGTTTGGAGAAAAGGCTTGAGTTGCTTTTTCTAGCCAGTGAATTTCTTATCCACTCAAGGACAAAAGTTGGCGCTGCCCACCTGCTCAATTTATTAAAAAATAAAGAAGCCTGGACGATTGGTGAACTAATGAAAGAAGAAGAACTTAAACATTATTCAGTTGACCTGAGTGTATTGCTTGAATACCTTGCTGAAAAGAATCTAATTGAAGCGTTCCAGGTTGAAACCAAAAGCTCAGGGTTATTCCATAGGTACTATCGGATTGGGAACGCCATTTAAATATTATTATTTCAAAAAAACAAAAAAGGTATTGACCTATAGTAAAAAACTTGTTATATTAGTATCCGTCGCTACGAATTGAACTTAAACGTCTTTCGGAAGCGACGGGTTAAAAAAGTATTGACACAACATGAAACTTCGTGTTATAGTATAAAAGTCGCCTCTTACGGCGGTGTGAAGTTTCGAGTTAAGTAATACAACAAGATTATTGCTCTTTGAAAACTAAACAAACAAGCGTCAACAAACAATAATATAGTGATTTTCGGATCACTAGCCAACGTAACTTTATGAGCTAAACTCATACTCTTTCTTGGAGAGTTTGATCCTGGCTCAGGACGAACGCTGGCGGCGTGCCTAATACATGCAAGTCGAGCGAAAGTTTCAAAAGCTTGCTTTTGAAACTTTAGCGGCGGACGGGTGAGTAACACGTGGGCAACCTGCCTGTAAGACTGGGATAACTCCGGGAAACCGGGGCTAATACCGGATAATCCTTTTCCCTGCAT
>NZ_QWEG01000016.1 GCF_003515685.1 Neobacillus notoginsengisoli | reverse complement strand
CGTTCGTCCTGAGCCAGGATCAAACTCTCCAAGAAAGAGTATGAGTTTAGCTCATAAAGTTACGTTGGCTAGTGATCCGAAGATCACTATATTATTGTTTGTTGACGCTTGTTTGTTTAGTTTTCAAGGAACAAGACTTTTTTGAAAAAATCTTAAAACCTTGTGGCGAGCCGAGAAATTGATTCTCTAAACTCTTTGGCACATAAGTGATGTCGCTCAATCGCGACTTTTTAAGTATAACACAGTGCCAACCTCAAAGTCAATAGCTTTTTTCAAGGTTGCTAGGTTGCCGTCTAACAGCAACGTTTATTACTATATCAACATAGAAATGCAAAGTCAACAGTTTCTTTTTTGAAAAACCAACTATTTGTATCTAGCCTTTTTGCGCATGTATTTAAGGCAATCGCCAGGCTGGGCTATTCTCCTGAACAACGTAAATAATACGCTGTACCGGTCCTCCATAGCTTGTTTTGCTATAGTGTCAATTCTATCATCTTCCAGGTCAAATAGGATTTCTTCCATTTCCCTTTTAACCAGGTATTCAATTTCCTTTACTTCTTTCTCATTTATAAGCAAACCGAACATCCATTGACCACCTCTGAGTAAAACTTTGTCATTATACTTTCCAGATCATTCAAGATGTATGTAAAGCGAGAGATGATTTTTATTCATACTTTCTGCCTGAAACACATACATTTAGGACAAGGAACAGGATGGACGGGGGTCATGAAGGTGAATTTTTTTGTTGTGTTAAATGGAAAGAGAATGAAACAAATTGTTCTCATAATCGTCTCCGCGTTTTTCACTGCATGGATTGTTTACATGGAAAATTTGGTTCAAGTACCCGTGTTTTCCACTAAAGAAGGGCCTAAAGCGGTTTATAAAGGAGAAAAGGATATTGCCCTTACCTTCAACATCGGCTGGGGAGATGAAAAGGCAGCCCCGATTTTGGATGTGCTCGAAAAGGAAAATGTTAAGTCCGCCACCTTCTTCCTGTCCGGCGCATGGGCAGAACGCCATCCCGATTTGGTGGAACGAATTGTAAAACAAGGATTTGAGATAGGGATTCTAGGATACGGATACGAGGACTATACTTCCATAGAAGATACGGAAATAAGAAAAGACCTAGCAAAAGCGCAAACGGCTTTTGGGAAGTTGAATATAAAAAAAATTACGTTGATCCGGGCTCCAACTGGGCATTTTGATAAAAGGACCTTAAAAATTGCCGAACGGTTCGGTTTTACCGTTGTCCACTGGAGCATTGACTCTGAGGATTGGACCAATCCCGGAGTGAAGAAAATTCTTACAAACATCAATAAAGCGGCTCCGGGAGATATCGTGCTTCTCCATGCTTCAGACTCCGCCAAACAAACTGCTAAAGCACTCCCCGATATTATAAAAGGGTTGAAAGGGAAAGGACTTAATTTTGTAACGGTATCGGAAATGATTGCAAATGGGAAAGCTAAATCGGAAGAAGTCAGATAATGAATGGGATTTGTCACCCCTAAGGTAAAAGTCCGTCCCTCGTTAAAAAACAAGCCGTCCAATTATCGGGACGGCTTGTTTCGTTTTTTCTTTTTTGCTGACGTTTCTACCACTGGTTTAGATCTCTCTTGAAGCCTCTTTCGTTCTTCCAAAGATTTTTCATTTAGCTTATGAAGAACTAAGATTTGATACGCATTACAGACAAGCAGCGGGACCAACATCAGATAAAACCAACTGCCTTCATTTACCCTGAGAATCGGTACCCACTCCAACACTGTTCCAACAACCATAAAGAATAAAGCCGGGATAAATGCTTCTTTATTGGTCAGGCTCATCTTTCGCCACGCTACAAGGAGACCCGCACCAAGAACAATCAATGCGGGGACAAAATACGGCAGCAGCCCCTCTCCTTCTTTTGCAAAAGCAGTATATCGTAAATATATAAGATCAAATAAGACAAACGCCACAATCACTGTCTGTACACTGTTCCAAAGCTTGGCTGACTTAAAAATCCCCAGTCCAAAGCGGTGGACAGTCAAATAGGCAAAGAAGCCCATTTGGCTTAAAAGGCTGAAAATAAACCCTATTCCAACAAGCCAAAATAGGACTGATAGAATCTCCACGATATCCAATTTCGAAAATAACGGGGAAAATTCTCCCCAACGAACAATAAAACCTGTGATAGCGGTTGTAATTGCTCCGAGCATCAATGTGTTAATAAATAATTTTACCCAATTTCGGCTAGTCACTATTTTTCCCCCAGCATTGCAAAATTGCATTCTATTTTCTCTAAAATAAGGACGCCTTTTGACAAAAGTCGCCACACTTCATTGTACCAACACGAACTCGAAAAATCCAGGCATTCTCTTTAGGCGAATAAATGATAGAAGTTTTCTTCATTCTAAGAGTAAGCGCCAATTTTTGAAGGGAGTCTGTTGGGATGAAGAAGAAATTTCTTTTGCTGCCAATTGGTCTGGTTGTCATGATGACTGCCTGTGCAGGCGGGACAAACCAGGTTGAAAGCAAACTCAATTATGAAGAAACAAAAAAGATGCTTGTTGATATTCTCCATACAGATGATGGCAAAAAAGCGATCCATGAAATCATGACAGACGAAAAGGTCAAAAAAGAATTTATTTTGGATCAATCAGCAGTATCGGATACTGTTCAAAAAACATTAACCTCGAAGGAAGGGGCCGACTTTTGGAAGGAATCCTTAAAGAACCCAAAGATTGCTGCAGCTCTTGCAAAAGGGATGAAAACGGAGAATGAAACCCTTTTAAAAGATTTAATGAAAGATCCGGAGTATAGAACAATGATGATTGAGGTGTTTAAAGAGCCTGAAATGCAAAAAGAAATGGCCGATGCCTTAAAGAGCAAGGAGTTTCGAATTCATCTCCAGACTGTCATCGCTGAATCGATGCAAAGTCCTTTATTCAAGGCTGAGATGCAGGAGCTGCTTTTGCAGGCCGCCAAGGAGGCTGTTGCCAAACAGGGAAAGAGCGGGCAAGGCGGTAAAGGCGGAGAAGGAGGCGGAGGGAATAAAGGGAGCGGCGGTGGGTCTTAAAAAATGAAAAGCCTCTCCGGATTAAATTCGGGAGAGGCATTTGTTTACTTTTCAAGAAGGCCGATCACTTTATCGGCAATTTGCAGGTAAATGCCGCCAAGCTTCTCTTCTTCCTGGTAGACAGATGGGGCGAAATCTTCTTCATCCCAGTCTGGCTGTCCGAGCGGAAGCTGTCCAATGACTTCAGTGTTTAGGGCCTCGGCAAGACGCTCGCCGCCTCCTTGGCCGAATATATATTCACGTTCACCTGTTGATTTGCTTTCAAAGTAGGCCATATTCTCAATAACACCTACTATTTCATGGTCTGTTTTAAGCGCCATCGCCCCTGCTCTTGCTGCGACAAATGCGGCTGTAGGGTGCGGTGTCGTCACGATGATTTCCTTACACGAAGGAAGCATTGAGTGAACATCAAGCGCCACATCGCCTGTTCCCGGCGGCAAATCGAGAAGAAGGTAATCCAATTCGCCCCAATTCACTTCTTCAAAGAAGCTGTTGAGCATTTTGCCAAGCATTGGGCCGCGCCAAATGATCGGAGAGTTGTCCTCCACGAAAAAGCCCATTGAAATAACTTTTACACCAAATCGGTCAACCGGTAGGATTTTATCATTCTGAACAGCCGGACGCTCGGTTATGCCCATCATGTCCGGAACACTGAATCCATATATATCTGCATCAATTAAGCCTACCTTTTTGCCAAGACGCGCCAATGAAACAGCCAGGTTAACCGAAACTGTCGACTTTCCAACTCCCCCTTTGCCGCTCGCAATGGCAATAAAGGTCGTTTTGCTGCCCGGAGATAACAGTCCCTGGTCGCCAGATTCTGCCGTAGCAGATCGATGCTGAGCCAACACTTCATCTGGAAGCTGGCCGAAGCGAAGCCCGACTGATGCGGCCCCGCGGCTCTTTAAAGCGTTCACAATTTCTGTCTGAAGCTGCAGCTGTTCCGCAGTCCCAGTCTTTGCGATCGCAATTTTCACACTGACATGGTTCTTTTCTTCCTTAACTTTTATTTCCTCAATTGCATTTAATTCACCCAGCGATTTATGTAAAAATGGCTCCTGTAAACCGCTCACTACTTCACGCACAACTGCCTCTGTAATCACCTAGAGCACCTGCCTTATTGGATTAATATTAACTGCCCTTAGAGCCTTGCATGTCTATATATTATAGCATACCAGTCTTCCATGCTGTTAACTGGCGCACACCTCTACATCTTTTTCAAAGTTTTGTCTGATTTGTGTTGACTTCCGCTTCAATCAACACACAATTGAAAAAAGGGATGCCCAGGCACCCTCTGTTTGTTATTGCGTAAAATATCTAATGATACCTTTATAGATAGAGGCGGCGACCATTTCCTGGTACGAATCTCGCTTAAGACTCTCTTTTTCAGCCGGATTGGACAGGAATCCTGCTTCTACGAGCACTCCAGGTTTTTGGGCATTCCGGAGGATATAAATACTCTCTAAGGTTTTGGCTTCCCTAGTCGTGTTCTCGAGATTGACCCGCAACTCTTTCTGTATCAGCTTTGCCGCCTTTTTATTTTCTTTTCGATTTGTACTGTAGAAAGTCTGCGCTCCGCTCCACCTTGATGAGGGGATGGCATTCAAATGGATGCTGACAAACAAATCAGCTTTCGACTCATTGATCATTTTTAGCCTTTCCTTCAAATCCGCTGTCTTTCTACGGCTAAGCCCCTTCATATCGACCGGCGCTAAATCTTTATCGGTTTCCCGGGTCATGATGACAATTGCCCCCTGCTGCTGGAGGAAATCACGCAGCTTTAGTGAAATATTTAAAGCAATATCTTTCTCCTGGGTCGGCCGGACCCCCGCCCCGCCATCTGCGCCGCCATGACCAGGATCAAGAAGGATGACCTTTCCTGTTAGGGGCAAATTCCATGTATTCCAGGAAAAGTTCTTGGAAAAATCATATTGGATGATAAAGAATAACATGATAAGACCCGCTGCAAAAGCAGTCCTATTCAGCCTTCGTTTCGACACTCCGTTCAGCCCCCTGCCCGTCCTATTCCCTTTCACTATATGGTTTGCAAAGGGATTTTAGAACAAGGAAGGAACTGTTGGTTCGCGCTAAAGGCTATTTTAATGAAGACGCAGCTTTTGACGGAGCCGTCCTTTCTCGTAACCGTCAAGCCACCACGTCCTGACATACTGCTCGCAAGTAAGATAAAGCGATTCGCTGTAGATCCCATCATCCCCTCCTCCCCAATAGAGGAGGAAGTTAAATAAAGTATCAATGAGATGGGATTCCTCAGCTTCACATCGACTAAGAATCGAGTCCAAGTCCTCACCGACAAATCCAAACTTGCTGAAATTCGCACCGAGCAAAAAGGCTTCCAGCGCCACATCATAGCAAGCTTCCTGAATACCCGGGTTTTGAAAAAGGCCCGCCTGAAGCCTGACGGAGCCGAAGTAATCCTGAACTCTTTTCTTCAATACATTTATGGATAACTCCCTAAGAACTGAACGTTCGTATTTTATCTGTTTCTCACGTCTTTTTTCCGTAAATGAAGTAATGACATTCACACGCTTTCACCTCTTACAGCTAGTCTTTAACTGCAGCGCGGTGAGAATACAAGCTTGCCCGCTGAATCGTTTTCCAATTTTGCAACCAATTAGCATCCGTTTATAGGCAAAAGGAAAGGCAGGCCTTTTCCACCAGTAAGGCCTGCCTCCAGTCATTATTTGCTTTGAAGATACATCTCACTAAGAATTTCTTTTCGTTCAAAATCTTCTGGATCCAGTTCTCTCTCCACAAATGGAAGGACCTCTTTTTTATCCAAATCATACATGACTTCGATTTCTTTTGAAAATAACCTTCGGCCGTCCTTTAACATGGCTGAAAGTGCGGGCTGTGTGTCAGGCTTCAGATTTTCCTTTTTTGATAGGACTTGCTTTAAACCATCTGCATAATCTTGGAATGATCGGGCGCCAACTATTTTCACACCCTTATTTTCCTCGTTTACCATAATGATCGTCGGAAACCCTCTTACGCCTAAACTTCTGGCTAAAGCGAAATCCTCATTTAATAACTGTTGGGCATTATCGCCTGAGGCTTCTTTTACTATTTCGGCTCCTTCGAGGCCCATTTGATTGATAAGTTCTATTAGGACATTTTTATCTGCAATATTTTGATTGAAAACGAAAACAGCTTCCCTGGCTTTTCGCAAAAAGTCGTCAGCCAGTTGCTGGCTTTTTAGCTGGATGATTTTATATACCCGAGAAGGTGGATAAGACGAATGAACAGGATTATCAATCCAGAGCGAACCGTCAATCGGCATCCTTGATTGCTCTCCTACTTCCCTCCAGTGCCCGGCCACATCAGAAGCTTTACTGATCCCATTGCTGACATCCGCAAAACCTTCCCAGCTTTCCAATAGTCCTCCCATGACTGTTTTTACGTTAAAATACTGCCCATATTGAGCAATGAACCTCTGCAAGGCGGGCTCCAACGCCCAGCAATGTGAGCAGATCGGATCTGTGACATAATAGAGGGAAATAACTTCGGTTGGTTTTGAAAAATCAATAAGACCCATTTCTTCCTCTCCAGCCGGGCCACATAGGCCAGTCTCCAAATCACAAACCATGTTGTTTTTATCCGTCATTCTAATCACCTCTAATTTATTTTGCTAACCTATATGTTGTACAATTAAGTTTATAGAGCATTTGCTGCTTACTCAATGGCCAGAAAAAGCTTTTCATTGCTTAAGCAACACATTCGCAAAACTGTCTAAAAAGGTGAAAGGATGGGCTTTGATCATGACAGAAACACAAACAGACCCGCGAGTCCTTCGTACGCGAAAGTTGATTATGGAGGCGTTCATTGATCTATCCGGTAAAAAGGAATTCAAAGATATTACCATTAACGATATTACAGCGGAAGCGACTGTTAATCGGGCGACGTTTTATAATCATTTTGCTGATAAATACGAATTATTGGAAAAGGTATTATCTGAAGTGCTCCTGGTGAATTTCGACTCTCAAGTCCTTTCCCAAAACGAACTGAACGAAGAAGTCATAACAAGCATTTTTACGTCGATCACCAACTTCCAGTGCTCTTTATCCCGCCGTTGCCACCGGGGATATGAGGACACAATCGGCAAAATCATCATGAACCACCTTGAAATCATCTTTTTGAAAATGTTTTTAAAACAGCATCCAGATGGTGATGAGGAGGCCTTACGAATTGGCGCGCTCATGCTAAGCTGGGGAATTTACGGCGCGTCCCTCGATTGGCAAAACAAAAGAGACATAACGCCTGAAGAGTATATAAAAATGGCTCTGCCTTTTATTCAATCTGGAACAGACTTTATCTCCTAATACCTTCCTCAAAAGTCAACCAAGTTGACAATTTTTGTTTCTTGCGTTATACTAAAGTTAGTTGACATAATATTGGAGGTAATAAATGTTCAATATAGGAGATCTCGTTATCTATTCCGGACATGGCATTTGTAAAATTGACGATATTAGCGATAAAACGGTTTTAGGGATGACAAGGTCTTATTATGTATTATACCCAATTGAGAATAAAAATCAGTTAACCATTAGTACACCTGTTCAAAGTGATAATCCAGCGATGCTTGAACTAGTCGGTAAAGAAGAAGCGGTTGAACTACTGGCATCCTTTAAAGATAAAGGGATAAAATGGATTAACAGCCATCATTCGCGGCGCAGGAGATATGAGAATTTGATCAATGGCGCCGACCGGCAAGAAGTCGCGGACATTGTCAATACGCTGATTAGGAAGAAAATTGAACTAAAGCGTGACGACAAACAGCTTTATAAACAGGACCGCAAACTTTTAGATTATGCAAAAAGTGTGCTTTTTAAAGAATTGGCTATTTCATTAGACACGAGTGTCGAGAAAATTAATAAACGAATCGTAAACAAGATAAAAAAAGCTAGCTAACAAAGACCCCCCCTTCTTTGACGAATTTATTTTTGTCAAAGAAGGGGGGGTCTTTTTTTATGATCTGATTTTTTCTATATCCCAGTCCAGCTGTAATAGCTCTTTAAGCTTGTTTACCTGCTCCATTCCTATCGTTTCTGCAATTTTATTTTCTAGCTGGGCTTTAAGGTTCATGTTCTTTTCGTAGCATTCTTCACCTAAAGCGGTTAGCTGAACACACTTTTCTTTTTTATTGTTTTCTACATTATTAATTTCAACTAATCCTTTTGCAGACAGATTTTTTAAAAACTTATGGATCGCTTGACGTGAGATATCGACATTTTTTGTCACATGTGAAATGGTCGGCTGCTTTTTATAAATCCTGGCCATAATAGACCACTCGGAATTCGAAATAGATAGATCACTTTGATCATTCCATACGTTCTCCGCCATTCTCCGGACCAAAGTATGACGCTCACTCAACAAATCGATAAGGTCCATATTTTGTAATTCAGAGCTTCGAATCAAGCCATTCACTCCTATCCAATTTTCGCTCCTACTATACATAACCTCACCATTGAATGTCAACATTGTTTACATCCACCGGCCATATTAAGAGGCTATGGATGAATCATAGTAAAAATGGCAACGTATAGTTGCCAAAAGGAAAGAGCTAATCATTTTTTTGATTAGCTCTTAAAACTCTTTACTGATTTCCTTTTTTAACCCGATTAAGTTAATCCCACTACTTCAAAGGATTATTTTTTTGCAAAAAACTAACGAGAATACCATACGAGACAAATGCTGTTGCAAAACCGCTAATCCAGGAAATAGAGGTTAACCCTGAAAGGAATGGGATGAAGTTACCGCTTAGAGAGACTACGGCTCCAAGAATCGTTGCGATATATGCATTCGTGTTAATTCCGCCATATTTATTTACAGCTTTCGTATCTCTCGTATCATAATATAGTTCGTTGAGATTAATCTCTTGTTTTGCAACGATGTAAAATTGATAGATCATTACGCCTGACACAGGACCTAAAATGGCACCGATTCCGTTCAAAAATGTATAAATACTATCAGCATTCTCCATTAGCTTCCATGGCATAATTAAGAAACCGATACTGCTTGAGATTATTACACCTCTTCGGTAATTAATCCATTTAGGAAAAAGTGCAGTTAATTGGTATGCAGCTGGAGTGATATTAGCAATCGCATTTGAGTTAACAGTGATCAACAATAAAATGAGCATGGCAAGAATGATTGCCGGTAAACTATCCCAATGGTTGATGACGTTTAACACATCCCATTGTTCAACTCCATAGTGAATCGAACTACCAATCAAAATAGCAATACTTGTAAAGGCGAAAATAATGTACCCAATGATTAAACTCAATGCTTGTCCAAACATTTGATCCTTGTTCGACTTGGCATTTTGCGTAAAATCAGCAACGCTCGTCGCCGGAGCTGCCCAAAACGCCAACACAGCATTGATAATCATTAAATAAGCAAATACAGGGCTTATATTTCGGGTTGTTCCATCAATTGCATGGCTTAAAATATTGCTAAAGCCGCCACCTACAATGACTCCCCAAACGCCCATGGAGATAAACAGAACATAAATCAAGAGCATTAACACTGTATTAAATTTATTTAAGAAACTGCTTCCACTAATGCCAATGGCAACATTCGCTAGCCAAAAGACGGTAAAAGCGATTAGTCCGGGCATACCAATCCCAAGAAAAGTAGCGTTTCCGCCAATCTCTAAAAATCCGGGCCATAATTTGCCAACTATGATAAGAAGCGCCTGCGATCCTACAAAGGTTTGCAAGCCAAACCAACCTATTGCGACTACGATGCCTCTTAAAAAGCCCGGTAATTTTGCTCCAGTCTCACCGTAAGTAGCTCGCAATTGCATTGAAAACGGAATACCGTACTTTGAACCCGCTTTTCCGTTAAAAACCATAAACGCCGCAGTAATAATTGCCCCTAAGACTAAAGCAACCATTATATTAAGCGGAGCTAAACCTAAAACTAAGAAACCTCCAACTGCAGCATAGTTTGGAATATTATGCAAGTTACCCATCCACAAGTTGAAGTAGTTAAAAATGCCCATATTTCGATTGTCTTTCGTTTTCGGTAATAAATCTTCATTCGTGTAACCTCTTGACTTGAATAATTGAACCTGTTCTTGAGTTACCCGAATATCTTCTTGATTCATATCGAATTCTTGAGTGGCCCTAATCTGTTCCAGCCCCATATTAAGCTGCACCTCCAAGAGGATAATATATTATTTTCGTTTATCAATAAAAGCTGTATTAACAGTAAAAATGCAAGAGTAACCAAATTCTTCAAAAATTCAACAACTGTTTTACCCCCATCCAAAACAGGACGGGGGTATACGTCTTGGGAGTCTAAAACATGAAGACTTATTTTAATCTTAGTATTCCCATTTAAGTATGGACTCAAAGAATGGGTTAAACGTTTTCAGAATTTAGTTATTAAAAATCATTGAGCAGTAAATCCACCATCTGCAACATATTCGGATCCAGTTGTGAATGTAGACTCATCTGAAAGTAAATGTAAAATCAAATAGGCAATTTCTTCAGGTTCTCCAGCCCGCCCTAAAGGAGTAGCCTTTTTAACCTCATCGAATATAGGCTGGCTCGTATTTATTCCACCAGGATGTACAGAATTAACGCGAATATTAAAATCAGCTAACTCAAGTGCGGCGACTTTCGTCATCCCTCTTACCGCAAACTTGGATGCAACATAAGGGATTAGATTTCTAGACCCAACGATACCTGAAGTGGAGGATATATTTACAATTGAACCCCTGTTCGCTTTTTTCATAGATTTTACGACAGTTTGCATCCCCTTAAAGACACTATATTGATTAAGAGCAATAATTTTATAAAAGTCTTCATCAGTTACTTCTTCTAGTGGAACAATTTTACCAGCAGTTCCAGCATTATTTACAAGCCCCGTGATTGGTCCGAATGTATCCTCAGCCTTGTCAACGACAACTTGCCACTCATCTTTATTCGTTACATCATGTTTAATAAAAATGGCGTTTTCACCAAGTTCCTCGGCTACTTTCTGACCCTTTACTTCATCAATATCCGTTAGGACAACCTTTGCTCCTTCTTTTACAAACAATCTTGCATTCGTTTCTCCCATACCATTAGCTGCTCCGGTAATAAGGACCACTTTCCCTGCTAATCTGCCCATATCTGTTCCCCCTTGCTTATTGATGAAAAGAGAACCCCTTTCGATAAACTAGACGAAAGAAAGGAGTTCTCCCAACAGTTCATGACAAATAACAAGTACGATCTATTAAAACAAATCTCCTACCCAAAAAGGAGCGGTTTACATTTTTTAATCTTCCATTAAGACAGATGCCATTGTACGTGTTAAATCATTTTGAACAATGATTTCCCCACGTTTAATAACATAACGAATTAAAGGTTGATCGTTGATTAAATTGCTAATATCATCACAATCATAGATATTTAAATCAGCATTCTTACCAACTTCTAATCCGTACGTATCAGAAATCCCTAATGCTTTCGCCGCGTTATAAGTGACCATATCCAGAACTGCGCGACGTTGATCCGCAGAGCCCATTTGTTGCGATACTTGCAATAAATAGCCTACAGCGATTAAATCGGCGTTGCCAAATGGTGTAAAAGCATTCCGAATATTATTTGAAGAATAAGCAATATTGACTCCATGCTCCATCATAGCCATTACCGGCGCCATACCACGGGGAATATTTTTCCTCTCAGTCCGGCCAGTCATAAACATATCCGTTACTGGCAACGGAACGATGGTGACTCCTGCTTTAGCGATTTTATCAAAAATAGGTGCGGCTACTTCTGGATCAAGGGACCCTAGCGTTGTAACATGTCCTATTGCAACTCTGCCCTGATAGCCTCGTGCGATTGTCATATCGCAAATTAATTCGATACATGTATTTTGTGGATCATCGGCATTCGTACCAAAATCCGCGTGCATATCGATAGGCAGGTTGTATTTTTCCGCCAAATCAAAAACAACTTCTAATTGTTTTTTTGTATCTTCCATTGTTTTCTCACTATAAGGGCAGCCACCAACGATGTCGGCGCCCATTTTGATGGTTTCTTCCATCATTTCCAACACGCCTGGAGATTGAATGATGCCTTCTTGAGGAAATGCCACGATTTGCATATCTAGTACATCTTTAAATTTTTCTTTTAAATGTACAAGCACTTCTACTCCAAGCGTTTTCTCATAAGGATCCACATCCGGTTGCGCCCTCATGATAGTGGTTCCGTTTAAAATCGACCATCTTAGCACTTTTTCAGCTCGTTTTTTTACATCTTCAAACGTATATAATTTCTTTAATTCAGCCGTATTCTTCAATGCTTCCTCTAATGTACCTGATTTATTAGGTTTACGGTCTTCAAGAAATGCTTTGTCAGGATGGATGTGACTTTCAATTAGTGATGGTAAAACAACATTGCCTTTTGCATCAATCTCTTTTGAGTTATTATCATTTTGAATGTCAGTGGCGATTTCGGTAATTTTTCCTCCACTGATTTTGATATCTTTAAGAGCTTCACCATCTTTGATATGTGCTCTTCGTATGATTAAATTACTCACAGATTAACCTCCTTTGATCTTATTCCTGTCTCTAAGCCGGGATAAATTTTGCAGGAAAGAAAGAATTAATGAATGGATTGTCCACCATCAATTTTCATTTCAACCCCGTTGATATGATCCGCTTTGTCACTTGCTAAATAGGCGGAGAAATAGGCAACTTCTTCAGGGCGGCCAATACGTCCAGATGGAATAGCGGCCACTTGGCGAACTGCTGCAGGATGTTCTTCATCAATTGCATAACGAACCATCGCAGTATCAGTCAGCCCCGGGCAGAGTGAAACAGCGCGAATGCCTTTTTTCGCATAGTCGAAAGCTAACTGCTTCGTGTATCCAACAACAGCATGCTTGGAAGTAATGTAGGCTGCGTCTCCTACCCCTGCAATTGTTCCTCCAATTGAAGCAATATTGATAAAGGTTCCTTTTCCTTTTTCAAGCATATGTGGCAAAAGCGCATTTGTTAGCAAATAAACACCTTTCACGTTTATAGCCATGAGCCTATCCCACTCTGCTTCAGTAATATCAAGAGATGCTTTAAAGTCTGCCAAAACAGCTGCATTGTTCACACAAATATCAACCGTTCCGAACTCTTCAAGAGCTTTATTCACCATATCTTGAACTTCTTCTTTATTTGAAATGTCTGCAACAATACTAAGTGCAATTCCTTTAAGATCTTTAATTAGTTGCTCTGTTTGTGCTAACCCTTCCGCATTCACATCATTAAGGATGACTTTCGCACCTTCTTTTGCATATTCAATTGCTTGTGCTCTCCCTAGTCCTGATCCTGCGCCTGTAATGATTGCAACTTTATCTTGTAATAACATAATGATCCTCCCAATCCCCAAAGGAATTTTTATTTATTTTATTTCTCTTTAACTGTAAGGCAAACATCATTAAAAAATCATAATTAATGAAACGCTTACATTACAAAAACATTAAAAAAATATGAAAATACATGTGGTTTCCTCGAAAATGCATAAAAAAACCATTAAAAAGAGTAATTGGAACCTTTCAGAAAGTCTGCATAAATATTGTCCTCAACTAGTTGTAAAGGAAAAATAAAAACAGGCTATCCCACAATAGCGGGATAGCCTGTAAACGTTGATAGTTTTTATGAAGATTAACGCTTAGAGAACTGAGGAGCTCTACGTGCGCCTTTAAGACCGTACTTCTTACGCTCTTTCATACGAGCGTCACGAGTAAGTAGTCCTGCGCGCTTCAGCGTTGGACGATATTCCGGATCAGCTTGCAGCAATGCGCGTGCAATGCCGTGGCGGATTGCGCCAGCCTGGCCAGTATAACCGCCGCCTTTAACGTTAACAAGAATGTTGTAGCTGCCAAGAGTTTCAGTCGCAACTAGCGGCTGCTTTACAACTTCACGAAGTGCTTCAAATGGAATATAGCTTTCAATTTCACGTTCATTGATTAAGATTTGGCCATTGCCTGGTACGAGACGTACGCGGGCAACAGAGCTTTTACGACGGCCTGTGCCGATATATTGAACTTGTGCCAAGTTAATACCCTCCCTTTATTATCCGCGAAGTTCGTAAACTTCTGGTTTTTGTGCTTGATGCGGATGCTCGCTGCCTGCATATACGTGCAGCTTTTTGTACATTTGACGGCCAAGAGAATTCTTTGGAAGCATGCCTTTTACAGCAAGCTCGATCATTTTCTCAGCATAGTTTGTACGCATTTCAAGTGCAGTCCTTTGCTTAAGGCCGCCTGGGTGGTTAGTGTGGCGGTAGTAAATCTTATCATGCAGCTTGTTGCCTGTAAGAGTTACTTTAGAAGCATTTAAGATGATGACATGGTCACCAGTGTCAACATGCGGTGTGAATGTTGGTTTATTTTTACCACGTAGAATTGATGCAACCTCGGAAGCTAGGCGTCCAAGAGTTTTGCCTTCAGCATCAACTACGTACCATTTACGCTCGATAGTATTGGCATTCGCCATAAACGTTGTACGCATGGGTTTCCCTCCTAATTAAATCCAAAAATGTTAGTTTGCGCATCATTCGGCTTTTTAGTACCCGCTCTGTTCCGGGAGCGGTACTGGGCTTTTTTTGCGCATATCAAGGTCATGTTCATATATTTCTAATCACGATGAAGACTTTCCGGGGCTTTATCGTGGGATTAAAATACACACATATGATATATTAAATGCTTAGAGGCCAGATGTCAAGAAAATATTATACACCAGGTTTAGTTGTTTTCAAAGTTTTTCAGTTATCCCCGTAAAACACTTCCCACAAATACAATCCATGCGCTGGCGCGGTTTTTCCCGCCAATTTCCTATCCCGCGCTTCTAATAGCGCAGGCATGTCCCCTGAATGTCTTTCCCCTCTTCCCACTTCAAGCAGCGTTCCTGTCAGGATTCGCACCATATTGTATAAAAATCCATTCCCCTTAAAAGTTAGGACAAGGCCGTCTTCTTTTTTTGCAAAAGAAATTTCTTCAATCGTCCGGACCTTATCGATGACTTCGGTTCCTGATGCGCAAAAGCTCGAAAAATCATGTGTGCCGCTTAAATGCCCGGCTGCATCCTCCATTGCCTTTAAATCCAGTGAGTAAGGGAAATGGAAGGCATAATTCCGTTTAAACGGATCCCTATGTTTACCAAAATAGAGAAGATAACGATACTCCTTCCCTACGGCATCGAATCTGGCATGGAAGCCGGGGTCAGCCTTTTCAACCGTAAGAATCGAGATTTCCCCGCTGATCATCGAATTCAGCGCAACGGGCCAGCGGTCGACTGGAATGGAAAGTGGCGAATCGAAATGAATGACCTGGCCCTTTGCATGGACCCCAGAATCCGTCCGGCCGGAAGCGGTCACATTGACCGCTGTTCCTTTATGAAGCTTCGCCAAGGCGGCTTCAAGCTCGCCCTGGACCGTGCGCTTGCCGGGCTGGACCTGATAGCCGGCAAAACCTTTTCCATCGTATGAAAGAATGCATTTATAACGCTGCATGATTTCCTCCCTCAGGATCGCAAGAGTACGAGGACAACAGCCATCAGCAGAAGAATGCTAAGCTGAAGTGTATCGGCTGCCTTCCACCGCAGCTGCCGGAAACGTGTACGGCCTTCACCGCCCCTGTAGCCTCTCGCCTCCATCGCAGTCGCTAGATCCTCGGCTCTTTTAAACGAACTGACAAACAACGGAATTAATAATGGAATGATTGCTTTTACCCGATCCTTTATTGGCCCGCTTGCAAAATCCACGCCCCTTGCAGTCTGAGCTTTCATAATTTTGTCCGTTTCCTGCATAAGTGTCGGAATGAATCTGAGCGAAATCGACATCATCAATGCCATTTCGTGTACGGGAAACCTTATCTTCTTAAGCGGATTTAAAAGAATTTCAAGCCCGTCGGTAATCTCGATCGGTGTTGTAGTCAGAGTCAGCAGCGACGTGACAAGAATGAGAAAGAAGAATCGCATGGAAATGAAAATCCCCTGCCTGATCCCTTCTTCATAAATTTTTATAAAGCCGAGGTCGACGACGACATCCCCTTCCTTCGTCAGGAAAAGGTGGAGAAGCAACGTGAACACGACAAGGAACAAGATCGGCTTGAGCCCTTCCAAAAGAAACCGGATTGGAATTTTCGACAAACTGAGCAAATAAAATGTATAGATGCCAAGCAATCCATAAGTGAATAAATTATTCGCGATAAAAACTATACAGACGAATGAAAAAACGAGAAGGAGCTTGGAACGAGGATCCATTCTATGAATTGGCGATTCCGCCGGAATATATCTCCCGAAGATCATTTTTTCCATCATAGACGGCCGCCCCCTTCGTAACGGGCAATCGCCTCAGAAAGGTCTTCTATTGTCAAATACGTCCTCCCCAGTTTGGCCCCCACCTTCTCTTCCCACTTAAGCTGAAAACGAACTGCTTCCGGTACATCGAGGCCGAGCGAAACAAGTTCAGCCGGATTGGAGAAGATTTCTTCGGGTGTACCAGTTTTGACCGTCCTGCCTTCCTGCAAAATAGCAATTTTATCTGCGTATTTCGCAGCATCTTCCATGCTGTGTGTCACCAGTATGGTCGATAGGCCCCTATCCTGGTGAAGCTTGTAAAACATGTCCATGATTTCTTTCCTTCCGCGCGGGTCAAGGCCTGCTGTCGGCTCATCTAGGACTAAAACCTCCGGCTCCATTGCCAGTACCCCGGCAATCGCCACACGGCGCATTTGCCCGCCTGACAGGTCGAAGGGGGATTTATGCAAAACTTCCTCACTAAGGCCAACTTGTCCGATAGCAATTTTCGCTCTTTTCCTAGCTTCCTCTTCCGGAACACCGAAATTCATTGGCCCAAAGCAAATATCCTTTTCAACGGTTTCCTCGAACAGCTGATGCTCCGGAAACTGAAAGACAATCCCGACCTTTTGGCGGATTGCCTTCAGGTTCTTCTCCTTCTTCCCAGCCCGGATTTCCCTGTCCCCAATAGAGACACTTCCGGAGGTTGGCTGGAGGAGCCCGTTTAAATGCTGGAGAACGGTAGATTTGCCGGAACCCGTATGGCCGATGATCGCCAAATAGGTCCCGGTTGGGATATCGATGGTGACACCACTCACAGCCACCCTTTCAAAAGGCGTACCCGCTTGGTATTTGTACTCTATCTCTTTGAGTGAAATGTCCATAATTCCCTCACCAACTCTTCTTCAGACAAATAGTTTTTAGAAAGATTGATTCCCTTTTCTATCAAAGCCTTCCCCATTTTGACGGCAAATGGAATATCGAGCCCGAGGGAAACAAGCTCCTCATCAAGAGCAAATATCTCATCCGGGGTCCCTTCCCGGTAAACCTTGCCCTGGTTCATGACGATGATCCGATCTGCTTTTGCGGCTTCATCAAGGTCATGGGTAATAGATATAACGGTTAAGGATGCTTCTTCTTTTAGCAGCCTGACCGTTTCGAGCACTTCTTCCCTTCCTCTCGGATCGAGCATGGACGTCGCTTCATCAAGGATGATAATGGACGGCTGAAGTGCGAGAACCCCGGCAATCGCTACCCGCTGCTTCTGTCCTCCAGAAAGATGGTGCGGCTCTTGATTCAGAAACTTTTCCATCTTTACCTTCGCCAATGCTTCCGGTACTCTAACGGCCATTTCCTCTTGTGGAATGCCGTTGTTTTCCAAACCAAAAGCCACATCATCTTTAACAGTCGTCCCAACAAATTGGTTATCGGGATTTTGAAAAACCATCCCGATCTTCCTGCGGACATCCCAGACTGTTTTTTCATTAAGTTGTATTCCGCCAACTATAATATTCCCCTTCTGAGGAAATTGCAGGCCGTTGAGCAGCCTGGCAAGTGTCGACTTTCCCGAACCATTATGGCCTACAATGGCAAGCCATTCACCTTCATAAACATTGAAGCTCACATCCTGGACCGCATACCGGTCGCTGGAACTATACTGGAATGAAACGTCATTAAGACGAATGATTTCTTTTTTCATTCTGGCCATCCTCCCCTCAGCTCATCTTATCTCTTCTCTGCTTTTAGTTGATTTGCGCTCCACAAAGGAAAGCTTCTAAGATTAATCATCGCAGGGACAGGCGGTTTTTGCCTGTCACGAGGCACTTCGCTTTCCGCGGGGCGTCATTGGAGCCTCCTCGGCGCTAGCGCCTGCGGGGTCTCCACCTTGCCGCTTCAGCCCGCAGGACAAATAACTTCCCCGAATAAGCTTTGCACGAAGAAAATGCGATAGCACAAAGGAAAGCTTCCGTGAATTCGCATCGCAGGAATTATGCGATAGCATAATTCACGATTTTCGAGGAGTCTTCGTGCCTTCCGCTTCAATCAAAACAGTAAATGCCCCATAATGCAAAAAAAGCCTGCACCCCGCCCCCCTTCAGATTTCACAATCTGATGAATACAGGGTTTCTTTTAAGAAATGGGAGGGGTGCATGAGCTAGACGGGACAGGAAAGGAAGACAGAGTAAGTTGCCCGGTCCTGTCATCCTCCGATTCTCATCGGTGTAAATCTAAGTGGCCGGTTATCGAAAAACGATATTCCTGCCCATCGTAACGCTCTTTTTGGCTTGTTGCGGTTTACCTATTTAACTGTCAAGCTGGCGTCAAGCCGCCTTCGCTTTTTTTTAATCCAGCTGCGGCGGCTAGGGGCTCGGGGTCTTAAGCCAATCCGGCAAGAAGGCAAAGAACGCCTTCTGGCCGGCTCGTCTTAAGCCTGTCGCCCCTGTTCGAGCCGCCTTCGCTTTTTTTGTAAAAAAGGCAAGAAACAAGTTTAATGGACCCGTCCCTTGCCTTCATTACGGTGTATTATACTAGCTCAATGATAACCATTGGTGCACCGTCGCCGCGGCGTGGACCAACTTTCATGATGCGAGTGTATCCACCCTGACGCTCTTCGTAACGTGGAGCGATGTCAGCAAACAACTTCTGCAATGCATCTGTGTTGTTTTCAGCATCAGCTACCTCATTGCGGATGTAAGCTGCAGCCAGGCGGCGTGCATGCAAGTCTCCGCGCTTTCCAAGAGTAATCATTTTTTCTACAACCGAACGCAATTCCTTCGCACGTGTTTCAGTTGTCTGGATACGTTCATTAATAATTAGGTCAGTTGTAAGGTCACGAAGCATTGCTTTACGCTGGGCGCTTGTGCGGCCTAATTTTCTGTATGCCATGAAGGGTTCCCTCCTTTGTTGAAGTCAGTTAAGGCTGAGGATGGCTTTAGCTGGAACGTTTAGTCGTCCTTACGCAGGCCCAAACCTAGCTCTTCTAGTTTCGCTTTTACTTCCTCTAATGATTTACGGCCAAGGTTACGTACCTTCATCATGTCCTCTTCGGTCTTGTTGGCAAGCTCCTGGACAGTGTTGATTCCCGCACGCTTCAAGCAGTTGTAAGAACGGACCGACAGGTCAAGTTCTTCAATCGTCATTTCGAGGACTTTTTCTTTTTGGTCTTCTTCTTTTTCGATCATGATTTCGGCATTTTGCGCTTCATCAGTCAGACCAACGAAGATATTCAAATGCTCGGTCAAGATCTTTGCCCCAAATGCAATGGCTTCCTGGGGTCCGGTGCTGCCGTCTGTCCATACATCCAGAGTCAGTTTATCGTAGTTGGTCATTTGGCCAACACGAGTATTCTCCACTTGGTATGAAACACGGGAAACCGGAGTATAGATTGAGTCAATCGGAATAACGCCGATTGGCTGGTCTTCCCTCTTATTCTGGTCAGCAGGCGTATAGCCGCGTCCCCGCCTTGCAGTCAAACGCATACGAAGATGTCCGTTTGATCCTAATGTAGCAATATGCAAATCCGGGTTGAGGATTTCAACATCACTGTCATGGGTGATATCGGCTGCCTTTACCTCGCCTTCGCCTTGTACATCGATTTCAAGCGTCTTCTCTTCATCGGAGTATATTTTCAATGCGATTTTCTTAATGTTCAAGATTATGGATGTAACATCCTCAACGACACCTTCAATTGTTGAAAACTCATGAAGCACACCATCGACCTGAATCGATGTGACTGCGGCACCTGGGAGTGAAGATAGTAGGATACGACGTAAGGAGTTACCCAGAGTTGTACCATATCCACGCTCAAGTGGCTCTACGACGAACTTTCCGTATTTGGCATCATCGCTGATCTCAACCGTTTCGATTTTTGGTTTTTCTATTTCGATCATCAAATATACCCTCCTTCAAAACGTCGAAAATCCGGCCGGTTTTATGTCCAACCGAAATTCCCCCATGTATTCGTCCCTGTTTGTGCACAACAACTGGAATATTGATTCTGCATGAACGAAAATAGTATCATATCCCATTATAGACATGGATACAATTTCTATACAGAAAAATTAAACACGGCGGCGTTTTGGCGGACGGCAACCATTGTGCGGAACCGGAGTCACGTCTTTGATTGCTGTTACTTCAAGTCCTGCAGCCTGAAGGGCACGGATGGCAGCTTCACGTCCGGCGCCAGGGCCTTTTACAGTAACTTCAAGTGTTTTCAGACCATGTTCCATAGATGTCTTAGCAGCTGTTTCTGCAGCCATTTGCGCTGCGTATGGAGTGGATTTACGGGAACCCTTAAATCCAAGCGCACCTGCACTTGACCAGGAAATAGCATTACCATGTACATCGGTGATTGTCACAATTGTATTGTTGAATGTTGAGCGAATATGAGCGACACCCGCTTCGATATTCTTTCTCACACGGCGTTTGCGAGTATTAGTTTTACGTGCCATTTTTAAGTACCTCCTTTACTGATTACTTCTTCTTGTTCGCTACAGTTTTACGTGGGCCTTTACGCGTACGGGCATTGTTCTTCGTGTTTTGTCCACGAACAGGCAAGCCTCGGCGATGGCGCAAACCACGATAGCTACCGATTTCCATCAGACGCTTAATGTTAAGTGAAACTTCACGGCGAAGGTCACCTTCAACTTTGAGCTTGTCAATGATCTCACGGATTTTGTTCAGTTCGTCTTCAGTCAAATCGCGAACGCGAGTGTTTTCAGAAACACCTGCTTCAGCAAGAACCTTCTGAGCAGTGTTTTTACCAATACCAAAGATGTAAGTTAAAGAGATTACCACGCGCTTTTCACGAGGAATATCTACACCAGCAATACGTGCCATAAAAGATTCGCACCTCCTTTTAAATTAGCCTTGTTTTTGTTTGTGTTTAGGGTTTTCGCAAATAACCATTACTTTTCCGCGTCTGCGGATAACTTTGCACTTTTCGCAGATCGGTTTTACAGATGGTCTGACTTTCATTATCCTAACCTCCTTAGCAGTACGGAGTGCAATCGGCCTATTTGAAGCGGTAGGTAATCCTGCCGCGTGTTAAGTCATATGGGGATAGCTCCACTGTTACTCTATCGCCAGGCAGAATTCTGATAAAGTGCATACGGATTTTGCCTGAAACATGGGCAAGGATCGTATGGCCATTTTCTAATTCTACCTTAAACATGGCGTTTGGCAAAGTTTCAATTACTTTACCTTCAATTTCAATTACATCATCTTTAGCCATCGAATTCGTCTCCCTTCTCTTGATCGGACAGGCATTCATTTAAGAACCTTGTAAGTGCGAAACGCAATTTTCCATTTGTTACGCAGCCTGTTTCCATGATACTGTTATTAACTTCTGGAGCTATGCGGTCCAATAGTTGGAGATGTCCGATATTCTTTCACTTTGGACGATTACTTTATCGCTTTTCGCCATCAGCCACCAGAACAAATTGATCATCAACCAACCCTATAATTATAACATATTGGTCGGTTTCGCGTCCGCTTTTACGAGTGCAAGCTGTCCGGGTACAGGACGCGAGATGCCATCACAGTTTTGTGAGGATCTCAAAGCCTGTTTCCGTGATTGCAATTGTATGTTCAAAGTGGGCGCAATTCTTACCGTCAAATGTTACAACTGTCCAGTCATCAGCCAGCGTTTTTACATACCGGCTGCCCGCATTTACCATCGGTTCAACTGCCAGTACCATTCCAGGCCTGAGCCGCGGGCCTTTATTGGGCGGTCCGTAATGTGGAACCTGGGGATCCTCATGTAAGTCTTGCCCTACTCCGTGCCCTACATACTCGCGCACGATGGAAAAACCGTTTTCCTCCACGTACACCTGTATAGCATGAGATATATTAGAGAGACGCTCGCCTGGTTTAGCCTCCTCAAGCCCTTTGTAAAGGGATTGTTCTGTCACTTCCAATAAACGTGCTGTTTCTTCGTCTATTTTGCCGACAGCGTAGGTCCAGGCCGAGTCACCGTGATAGCCGTTGTATTGGGCTCCGATGTCGATGCTGATGATATCCCCTTCATTTAAAACCCGGCCGCCCGGTATGCCATGCACGAGCTCTTCATTGACTGAAGCGCAAATGCTTCCTGTAAAACCGTTATAGCCTTTAAAAGAGGGAATCGCATCGTGCTTGCGGATAATTTCTTCTGCAATACGGTCAAGTTCCTTCGTGGTAATTCCAGGAGTAATATGTTTTTTCAATTCCTCATGGGTCAATGCCACGATCCTGCCCGCTTCCCGCATAATTTCCAGCTCACGAGGCGTTTTACAAATGATCATTCATTCAAGCCCCCAAGCAAATCTTCAATGTCAGCAAAAACCGCAGAGATTTCACGCTGGCCGTCGATATTGCGCAAGTAGCCCTTTTCAGAATAATAATCAAGCAAAGGCTTGGATTGTTTGATGTTCACATCGAGCCTGTTTTGCACTGTTTCAGCATTGTCATCCGCTCTTTGGTAGAGCTCGCTGCCACAGCGATCACATAAGCCTTCACGCGAAGGAGGATTGAAAACAAGGTGGTATGTGGCACCGCAGTTTTTACAAATACGGCGGCCTGTCAGGCGTTCCATCAAAATGGACTGATCGACCTCAATATTAAGGACATAGTCAATTTTTTTGTTCAGCTCTTTAAGCATACTTTCAAGCGCTTCAGCCTGAGGAACCGTCCTTGGAAATCCGTCCAGCAGAAAACCTTTTTCGCAATCACCCTTGCTTAACCGCTCACGAACAATGCCAATTGTCACTTCATCAGGGACGAGAGCCCCTTCATCCATGAATGCTTTTGCTTGTAATCCCAATTCCGTGCCTTCCTTCATCGCGGCGCGGAACATATCTCCGGTGGAAATATGCGGGATGCCATACTTTTCTACAATTTTTTCAGCCTGGGTCCCTTTACCGGCACCAGGCAATCCCATTAATACTAAGTTCATGCGTCTACCCCCTTGGGGATTAATGGTATTAGGGAACAGCTGTCCCCTAAACCATTCTTACTTGATAAAGCCTTTATAATGGCGCTTGACCAACTGTGCTTCAAGTTGCTTCATTGTCTCCAACGCTACCCCAACAACAATTAAAAGGCTCGTTCCGCCGATTTGCGCCGACTGAGGCAGGTTTGCAAACTGGATGAATAAGACTGGAAGCACGGCGATAACAGCCAAGAAAATCGCACCGACGAACGTCAGGCGGTAAAGTACCCGTGTAAAGTATTCCTGCGTGCTTTTACCTGGACGGATTCCTGGAATATAACCGCTCTGCTTCTGCAGATTTTCGGCGGCCTGTTCAGGATTCACCTGGATAAACGCATAGAAATACGTAAACGCGATAATCAAAGATGCATATAGCACCATCCCAATTGGATGGGTATAGTCGAATACACGCTGAATCCAGAGAGTCACATCATTTGTTGGAAAAAAGGATGCGATTGTCTTTGGAGTAACAATAAACGAAACAGCAAAAATGACCGGGATAACCCCTGCCGCATTTACTTTTAACGGCATGTGAGTAGATTGCCCGCCGACTGGCGTACGGCCTGCTGTCATTCTTTTTGCATACTGAATCGGAATTTTCCTGACTGCCTGCTGAATATAGATAACGCCGACAACAATGGCAATCACAGCTAGAGCAATCAATACGACGGTCAGGATGTTGATAAACAATTTATCTCCGGCATTTTGGAACTGCTGGATATAAATCTGGTTGATTGTCGTCGGAATTCCCGCGACAATCCCCGCAAAGATGATAATGGAAATCCCGTTTCCAACACCTTTTGCGGTAATCTGTTCGCCAAGCCACATTAGGAAGGCTGTACCAGCTGTCAGCACGGTTGCAATCAGCAGATACGTTCCAATGTTAGGGTTTTGAATTAACTGGCTTTGTGTCATGTTGTTAAACCCGTAAGACATACCTAACGCCTGGATGAACCCAAGCACAATGGTAAAGTAACGAGTAAACTGTGCCAGTTTTCTTCTGCCGGCATCCCCTTGCTTTGACCACTCTGTAAACTTCGGAACAACATCCATTTGCAAAAGCTGGATGATGATCGAGGCGGTGATGTAAGGCATGATGCCCATAGCAAGAATGGAGAAGTTTTTGAGAGCTCCGCCACCAAATGTATTTAGCACTCCAAATACACTAAATTGGTCTTGGGCTGCCAAAATATCGGCGTTTACGTTTGGAACTGGTATAAACGTTCCAAGTCGGAAGACGATTAACATCAAAAGGGTGAATAGAATTTTGCTCCTAATTTCACCCACGCGCATAAAATTGGAGATTGTCTGGAACATTAAATCACCTCAGTGTTTCCACCGGCAGCTTCGATTGCTTCCTTGGCAGCAGAGGAAAATTTATGAGCTTTTACAGTCAATTTTTTCTCAACGTTCCCTTTGGCAAGAATCTTAATTCCTGCTTTTTCGTTCCTGACCAGGCCAGCTTCAATCAGAAGTTCTGGAGTAACCTCTGTACCGTCTTCAAAGCTGTTCAGGGCATCCAGGTTAACAATTGCATATTCCTTGCGGTTAATGTTGGTAAAACCACGCTTTGGCAATCGTTGGAATAAAGGTGTTTGTCCACCTTCAAAACCTAAACGCACGCCACCGCCGGAACGGGCTTTTTGACCCTTATGTCCTTTACCTGCAGTTTTTCCGTTGCCGGAACCGATACCGCGGCCTTTACGCTTGCGGTCTTTACGGGAGCCTTCTGCTGGCATTAATTCATGAAGTTTCATTTGGGCACCTCCTTAAGAAAGAATGAATCAATTATTGTTCTTTAACCGTTACAAGGTGAGCAACCTTGTTGATCATTCCGCGGATAGCAGCATTGTCTTCTTGCTCAACTGTCTGGTTTACTTTTCGCAAGCCAAGAGCTTTAACTGTTGCACGCTGATCCTCGGGACGGCCGATCACGCTTTTAGTGAGGGTAATTTCCAATTTGTTAGCCATGTGATTTCCCTCCCTTATCCTAACAGTTCTTCTACTGATTTTCCGCGCAACTTCGCAACTTCTTCGGCACTCTTTAACTGCTTAATGCCATCAATAGTAGCACGAACCACGTTGATTGGCGTGTTGGTTCCTAGTGATTTTGAAAGAATATCAGAAATTCCCGCAAGCTCAAGTACCGCACGGACCGGTCCGCCAGCGATAACTCCTGTACCTTCATAAGCAGGCTTCAAAAGGATTTCTCCAGCTCCGAAGCGGCCAAGTACCTGATGTGGAATTGTTGTTCCAACCATTGGTACGGCAACAAGGTTTTTCTTTGCATCTTCAATAGCTTTACGGATTGCATCAGGAACTTCCTGTGCTTTACCGGTGCCAAAGCCGACATGGCCATTTTTATCGCCTACTACTACAAGCGCAGTAAAACGGAAACGGCGTCCGCCTTTAACAACTTTCGCAACACGGTTAATCGTAACTACGCGTTCTTCTAGTTCAAGTTTGTTTGGATCAATGCGACGCATCTTTGTGTGTCCCTCCTTTGTCTATTAAAATTGCAAGCCGTTTTCGCGGGCAGCATCGGCAAGAGCCTGAACGCGGCCATGGTACAGATATCCGCCGCGGTCGAAGACAACTGAAGTGATGCCTTTTTCGACTCCACGCTTTGCAACGAGCTCTCCGACCTTTTGCGCAGCTTCTTTATTATTGGAAGAGTCAAGACCGAAATCTTTTTCCATTGTCGAAGCACTCACAAGAGTAACTCCGTTAACATCGTCAATTAACTGAGCGTAAATATGTTTGTTTGAACGAAACACATTCAGACGCGGACGGGCTGCAGTTCCGCTTAGTTTCGAACGGACGCGTGCGTGCCTTTTTTTACGGCTCACGTTTTTGTCAAGCTTCGTAATCATTTACGTCACTCCTTTCGTATTACTATGCGGCTTTACTTACCTTTTTTACCTTCCTTACGACGGACAACTTCGCCTTCATAACGAATCCCTTTGCCTTTGTAAGGCTCTGGAGGACGGATACCGCGGATGTTTGCAGCAAGTGCTCCGACACGTTCTTTGTCGAAACCTCTAACAGTTATTTTTGTATTTGAAGGCACTTCAACTTCAAGGCCTTTTTCAGCTTCAATTTCAACTGGATGAGAGTATCCTACGTTGAGTACAAGCTTGGCACCTTGCTTAGACGCACGGTAACCAACCCCAACTAGTTCCAGGCTTTTTTCGAAGCCCTTGGATACACCTTCAACCATGTTAGCTAGGATTGAGCGTGTTGTACCATGCAAAGCACGGATTTCCTTCACATCGGAAGGGCGTGTAATCGTAATGGTATTATCTTCTACCACAATAGTGATTTCAGGGCTGAAAGAACGAACCAATTCGCCTTTAGGTCCCTTAACTGTAACAGTGTTTTCATCTAGAGTAACCGTAACTCCTGCTGGAATTTCGATCGGTTTTTTCCCTATACGAGACATTTAGTGCACCTCCATTCATTCAAAAACTTCTTACCAGACGTATGCTAATACTTCTCCGCCGATTTGCTTTGCACGAGCTTCTTTGTCAGTAACGACACCTTGAGAAGTCGATACGAGGGCTATGCCAAGGCCGTTCAAAACACGAGGCACTTCTGTTGATTTTGCATAAACGCGAAGACCAGGCTTGCTGATTCGCTTCAGGCCAGTGATAACGCGCTCGTTGTTGGCACCGTATTTCAAGAAGATACGAATGATGCCCTGCTTGTTGTCTTCAATCATTTCTACATCACGCACGAACCCTTCACGTTTCAGGATTTCTGCGATTTCTTTTTTGATATTGGAAGCAGGTACTTCCAGCTTTTCGTGGCGAACCATGTTCGCATTACGAATGCGGGTAAGCATATCTGCAATTGGATCTGTCATGACCATTTATATTTACCTCCTTCCCAGACTTGGGTTTTACCAGCTTGCTTTTTTCACACCAGGAATCTGGCCTTTGTATGCTAATTCACGGAAACAAATACGGCAAAGCTTAAATTTGCGGTATACAGAGTGTGGACGTCCACAGCGCTCGCAGCGGGTATACTCTTGAACCTTGTATTTAGGCGTGCGTTTTTGCTTCGCAATCATTGACTTTTTTGCCACGTTTTCGCCTCCCTTATTTTCAGATTACTTTTGGAACGGCATTCCAAACTGAGTTAAAAGTTCACGTGCTTCTTCATCAGTGTTGGCCGTCGTAACGATAACGATATCCATACCACGAACCTTGCTTACTTTATCGTAATCAATTTCAGGGAAGATCAATTGTTCTTTCACACCAAGAGTGTAGTTACCGCGTCCATCAAATGCTTTCTTGGAGATTCCGCGGAAGTCACGTACCCGTGGCAGAGAGACTGAAATTAATTTGTCGAGGAAATCATACATGCGTTTACCGCGCAAAGTTACTTTCGCACCGATTGGCATTCCTTCACGAAGGCGGAAGCCCGCGATAGAGTTTTTAGCACGAGTGACAACCGGCTTTTGGCCAGTGATGATTGTTAGTTCTTCAACAGCATTGTCAAGTGCTTTCGCGTTTGCGACAGCATCGCCAACACCCATGTTTACTACGATTTTATCTACTTTAGGAACCTGCATAACAGATTTATAGTTGAACTTGCTCACTAGAGCAGGAGTAATCTCTTTAACATACTTTTCCTTTAGGCGGTTCATCTATTGTACCTCCCTTCTTCATGAACTATTTATCTAATACTTCACCGGATTTTGTAACGCGTACTTTTTTGCCATCAACTGTTTTGTAGCCTACACGGCTAGGTTTTCCGGACTTGTCGATTGGCATAACGTTCGATACATGGACAGGTGCTTCCTGGCTATTGATGCCACCCTGGGGATTCGCTTGAGAAGGCTTGGAATGCTTCTTAACGATGTTGACTCCCTCTACAAGGACACGGTTTTGTTTAGGATAAGCTTCGAGGATCGTTCCTGTTTTGCCTTTATCCTTGCCAGAGATGACCATTACTTTGTCACCTTTTTTTACGTGCATCTGTGCGCACCTCCTTAAAGGCATTTAAGATTGGTTTATTTCAAGTGCTGCTAATTAAAGTACTTCTGGAGCAAGAGAAATGATTTTCATAAAGTTGCTGTCACGAAGTTCGCGGGCAACCGGTCCGAAAATACGTGTTCCACGTGGGCTCTTGTCATCACGGATAATTACACATGCGTTTTCGTCAAACTTAATGTAAGTACCGTCCGGGCGGCGCGCGCCGGTTTTAGTTCGTACGATAACAGCTTTTACAATGTCACCTTTTTTGACAACGCCACCTGGTGTTGCTTGTTTCACTGTGCAGACGATCACATCGCCAATATTGGCAGTCTTACGGCCAGAGCCACCAAGCACTTTAATTGTCAGAACTTCACGTGCACCTGAGTTGTCAGCAACTTTTAAACGTGTTTCCTGTTGAATCATGCGTGTAACCTCCCTTCGGATGAAAGCTTATCCGAACAATTAAATAATAACTGCTTTTTCAATCACTTCTACTAAGCGGAAGCGTTTTGTAGCTGATAGTGGGCGAGTTTCCATGATGCGGACAATATCACCGATTTTTGCCTGATTTTGCTCATCATGTGCCTTGAACTTTTTAGAGTATTTAACGCGTTTACCGTAAAGAGGATGCTTTTTGTGTGTTTCGACTACAACAGTGACAGTCTTATCCATTTTGTCGGAAACCACGCGTCCGGTGTAAACTTTGCGTTGATTGCGTTCGCTCATTATGCGGACCTCCTCTCAATTATCGATTGTTAACGCCGATTTCTCTTTCACGGACAACAGTTTTCATGCGGGCGATCGACTTGCGCACTTCCCTGATGCGGGCAGTGTTTTCAAGCTGTCCAGTCGCCAATTGAAAGCGAAGGTTGAATAATTCTTCCTTTAATGATTTAACTTTTTGTTCTAATTCGGCAGTGGTTAGGTCACGAAGTTCATTAGCTTTCATTTGATTCACCACCAATTTCTTCTCGTTTTACAAACTTGCACTTAACTGGAAGTTTGTGGGCTGCGAGACGGAGCGCCTCACGTGCTACTTCTTCGGAAACGCCAGCGATTTCAAACATGATCCTGCCTGGTTTGACAACCGCTACCCAGCCTTCCGGAGCACCTTTACCGGAACCCATCCGCACCTCAAGAGGCTTTGCAGTAAATGGCTTGTGAGGGAAAATTTTAATCCAAACTTTACCGCCACGCTTCATATAACGAGTCATTGCAATACGAGCAGCTTCGATCTGGCGGTTGGTGATCCAGGAGGCTTCAGTTGCCTGCAAACCGAATTCACCAAAAGTTACTTCAGTTCCGCCTTTTGCTTGACCGCGCATTTTTCCACGGTGTACACGGCGGTATTTTACACGCTTAGGCAATAACATGATTATTTGCCTCCTTCCTCGGTTTTCTTCTTAGTTGGAAGGACTTCACCCTTGTAGATCCAAACCTTTACGCCAAGCTTGCCGTAAGTTGTATCCGCTTCTGCAGTTCCATAATCGATGTCTGCACGAAGAGTATGAAGGGGAACAGTTCCTTCGCTATAGTGTTCAGAACGAGCGATATCAGCACCGCCAAGACGGCCGGATACCATTGTTTTAATACCTTTCGCACCTGCGCGCATTGCACGTTGGATAACTTGCTTTTGAGCACGGCGGAAAGATACGCGGTTTTCTAATTGACGAGCGATGTTTTCAGCAACAAGCTTCGCATCCATGTCAGCTCTTTTGATTTCAAGGATATTAATGTGGACACGCTTGCCAGTAAGTTGGTTCAACGCTTTGCGAAGTGCTTCAACCTCTGTACCGCCTTTTCCGATTACCATACCTGGCTTAGCAGTGTGGACAGTAACGTTTACACGGTTAGCAGCGCGTTCAATTTCTACTTTTGATACAGATGCGTCTTTTAGGCGCTTCTGAATGTATTCACGAATCTTAATGTCTTCATGAAGAAGATCAGCAAAGTCTTTACCTGCGTACCATTTCGATTCCCAGTCTTTGATAATCCCGATACGCAAACCGGTTGGATTTACTTTTTGACCCACTAATTATCCCTCCTTCTTTTCTGATAAAACGATTGTAATATGGCTTGTGCGCTTGTTGATTGCACTCGCGCGGCCTTGTGCACGCGGGCGGAAACGCTTCATGGTTGGACCTTCGTCAACATATGCCTGTTCAACCACAAGGTTGTTAACGTCCATCTCATAATTGTGCTCTGCGTTTGCCATAGCGGATTTCAATACTTTTTCAACGATTGGAGAAGCAGCTTTCGGAGTCAATGTTAAAATTGCCACCGCTTCACCAACTTGCTTACCTCGAATAAGGTCTACGACTAAACGAGCTTTACGAGGAGCAATACGGACTGTTCTTGCAACAGCTTTAGCTTGCATGGTGTGATGCCCTCCTCTCATTAACGTCTGGTTTTCTTATCGTCACTGCCATGGCCTCTATAAGCACGAGTTGGAGCGAATTCTCCAAGCTTGTGTCCTACCATGTCTTCACTGATGTATACAGGTACATGCTTACGTCCATCGTACACAGCAATTGTGTGGCCGATGAATTGTGGGAAAATTGTTGAACGGCGTGACCATGTTTTAATTACACGTTTACTGTCAGCACCAAGATTTTCGACCTTTTTCAATAGATGATCATCAACAAAAGGTCCTTTTTTCAAACTGCGACCCATGAGGGTACCTCCCTTCGAGACCGTTCTACGGTTCGAACATTGAACCGTAGTTCAATCACGTTATTTTTTACGGCGTCGTATAATGAATTTATCGGACTTATTCTTTTTCTTGCGTGTTTTGCGTCCAAGTGTTGGCTTACCCCATGGTGATACTGGAGATTTACGTCCGATTGGAGTACGTCCTTCACCACCACCATGCGGGTGATCGTTCGGGTTCATAACAGATCCGCGGACTGTAGGGCGCTTGCCTAACCAGCGGGAACGGCCTGCTTTACCAATGTTTACAAGTTCGTGCTGCTCATTGCCAACCTGGCCGATTGACGCGCGGCAAGTAGCAAGGATCATGCGTACTTCACCGGAGTTTAAACGTACGAGTACGTATTTACCTTCTTTACCAAGAACCTGTGCAGATGTACCTGCTGAACGGACCAATTGGCCGCCTTTTCCTGGTTTCAATTCAATATTGTGGACAACTGTACCTACAGGTATGTTTGCAAGTGGAAGCGCATTTCCTGTTTTGATATCAGCTTCAGGTCCTGACATTACTTCCATGCCAACCTTAAGGTTTTTAGGAGCTAGAATGTAACGTTTTTCTCCATCCACATAGTTGATTAGTGCAATATTTGCAGAACGGTTTGGATCATATTCGATAGTGGCAACGCGTCCTGGAATGCCATCTTTGTCGCGTTTAAAATCGATTAAACGATATTGACGCTTATGGCCGCCACCTTGATGACGAACAGTTATTCTACCCTGGTTGTTACGGCCGCCTTTTCTTGTCAGCGGAGCCAACAAAGACTTTTCTGGAGTATCTGTAGTGATTTCAGCAAAATCAAGAACAGTCATTCCGCGACGACCGTTAGAGGTAGGTTTATACTTTTTAATCGCCATTTCTATTCCCTCCTCTTCTAGTTAAATTCTAGGATTCAAAAATTTCGATTTCTTTGCTGTCGGCAGTCAGCTTAACAATCGCTTTGCGGCGTTTGTTTGTGTATCCGCCAAACTTGCCCATGCGCTTGAATTTACCTTTGTAGTTCATGATGTTTACTTTATCAACATCAACGCCAAAGATTTTTTCAACAGCGTCTTTTACTTGTGTTTTATTGGCTCTTACGTCAACTTCGAACGTATATTTCTTTTCAGCCATCATATCTGTAGAACGTTCAGTAATAACGGGGCGCTTAATGACATCGCGTGCATCCATTATGCAAGCACCTCCTCTACTTTTTCAACTGCTGCTTTCGTCATGATCAGCTTGTCATGGTTGATGACATCCAACACGCTGATGCCGTTGGCTGATACAACTGTAATGCCAGGAATGTTCCTTGCAGACAAAGCTACATTTTCATCAAGGTCAGCAGTGACAACAAGTGCTTTCTTTTCTACGGAAAGTCCTTTAAGGACATTTACGAAGTCTTTCGTTTTTGGCGCATCGAAAGCGAGGCTTTCAAGAACCAGAATGTTTTCTTCCTGGACCTTTGTAGATAGAGCTGATTTAATTGCAAGGCGACGTACTTTCCTTGGCAATTTATAGCTATAGCTGCGTGGTACTGGACCGAAAACAATTCCGCCGCCTTTCCATTGTGGTGAACGGATTGATCCCTGGCGCGCGCGGCCTGTTCCTTTTTGTCTCCACGGCTTGCGTCCGCCGCCGGCTACTTCAGAACGGATTTTTGTTTTGTGAGTTCCCTGGCGCATTGACGCCCTTTGCATCAAGATTGCTTCGAAAAGCACATGCTGGTTTGGCTCAATGCCGAAAACTGTATCATTAAGTTCGATTTCCCCAACTTGGGAACCGTTTTGGTTAAATAATGCTACTTTAGGCATTCCTTTGTTCCTCCTTTCTTACGAATTCCTTATGCTTTTAACGCACTTTTAATTTTAATTAATGCTTTTCTTGGTCCAGGCACATTGCCTTTTACAAGTAGAAGGTTACGTTCAGTGTCCACTTTTACGATTTCAAGGTTTTGAACCGTAACAGTGTCCCCACCCATTTGTCCAGGCAATGCTTTGCCTTTGAAAACACGGTTAGGAGCAACTGGACCCATTGAACCTGGGCGGCGGTGGTAGCGTGAACCGTGAGACATAGGGCCGCGGGATTGTCCATGGCGCTTGATTGAGCCTTGGAATCCTTTACCTTTAGATACTCCGGTTACATCGACGATGTCGCCTTCTGCAAAAATATCAACTTTGACTTCCTGACCAACTTCATATGCTGCCAAGTCTACTCCGCGGAATTCGCGAACGAAGCGCTTAGGAGCAGTATTTGCTTTTGCAACATGTCCCTTTTCAGGCTTGTTGGCAAGCTTTTCACGCTTATCTTCAAAACCGATCTGGACAGCTTCGTAACCGTCCGTTTCAACGGTTTTCTTTTGAAGGACAACGTTGGCAGCTGCCTCAATAACTGTTACAGGGATTAAGTTGCCGTTCTCTGCAAATACTTGAGTCATACCAATCTTTCTTCCTAAGATTCCTTTGGTCATTCGTCACACCTCCTGAATAAAATGATTTTATGATGTTATAGTTTAATTTCGATATCGACGCCGGACGGCAAGTCTAAACGCATGAGTGAATCAACTGTTTGTGGAGTTGGGTTCACAATGTCGATCAGACGTTTGTGGGTACGCATCTCGAATTGTTCACGAGAATCTTTGTACTTGTGCACCGCACGAAGGATTGTGTAAATCGCTTTTTCAGTGGGCAACGGAATTGGACCTGATACCGCCGCACCTGAACGCTTGGCTGTTTCCACAATTTTTTCAGCAGACTGATCTAGAATCCTGTGATCATACGCTTTTAAACGGATACGAATTTTTTGTTTTGCCATTATTTTTCCCTCCTTTTCGCCTATTTTAAAAATAGACATTCTCCGTGAAAATCTCCTGCCACACTCGCCATGGCAAAGCGGCCGGGTGTGTCAGCAACCTCTCACATCATCGCAGTCAAAGACCAACATTGTCTATTATACATAAAACACAATCTGAACGCAATAACATTCAGGAGTTTTTTATGTTTCGCACACTTTTAATATTATAGCGGCCCTAAGCCCTTATTGCAACGGTTTATTCATTTACATATATTGGTGACTTCGGATGAAACCCAGTGACCAAATAATGAGTAGCAAATTATATAGAAGAAACTCGGATTTTGTCGGTTGGATTCCGGATAAAAACAGAAATCATCACATTCTACATAATAAGCTAAAAAAAGCATGGTGGTGGATGCTTATGGATTCGCATGCATATTTAAGCGGAGAAATTCCTTCTATTTTATTAAAAGGGGCATAAATGGCAAATATAAACGTAGAATTTCCCCTTATGGACTCTAGATAAGGTAAAATCTAATAATTTGAAGGAGATAGACGGAAAAACTCCTCTTATTTTAAGGGAAATATGGGCATTTCCCGATTTAAGCGAAAATCCTCCTTTTATTTTTCAAACACTGAAGGAACCCACATTCATTTATAAAAGATCGGCGCCTGGTTGTTTCCTAAACAAATAAAAAAAGCGGATGGGTCGTCACCCATCCGCTTTCTGTTTGTTTAATTAACCAACGATAGAAGCAACAACGCCAGCGCCTACTGTACGGCCGCCTTCACGAATTGAGAACTTAGTTCCTTCTTCGATCGCAACTGGAGCGATAAGCTCAACTGACATTTCGATGTTGTCGCCAGGCATAACCATTTCTACGCCTTCTGGAAGATTACAGATACCTGTAATGTCAGAAGTACGGAAATAGAATTGTGGGCGGTAGTTCGTGAAGAATGGAGTATGACGTCCACCTTCTTCTTTAGACAAAACATAAACTTCCGCTTTGAACTTAGTGTGTGGAGTGATGGACTTTGGCTTAGCCAAAACTTGTCCACGCTCGATTTCTTCACGGGATACACCGCGAAGAAGGGCACCGATGTTGTCACCAGCTTCAGCATAGTCAAGAAGCTTACGGAACATTTCTACGCCTGTTACAGTTGTAGATTTTGGCTCTTCAGTGAAACCAACGATTTCAACAATGTCACCAACTTTAACTTGTCCGCGCTCTACGCGTCCAGTTGCAACTGTTCCACGGCCAGTGATGGAGAATACGTCCTCAACAGGCATCATGAATGGCTTTTCAGTGTCACGAGTTGGAGTTGGGATATAGGAATCAACAGCTTCCATAAGCTCCATGATTTTAGCTTCCCAATCCGCTTCACCTTCAAGAGCTTTTAGAGCAGAACCTTTGATAACAGGTGTGTCATCACCAGGGAACTCATACTCAGTCAGAAGGTCACGGATTTCCATTTCAACAAGCTCAAGTAGTTCTTCGTCGTCTACCATGTCGCACTTGTTCATGAAAACAACAAGGTAAGGAACGCCTACCTGACGGGAAAGAAGGATGTGCTCACGAGTTTGTGGCATTGGGCCGTCAGTTGCAGATACTACAAGGATGCCGCCGTCCATTTGAGCAGCGCCAGTGATCATGTTTTTAACATAGTCAGCGTGACCTGGGCAGTCAACGTGCGCGTAGTGGCGGTTAGCCGTTTCGTATTCTACGTGAGAAGTAGAGATTGTGATTCCACGCTCTTTTTCTTCTGGAGCGTTGTCGATTTGATCATATCCGCGAGCTTCGCTGCCGCCTGCTTTTGCAAGGACAGTTGTGATTGCTGCAGTTAGAGTTGTTTTACCATGGTCAACGTGACCGATTGTTCCAATGTTAACGTGTGGCTTGGAACGGTCGAATTTAGCTTTACCCATTAGGATTTCCTCCTTTAAATTAGAAAAGTTAAGTATTATTAGAGGCTAAGGATGTCAAGACATCCTTAGCTTTGCTTACATAGTAGTTATACTTGATTGAAAGGTGAAAATCAATTATTCACCTTTATTTTTTTTGATGATTTCTTCAGAGATTGATTTCGGTACTTCTTCATAATGGTCAAAGTGCATGGAGAACACTCCACGTCCCTGTGTGCCAGAACGAAGGGCAGTTGCATAACCGAACATTTCTGATAGTGGAACCATCGCACGGACAACCTGTGCGTTCCCACGTGCATCCATACCTTCAACACGGCCTCGGCGTGCTGTAATTTGTCCCATGATATCTCCAAGATATTCTTCAGGAATTACAACTTCCACCTTCATGACCGGCTCAAGGATAACCGGGTTACACTTTGAAGCAGCATTTTTAAGAGCCATTGAAGCGGCAATCTTAAAGGCCATTTCAGAAGAGTCAACATCGTGGTAGGAACCATCAAAGAGTCTTGCTTTAATATCTACTAACGGATAGCCGGCAAGAACGCCTCTCTCAAGGGCATCTTCGAGGCCAGCTTGTACAGCCGGGATGTATTCACGAGGAACGACACCGCCAACGATTCCATTTTGGAATTCAAAGCCTTTTCCTTCTTCGTTTGGAGAGAACTCAATCCAAACGTGTCCGTATTGTCCACGTCCACCGGATTGACGGGCAAATTTCCCTTCAACCTGAGCAGAGCCGCGGAATGTTTCGCGGTAGGCAACCTGTGGGGCACCCACGTTTGCTTCTACCCTGAACTCACGGCGCATCCGGTCTACAAGGACATCCAAGTGAAGCTCACCCATACCCGCGATGATAACCTGTCCAGTTTCCTGGTCAGTATGCGCGCGGAATGTTGGATCCTCTTCCTGAAGCTTTTGCAATGCAGTTGCCATTTTATCCTGGTCTGCTTTTGACTTAGGCTCAACAGAAAGCTGGATAACCGGCTCAGGGAACTTCATGGACTCAAGAATAACTGGACTCTTGTCATCACAAAGAGTATCTCCTGTAGAAGTATCTTTTAGACCTACTGCAGCAGCGATGTCTCCAGCGTATACCTTAGAGATTTCCTGGCGGCTGTTTGCATGCATTTGCAGGATACGTCCAATTCGTTCACGCTTTCCTTTAGTGGAGTTCTGGACATAGGATCCAGATTCCAACGTACCGGAGTAAACACGGAAGAACGTTAGTTTACCAACATATGGGTCAGTCATAACCTTAAACGCAAGAGCCGCGAATGGTTCTTCGTCATCTGCGTGTTTTTCGATCGTGTCTTCTTCATCACCTGGAACATGTCCATTGATTGCAGCAACATCAGTCGGAGCTGGAAGATAGTCGATTACCGCATCAAGCATTAGCTGAACACCTTTGTTCTTAAACGCAGTACCGCAAAGAACAGGGAAGAATTCAACAGAAAGTGTGCCCTTACGGATGGCAGCTTTGATTTCTTCAATTGAAAGCTCTTCTCCGCCAAGGTATTTTTCCATGAGTTCTTCGTCAAGCTCAGCAATCGCTTCAATTAACTTTTCACGATATTCTTCAGCCTGTGCGAGGTACTCTTCTGGAATGTCACGGACCTCGACATCTGTACCCAAATCATTTCCGTAGAATGTAGCTTTCATTTCTACAAGATCAATGATTCCTTCGAATTTGTCTTCCGCACCAATTGGAAGCTGGATTGGATGTGCATTCGCTTGTAGGCGTTCACGCAAAGTGCCTACGGAGTAAAGGAAGTCTGCACCAATCTTATCCATTTTGTTAACAAATACAATCCTCGGAACGCCATAAGTAGTTGCCTGGCGCCATACAGTTTCTGTTTGTGGCTCAACGCCGGATTGGGCATCTAGAACAGTAACAGCACCATCAAGTACACGCAGTGAACGTTCTACCTCAACTGTGAAGTCTACGTGTCCTGGCGTGTCAATGATGTTTACACGGTGATCCTTCCATGAAGCAGTTGTTGCAGCGGAAGTGATTGTGATCCCTCGCTCTTGCTCCTGTTCCATCCAGTCCATTTGGGCTCCGCCCTCGTGGGTTTCACCAAGTTTATGAATGCGTCCTGTATAGTAAAGGATACGTTCTGTGGTGGTTGTTTTCCCCGCATCAATATGGGCCATAATGCCAATATTACGAGTATTTTCCAAGGAGAACTCTCTAGCCATTGGGTCTTTCTCCTTCCTTGTGTGAGTGATTTAAATATCCGTCCGGCAGCTATGTACCAACGGGTGCCTGAAGCCAGGCAAGCTGCCTGGCGCAGGATTATATAGCTTGTCTTACCGCATCGCCCGCCTAAACGGGTACTTCCACTTTCAATTATCCAGCTGCAGTACCCAGCGTCTAGAGTCCTTCGCTCTCCTCCTTACGATAAGTCAACATCGATTTACTTCGTTCATCGTGTTTCCTTTATCTCACTCGGAGTGCTCCAGGCCTTACGCCGCTAAACGGGTACTTCCGCTTTTAATTCTACCAGCGGTAGTGTGCGAATGCTTTGTTGGCTTCTGCCATTTTATGTGTGTCTTCACGCTTCTTGACAGATGCTCCGCTGTTGTTTGCAGCATCCATAATTTCAGCTGCAAGACGCTGTTCCATTGTCTTTTCACCGCGAAGGCGGGAATAGTTAACCAACCAGCGAAGACCTAGAGTCGTACGGCGGTCAGGACGCACCTCTACTGGAACTTGGTAGTTCGCACCACCTACACGGCGTGCTTTAACTTCAAGAACAGGCATAATATTCTTCAATGCTGCATCAAAAACTTCCATTGGCTCTTTACCAGTACGCTCACGAATGATGTCAAACGCGTTATAAAGAATTGCCTGAGAAGTACCTCTTTTACCGTCGATCATCATTTTGTTGATCAGGCGGGTAACTAGCTTCGAATTGTAAAGTGGATCCGGCAATACGTCTCTTTTTGCAACAGGACCTTTACGAGGCATATTTTTTCCTCCTTTCAAAAAAGCTTCTATTTAGAATGAAATCATTATTTTTTAGCTGCTTTAGGGCGCTTCGTACCGTATTTTGAACGTCCTTGCATACGGTTGTTTACACCAGCCGTATCAAGCGCTCCACGTACGATGTGGTAACGAACACCCGGTAAGTCTTTCACACGGCCGCCACGGATCAGAACAACACTGTGCTCTTGAAGGTTGTGGCCAATACCAGGAATGTACGCAGTTACCTCAATCCCGTTAGTCAAGCGCACACGAGCGTATTTACGAAGTGCCGAGTTCGGCTTCTTCGGTGTCATCGTACCAACACGGGTGCAAACTCCGCGTTTTTGAGGTGATGTTACGTTTGTTTGAGATTTTTTAAAGCTGTTGTAACCCTTATTAAGCGCAGGTGATTTTGATGTTTCCTCTGTGGATTTACGAGGCTTGCGCACTAATTGGTTAATTGTAGGCATGTTTTTTCCTCCCTTCACGACTTTTGGTAGACCCACACATCCAGGTGGTTCTTTTTTTGGCAAAAACAAAGTTCTTGCAGCAGCATCTGCAAAAACAGTTTTTAACGGATTATGGCGACAGCCGAGGTTCCGACTTTAATGCCGCTTGCCTTTCCGAGTTTTTTCATCGAATCGACCTTCAGCACCGGTATACCAAGTTTTTGAGCCAGTTCAACTGCTGCTACTGTCATTTTCGGATCAGCGTCAGCAGCGACAACCAGTTCTTTGGCACTTCCGTCTTCGAGTGCTCTGACTGCCTGTTTTGTTCCTATCAGGATTTTCCCGGCCTGCGTTACTTTATCATAAGACATAGCACATATCCTCCAAAGTTTACAGGTAAATAGGAGCACCTTTGCTATATTACCACCGCGACTAGTGGATGTCAACTAATCTTACTAATTTTCCGCTTATGTTTTTTTAAAAATCCGGCACCAGCCATGATGGCTGATGCCGGTTGGTAAGAATAAGATTCATGTGTATTTTAGGAATCAAAAAGTCATCCAATTTCCACTCTTCTTATTCGATTGTAATGCCCTCTTCCTCACGGAGGACTGGCTCTGCTTTACGGTAGCGCTGCATGCCAGTACCTGCTGGAATCAACTTTCCGATAATGACGTTTTCCTTCAGGCCGAGCAGTTCATCCCGCTTGCCTTTGATGGCAGCGTCTGTAAGAACTCGCGTCGTTTCCTGGAAGGATGCAGCAGATAGGAAAGAATCTGTTTCAAGAGAAGCCTTCGTAATACCGAGCAGAACCGGACGGCCTGTTGCAGGCATTTTGCCGCTTAGCAAGGCTTTTTCATTCGCATCCTTAAACTGGTGGATATCGAGAAGCATGCCTGGCAGGACATCTGTTTCACCGGCATCGATGATTCTGATTTTGCGTAGCATCTGGCGCACCATTACCTCGATGTGCTTATCGCCAATTTCAACACCCTGCATCCGGTATACCTTTTGTACTTCACGAAGCAAGTATTCCTGAACGGTTCCAACATCTGTTACCTTCAAAAGTTCCTTCGGATCGATGGAACCTTCTGTCAGTTCCTGTCCCCGTTCTACCTTATCATTTACAGCTACCTTCAGTCTTGCAGTATACGGAGCAGTATAGGTCCTTGATTCGACCTCTCCCTGGACAACGATTTCCTGCTGGCGGTCACGGCCTTCGTTGATGCCGACTACGACCCCTTCAAGCTCAGCAATTACTGCCTGGCCTTTCGGGTTCCGCGCTTCAAACAATTCCTGGATACGCGGCAAACCTTGAGTGATATCGTCACCCGCTACACCGCCTGTATGGAACGTACGCATTGTAAGCTGTGTTCCAGGTTCCCCGATGGACTGTGCGGCAATAATTCCGACCGCTTCGCCAACTTCGACTTCCTGTCCGGTTGCCAAGTTGCGCCCGTAACACTTCTTACATACACCATGGCGGGTATTACATGTGAATGCCGAACGAATGGTTACTTCTTCAATGCCTGCCTTAATAATCTCAACAGACAAATCCTCAGTAATCAGATCGTTTTCAGCTACGATGATTTCGCCTGTTTCCGGATGCTTGATATTCCGTCGGGCATAGCGGCCGATTAGACGTTCTTCCAATGGTTCGATAACCTCTGTTCCATCCTTGAGGGCCCGAATTAACAGACCGCGGTCTGTTCCACAATCGTCATCCCGGACAATAACATCCTGGGCAACGTCAACGAGTCGGCGGGTAAGGTATCCTGAGTCAGCTGTTTTAAGGGCTGTATCAGCAAGACCTTTACGCGCACCGTGTGTGGAAATAAAGTATTCCAAAACGGTCAAACCTTCTCGGAAGGACGATTTGATCGGCAATTCGATAATTCGTCCGGCCGGGTTTGCCATCAGACCACGCATACCGGCGAGCTGTGTGAAGTTGGACGCGTTACCACGCGCTCCCGAATCACTCATCATGAAGATTGGGTTCATATTACTCAAGGACTGCATCAGTTTGCCTTGAATAGTATCCTTAGCCTGGCTCCAGATTGAAATAACCCGGTCATAACGTTCATCTTCGGTAATTAAACCACGCCTGAACTGCTTTTGGACATTATCGACTTTGCTCTGTGCATCCTTGAGAATTTCTTCCTTTTCAGCAAGGACAACGATATCCGATACGCCGACGGTAATGCCTGCTCTTGTCGAATATTTGAAACCAAGATCTTTCATGCGATCAAGCATTTTAGACGTTTCAGTAATTTTGAAGCGCTTGAACACTTCAGCAATAATATTTCCAAGAATTTTTTTCTTGAACGGCTCAACTAACGGCATTTCCTTGATTTTCGCCGGAATATCGGCACCCTTTTCCACAAAGTAAATCTCCGGTGTTTTCACTTGAAGATTATGCTTTGTCGGTTCATTGATGTAAGGGAACGATTTTGGCAAAATTTCATTGAAAATGAGTTTCCCGACAGTTGTCAGAAGCAGCTGCTGATTCTGCTCTTCAGTAAATGTCTCGTTATGAAGCGAGCCCGCATGGACAGCTACTCGTGTATGCAGATGGACGTAGCCATTCTGGTAAGCAATTAGCGCTTCATTCGTATCTTTAAAGATCATCCCTTCGCCGATTGCACCTTCACGTTCCAAAGTCAGGTAGTAGTTCCCTAAAACCATATCCTGGGAAGGGGTTACAACAGGCTTGCCATCTTTAGGGTTAAGGATGTTCTGGGCTGCAAGCATAAGAAGCCTTGCCTCTGCTTGAGCTTCGGCTGAAAGCGGGACGTGTACAGCCATTTGGTCACCGTCGAAGTCTGCGTTGTAAGCAGTACAGACGAGCGGGTGAAGACGGATTGCACGCCCTTCAACAAGTGTCGGCTCGAACGCCTGGATTCCAAGCCTGTGAAGGGTCGGGGCACGGTTTAATAAAACCGGGTGCTCGCGGATGACATCTTCGAGGACATCCCACACTTCAGGCTGGACCCTTTCTATTTTTCGCTTCGCTGACTTGATATTGTGGGCAAGGCCCTTTTCAACAAGCTCTTTCATGACAAAAGGCTTAAACAATTCTAATGCCATTTCCTTTGGAAGTCCGCACTGGTACATCTTCAAGTTGGGACCAACAACGATAACGGAACGGCCGGAATAGTCAACACGCTTTCCAAGCAGGTTTTGACGGAATCGTCCTTGCTTACCCTTAAGCATATGTGAAAGTGATTTCAATGGACGGTTGCCTGGTCCTGTAACAGGGCGGCCGCGGCGGCCATTATCAATCAAGGCATCGACAGCTTCCTGAAGCATCCGCTTTTCATTCTGGACGATGATGCTTGGAGCACCAAGGTCAAGAAGCCGTTTTAGCCGGTTGTTCCGGTTAATGACCCGGCGATACAAATCATTCAGGTCGGAAGTCGCAAAACGTCCGCCATCAAGCTGGACCATCGGGCGCAGTTCTGGCGGGATAACAGGAAGAACTTCAAGAACCATCCATGATGGATCATTCCCCGATCCACGGAAAGCTTCAATTACCTCCAGGCGCTTAATCGCCCGTGTCCTGCGCTGGCCCTGAGCCGTTTTCAATTCTTCTTTAAGCGAATCCGCCTCTTTGTTCAAGTCGATATCGTGAAGGAGTTTACGGATTGCTTCTGCACCCATAGAGGCTTGAAACTTATTGCCGTACTTTTCCCGATATGCGCGGTATTCTCTTTCAGACAACAGTTGCTTCTTTTCAAGGGCAGTATCCCCTGACTCAGTAACGACATAAGAAGCAAAGTAAATGATTTCTTCGAGCGCACGTGGTGACATGTCAAGTACAAGTCCCATCCTGCTCGGGATTCCCTTGAAATACCAAATGTGGGAAACAGGTGCTGCAAGCTCAATATGGCCCATCCGTTCACGGCGGACTTTCGCGCGGGTCACTTCAACGCCGCATCGGTCACAGACGACTCCCTTATATCGGACGCGCTTATATTTTCCGCAATGGCATTCCCAGTCCTTAGTCGGTCCGAAAATTCTTTCGCAGAAAAGGCCGTCTTTTTCTGGCTTTAATGTACGATAGTTGATGGTTTCCGGCTTTTTAACTTCACCAAAGGACCAAGAACGAATCTTGTCTGGTGATGCAAGGCCGATTTTCATATACTCAAAATTATTAACATCCAGCAAGGGGCCTACCTCCCTTTTAATCTCCAGGTTTTACCCTGTAGCTAGACATAGCCGTAAATCGGAGCGCTAATCCCGCGCCCCGTCCGGCTATGAAATTACTCTTTCGAGCCTACTTTTTCCGATTCGAGGCTTTGCGATTCAGGTGCGATTGTCAATGTATCTACTTGCTGCATTTCATCATCGTCTTCCAAATCGCGCATTTCTATTTCTTCTTCATCACCGGACAAGATCTTAACATCTAGTCCAAGGCTCTGAAGCTCTTTAATCAATACTTTGAATGACTCAGGAACACCAGGTTCCGGGACGTTCTCGCCTTTTACGATGGCTTCATACGTTTTCACACGGCCAACAACATCATCAGATTTGACTGTAAGGATTTCCTGAAGCGTATAGGCTGCCCCATATGCCTCAAGCGCCCAAACTTCCATCTCTCCGAAACGCTGTCCGCCGAACTGCGCTTTACCGCCAAGAGGCTGCTGAGTAACAAGCGAGTATGGACCTGTCGAACGGGCATGAAGCTTATCATCAACCATGTGCGCAAGCTTGATCATGTACATAACTCCGACAGAAATCCGGTTGTCAAATGGTTCTCCTGTGCGACCGTCATAAAGGACAGTTTTCGCATCACGCGCCATACCGGCTTCTTCAATTGTATCCCAGACGTCCTCTTCTGTTGCTCCATCGAATACCGGTGAAGCAACATGAATACCGAGCGCCCTTGCTGCCATTCCAAGGTGAAGCTCAAGCACCTGTCCGATGTTCATACGGGATGGAACGCCAAGCGGGTTAAGCATAATATCAACCGGAGTGCCATCTGGCAAGTATGGCATGTCTTCTTCAGGAAGGACACGCGAGATAACCCCTTTGTTACCATGGCGTCCTGCCATCTTATCACCTTCAGAAATCTTACGCTTCTGAACAATGTAGACACGGACAAGCTGATTGACTCCCGGTGGAAGCTCATCTCCATCTTCCCGGTTGAACACTTTAACATCAAGGACAATTCCGCCGCCGCCGTGCGGAACACGGAGTGACGTATCCCTTACTTCCCGTGCCTTTTCGCCGAAAATGGCATGAAGCAGACGCTCTTCGGCAGTCAGTTCAGTTACACCTTTAGGAGTAACTTTACCGACCAACAGATCCCCATCTTTCACTTCAGCCCCGGTACGGATTATTCCCCGCTCATCAAGGTTGCGGAGTGCATCTTCACCGACATTCGGGATATCACGTGTAATCTCTTCCGGTCCAAGCTTTGTATCCCGGGACTCGGATTCATATTCCTCAATGTGGATGGAAGTATACACATCATCCTTTACAAGGCGTTCACTCATGATAATGGCATCCTCATAGTTGTAGCCATCCCAGTTCAGGAAGGCGACAAGTACGTTACGGCCAAGAGCCAGTTCGCCTTTCTCCATCGACGGCCCGTCAGCCAGAATTTCTCCTTTGGTAACTCTGTCGCCAACAGATACAATCGGGCGCTGGTTATAGCAAGTTCCCTGATTGGAACGAATGAATTTCAGCATACGGTATTTATCCAGGTCGCCTTTTACTTCCTGGCCATCCATTTCCTTCACACGGCGAACCCATACTTCGCGCGCTTCAACGTGCTCAACAATCCCTTCATGCCTGCAAATAACAGCAGCTCCCGAATCCTTTGCGGAAACATGCTCCATCCCTGTTCCAACAATCGGGGACTGCGGCTCCAATAGTGGAACTGCCTGTCGCTGCATGTTTGCCCCCATGAGGGCACGGTTCGAGTCATCGTTCTCAAGGAATGGGATACAAGCGGTCGCCGCAGAAACAACCTGTTTAGGCGAAACGTCCATGTAATCAATACGTTCCCTTGGAACGACAGTGTTTTCACCTTTGAATCGGGCAACGATATCTGGGTCAAGGAATGTCCCGTCGTCATCGAGGCGCGCATTCGCCTGGGCTACAACATATAGATCTTCTTCATCCGCAGTCAGATAGTCGATCCGGTCGGTAACTTTTCCTGTTTCGGGGTCGACACGGCGGTAAGGCGTTTCAATAAAGCCAAACTTGTTCACTTTTGCAAAGGAAGATAGTGAGTTGATTAAGCCAATGTTCGGCCCTTCCGGAGTCTCAATTGGACACATACGCCCATAATGGGAGTAATGAACGTCACGGACTTCAAAGCCTGCGCGCTCACGTGTCAATCCGCCAGGCCCAAGTGCAGACAGACGGCGTTTATGTGTCAATTCCGCAAGCGGGTTCGTCTGGTCCATGAACTGGGAAAGCTGCGAGCTTCCAAAGAACTCTTTTATGGACGCAATAACTGGACGAATATTGATTAACTGTTGCGGAGTGATGGTTGCAGTATCCTGGATAGACATCCTTTCGCGGACAACCCGTTCCATCCTTGACAGACCGATTCGGAATTGGTTTTGCAGCAATTCCCCTACAGAACGCAAACGACGGTTTCCAAGGTGGTCGATATCATCGGTGTCGCCCACTCCATGGAGCAAGTTAAAGAAATAACTGATAGAAGCAATAATGTCGGCAGGTGTGATGTTCTTTACCTGTTCAGGAACATACGCATTGCTCAATACATTGATAATCTTTTCGTTATCATCGGAAGGAGCGAATATTTTAATTCCCTGCAGGACGATATCGCCTTCTACAACACTGCCCCCTGGTGTATAACTGTGCATGCTGACATTTTTCTCGAGGGCAGGAATAATCCTATCAAGATTACGCCTGTCAAGCAGCGTTCCCGCTTCCGCAATGATTTCTCCTGTTTCAGGATCCACCAGTGCTTCAGCTAAACGGGAACCGAACAAACGGTTTTTAATATGAAGCTTCTTATTAATTTTGTAGCGTCCAACACTTGCAAGATCATAGCGTTTTGGGTCAAAGAACCGGGAAACTAGCAAGCTCTTTGCATTTTCTACTGTTGGCGGTTCGCCCGGGCGAAGCCTTTCGTATATTTCCAGCAACGCTTTTTCAATACTGTCTGTGTTGTCTTTTTCAAGTGTGTTGCGCAAGTACTCATTGTCCCCAATTAGGTCGATGATTTCTTGATCAGAGCCGAACCCAAGTGCACGCAAAAGAACCGTAACTGGCAGCTTCCTGGTACGATCGATCCTTACGTATACAACATCCTTGGCGTCGGTCTCATACTCAAGCCATGCGCCACGGTTCGGAATAACGGTTGCTGTAAACCCTTTTTTCCCGTTCTTATCTAATTTCCCGCTGTAATATACGCTCGGTGAGCGCACGAGCTGGGATACGATAACACGCTCCGCGCCATTGATGACGAATGTGCCTGTTTCGGTCATAAGCGGGAAATCACCCATGAAAACATCCTGGTCTTTTACTTCCCCTGTTTCTTTATTAACGAGACGCACCTTCACACGCAATGGCGCGGAAAACGTTACATCCCGCTCTTTTGATTCCTCAACCGCATACTTCGGGTCGCCAAGGCTGTAATCAATAAATTCCAGTGAAAGGTTACCAGTAAAGTCTTCAATCGGTGAAATATCCTGGAACATTTCACGCAATCCCTCATCAAGAAACCATTGATAAGAAGAGGTTTGGATTTCAATTAAATTTGGTAATTCTAAAACTTCACTGATTCGCGCGTAGCTTCTTCGCTGGCGGTGTCGTCCATACTGAACTAGTTGACCTGTCAACTGATTCACCCCTCAAATCAAGTAGTGTAAATCTATTTCATGTCCGCTGCCGGACAGTTGTCCCGCCACAGACAAAAAAAGAAAAAGGGTTTTCTCATTCAAAAACCACAATTCTCACATTTTCCCTTATTATTTTGTCATCTTTTCCTTCCTATACCGTTTTTATACAAACAAAAATTTCTTTCCTAGTGAAAAAAACCGTTTTGTTTGCAAAAAAACCTTGACAATCGGGGATAGTAATGAAGTTACGATGATGGCATTTTATAATGTTAACATAGGGACATTTTCGAGTCAAATATTTTTAGCTCTGATAATGAAATAACCCTTGTCTTTTTCGACCACTTCAACTTCTCCGAATAGGCTTTTGAGCTTTTCCAAAGCAGATGGCGCTCCTTGCTTTTTCTGGATCACGACCCAGAGTTCACCGTCTGCCGCTAACTTTTCCTTGCTCTGTTCAAAAATATCATGGACCGTTTTTTTGCCCGCGCGAATTGGCGGGTTGGTGACAATCGCTGCAAAACTGCTCATCTCTACACCTAAAAGCCGGTCACTCTCATATATAACCGCGTTTTCCACCCCGTTGGCTCTCGCATTTTCCTCAGAAAGCTCCAATGCACGTTCATTCACATCTACCATATGAACTGTTCGATCCGGAAACTGTTTGGCGAGGGAAAGGCCAATCGGCCCATATCCACAGCCTACATCCAGGAGCGGACCTTGAACTTCCGGCAAAGTAAATGTTTCTATGAGAAGCCTCGAGCCAAAATCAACTTCATTTTTTGAAAACACTCCACTATCCGATTTAAAGCGAAAGCGGAAATTCCTCAAGGTATAATCCCAATACTTTGGATCACTTTCAGTTTTGGGCTTTCGTGAATAATAATGGTCCGGCAATTGCTCCACCTCCAAGGAAAGCAGAAAAAAGCCCGCTTAGGCAGCGAGCTTTCTTATAGGATTATTACTTAACTTCGACGCCTGCTCCAACTTCGTCAAGCTTAGCTTTGATTGCTTCAGCGTCTTCTTTAGATACGCCTTCTTTGATTGGCTTTGGAGCATTGTCAACAAGGTCTTTCGCTTCTTTAAGACCAAGGCCTGTGATTTCACGAACAACCTTGATTACTTTGATCTTCTGGTCGCCTGCAGATGCAAGGATAACATCGAATTCTGTTTTCTCTTCAGCAACTGGGCCTGCTGCGCCGCCAGCCATTGCTACAGGAGCAGCTGCAGTTACGCCGAATTCTTCTTCGATTGCTTTTACTAGGTCGTTAAGTTCCAGTACAGTCATGGACTTAACCGCTTCAATGATTTGTTCTTTAGTCATTGTATAGTTCCTCCTAAATTTGTTTGATTTTTATGATAAAACGATAACGGTCAACTTACGCGCCTTGTTCTTCTTTTTGCTCTGCAACAGCTTTTGTAGCAAGAGCAAGGTTGCGGATAGGTGCCTGCAGCACGCTGAGAAGCATGGAAAGCAATCCTTCGCGGGATGGAAGTTCAGCAAGAGCCTTGATTTCCTCAGCTGTTGCAACATTCCCTTCAATCACACCTGCTTTAATTTCAAGAGCATCATTTTTCTTAGCGAAATCATTGATGATTTTCGCTGGTGCAACTACATCTTCCGGGCTGAACGCAATTGCGTTAGGGCCAGTCAGCGACTCGTTAAGGCCTGCTAACTCATTCGCTTCAGCTGCACGGCGGACCATTGAGTTTTTGTAAACCTTGAATTCCACGCCAGCTTCACGAAGCTGTTTACGGAGTTCAGTTACTTCAGCAACATTCAGGCCGCGGTAGTCTACAACTACACACGATACGCTGTTCTTCAATTTACCGGCGATTTCATCGACGATCAATTTCTTTTGTTCGATAACGCTGCTCATCTTTACACCTCCTATAGTTATCTGCATTTATACCGGGCAAATAAAAACCTCCATATCATGAAGACATGGAGGCTTAATACAAATAGCCATGTGAGGCTAATTCTATCGTATTCCCTCGGCAGGCTATTAAGCTTGGTCAGCACCTGCTGTCTTCGGTACAAATGTATGCAATTTAAACAACAAAAGTAATATTAACAAACTATGTTGCTTTTGTCAATGATTATTTTGCTGTAACAGAAGATGGATCAACTTTCACGCCAGGGCCCATAGTAGAAGAAACTGTAACACTCTTCATGTATGTGCCTTTTGCCGCAGCTGGCTTAACCTTAACCATTGTATCAAAAACAGTGTTGAAGTTCTCAACAAGCTTTTCATCTTCGAAAGAAACTTTTCCGATTGGAACATGGATGTTACCAGCTTTATCAACGCGGTATTCTACTTTACCTGCTTTGATTTCACTAATAGCTTTAGCTACATCAAATGTAACTGTGCCTGTTTTAGGGTTCGGCATCAAGCCTTTTGGTCCAAGTGTACGTCCAAGCTTACCGACTTCACCCATCATGTCAGGAGTCGCAACGATAACATCGAATTCGAACCATCCTTGCTGGATTTTGTTGATATACTCTGCATCGCCTACATAATCTGCCCCAGCAGCTTCTGCTTCCTTCGCTTTTTCACCTTTTGCAAAAACGAGGACACGCTGAGTTTTACCAGTACCGTTAGGAAGCACGACTGCTCCGCGGATTTGCTGGTCAGCTTTCTTAGGATCGACGCCGAGACGGAAAGCAACTTCTACAGTTGCGTCAAATTTCGTGAAGTTTGTTTTTTTAGCAAGCTCAATTGCTTCGCCAACCGGATAAGCTTTTGTACGGTCGATAAGCTTAACGGCTTCTTGATACTTTCTGCTTTTTTTAGCCATTTACTATTTCCTCCTTGAATTGTGGTTTTAACGGAATGGACCTCCCACGTTAAAAGCGAAAAGCACCTAATCGCGGTGCTTTGCCGGCGGACCCGGCAATCTGTCCCGGCAGCCGGAAGGCCAACTGACAGAACAAAGGTTGCGTGTGATAAATCAGCTACGCAACCCCAAAGTCAAACCTTAACAGTGAAGCATGGATTAATCTTCGATTGAGATACCCATGCTGCGCGCTGTACCTTCAACCATGCGCATTGCTGATTCAACGCTGGCCGCATTTAGGTCAGGCATTTTCTGTTCAGCAATCTCGCGCACTTTGTCGCGCTTAACTGTCGCTACTTTATTACGGTTAGGCTGGCCTGAACCAGACTGAATTCCTGCCGCTACTTTCAAAAGAACTGCAGCTGGAGGAGTTTTCGTAATAAATGTAAAGGAACGGTCTTCAAATACCGTAATTTCAACAGGAATAATCAGACCTGCTTGGTCTGCTGTACGGGCGTTAAATTCCTTACAGAATCCCATGATGTTCACACCAGCCTGACCAAGCGCAGGACCAACCGGTGGCGCCGGGTTCGCTTTGCCGGCAGGAATTTGCAATTTAACTACCTTAATAACTTTTTTAGCCACGAGACACACCTCCTTAAAAAGTCCGTGATGTGGTAAACAGGGGAATCCCCCTCCCACTCAATATAAAAGCCTTTATTTACATAAAGAGCTTGGCAAATGTCCGGTTTGTTGTCCAAGACATACTGACCTTTGAAATGTTACCACTTTTCACTCTTGATTTCAAGCTATTTTACAAGAACTGTTTAATTTTTCTTCGGCTATAGTTTGTCAATTTGCGAGAAGTCCAGTTCTACCGGGGTATCGCGGCCGAACATGTCAACTAGGACACGCAGCTTTGATTTCGTTTTATCCATTTCTTCAATGACACCCGTTTTGTCGGTAAACGGACCTTCCTTCACCCTGACCGTTTCTCCAATTTCGAAGTTGACATCGACGCGTTTTTCTTCCACGCCCATCCGCTTTAAAATAGCGGCTACTTCTTCAGGCAGAAGTGGGGTAGGTTTGGAACCGGAACCAGCGGAACCTACAAATCCTGTTACGCCAGGCGTGTTGCGGACAACATACCAGGAGTCATCTGTCATGACGATCTCCACAAGCACATATCCAGGGAATACTTTCCGCTTTACCGTCTTCTTCTTTCCATTTTTAAAATCAGTTTCTTCTTCTTCCGGAACAACAACGCGGAAAATTTTATCCTGCATCCCCATTGATTCAACCCGCTTTTCAAGGTTTGCTTTCACTTTATTTTCGTATCCGGAGTACGTATGGACTACATACCAATTCTTTTCCATTTACAAGGACTTTAACGTCCGTCCCTCCCTGCGTTTTTCTTTTTAGGCCTTTTCCTGCAGCAATTCGATACAAAGTTAAACCAATCTGCGACCTTCGCTTCGGGCACCCATAGCTTTACGGGTGCGCCTGCCATGATTTTAAACCAAATGAAAAAACCCGTTAAACCGGGCTTTGTAAAAAAATTCTTCATTATTTCCCATTATACCATGAACAGGTTCTGTTTATTCAAGGATCAAGCGAATCAACTTTGAAATACCCAGATCAATGCCGGCGAAAAAGACGGCGAAAATTGCTACAGTTGTAATGACAGTAATCGTATAACGGGTTAGTTCTGCTCGTCTTGGCCAGCTGACTTTTCTCATTTCGCGAGCGATTTCGCGAAAAAACTTTGATACGCGCTGCATTATTGTGACCTCCATCTATCTCGTATGCCAATCCTGCTTTATTTTGTTTCCTTATGGACCGTTGAAGCATTGCAGGTTTTGCAGTACTTTTTTAATTCAAGCCGTTCGTTGTTGGCTTGATTATTTGCGGTTGTTGTATAATTCCTCGACCCGCACACTACACAGGCAAGGGCTACTTTTTTGGACATTTTGTCACCTGCTGCCATTTTTTTGTCCCTAAAACTGTAACATGGCGACCAGTTACTGTCAATAACCACTGGAAAGGGTTTCAAATAAAAGGCCAATCCAGCTTCGGCTCACTGCGAATATTCCCTTACTTCAAGATAACGCTCAAGCTTTCTTTTCACACGCTGGAGTGCATTATCGATCGACTTTACATGGCGGTTTAGTTCTTCGGAGATTTCCTGGTAAGACTGGCCGTCCAGATAGAGGGCCAGGACTTTTCGCTCCAGGTCACTTAGCAATTCACTCATTTTTATTTCGATATGGTCAAATTCTTCCTGGTTGATGATAAGCTGCTCCGGGTCCATTACCTTTGTGCCGCTCAAGACATCCATTAATGTCCGGTCAGATTCATCATCAAAAATCGGCTTGTCCAAGGAAACATAGGAATTCAAAGGAATGTGCTTTTGTCTGGTGGCTGTTTTAATTGCTGTAATAATCTGCCTTGTAATACAAAGCTCAGCAAACGCCTTGAACGATGTAAGTTTATCTTCCCGGAAATCACGGATTGCCTTATAAAGTCCGATCATCCCTTCCTGGACGATATCTTCCTTATCCGCGCCAATCAGAAAATATGATCGTGCTTTCGCCCTGACAAAATTGCGGTATTTGTGGATTAAGTAATCCAGAGCTTCACTGTCGCCGCTATGCACTAAATAAACGATCTCTTCATCCTCCATAACAAGAAACTCATTGCCTGCTCTCGAACTTACATCCACACTCACTGAGATCCCCCTCGCATGCACATGCATAGTTAGCAATATTATACAGCAGGTAAATTTTAAGCGTCAATGTTACTTTTGCCCCCTTCTCCATTTTTCAAAGATTTCTGCCAGATCTTCGCTTATCGGAATACGGGTGACAGGCTTCTTTTCCTGGATACTGCGGACACTCTTTTCAATCGTTTTTTCAAGCGTTGACATTTCCAGAAGCAGCTCCCTGGCGGACTTTCTCAACGCACCTTGTCCAAAAATAACCCATTGCTCAGTAAAATCGGATGTTGCTACATGGATTTGCGTTTTTCGGTTACTTAGCTCTTTTGCCAACTTTTCAATCCGTTCATCCGCTGTTTCATTTTCTCTTGTGTAAATGACTTCCACCTTATGATTTTTAAGCTTCGTTTCAATCCCTTTAACATAATACGCATCAAAGACAATGATGACCCGGTATCCGGAGTAGCCTTGATATTCCGCCATCAGCTCGATTAGCCTGTCCCTCGCAGCGGCCAAATCGCCTTTTTTTAATTCCCTAAGCTCCGGCCAAGCACCGATTATGTTATAGCCGTCAACGAGAAGGATATCCATTCTCAGCCCTCAAGGGGGTTTCGGTTGCGGTACACTTCGTACATCAGTAAAGCAGCCGCAACCGATGCATTTAGCGAAGTAACTTTCCCAGCCATCGGCAATCGGACGAGAAAATCACACTTCTCCCGGACTAGCCGGCCCATTCCTTTTCCTTCACTGCCAATGACTAGACCAAGCGGCATTGTAAAATCCTGTTTACGGTAATCATGGCTTCCTGATGCGTCTGTTCCCGCAATCCAAATGCCGCGTTCTTTCAATTCGTCGAGTGTCCTCCCCAGATTGGTGACTCTAGCGACCGGAATATATTCAATTGCCCCTGTTGAAGCCTTGGCAACCGTCTGTGTAAGGCCGACCGCGCGCCGCTTCGGAATAATAATGCCATGGGCGCCCACTGCATCCGCTGTTCTCATGATCGATCCCAAATTATGCGGGTCTTCGATTTCATCGAGAATGAGGAAAAACGGCACCTCGCCTTTCGTTTCCGCCGCTGCAAAAAGGTCATCCACCTCTGCATATTGATAGGCCGCAACAAAGGCGAGCACCCCTTGGTGGTTTCCATCAGTCTTCTGGTCTATATTTTTCTTCGGTACGTATTGGACAATCACGTTCGCTTCTTTGGCCAATTCTATAATACGTTGCATTTGCCCGCGCTGGGACCCTTCGGCAATTAGGATTTTATTAATATCCCGGTGAGACCTTAACGCCTCCAGGACGGGGTTTTTGCCAATGATGATATCCTCACTCATCCTTAACCCTTCCTTTCCTGCCCTCTACATACTCGAATGCCTTGACAATCAGCTCCTCAAGGCGTGTACTTTCCCCCGCCAAATAGAGCGAGCCCATTAATGCTTCGAATGCGGTGCTGTGCCGATAGGTGACAACATCGGTGTTTTTTGGCACCGAGCCCGATTTAGCATTCCTTCCCCGTTTAACAACCGCGAGTTCTTCTTCAGTCAGAATTTCCGCTTCAATAAAATGAAAAAGAATTTGAGATTGGGCTTTTGCAGATACATATTTCGTCGCTTCCGCATGCAGGCGGTGCGGCTTCGCCCTGCCGCTTTGGAGGAGATGGCGCCGGACATAGACTTCAAGCACCGCATCCCCCATATAGGCAAGCGCCAGGCTATTCAACTGTTTTTCATCAATCGCTGTTTCATAATGGAGCATTTTTTAGCCTCTTTTCCATCTCGTACCTTGAGGCGTATCCTCTAAAATAATATTCATTTCCTTCAGCTGGTCTCTTATTTCATCCGACAGCTTGAAGTCGCGGTCCTTTCTCGCCTGGTTCCGCTTCTCAATCAAAGCCTCGATTTCTTCATCTAGCAGCTCCTCGGACCCTAGTTTCAGACCAAGTACCTCGAACAATTCCTCAAACTCTTTCGCAAACCGGTCAATGACTTCAACGGCCGTACTTTTTTCCAAAAGATACTGGTTTGCCAGTTTGGACAAATCGAATAGAACCGAGATCCCATTCGCTGTATTAAAGTCATCATCCATTTCCTTGATGAACTGTTCCCTCAGGCTGTCGATTTGCTTAACCCACTGGCAATTATCATCTGTTAACCCGGTACTTGATTCCCTTCTATGCAATAGATTTTGATAGGAGGTCTTCAGCCTTTCAAAAGCGGCCCTTGTATTTTCAAGCAACTCTTCACTGTAGTTGATCGGATTCCGGTAATGGACCGACAGCATGAAAAAGCGGAGAACCTGAGGGTCGTGGTTTTTAATAATTTCATGGACAAGAACGAAATTGCCGAGTGATTTCGACATTTTTTCGTTATCAATGTTAATATAGCCGTTATGCATCCAATAGCGGGCGAAAGGTTTCCCTGTTAACGCTTCTGATTGGGCAATTTCATTTTCATGGTGCGGAAAAGCAAGGTCCTGACCCCCGGCATGAATATCAAGTGTATCCCCAAGGTATTTTCTTGCCATCGCCGAGCACTCAATATGCCAACCTGGACGTCCTTTGCCCCACGGACTGTCCCAAGATATTTCGCCTTCCTTGGCTGTCTTCCAGAGGGCAAAATCAAGGGCATCTTCTTTCTTCTCGCCCCGTTCTATCCTGGCCCCAACCTTCAACTCATCGATTGATTGGTGGGAAAGCTTCCCATAGCCATCGAACTTCCTTGTCCTATAGTATACATCTCCGCCCGCTTCATAGGCATAACCTTTCTCAATCAGAGAAGCGATGAATTCAATAATAATATCCATATTTTCAGTAACCCGGGGATGGACATCCGCCTGCTTACAGCCAAGTGCCGTTACATCCTCAAAATAGGCATTGATGAACCTTTCCGCGATGGCAGGAACATCTTCCCCCAGTTCATTTGCCGCCTTGATGAGCTTGTCGTCCACATCTGTAAAGTTCGATACGAAATTCACATCATAGCCACGGAACTCGAAATACCTTCTCACAGTATCAAACACAATTGCGGGACGCGAATTCCCTATATGGATATAATTATAAACAGTCGGGCCACAGACATACATTTTTACTTTTCCCTCTTCAAGGGGAATGAACGGTTCTTTTTTCCTTGTCAGTGTATTATAAAGCTGAATCGCCATGTTCATTGGCTCCTCTCTGTTGAATCGCATTGAGTGTTCGTTTTAATTGATTCATTTCATTTTCCAATTCCCGGAATCGGTCTCCGGTCGGATCCGGAAGATCTGTATGGTCAAGTTCCCTGCCAACCTTTACCCCGTTTTGGATGACGACTTTTCCTGGGATGCCGACAACGGTCGAATGGGCCGGGACGTCCTTCAGCACGACGGAGCCAGCGCCAACCTTGGCATGTTCGCCGATGGTAATTGAGCCAAGCACCTTCGCACCCGCTGCTATAAGGGCATTGTTGTGGATTGTCGGATGGCGTTTCCCCTTCTCTTTTCCTGTTCCGCCGAGAGTAACGCCCTGGTATACAGTTACATTATCCCCGATTTCACACGTTTCACCAATGACCACCCCCATACCATGGTCAATAAAGAAGCGTCGGCCAATAGTCGCTCCGGGATGTATTTCAATGCCCGTAAAAAACCGGCTGATTTGGGATATCAATCTTGCCAAAAAGAAAAACTTCCGTCTGAATAACGAATGTGCGAAACGATGGGCCCATATGGCATGCAGGCCGGAATATGTCAACACGACTTCAAAGGTGCTCCTTGCGGCCGGGTCCTGTTCAAACACCACATCAATATCTTCCCTCATCGTTTTAAACATCATTTTTCCCTCCCTGCTAAGGAAATCTGCTTTAAAAAAGTTAAAAGAAGCCTTAGGCGGCTGCTCCTGCGCCGGTGTAAACTTGAGGAAGCTTCCTTCAACTCGGCGCAAAGCTGCAAAGAAGTTACTCAGGCAGCTGCTTCCCTCCAGTCCATACGGCGCTAAACGGCTGCTTCCGCATTTCCATAAAAAAACGCCTCTGTCCTATAATAGACAGAGACGCTTGTGCGCGGTTCCACTCTGTTTGAGCATGTTCCTTGATTTCACTAAGGACCCAGCCCCAACTCAAACCTGTTAACGGCAGGCGCCGCCTGTCTCCTACTGCGGCTTTCGCCGGTTCGGGCAGGACTCAGGGGTGCATTTCAAAAAAGCGAGAGGCTTAAACCACTTTCAGCCGATGATGGTTCTCTCTTTCAAGCATCGTTTTCCTACTTTTCCCCGTCTCAGATTTCTTGCTATTTGGTTACTCTTACTATATACCATTTTAGGCCAATTGTTAACTAATTAATTGACGTAATCTTGTTTGAACTTTTTCTTTTCCGAGCAGTTCGATGGTTTTTGGCAAGTCCGGTCCATGTGTCTGGCCGGTTACTGCCGCGCGGATTGGCATAAATAGCTTCTTTCCTTTATGTCCCGTCGATTTTTGAACAGCCTTCATCGCAGCCTGAATTCCAGCCGCTTTAAACTCATCCAGTTTATTAATTTCATCCAGGAATGCCTTCATGACTTCCGGCACTTGCTCCTCGGCAAGGACAGCCTTTGCTTCATCGTCAGGAGTTGTTTCCTCACGGAAGAAATTATCGGACAGAGCGACAATCTCCGCGCCATAGCTCATTCTCTCCTGGAAAAGGGCAATCAGGCTAACAACCCACTCTTTTTCTCCCCCGGCTAGTTCAGGCTTTACAAGCCCCGCTTTCACAAGATGCGGCAGCGTGATGCCAACTAGCCTGTCGAGGTCTGCCTTTTTGACATACTGGTTGTTCATCCAGGCTAGCTTTTGCTTGTCAAAAAGTGCGGGTGATTTTGAAAGCCGCGCAGGATCAAACTTTTCAATAAATTCCTCTTTCGAGAAGATTTCTTCTTCCCCTTCCGGCGACCAGCCAAGCAGCCCGATAAAATTGAAGAGCGCTTCAGGTAAATAACCCAGCTCCTCATATTGCTCAATAAACTGGATAATCGATTCATCCCGTTTGCTCAATTTCTTCCGGCTTTCATTGACAATCAACGTCATGTGGCCAAAAACAGGCGTGTCCCAGCCAAGTGCTTCATAGACCATCAACTGTTTCGGCGTGTTAGAAATATGGTCATCCCCGCGAAGGACGTGAGTAATTTCCATAAGGTGGTCATCAATGGCAACCGCAAAATTGTAAGTTGGTGTCCCATCTTTTTTAATGATAACCCAGTCACCCATGCCTTCGGATTCGAAAGAAACGGCACCCTTAACAAGATCATCGAATGTATAAGTTTTCCCGTGGGGCACTTTCAAGCGGATGCTCGGAAGACGGCCTTCTTCTAAAAGGCGTTCCTGCTCTTCTTTCGTCAAGTTCCTGCATTTTCCAGAATATTGGGGGGTTTCTCCGCGGGCTGACTGCTCCTCCCGTTCTGCCTCCAACTCTTCCTCTGTGCAGTAGCATTTATAGGCATGGCCTGCTTCGACAAGCTGTGAATAGTACTTCTTGTAAATCTCAATCCGTTCAGACTGCCTGTAAGGGCCGTACCCGCCATCCTTATCGACACTCTCATCCCAGTCGATGCCGAGCCATTTCAAATACTTTAGCTGGCTCTGTTCCCCGCCTTCAATATTCCTTTTTTTATCCGTATCTTCAATCCGAATGATAAAAGTGCCGCCATGGCTGCGCGCAAACAGATAATTGAAAAGCGCGGTCCGGGCGTTTCCAATATGTAAATGTCCTGTCGGGCTAGGCGCATACCGCACTCGAACTTTATTTGACATAAGAATCCTCCTAAAATGACTTCTATATAGGTTGAACTATAGACTTTCTCTCTAAGTAGAATCTAATGGTTGATTTGCGCTTCAGGCACTTCGCTTTCCGCGGGGCGTCATTGGAGCCTCCTCGGCGCCAGGGCGCCTGTGGGGTCTCCACCTTGCCGCTGCAGCCCGCAGGAAATTGATTGGCATCATTGAATCTGCCCACGCACGAAGAAAATGCGTAGCATTTTCGAGGAGTCTTCGTGCCTTTCGCTTCAATCAACGGACTTCTCGACTAATTTTTGTAATAATTAAGTTCAACCTACCTTTTATCGTTCCATTTTACCATTTTGGCCAATAAGCGGAAAGCTCGGCTTAAAGCCTACCTGGTTCTTTTTTGCAAAAGAACAGCCACTTGAGAGGCAATTCCTTCGCCTCTTCCTGCAAATCCAAGTTTTTCCGTTGTGGTTGCTTTTACATTAATGCGGCTGGGATCGGTCTCAAGTAGCTCCGCAATTCTTTCCCTCATTGCACCAATATACGGCGCCATTTTCGGTTTTTGAGCGATAATGGTGCAATCGGCATTACATAATTCATATCCCTGTTCTTTTACAAGCTTCCAGACATGCTCAAGCAATTTAGCCGAATCGGCATCCTTGAATGCTTCGTCCGTATCCGGAAAGTGTTTGCCGATGTCCCCGGCACCTATTGCGCCAAGGCATGCATCCGCGACTGTATGCAATAGAACATCAGCGTCCGAATGGCCGATCAGGCCTTTTTCATAAGGAATTGTAATTCCTCCGATAATAAGCGGACGCCCTTCTGTTAACTTGTGAACATCAAATCCCTGTCCAATCCGAAACATAATACGTATCTCCTTTATAGTAAGCTTTGCATTTTTGTTACTGTCTTGGCTATGTAATTTGGCTGTTGATTTCCACTTCGGGCACACGCCTTCCGCGGGGCGTCAGTGGAGCCTCCTCGGCGCCAGGGCGCCTGTGGGGCCTCCACCTTGCCGCCACATCCCGCAGGGCATTGATTGGCATCCCCGAGTTTGCCCACGCACGAAGGAAATGCGATAGCACAAGGAAAGCTTTTGTGAATTGGCCTCGCAGGAATTATGCGATAGCATAATTCACGATTTACGAGGAGTCGGTGCCCTTCGCTTCAATCAACTTAGTCCTCGTTTTTAAGATGGCTTCCGCGAAAACTAGGTCCTCCTGTGTTGTCAGCTTGATATTGTTGTAGTCGCCCGGAACAACTGCGACAGGATGCGGGATCCTTTCTACAAGGCTTGCATCGTCCGTTCCGAGAAACCCTTCCATTTCTGCCTTTTTATGAGCCTCCAACAACACTGAAACGCGAAAAGCTTGTGGGGTTTGGACTGCCCACAAGCTGGAACGTTCAATCGTTTCGACAACATGATCTCCGGCCACTTTTTTCACAGTATCCTTCACAGGAACAGCCACAATTGCTGCCCCATCGCGCTCGGCTGCTTCAGTAAGCATTTTGATCATTTCTTTTGTGATGAAGGGGCGTGCGGCATCATGTACAAGGACAAGGCCTGAATTCGTGACGGCTTTTAGTCCATTGTACACACTTTGCTGCCGCTCGGCTCCCCCCTGCGCAAAGATGACCTGCTTGTTAATTTTATATTGATCAAGAAGACTTTTAATTTGGTCCTGTTCCTCCGGATTAACCGCCAGAATCATGCCATCGCAGTCTTTGTCCTCGTCAAAAACCAAAAGTGTGTGTATTAGGACAGGCATATTGTTCAGTTCTAGAAAAAGCTTATTGATTCCTGCTCCCATTCTTTTCCCCTGGCCGGCAGCCGGAAGAATTACCTGATAAGACATAAGAAAACCCCAAATTCATTTAATAGTCCTTGGCCTTTTTTACAGCGCCTTTTCATAAAGTTTCGGCTTTGCAAAAATCATCCGTCCTGCCGATGTTTGCAGCACACTGGTCACCATGACATCAATTCTTTTGCCAATGTACTCACGGCCTTCTTCAACCACTATCATCGTTCCGTCATCAAGATAGGCAACACCCTGATGGTGCTCCTTTCCGTCTTTAATAACCTGGACACTCAATTCTTCGCCTGGCAAAACAACCGGCTTGACTGCATTCGCCAAATCATTGATATTCAAAACCGAAACATTCTGGAACTCACTAACCTTATTTAAGTTAAAATCATTCGTAACAAGTATTCCGCCCGTTTTCTTCGCCAGCTTGACGAGCTTGCTGTCGACTTCCTGAATATCCTCAAAATCGGTTTCACTAATTTCCACATTCACGGCAATTTCTTTCTGAATGCGGTTCAGGATATCAAGCCCGCGCCTTCCTCTGTTCCGTTTCAGCACATCTGAGGAATCGGCAATATGCTGGAGTTCTTCAAGGACAAAACGCGGAATGACAATTGTTCCTTCAAGGAAGCCCGCCTGGCAAATATCCGCGATCCTTCCGTCGATAATGACGCTCGTATCCAATATTTTAAGAGAATGCGTGACCGTCTTTTCCTGCTCCTCTTCCGCCGCTTTTTTCTTCTTGCTAGAAAAGAGGTTCATCATTTCATCCCGTTTTTTAAAGCCAACCTGAAAGCCCAAGTAGCCAAACAACAGGGTCAGGAGAATCGGAGCAACCGTGTTCACGACCGGCACTTCAATTGCATTAAGGGCGAAGCCGATCAAAAATGCAACAATCAATCCAAAAGTTAGACCGAGGCTTCCGAACAGGACATCGGTCACCGGAACCCTAACAAGTGTATCCTCCAGCCATTTCACAAAATCAACCACATACTCAACAGCCCAAAAAGTAAGAAAATAAAAAATGATTGCACCTATAATGGCTGCCATATAGGAATTATTCAATAGTGAGATTCCGCCAGCGCCCATCACTTTTAATAATGGTGGCATTAAAAAGATTCCAAGCGTTCCCCCAATAATCAAGAAACATGCTAGAACCATCCGTTTTAACATACCCACACCTCCTTCTAATCATTATAAACAAAAACCTTAGATTGAAACCTTCTTTTTCCTATTATTTTCCTTATTCGTCACATTTTTATCATTTCTATTCGGTTCTCTTACTCACCGAGAGCCGCCCGCAATGCATCGCTTACAGTAGATACCCCAATCAGCTCAAGTCCCTTCGGACCTGTCCATCCGCCCAGATTATTGGCAGGCAGAATTACCCGTTCAAACCCGAGCTTTGCCGCCTCCTGGACACGCTGCTCAATCCTTGAAACCCGCCTTACCTCACCCGTAAGGCCGACCTCCCCGATGATGCAGTCAGTGGGTCTTGTAGGCTGATCCCTGAAGCTTGAAGCAATGCTCACCGCAACAGCCAAGTCGATGGCCGGCTCATCCAGTTTGACTCCACCGGCAACCTTTAGATATGCATCCTGGTTTTGCAAAAGCATCCCGACTCTTTTTTCCAATACAGCCATTAATAGTGGAACCCGGTTATGGTCAATACCAGTCGCCATCCTTCTCGGGTTCCCAAAGCTAGTCGGTGAGATAAGCGCCTGAATTTCAACTAAAACCGGTCTCGTTCCTTCCATTGAAGCAACCACGGTAGAGCCTGCCGCCCCTCGCGAACGTTCCTCGAGGAAGATCTCGGAAGGGTTTTCTACCTCTTCAAGTCCTTCTTCCTTCATCTCGAAAATGCCCATCTCGTTTGTCGAACCAAACCTATTTTTGACTGCTCGTAGGATTCTATACGTATGGTGACGTTCCCCTTCAAAATAAAGGACGGTGTCAACCATATGTTCCAAAAGCCGCGGACCGGCGATATTTCCTTCCTTCGTGACATGGCCGACAATAAAGATTGCAATGCCTTTTGTTTTCCCAATTCTCATCAGTTCCGCCGTACACTCCCTTACCTGTGAGACGCTGCCGGGAGCAGAGGTAACCTCTGGGTGAAAGACGGTCTGTATTGAATCGACTATGACAAATTCAGGATTTGTCTGCTCAATTGTCCTGCTTATTTCTTCTAGATTGGTTTCAGCGTACACGAATAAATTCCCTGAAGCAACTCCGAGCCTCTCGGCGCGCAGCTTAGTTTGCCTGAGTGACTCTTCTCCGGAAATATATAAAACTTTATGACCTTTATTGGCCAACTGTGAAGAAACCTGAAGCAAGAGCGTTGATTTTCCGATACCTGGATCGCCGCCAATCAGGACGAGCGAGCCTTTCACAACCCCTCCGCCAAGAACCCGGTTGAGTTCTGTCATATTGGTATAAATCCTTGGCTCGGTCACCGTTTCTACTTCAGTGATTGGCATAGCTTTTGACGCCACAGCAGTTCCTTGAGAATGGGCAAAAGCTCCCCGCCTGCCTGTGGAAGCCGGCTCCACTTCTTCAACCATTTTGTTCCATTCGCCGCAGCCCGGGCATTTACCCATCCACTTTGGCGATTCATATCCGCATTCCGTGCACATAAATTTTGTTTTCCGTTTTGCCATCAGCCTGCCCTCTCCAGTTATCTATATTTTCTATTGTTATAATTTTGCATTATAAGAAAAGGCAAGGAGGTGCCGCCAGATAACTAAGCGTGAACCTCCTTGCCTGGTGTAATTCCTTGGCCAGCCGGTTTTACTGGACAGTATCCTTTGCTGCTGTTTTCACAGTGAACTCGCCATTATCCACATCAATTATAACATGCTGCCCTGTCAATAATGTACCTTTAAGCAATTCTTCAGACAGGCGGTCTTCAATATGTTTTTGAATGGCCCGGCGCAATGGCCTTGCACCGTATTCAGGGTCGTAGCCTTCATCAGAAATCTTTTCTTTTGCAGCCTTCGTCAACTCAAGCTTGATATCTTGTTCACTCAGGCGTTTGACTAGCTGGTCCGACAAGAGGGTTACAATTTCCTGAAGATGCTTTCTCTCTAACGAGTGGAAGACGATGATTTCGTCAATTCTGTTCAGAAACTCAGGACGGAACGCTTTCTTCAGCTCTTCCATTACTTTGCTCTTCATATCCTTATAATCCTGTTCGCCATCCTGGATGTTGAAGCCGACATATTTATTTCGCCTTAACGCTTCAGCACCGACGTTCGATGTCATGATTAGGACTGTATTCCGGAAATCAACCGTCCGTCCTTTGGAATCTGTCAATCGGCCATCCTCTAATACTTGGAGAAGGATATTGAATACATCCGGATGCGCTTTTTCAATTTCATCTAGAAGAACAACCGAGTAAGGCTTGCGGCGGACTTTTTCGGTCAACTGGCCGCCTTCCTCATATCCAACATATCCCGGAGGAGAGCCGACAAGCCTTGAAGTCGAATGCTTCTCCATATATTCGGACATATCAATACGAATCATGGCATCCTCATCGCCAAACATTGCTTCAGCTAATGCGCGTGCCAGCTCGGTTTTCCCGACTCCTGTAGGGCCTAGGAAAACAAAGGAACCTATCGGGCGTTTCGGATCCTTCAAACCTGCACGGGCGCGGCGGACAGCTTTTGAAACAGCTTTAACTGCTTCTTCCTGGCCAATAACTCTTGAATGAAGGATTTCCTCTAAATTCAACAGCTTTTCGGTTTCCGTCTGGGCAAGTCTAGACACCGGAACTCCGGTCCAGCTCGATACAACGCTGGCAATATCCTCTACGGTCACTTCACTATTTTCCTTGCCCTGTTGCTCTTTCCAGCTTTTCTTTGTTTCCTCCAGCTGTTCGCGGAGCCTTTGTTCCGTATCTCTTAGCGAGGCAGCTTTTTCGAATTCCTGGCTCTGCACTGCTGCATCTTTTTCTTTGCGTACTTCCTCCAGCTTTACTTCCAGTTCCTTTAGGTTTGGAGGTGTCGTATAAGAACGGAGTCTTACTTTCGAGCCTGCTTCATCAATTAAATCAATTGCTTTATCAGGAAGAAATCGGTCCGATATATAACGGTCGGAAAGTTTGACCGCAGCCTCAATGGCTTCATCAGTAATTGTTACTCTATGGTGTGCCTCGTAACGGTCTCGCAGCCCTTGAAGAATCTGGACTGATTCTTCTGCGGTTGGCTCATCAACTCTGATTGGCTGGAAGCGCCGCTCGAGTGCCGCATCCTTTTCAATGTATTTCCTATATTCATCAAGTGTTGTTGCACCAATGCACTGCAGTTCACCGCGTGCTAGTGAAGGCTTTAGTATATTTGACGCGTCAATCGCGCCCTCGGCACCACCCGCACCAATTAACGTGTGCAACTCATCAATGAACAGAATGATGTTACCCGCCTGCCTGATTTCATCCATCACTTTTTTCAGGCGGTCCTCAAATTCACCGCGGTACTTTGTCCCTGCAACAACCGTTCCCATATCCAGGGTCATTACCCGTTTATCACGAAGGATTTCAGGAACCTCATTGTTCACGATCTGTTGGGCAAGACCTTCAGCAACCGCTGTTTTTCCAACCCCGGGCTCACCGATCAAAACTGGATTATTCTTTGTCCGGCGGCTGAGCACTTCAATAACCCGCTGAATTTCCTTGCTGCGGCCAATAACCGGATCTAGGCTGCCTTCCTTCGCAACAACTGTTAAATCCCTTGCAAGACTATCAAGTGTCGGTGTGTTTGCACTAACAGACGTGCTTCCCGGATGTCCGCCGGAATCATTACTGCCTAACAGCTGCAATACCTGCTGGCGTGCTTTGTTCAGACTCACTCCCAGGTTATTCAAAACTCGTGCCGCCACACCCTCGCCTTCACGAATGAGTCCAAGGAGTATGTGCTCGGTACCTACATAGGAATGGCCGAGTTTGCGTGCTTCATCCATAGAAAGCTCGATAACCTTCTTTGCACGCGGAGTATAGTGAATTGTTTGTGGAACGTCCTGTCCCCTGCCAATCAAGGTCTCAACTTCATTTTGGATTTTCTCTGCCCCAAGCCCTAGTCCATAAAGGGCTTTGGCTGCTATCCCATCCCCCTCGCGGACCAGACCAAGCAAAATATGTTCTGTTCCAATATTATTATGGCCAAGGCGGATTGCTTCTTCTTGAGCCAGGGCCAATACTTTTTGCGCCCTTTCAGTAAAACGCCCAAACATCATAGTCGTTTCCTCCTCATTTATTGTCCAATTCAAATTTCAATCGTTCCCTTATTAGGGCCGCACGGCGGATATCCCTTTCTTCCGGCCTTAGTGGGCCGCCAGCATATTGCTGAAGAAATCCTGGTTGTGTGAGAATCATTAGCTCATTTAAAATTGACCTAGAGATGTTTTTTATATACCCCATATCAATTCCCAACCTGACATCCGATAAACACTGTGCAGCTTCTTTCGTTTCAATAATTCTACTGTTGGACAGGATCCCGAATGAGCGGAACACTCTGTCTTCTAATTGTATGTGTGATGTCTTTGCTAATGCTTCCCGCGCAGACCTTTCTTGGGCTATCAACTGGCTGACAACCCCTGTTAAATCCTCTACAATATCTTCCTCTGTTTTCCCAAATGTAATTTGGTTTGATATTTGAAAAATATTTCCGAGCGCCTCGCTTCCCTCTCCATAAATCCCTCTGACAACAAGGCCTAATTGGCTAATTGCCGGTATAATACCGTTAATTTGCTGGGTCAACAAAAGGCCCGGAAGATGCATCATCACGGAAGCCCGAAGGCCGGTCCCTACATTAGTTGGGCAACTTGTCAGATAGCCATATTCCTCACTAAAAGCATATCGGATACTTCCCTCAAGCCAGTCATCGACCTCATATGCCTCATTAAGAGCTTCCGTAAGCTGAAGTCCAGGAAAAAGACACTGGATCCGGATATGGTCTTCTTCATTGACCATTACGCTAACATCTTCACTCTCAGAAAGAAGGCATGCCCCAAAAGGCGAGTCCTCCGCAAGATTCGGGCTGATCAAATGCTTTTCAACGAGTACCCTTTTTTGCAAAGGTTGAAGTTCATGCATTTGCAAAAGTTCCAGCTTGCCAAAACTCAAGGTGCCTGAATCCGGTATAATCGATTTCAACTTCTCAATAATGGCCTGCCCTTCCTCTGTTGAAAGGAGCACAGGAAATTTGTACTCCTCCAGATTCCGTGCCAGACGAATCCTTGAGCTTAGGACAATGTCTGAATCAGGGCCATCCTCATTCATCCACGAACTGACTGCATGGTTTAAAAAGTTTTCCAAAGACATACTATATCCCTCCCCCGGCATTGCCGCCTATTGAGTTTTCAAGCGATCTTATTTCATCACGCAACTCAGCAGCTTTTTCAAATTCCTCCCGGGAAATGAGCTCCTTCAACTTCTGCTTCGATTCCTCAAGTCTTTTTCGAAGATGAAGAGTACCTCCAAACCTTTTCGGTATTTTGCCGTTATGCGTCCAGTTCCCTCCATGAAGGCGTCTCAGGATTGGTTTTAATTGTTCTGAAAAGGTTTTATAGCAATTTGCACAGCCAAATCTCCCCATTTTAACAAATTGCGGGAAGGACATTTTACAAGTGGTGCACTGAAGTATTTCTTCACGCTGGAATGCATCCCGGCCAGATTGCTGATGTGTTTTATCAAAATGTAGAAGCCCGGCGAGCAAATTATTTATTGAAAATCCCGCTCCACCATTCATCATAAACATATCGCCCTTTTCACGTGCACAATGTTCGCAAAGATGAAATTCGGTTTTCTGGCCATTGAGGATTTTCGTAAAATGCATGGTTGCCGGCCTTTGTGTACATTCATCGCAAATCATCTTTTTCACCTTCTTCATTCATATATGTTATCTCCAAAGGAAAAAACGCCCTTTTCCTATTTGTATTTCAGTGTTGTGAGCATTGCCTTAAGCATTCTTGCCCTTAACTCATCCCTGTAAGGTAGGTCGATATACAAGATGGACCTGTCAATGACACTCATCATGATTTTAGCCTCTCTTTCAGTTATGACATCCTCCTCTACCAACCGCACAATAATACCTCCTGCACGGTTTTGGCTGACTTGGTCCTTGATTAAGGAGAGTATATGGTCAACCAGGTGGGCATGGTCATTTGATTGGACCTTCATGATCCGAATATAACCCCCGCCGCCGCGCTTGCTTTCCACAATGTATCCCCGCTCAATCGTGAACCTTGTGTTGATGACATAATTTATTTGGGAAGGGACACATTGAAATTTATCCGCTATCTCGCTACGCCTGATTTCAACTAAATCCTCCTCACTTAGCTCGAGGACCCGCTTCAAGTAATTCTCGATGATATCAGAGATATTTCTCAACTTGCCACCCCCTTCTGACTTTGACTATATTTGACGTTAATTATACATGATTTTCTTATGTACTTGCAATTCTAACATCTCTCCTATTTTCTCCAAACTCCTCTTCCGCAAAACCTATCAAACAGCCAAAACAAAGGGGGTTTTTTCCTCTACCCCTCTAACAACAAACTAAACAGAAAATAGAATTTTTTGAAGCAGGGGTGAAGCAGGGGGACGGTTCCAGTGCTTCATTCGGGAGGCGAAATACCTTACGAGGCCTTTTTGCATCTTTTTTAAGGCATGGTTTCGGCTGCGGCTTTTGTGCGACAGTAAACTATGGTTTTGAGGCGTTGCTGTCCCATAGCCGGCACTTATTTGACAATAAACCTGGGTTTTGAAGCATTATTGTCGCATAGCAAGCACTTATGCGACAACAAACCTGGATTTTGAAGCACTACTGTCGCATAGCCAGTCCTTATGCGACTATAAAACTTGGTTTTAGAGGATTACTGTCGCATAGACGGCACTTATGCGACAACAAATCTGGGTTTTGAAGCATTATTGTCGCATAGCAAGCCCTTATGCGACAACAAACCTGGGTTTTGGAGCATTACTGTCGCATAGCCAGTCCTTATGCGACAACAAACCTGGATTTTGAAGCATCACTGTCGCATAGCCAGTCCTTATGCGACTATAAAACTTGGTTTTGGAGGATTACTGTCGCATAGCCGGCACTTATGCGACAACAAACCTGGGTTTTGGAGCATTACTGTCGCATAGCCAGTCCTTATGCGACTATAAAACTTGGTTTTGGAGGATTACTGTCGCATAGACGGCACTTATGCGACAACAAATCTGGGTTTTGAAGCATTATTGTCGCATAGCAAGCCCTTATGCGACAACAAATCTGGGTTTTGAAGCATTATTGTCGCATAGCAAGCCCTTATGCGACAACAAACCTGGATTTTGAAGCATCACTGTCGCATAGCCAGTCCTTATGCGACTATAAAACTTGGTTTTGGAGGATTACTGTCGCATAGCCGGCACTTATGCGACAAGAAACCTGGATTTTGAAGCATTACTGTCGCATAGCCGCACTTTTGCGACAGTAACACCCCGTTTTGATGATTTCCTGTCGCATAACCAGTGTTTATTTACAAGCACAAAAAAAGACAACCCATTCAGGTTGTCTTTGTGTTGCCCGGCAGCGTCCTACTCTCACAGGGGCAAGGCCCCAACTACCATCGGCGCTGAGAAGCTTAACTTCCGTGTTCGGGATGGGAACGGGTGTGGCCTTCTCGCCATTACTACCGGACTATTTGGTTTGAGGTTCATTCCCTCAAAACTGGATAATGCAAGAAGAAGTTCGAAGAACGAATGATCAAATAATGTGGTTAAGTCCTCGATCGATTAGTATCAGTCAGCTCCACGCGTCGCCGCGCTTCCACCTCTGACCTATCAACCTGATCGTCTTTCAGGGATCTTACCAGCTTAATGCTGTGGGAAATCTCATCTTGA
>NZ_QWEG01000015.1 GCF_003515685.1 Neobacillus notoginsengisoli | reverse complement strand
CATACACTTTTATAATCATAATCGATACCAAAAACGATTAAACGGCCTTAGCCCCATGGAATACAGGACTAAAGCCGCTTAGCTTGTTTTTATTATTTCCACTGTCTACTTGACAGGGGGCAGTTCAAAATCTCCAAGCGTTTTTCTTTACCCCGCCAAATTCCCTTTCCCAAGCTGAAGCTGGTACATCTGGTAGTAGCGGCCTTTTTGTTCCATTAATTCGTCATGGTTGCCTTTTTCAACAATCTGCCCCTTGTCGAGGACGAGAATTTGGTCGGCGTTCCGGATGGTTGAAAGCCTGTGGGCGATGATGAAGGTCGTCCTCCCTTTTTTCAAAACCTCCATCGCCTCCTGGATGACGGCTTCCGTCTCACTGTCAATGCTTGACGTGGCTTCATCCAGAATTAAAATCGCCGGATCAAAGGCGAGCGCGCGGGCAAAAGAAATGAGCTGGCGCTGCCCGCTTGAGAACGTCGCCCCCTTTTCCGTCACCGGATCGTCATAGCCATTCTCAAGGTTTTTGAAAATCGCCTCCGCACCGACATCTCGAAGCGCCTGTTCAACCCGCTCCCTTGAAATCGAAGGGTCGCCAAGGCTGACATTCGAGGCGATCGTCCCGGTGAACAAGTACGGATCCTGAAGGACAATGCCCATCTGGCGGCGGAGCGCGTGCCGTGTAATTGTTTTGATATCAACACCGTCCACAGTGATCGACCCTTTTTGGCAATCGTAAAATCGGAAGAGTAGATTCATGATCGAGCTTTTGCCAGAGCCGGTGTGGCCGACGAGTGCGACCGTTTCCCCTGGACGTGCTTCGAAATCGATATTCTTCAACACCCATTCCTCATCTTTATAGGCAAAAGACACGTTATTGAAACGGACATTCCCATTGTAAGCCGGCAAGTCCGCCCCGTTATCTTCCTCCAACGGTTCATCCATCAGTGTGAAAACCCGCTCCCCTGCAACCAGTGCCTGTTCCAGATTTGCCAGCTGGTTGACGACGCCGACGACAGGTTCAAACAGCCTATTAATGTAATCAACAAATGCGTACAGCATCCCAAGCGAAATAGCCGTTGACGCACTTAAAGCCTCACCGCCGAAGTACCAGATGAATCCAACAAACACAATATTCCGGAGCACATTCACAAGGTTGTGGGAAGTCATCGAATTTAAATTTAATAACCTATTTTGATTTTTGAAATGATCGATGTTCAGCTTTTCAAAATCATCCTTCGTTTCCTTCTCCCTGCCGAACGCCTGGATGACGTTCATGCCTTGGATGGACTCATTGACCATCGCGTTAATCTCACTGTTGCGCGACCTGATTTTATGGTTGTACTTTGACGCGAACTTTCGGTAAATGAGAATCCATGCATACAGAATTGGCAGCAGCAGAAGGCAGATTGCCGCCATTTTCGGGCTAAGGATAAACAGCGCGATGTAAATGCCGGTAATATAAATAGTACTCGTAAAAAACGTTGAAAGCACGGTCACATACAGTTCGCGGATTGCCTCCGTATCGTTCGTAATCCTGGCGACGACTTTTCCGGCCGGCAAATTGTCAAAAAAGCGGACCGGAAGTTTTTGAATATGGCTGAAAACATCCTCGCGCATTTTCTGGATAATCCTGTTGGCGGATTTTTGCAGCATATAGCGCTGCCAATACTGGAAGAAGCCCGATACGACGAGTAGGCCAAGATAAATGCCAAGCAATTTAATAATCTTAGGCAATTCAGGCTCCGAAAACTTGATCACATCACCAGCGGAAAGTAGCGTGGCCGGATAAGTGTCAGCTGCCCCGTTTTTGGCAATCGTTAGGGTGCCATTTTCATAGCTTCGCTTCCCGTCCGTTTTAACCGGCTCCTCCACTAGGACAAACTTGGTCCCTGCCTGGAGAATACGGACCTGCTTCCCTTTTTCCTCCCCGCTTGCAAAATAGCGGTCACGCTTATAATAGCGACCGTCGAATTCGACAGCCTCCTTCCCTTTTCCTGTTTCATGCCATGTTGACTCAATCCCGAGTATATGGACATCAATGACCCGTTTGGCTATGAATGGCCCTGTCAGGTCTGCGGCGGCGGAGATGGTGAGCATCGCCAAGGCCGCCAGGATGATCATTTTAAACTGGAGTGCATATTGAACTAATCTTTTGCCTGTCGTCATATGGACACCCCCTCCTCTACCGCTATTTCCGCCTGCTGGCGTTCGAATTGTTCCTTGTACCAGCCGCCCTTGGCCATCAGTTGTTCGTGTGTTCCCTGTTCAACGATTTTTCCATCTTCAAGGACAATGATTCTGTCTGCATGCATGACAGCCGACATCCTGTGAGTGGTAATGACCGTTGTTTTGCCAGCACGATCTGTGCGGATATTTTCGATGATTTTTTGTTCCGTCTTCGCATCGACGGCTGATAGCGAATCGTCCAGGATCAGGATTTCTGGATCTTTAATTAAAGCGCGGGCAATAGAAATCCTCTGTTTTTGCCCGCCCGATAATGCCACGCCTTTCTCTCCAACAAGCGTTTTAAGCCCTTCTGGAAGATTGCCCAAATCTTTTCGGAATGCGGCAGAATCGATTGCCCTCTGCAGCTCTTCTTCTCCGGCCTCGCGGTTACCAAATAGAATATTTTCACGGATGCTCCTCGAGAAAAGAACATGGTCTTGCGGAACATAGCCAATCCAGCTGCGCACTTCCTCAAGCGGCTGTTCTTCTATCGGGACATCTGAAATCGCAAGCTTTCCTGTGCCTGCCGGATATTCACGCAAAAGCTGTTTAATGAATGTTGTTTTGCCGCTGCCGGTCTTACCGACGATGCCTAGCGTTTCACCCTGCTTTAGCTCCACATTGATTTCCGACAAATTATCGTGTTTTGAACTCGGATAGCGGAACGCTACATCTTTAAATTCAATGCTGTCCGGTGAATCAACTGCAACTGGCTGCGCAATGTTTCTGACATCTTGCTTATAGGATAGGATTTCCTGTACCCTATCCAGAGAAGCATTGCCGCGTTGCATGATGTTGATCATTTCGCCAACGGCAAACATCGGCCAGATGAGCATCCCAAGATACACATTAAAGGAAACAAGTTCCCCCAGCGTGATTTGCTGGCTGAAAACCAATTTTGCCCCGTAACCAAGCCCAATCATATAACTGACTCCGACGAGGATTTTAATCGTCGGCTGAAAAAGCGAGTCTACTTTTGCTACGGCAAGATTTTTTGCAAAAAGCCCTTCCGTCAGTTCGTGGAAGGTTTTCTTTTCATTTTCTTCCTGGACATACGAGCGGATGACCCGCACGCCTGCGATTGATTCAAGAACCCGGTCATTTAAATCACCAAATGCATCCTGGGCCTTCATAAAACTTCCATGGATTTTTTTGCCGTAGAGATTCATCAGGACAGCCATCACAGGGAGCGGAAGGATAGCGACGAAGGTGAGCTTCCAGCTGATTGTTATTCCCATGGTTAACAAGATGGTCAGCATCCAAATGGTCGAATCCGCAAGGGTCAAAATCCCAAATCCTGCTGTCATCGAAATTGCCTTAATATCGTTCGTTGCCCGGGCCATCAAATCGCCGGTCCTGTTTTTTTCAAAAAAGGGCGGCGCCATCTTCAGCAAATGGCCCATAAAACGGCTCCTCAGCTTCCGTTCAACGAGGTATGCACCGCCGAATAGCTTGTAGTGCCAAATGTACGTAACCAGATAGGAAACGACTGTTATGGAAGACAGAATCAGCATATAGCGCAGAATGAGTCCTTTTGCCATCACTCCGGTCCGAATATCATCAATCTCCATCCCAATCAGTTTTGGCGGCAGAATGTCAATCAGCCCGGCAATTGCGAGTAGAACGATTGAAACCGTATACCGCCTCCAATTTTCTTTAAAAAACCAGCTTAACTTTTTCAAAACAGAAAACATGCTTGTATCAACTCCCCTTTGTTAAACAAACCCCGCCATGTCAATGAGTGTCAGGAAAACACCAAAAAGGACATACCGCAGCAATGCGATATGTCCCGGAACGGTCATTAAGATTAAGAGACAAACCATGTTGCGCACCTTTTGGAAACGCAACCAGCCTGCCTTGCTGTGCCTAAACCTATGAGGCGGCAACAAGCGGAAACAGGGGCAGGGTGCACTTCCAATCATATTCAGCTGTATATGAATTTCCAACAATCCTGAGCATGATGCGCACCTCCTTTTCCCATTTTGTTTTTTCCTTATTATACCTTGTAAGGGTACCACTGGTGCTCGCGCTTTGTCAATTTAAAATTTTAGACAAAATTCTATTTTCTGAATAAGATGGCGATCTGCTGATTTGCTCGGCTGGTTTAAGGTACGCGTCTCAAAGACCGTTTTCCTGGAAAGTCTTCGCTACAGTCGTTGAGAAGCCGTCTCTAAGACCGTTTGAGTGAAAAATACTCGAAACGGGCTTCGAGAACCCAACTCTAAACCCATATAAGCGAATCTATCCCCACTTCGGGCACAGAGAACCCCTCTCTAAACCCAAACAAGAGAATAAAGCCCCACTTCGGGCTTAGAGAACCCCTCCTAAAACCCGAAAAAGCGAAAAACACCCCATTTCGGGCAAAGAGAAGCAAAGGGACGGTTCCAGCGCTTCATTCGGGTCCCGAATGAAGCAGTGGAACCGTCCCCTGCGTCATGAAAATGTTCCTTTTACGATTGCCTGGCCGTTTTCGACCATCTTATGGCCCATGGCGAAGACGTCTTTGATGGTGAGGTCTTCTTTGTCGAGGAAGACGAGGTCGGCGTCGCGGCCTTCGGTGATCATGCCTTTTCTGTTCAGCTTCAGTATGGCTGCGGGGTTTTGGGTAATGACCCGGAGGGCGACTTCAATTGGAACTCCTTCCTGCATGATAGCGTCGCGTACCTCGTCATAAAGGGTCGAGACGCGGCCAATTTTAAGTCCAAGAAGTTCTCCGAATTCATCGAAATCCGGCAGGCTTGCCTGTCCGTCGGAAGTGAACGTAATTTGGGAAATATCAATATGCTGGTCGAGCATTCTCCTCAACCCTGTCGAGCATTTTACTTCTCCCTCATCAAAAAACTTCGGTGATGAACTCGTCGTAAAATCAATATAGCCGCCTTTTTTCGCAAAGCGGATTCCTTCCTCGAATAAATGCTGATTCCGGTTCATATGCGTCGGCTGGAATTGTCTGATCGGGATATCAGTTTTTTCAACGACCTCCTCAAGAACCTTGAGGTGATCATAGCTGTCACCGACGTGGACGTTGACGATCCCCGCTTTTCCTGACAAAAGCCCGCCAATTCTCGCCGCGGAAGCGATTTTTGCCATTTCCTCCGCAGTCGGCTGGGATGACCGGTGGTCCGCAATCGCAACTTCCCCCGCTCCAATAATTTTGTCGACAAGGATGATATCATCCTCAATTTTGCCAGTAAGGGTCTTTACAGGGACTTGATAAGAACCTGTATGAATGTAGCAAGTAATCCCTTCTTCATCAAGGGCGCGCGCTTTGGCGATCAGATTCGTCATTGTTCTGGTTGTCCCGTCTGTCCCAAGCACACCGATAACGGTGGTGACTCCTGCCAGAGTCGCATCAGTCAGCTGAAGTTCAGGCGTCCGTGTCCTATAGCTGCCCTCTCCACCGCCGCCGGTAATATGTACATGCCCATCAATGAACCCGGGGACAACGTATTTTCCCTCAGCATCCACAACGTTTACTTGTGCAAAATTTCCATCAGGAACGTCAATTTTTTCAGAAATACAGCCGATTTTTTGATCAATGACCAATAAATCCTTCTTTCCAAGGTAATGTGGTGCATATATTTCGCCATTCTTAATCAAGGTCAGCATCTGCATTCCCCTTTCCAATTAAGATTACAATTTGGTACAGCACTATATTTTTACTATACCCAACATAAGCAGAATGTGGCAAACAACCCATCCTTCCCCGCCATTAGACCCATGACTAACAGGGGGGAACGAGGTTTGGGTTTCTGGAGCACGGGTAAATAAGTAACACAATACAGCGCTAAGACTAATAGAAAAGGAGAATAACAAGATGAAAGAAATAATGTCTGCAAATGTGATTATCCTAAATAAATTCCATATGAAAAGAATGCTCGATATTTTCCAAGCGGCCAAGCAGTTCAACGGCTCTACTTATCTATATTGCAAAAATAGGACGGTTGATGCCGCGAATCTGCCGAAACTAGTCTCGTTCCTACTCACAGTCGAGACAGGTACAGCTTTGAAGATCATTGCCGAAGGTGAAAATGTCCAGAGGCATCTCGACGAAATACAGAACATCTGCACTTCCGAATTTTCTATTTTGCAAAAAAGCAAAAAACGATTTCTCAACAACACTGAAACATTCCAGATTTAGGTGGTGCGAAGATGATTAGAGGCATCCTTACATTAATTGGGGCAATCGTCGTCATTTACTTGCTGATCAACTGGTTAGGATAATAAAATGAAAAGAGGTGTAAACAAATGGAAGAAAGACGAAATGTGGAAGTCAGGAAAGAAAAGCATTCCGATAGCTCCCGTGTCGGCAGTACTTTCATCAAATACGCCGCATACTTGATTATCTTTTTCGGCGTCCTTTGGTTCCTGATCAACTATATACTGCCTAAGTTTTAAGGACAGGGCTGAGGCCCTGTTTTTTATTTCCTCCTTTTGCCAAAATGAACAGGCGGGCAATCCGCCCGCCTGTCTTTTAGTCATCATCCTTCTTCTTCTTTTTCTTTTCCTTCTCTCTATCCTTCTCTTTTTTCTTCTCTTCTTTCTTAAGTTTCTTTTCCCACTTTTCCCGCTCTTTTTTGGCCCGCTCCTCCCACTTTTTCGCTCCTTCATTTAGTTCATTCCAAAATTTCTTTCGTTCCTTGGCTTCCTCTTCCCGCTTCCTTTGTTCAATTAACTCATCTATATGCTGGACATTGAAGCTGGCAGGCTTCGTCCCCTCAAGTGCCTGAGTCATGAAGCTTTTAAATATTAAGGCTGCCCCTTCACCACTTGTTGTCGTTAAATAATGTTTTTCATCAGTTTTATCGTAGCCGACCCAGACAGCCCCGACGTAATCAGGGGTATAGCCGACAAACCACTGGTCCTTCACACCTTTGATGCCCGGGATATCGACTTGCGTGGAGCCTGTTTTTCCGGCAACTTCCCTGTCTTCAATCCGTGCGCCCTTTCCGGTTCCATGGTCGACAACCCCAAGCAGCATCGTATTCATTTTATCGGCCACTTCAGGAGTCGTCACTTTCGTTTTCTGCGCTTTCCGTTCAGCGACGATGTTGCCAGAAGGGTCTTCAATCCTGATGATTGTATGGGCATCCATTTTTTCACCCCTATTGGCAAAAACAGAAAACGCCTCCGCCATTTGTTTCGGTGAAACCCCGGTATGGAGCCCGCCAAGCGCGACTGCCAGGTTCCTATCTTCCTCATCAAGGGGAAGTCCAAATTGCTTGATTGAATCCAGCCCTTTTTCTATTCCAAGTTCGCTTAAAAGCCAGACAGCCGGAATATTTTTTGAATCCTTTAAGGCTTCATACATCGGAATATCTCCTGAAAACTGGCCGTTATAATTATTCGGTTCATAATTGCCGAACTTCATTCTTTCATCCTTGACCATATCGGTGATCTCCCAGCCTTCTTCAAGGGCGGGAGTATAAGTCGCAATCGGCTTAATGGAAGAACCTGGCTGTGCCTTTAACTGAGTTGCTCGGTTATAGCCGCGGAAAACATGCTCACCGCGCCCCCCAATAAGAGCCCTAATCCCGCCTGATTTTGCATCAATCAAAACTGCCCCGCTCTGAACTGGACGCTCATTTCCATCAGGGAACAGCGAATCATTTTTATACGTTGCTTCCACAGCCCCCTGCATATTCGGGTCGAGCTCTGTATAAATTTGATATCCGCCAGTCAGCAGCTCATCCTGGGTAAATCCATATTGTTTAATTGCTTCTTCAAGAACCGCATCGACATAATACGGATATTTGCCAGTAAAGGGATCCTCACTTTTATCGACAAGAACGACTTTTTCTTCCCTCGCTTTATCTGCCTGCTCTTTTGAGATAAATCCATGCTCTTCCATCATGGCTAACACAACATTCCGCCGCTTTACCGCTTTATCCAAGTGCTTGTAAGGATTCAGAGCGGACGGAGCCTTAATCAGCCCGGCGAGAAGCGCGGATTCACTCAATGACAGATTCTTCACTTCCTTGCCAAAATACTTTTTCGACGCACGGTTGATCCCCCATGCACCATCCCCGAAATAGATCGTATTCAAATACATTTGCAAAATGTCATCCTTTGAATATTCCTTCTCAATCTCCCTGGCAAGCATAACCTCCTTCATCTTCCGGCTATATGTTTTCTCTGCATCCAGAATCGCGTTCTTTGTAAGCTGTTGTGTAATCGTACTGCCTCCCTCAACAACTCCGCCGGCCGTTACATTTCGGAAAAAAGCTCTTGAAATTCCAATCAAATCAACCCCATTATGTTCATAAAATCGATGGTCCTCAATGGCGACAACAGCATTCTTCATATCATCCGGAATTTCGCTTATGGGCGTTCCTTCACTTTTATTTGCGGTTACCTTGCTGGCTACCTCACCTTGCACATCGTAAATGACGGTTGCCTGGTTCAATTCATTCTTCAATGTAGAAATATCGGCATCTTTCGAAAAGAAGAAAAAGGAGCCCAGCAGGCCGAGAACCAGTGTAGATAGCGATAGGATGATAATCTGGTTCATGTGCCACTTCTTCCAATTTTCTATGATTCCGCTGAATAATATCTTTCTCATAACGTCCTCCTGTATAAAACGCACAGTTGCTATTTCCTGCCATGTTGTTCGTTTCCTTATCATGTACCCTCCTAAGGAAAACTCTACACCCACAGTCGTTGATGTTATTTCAGGAATCCATACCAAAAAATAAAAAGCATCCGATTTTCTCGTCTGCTTTTTTAGTCATATAGTCCGGCATGTTCACTTTCTTCAGCCTGTTGGCCATTCAATTCCTTGTGAAGGGATTCCATATACATGTACACAATTTGCTTTACCTTATCATCCGCTTCGATGATATCGAGATGTTGCAGGCATTTCCTAATAATGGGATGGATATGGGTAGACAATGCAAATCACCTCATTTTCCCTTTTGCCAAAAACTTCGTAATCCCCTTCACCGTTTATGGGGGTATAAACAGTTCTTTTAAAAAGTTAAAAACTTATTGAATATCAATCCGATTAAAGGGTAAAAGATAGTATACAGAATGTTAAGACAATTTACTTAAACTGAGCAAAGGAGGGCAGCGTATGTCCAAACAATTCAGGAAAATTATTTTAGCTTATGATGGAAGCGAGGGCAGTGATAAAGCTCTTCAGCTTGCTGCTTCTTTAGCAAAGGACCAGCAGCAAACACAGCTTACTGTTGTGAACGTTTATGATGAAAAGATTGAAACGCGAAGAGTTGATCTCGCGGGTGAGACTCCGCTTTCCCTGCAAGGTTATATGATTGAAGGGATGCCGACTCCTCCGGCTGCACTCGGCTTCAATCAGACGGAGCCTTCTACACAGGCGCTCATTACAAACAGCGTCGATCAAATCTTTTTTGAAGCACAAAGGCAGCTGGGGTCGGTAAATACGAGCTTTCAGGTCCTTGAGGGTGATCCCGCCGATAGCATATGCGCCTACGCTGACGAAGTGAATGCCAATTTAATTATTGTCGGCAGTTCGGGAAAAGGGGGGATTAAAGGGTTTTTGCTGGGAAATAACACCGAAAAAGTCGCCCGCCTCGCCCCTTGCCATGTGTTGATTGCAAAATAAGCCGGTACAGCACTCCGGCTTATTTTCCTTCAGCCAGTTCAGCAAAACGATGCCGGGCTGTCACTTCATCAAATGAACTGTAAATCCGGTAATGCTCCTCATCGACGATTCGAAAATGCTTGCTTAATATATTCTGCTGCATAATATACCCATTCTTCCGTCTGACTTCTCTCCACCAGATTTTCCCGCCAAAAGTCTTTCCGCGCCGGTAGTCGATTCCTTCCCTCGCTACTGTTTCCAGCACTTCAAGCGGTTCATTCCCAAACAGGAACTGGACGGTTTCTGTTTCGCGAAACAACGCGCATACCGTTACTACTGTTGACCAACCTGCCAGCACCCTGCCCTTTTCAATCTGGACGAGAGTCTTTTTTGAAACACCAATGATATCGGCCATCTTATCCTGGGTATATCCAGCTTCGGTCCGGATGAGCCGAAGTTTTTCGGAAACTTTTTCAATAATTTCGTCCCTAGTCACAGAAAAACCTTCCTTCATGTTTCTTAAGTGTAATTTTACACAATTATTCCCGAAAAGAAAAGCTGTCCGTCCATCATAAACAAAAACTGCTGTTAGGATTCAGCAGTTTTTGAAAAAATATTCAATGAAACGATTTGTTTACTTTTCGGAAGGTCCGCACGTACCACTGGAACAGGAATCAGATATTGAGCATGCCGCACACTTGCCCTTCTTTGACCGATTAATGAAACGGACAAGCGCCCAGCCCGCATAACCGAAAATGGCTCCGCCGATGACAATATTCACAACCATAGCAATTCCTCCTCTTTTAAGAAAAGTGTAAGCGCCTCGTGACAGGCAAAAAACCGCCTGCCCCTGCGATGATGATTCTAGGAAGCTTCCCTTTGTGGTCAGCGCCGTATGGACTGGAGGGCCCCGATGGAGATAAAGGAAACACGATGAGCCGAGGCGAATCGATGTTGACTTATCGTAGCGAGGGGACCGAAGTACACTAGGCGCTAGGCGCTGGAACTAGACATTTAAACAAGCCCGAGCAATTTTCCGCCCTGGTAAATGACAAGGCACAGAAGATACGCAATGACAAATGCATAGCCCATTGAGAACGCCGTCCACTTTTTCGAACCAGTTTCTTTATAAATCGTGGCGACTGTCGCAAGACATGGAATATAAAGCAGAATAAAGGTAATGAAGCTATAAGCCGCCAATGGCGTAAAGTAGGCGGTCATCAAGCCCTGAAGCTGTGCTTCCGTTGGGGCAAAATAAATGATATTCATAGAGGAAACAATTGCTTCTTTGGCGAGAAATCCAGTCAGGAGGGAAGCCCCCGCCTGCCATGTTCCAAAGCCAATCGGTTCAAAAATCGGGGCGATCAGCCCGCCGATGGCAGCCAGGAAGCTGTCATCCATCTCCACCTTGATTCCTCCAGGCCCTACATAAGACAAGAGCCAAATCGCCACAGATCCCGCGAAAATGAATGTCCCGGCTTTTTTAATAAACCCTTTCCCTTTGTCCCATGTGCTTCTCCAAAGTGCCTGGAATTGCGGAAGCCGATAGGGTGGAAGTTCAATCACAAATAGCGATGCTTCCGACTTAAGGATTGTTTTCGAAAATAATTTTGCCAACATGAGGGCAACAACAATGCCAATGATATACAAACTGAGTACGATACTAGCACTGTGGGCTGAGAAGAAAGCGCCGACGAATAAAGCATAAACCGGCAACCTTGCCGAACATGACATGAGCGGAGTCATCAGGATTGTTAGGAGCCTCTCCCGCGGGGTTTCAATTGTCCTCGCAGCCATAATTCCAGGCACATTGCAGCCGAATCCAATCATCATCGGAATGAAGGCTTTTCCATTCAGCCCCACTGATTCCATAATTCTGTCCATCACGAGGGCGACGCGCGCCATATAGCCAGAATCCTCAAGCAATGAAATAAAGAAGAACAAGATGAAAATCTGCGGTACAAATACTAGGACGCCGCCAACCCCGGCAATTAACCCTTGATTAATTAAATCATGGATGAATCCGGAAGCTCCCGCTGCATTCAGCCCCGCATCCGCCCAGGAAGCAATCGGGCCTGTAATGAACGCATCCAGCATATCCGACAGCGGCGAGCCCAGCCAATCAAACGTCAGCATGAACATCACGTACATTAACAGCAGGAAGATCGGCATACCAAGGAACCGGTTTGTCACAATCGAGTCGATTCTCTCGGAAAGAGGAACGACTTCTTCCTTTTTCCGCACAGCCTCAGCAGCTATGCTGTCAATAACAGTCTTTCTTTTTACAAAAATAAGATGGGGAAGCGCAGCCTTCGTTCCCTTTTCCTTTAACTTGGCTTCAAGACCAGCAACAATTGCCTGTATTTTTTCGGGGTTTACGATTTCTTTCAAATAGCCATCAACATATTGATTTCCTTCAAATAGCTGCAAGGCAAGCCATCTTGCTGAATGAGGGGTTTTCCCTTCAACTGCCTCCGCTATTTCACTCACAGCCTCTTCAATCTCAAGTCCATAATAGACAAGATTTTTCTTAGGCGGCAGCGCATGGCTTGTGACAGCGACATCTTGTAATGTATCACAACCTTTTCCGCTGCGGGCGATAACAGGAACGACCGGGATACCAAGGAGCCCGGACAGCTTTTCAGCATCAACATGTATGCCTCGGCTGTTTGCCACATCAATCATATTAAGGCCAATCAAGGTTGGCTTTCCGAATTCAACAAGCTGGAGGGTTAGATGAAGGTTCCGTTCAATTTGGGAAGCGTCAAGAATGTTCAGGAGACGGTCAACCGGTCCCTCAAGGAAAAATTTCGTGACAACTCCCTCATCCTTTGATAAAGGATTCAACGTATAAATACCCGGCAAATCGATGAGACGGCCCTGTTTATTCCGAAAAACACCTACTTTTTTTTCAACAGTCACCCCGCTCCAATTGCCCACATACTCATATGAACCTGTCAGATGATTAAACAATGATGTTTTTCCGGTATTAGGATTGCCGATTAACGCAATTTCCATTTAAACCCTCTCCAGTTCGATGCATTTCGCTTCCTTCTGCCGTATTCCTACACACTGCCCGCACGATTCAATCATTATCGGTCCACCGAAAGGCAATTTGCACTTCACGCATATCTCACTGCCTTCCGTTATGCCAAGATCGAGGAGCCTCCTTTGGACAAGGCCGTCAACAAGGGAAATGTCTTTAATTGTCGCTTTTTCACCCGGTTTCAATTGAGCCAGCATATTCATCATCCTTAACGTTCATTTTCAAATTGTACTCGTTTTCAAACCCTAAATGAGAATGATTCTCTTTCTTATAAATTAATTTTAACATCCATTTAATAGGTTTTTGTAGTAGTGATTGTGACTATTGTGTTAAACATAGTCTACAAGTTCAATGGCGGCTTTTGGCAAAATAAAAACCGCCGGAGGAAATCCCCGGCAGCTGTCATTTTTCGAATCATATTAATTTAAAATTAACCGGCTCTTTCTTCCGAGATGAGGTCCTCATTACCATCTTTCGGTTGGGCGCCCCGTTTATGGAAGCCCTTGAAAAAGTATACGGCAGTTAATAGAACAAGCCATATCGGCCCAACAATGACCGCAATCCTTGTATCCGCGCTGTAAGCCATCAGCGCAACTACAAACGCAAGGAATGCAAGCGCGATATAAGAAGAAAATGGATAAAGCGGAAGCTTATATTTTAATACAGCAACCTCTTTTGCATTAAGGCTTTTTCTATATTTCAGCTGTGACAGCAAGATAACTCCCCATGTCCAAATCGCTCCGAAAGTGGCTACACTCGTAACGATCATAAAAACTCTTTCGGGTACAAGGTAGTTGAGGACAACCCCCACTAGCAGGACAGCCGCAGATGCAATAACCGCCAGTCCCGGTACGCCTGATTTTGTCACATTCCCAAACTTTTTAGGTGCCTCTCCATGGCCCGCCAGATTAAATAGCATCCTCGCTGTGCTGAAAATTCCGCTATTACAGGATGAAAGGGCGGCAGTAAGGACGACAAAGTTGATAATCCCCGCAGCAGCTGGGATGCCAATCTGTTCAAACGTTAATACAAATGGACTTCCCTTCGTCCCAATTTCTGACCAAGGATAGATGGACATAATCACGAACAGCGCACCGACATAGAAGATAAGGATTCGCCAAAACACAGTATCAATGGCACGGGAAAGCGATTTTTCAGGATTTTTAACTTCTCCCGCAGTCACCCCGATCATTTCAATTCCCAGGTAGGCGAATAAAACCATTTGTAAGGAAAAGAGCACTCCTTTTATTCCATTCGGGAATAGTCCCCCATCGTTCCAAAGATTGCTGATACCGGTCGCAATACCCCCATTGCCAATTCCAAAAGCGATCATGCCCACTCCAGCGACAATCATCAAAATAATCGTGACGATTTTAATTAATGCGAACCAAAATTCAAGTTCACCATAGGCTTTGACCGCAAGAAAATTAATCGATGCCATGATGACAAGGGCTGCAAGGGCCCAAATCCACCTTTTTACATCCGGGAACCAGAATTCCATATAGACGCCGACAGCTGTAATTTCAGCCATGCATGTAACGACCCAGAGAAACCAGTAATTCCAACCGGTAATGTATCCGGCAAGAGGGCCGAGATAATCCCTTGCATATTGGCTGAAAGAGCCGGCGACCGGCTTTTGGATCGCCATCTCCCCGAGCGCCCTCATAATAAAGAACATAATCATTCCTGCAAATGCATAACCAAACAATATCCCCGGGCCTGCCATTTTAATTGCTGTTGCGGAACCTAAAAACAATCCTACCCCAATTGCTGCACCAAGAGACATTAATGTGATATGTCTTTCTTCAAGCCCTCGATGCAGTGTGTTGCCCTGTGTTGATTTGCTCATGCTTTATCCCCCTGTTTTTAGCCATTGCCTGATTTCCGGCTTCCTTTACCCCCATAAAGGAAATCACAAACCAAAGCTTGGCCAAATTCATTTCTCCCATTTCTATTTTTAAAATCGTAAAAAAATAGACTTAATCCTAGGACCAAACGGCATGTTCGTTTTGATATAATTCTTTTTATACAGTCAATTTTTAAAATTTGCAATAAAAAAATTCTGGTTAAATGGTTTTTATCCCCTTCCCCTTGTTAATATGACAGCGCTTTCAATGCATTTGGGTATTTCTTGAAACGATTGTACCATGTTCAAAAAACAGATATCTTGTGGAAAAATCAAAAAATAGACTAATAGAATTGTGTAAATCAACAACAATAGGCCTGCTGAGAGGCGGGCTTTGGGAGGTAGCTTTAATGACCGTACTTGTAAAAGATATGTTTAAGACTACTTTTGACAGCCTGGAAGAATTTGCAGAAACAATCAGCATTGCAATTCAATGCCCAGTCACAATTGAAGATGCAAATCACCGTCTGATCGCCTACAGCAGCCATGACGAACAGACAGACTCCGCACGAATTTCAACGATAATCAGCCGGAGAGTCCCAGAGAAAGTAGTCAATCAGCTTTGGAAAGACGGTACAATCCCTTCCCTGCTTAAAACGTCTGATCCTGTCCGCGTCAGCTGTAATCACGAAATTGGCCTTGGTGACCGCGTAGCGATTTCCATTAGAAATCAGGAAGAGCTGCTAGGTTTTATTTGGGCGCTTGAGGTTGGCAAAACATTGGGCGATGAGGACATGCGTCTATTAAAAAGTGCCGCTGAAGCTGCGAAAAGCAAATTGCTGCAGCTTCAAATCCGGAAAAATAAAAAAGAAGACAGAAAGCAGGAGTTTTTTTGGAAGCTTCTTACGGGACATTTGAAGGAAGAAGAGGAAATTAGTGAAAACTGTAAACTGCTTCAATTAAACTCAACGACTCCTTTCGTGATTGCGGCATTTGATTTTGGCAGGAATATTACAAGCAGGGAAGAAAAAAGAATTTCTTACTTGCTGCATACTTATTCTGATATAAAACCTCTTCTTCATACGATTGACTGCCATTTGCTCATTTTGCTTATTGCGACGAACCAGGACAATCACCAATCGGATATTGCAGGAAGATTTTATGGTTCTTTTGCCGGCAAGCTCGCCAGCCATATAGACGAGAGGGTTTCAATTTGTCCAGCCTTCAGTTCCCCATATGATGATTACCGGAATACAGAAAAGGCCTACAAGGAAGCGCTCGCTGTTTTATCAATTAAAGAAAAATTTCCTTTTGAAACAGGAAAAATCCATAGTTATCAGAAACTCGGAATCTATCAATTAATGGATATTATCATGGAAAGCCGCAAACATACAGGTTATGAAAATCCTTCCATAACCAAGCTGGAAAAATACGATAAAAAAAACAATACTAACCTTGTAGAAACACTTGAGGAGTTTTTAACAAAGGACGCCAATGTAAACGATGCAGCCAGAGCATTGAATATACATGCGAATACGTTAAACTACAGGCTCAAGCGGATTTCGGAAATCGCGCAAATAAACTTTAAGGACCCGAATCAGAAGATGCTCCTTTACTTGGACTTGAAACTGGCAAAATTCTAATTGTCCGTCCTTTTGTGGAAATCCACAAAAGGACGGCTTTTCTTTTTTTATTCTTACCAATGAATTAATAGCCAATCCAATTTATACTAATTTCATACCAAATAAATGGTGATGACAAAGGGGAGGTAACAACAATGATTATTGGTGTTCCAAAAGAAATTAAAAACAATGAAAACCGGATAGCGTTAACCCCGGCAGGAGTCGTTTCTTTCACAACCTCAGGCCATAAAGTATTGATTGAAAAGGATGCCGGGCTAGGCAGCGGGTTTTTGAATGAAGCGTACGAGGAAGCTGGCGCGCAGATAATTGAAAGCGCTTCCGATGTGTGGTCACACGCTGATATGATCATGAAAGTAAAAGAGCCTCTAGAAAGCGAGTATGGTTATTTTCGCCCAGGGCTGATCCTGTTTACTTATCTGCACTTAGCTGCTGAGCCTGCTTTGGCAAAAGCGCTGACAGAAAAAGGCGTAACCGCCATTGCTTATGAGACAGTCGAGGTAAACCGGACTCTGCCATTGCTTACACCAATGAGTGAGGTAGCCGGAAGGATGGCTGCTCAAATTGGCGCGCAATTCCTTCAAAAAACGAATGGCGGCCTTGGCATCCTCCTTTCCGGAGTTCCCGGGGTAAACCGCGGCAAGGTCACAATTATCGGTGGCGGGATTGTCGGGACGAACGCGGCAAAAATGGCTGTCGGTCTAGGAGCAGATGTCACAATCATTGATTTGAATGCAGACCGTCTACGCCAGCTTGATGATATTTTTGGCGCCCAAATTAAAACACTTATGTCTAATCCATTTAATATTGCCGAAGCTGTCGCAGAAGCGGACTTAGTCATTGGCGCTGTCCTTATTCCAGGAGCGAAAGCACCGAAGCTTGTTACAGAGGAAATGGTCAAAAACATGAAGCCTGGCGCTGTTATTGTAGATGTTGCCATCGATCAGGGCGGCATTTTCGAGACAAGCGATCATGTAACAACCCATGACAACCCAATTTACTTAAAGCACGATGTGGTCCATTATTCGGTTGCGAATATGCCTGGTGCTGTTCCACGCACTTCGACAATCGCTCTTACAAATGTAACGGTTCCATATGCGCTGCAAATTGCCAATAAAGGGGTATGTAAAGCGATTGTGGATAATCCTCACTTAAAGCTTGGCGTAAATACAGCAAATGGTGAAGTGACTTATGAAGTAGTGGCAAGGGATCTTGGCTACACTTATATGCCGGTAGAAACTGCCCTTGAAAAAGAACTGGCTTCAATTTAATACGGTTGATTTCCACTCCAGGCGCTTCGCTTTCCGCGGGGCGTCAGTGGAGCCTCCTCGGCGCTTTGGCGCCTGCGGGGTCTCCACCTTGCCGCTGCATCCCGCAGGAGTCTTCGCGCCTTCCGTTCCAATCAACCAGCTTTAGAACCTAGCTTGTATTAAATTCAAGTTCAATCTATTTAGCCAATCCCATTTCTCTAAGTCTGGATTTATATTTTTAAACATACACACGGTATAGCTCAAAAGGAAGCTGCCCCTCAATGGAAATGAGGGGCAGTTTTTAAAAGGGGGATTTTGAGTGAAGTTCGACAGTTTCAGAGATACATGGGCAGAAGTTTCATTGAATGCAGTGAGAGGTAATCTCCATCAATTCCGAAAATTCATTGGCCAGAGAGTGAAACTAATGGCCGTCGTAAAAGCGGATGGTTACGGCCATGGAGCAGTAGAGGTATCAAAAGCTGCTATTGCTTCTGGGGCTGATTATTTGGCTGTGGCCATTTTGGATGAAGCCCTGGAATTAAGAGAGGCTGGCATCAGCCATCCCTTGCTCATTCTTGGCTACACGCCCGAAAGATCGGTCCGCACGGCAATCATGAATCAAATCACACTGTCAGTTGCAAGTATGGATATGCTTGATTCTATCATTACTCAAGCACAGCTGTTGAAAATGACAGCTGGCATCCATTTGAAAATTGATACGGGAATGTCGAGGTTTGGTGTTGTTTCACAAACAGAGGCAGTGGAAATGGCCCTGAAGGCTGCCTCATCAAACTATATCAGGTTGGAAGGAATCTTTACCCACTTTGCAAATGCCGACAGTCCCGATGCCTCCTATACTCACCTTCAGTTCGAGCGATTTCAGCGGGTTCTCCAAGGCATAAAAGAGGCTGGCGTCGAAATACCACTCCAGCATTGCTGCAACAGCGCCGCGGCTATGAACTATCCATCTATGCACCTTGATATGGTACGCATCGGCATAGCCTTATACGGATTATATCCCGATTCAACACTTAAAAAACACCCCATCCAACTCAAACCGGCGATGGCGCTGAAAACAAAAATTTCAATGGTTAAAGAAGTCCCTGCTACCCAGCCGGTTGGCTACGGATGTACATGGACCACTTCACGGGATTCTATTCTGGCAATCTTGCCTATTGGATATGCGGATGGGTTTTCCAGACTTCTATCAAATCGGATAAATCTGCTTGTACATGAACAATCCGCACCGCTTGTTGGCCGTGTGTGCATGGACCAGGCCATATTGAATGTTACAAAAATCTCAAGTTGCCAGCCGGGTGATACGGTAACGATTTTTGGACGTGACGGTTCAGCTTTTCAGTCTGTAGATGAAATTGCTGAGAAAATCGGTACAATAAATTATGAAGTGGTCTGCATGGTGGGCAAGCGGGTTCCTCGATTATTCATCGATTCCCGCGGCAATGAGATTGAGCTTGATCAACGAAACACTCACCCTTTAGTGATTGGTGCTTCATAAGAGTGAAAAAGGAAAAGGGGGGTTCCCTTTTCCTTTTTTAACGGTTTTATTATAGTTTATTGGTTTAGCAATTCCTAGCTGGGGCTTGAAATCAGCCTTGGTGATGCATTGAAGACAAGGATGACGATGATTGAGCATAAAATAGCATTCGGAAGCATATACGACCCATTATACAAGAATGAAAAAAGGGCAGCTGGTGTTCCTGCCGGAGCCGAATCGGCAAAGAAAACAACACCGCCAATAAAATGTGCGATAAACCTTAAGGCGCTCCCTAGAAAAATTCCTGCTACGATTAGGGACATCCAGCGGGTGCGCTCCCCTTCTCCATTGGCTTTCCTAATAGAATCTACAAAAACCCCTGCAAAACCAACAACTGTAAAAGCAACAAAGTAATCAAGTGCCCCTTGTACAGGATGGATGATATACGCCTGTCCAAGCGCTATCTGCAGCAGACCTAGCAAAAACCCTGTCAGCAGCCCGCCTTTTAATCCCCATCTGTATGCCATTAAAAAGATTGGCACCATGGCAATTGATAATGAACCACCCTGCGGCCAAATTTTAAATGAAAAAAAGCTTGCCGCGAGGTCCAATAAAAATGCCAGCGCAGAAAAAATGGCAACCTCTACCAAAAATAATGTCTTTCTTTTTTGTTCCATAAAAACGTCTCCCCCTTTTTGTCCGGGACAGGTGCGGAAGTTCCCGCGTAATCCCATCCTTTTCCGGAGTATCCGTTTGAAAGCTTCCTTTCGCTATCGGGTATGCCTTTCGGGCAGTTTTGGCCAAATAAAAAAGCAATACAAAAACGCTTAAAAAGGGTCCTGTATTGCCATTATGGCATGCCACATCCCTACGCTAGCGTTAACTAACAGGTTCAAAGGGTCAGAACTCCTATCGTTCACTCTCAGCCGCCAAGACAGCTCCCCTTGTGGAAGTATTCAATTGATATCCATTTACATTATACTATTCTCCCTGCTTTTTGACAATAATAAGCAACGCAGGCCTGTTGTTTTGATAAGGTTCATTTGGGTATTGCCTTTTTAAGATGGTAAAGTTGATTACGGATTCCTTTTTTTGATAAGGTAAATACGGACAAACGCTCAGGGGGACAGCAGATGGAAAGGGACAAGCAATTGAAAGCAGGAGAAACAGGCGCATGGGTAAGCATTATTGCCTACATCTTGCTTGCTTCCTGTAAGCTGGCAGTTGGCCGGTATGGAAATTCAGAAGGATTAACCGCAGACGGCCTCAATAATATGACCGATGTTGTTGCCTCCATTGCAGTATTAATCGGGCTTAAAATTTCCCGGAAACCACCCGATAAAGATCACCATTACGGCCACTACAGGGCGGAAACCATTGCTTCCCTGTTTGCGGCATTTATTATGCTCGGTGTCGGCATTGAGGTTCTGATCAATGCGGGGCAATCTTTTTTTTCTGGAGAAAGGCCGGTTCCAAATTGGCTGACAGCCTGGACTGCACTCGGTTCGGCCGTCGTCATGCTAGGTGTTTATGCTTATAATAGGCGGCTGGCAAAAAAAATCGACAGCGCCGCCATTTACGCAGTCGCCCAGGATAACCGTTCCGATGCCTTGGTCAGCATTGGCGCACTCGTTGGGATTCTTGGTGCAAGAATCGGAATCATCTGGCTCGATAAGTTAGCCGCCGTAGTAGTCGGACTGATTATTTGCCGAACTGCATGGGAGATATTCAGGGATGCATCACACGCCTTGACAGACGGTTTCGATGTCACGAAAGTTCCAGAACTGAAAGAGACGATACAGCAGACTGCCGGGGTAAAAGGAGTCACAGAAATCAAAGCCAGGACACATGGCAACCAGACCTTAATTGAATCGACCATCCTCGTCGATCCAAAGCTAACTATTATTGAGGGACATGCAATTACAGAGGCTATTGAAAAGGGACTAAAGAAAAAGCATGGCGTACGCTATGCGATTATCCATGTTGAACCCTTTTGGGAAACAGAACACGATAGTCCCAAGAGAAATAAAAAAAAATAGTCAAAAACCCGTACTTTTCGAAAAAAAGTACGGGTTTTTTTATGCCTTTATTTTTCTTGAACGATGGAAGGAGTTTGCTTTGAAAGGTTTCTTTTCCCACTCTCTTTTTCCCTATCCATACGCCGCCTTTCCCCTTCAGCGACTACAACGGCGCAGGAAGCGTCACCAGTGATATTGACAGCTGTCCTTACCATATCAAGCAGCCTGTCTATCCCGAGGATGAGTCCAATTCCTTCAACCGGGAGATTAACTGATTGCAGGACCATAGCCAACATGATCAGTCCGACGCCGGGAACCCCCGCCGTACCAATACTGGCGAGAACAGCCGTCAAAATGACAGTCAAAATTTGTGTCAAGCTTAAATCAATGTTATAGACTTGAGCGATAAATACTGTCGCAACCCCCTGCATGATTGCTGTACCGTCCATGTTAATCGTCGCTCCAAGCGGCTGGACGAAACTCGAAATAGGCTCGGGAACCTTTAAATTTTTGCGCGCGGTTTCCATGGATACCGGTAGAGTAGCATTACTGCTGGAAGTACTAACAGCTACACCAATGGCTGGCGCAAAACCTTTAAAAAATTTAAGCGGGCTCATGTTCCCCAGGAAATAGACAGCACTCCCATAAGTAACGAATGCATGAATAAACAGTCCGAGCAGGACAACTATCATATAAACTCCCATGGACTTAATAGCACTCAGCCCTTGGCTTCCAATAGCGGACGCAATTAATCCGAATGTACCATATGGAGCGAATTTCATTACGATATTCACTAAATACATCATAATTTCATTGCCCTGTTCAATGACATTGTAAAATCCTTTTGTTCTTTCACCGAGGGCGGTAAGCGCAAGTCCAACAAAAATAGCAAATACAATGACTTGAAGCATATTCCCGCTCGCCAGCGCGTCAATTGGGTTTGTCGGGATGATATTCAACAGCGTTTCACTGACCGGCGGGGCTTTTTCAGCACTGAATTCAGCGGATTTCGTATCGAAATGACCGAGCTTTCCAGGCTTGATTGACAACGCCAAAATCAGGCCGATGACAATCGCGAGGGCAGTTGTCACCAGGAAGTAAGCGATTGTCTTAATGCCCATCCTTCCAAGCTTTTTCGGGTCTCCAAGTCCGGCGACACCAAGGATGATTGAAAATAAAACGAGTGGCACAACTAGCATTGTAATCAGGCTGATAAATATCTTACCAGCCGGGTTGAATAAAAATTTATCCAAGATATTAAATACATCCATTGCGTATAAGTTTAGTAATAATCCTGTAATCGCACCTGCCAATAGCGCAATGATAATCTTTGTTGTCAGCTTCATATCCATACCTCCTGTTTTTCCATATTGGCTAATTTCATAAAATAGACTAAACTCTTCTGTACATCCATTAAACCGAACAGATTTTTTTCTATTTTACAGCATTCGATTTAATGCAACAGAATTTGATTTTAAATACCCGTAAAACACGCAAGACAAACTGGCAAGTTTTTATTCATTTTCTTTTCAACCAACAATAGGGGGGATTGTTGATGTTTACATTTAAAGTTGACGCGGAAATAGAATTGCAATTATTTCAATTACAAGATTGCAAACGGTTATACCATTTAGTTAATACAAATCGGAACCATTTACGGGATTGGCTTCCTTGGGTGGATGATATGTCAAGCCATTATCAGTATGAAACAATTATTCCTATGTGGCTGAAACAATTTGCCGATAATAATGGCTTCAACACTGGTATTTTATATCACAGAGAGCTGGTCGGCGCAATAGGTTTCCACTATATTGACTGGAGAAACAAGCATACGTCCATTGGCTATTATTTGGCAAAAAATGCGGAAGGTAACGGGATCATGACTCGCTCAGTCCAGGCTCTCCTGAATTACGCATTTATCGATCTTGGATTGAACCGAGTTGAAATCCGATGCGGGGAAGGCAATAGTAAAAGCCGCGCCATACCTGAGCGTCTGGGGTTTACGATCGAAGGGAGAATCAGGGATGGGGAATTTTTATACAATAAGCCACATGATTTGATTGTGTATGGAATGCTGGCCAGGGACTGGAACAGAAAATTATAGAAGGTGGATTCGTTTTTCGTTATATAATGCCGGTTTTGCATCATAAGAAGGCCATTTTCGCATAAACTAGATTACATTATGATCTAACTGCCACGTTTGACTGTACAGTTTGTTTTCCATTATAATTATCTTAATTTTACTTGTCGAGGTGGTATGATGGGGTTATCTATCGAATTGGCGAATTAGCAGTGAGAGCCGGGGTTTCCAAGAGAACCATTGATTACTATACGTCCATCGGTCTTTTGAACGCTGAAAGAACCCGCTCCAACTACCGTCTTTATGATGATGAAGCACTCAGTGATTTAAAATATATCGAAGAATGTAAAAGCATGCACTTTCCCCTTGAAGAGATTAGGAGAAAGCTAGAAATCAAGAAGGCGGGAATAATTCGCGAATCGGAAGTTTGTGAACAGGCTTATTCGGTTGCCCAGCAAATGAAGCAGCTGCAGGACGATTTAACTGCTCTTTTGCCTCTTATCCGGAAACTGGATGCACAAAAGAGGGACTCTGTATCGAGGAACCTCAATCAGGAATGTTCGGCACTTTTGCAATCACTAAAGGAACTGACGAGTTGATTTTGAAATTACCAGGAGGTGACTCCTTTACCCGCATACCGCGGGATAAGGAAATTTATTGGACATATTAAACTTGGTTTTAATAGCCATTTTTATTGCTTTGACAGCCTTTTTTGTCGCATCGGAATTTGCGATTATCAGGGTGAGAAGCTCAAGGATTGATCAGTTGATCGAAGAAGGAAGTTCCAGTGCGGTTGCCGCAAAAAGAGTAATTATGAATTTGGATGAATATCTTTCAGCATGCCAGCTAGGTATCACAGTTACCGCGCTTGCCCTGGGCTGGATAGCCGAGCCTACAATGGAAAGGATTCTAGAGCCTGCATTGCAATTGTTGAACATCTCAGCGGGCGTTTCAAAAATTCTTACGTTTACGGTTGCCTTTGGAGTCATTACGTTCCTGCACGTCGTTGTCGGTGAACTCGCCCCTAAAACAGTGGCCATTCAAAAGGCAGAAACAATTACCCTTTTAACGTCAAAACCACTTATCTTCTTTTATAAGCTGATGTATCCGTTCATTTGGGCATTAAACGGTTCCGCGCAGATGATTGTTAGATTTTTCGGCTTAAAACCTGCGACAGAGAACGAATTGGCCCATACTGAAGAAGAACTTCGGATCATTCTGTCTGAAAGCTATAAAAGTGGTGAAATAAACCAATCAGAGTTTAAGTATGTGAACAAAATTTTTGAATTTGACAACCGGATTGCCAAGGAAATCATGGTGCCCCGGACAGAAATCGTTTCCCTGTCCAAAGACGATACGCTTGAAAATGTCCTAACGGTCATTAAAGAAGAAAAATTCACCCGTTATCCGGTTATTGATGGGGATAAAGACCACATCATTGGGCAAATCAATATTAAGGAAATTTTGACAGACTTAATCGGTACAGAAAAAATAACCGCAAAAACAATTGTTCAGTATACCCGCCCAATTATCCGTGTTATCGATACAATTCCTATCCACGATTTGCTTGTGAAAATGCAGAAGGAACGGATCCATATGGCCATCCTGATGGATGAGTATGGAGGTACGTCCGGCTTGGTGACAGCCGAGGATATCCTCGAAGAAATTGTCGGGGATATCAGGGATGAATTTGACATGGATGAAGTTCCAATGATCAGGAAAGTCAAAGATGAACACTTCATCATTGATTCAAAGGTACTTGTCAGTGAAGTGAATGATCTGCTCGGCCTGGACCTCCTGGAAGAGGACGTTGATACGATTGGCGGCTGGATATTGACTGAAAACTTCGAGGCCCGGGAAGGCGATATCATCCATCATGGTGCGTTTTCCTTTAAAATTATTGAAATGGAAGAACACCATATTCGGTATGTTGAAGTGATGAAAAAGGCCGAAAATGCCGAGCCATCATTGAAACAGGTTCCGCTTTCGAATCCCGGAATATTATCTTAAATCAGAAAAGGCACTTCCTATTTGTTTTAGGAAGTGCCTGATTTTTATATTTTCAATTAAAATTTGGCTGTTGATTTCCGCTGCGCAAAGGAATGCTTCCATGAAATAGCATCGTAGAGACAGGCGGTTTTTGCCTGTCACGAGGCACACACTTTCCGCGGGGGGGCAGTGGAGCCTCCTCGGCGCTTTGGCGCCTGCGGGGTCTCCACCTTGCCGCCGCATCCCGCAGGACAAACCAGCATCATCGAATTAGCTTTGCACGAAGAAAATGCGATAGCACAAGGAAAGCTTCCGTGAATTGGCCACGCAGGAATTATGCGATAGCATAATTCACAATTTTCGAGGAGTTGGTGCCCTCCGCTTCAATCAACGTAGTAAAAAATCAACATTTTTTTAAATGTATAAATCTTATTAAATCATTCATGATCTGTTGTTTTTCAATATAATTAAATCTTCTTCGGCTTTTGCGAGTTTTACGAGATGGGAATCAAGTCTTCTGTTAATGTGTTTGATTTCCTCCCTGCCCGCAGTACCTGTTGCTTCTCTGATTTCCTTCACTGCCTTCAAAATTTCATCGGTCTGCCTTTCTTCAATCCTCTGAAGCGACTCCTTTATATCCGAAAGGTCTATTTGGTTAACAGCCACTCGGTGTTCAATGCTGTCTACCTTTTCAAGTCTTGCTAACCTCTTCTCAATGTTCTCTAACGTTGAACCGAATGAGTCGATTAAATTCTTTATATCATTTACCGCATCTGCAAGCTGTTTTTTTGTATCATCCATTTTGGATTACTCCTTTACCGTTTTACTTTTTCTTCTACTCATCTTATCACCATATGTACTATATGAATGTTACAAAATAAAGAAAACTGTTAATTGAAGCAAAAACGTGAACGATTCATGAACTTCCCCTTAAACCTATCTGCGTGTGAATAATATCATAGAAATGATGGCGGAATCGGAGTATCTTATAATCAGGCAGACAATGCCCGGATTTAAATACTTAAAAAAGGCTGGTGGCAAAAATGTTCCTATCTCTAGATGAGAAAGCAATTCACTGGTTTTCGAAAGAGTTTGAAATAAATGCTCCCTTCAGCATCCGGTTATTCCCTCAATACGCAGGCTTCGGACAAAAACATAAAGGATACAGTCTCGCTTTCTCTGCAGAAACACCTGTAAATGCCAGCTTCACACAAGAAATGAACGGACTGATCTTTTTCATAGAGGAAAATGATCGCTGGTTTTTTGAAGACACAAAAACTTATTTGTTTTTTGATGAAGTGTTGAAAGAATTAGCCGTTAGATATGAAGAGGAAACCTTTCTATTAAATTAGCCCAAGTAAGCAATATGCAAACCGGGGGAATTCGTTATGAATTTCCCCGGTTTTTTTATTTTCACTTTTTCGGAAAAAAGTTCCGAAGTTCTTCACAAAAGTTTTTCGAATAGTGTTACAATTAAAATAAATAGTTCATAAAATAGATATAAAGACCTATTGCCCACCTTCATTGCCTTATCTGTTAAATATAACGTAAAATGTGCGTGCATAAGGAATGTACTTCGCCGTACAGGTACACTCCTTTTACTTATTCTACAGAAAGGGGTAGGGAATCATGGATTATGACAGGCCATTAATCACATGGCTAGGCATCACCTTTGATTTATCAATCATTTTAACCAGTACCATCGCATCAGTTCTGGTTTTCCTCATCGCTATGCTGTCAATCAGGCATATAGATGAACGGGTTCCAGCCGGCGTCCAGAATTTTATGGAATGGGCAATTGAATTTGTCCAGGGCATCATGGGCCATTCAATTGGTGCCTCAAAAAACTTATTTATTCTTTCTACCGGCGTCTCGCTGCTCCTGTATTTATTCATCTCCAACAGTCTCGGCATCCCCTTCTCCCTTGTTACTGGAGACGCCCATCAAGTTTCATGGTGGAAATCCCCCACAGCAGACGCTCACGTTACCATGACGCTTGCCATCATGATCATTGCTTATACTCACTTCATAGATATCCGCCTGCATGGATTCAAACATTACTTCTCAAGTTATTTCAAACCGTTCAAAGCATTTCTTCCTATTAATATTTTGGAGCAATTTTGCACAACGCTCACCCTAGGTCTCCGTCTATACGGAAATATTTATGCCGGTGAAGTCATGCTTGTCATTTTAACTGGAACGATTGTCAATGGTTTTCTTCCCGCACTTTTCGCTGCAGTACCGCTTTTGATCTGGCAGGCTTATTGTCTATTCATCGGTGCAATTCAGGCGTATATTTTTGTTACATTGACCATGGTCTATATTGCTCATAAAATCACATGAAAGGGGATAGCAAAATGGGGGATTTTGAGATTCTCGGTATCCCTGTATCACTCGGAACAATGATTTACCAGGCATTGATATTTACCATCCTCGTATTCCTGATAAAAAAATTCGTCATGTCCCGGCTTATAGCTGTGCTGGAAAAGAGGAAAACTTATATTGGGAAGCAACTTATGCTTGCGGAGCTATATAAACAAGAAGCTGAGCAAAAGCTTCTTGAACAAAACGGTCTTGTGGCCCAAGCCAGACAAGAGGCCAGGAAGATCAGATCAAAGAGCGAAGAAGAAGCACGCGCTCTATTTGAAAAAACCAGATTAGAAGCCAGGGAAATCATTCACAATGCTAAAGATGACGCTAGGAGAATCCACCCTGGCCATAACGAGCACTGGGGGGCTTGACATGAAGCGGAAATTCTCAAAAACTTACGGAAGGGTGAATGAAGACATCGAATTGGCACTTGAGGAACACATGATTTTTGTTCATTATAAGAGAGGAAATATTGAAAAATCAGCATGTTTATTAAAAAATGAGAATAGACCTTTGAAAGAGTATGTGGATTCCTTTTTGAAGGAGAACAATGTGTCGGAGGAATTGAAGACCGAAGTGATTGAATATCTGCAGGATGCCAAGAATCTGAGCGGAAAGCAATGGAGTGAATTCACTGATTTTCTTATGAAAGCGTTATCACTCCACATGGTCTTTGCTGTCACCCTTGCGGTATCAATTTTCATAGGTTATAAATCAGGTGCTTACCTTGATGGGCGCATTGATGTCTATCCACTTTTCACTCTCATTGGACTTGCTGGCGGCCTGGCGCTAGGGGGATATTCTGTTTATGCCATGGCGATTAAGTACTTTAAACCAGGCTCCTTTCTCGAAAAAAAAGAAAAGAAAAAACAAGTTGCGGTTACGGAACCTGAGCGGAAATGGCAGGAGATTGACGTATCACTTGATGAAGTAAGAAAAGCTGTCCGGAAATTTTCTGATGATTTGCCAAAAGGGGTTTACAGGACCATTCTGGTCAATGATGACAATAGTATAGACTTCACTCAATTGGCCCATATTCTTAATGGCATTCCTTCAAGAAAATTTTATATGTCTAAGGAAACGTATGATTTATTTGAAGAAGCGGAAAATCATATTCCTGTACAGATGGATATGGTTCAGAATGCTGTCGACCAGTATGTCAAGGACAATCAAAAATATCCAATGCTGCCGTTCGATCCAAGCAAGCGAGTGAATTATTACCAGCTTCTTCAAGATCACTACTTAAAGGAACATCCTGATATCCAATTTTACATCACAGACTGTGATGGGCTTGTTACGCATATCAGGCCGTCTGAAAAGCGGGCCTGAAACCAAAGTCTCTTTCCTTAAATTCCCTGCTAGAAATTGATATTCTGTCTATTTTGACACGTTTGCCCCTCTCTGATTTGGGGAAAAATCAAATGACACTTCCTAAAAAGCAGACTGATTTCACGACAATTTTTAAAGGAGGATTCCAGTCATTATCATATGGCAGGCTGAAATCCTTACTGGCTTTTCGGGGAGGATTGGAAGGGGGGATTACCTTTTGCTAAAACAGGTTGAGCTTTCAGACTATCATCTTTGGATGTGTGAGCAAATTAGACAAAAGTTAGCTGAACTACACAGTATCTCTCCTATGGACACCTTCAACTATTCTGAAAGGGATCTGGTCACCATCGCATTGAGTGAATTAGTCTATCAATTGAATTTATCTGAATCCTCAATGTTGAGGTTGAAATAATTTAGAAGCGAACACACCATTAAACATTCATTGAGGCCGATCAAGGCCTTTTTGTTTTGCAAAAACTCAGTTAGGAAAATTTTTTTCATGGTGTTGATGTGGCGGCACCCATCAAAAAAGCAGACACTGAGTTTCCCCAGTGTCTGCCCAGCTGTTATTCTCTATTTCACTCTTCGAGTTTAAAAAGCCATTTCGGAACCCCTACTTCTTCTGCAGGACAATTTTCCGGTACATCCCGTTAAACAGGATGCCTGAGTCCTCCTTAATCCTTACCCTGTTTCTTGAAACTCCCATGATTTTTTCAAAAGAAAGACCTATATCCGTCCCCAGTAGGCGGACCACCGGCCTGATTAATTTCTTAAAAATGTTCTGGCTTCCCTCTTTTGGTACAAATTTATCAAATATCAAGATATGGCCTTCTGTTTTTACGACCCGAACCATTTCCTCAAGGGCTTTCTCCCCATCAGGAACAACAGACAAGATCAGGCTTCCAATCACCCAATCAAAGGAATCATTAGGAAAGTCCAGTTGCTGGGCATCCATTTCAAGGAAGTCGATCAATTGCCCTCCTGCCTTCTCCTTTGCTTTTGCGAGCATATCCTTTGAATAATCGATTGCTGTGACGGTTAATTCGGAAACAGGAATATGCATGAAGTCTGCCCCTGTGCCAACTCCGACAAACAAGACCCGGTCGCCTTCAGCGAATCGAACAGAGCTGTAGATTGACTCCCGCGCTCTTTTAAATGGCCCTTTAGCAAAAAACAGATCATATATTGGTGCCCATAGCTTGTAAATAACCTTATTCCATTTGCTATTCATTAGCATCCCCCTGAAAACGGCTACTTTTCTTTTACATTTAAGAGCCGCAGGCCATTTAGTGTCACGATAATCGTAGCACCCATATCGGCGAAAATCGCAATCCATAGTGTCAGCCATCCTGGAATAACAAGAAGGAGTGCAACGAGTTTAATGGCAAGCGAGAAGGTAATATTCTGCTTAATGATTGTCAGTGCCTTCCTGCTCAGCCTTATCGCAAAAGGAAGCTTTCTTAGATCGTCTCCCATTAGAGCGATATCTGCTGTTTCAAGAGCCGTGTCCGTTCCTGCTCCTCCCATCGCAATCCCGACTGTCGCCGCAGCAAGTGCGGGAGCATCATTAATCCCGTCCCCAACCATGGCAACCTTTCCGTATTCGTTTCGTAAATTCCTTATAAAAGTAAGTTTATCTTGAGGGAGCAGCTCCGATTGAATTTCAGCCACCCCAACTTGGCTGCCGATCGCACGGGCTGTTCCTTTATTATCCCCTGTCAACATAATCGTCTTTTTAATGCCCATTTCATGAAGCCTGCAAATGACTTCCTGGCTGCTATCTCTCACCTCATCAGCAACAGCCGCCAGGGATAGAATCTCGCTAGGAGTACACAGCATCATGACTGTTTTTCCCTGTTTCTGAAGAGAAGCGATTTTCTCCTCCATTTGAACATCGGTCTTTTCAGCACACACCTCTGAAATGAGTGCCGGATTTCCGGCAAAGTAGTCCACCCCGCCAATCCTCCCTTTTATGCCTTTCCCGGTCAACGATGTAAACCCTTCGACTTCTTTCCCTTTGAACTGAAGCCCAAGTTCGTCAGCCTTTTTCAGTATGGCAGAAGCGAGCGGGTGCTGGGAGCCATATTCCAAAGCGGCCAGAATGGCGAGGACACTTTGTTCACTTTGCCCCTTAAATGCCAACAAATCGGTTACTGCGGGAATCCCTTTTGTTAGCGTGCCTGTTTTGTCAAACGCAATCGCCTTCAGAGACCCGGTTTCCTCGAGATAAATGCCGCCTTTCATTAAAACCCCGTTCCGTGCTGCATTGCCGATTGCCGTGACAATTGAAACAGGTGTTGAAATAACCAATGCACATGGACAGCCAACAACAAGGACAGAAAGCCCCTGGTAAATCCATGTATCCCAATCCGCCTGAAAGAATGACGGAGGAACAATGGCAACGAGCGCGGCAATCACCATGATAATCGGCGTATAATATTTTGCAAAACGGTCTACAAAGGCCTGGGATGGCGCCCGTTCCGCCTGGGCTTCTTCAACAAGGTGAATCACTTTGGCGATCGTCGTATCCGCCACAAGCTTTGTCACCTTAACCTCCAGCAACCCTTCTTCGTTTAACGTCCCTGCAAAGACTTCATCATTTTCCTTTTTTTCAACAGGTACCGATTCACCGGTAATAGCCGCCTGATTGACTGAGGAATGCCCTTTTACGACTACCCCGTCCATCGCCAGTTTTTGCCCAGGTTTTACAATCATGATGTCACCGATTTCTATTTCATCAGCAGGGATTTCGCTCATTTCCCCGTTCCGGCGAATCATAGCCTCTTTAGGCGCAATATCCATTAACGAACGAATCGATGCCCGGGCTTTATCCATCGAGTATTTCTCGAGCTCTTCGCTAATGGCGAACAGGATGACAACAACAGCCCCTTCACTCCATTCCCCGATAATGGCAGCGCCAATAATCGCAATGGTCATCAGCGTTCTCATATCAAATTCCAATTTTAACAGGTTCTTGAAGCCTGTTTTAAATAACCGGTAACCACCTATTACAATGGCTACCAAAAAGGGCAAAATTGTATAAGGGGATTCTTCCCCATTCAACCACTGAAAAGCATAACCTATAATAATAAATGCCAATGAAACAAGGACCCGCGCATATGTTTGCAAAAACGGCCGCTTCTGAATACTCTCTAAGGGGGCTTCTTCAGGAACAATTTTAAGCCTGTCAAATGCACCCGCTTTTTCAATCTCTTCTATGGACGTATCGCCATATACAGTAATTTTCGAAGCGCCAAAATTAACAGCAGCATTAGAAACACCATCCAGGTGTTTAACGTTCTTTTCGAACTTTGCGGCACAGCTTGCTCATGATAGTCCTTGAATACGGTAAGTCTGTTTCGCTTCAGCCACGTCCGGCCACCTCCTCGTGATGTTCAAAAGCTATTTCAATGAGCTGCTTTACATGGTCATCATCTAAAGAATAATAGACGAGCTTGCCTTCTTTCCTGAACTTTGCAATACCCAGGCTCCGGAGAGTCCGCAAATGGTGGGAAGCTGTTGCAACGGATGAGCCGACAATTGTGGCGACATCACAAACGCAAAGCTCCTCCTCAATGGATAAGGCATAGGCGATTCGCACTCTCGTATTATCAGCAAGAGCCTTGAAAATTTTCGCCACCCCGTCAGTACTTTGCCTTTGAAGCTTATCTTTAATATGATCCACTTTCTGTTTATCTACTGAAGCAACTTCACATATATCATGCTGAGTCACGGAAGCACCCCACATTCAAATAATCGTTTGAGTATATGATATTCAAATGGGCGTTTGATTGTCAAACAATAAACATATTTTTTTTGCCAGGAAAAACGGGTATTTGTCCTCCTTCATCCGTCTAGTCCAATGATAGTTGTGCGAATAAGCTAGCTAGTAAGTATGAGAGAAAGGAGTGGACTAAAATGAGCGACAGAGAATTCGACCGATTCGGAAACCAGAATTCTTTCAGGAATTCCAATAGACGCAGATCCAATACCGACGTAAGTGTTGATGTTGATATTGATAACGAATTCGAGAATGACATCCGGAATACTGCAGAGGCGGATGCAGATGCAGTCGTGCGGAATACCGACAAAAATACAAATATCGCAAAGACAATCGTAACTAATTCCGGCAATTCGAGGGTTGATCTAAGACTGAATACCAAAAGCAACTCCCGAGTCGTTTCCGAACAAGACCAAAATAACGAACAGGACCAGGATATTGATATTGATTTGGATGTAGAACGTAGAAGGCGTTAAGTAGTTCCACCATCAATTTCAGAATCATGTAATCATTTTCAAATGAAAAGCGAATTATAGGAGGCATATTTTATGAGCAACAATAGGAATCGAAACCGCAGAGAAAATGAAGACGTTAATGTCGATGTGAATATCGATACAGATTTCGAAAATAGGGTGCGTAACAGATCTGAAGCAGAAGCGGAAGCAGATGTCCGCAACGTTGACAGGAATACGAATATTGCCCGTTCTGTTGTGACAAATTCCGGCAATTCACGAGTGGATGTCACTCTTAACAGCCGCAGTATTTCCCGGGTTCGGTCCGAACAGGATCAGGATAATGAACAGGACCAAGATGTGGATATCGATGTTGATGTAGAAGGTAGAAGGCGTTAGCTATCTTCATCATCCACTCCATGTTCGGAATCATTTTTAAATGAATAGCGAATAATAGGAGGCATATTTTATGAGCAACAAAAGGAATCGAAACCGCAGAGAAAATGAAGACGTTAATGTCGATGTGAATATCGATACAGATTTCGAAAGTGATGTGCGAAACAGGTCTGAAGCAGAAGCGGAAGCAGATGTCCGCAACGTTGACAGGAATACGAATATTGCCCGTTCTGTCGTAACAAATTCCGGCAATTCACGAGTGGATATTACTCTTAACAGCCGCAGTATTTCTCGGGTTCGTTCCGAACAGGATCAGGATAACGAGCAGGACCAAGACGTAGACGTCGATGTTGATATTTAAGCATTAAACTTAAGGGTGGGGTTAGCAGCCCCACCTTTTAAAGGATGTGGTGAAGGAATGGAAGAATACAACGGAAAACCTAGAAGGCGTTATTCTCTTTCTGGACGGCGGACCACCAGGAATCATAATGTTTTAGAGAACTCCACCGACAATGTGAATGATTCAACCTCACGTTCAGTTGTGGAAGATTCGGTGAAAATAAAGAATGAGAATTTGAACAGTATTGGCCAAAGCGGGAATTCCGATGTAGATATTCAGATAGATGTCCATGTTGATACAACCGCGATTGCGTTTGCCTTATTAACTTCTTTATTAGCTACAAAGCAAATGAGTTCGGAAGAGTTTGAAGAAGCAGTCAAAAGGCTTGAAAGTCTTACAGGCAAAAGGAGTCCAGTAGCTTTTGAGGAAAAAAATGATGTTTCTAACGTGAAATATTTTAATAGAAATATGAGGAGATACGAATAAAAAGCGACTATTTTTTCAAAAATGCACTCCTGAAATTTTCAGATGTGAGTGCAAACTTACTTATTGGAAAAAAGCTGTTTCCAAAACCCGATAAATGGTACTTTTGGAGCAGCTTTCTATTGTTTCCCTTTTTGTACATATCTTCATTGATTTCCACTATAAACTTATTGATAAAATAAAGTATCAGCAAATGGTTGGAGGGTTAAGATTGGCAAAACGCATTCTCATTATTCTTCCTGTTACCGCCTCTTCCCTTGGATTAGGTGTGGCTGTCTATGCTAGTCCGGTTAACCAGAAGATCAGTCAAGAGCTTGATGAATAAATTGGTTCGCGATTTGGAAAAGGCGAGCCGTACCAAGATCCATGCCTTCTAAACAAAGACAAAAAAAAGAAAACTGTATCCACAAATCGAATTTATCCCCCAAAAAGAGACCGGCTTTTAAACCAGTCTCCTTTTAGTATACATTACCTTTTAGCATACGGCTCAATTCCTTCGCCGCCTGCAAATCAATTCCGGCAACCGAGCTGTTATTTTTCCGTACTGCTGTCCCAAAATGATAGTGCCCCGTCTCTACCCTTGAATGGATTGAAAGAATATTCCCCTTATTTAATCCGCCTCCAACCAAAATGTCTATATGCCCAGACATTTTTTTCATCTCGCTGATCACCTTAAGCCGCTCTGAAAAGTCCCCATGCCCGCCTGAAGTTAATATACTAGTTACCTCTTTATATTCGGACAGAAGATGCGCCGATTGGCTCGGATTGGCTGTTTCATCAATTGCCCGGTGGAACGTCACATCCAATCCTTTACATTCGACCAACAACTCCTCCAAAGTATGCCGGCAGATTTCATTTTCTTCTGTTAGTGCACCTAATACAACCCCATTCGCACCAATTGATTTGATCATTTGAATATCTCTCTTCATGACCAAAATATCTTCCATTGAATAATCGAACGACTGGCTATGGGGCCTGACCATGATATTTACCGGAATGTTCACACGGTTAACCGCTTCTTCAATTAAAGCGTAGCTAGGTGTCAGTCCGCCTTCAGTCAAAGCGGAAACCAGCTCAATCCGGTCCGCCCCGGATTGTTCAATAAGGATCGCATCCTCTATCGTGGTCGCAATATATTCAATCAGCAATGAAATAACCTCCCCTTTTATTTCCTGGCTCTTTATATACAGAATACCACCATTGTCTTAAATTGTAATATAAATCCAAACTAAAACTGTTGACTTACCTGCTAAAAAGAGTAGAATTGTATATTGTGGTATCTATATTCAAATAATCAAATATATAAATATTATAATAATAAGGGAGTGTCATTGTGCTGCGCAGATTTGCTTTTGACGAAAGATTTAAGAATTATTCTCTCACCTCGCTGCAAAAAGACCTCGTATCAGGTATTGTCGTCGGCATTATCGCCATTCCTCTCGGGATGGCATTTGCAATTGCATCGGGGGTAAAACCGGAATATGGTATTTATACAACCATTATTGCGGGAATCCTCATCTCTTTACTTGGCGGCTCCAAGTATCAAATTGGCGGCCCAACTGGTGCATTCATTCCGATTTTGTTCGGGATTGTGATGACATATGGTTTTGAAAATCTTCTGATAGCTGGATTTCTTGCGGGAATTATTTTATTTTTAATGGGCGTTTTCCGACTTGGATCACTGATTAAATTTATTCCCCGGCCTGTCACGATTGGCTTTACGGCAGGGATTGCAGTCATCATTTTTGTAGGGCAAATCCCGAATTTCTTTGGTCTGACAGGAGTCGAAAGGCATGAGTACTTCTTTAACAATTTGCGGGAAATTTACCTGCATATTCAAAGTATGAACATGTTCAGTATTGCGACTGCGGCAATCTGTCTTGTAACCGTCTTGTTTACGCCGAAATTGTTTCCTAAAGTACCCGGCCCGCTCCTTGGCCTGATTGCTTCTACGCTCGTGGCCACGTATTTATATCCGGGCCATGTTGCAACCATTGGCTCGATGTATGGCGATATTCCAAGCCGCCTGCCCGAATTCCAGCTGCCTGTAATTACTTTTGAGAAAATTCAGCTACTCATTAAGCCGGCATTTATTATTGCCATTCTTGGAGCAATCGAATCACTCCTATCTGCAGTGGTTGCGGATGGCATGACAGGAAGCAGGCATAATAGCAATAAAGAATTGATGGGACAAGGTGTCGCCAATATTATTGCCCCTTTGTTTGGCGGGATTCCCGCGACAGGAGCCCTTGCAAGGACGGCAACAAATATTAAAAACGGCGCGGTATCACCTATGTCAGGAATCATCCATGGTTTCGCCGTTCTGATTGTGCTAATGCTTTTCGCCCCTTATGCTTCCAAAATTCCTTTGGCAAGCATGGCGCCAATTCTGATGATTGTTGCCTGGAACATGAGTGAACGGACTGTATTTGTCAATGTACTCAAAACAAAAACCCTTGATTCAATTATTTTGATGGTGACTTTTTTATTGACTGTTTTTGTCAATCTGACTGTTGCAGTGCAGGCGGGCCTGCTGATGGCGGTAATCATCTTTACAAAAAGGATGAGTGAAGCCCTCGTTACGGCAAAAGTTTTGCCGAACGACGACAATAAGCTTGAAGCAATAAAATCGCCTTCGGCAGCCAATTCACACGATTGCCCGCAAATCAGCATGTACAGTATTGAAGGCCCGCTCTTTTTCGGTGCGGCACAAACATTTGAACAAACGATACTAAATACAATAAACTATAAGCCAAAGGTATTAATTTTAAGGCTTGGCAAAGTCCCGTTTATGGATACAACCGGAGAAGCGCACTTATCTAGCATTGTGAAAGACTTCTCGGTTCATGGGCAAGTGTTGATTACCGGAATAAAGCCCGGCCCCAAAGAACTTCTAATTAAAACTGGCCTGTATGATGTCATAGGTGAGAAACACTTTTTTGAACATACAGGGGAAGCTATTGATTACGCATTGAAGCTAGTGAATAAGCATGAATGTTTCGGGTGTAAGCATTTCGCCTTCAGGGAGTGCGAAATGTTATCGGCAATCAAACAAAAGGCAGGCGAACAAAGACAGGCCCTTACGAATTAGCGGGGTATAGGAGGAAACGATTTGGATCTTGAAATGCAAAAATTTAAAGCGGATTTTTTTAAAGCCATGTCCCATCCTTTAAGGATCAGAATCCTTGAGCTGCTCGGAGAAGGCGAAAAAAGCGTGAATGAAATCCAGAGCCTTGTCGGCAGCGAAGGCTCGGCGGTTTCCCAGCAGTTGATGATTTTAAGATCAAAAAACATTGTGACCGGAACGAAAGACGGCAACCGTGTTATTTACTCATTACGCGATCCTTTAATTATTGAACTTCTGGCAGTTGCACGGCAGATTTTCAACAACCACTTGGTTGATACGATTACAATGCTTGATAAATTCAGCGAGGATGCCTAGAAGCAAAAGCAGCAAAAAATAATCGGAACTCCAATGAAAAAGGGATAGCATTGGCTATCCCTTTTCAATTTCTATTTTGTTTTTGCTTGCCAACTAGAACTGAATCAGCTAGTATAGGAAACACAATCAATATATTGATAGAAAATCTTTTTATTACAACCATATATAGTATTGCCTTGAGATAGGATGCCAGTAGGCTTAATAGGGAATCTGGTGCAAAACCAGAACTGCCCCCGCAACTGTAAATGCAGACGAAATGAACAAACCACTTTACAACGTGCTTTAGAAAAGGTGCCTGTAAGGGAAGGGTTCAAAGTAGGATGACGCATAAGTCAGGAGACCTGTCCTTTCTTGAGATGTTTCACTTCTTCGGGGATTGGGAAGATGAAACGATGGCAATCAGAAGGCTCGTTCATGTATGTATTCCTATCTCGGCGCCTTTTGATGTGATCGTTTCATCCGCTCAATTACTTGAGCGGATTTTTTATTTTGGAGGGATGAGAGTTGAGTAAACAACTAAAGGAGCGGCAATTATGCACACTGCAAATTTTGAAAGCTGTATCAGCGGAATACGGGCTGGATATGTCAGAAATCGAAAATAAACTTCTGGAATCCAAAGCATCAGAAAATGAAGCGCAACAGCAGGCATTGTTTTACGCTTTAAATAACATTGCTATTGACCAGCCAAATTGGACATTTGTGGCCACCAGGCTTTATCTTGAGCAATTATATCAGGAGGCCGCGGATAACAGGGGTTATGATTCCCGGCAAAAATATGCGGACTTCTACAACTTGATAACTTCACTTACAGAAAGGAAAATCTATTCCTCTGACTTGCTTGATAACTATTCGAAGGAAGAAATTGATGAGTTTTCCCGTGAAATCAATCCGGAAAGAGATAAGCTTTTTACGTACATAGGATTGTTTTTGTTTGCGGATCGATATCTTGCAAGGGATTACGAACGGAGATTGTATGAACTTCCGCAGGAACGGTTTATGATTATTGCCATGTCCCTGATGATTTTTGAGGATAGGGCGAAAAGACTTGAACTTGTAAAAGAAGCGTATTGGGCAATGAGCCATTTATACATGACCGTTGCAACCCCTACCCTTTCAAATGCAGGGAAAAGCTATGGCCAGCTGTCATCCTGTTTTATTGATACCGTCGATGATTCCCTTGATGGAATCTACCTGAACAATTGGGATATCGCGCGCCTTAGCAAGAATGGTGGCGGCATAGGTGTTTATTTTGGAAAAGTCAGAGCTCTTGGTTCAGATATTAAAGGATTTAAAGGGATGTCCTCGGGGGTCGTTCCATGGATCCGGCTAATAAATGATACGGCCGTAAGTGTCGACCAGCTTGGGCAAAGGCAGGGCGCCATCGCCATTTATCTTGATATTTTCCACAAGGACATCATGAATGGCTTCCTCGATTTAAAAACGAATAATGGAGATGAACGCAGAAAGGCACATGATATTTTTACGGGCATCGCCATCCCTGACCTGTTCATGCAAAAGCTGCTCGAAACCGATGAGAACGGAAAAAGCATTGGCGAATGGCACACCTTCTGCCCCCATCAAGTAAAGCAGCTTATGGGTTGGCGGGATGAAGACGGGCACCCGCTTGGCCTGGAGGATTTTTATGATGAAGAGGGTAAAAAGCTCTTCACTGAGAAATACCTTGAGGCTGTCAGCAACCCGCTTCTCCCTCGGAAGACGTACCGGGCAATGGATATTATGGCAAGGATCATGGTGGCCCAACTGGAGACGGGGACTCCTTATATGTTTTACCGGGATGAAGTCAATAGGCAGAACCCGAACAAGCATCTGGCCGGAGAAGGAAGGACGTCTATTTATTGCAGCAACCTTTGTACTGAAATTGCTCAAAATATGTCCCCCACTACCATTGTGAAAGAGTATGTGAATGAAGATGGGGACGTTGTGATTGTCCGGAGGCCAGGAGATTTCGTCGTCTGCAATCTTTCATCCATTAATCTATCAAAAGCAGTGCCAGCCGAGGTTCTTGACAGATTGATTTCAATACAGGTGAGGATGCTCGATAATGTCATCGACTTAAATAATATTCCGGTCGGACAGGCACACCTAACAAACAAAACCTTCCGGGCGGTTGGCCTTGGAACATTCGGATGGCACCATCTTCTTGCCCTCAAGCATATCCATTGGGAAACCGATGAGGCTGTCGATTATGCGGATAAACTTTATGAAGATATTGCTTACTTTACAATCCGGGCTTCAATGGAGCTCGCAAAAGAAAAAGGCCAATATCGCCATTTTATCGGGTCGGAATGGGAAACAGGCCGCTATTTTGATCGTAAAAGCTATAGTTCAGGACGATGGGAGGAACTAAAAGAGAATGTCCGGAAATATGGTATCCGTAACGGCTGGCTGATGGCGGTCGCCCCCAACTCTTCAACAGCGAAAATCGGCGGTTCCACAGATGGAATTGACCCATTGTACTCGGTTGAATACGCGGAGGAAAAGAAAAACTTTAAATTCAAGGTGACGGCTCCCGATTTAAACCATATTACTTATAACTTCTACCGGAGGGCTAGGCACGAACTGGACCAGGCCTGGAGCATTCGCCAAAACGCCAGGCGGCAGCGCCACATCGACCAATCGATCAGCTTTAATTTATACGTTAGGCACGATATTAAAGCAAAAGATTTATTGAAACTTCATTTAGAGGCATGGAAGCAAGGATTGAAAACAACCTACTATGTGCGAAGCACTTCACAAGAAGAAATCCAGGAATGCGAAGCTTGCCACAGCTAGACTTGAGAGGAGAATAAAAAAACATGAAGACAGTTTCACCTTTACAAAAGAGCAAATTATTCAACCATGCGGAACCAAATCGTTCAACGGGAATTATTCAGGGCGAATCGTCCGGCCTGCTCAATTGGAATGATATTGCCCATCCACAAATGTATGATTTATACCAAACGCTCCTATCAAACTTTTGGAAGGCGCAGGAAATCAACATGCAGGATGATATTAAACAATGGGATTCCCTTTCGCCAGTAGAACAGGATATTTTCCTTAGGGTCAATACACAGCTAGCTTCCCTGGACAGCCTGCAGACACCGACGATGAGCCAAGTGATGGATTATGTAACGGATTCCAGCTTCAAAGCCATTTTTGCGGTCATTGCCCAACAGGAAGCCGTCCATAATGAATCTTATTCGTATGTCTTAAGCTCACTTGTGCCATTAAGCGAGCAGAACAAACGATTCAATGAAGCCAAGGCCGATCCGATTGTGCAAAAGAGAAACTGTGTAATCCTGCATGCATATGACCAATTCCGCCAAAACCCTACTCCTCAGCACTTATTCGAACTGGGTATCAATTCGATCATATTGGAGGGCATCTACTTTTACGCTGGGTTCGCGTTCTTTTATAATCTTGCCCGCCAGCAAAAAATGGTCAAGACAAGCACGATGATCAGCTATATTCAAAGGGATGAAATGCAACATGCTTATTTCATTTCACAATTTATCAGGATTCTTCTCGCTGAAAATCCGGAACTTCATACAGAGAGGAACATCCAGTATATATATGATGCAATTGGACAGGCGGTTGAATTGGAGAAGGAATGGGCGAGCGAAATTCTTAAAGAAATAAACGGGATCAATCTTGAGGAGTTTTACGGGTATGTTGAGTACTTGGCAAATAAGCGGTTTCGCCAGCTCGGCTTAAAAAATCTATATGAAGATCAAAATAATCCCATGCCTTGGATTCAAGTGTTCAGTGACGAGATGATAAACGAAACAAAGTCTGATTTTTTCGAACAAAAGTCACGGACGTATACAAAGGTAACACAGTCAAATGGGTTTGATGAATTATAATATTGCCATTATCTACACGTCCGTGACTGGCAATACAAAGGATCTGGCGGAACACCTATGCTCATGTTTTGAAGAAAATGGCCAGTTTCCTATTCTATATGATATAAGTAAGTTTCCTTTTTCTGAAATTGAAAGATTTCATGTTGTTATAATCGCGACTTATACTTGGGGTAATGGAGATATTCCTGCAAGCATGCAGCCACTTTATGATGCTTTCGAACAGCAAAATACCAAGTCTATTATTACTGGTGTTGCCGGCACCGGAGACAGCTTCTATCCTAGTTTTTGCGGGGCGGTTGATGCGTTCAGGGATATGCTATACGTGAAGAGTACCTTAGCTGCGACCTTGAAGATTGAACTGGCTCCGCAAGAAAGTGATATCCCCCGCTGCCGGCTTTTTGCAAAGAGCATCTTGAAGCGGCTTGAAAAAGAATTGTTTCAAAAACAATTAGAGTCATAGTAATTATTTTGCAATTAGTATAGATAAGTAAAGCGCGGGATTGCCCGCGCTTCTTAGCATTACCCAGCATTTATAACTATTCAGGGTAATAACAAAAACAGGCGGCATATTCAGCAGCCAGTTTCCCGAGAAATAATTCCTAAAACACCTTTTTTCTATCCCGCTCTTCTTTTAACATTTCCACAGCCTCACGGAATCTCAAGGAGTGAACGACTTCCCGTTCCCTTAAAAATCTCAATGAATCATTAATGTCCGGATCATCGGAAATATCAATCAGCCATTGATAAGTCGCCCTCGCTTTTTCCTCTGCGGCGATATCTTCATATAGGTCCGCAATCGGATCCCCTTTTGCCTGAATATATGTGGCGGTCCATGGCGCTCCTGCCGCGTTATTGTAAAATAAGGCCCCATCGTGGTTGGCGTAATGATCTCCAAGCCCGGCATCTCTAAGCTGCTGGGGAGTGGCATCTTTTGTAAGCTTATAGATCATGGTCGCAATCATCTCAAGATGGGCGAACTCTTCCGTCCCAATATCGGTCAACAGGCCGACGACTTTATCGGGAATTGTATACCTTTGATTTAAGTATCTGAGTGCTGCTGCGAGTTCGCCGTCCGCCCCTCCATATTGTTCAATTAGATATTTTGCCAAGGTTGGATTGCATTTACTCACTTTAACAGGATATTGCAGTTTCTTTTCATAAACCCACATGTTACATCCTCCTTACACCTGCCATGGCCAAGGGCCGCTTCCCCAATCCCAGCGGGGACCTGGATTGTTACTGACACCGAATTGCAGCAAAGGACCATATTTCTGTTCAAACTCCTGCTTTATTTTTCTGGAAAAGTCGGAATACTGTTTAAATTGCTGTAGCGCATTTTCATCATCCGGATGGGTATCAAGGTAAAGTGTAAGTTCGACCAGAACGAAATCCGCTGCCTGAATTTGTCTCATTAATTGATAGTATTCATCATCAATTTGCTTGGCCAAATTAAGCCTTCCTCTCTTTATAAGGATTTTCGTAAAAATCATACAACGGCTTCCAGAGGGTTCCTTTCATTAAAGCCTCATAAGGCGGGAATTGTTCCAGATTTGGCGGCTGAAAAGTCATATATATATGAGGTGGGGTTCGATAAAATTTACTTCCAATTGGCGGACAAGGATCAAACACACTATGAAAAGGCTGATAAGATTTGATTGGGGTAAAATGAATTGGATAATCTCGCGGGTACAAACCATCTCCTCCTTTCCAAAAAGTCGGTACCATTAACACAGTATGCTCTCTTAGAAAAGTTCATGCTAAAACGATATGGAATTAGAATGAAAAACACATCAACTTTTTTTGATTTTAGGATTGACTTTAGCAAATCTTGGATATATGATGTTTACATCAAGTATTTTTGATAAAGGAAGTGAAAGAATGGATTTGCAAATTTCTCTAAAAGATGTTTCGACGGAAAAGCTATTTGAAGTATATGAGACTAAGTTTAAGGCTATTGCGGATAAGAAACGACTGCAAATTATGAACATCCTTACAGAAAAAGGCGAGATGTGTGTTTGTGATCTTGCGCCATTAATGGAAATGGCTCAATCCAGGTTGTCCTACCATTTAAAAATCCTTTTGGATGCTGGAATCATTACTAAGAGAACTGAAGGCACTTGGAGTTATTACATGCTGAACCAAAAAGAGATTAACCATTTATTATCCGAAGAACTTTGCTGCCTTTTCCGTCCATCTTCTTGTTAATTTTTTATCAAATTCATCATTTTTTTTGATTGATAAATCAAATTTATTTGATATAGGAGGAGTAAACGATGTACATTGAACATTTATTAGTTCAGCTGAAACAAGAACAGATTGAGCAAATGGCGAGGGAAGCTTGGAAATACCAGGGCATTAAAAAAGAGAGTAAAGTGAAATCCGTCTTTAAAAGATGGTTCAGCCGCAAACCCGTTATGCCTTCAACATGCGGCCGCGCCTGTGTTTGCTAAAGTGGGGGATTGCGTATGTGGATTGATATGTTAAAAAGTTTTTTGTCTATCGCTGCTGAATTAACTCTATTGTTTATTGTCATCTCTTTTGCCATCAGTCTTTTGCAAGGGGTTATCCCCTATGAAAAGATTGAGAAAAAGCTGGCTGGAAAAAACAAATTCATCGGGGCTATGTTCGCCGTTCTATTCGCATTCATTACTCCCTTTTGTTCTTGCTCAACGATTCCTGTTGTTGTCAATATGCTGAAAAGGAAATTGCCGTTTGGAATTGTGATGGTCTTTTTATTTTCATCGCCCGTCTTGGATCCGACCATTTTAACCATAATGGGAGTTGTTCTAGGCTGGAAGGTGAGCGTCATTTATACTGTTTTGACCTCTTTCCTTTCTATTATTATCGGCTTTGTCCTTGAGTTCATGGGTGCCGAAAAATATGTGAAAAATGTGGTTATGTCAGGTTATGAGGAAAACTCAAAGAAGTTCAATCTAAAATTAGCTGCGCAAGAAACATTAGACCTTATGAAAAGTGTATACCCTTATCTTGTAATAGGGGCTGCCATCGGTGCCGTCATTCACGGATTGGTTCCAACCGAATTTATTTCCTCTGTCTTTGGAAGGGATAACTGGTGGCTTATCCCCTTGGCTGCCATAGTCGGCATTCCATTGTACATTAGGCTTTCCAGCATGATCCCTATTTCTCAAATCCTGATTATGAAGGGGATGGCATTGGGACCGGTGATGGCCATGCTCATCAGTTCTGCTGGAGCGAGCCTGCCAGAAGTGATTCTTCTAAAGTCAATCTTTAAGAAAGAACTTGTTGTGATGTTCGTGTTGTCCGTTGTCGCAATGTCCACTATTTCTGGCTTTATCTTTTACCTTATCTAAAACAGTAAAATCGGAGGAGGATTGGAATGTTTAATTCTTTCAAGAAAACCGGCAAAGAATCAAGCTGTTGTCATGTGAAAATTGAGGAAGTAAAGGAAGAAAAGACGGACTGCTGTAAGGAGCCTGAACAACCGGTATGCTGTTCAGCCGAGAAGAATTAGTATATTAAATTGAAGCGAAAGCCAAGAGAACGTCTCTTGGCTTTCTGGATTACTACTCACCGGTTTCAGCGAACCTTTTGATACGGTCACGGATTTCATCCCGAACCCGCTGGAAAAAAGCCCACTTCTCTCCATCTGTTCCCTCAGCTTTTGCAGGGTCATCAAATCCCCAGTGCTCACGTTTCACATGTTTAGGGGTGACCGGGCATTTATCAGCCGCATCTCCGCAAAGTGTAACCACAAAATCCGCATTATGTAGAACTTCGGGATCAATGATATCTGAAGTCTGGTTGGTAATATCGACTCCAGCTTCCTTCATTGCTTTTATTGCAGTAGGATTCACACCGTGGGCTTCAATGCCAGCACTCTTTACTTCCCACTCCTCCCCTAGAATTTGCTTCCCCCATCCTTCAGCCATCTGACTGCGGCACGAGTTGCCTGTACATAAAAAGTATAATGTTTTTTTAGACATAATTGACGACTCCCTTCTAAGAAAAATATTATGAAATGATGGACAGCCAAATATAAAGCCCTGCTAATGTTATGAATAAGGTTGGAATGGTCAAAACAATTCCTGTTTTAAAATAAGTTCCCCACGATATCTTAACTCCTTTAAGGGATAAAACATGCAGCCATAACAGAGTAGCAAGCGAACCAATTGGTGTAATTTTTGGTCCGAGGTCTGAACCAATTACGTTGGCATAAATCAAGGCTTCCTTTATAACCCCTGTTGTATCTGTATCGGCTATCGCAAGGGCGTCTATCATAACCGTAGGCATGTTATTCATGATGGACGAAAGAATGGCCGCGATAAAGCCCATTCCGATTGTAGCAGCGAACAACCCGTGGTCCGCTGTCCATTGTATCAAGTCAGCCAAAACATTTGTCAATCCTGCGTTCCTTAAGCCATACACCACAACATACATTCCGATGGAAAAGAACACAATCGCCCACGGCGCACCTTTTACAACAGCTTTCGTATTCACTGCTGGACTTCTCCGTCCCATGAACAAGAAGAAGAGTGCAACAATGCCTGCAATAATAGAAACCGGGATATGAAACAATTCACTAATAAAGTAACCGCCGAGCAATACCGCTAACACAATCCAAGATAAGCGGAACATCTTCCCGTCCCGGATTGCCTCCACCGGCTCCTTTAACTGGCCAAGATTATATTGCCGGGGAATGTTCTTTCTAAAGTAAAGATAAAGAACAACGATGCTGGCCACGAGCGAGAACAGGTTGGGCACAACCATCCTGGAGGCAAATTCATTAAACCCTATGCCAAAAAAGTCGGCAGATACGATATTTACAAGGTTGCTTACCACCAGAGGCAAGGATGTCGTGTCCGCAATGAATCCGCTCGCAATAATGAAAGGGAACACCATTTTCTCCTGGAATTTCAAGTTTCTGACCATCGCAAGCACAATGGGGGTGAGGATCAGCGCAGCCCCATCGTTTGCGAACAATGCTGCTACAAGAGCTCCAAGTATACAAATAAAAATAAACATCTTGACGCCGTTTCCCTTGGCCGCCCTTGCCATATGCAACGCCGCCCATTCAAAGAAGCCAATCTCATCTAAAATAAGTGAAATAATGATGATCGCGATAAACGAGAAAGTGGCATTCCACACAATCTGAGTCACATCGATGACATCGGCGAAGTCAACCACCCCGACAAGGAGAGCCACTATCGCCCCACCACATGCCGACCAGCCAATGGACAACTTTCCAGGCTGCCAAATAACTAATACTAGAGTAAGTAAAAATATGAATGACGCCAATATTGTTGAAACCAAAATCCTACCTCCAATTATTCACATGAAATACGAAGTCCTTTTTCCTCAAGCTCCTTTAATTTTCCATCCTGATTAGGGAAATGTTCTAAGATGTCTTGTACGAGAGGGTAATAGACACTTTGTTTATTTAAAGAGTAATTGATCCATTGCCCCCTCCTAGTTTCCCCGACAAGCCCTGAATCTTTCAGCTTGCGAAGATGCTGGCTGACCGCCGGTTGACTCATATTGAACATAGCGGTAAATTCGCAAACACAGCAGTCATGGCTATCCAGCAGCATGATCATTGTTAAGCGGGTTTTGTCTCCAAGCAGCTTTAGCACCCATGCCCCATTTTCAATCTCAATCAAAGTTTTGGCCAATCCTTCCACCTCCAACAAATCACTAAATAAGCATATAACAATTTACTTATATATGTCACAAAAAAAAAGACAACATCACTCTGATGCTGCCCTGACCGCTACTTTTAATCAAGCACTTTTTTCTTACGTTAGATACAACCTCATAAACAGAAATCCCGTTGCAAAAAGAAAAGCGACAATCCCGCAGAATAAAACAAAACTTAGTCTATCCGCTTTTTTCTTAATCCTCTTATATTCTTCATATGATATTTGGCCATTGGCAAATTTCAAACCAGTTGAATCAGGTTCAACGGCATATACCACTTCCGCCTTATCTTTTAAAAGAACATTTTTGATTATGTCTGTTTGCTTTAGGGTTTGAATGGCTCCCGGATTAATTTCCAAAACAGTTCCACCGCTTATTTCAAGACCTGCCACATGGTAAATGGATTCGTTCACTATTTTATTTATCACAGGGGACACCCTAAGGTTGTAGCTATCGTTTGAGACGCACATATAATCACCTCATCTTTATTATATGAGGGAACATGACGAAGGGAAAGCAATTCCTTAGACCTCATGGCTCTGATACTCCCACAGCTAAAGCTGTGGGGTTCTGAATCCATTGCCTTCTTCCTCCTTGCCGGCAGCCACAGTACGCATCTTGATACGCTCGGCATCTAGGGCCAGGACACTGGGACAATTTCCTTCAGGACTTTCACGGCCAAAGCAGCCCCTGCTGCCATTAACGGCCGTATCTTTTGGCTTTCGCAAGCCCGGTGGCATCACACCGCCTATCAGGGATTTTCATTACAGTTTAATTCCGGAATTGAAGATCCTTCTTTTCTCTTTTTTGATTGTATTGATTTCCTGGTCGTGGAGGCTCTTGAACAGTGGAAAGGTCTCCAGGCATGTATCCCTTTTAGCTTTTGCTCCTAAAGAATTTGCGTTCATCAACAAAAAGGCTGAGTACAGATCCCTTTGGACCTTTGTCTCATCATCAATTACATGCCATCGTTCTGACAGTGGTTTTTTCGTGAAGCTGTTCCGGACATGGCAGTACTGGCTTGCTTTGAATGTTTGGGTGTTCACCTTTTTGAAACTCCCGCCTAGGCTCTTCACCTTCTGTTCAAGTATGCTGACAAACATAGCGGGTGCCCTGTGGCCAATGGTCTTGCCAAACCGTTTCTTCCTGGCAACTTTACCTGTTTTTTCGGAGACCTTTGTTTCCCTTGCCCTTTTTTGCAGGGCTTTGAAGTGCATGGTTTCAATGAAGTACGCATCACCGAGCGGAAGCAGGGTGTTCGCAAGCCTCAGGTGTGAGAGTTTCCGGATGGCGGCCTGCCTGCGGTTCAAATCCCTTACCCTTGCCCGTTGTTTTCGATAGCGGTTGGATAACTGCCACTCTTTTCTTCCTTTTTTCACCGTGCCGTTTTCGTGATAGTTACCGGGGTTCATCGCACGTTTGGAACGGTCCATCCTTCTCTGGGTCAGTCTGATGACTTTCGCCAGCTCCTTCATCTCTTCTGCCAGGTTGAAGAGGGCCACTTTTTTCAGGGAGGAAACAGCGAGGGTCGCCGTGCCGATATCAAGCCCTACTCTTCCTTTCCCAAGCTCCCTGCCTTTTGACATGGGGAAGCCCGAGATGACCAGGTCGGCGAAGAAACGCACGTTCCCACGGATGACTTTCCTCACAATCCGGACGTATTTGACATGATAAAAATCGGTGATGGTTTGGGTTTCCCCTTTTTTCTTGATAGTATAGGTGAATGGGGTTTTCTTCTCGATATGGGTGAGGATTTCGGATACAAAGCTGTCATTCCCCTTCCGCTTCAACGGGGTGGACATATCCTTATAGATGAGATGCTGATTGACATACCGCCAGCCTGTGGTGTTGGTTTTTCCTTCGAAGCTCGCCATTTCCCCTTTTCGGAGGAACATGACCTTCTTTGCCTGCCCGTACAGTTTCTTCCTGAAGGCAAGCCAAGCGCGGGAAGCGGTTTTTTGGGAGACAGCCGCGTTTACCCTGTCCCCGAAATGCTTACGGATGCTCTTTATCCAAGCATGGGAGGCATATTCTGTAAGCTGGTATTGATTCCTTAAGTCGTTGAGTTTTTCCCGGACGCATTTCAGCTCGTTTTGCAGAAAGGGGTTTGCTTCGTCACGTGCTAGTTTCCTTTTGATTCCCTTCAGCTGCCGGATCCATCTTTTATATTCCTTCAGCCGTTTCATCTGGTTTTCCAGCTTCAGATAGTTGCCAAGGACGGTGTTGTAGAGGACACGGAGGATTTCCAATTCTTTGTCGGCAACGGAAAACAAGCGGTGGTGGCTGTCAAGCTCCAAGGTGAGAACAAAGCTGGGTGAGCGTGGAATGGTCATCTCAAACACCCCCAAACAAACATACGTTCTTGTGTTTATTATACTATAGCTGAAGCAAAGAGACAAAAAATAGCCTGTTTGGATGATAAAAGATTATGATGCCTCCGGAAAAGCTGTTGAATCAAATTCCAATACCCGGCCTCACTCCCATCCCACCCCTGAAGAAGTGGGCTTTCCCTTTCGGAGAGTCTGTAAGAGTAAAAGTTCATTGACGTAGTGCAACAGGCTAGCCTTATAGGCACAAAAATGGGGATTGGCTTTTATTGCCATTCCCCATTTTCTTATTTACAATTATGCTGCTTTGGAAGAATTTTTAGCAACTTCTTTTTTATCTGAAAGGAGTTGGTCAATTGAAAACAGCTTGCTGCCATTGATTGTCAGGAAAACCGCCATTACAAGGAATGCGAGGTCCAATTCATAGCCAGCCATCTGTCCGTTTCCTAAAAAGCCAGCTGCCAATTTCACCTTTACAATTGCGCCAACCATAATAATTGCCAATAGAACTGATACAACCCTTGTTCCTAATCCAAGTATCAAGAAAACTCCTCCAACTAATTCTGTGGTTGCGGCTACATATGCTAAATTCCCTGGCAATCCTATACTTGCAAACCATCCAGCTGTATTCTCAATCCCACCCTGGTATTTAGAAAACCCATGTATAAAAAAGCTTATGCCAAGAAAAACACGTAATAAAAGTACACTTGCATCAAATTTGTTTATCATTTTTCTAATCCTCCAATAGATTTCTTTATATTTGTCCTAATTATCGTTTTTTTAATTCAATGAGTCCAAGAGCCATTTAACATAGTCATTGTAATTTTCCATTGAAACCGTATGGCCTCCTGGATAGACCTTAAATGTCACTGATGCTCCGAGACTTCGGAGGTATTCGTTATTGGCAAAACCCCAGTCAATAGGGAAAACACGATCCGTTTCTCCGTGTGAGACGAATGCGGATAAATGATCTAATGATTGAACATCATATTCGTCCTTTACAAACTGTGGAATATATCCGTTCAAAGCTACAATCCCCTTTATGCTGTTACCTAGAGAAAGTGCCAATGTCATGGAAAGGATTGCCCCTTGGCTGAACCCTAAAAGGTATAAATTCCTTTTATCTATCGGATATCGCTCGCTTGCATAGTGAATAAAATCGGATATTTTTTTGACTGCATCATCAAATACTTCCCTATGTGGTTTCCCATATCCCTCAATTGTAAAGTAGGAGAAACCTGGTGGTTGCTTCAAATGGCCTCGGATACTGAAAATAATGAAGTCTTCTTCAAGCCCCTTTACCAAAGAAAGCATGTTTTGCTCATTAGATCCAATTCCGTGCATAACAAAGATAGCAGGATACAACTTATTTGGATTTTCTTGTTTAGGGCGTTGCATTTCATACACCATGGGTGAATTCATATCTGTTCTCCTTTCTAATGGCTATCAAATCTATATTTCCCCTCTTCTCTAATAATCGTTATAAAAATAAAATGTTCATATTGGAAAACTCATTTCCAAAAAACAAAACCCCTCTAGAGGAGTAATGTTTTCAAATATGAATAAAATATGTATATAAGGTAACAAAATCAAAGTGGAATGTCAATACCTTTTTTGCTAATATAGAATTAAGTTTTTTATTAAGAAACTTACGAGGTGAACATAATTGGAATTAGGCACGAAAATACGCGCCATAAGGAATAGAAAAAAGTTAACCATCGCACAAATGAGCGACGGAACAGGATTGTCAAAAGGATTTATCAGTAACGTGGAAAACAATAATACCTCTCCATCCATTAACACTTTGCAAACCATTGCAAATTTCCTGAATGTTCCTATGCCCTACTTATTACTTGAGAAGAATGAACATATGCAGGTCGTTAAAAAGGATGAAAGAAGAAATTCAACCTACAATAACCTAAAAATCGAACATCTTACATCAAGGGGCGGTTTACGGATGATGATTGTTGAATTTCCTCCTGGAGCATCCATGGGCGAAGCGAACGCCCACGAGGGAGAGGAATGCCATTTAGTCCTTAAAGGCACTGTATTGGCTGAACAAGGTGAAGACACTGTATTGTTGGAGAAAGGGGATTCTTTTAGCTGGAATGCAAGTGTCCCTCATTTTGTCAAAAACATTACAGATGAATCTGCTATTGTATTGATTTCAATCTATACTGATACCGAGCTAAACGATATTTTTTAATTGTGAAAAGTAAAATCAAAACCTTACGGCTTTACTTGCTAATTAGTGGGGCTAATGCTCAAGAAAAAAAGAACCAGCACAAAGGTGTTGGTTCTTTTTAATCGCGACTATCTACTTACAGATTCTCCGAACGAGAAAGCCCATGTAGGTCGCAGACCGTCTTTAGACATGGGATGATATTGAGGTCAAATACGAAGTACTACTTTTAACCCACTTCAACAAACTGTGGTGTTAACAGGAAATTACTGGGCGAAAATCTAAGATGCTGTCACGCAAAAAAGACAGCATCTCCCAGACGCTGCCCCAAAACTTCTCTATAAATACTTCCTATGCACGCCTTTGCTGTCATACGTGAACAGCATCGACCTTTCTTCAATCATGGTTTCGATATGGACGGTCCTGCCCCAGAGCTGGCGGATGTACGGCAGCACTTTCTCGAGATACTTCACATCAAGTTCAATTCCTTCATACCAGTGCTTCAAGTAAAGTTCGCCGTTTTTCAAATAATCGCCATCGTTGACAGTAATATACGGGAAGCCGCCATTGACCCGCATGCTGACAAGTCTGTCTCGGACATGCTCCCATTTTTTATCGACAATTTTGTAATCCCTTCCCTGCTTTTGAAACAAGTACATGTCTTCACGCATGACTAAGTCTTTGGTGAGGTAATTCCTTAAGAATGAAATGTCCGAATCCATTTCCCTGACCTCAAACATCTTTTCCCGGCCGGAATTAGGCTTCACCCCGCGGCGCTTCATTTCCTCGGTTGGGTTGTTGTACCGTTCTTCGATATCTTCAAAAATCTTGATTCCGAGGTAATACGGGTTGATTCCAGTCTTGGAAGGCTGGACAACACCTGCATTTAATTTTGCGAACTCAATGGCTTCGGCGCTGGTCAGGTCCATTTCCCTGATAATCCGCTGATGCCAGTACGATGCCCAGCCTTCGTTCATGATTTTTGTTTCAAGCTGCGGCCAAAAATAAAGCATTTCCTCCCGCATCATTGTCAGAATATCCCGTTGCCACTGCTCTAGTTCACGGCTGTACGTCTCTATAAATAACAATAGATCCTTTTCCGGCCTTGGCGGGAACTTTTTTGTCTTAGGCTGTTTAGGTCCTGCGGGCTTTTGATCTAGTTTCCATAAATCATCGTATGGACTTGGTGCTGGTTCAGGACTTTCTTCTTCTTCATCCTCAAGCGTCCAGGCAAGTTTCGGCCTCATCAAGGAAGGATCGATATGCTCGTCAATCGCTAACACCGCATCCAATAACTTTTCCACTTCTTTTTTGCCATACTTGATTTCATAGCTGCGGACCCTTTCGGCAGTTGCAGCCATACTTTCGACCATGTCCCGTTTTGTGTTTTGGAAACGGACGTTATTTTTGAAAAAGTCGCAGTGTGCAAGGACATGGGCGACAATTAGTTTATTCTGGATGAGGCTGTTGCTGTCAAGAAGGAATGCATAGCAAGGATTTGAATTGATGACAAGTTCATAAATCTTGCTGAGACCCAGGTCATATTGGAGTTTCATCTTGTGAAACTGCTTACCGAAGCTCCAGTGCGAGAACCTAGTCGGCATTCCATAAGCGCCAAACGTATAAATAATATCGGCAGGGCAAATTTCATAACGCATCGGGTAAAAATCAAGGCCGAAGCCGCTCGCGATTTCCGTAATCTCGCCAATCGCTAGCTCCAGCTCCTTCCTGTTTTCACTATTCATGGCTATTCCCCCTTATCCTCTTACAACAATGTATGAAGATAGAGGGTGAATGATGAAATGTGAAATAACGCCAAGCAGCTATTTCTTACCGTTTTTCCGGTTCAACCTTAAGTGTAACTAGTTTTCCCGTCGTTAAGTTATGCTGGGCAGTCACGCGAACATAAAGTGACCGTCCCTTATCTACAACACGAAAACGGAACGTATCTGCCACTTCAGATTCGTTAATATTCTGTCTTCCCAGGTATTGATAATCCCGGATTGGGTCACCTGGATAATCCGCGGAAACAATCGCGATCGCCATTCTTCCGTACTTTTCATAATCGGGATTCTGCGCCTCCGTCCCATTGGGCTGGAAAGCTAAAAATGCCAGAACCGCTATCATCACGGCAGCCAATCTCTTCACATCGGTCATCCCCTTCATCATTTATCACGATTAGTTTGGCCTTGCACGCTTATCCTATTCACATGGAATAGGTTGCAAGCAACTTATCCTGGCAGATGTTAGAAAGGCTGCTCCACCGGCATCTCCAAATTTTTTCGCGGAAAATTACCCTTGAACTCCATACACTAATTTCAACTCCTAACCAAGGAGGAGAAAAAATGAATACACTGGAGTATGACAGGGCGTTGTATTATATTTACCGCTCACAATGGGACAACCTGCTGATCCTGATGGTCCGAACAAAGGACCACTTCCTGGCAAAAAAAATCGAGTATTTCCTTCACGCATACCATTTCGAGCGTGATTATGCTGTCCTTGAACGGAAGCTTTATTCCCTGCTGCGCTATTTAGACCATGCGGCCAAGGAGCATAGCGCTGCATTACCAGAGCATTCGATTTACCAATTGCCCTAATTCAAGGGATACGAATTCCACCACCTTACACCAATGAAGCACGGCGATCACAGCCGTGCTCTTTTTATGATTGGCTGTGTTAAATTTGGCTGTGGATTTCCGCTACGGGCACACGCTTTCCGCGGGGCGTCAGTGGAGCCTCCTCGGCGCCTTTGCGCCTGCGGGGTCTCCACCTTGCCGCTTCATCCCGCAGGAGTCGGTGCCCTTCGCTCCAATCCACGTAGTAAAAAAATTAACATACTCATAACACAGTCTTATGTTCATTCACCGACTAGCCCGTGCTTGACCGCATACAAGGCTGCCTGGGTCCTGTCGGCCAACTCGAGTTTGGAAAGAATGTTAGAGACATGGGTTTTCACCGTTTTTTCGGTTATAAACAATGCTGATGAAATTTCTTTATTGCTTTTTCCGCTGGCGATTTCTTTCAAAACTTCCATTTCGCGTTTTGTCAGGTCCTCAATGGGTTTTCTCCCCCCTTTTCCACTTGCGGAAAACCGGGATAATAGATGGGAAGTCGCTTTTGGATGAAGTTGATTTTCCCCTAAGACCAGTTTTCTAATGGAAGCAGCAAGTTCATCCGGTTCGATATCCTTCAGCTGATAACCGGCTGCACCGGCCTCAATAGCCGGGATGACATGGTTTTGATCAGAAAAACTCGTTAAAATCATGATCTTCATGTCAGGAAGTTGTTCCTTTATTCTTGCTGTCGCTGCAATTCCATCCATGACCGGCATATCCAAGTCCATCAAAACAATATCTGGCTGAAGGTCTCCGGCCATCTTGACGGCTTCCTCCCCGTTTGCCGCCTCACCGGCTATTTCAAAATCATGCTGTGTTTTTAAAAAGAAAGCCAGCCCTCTCCGGACGACATGATGATCGTCAGCGATTAATATTCGAATGCCCATTGTCTCTCCTCCTTCATATAGGAATTATGGCAATTAATCTGGTACCCGCACCTGCAGTACTCTCAATCCAAAATTGGCCGTCCAACCCTTCTGTCCGGTCTTTCATGCTTTTTAACCCAAGTGAAGGCATCTCATTTTTTTCATCAAAATGAAATCCGCAACCTGGATCACGAATTTCGAGTACAACGTTATTTTTTACAGCTGCAAGTTCAATGACTATTTTGTCTTGCCCAGAATGCTTTTTGCAGTTCGCCATTGCTTCCTGGCCAATTCTCCATATCCCTTCCTCAATCTTGCCTGGTAAATTTACGATGCCTTTAACACGCATCTCAAGTTCCAGCCCAAGCATCTGTGCATAACCCCTTAACGCGCTAACAATGCCGTTTTCAAGCCCCCGCGGCTTTAACTGCCAAATCAGGGCCCTCATTTCATTCAAAGCCTCTTGGGCGAGCTCCTGGATGTAAGAGAACGTTTCCTTTATTTCGGCACTTTCCGCCATTGCCGCACCGCCCTTTGCAGTCAGGCTTACGGAAAACAGCAACTGGTTGACGGAATCATGCAAATCCCTGGCAAGCCTGTTCCGCTCAGCAGTCAACGCCAGTTCCTGCTCTTGTTGAGCGAGTTTGATTCTCTTCAGTGACGAACCGATTTGAAGGGCTACAGATTCAAGGAGGGCCAATTCCTCTTTGTCAAAATGGGTCTTATGCGGTGAGCCGACATTCAGAAGGCCGAATTTTTCATCCCCCGCTCTGAGCGGCACAGTTGCATGGTGGGTCAGTGAACCAGTATCACCGAGATTATTTAAAATCGCGTCTTCCAGCCGTTTGCATTCAATAATATTTGTCGCCTTATCAAGCCTTCCATCCGTATACCGTTCAATGCACCAGCAATCTCCTGAGCACATTGGCGCAAAATTGGAGCGGGACAGCGCTTCTGGCAATTCCTTTTTTGCCGACAGGGTATAGAAACCATCCGGCCCAATCAAAAAAATCCAGCCGGTTTTCAACCCAGTTACATGCAGCAATTTTGCTAAAACATCGGATAGTATTTCGTCTGTATCTTTCCCCTTATTTAACAGTTCGGCAATCTCTTTCAGAATTCCTAACTCCTGCAATCTTGATTCCGCATCCATCTCACGATCCCCCGCCGTCATTTTCTTTCATTATACCTTTTTTGCAAAGGATTGCCTTAGCCGAAATAAGGACTGCGACTACGACGAAAGACTTAGATTTCTGCAATAAAGACCGAATACAAAAAGCCCGGCTAGCCATTCAGGCTGCCGGGTCACTTAATTTTTCATAGCTTGCGGTTAACGAGTTTCATGAAGTCTGTTTCGATTTCCTTGAGTTTTTCCTTGCTTGCTTCAAGGCTTTCATCATTCACTCCAAAGTAAAACTTAATTTTCGGTTCAGTGCCAGAAGGTCTCAGGCAGACCCAGGATCCGTCTTCAAGGAAATACTTGAGCACATTTGATTTAGGCAGATCAATTTTCTCCATTCCCGCAGATGAAATCCGAACGCTTTCAAGGTAATCCTCGGAAGAAACAACCGAAAGGCCTGCAAGTGTAGCCGGAGGGGTTGAGCGGAAGCCCGCCATGATTTGCGCAATTTTTTCCGCTCCGTCCTTTCCTTTCATTGTAAGGGATTGAAGACCTTCCTGAAAATAGCCGTACTTTTCAAAGACATTCATCAGGCCATCATACAGGCTCAACCCTTTTTTCTTGTAGTAGGCGCAGACTTCAGCTGACATAAGTGCAGCTTGGACGGCATCTTTGTCGCGGGCGAAATCGCCAATCAGGTAGCCATAGCTTTCTTCATAGCCAAACAGGAAGGTGTTCTCGCCAGTCCGCTCGAATTCATTGATTTTTTCGGCTATAAATTTGAATCCTGTCAGAACATCCATTGTCTTAAGACCATACGCATCGGCAATTTTCCGGCCAATTTCCGAAGTGACAATCGTTTTTAAAACGAGGCCATTTTGAGGAAGTGTCCCTTTTGCCGTCTTCTGTTCAAGTATATAGTCGAGCAGCAATGCGCCGGTCTGGTTTCCTGTCAAAACGACATATTCACCTTCATTATTTTTGACTGCAATCCCTAGCCTATCCGCGTCTGGGTCGGTGGCAATTAGGATGTCGGCATCCACTTTTTTTCCGTCCCGGATTGCTAATTCAAAGGCTGCATGCTCTTCCGGATTCGGGCTTTTTACAGTCGAGAAATCAGCGTCCGGGAGCTCCTGTTCACGGACAATATGGACGTTTTTATAATGAAGTGCATTCAACGCTGCTTGGACAGGCTTGTTGGCAGTTCCATGCAATGGCGTAAAGACAATTTCGATTGGAGATTCCTTCGCTATATCCGGATTTTCAGAAATCGTTGTCAGCATTTTCGTATACGCATCATCGACGTTCAGGCCGATCATCTCAATTAATCCAGCATTCCTGAGTACTTCTTCACTTTCAACCTCAATTAATAGTTCATTTTCCAATTCATTTACTTTCGCAATAACCTGGTCTGCCGCAGCTGGCGGGAGTTGTGCCCCATCCTCTCCATAAACTTTGAAGCCGTTGTATTCCGGAGGATTATGGCTTGCCGTAATGACAATCCCGGCTGCCGCATTCAAATACCTGACCGCGAAAGATAATTCAGGAGTCGGCCTTAGCTCATCAAAAACATAAGCTTTAATCCCTTTTGTCGCGAGCGTCCTCGCAGCCTCCATTGCAAACTCGGGTGATTTGTGGCGTGAGTCGTAAGCGATGACCGCTCCGCGTTTTTTGGCCTCCTCCCCTTGCGCTTCAATATAAGCGGCAAGACCCGCCGTGGCCTTGCGGATCGTATAAATGTTCATTCTGTTTGAACCTGCCCCAATCTCTCCCCTCATTCCGCCAGTTCCGAATTCAAGGTCCTTGTAAAAAACTTCCTCAAGCATTTTTTCATCTAGTTTCAATGCTTCCAATTCTTCCTTCAACTCGGGATCCATTTTATCGAACAGGAGCCACCTATCTGCTTTCCGTTTCCATTCCATTCTGATTCCTCCACTTCTGAAAAGCCTTTTTCTATTTCAGACCGTGCGGTGTATCCGCATAATAAAACATGTCCTCTTCATTTTAAAGGGTTAAGTCCGTTTTTTCCACATTCGTCAAAATTCGAGCCAGTCCTCCTGATTTGTACAATTCCACTTTTTCCACTAAAATTTAAGAAAAAGGGGTGAAAAGATGGAGAAGGACAACCAAGAGAACATTTTATTTTTTGCATGGGCTGTCTCTATTATTGCACTGTTTGGAAGCCTGTATTTCTCGGAAATCCGTAAATACGAGCCATGCGAACTGTGTTGGTATCAGCGAATCCTCATGTATCCGATGGCACTCCTACTTGGGATTGCGATTGTAAAAAAGGATTACAGGATAGCGGTTTACAGTAAATGGCTATCTGTAATCGGAATGGCTGTATCAGCGTATCATTATTCCCTGCAAAAATTATCTTTCATGGCCGAGGCCGCTCCCGCATGCGGAAGGATTCCTTGCACGGGACAATATATTAACTGGCTTGGTTTTATTACCATCCCTTTTCTTGCTCTCATTGCCTTCACACTTATTTTCGCCTGCAGTATGATTCTATCTAAAAGAGAAAAAGGGGTTCAATAAAAATGAAAAAAATTGTACTATTTCTTGGCATCATCCTTGTTTTATTCGTCGGAATGGCCTACTTGACTGGCAAACAAAATGAGGAAAAGACAAAGGGGAAGAATCCATACGGAGATAAGTCTCTCTTTCCTGAAACAATCGCCCAGCTGGATGACCCAAATTACCAAAATATCATTACGATTGAGAATTTGGAGAAAAAGCTTTCTGCTGGGGAAGATTTAACCGTTTATTTTTACAGCCCGACATGTTCCCATTGCAAAAAAGCGACACCGATCCTGATGCCATTGGCGAAAGAACTTGATATTGAAATCGTTCAGCTCAATGTACTGGAATATGAACAAGCTTGGGACATCTTTCGTATTGAAGGAACGCCGACTTTGATTCGTTTTGAAGATGGCAAGGAAACTGCCAGGGTAACTGGCGGACGGGATAAATCGGAATATCAGGAATGGCTCGAAGCAAATGTCGCAAAATAGAAGAGGCTTAACACAGAAAAAACGCCTGCTCGAGCAGGCGTTTGCTGGTAGATCTGTCCGATAAAAATCGGTTGTTTCAGACAAAGACGGCTTTAATCCTTTGATTACACCAGCAATTGATTGGCGGCAGGCGTGTACATGCTGAATAGTGGTTTAGCATTTTTTTGCACGGAAATGAAAGAGTCATATTCAAATGGGAAACGCAGTCCGTAATATCTTAGATGTTCGGCATTTTTCAGGAAAAGTGCACGGTAATGGTCATTCGGAAGAGGCTCCTCCAAAATAGATATGAGCGTTTGAAGGCTCGCCATGACATAGAAAGCATCCCGCAATGTGCCAAAGGAATCAGCTGTGCTATCCTTATGTAATACTCCTCGCCTGAGAAATCCTTTAATCTCTTTGTCTGTAAAGTACATTGGCAATACATTCGAATAAAAATAATGAATCAGTTCATGAATTTCTTCCTCCTGGCCTGGAGTTGAGGCAAAAACGATTTTCACGTAATAACCACCTTTGTTACAATTGTCATATCGATGTAATATACCATTAGAATAGCACATACAGAACTGTAAAAAGGATGGTAATTTAAACCACGCAATCTAAAAAGCGTAAGCGCCTCGTGACAGGATACACTAAGCTTATTTTTAACAAAGGAGCCATAAAATGCTTGTTACAAAACGGCAAGGAACTTTCATGGAGCTAACCATTCCGGATTTATGGAATGGACTGACAATCGCAGAGATTTTTAAAGTGAAATGGAACGCCCCAAAAAAACTCGTCCACGATTTCCGGATGAGCGGGAGAGTGAAAATTAGAGGGGAAAAAGCAGGATGGGAAACTCCCCTGGCTGCCGGGGATAAAATTCATATCGGGCTCTTTATAGAGTCGCCACCGCTTCTTGAACCTTTTTGCAAGGAAATTGACATTCTCTATGAGGATGACCATTTGTTAATTGTAAATAAGCCGCCATTCATGAATACCCATCCAAACAAGGAAGGCGACCATGATACGTTGCTGAATGCTATGGCTTACCACTTACAGATGACTGGCGAAGGCGCTTCACTCCAGCATGTCCACCGCCTTGACCGGGATACAACTGGCGCAATTCTTTTTGCAAAGCACCCTCTAGCCGGCGCCATTCTTGGGCGGATGCTTGAAGAACGGACCATTCATAGGACCTATATTGCAGGTGTCCATGGAACAGTCCTTAAAAATAATGGGACAATTGAGGAACCAATCGGCAGAGACAGGCATCATCCGACTCGGCGCCGTGTGTCAGCAACCGGGCAAGCTGCACGTACAAATTATAAAGTATTAAAAGTAGATCGTTCCGCAAAGCTTACATGGATTGCCTGCTGGCTCGATACCGGCCGAACCCACCAAATCCGTGTCCACTTCAGCCATATCGGCCATCCACTTGCCGGTGACCCTCTTTATGGAGGAAAACCAATCTTCCCAAGACAGGCTCTCCATTCTGCAAAATTGGCGTTCCCTCATCCGATCACGTTTAAAAACATCGAAGTTAAGGCGCCATTTCTGGATGACCCTCCCATATTTAATGGACTTGACCTTGATAAGATTTAAAACATACCCAAAAAAAGGCCCCCTAATGGGAGGCCTTTCTGTTTGTTAATGGTTTGACCTTCTGAAAGATTTCATAATCAAGCTTAACAGGAAGACAAGGATTACAGCTCCAATTATTGCTGGTATAATCGCAAAGTCTGCTACGTGTGGTCCCCAGTTACCAAAAATCGCTGTACCTAACCAAGCACCTACAAAACCTGCAATAATATTACCTATGATTCCACCCGGAATATCCCTGCCTACAATCATTCCTGCAAGCCAACCGATAATTCCTCCGATAATTAATGCCCAAAGAAATCCCATGTAACTTCACTCCTTGAAAGTAGTTTATAGATAGTAAAGTGCGCCTAACATTAGGCTGCTGCAGCCACAAACAGGAGGTTTAAAACAATTTGTTTTCCTAACTGTTTGTACCTTTAAATTACCCGCATTTATTTAAAATAAACACATAGAAAATCTAACTTACAAAAAAAAGGCAGCAAATCCTTCTTTTTGCCGATTTGCATATGCCGTGAAGTTACGCTTGTTGGAGGGGACAAACGAAGGACAATGTCCTCCGTTTTTTCAATAAGTCCTTTTAGAAATCAAAGTTATCCGGGTCAGCACCGAAACGGGTATTTACGTCAAGGCTATTGATTATTTCCATGTCATCCTTTGAAAGTTCAAAGTCGAAAATATCAGCATTCTCCTGTAACCTTGAGAAATTTACTGATTTCGGTATTACAGCAACGCCATTCTGTAGATGCCATCGCAATATGATTTGAGCTGGCGTTTTACCAGCTTTTTCAGCGAGTGCCGTTAATAGAGGATCAGCAAGAATTCTTCCTCTGGCAAGTGGGGACCAAGCCTGAACAAGTATATTGTTTTTTGAGCAATACTCCCTCAGCTCTTTTTGCGCCAGAGCCGGGTGCAATTCCACCTGATTGACGGCTGGCTTCAAAGTGCTGTGCTTTGCCAAGGCTTCTAAATGGTGAATATTGAAATTGCTCACCCCTACGGCGCGTACCTTCCCCTGCTTGTATATTTCCTCAAGGGCTTTCCATGTCTCAATGTACTTGCCTTTTACTGGCCAATGGATGAGATATAGATCAATATAACCGAGCCCCAACTTTTCCAGGCTTGTTTCAAAAGCATGTAAGGTTGACTCGTAACCCTGGTCACTGTTCCAGACTTTCGTTGTTACAAAAACTTCCTCCCGGGGCAATCCGCTTTTCCTAACAGCTTGTCCGACCCCTTCCTCATTTTGATACATGGCCGCTGAATCAATTAAGCGGTAGCCAAGCTTAAGCGCCTCCGCTACTGTAGCCTCCACCTCTGTTCCTTGTTCCATCTTATAAACCCCCAGGCCAAACCGGGGCATTTCCACTTCATTGTAAAGGCGGGCAGTATTATGGATTGAAAACATTTTTAAACTCCTCCTTTTCTATATGTAAAGTTTACATTTTACAACGCCAACTTGCACAAGATAGCATTAAAACTCTTTCCCGCCGGTTTTATTATCAAAAACAAGGATATATAAAGAAGGAATATATTTATCAAAGATTGCTTATTATGCCCTTTAGTCCCGAATGTTAAGTTTTTGTAAATTTGATGTAAACATCTTTTCTTTTTCGACAAAATTCCTATACAATAGTTTAGCTTAAGTCTTTTGAAACTGGATCAAAAAACGGGGGTTATCCAAAATGGTTTTTAAGAAGAATGACAAGTTTTCTATACTTCTTGCTGAAATTGCTTCAAACCTTAGAGAAAGTGTAAATTACTTTACTGACTATAAGCTAAAAAACGTAAGTGATTTAAGAATTTTTTCTGAAAGTATGAAGGAGTTTGAAACAAAAGGTGATACGTTTGTACATACAGTGATTAAAGAACTGAATGACGCGTTTATTACTCCAATTGAACGGGAAGATATCCTTCACCTTTCGAACAGCATGGACGATGTGCTTGACGGTCTTGAGCACTGCGCGGCACTTTTTGAAATGTACTCGATCACTGATGCGGATGACTACATGCTCCAGTTCACCTCTGCAATCCAGAGCAGCGTGCTGGAAATTGAAAAGGCGATCACACTACTGGCAACGAAAAAATTGCTTCAAATCCGTGAACACGCCATTTCAATTAAGGACTACGAATCAAAATGTGACGGTATTTTGAGACAATCAATCAAGCATCTTTTCTCTGTAGAAAAAGATCCCATCCGGATCATTCAATACAAAGAGATTTACGAGACGCTGGAAGATATTGCCGACAGCTGCCAGGGCGTTGCAAACACACTTGAAACCATCATCATGAAAAACGCGTAAGGAGCTTAACTATGGATGCTGTATTTATATTAACCGTAGCAATTGTCATTTTCGCTCTTACGTTTGATTTTATTAACGGGTTTCACGATACGGCTAACGCAATTGCCACTTCCGTATCAACCAAAGCCCTCAAACCTCGGCACGCAATCATTCTTGCTTCCATTATGAACTTCGTCGGTGCTATGACATTTACCGGGGTTGCCAAAACGATTACGAAGGGGATTGTTGATCCATTTACCCTTCAGAACGGGACTGTCGTCATTATGGCCGCCCTTCTGTCAGGTATTACCTGGAACTTGCTCACCTGGTATTATGGGATTCCAAGCAGTTCATCCCATACGTTAATCGGTTCAATTGCAGGGGCGGCTATTGCTTCTTCAGGATTTCAAACCATTGAATACCAAGGCTTCCTGAAAATCCTTGAGGCTCTTATTTTCTCGCCAATCCTTGCCTTTGTTGTTGGATATATTGTCTATACCATTTTTAAATTTGTCTTTAAAAACGCCAATCTGACCAAGACAAACCGCAATTTTCGGTTAATCCAAATTGGAACTGCCGCGCTGCAGTCATACACTCATGGAACGAACGATGCTCAAAAGGCAATGGGGATCATTACAATGGCCCTGATTGCCAATGGTTATGTAGACACAGCCGATATTCCCTTCTGGGTCCAATTGGCTTGTGCGACTGCGATGGGATTAGGTACATCTGTCGGCGGGTGGAAGATCATTAAGACAGTCGGCGGTAAAATCATGAAAATCCGCCCAATCAACGGAGTCGCGGCAGATTTAACAGGAGCAGCGATTATCTTTGGTGCTACGTACATTCACCTTCCTGTCAGCACCACGCATGTTATTTCTTCTGGAATCCTTGGTGTGGGTGCGTCTCACCGCTTAAAGGGCGTGAAATGGGGTACTGCGCAGAGGATGCTGATTACGTGGGTGATTACACTGCCGATTTCAGCTTTGATAGCGGCGACCTTCTATTATATTTTGAATATTTTCTTATAAATAAACGGCATCTTCCCCGCGGAAGATGCCTTGTTTTTTTGCAAAAATTATACTCCGATTAAGTCCTTCTTCTTTAACAGTTCTTTTCCTGAAATTCCTGGGTCTGTCATTTCAAATGGATGGAGGATGGCATCGAGTTCGTCTTCTGTCAGTACTTGCCTTTCAAGGCAAAGCTCTCTGACTGACTTCCCCGTCTCAATGGCTTCCTTGGCAATGGATGCGGCTGTTTCATAGCCGACATGTGGGTTAATTGCCGTAATGATTCCTACGCTGTTGTTTACGTATTCCTGGAGCCTTTCTTTGTTCGCTTCAATGCCTTCAAGGCAATACTTACGGAAAACATCAAACACATTGGTCATGATGTTAATCGACTGCAGCAAGTTAAAGACAAGCACCGGCTCCATGACATTCAATTCGAATTGTCCAGCTTCTGAAGCAAGACAAATCGTATGGTCGTTGCCGATGACCTGGAAAGCGACCTGATTCAGCACTTCGGCCATAACCGGATTCACCTTACCTGGCATAATGGACGACCCTGGTTGGCGTGCCGGAAGCACGATTTCCCCTAGCCCTGCCCTTGGTCCGGATGCCATCATCCTCAGGTCATTTGCGACCTTAGACATATTCATCATGCATACCTTAAGTGCAGAGGAGACTTCAAGGTAACAATCAGTATTTTGTGTGGCATCGACAAGATGCTCCGCTTTTACGAGCGGAAAACCGCTATTTTGTGCAAGATAGCGCACGACTTTGTCAATATATTCGGGATCCGCATTCAGGCCTGTCCCTACAGCGGTCGCACCCATATTCACTTCAAATAGATGTTGGCGCGAATTCCTTACCCGCTCAATATCACGCCCCAAGACGCGGGCATATGCCTGGAATTCTTGGCCAAGCCTGATCGGCACTGCATCCTGCAAATGCGTTCTGCCCATTTTAATCACATCATCAAATTCCTTCGCCTTAACCTCGAATGCCGCATTCAGCGCCTCCATGTTTTGCAGCAGTCCCCTAAGGGAAGATAGTACAGCGATATGGATCGCTGTCGGAAAAGCATCGTTCGTTGATTGAGCCATGTTTACATGTGTATTTGGGCTAATCGTTTCGTAATTGCCCTTTTCTTTGCCTAGAAGCTCAAGGCCCCTGTTGGCAATGACTTCATTCGCATTCATATTGACAGACGTGCCAGCTCCGCCTTGAATTGGGTCGACAATGAATTGGTCATGCCAGTGCCCTTCAATGACTTCGTCTGCCGCCGTAATAATTGCATCCGCTACCCTTGGATCAAGCTGGTTCGTATCCCTATTGGCCATAGCCGCTGATTTCTTGACTATTGCTAGCGCTTTAATAAGACTGGGATCAATTGTATACCCCGTGATTGGAAAGTTTTCCACTGCACGGAGAGTCTGAACTCCGTAATAGGCTTCTGCCGGGACTTCCTTTTCCCCCAGGAAGTCATGTTCAATTCTGTACTCTGTCATCTTGCTCATTTCGTCCGCCCCTTTGTTTATGCCTATCGTTGTTACTTCTTTAACATATTTATTATACCTTATATAGGGGTTGAAAATCAGGGATATTCAATGACAAAAAGCCCCTTTGCGGCATGCTGGCCTTTAACTTATTGGATCACCTTCCTAATTCCCCTGATTAATCACTTGAATAAAGGGGAATTGTTTTAAAAACAGCATTTTTGTGGAGGAAGATTATGAAGTTAGACATTGGAGGGAAAAATGGGCCGTCTCTGGCTCCCCTTGCCCAGCCATTTTTTGAACAGCCAACATTGGAGCTTGCCCGCTCCCTTCTCGGTTGTATTTTGGCAAAAGAAACACCTGAAGGGCTGACAGCCGGCTATATCGTTGAAACTGAGGCCTACATAGGCCCTGGTGACCGCGCTGCCCATAGTTATATGAACCGGCGGACAAAGCGGACAGAAATTATGTTCGGGGAATCCGGTTTGGTTTATACATATGTCATGCATACCCATTGCCTTGTCAATGTTGTCAGCGGAGGGATTGACAATCCGGAGGCTGTCCTGATCAGGGCACTTGAGCCTGTTTACGGAGAGGCCTTGATGCATGAACGGAGAGGCGTTTTGGAAACGGTCAAACTGACGAGCGGACCGGGGAAGCTGACAAAGGCAATGGGGATTACGAAAGAGGATTATGGCAGGAAATTTACCGAACCGCCGCTTTTTATCGCAAAGGGGTTTCCCCCTGAGGCCTTTTCCACCGGCCCACGGATTGGAATTGGCAACTCAGATGAAGCGAAGGATTACCCATGGCGTTTTTGGGTTACAGGGAACCCGTTTGTTTCGAGATGACCTAATAGAAAATGTAAGAGCCGACTCGGGGGCCGGCTCTTGTTTTGCAAAGAAGAATCATTTATTCGAGGTCTTTAGGCAGGAAAGCCCCTGGCAGAATGTCCTCAGAATGGACCTTTAAGACGTCGCCTTTCAGATTCGTGAGGATGATGTCCATTTCAGGGCCGCACAGTTCGGCAATGACTTGGCGGCAGGCACCGCATGGCGAGCATGGCCTGTCTGTATCAGCGACGACAGCCATCGCTGAAAACTCTGTCACACCTTCTGAAATCGCTTTAAAAATAGCGGTCCGCTCTGCGCAATTCGTCATTGGGTATGCTGCATTCTCGATGTTGCAGCCGCGGAATACCCGGCCGTCCTTTGCAAGAAGAGCCGCTCCAACCCCGAATTTCGAATAAGGGATATACGCCATTTCCCTCGCTTTAATCGCTTCCTTAATCAAGTCCTTTTCGTCCACCCTGTCCACTCTCCCGTTAGCTAGCTTTGTAATAATTTAAACATCCATTCGAATACAATTCCGCCAAAATACACGCCGAATACACCTACAACTGCTGATAAAACCGGAGGAGCGGGCAGGGGTAGCTTGAAAAATTTGAAAACTACCCCTACAAGCATGCCGGCTACTAGTGCCAAAATGACTTCTTTCATCTCATACCCTCTTCACTTGATGGTTTAGTATGAATTACTCGATGTTTCACCTTTTACGATAGATACTCCTGAGCTTGCGCCAATCCTTGTTGCCCCTGCTTCAATCATCTTCAAGGCATCCTCACGGCTTCTGACTCCGCCGGAAGCCTTCACGCCGATATCCGGACCGACTGTTTTCCTCATCAGGCTGATATCCTCGAACGTTGCGCCAGCTGTGGAAAATCCTGTAGAGGTCTTGACAAAATCAGCACCGGCTTTAACAGCCAGTTCGCAAGCCTTTACTTTTTCATCGTCCGTCAGCAGTGCCGTTTCGATGATTACTTTTGTCAGCGCCTTCCCTTTCGCCGCATCGACAACCGCACGGATATCACGCTCAACAAGCTCCTCATTTCCATCTTTGAGTGCCCCTATGTTAATGACCATATCCACTTCTGTTGCGCCATTTTCAATAGCGTCCTTTGTTTCGAATGCTTTCGTTTCAGGTGTGCTGGCGCCAAGTGGGAATCCAATGACAGTGCACACTTTTACTTCCGGCGCATCCTGTAGCAATTCTGCCGCCGTTTTTACCCAGGTAGGGTTTACACAGACCGATGCAAATTGGTATTCTTTCGCCTCTTCAGCAAGCTTCGTAATTTCATCTTTTGTCGCATTCGCTTTTAATAACGTATGATCAATCATTTTTGCAACCGTTTTTGACATGTTAACAACCTCCTATTAATTCCTAATTCAACTATATCAAAAAGGGCGAACATTTGTAAAAGCATTTATGAACAAATGTTTAAGTTTTATTTTTCCAACGATTCGGACCTTTCGATTAAGCTTTGAGCTGTAACATGATCTGTAATCAGCACATTTGTATATTTCCCTTTTAATGCCCCGAAAATGCCATCAACTTTATTCTGGCCTCCTGCGACGAGAATGGAATGCTCCTTTCCCTTTAAGTCCTCAAGATTGATGCCGAGAGTCCGTTCATTTAGACTTTCATTGCAAATCTTGCCGTCCTTATCGAAAAAGCGCGAACAAATATCGCCGGCCGCTTTCCCATACAAGGTGTCGAGATCGCTTTTTGAAAAATAGCCAAGCTGGAAGAGAAGCGCTTCTTCCTTAACCGGACCAATCGTAAACATGGCGATATTCGCTTTCTTGCCAAGTTCGAGTATTTTCCTAATATGCCTGTCCGCCTCCATCGCCTGCTTCACAACCGGGTGATCGACAATCGCCGGCAGCGGCAAGTGATGTGGAGCCGTATTGAACGCCTTCCCGAACAAATAGAGGATTTCAGAAGCGTACGTATTTGTTTCCGAGTGGCTGACCCCGCCTTTTAGCTGGACAACCTTCACATCTTTTACTGCCTTCTGCTTCAGTTCAACAGCTACATGGTGTAGGGTTGTTCCCCACGTCACGCCAATCGTATCTCCGTCCTGTACGATTTCATGAAGGTAGCCTGCCGCGACTTCACCAAGAAATGTTTTAATAATATTTCCCTCGTACTGCGGAATCGAAACAACGATGGCTTTTTTCAGCCCGAATCTCTCCTCAAGTGCGGCAGACAGGTTTTCAACGTTCTCTGTAGGGTCTTTGATCGTAATTTGGACAATGCCCTCTTCCTTTGCCGTTTGCAGAAGCCGGGAAACCGTCGGCCTGGAAACACCGAGCACTTTTGCTATATCATGTTGGTTGTAGTCTAAAAGATAATAAAGCTTGGCCGCTTCTATTATTTTGGCCAGTTTTTCTTTTTCCAAATAAATCACCCGCATCCTAGTCATAGCTTTATTTTACCAAAAAGGAATGGTGAATGCGGCATTCCAATTTATTTCATCATTCTGTTTAAAAATTCAGCTAAAATTGCGTTTAAATATGAAAGAATGAGTATAAGGGAGAGTAGAAAAGGAGGTCATGGGTTTGGGTAGGCTCGGACGGCTTGCAGATCAATATAAATTTTCGGTATTGGCGGTATGGGTGGCAATCATTGTTTTTTTCGCATTATTTGCCTTCAAGCTTCCATCTGTATTAAGCGGTAATGGTTTCGACTACGAAGGGACATATAATGAAACAAGGGACATCCTTGAAAAAGACTTTGGGCAGCCGGAATCAACCGTCATTCTTCTTTTTGAGAAAGAAAAAGGAGTGCCGGAACAGGAATGGCATGCTTATATTCAGGATACTTTTAAACGGCTTAAAAAGGTCAAATCTGCTTCAAGCGTGACATCCCCTTTTGAAATGGAAGGGATGTTCAAGGGAAATTACGCCTATGGAGTCATTTCCTATGATAAAGATGCGGGCAGCCTTGCAGATGAAATCCGCGAGTTAAAAACTTTTTTGAAAAGTGACAAGGGCATCCGTGTCAAAATGACCGGAGAGCCGGTAATAGTAAAAGACTTGAATGAAGCAAGCCAGAAGGATCTTGCCCGGGCGGAAATGATTGGCCTCCCGATTGCATTAGTTGTTTTAATTCTTGCATTTGGCGGCCTCGTCGCTGCTTCCATCCCTCTGATTATTGGGATCGTCTCCATTTTAACGACGATGGGCATCATGTATTTCTTCAGCTATACAGCAAATTTATCGATTTTTGTTTTAAATATAGTCCCGATGATTGGGCTTGCATTAAGTATCGATTTCGCGCTGTTAATTATTAACCGATATAAGGAAGAACTGCAGACGAAATCTGTACGGGAAAGCATTGAAATAACAGTTGCAACTGCTGGCAGGGCAATCATTTTTTCTGCATTATGCGTCTTTATCGGGCTGTCGGGACTTCTGTTCATCCAAATTGATATATTCCAAAATGTCGCTCTTGGCGGCATGGTCGTGGTATTCGTATCTGCACTTTGCGCCGTTACGTTTCTGCCCGCTTTCCTGTCGCTCCTAGGCGAGCGAATCCATAAATTTACTCTCATTAAACCTGGCAAGAATAAGAAGAGCTGGTGGCATTCTTTTGCCAAAACGGTCATGAAGCATCCAGTTATCATGATGCTCGCGGCTTTCGCCATCCTGATTGCTTGCCTTATTCCAGCCATGGATATGCGGCTGACGATTCCTGGGACCGATTCACTGCCAAAAAATGTTGAGTCCAGAGTTGCTTATGAAACATTCAGAAAGGAATTCCAGCCAGAGGACAAACGGGACTATCAAAAAATCACCGTTGTGTTTGAAGCAAATGGAAGGATGGTAGATGAGGAGAATCTGGATGCGGCTAGTAAGGCGATTGCCAATTTGGAGGACAGCAAACTAGTCAATTCCATTGAATCAATTTTCACCGCCACCGGGATTTCAAATGGAGTGGAATATACACAAGCCAAGATCCTGTCTTCGGGTGAGGCAGCAGCGGCTCAAAAGTTTGCCATGGCTGAGGAACATTTTATCAAGGAAAATAAGATGCTTGTAAATGTCTTTTTGAAGACAGGGGAGCATTCGAACAAAGCCCGGGCATGGGTAAGGGAGTGGTCTGAAAAGGACTATGGTCTCAAAACTTACTTCGGCGGACACATCAAATTTGAACAGGAAATCTTCGATGAAATCTATGAAAAAGCACCATACGGATTGGCATTAATCTTTCTTTCTACGTTTATCATACTGATGATGGCGTTCCGTTCGATTCTGATTCCACTAAAAGCCATCTTAATGAATGTGCTAAGCCTTGGCGCGACTTTCGGGATTGTCGTCTACACTTTCCAACAGGGGCACTTGGGGACGGAGCCGGTTGATATCGCCCTCATCCTGCCTGTCTTTGTTTTTTCGCTCGTCTTCGGGCTGTCAATGGACTATGAGGTGTTCTTGATTTCGCGTATTCAGGAGTTCTATCTTGAGACTGGTGACAACAGCAAATCAACAATCCTTGGGCTGACAACAACAAGTAAGATTATTACATCCGCAGCGGCCATCATGATTGTCGTAACCGGCGCTTTTGCCTTTACCGGTGTAATGCCTGTGAAACAGCTTGGAGTCGGGATCGCGATTGCGATTTTCATTGATGCAACACTCGTCCGGATGGTTCTCGTCCCGTCGCTGATGAAGCTGCTGGGCGACTGGAACTGGTGGTTTTTTGGGCACGGAAAGAAGAAAGTACAGCGAGAGAGCTAGTGATAGTGCCGGGTGCTTTTTTGCTTGAAATCATGAACTAACGAGCCTTCGCAATCAGTATCGGTTGTTTTTGCAAAGAAGGGTTGGTTCCATGGGACAGGAGAGCTATAAAAACCCTGTGTTCTTGTCGCATATGAAGGCTCTATGCGACTGGAATCCTGAAAAAACCCGGGGCGGTATCGCATAACGAAGCTCTATGCGACACAAATCCGGTAAAAAACCGGAGCGGTGTCGCATAACAAGGCTCTATGCGACACAAATCCAATAAAAACCCGGGGCGGTGTCGCATAACAAGGCTCTATGCGACACAAACCCAGTGAAAAACCGGGGCGGTGTCGCATAACAAGGCTCTATGCGACAGAAACCCATTAAAAATCTGGAGCGGTGTCGCATAACAAGGCTCTATGCGACACAAATCCAGGAAAAAACCGGGGCGGTGTCGCATAACAAGGCTCTATGCGACACAAATCCGGTAAAAAACCGGAGCGGTGTCGCATAACAAGGCTCTATGCGACACAAATCCAGTAAAAACCCGGAGCGGTGTCGCATAACAAGGCTCTTTGCGACACAAACCCAGTGAAAACACGGGGCGGTGTCGCATAACAAGGCTCTATGCGACACAAATCCAGTGAAAACCCAGGGCGGTGTCGCATAACAAGGCTCTATGCGGCAGAAACGAAGTAAAAATCGGGATGGTTGTCGCATAACTAGCTTCTAAACGACCTCAGAATAAAAAAACCAGACGGTGGCGGCGAGAATCGGCGCTTGGTGGTTTCCTAAACAATAAAAAAAGTGCCTGCTCCCTCTCATTGATATGCTCCCCTTAAGGTAGACAGATTAAAAAATAAAAATCTGTTTACTTTAAGGGGAGTTTTTATTATGTCAAAAAGGGCACTTTCCCTCCAAGATAAAATCAAAATCATTCATGCATACGATA
>NZ_QWEG01000014.1 GCF_003515685.1 Neobacillus notoginsengisoli | reverse complement strand
TTACGTTGTCACAGGGCTTCAACCTTAGGATTTCTCCACCAGTTGCCTGTCAGCTAATGAGCGTCTTGGTACTTACTCAGATTGGACTTTCACCAATTAGCAATTAACGGCTTGCCTGGGCACGCAAAAATAAAAAGGCGTACCCATCCGGGCCCGCCTTATCAGAATCATTCATATGAGGGTGGTTATGTAAAAAACGCCCGAGTAGAGCGTAATGTGTTAAAACTCGATAAGACCGAGGCTCACCTGCAATGCTTCGTCCACTTTTCCCATCATTTCGTCATCAAGATGGGTAATTTTATCCGTAAGCCGTTGTTTATCAATGGTCCGGATTTGTTCCAGCAGGATGACTGAATCTCGTTCAAAACCATAGCGCTTCGCATTAATTTCAACATGGGTTGGCAGCTTGGCTTTCTGGATTTGCGCCGTGATTGCTGCAATGATTACTGTGGGACTAAACCGGTTCCCGATGTCGTTTTGAATGACAAGTACAGGCCGGACGCCGCCTTGTTCAGAGCCGACAACTGGGGAAAGGTCTGCGAAATAAACGTCACCACGTTTAACAATCAAAGGATTATCCTCCGCTTACAAGACGTTCAACAGTGTGTTCCGCCTCATATTCGGCAAGGAATGCCTCTGACGCAATCGTCAAGTTAATTTTGGCCATCTCCATGTAACCCCGCCTCATTGCTTCGCGAATTTGTCTTTTTTTCCGTTCGCGCATATAAGCTTTTGTTGCCTGGTAAATAAATTCACTGCGGTTCACATTTTCAAGCTTCACAATTCCATCCAACTCGGTTAAAAGATGTTGCGGTAACTTTACCAGGATTTCCGTTGTTGCGCCAGTCTCTGACACAAGCTACACCTCCACCATCACTATACAGACCATTTTATTTCGCCTCAAAAGGCGGTTAAACCAATTTCTCTTTAATTTAAATACAGGTGCTCCTGTCACACGACTTCATTGTCGGACAAGAACTCGCCTTATTTTCTACCAGTTCTAATAATAACATGATTCTCATGGCTTGCAAAGCCAATTCCACAATCAACAAGTAGTATTGGCCAAAAAAAACATAATTAAACACGAAAAGCGTAGGCGGCTCGCCCAGGGGCGACAGGATTAAGACGAGACGGCCAGAAGGCGGTCTTTTCCTTCTTGACGGATTGGCTTAAGACCCCGATCCCCTAGCCGCCGCAGCTAGACATTACGAAAAGCGGAGGCGGCTGTTCAGCCCCGACCAGCTTAAGACAGTTCCTGCAGGATGGGCCTGCCCTCCGGAAGGAAATGGCTTAAGACCCCGAGCCCCTAGCCGCCGCAGCTGGACATCACGAAAAGCGGAGGCGGCAATTGCATGCGTTACTTCCTCGCAGCTTTGCGACGAGCTGAACAAAGCTTCCCCGAGTTTGCTCTGTCGCAGGAGCACCGTTTAGCTCCCTAACACATGATTGTGCATCCCGACAATTTTGCCGTCCTTTTTATACAGGCGCGGAACTCTATTCGAGATGATGCACGGAATTTCATAGTTGATGGTCTCAAGCTTTCTGGCGATTTCATCAATCCTGACAAAATTAGATCCTTGTTTCCCTATTAGCGTGACTTCCGTTCCTACCGGCGCATATTCCTGCAGCCTGACCATACACTGATCCATGCACACCCTGCCGACAATCGGTGCCCGGAGTCCATTTACTAGCACCTCTTGCCCCTGGAGTTTTCGGATCCAGCCATCCGCATACCCAATCGGAATGGTGCCTATCCACTCCTCATTGCTTGCTTCATACGTGGCGCCATAGCTGACCTTTTCTCCTTTATGCAGTTTTTTCACCTGTACAAGCCGGGAGTGAAGAGAAAACGCCTCATTCAACTCGACTGGAAGACTTGATTTTATTTCCGGTGAAGGCGACAGTCCGTACATCGAAATCCCTAGCCTGATGGCATTGAATCTTGCTCCCGCAAATCTCATCCCAGCAGCGCTGTTGCTGGCATGAATGTATTTAGGCCGGACAGTAAGCGATTCGAGGAGAGTTTCGAATTCCTTCAGCTGGTGTTGAAAATAGCTACTCTCCAGTTCATCAGCTGTCGAGAAATGCGTGAAGATTCCTTCAAGTAAAAACCGGGAATCCTGTTCCAAGAAAGCTTCGGCCTGTTTTAATTCATCCAGACCCTTAAAGCCAAGCCTCGCCATCCCCGTATCTACCTTGATATGAATCCGGAGAGAGGAATCCCCAAGAACGCTGGCTGCTTTTTCCAACCATTCGAAGTTGATGGCAGTCAGTGTAATCCGATTCCTCGCCGCTACATGTACATCTTCAGGACGGGTTGCCCCGAGAACTAGGATAGGAGCCGCAATTCCCTTTTTTCGTAATGCCAAGGCTTCATCCATGAAGGCCACCGCGAGATACCCGGCTCCCGCAGCGAGGGCTGTTTCCGCCACTTCCACATCTCCATGGCCATACCCATTTGCCTTTACGACAGCAATCAACTCGACATCGTCGGGCAAAAGCCTTTTAATGGCTGAGGCGTTTTGATAAATCGCATCCAAATCAACTTCAGCCCATGTATCCCTGTAAAAAAAACCTTGTTTCTCCAATTACTTCACTTCCCTGGCATTGTTTCAATTAATTTTTTTATTTTATCATAAATCCTTCTAGGTCTATTAGCAAAATCCTTCTATTCCCGAGTCCAATAATTGGTTGGCGACCAAAGCAAGTTCAATAGCACTAAAAATGGCAGACCCGTCACCCCGGGCCTGCCAGTCAATTTTTTATGGTATATTTCACTTTACCAGGTCGCCCTGAACAGACCTTGCTAGAGTAATCATTTCGTCCTTTGTTAATTGATTCGAAGCAATCCTATAATCAATGCCGTCCTGATTCCAGGTAATGGAGTGGTCTGTTAGTGCCCCGATTGTAAATCCAAGGTCAGCAGGCTCGCCATTCACGTCAGCAGGATAAGATGCAGAGGCAGTCTCGACAGTCCGCTTTTCCTGGATGAGTGTAAATGATTTTTCTCCTCCATAGGTAAGCACCACCCTTTTGCCATCTTCGAGTGAAATTTCTTTTTGATCAAGAAGTGAGACTCCTTTTAATTCAGCAACAGGATATTTTACTGCAAAGGAAGTATCCTTCTGGTCTGCTTCAGCCATTACAGGTGCGCCAATCTGGGCTCTTGTCATGTTTTTCTTCGTTTCAAAGTCATCGGTCTCAAACTTGGCATTAAATTTTACCTTCGAGAACTTTACCGATACAATCGTGTTCCTATCAGCGTCCATGACCTTAACAGAGGCAGGCGACAAGTCTTTGTTCAACTTGATTTCCTGGGTGGGGAGCACTTGATTATTTTGATAGCGTGTTTTTGTTTCAAACACATAATACTCCTTCGACGCGGAAAATTTCGCTTCTTTATCTTCCACTATGTCTCTGATTAAGGATTCGTACAAATAGGCCTGACTGCTGTTTTTTGGCCAGTCGCTTTGAAAACGGAAGCTTTTGTTCAACGCAGGAGTCAAAACAAATACCCCATCGTCGTTTCGGAGGATCATCTGGCTTTGTTCCTTGTTCGCATTCTTCAGTTTCACTCGATAATAAGATGGATCCTTGTGCCAGATTTCAACATCATATACTTGCGGGGTTTTTCCCATGGCAAGTGTCATTTTGGCATTCACTTTATATCCCGATAAATCTTCAAGCTTGTCTGTTAACTCTTTCCGTACAGACTCCTGCGACTTGGAGCCGCATGCGGACAGGACGAAAACCGTTAGCAACCCGGCAACGATCAGCAACATCTTTTTCCTCATTCCTTCAACCCCTTTTGTCTCAAAATCAATCGCTTTTCTATGTCATTACGAATATATGAGACAACCTGGGTGATTATGATAAGGCATGCCAACCTTGGCCAAAAAAAGAGAAACGGTTCTCCTATTCTTCAATCACTACCTGTGCGGCTGCATATTGCTTTGTATGGGTAATAGATAAATGAGTCCGCCGTCCAGCAGGCTTTTGAAAAAAGGGTTTTCCAAGTTCGTCTTTCGCAATTTCAATATCCTGAAAGGATAAAAGCTCCCCGATTCCCGTCCCCAACGCCTTGGCATACGCCTCTTTAGCGGCGAACCTTCCGGCTAAAAATTCCACTTGTCTTTTGGAAGGAAGCGATTCAAACACTTCCAACTCCGCTAAGGTCAAAATTCGGTTTGGGAACCGTTCCTGCCTTTTTAAAAGGTCGCTGATCCTGTCAATTTCGATTAAATCTAAGCCTATCCCTATAATCATATCCATCTTCCTTCTATTCGGGTTATTATACGCATACGAATTTCATGAATGGATTTTTCCGGTACTTTCCGGCTATGATTGAAATGAAAAGAATAACGATTCATTTTGCAACTAATAGACGTTTACCTTAAAAAATCTCCAGAAAGGAGGCCGCGCATGTTCGCAAGAACCGAAAGCCTAGGCCAATTTATCCGTTATTATCCTGTTGTATCTGTCATTATTGCCATTCATCTGGCTTTATATCTGGCAAGCACTTTGCCTATCTTCCCGAATTATTGGTTTTTCGATAACTTCGCAGGCGTTAATTTATATATCACCCATGGAGAGTATTGGCGGCTCTTGACGCCAATTTTTTTGCACGGCGGATTTACCCATCTTCTATTTAACAGCTTTTCGCTCGTATTGTTCGGACCTGGTCTCGAACGGATGCTCGGGCGCGGAAAATTCATCTTTGTTTATTTGGTCTCAGGAATAGCGGCGAATTTTGCCACCTACCTGCTCGAGCCCTTGACCTACCGCCATGTTGGTTCGAGCGGCGCCATTTTCGGACTGTTCGGCTATTATGTTTCCATTGTGCTATTGCGTAAAAGGACAATGTCGCGCCAGGACAGCCAAACAATCGTAACCATCGCCGCCATTAGCATCGTCATGACCTTCCTCCAGCCGAATATCAATATCACTGCCCACCTTTTCGGGCTATTGGCAGGTTTTTTGCTTGGGGCTGCGACAGGCCGCAGATAGATTAAAGGGGAATCGCTGGCCGGCTCCCTTTTTTATTGCCCATTTTTCTTAGTGGCTATTTTCCGGTTAATTATTGCTCATTTTCCGGAGGAGCATTTTTGCCACCGCGGGAAAACCAGCTATAAATGGCCATCGCGTCTGATGACTCCAAATCCCGGACGCCTCCGCCCGCTGTACCGGACCCTGATTTTGCAAAAGCAGCTATCCGCGCAAGGCGGTTCTTCCTTTGAAAATAGCTTTCTCCTATGTCAAGCGACTGGATTCTATTTTTGCGCATATGGACCGTTATTTTAGGTATTCTTCTGTATCGGAGCGACAACTGCTCGCCCTCAAGCCCCCATCCCGCGGCCCGGAATTTCGAATAAGCCCAGACCGCGGCCATTATTGGAATCGCGAGCGCGGCCAATCCCCACGGGCGAAACATAATAGCAACCACAACGGATGGCGGCAATGCAATGGCCAGGTTCCTGAACAGATAGCGTCTGAGCGCCCTAGGTGGGACTGACGTAATCTCCGGCTGAAAATGATAATCAGGCAGATGGATTCCAAGAATGGCGGCAATCTCGCTGGTCTTTACCATCGGCAAAAGAAGTACTCTGGAACTGCCTGGCCCCTCTACCGAACCACCCGCACTGTCGACGAAAACTTCGGCATACCCGAGCATTTGCCGGACAGGACTCTCGACAATCTGGACAGCCTGGATTCGCTGAAACGGAATCGTGAATTTCCTTTTTTCAAGCAGGCCGCGGGAAATGATAAAGTCGGTCTCCGTTTTTTCAAGCGAATAATTCCCATATCTCAGCATCATGCCAAAAACCGCTAGGAGCCACGCAGCAAGAAACGCGAAAAATAACAGAATACTGATAAAAATAACGCCATTTGAAACGAGCGTTTCCAATCCTTTGAACACTTTTTTATAAGGGATCAGTTCCTCAAACTGAAAGATGAACGCCAATACTGCTGAAATGACCACTCCTGCTCCGCCTGATGTGGAAGCCATCAGAAACAGGGACGCGGGAGATAGTTTGTAGACTGTCTCGTTTTGTCCGCCTAGTTCCGCGACATCATTTTCCGATGCTGCTTCCGTTCCAGTTTTGCCCGCTGTGATTGCTTCCTCAAGAATACCGGCCTCATCCTTCGTGATCGCTGCCAGTACCGCTTCGGAACTTTCACCGCGGCCCCCGCCACCCGCCGTTTCAATCTTGATTTGGACTAGCCCCAATGGTCTGTGTAGAATTCCTTCAATCCTGTCGACACTCTGTATTCTTTCAATAGGTATGTATCTTTTTTTCTTAATCAACACTCCGTACTCAAGCCTAAGTTCATTTTCTTCGATCCGGTATGTAAAACGAAGCCACGACACAATTCCGGTTACAAGCGCGAACACGATTCCCGCGACAGCCAGCAGTAAATAAAACTTGTTCCAGCCGCCCCTTGAACCAATGAGTAAAAATGTGGCGAGCGGAATGATCATTTCCTTTAATTGTTTTACCGTATTCACAACTGCCGCTGCGGGGTGGAGCCTTTTCGGTTCAAACATCTTCATCCGCCACCCTTGCAAGCCGTGATATTTGCACTCTAAGCGCTTCGGCTTCCTCTTCTTCCAGGGCCGGAATTTCATGGATTGTCGCAGCCGTGGACACGGAAACCGTCGCCAGTTTATATTTCCGCAAAATCGGGCCCTGGGAAGTATCAACATGCTGGACCCTGACCATCGGGACCAACGTCCGTTTTATTACAAAAAGCCCTTTCTGGATTTCAATCTCCTGTTCCCTTACTTCGTAGCGCCAGCGTTTCCACCAGAGGGAAGGGAGTAAGAATACTGAAAACCATGTATTGGCCACCACCAGTATTAGGACTACTATAGGAATCCATAGCGGCCAGCTGAAAATGATTGAAAGAGCGATCATGGCAATAGCGGGAACCGAGATGAACAGGGTGCCAAGTGCTCCTGACAGCCGCCATACTTTTAGCGCCTTCTTGGAAATTCTTTTCTCAGGCTGTGAAATCATATGTATCCTCCGTTTTCCTTCTATTCATATTTATAGTATAGCGGAGGATAAGTACTGTCGCATTATTATTAATTGGTACGGGGAATTCTGGGTGTTTGGTCTGGCTTTTTCACTTGATGAAGAAAGAGGCCTGGTCAATCATTTCAATTCCCTTATCTTGTTGGAGCTTTAGGTCGTCCATTAACTTGAACAAGGCTGCGTCTTTTCCTTTTGCCTCAATCATGCAATCAATTTCCGGAACAGAGCCTTTTATTTTTTGCAAAAAGTCCATAAACATGTTCGGGTCAATATACTCTGCATGCGCCCTGAATTCCCGTTCCGATTTCGGACTCGAAATATGCATTTTTACCCGGAGCGGTGAATGGGCCCATGAAGCAATAACCCGTTCCCAATCTTCTTCCCAGTCACTTTTTCCGGCATGATGAGCCAGATGGTGATGGTAGTCAAACACACATGGAACACCTAGCTTTTCACACAAATACAAGCATTCTTTCAAAGTGAATGTGGTGTCGTCATTCTCGAGCATGATCATTTCTTGTAAACGGGAGTTCAGGAAGCCCCAGTTATGAATGAACATTTCCAGTGCTTTCTCTTTGTCATTGTATCCGCCCCCGATATGGATGACGCATCGGTGCTTTGGCGGAATCCCCATCTCTTTCAGCATCCGGTAGTGAAGCGAAAGCGTCTGAATGGAAGTTCGTAGGATTTCTTGCTTATTCGTATTCAGCACGACGAAATGATCGGGGTGAAAATCGATTCTAGTAGGATTTTCGGTAATAAATTGAGCGATTTTTTGGAAGCCTTTCTTTAGTGGGCTGATATAGTCCCAGTCCGACAGTTCCTCATGGTTCGCAAGCGGAATCAGGCGTGAGCTGAACCGGAAGAAACGGATGTCATGCGCCGAATTATGCCTGAGCAGCCTTAAGCAATTGGTCAGATTGGACAGGGCGATCCGTTCCAGCTTTCGAAGGGCGGCCTCCCTGTTTTTAAGTTTCTGGAAGTGGGCAAAAGTCATCGTCTGGGACGGAGAGCAGTGCGGGACAGTGGTGCTCATCGCCACATACCCCAGCCGTACAATCGTCATCTCGTGTATACCTCCTGTGATGGGTTTGGTGTTAATATGCGTAGAGGTTGGGGTTTTCATGAGATTAAGGATGGGCGGTGTTATGGGGCGGGAGATGTTTTACCGAAGTCGGTAGGATGGTTTGGACCGAGAGCTGCTGAATTCGCGGGGTGCTGTCCGAACTCGTGGCCACTTCGGACTGAGAACTGCTTAAAACTCAGGTTGCAGTCCGAACATTGTACATCTTCGGACAGCTATAGGGTTTTTGGGAGAATCACTGTCCGAACTTGTGGCCTCTTCGGACAGAGAAACGCTTAAAACTCAGGTGGTAGTCCGAACATTGTACATCTTCGGACTGCTATAGGGTTTTTGGGAGAATCACTGTCCGAACTTGTGGCCTCTTCGGACAGAGAAACGCTTAAAACTCAGGTGGCAGTCCGAACATTGTACATCTTCGGACTGCTATAGGGTTTTTGGGAGAATCACTGTCCGAACTTGTGGCCTCTTCGGACAGAGAAACGCTTAAAACTTGGTTGGCTGTCCGAATATTGAACTACTTCGGACAGCTAAAGGACTTTTGGGAGAATCACTGTCCGAACTTGTGCCCACTTCGGACAGAGAACTGCTTAAAGCTCAGGTGGCTGTCCGAACATTGAACTACTTCGGACAGCTAAAGGCTTTTTGGGGGGAATCACTGTCCGAACTTGTGCCCTCTTCGGACTGAGAACCGCTTAATACTCTCGTGGCTGTCCGAACATTGAACTACTTCGGACAGCTATAGGCTTTTTGGGAGAATCACTGTCCGAACTTGTGACCTCTTCGGACTGAGAACCGCTTAAAACTTGGGTGGCTGTCCGAACATTGAACTACTTCGGACAGCTAAATGCTTTTTTGGGGGAATCACTGTCCGAATTTGTGCTCTCTTCGGACTAAGAACCACTTCCGAAGCAAAAGCCAACCTTATTTATAAAAAGTATTACTAGTATTTCCAAAGGCAGTAAAATGTTTCTTTAATACCCTTGTAATTGTCCTTTTACTCAACCCGGTTTGGCACCATTCCTGTATGCTGCTAGTTGTTATTTTTCTGTCCGGAAATAGAAACTTATACTCGTTCACATTTCTTATTATTGCATCTTCAATTTTTTCCGACTCTCCGCATTTCAAACATAAAAAACGGTTCAAGTTCACAACAAAAAGTTGAGTTTCGCAACACTTTGAAAAAATCCCCTTCCTTAATTGCTCATATTTGTATTCCGGTAATTTTTCAAAGGGATTTTTCGGTTGATTTAGGCTGATTAACGCTTGGGCGAGTTTTTTATGACCATCATTCAGCACAGATTTTGTTTTGTCCAACTCATCTATAAAACGTTTTACTTGGGTTGGATGAATAATTGGTAGATCCGTGGGGGCTTGATATAAAGTGAATTCAGGATGAATGAAGATAGCAAAAGCTTCAACGAGGTAATTCAGTTTGAGGCTGTGGAGAAGCTGCTTGAACAGAAGCAGGCCCCTATTCAATTGTTCGACAGGATTTTTGCATTCCTTTTTTGTCGACAGAAAATATAACTTTCCGTTCTCCCAGAAATAATCGTCGCTATAATTTTTTGTATCAATTAAATGAATCACACCTCCTGAAATAATAACTGTATCAAGTTGAAAATACGATCCGTTCAATTCTAAAAGCAGACCATTGAGGATGTACCTTTCTTAACTTAAGTTCTTTGTCAGCTCATCGAATTTCACCTCACCTTCATAACCTTTCTCCAGGTACGACAGGCGGTACTTGGTATTTTCGGGAAGATCCATTCGCGTGTTAAGATAACGTAAACCTTGTAGCTCATATGATTCAGAACGGCTTTTAACTATCATACTCCACTTCCTTTCATCACTTATAACCTCATTGTATAAAGCGGTTACAAAAATCCGCCATCAAGTTGTGAATATTTTGTTGCATTTTGCAAAAATAATTATTTTAAACCACAAATACGGACGTATAACATTTTCCAAAAATAAAAAAACACGGCCCCAAGGAGAGCCGTGCTGTAAAAATTTAAAATATTATTCAGGACCTTACCTTATTTCGAAAAGCTACGCGGCTTGCCGCCTGTGCGCTTTTCGTACGGGCGCTTTTCACCATAGCGGGAGCCGGAGCCCTTTTTGCGGCGGTCATATCCGCCCTTGGAATCCCCGCGTCCGCCTCTGTTGAATGGCTTCCTGTCACGGTCCCTTCGTTGTGGAAGAGGCGATTCTTCAGTCAGCTTGACAGGCGTTGTATCAGGCTCTTTCGTCAGCATTTTCAACACAGCGGCAACAACTGCTGAAGCATCATGTTTTTCAAGAAGCTCAGTTGCGGCTGCTTTATAATATTGGAGGTTGTTGGTTTCGATTGTTTGTTCGATCCTTTCAACCACTGCTTTTTGCTGGCCTTCCAACGCTTCGTCAAGGGTTGGCGGCGTCATTCTTTCCATTTTACGTTTCGTAGTCCGCTCGACCACGCCTAGGTAAGACCTTTCACGCGGAGTTACAAATGTCAAAGCGACACCAGTTTTTCCGGCGCGTCCTGTACGGCCGATTCTGTGGACATAGGATTCTGGATCCTGTGGGATATCAAAGTTATAGACATGGGTAACGCCGGAAATATCAAGTCCGCGCGCCGCTACGTCTGTTGCTACTAGGACATCGATGGAACCTTCTTTAAACTTGCGCAAAACGGAAATGCGTTTTGCCTGGGTCAGGTCGCCATGAATTCCTTCGGCAGTATAACCGCGTAAAGTAAGAGCTTCTGCAAGCTCATCAACCCGGCGCTTTGTCCGCCCAAATATAATTGCCAGTTCAGGGGACTGAATATCTAGGAGCCTTGTCAAAACGTCAAATTTATTCTTTTCCTGAACCTCGACATAGTACTGCTCGATGGAAGGAACAGTCATTTCCTTAGCCTTCACACGGATAACCTGAGGATTCTTCATGAACTTTTCAGCCATTCGCTGAATCGGTGCGGGCATTGTCGCAGAGAACAACAACGTCTGGCGCTCAGTTGGAATTTGAGCGAGGATCGCTTCAATATCCTCAATGAAGCCCATATTCAGCATTTCATCCGCTTCATCAAGGATGGCGGTGTGCACGGAGTCTAGGCGCATTGTTTTCCTGTTGATATGGTCAATGAGCCTTCCCGGAGTCCCGACAATAATTTGGGGGCCTTTTTTCAATGAACGAATTTGGCGGCTGATATCTTGGCCTCCATAGATTGGCAATACTTGAATGCGCTTGCCGGATCCAATTTTGTAAAGTTCCTCGGAAACCTGGATGGCAAGTTCACGTGTAGGGGCAATGATAATCCCCTGGATGGCGTGGATGGAAGGGTCAATTTTTTCAACGAGCGGGATGCCGAACGCAGCTGTTTTTCCTGTACCCGTTTGGGCCTGTCCAATCAAATCCTTATTTTGCATGCTAAGCGGAATTGTTTCCGCCTGGATTGGCGTTGCCTCTTCAAAACCCATTTTGAGAACGGCTTTCAAGGTTGGTTGGCTAATGCCTAACTCTTCAAACTTAATCAATGTTTTCATTCTCCTTCATGTGTTGCTGTAAATATAGTTTTATACGTGCAGAAAAACGTCCCGAATTCACATAAGAGCATTGTTCCGTTTTCATTCCTCTATTTTAGCAAAAAAAAGACATTCTCCCCAAGGAGTATGCCCTGTAATCACGACCTTTTAGACACGTTGGTGCTTATCATACCATTTTTGCCGATATAATGCAATTAAGCATACGCCTTCTAGCAGGATTCCTGCATTTCGTGCATACCATCAAGAAAGGCGTCAACCTGGGAAAAAAGGGCAATTCTTTCCCGGCAATGGCAAATATGGTGGGCCGATTCTTTTATATAGGTCAAATGCTTCTGTTTTGCCGGAATTGTTTCATAAAGGAACTCCGCACTTTTCGGGGGGACAAGGCTATCGCTTTCTCCCTGTGCGATCAAAGTCGGCGTCTGAATCCGGCATAGCTGGGGCCGGACGAATCCAACGAGCTTCCGGAACTGCATAGCGGCGGAAATAGGTGTTTGTGTTATTTTCCGTTTATAACGCAGGAATAATTCATTTTCCTCTAAATTTCCCTGAACTAAATCCTTTGCCATTTCCTTCAATTCAGATGCCATCTGCCGAGGATTTAAATAATAGGCAGCAGCGCTCAGCAATACAAGCTTATCGACTTTATAAGTAGTTGCCAGGTGGCTGGCGATCAGACCGCCCATTGAAAAGCCGATGACGTAAATTTGATCGCACTGCTTCGACAGTTCAAGATATTCTTGTTCTGCATGGGCGAGCCATTGTTTATATTTTATTCCCCGAAGGGATAGGCTTTCTCCGTGGCCGGGGAGCGTTGGCACACGGAAAACCCAATCAGGGTGCCTGTCTTTCAGATAATCGGCAAGAGGCTGCACTTCATAAGGTGCACCAGTAAAGCCATGGATGCATAAACAGCCTATCATTTCCCTATCACCTTCCAAGCCGGACAGTTATCCCTTATTACTTTCTTTCTCCAGGGATGCAACTACTTCTTCCAATTTCATTCCCCTCGAAGCCTTAACTAAAACTAATGTTTGTGCATTTGTGTGTTTTTTTAATTCTTCACTTAGCATTTCCTTGTCAGTGAAAGAGTAAACCCGTTCAGCGCCAAGTGTCTTTTTAGCCCCTTCAGCGATTTTGGCACCTAGCTTGCCGTATGTGAATACCAGGTTAATTTTGCCAGATTCCAGATTTTCACCTATCTTGAGATGGTATTCATCTTCCAATGGACCAAGCTCCAGCATATCGCCGAGCACGAGGATTTTATTCTCAAATCCATCGAGATTGGATACGAGCTCTATGGCGGCGCTAACTGAAGTAGGGCTGGCATTATACGCATCGTTAATGATTTTTTCGCCATTTCGGCCTTCGGATAGCTCCATCCTCATCTGTGTGAGCTTGACTGATTTGAGGCCTTCCGCCATTTCTTCGAATGGAACGGAGAAATGCCTCGCAACTAGCATCGCGGCCAACGCGTTCATAATATTATGGGTGCCAAGTACCGGCAAAAAGAATCTCTGCTCTGAGAGATTGATGCCGAATTCATTTCCTCTTCCGGACTGTGCAATGCCGACTGGATACATGTCATTGGATTCAGTCCGCCCGAATGTGTGCACGCTAACAGACTCGCTCAAGCCGGACAGCCTTTCCATAAGCAACGGCTCGTCTCCGTTCAAGACAGCCAGTCCGCCATCCTTCAAACCTTCAAGAATTTCAAGCTTCGCCTCAGCAATTCCCTCCCTGGAGCCAAGGTCAAGAAGATGGGACTCGCCAATATTTGTAATAATGACCGCATCCGGGCTGGCGAGCTTCGTTAGAAAAGAAATCTCTCCCCGGCCGCTCATGCCCATCTCCAGAACTGCCACTTCCGTATCCTCATCAAGGTTCAACACAGTGAGCGGCAAGCCGATGTGGTTGTTATAGTTCCCTTCGGTTTTCTGCACTTTATATTTCAAGGACAATAAGCTCGCCGCCATATCTTTGGTCGTTGTTTTGCCATTGCTGCCAGTGATGCCGACTACCTTAACGCCGAGCTGTTTGCGATAGCTCCTAGCCAATTCCTGAAGAGCCACAAGGCAGTCATCGACAATCAATAACGGCAGGCCCTCCGGCGGGTTTGGGACATCCTTTTGCCAAAAGGCTGCGGCCGCTCCATTTTTAATCGCTCCTTCGACGAACTTATGTCCATCCACTTTCTCACCTTTAAAAGGCACGAACAATTGGCCTTTTTCTATTTTCCGCGAATCAATTGAAACACCGCTGATTAAGATGTCCGCAATGGACACCGTGTCATTCAGCACCTCAATCATGTCCGTAATGTCTTTAACCGTTTTCCGAATCACCCAGATTCCCTCCTATGGCAAAAAAGGACACTTCACTAGCAGTGTCCTTCCAGCTTTTTCTAAAAAGTATGTTTAATGCTCTGCTTTTCTGTATGCCTTTCAAGTGCCAGATTTACAAGTTTTTCAATTAATTCTGGGTATTCCACTCCAGTATGCTTCCAAAGGAGCGGGAACATACTGAACGGTGTAAATCCAGGCATCGTATTGATTTCATTAATTAATACCGTTCCGTTTTCCGTCAAGAAGAAATCCGCACGGACTAGACCAGCGCAATCCAATGCCTTAAAAGCCTTGATTGCCATATCGTGGATACGGGTGTAAGTTTCTTTATCAATATCCGCTGGGATGATCAAGGCCGTATTGCCATCTTCATATTTTGCCTTGTAATCATAAAAGTCTTTTTTCGGGACAATTTCACCGGCAACCGATACTTCAGGGGCATCATTGCCGAGGACACCAACTTCAATTTCCCTGGCTTTTACGCCGACTTCAATAATGACTTTCCTGTCAAAAAGGAACGCTTCCTTGAATGCCTGCTCAAGCTCTTCACGGTTACGGCACTTGCTGATCCCGACACTCGACCCCAAGTTCGCCGGCTTCACAAAGCACGGGTAGCCAAGTTGCTTTTCAACTTTTTCATAGGCTCCCTCTTTATCCGCCTCCCATTCACTGCGGATAAAGGAAGTATAATCAACCTGGGCCAGGCCCGCTTCGGCAAAAATGTTTTTCATGATGACCTTATCCATCCCAGCCGAAGATGCAAGCACTCCATTGCCAACATAAGGGAGATTTAATAATTCGAGCAAGCCTTGGACGGTTCCGTCCTCACCATTCGGTCCATGCAAAAGGGGGAAAATAACATCCATTCCACCGTTCCCGGTCTTCCCCGAAAAAATGGCTGGCGCCAAAGCTCCTTCCTCCTGATCAGATGAAAACGCCAATTCCTTGACAGAGTTCACCGGCCCTTGAAGCTGCGGCCCTTTTAGCCATTGTCCTTCCACCGTTATGTAAATCGGATAAATATCAAATTTATTCACATCAAGCGCCTTGATGACGGCCATTGCTGTCTGTAGGGAAACTTGATGCTCCGCAGATTTTCCACCATATAACAAACCGAGTTTTGTTTTCATCTCTCTGAACCTCCCAATTAATTAATCCATCATTCAGGCCTTCTTCAGCCTAAACCAGTTCCCTGGTTACAGGCTTTGCCTTTCCTTTCGCTCTCCTATTTTACCACCACAAAAAAGCAGAAAGGAACGATCATTGTCTTCCATTTATTATTTTATGTGAACCAACGCCTGTCAAAACCAGATCTTACGTAAATTGATTTTAGGCCTTAAATGAACCTAGCTTGGGAGATCTGTCTTTCCCTATATGACAAACAGCTTCCATTCTTTTGTTTTTTTGTCAAAAACGATTTTTGCGTGGCAAGGCTTTCTGACAGATTGGCTGTATGCCTCAACCATATCGTCCATATTGGCAAAGTCACCTATCACCCAGACAGGTATTTCAACCCTGCCCCTTTGCAGCTCCGCATCCTTAATTGAAATGCAGATTCCTTCTTTCATATACGGAACCAATGAAATAAGGAGCTCTTTGTTTACAATCGGATACGAACGCCTTTTCTTAATTCCGAACAATGTCTTTTCGAGTTTTAGATCCCCAAGCTTTAACGGAATGACATAGCCAAGCATAGAAAAAAAGTCCGTGAAGCTGCGGTAATATGTTTTATTGAACCAGCCGTCATCATGGGCCAGATAAACAAATCTGTTATCAAGCTGATTATAGAAAGGCGTCCTTAAATGATGTTTCAAATGGCCGAGATAGAGCAGTTCAGCAATCTCTTGGCCATTCAGCTCATTCAAGCCTTCTTCCTCCGCAAAATCAACCCAGCAAAAATCCCCGTACGCATGTATATCCTCACGGGCCAGTTTACCAATCCGTTCTCTCGGAACATATTCAAACCTAGTATGCCGGTTAAAATCCCCATCGTCGAATTGATGTTTCAATAATAGAAGATGATTTGCAAACTCTGAAAAAGCAGCGGCAAACTCACGGAATTCGATACCGCAGGACATGACATATTGAGCTGGCTGGTTGAGATGGACATAGATGAGGTCCCGTACGTCCCGATTATGCTTTTTCAAAGGCAAACTCCTCCGTTCCATATTAAAGTTCCCTACCCATCATAACAAAAACCGGGGAAATTTTCGCATGTAAACATACCTTCCAAGCAAACAATTTTAACAGGCGCCGAGAACACATATATCAGTTAAAATGAACCATACTTTCTCTTTGGCTAAAAGAATCTCTTGCCTATTTGCTTCAAATTAGGGAAATCTTTATATTGGAACAATCGCTTAGCGTTTTCCCAACGCTTAAGGGTATACCTTCTCGGAGGCACTGTCCCTATATGGTTTATCTAACCATCAGCAAGGGAAAGGCATTCTACTGATGGAAGATTCACTTTGCCCCACCTTAAGGCGCAGTAAGCCTTCTCCGGAGGCAACTGCGCCTTAAGGTCCGATTGGTGAATTACAGTGAAACTTGCCGCTGTGTCCTTCAGCGGCTTAGTTGAACCAATCGGGCTCCGCGCGGCTAACCATCAGTGGGGAAAAGCGCCCCACTGATGGAAGATTCACTTTATCATTTCAAATTACTGCATTTTCTCATATAATGGTACATGGCAGTGATGCTGCTGGAAAGGAGCGTGAGTGCATGATTAAAAATATGACAGAGGATGAAATTACTCTACAGGCACTTAAAGCCATTATAGAAAACAGAAAGAAAGATTTCGAAGCCATTGTGGATGAGTTGCAGCCGTATGATGTGGCGAAGCTGTATGAGAGTTTCCCGATCAAGCACAAGACCCGTTTCCTCTTGTTCCTTAACGCACATCTCCTCGCTGATTTGCTGGAAGAGCTTGATACTGACCAACAATTGGAGGTCCTAAATAAACTCGGGGTTGAAAAAACAGGAAAAGTCCTGGACCTGATGGATAATGACGACCTCGCCTCCCTTTTGGAAGAACTTTCTCCTGAGAGGATTACCTCCCTTCTGTCCGGAATGAAGAAGGAAGAGTCAAAAATCGTTCAGGATATTATGAACTACCCGCCCGAAACAGCGGGAAGACTGATGACAAATCGATTCGTCTGGATTCGGAATTATTATACCGTCCGCGATGCAGTCGGAAAATTGAGGTCATTTGCTGATTTTGCCGAAACAATCAATTATTTATATGTAATAGATGAAAAGAGACGGCTTGTCGGCGTTGTCTCCTATCGTGATTTGCTGATTGCCGATGCAGATGAAATCATTAAGAACATTATGTTCGAACGGGTTATCGCGGTCTCGGACATGATGGACCAGGAAGAGGTCGCCAGAATGATTGAGCGATATGACTTCATGGCCATACCCGTTGTAAATGAAGACAATGTCCTTATGGGAATCGTGACAGTCGATGATATTATTGACGTCTTCATTCAGGAAGCGAACGAGGATATTGAAAAACTTTCGGCTGCTGGTAAGTCGATTGACTTTGACACAAGAGCCTTCACAGCTGCATATCGGAGGCTCCCGTGGTTGATTCTTCTCCTCTTTATCGGACTTGTTTCAGGGAAGATTATCAGTTCCTATTCAGAAACGCTCGAAAAGGTAGTAGCCTTGGCATTTTTCATGCCGATGATTGCCGGGATGACCGGTAACACCGGTACACAGTCCCTGGCAGTCGTTGTAAGGGGACTCATTTCCACTGATATCGATAAAAAAGTAATCTTCCGGCTCGTCTCAAGGGAACTGGGGGTCGGCTTGATCATTGGCCTGACCTGCGCCCTGCTTATTTCGGTGATTGCTTTTATTTGGCAGGGAGATTTGATTCTGGGAATTGTTGTCGGCTCTTCCCTTTTCCTCACTCTCATCATTGGAACACTTGCAGGGACAGTCATTCCTCTCGTTCTATACCATTTTAATATTGACCCGGCGGTGGCTTCAGGACCACTCATCACAACCTTGAACGATATTTTTTCATTAATCACTTACTTCGGTATTGCTACATTGTTTTTAAATCAGCTTAAGTAAAAAGGGCGGACCACCGCCCTTTTTAACGTTCTTCCCTAACCTAAACTCCCAGAACTTGGCACAATGGCAAAAAAATGATGCTTCAAGACCCGAATATGAGCCGGTGTTTCTAAATAAACTTCCCCGTCCATGTCTGCCTCCATTTTGCTTTCAGTTTGAATCACAATTTCACTTCCACTGCAATGAAGAACCTCACTTGCGGAATCCTCTTCCAATGTAATATCCAAGGTGAATACTTCCTTCATAAGTGCCAGATTTGTATTTTTTATAATAAAAACATTCGCTTTCCCATCGTCGGCGTGAATGTTTCGGAATGGCAGCTCATTTGTCCCTATATACCGTCCGTTAGCTGCAAGGACCATGACCGCTTCTCCTTCGTACAACTTCCCATCACATTGGACAGTGTAGGAAAAAGGTTCCATTTCCCTCATTGTCCGAATTGCACTGAGGTAATAGCTGACCTTTCCCAACAGCGCTTTCTCGGAATCCTTTATATTGTTCGATACTTCTGTGACAAGTCCTACCCCCCAAAAGTTTAATGCACAATGTCCGTTTATATCCATGGCGTCCAATGGAACAAGTTTTCCCGACACGACCGTTTCTGCTGCCTGCCGAATATCTTGGGGCATATTGAGGGTTCTGCTGATGTCATTGCATGTCCCTCCCGGCAAAATCGCGATGGCGGGTCTTTTGGCTAAAGATGCAAGACCATTTACGCATTCGTGTACAGTTCCATCCCCGCCCAGAATCACAACCAGATCCGTGTGTTCCCCATATTCACTGCAAAGCAGTTGTGCATGGCCAGGTCTGTCGGTTTTCAACAAAAGCAATTCGTCGATGGCCGAACTTAGAATGGGAACACAAATCCTAAGTGTTCTAGAAATATCTTTTTGTCCAGCATTTGCATTGTAAATGAATATCGCATGTTTAAACCTGGCCACTACGCGGTCACTCCTCAAATTCAAAAAATTCTCTTTCCCCAATCTATACCCAACTTGTTCTGTATAGATAACATCGCACTTGGCAAATTGCTGTTTAGGGACTTTTATCATGGGTATATCACCAATAACAATAGTTTAAAGAAAACGTTGAAGGAGGAACATTCATTGGATAATAATTATCAATTCTGGAGCGGCTGGGACAGGCTCGTTTATAAAATCCCCGATTTTTTACTGGCACTCGCTGTATTGCTCATAGGCTGGTTGATCGCTAAGGCCATCGAAAAGGGAGTTTATAAATTACTGCAAAAGTCAAACTTTGATAACCGTCTCTTCTCCCATGTGAAGGATCGGAAATTTTCATCCGAAAAAGTCATCAGTAAAATCGTTTACTATATTTTGCTGGTTTTCGTTTTCATCCTATTCTTTAATATCCTTGACCTTCACCTGATTACAGGGCCATTAATTGCCATGCTCACAGCAATCACTGCCGCAATCCCAAGCCTGTTAAAGGCTGCCCTAATCTTCGCGGTTGCCTGGCTTGTCGCAACAGGATTAAGCTACCTAATTAAGAAAGGCGGCAGGACACTAAGGGTTCATCAGCTATCGCAAAAGCTGAATCTTACGAAAGATAGTGAAGATCCTGGGCTTCTCGCGGACCGGATTGCTAAAATTGTTTTTTACCTAGTATTACTCATGTTTCTTCCTGGAGTGCTGGCAGCCCTTAATATCCAGGGAATCTCAGGGCCGTTTTCAGACATGCTCGGCAGTTTCCTCGCTTTCATTCCGAAACTGTTCTCTGCCGCCCTTATTATTCTCGTCGGCTGGTTCATTGCAAAAATAGTTCGAGATATCGTAACGAATCTTTTGCAGGGGTTAGGGCTTGAACGGCTCGTTGAACGCTTCGGCCTCAGAAAAATGTTTGAAGGAACAAGCCTGTCTTCCGTCATTGGCACAATCGTATTTGTCCTAATTCTAATACCTGCAGTGATTGCTGCACTTGATAGGCTGGACTTGAAGGGCATTTCCGGACCCGCCATCAATATGCTTAACGATGTTCTGACCATGCTTCCTAACATCGTCGTCGCCATCGTTATGGTCTTGGTCGGTATTTGGCTCGGCCGCTGGGCAAATCGTTTCGTGACAGAACTGCTCGACCGGGCCGGCTTTAACGGATTCCTAAAAGGGATCGGAATCGGCAAAGGGACTGCCGCCACACTCTCTCTGTCCAAGATTGTCGGCACCATTGCCCAGGTTCTCATTGTTCTCCTGTTTACAGTTGAAGCGCTGAATCTTGTAGGCCTGGATTTCCTTGTAACACTCGCAACTGGTGTCATCGCGTATCTGCCAAATGTTTTGGCTGCGGTGATTATCTTGATGGTTGGCCTTTGGATTGGCAATTTCATTAAGAAACTACTGGCAAGTATGCTGCAGGGACCGCATTTCGGGCTCCTTTCCTCTGTGGCAAAATATGCGGTCATTGCCATCTCAGTCTTTATGGCGCTCGATCAGCTTGGAGTTGCGGCTTCAATTGTAAATGCAGCTTTCATCCTGACATTAGGCGGACTCGCGTTGGCATTCGGGCTTTCCTTCGGCCTTGGCGGCAAAGAGTTTGCCTCTAAATATCTTGCGCGCCTAGACCAAAAGATTGAACAAACAACGGTTGTCAAACTGCCCCCAGGACAAACGGGAGATTTTTTAAGAGATCAAGCAGGACAGCATGGCAGGCCAATGAACAATGGCGGCCAGCCGGGAACCATAAACCCTAATAATCCGTATACGGATCCGAATAACCATGATCCAAACGATCCGAACAATCCGTTTAATAAAAGATAAACAAAACACACTGCCGGTTGCATGATGCATCCGGCAGTGTGTTTTTGAAATAATGATAAGTTAGACGTCAAGAAATTCGTCTTGACTGAAGGACTCTGTTCCTGGCTGTACATTCATGGAATTCAATCAAACGTTTGATTGATTATTTCTCTAATTGCGAAATAACTTCTTCACAAATTCTGTGCGTTTCCAGCGCGTCCTGAGCTGAAGTTTTAACCGCCGATCCTGTTCGAACAGCTTTCAGAAAATCCTCTGTCATTGAAACAAACCCGCGTTTGACTAATGTCTCCTCCCAATCACCGCTACGAACCTCAGTTTCCTCCATGCCTTTCGAAATTATTAGCCTTGAAAGGTTATAGGCTGTTCTCTTTTCCTCGGGTCCCATAATTGTCGCAATCTCTTCCGTCGCGCCATTGTCTCTGTTCATTATTCCTATCGCTGTCCCTTCAGGCGAAACAAACTGGATGACAACATGATAAAGTGTAGGACCATCCTTTCTCCCATTTACAATTAGCTCCTCAATCGGATAGGGAAATAGGTATCTGAGGGTGTCAATCACATGGATAAAATCATCATAAATAAATGTACGAATATCGCCCGGCAGTGAATGGCGGTTCTTTTGCACAAGGACAAGATTCGGATTCACAACTTCTATTAGCTTATTGACGGCAGGCGCATATCGCCGGTTGAACCCCGCCATTAATATCCTGTTTTGTTTTTCAGCCAGTTCAACCAGTCCTCTGGCTTCCGCAAAATTGTCTGTGAACGGCTTGTCTACAAAGACATGGATACCGGCTTCGAGCAGCTGCCGGACGATTTCAGCATGCGAACTGGTCGAGGAATGCACGAATGCCGCTTCAATCCCACTCGACAGCATTTCTTCAAGACTTGAAGCTAACACAGGGAATCTGTACTTTTGCCCAAGTGCTTCAAGTTTCTTTCTATCTCTCGTATAGAGATGGCATTCGATATTCTCCATTTTACTAATTAAGGGGAGATATGCTTTCTGTGCGATATCACCCAGCCCAATGAGCCCAACTTTCATGTTCCCGCCTCCTTGACTCCTTTTTCCCTTACACTACTCTTAAACTTTCAAGCTGGCAAGAATAGGGAAAGGAAGTCCTCGATTGTTTCTCTAACCATTCTGAGATAAACTAGAGTGTGATATTAATTTTGAGCAGGTGGACTATGAAAGAATTTATATTCAATATTTTAACAACATTGTCTGAACTAGGTTATTTCGGCATTGCCATAGGGCTAATGATTGAAATCATTCCGAGTGAGATTGTCCTTGGCTATGGCGGCTATATGATTTCACAGGGAATTATCAACTTTCCGCTAGCAGTCGTGGCTGGAACAATCGGTGGTACATTCGCCCAGTTGTTCCTCTATTGGGCCGGGTACTATGGCGGCCGTCCATTCTTAGAGAAGTATGGGAAATATGTATTTATCAGCCAGCATCATATTGACCTTTCCGAGCAATGGTTCAAAAAATATGGCGCCGGGGTTATTTTTTCGGCAAGGTTCATTCCGGTTATCCGGCATGCGATTTCTATTCCGGCAGGCATTTCAAAAATGTCGGCAACTAAGTTTACACTTTATACAGTTGCGGCAGTTATTCCGTGGACGATTTTTTTCCTCTATCTTGGGGTAGTCCTTGGTGATAACTGGGCGAATATTAAAGAGGTTGCCAAGCCGTATGTTCTTCCAGCTCTTGGGCTTGCGATTGTACTGGGAGTCGCCTATGTACTTGTAAAACGAAAAAAGGGTTAGGTTGCCAAAAATGGCAACCTTTTTTACTCTAAATGTGCATTTTTTGTCACAAAAAGAGAGAGAAAACCTGTTAAAGTAGAATAGTCTTTTCTTTTTTGGTCTCTCCAAAAACGACACTATCCCCGCTCTTTTTCAATCCTGCAATTCTGTCCTATCATCTTATAGTGTTCTATTGAAGGAGTTAGATGTTTTATGAAAAAAATAAGTTTAGCTTGGCAAATATTGATTGGCCTTTCTTTAGGTATTGCCATTGGGGCTATTTTTTATGGCAACGCCTCTGTACAGAACTACTTGCAGCCTGTTGGCACAATTTTTATCCGACTGATCAAGATGATTGTCGTCCCAATTGTTATATCAAGCATTATTGTTGGAGTTGCCGGTGTCGGTGATATAAAAAAACTCGGGAAGCTTGGCGGCAAGACGCTTCTCTATTTTGAAATTATCACTACGGTTGCGATCATTGTCGGCCTTGTGGCGGCAAACCTGTTCCATCCTGGCAGCGGAATTGATATGGGCGCACTCACAAAAGGCGATATAGGGAATTACCTTTCCACAACTGAAGAGGTCAAATCCCACAGTTTGGCTGATACTTTTATCAATATCATCCCTGCGAATATTATTGACTCACTCGCAAAAGGAGATATGCTTGCCATTATTTTCTTCTCTGTCTTCTTTGGCCTTGGGGTGGCGGCAATTGGTGAAAAGGGGAAGCCCGTTTTGGCTTTTTTCCAAGGAACAGCGGATGCAATGTTTTTCGTGACCAATCAAATTATGAAATTCGCTCCTTTCGGGGTTTTTGCGTTAATCGGGGTAACTGTGTCAAAGTTTGGAATCAGTTCTCTCATTCCATTAAGCAAGCTTGTTTTCACAACGTATGGAACGATGCTGTTCTTTGTCATCGTTGTACTTGGCTCAACCGCCGCCATCGTTGGCATCAACATTTTCCATTTATTCTCCATCCTGAAGGATGAACTTATTTTAGCTTATTCAACAGCAAGCTCGGAAACAGTTTTGCCAAAGCTGATGGAGAAAATGGAGAAGTTCGGCTGTTCGAAGGCAATTACATCATTTGTCATCCCGACAGGATATTCGTTCAACTTGGATGGATCAACCCTGTATCAGGCACTAGCCGCCATCTTCATTGCCCAGATGTATGGAATCGACCTATCTCTTAGCCAGCAGCTTTCCCTCATGCTCGTTTTAATGGTGACATCTAAGGGAATCGCAGGTGTTCCAGGGGTTTCATTCGTTGTACTGCTTGCGACTCTCGGCACAGTCGGCATTCCGCTTGAAGGGCTTGCTTTCATTGCCGGAATTGATCGGATCCTAGACATGGCACGGACAGCGGTAAATGTCGTTGGCAATTCACTTGCGGTCATTGTCATCTCGAAATGGGAAAAACAATTCGACGAAACGAAGGCAGCCGATTATTTAGCAGAGGTGCAGCAACGCGAACCAGTTGTTCTCTAGCTTACTTCACGGGCAAATTCTATCCCTGCTGAAATCAAAACAGTCCCCATTCAATCGGTTGGGGGCTGTTTTTTTGCAAAAAAAATCACCCTCAAGGTTTAAGGATGAAAAACATGTGGTATATAAACTATGTTCTATTAACGTTAATCAGCAGATTAGTTAAGCCATTTTGTAATATTGACACAGGTTCCTTTCCCCTTACCTGTCTGGATCGAGAATTCATCAGCCATCCTTTTTACGGCTGGCAATCCGGCACCCAGGCTTCCCGAGGTGGAATATCCCTGCCTAAGGGCCTGGTTGACATCCATGATGCCTGGGCCGCAATCAATCGCCTGGATTTTCAAGCCCAGGCAGCCATTTTGATTTTTTATTATCTCTATCACGATATAACCTTTTCCTGCATATTTAAAAATATTGCGAGCCAGTTCCGAAATGAGAGTAATAATCCGGGACTGGTTAAACATGCTGAAACCAAGTGTTTTCGAAACTTCTCGCGCTTCTTGCCTCGCTGACATAATATCGCTTTCCGAGTTTATCTCAATATATATTTTATCTGGCTGTGTTCCATGGAATGGGCAATCCCGGCCGTTTTGTTTTGTAATTTCAAAAACCTCCATGCTTGATTCCCCCTTATCAAAACAAGCCGGAAAGGTTTAATAAATCCTTCCTGGCCCGCAAGCGATTTCACTGCAAAATACCGCAGATTTTTGGCAGAATTTTTAGGTGAAATTCGAACTTACCCGATAAATTCCCCAATTTGGAGAAGGTTTACAATGGGTTTTACTTCCTTCAGTATACTGGAAAACCTTGCAAATAACTACAGGAATAAATTCCTAAAGTCATTTTCCCAACTTTTCCATAGTCTTTCCTCAAGTTTTATAAGACTGCCCCAGCCTCAAGACGGACCATGTCCATCTATAAAAACTTTACTATTAAAATAATAGAATAAGTGGAATGCAGATGTTGTCGGAATATGAGGGTTAGGGACAAGCTTTTCACACTATTTTTCGCCATATACTAAGCAACTTCCGATTCTTCTTGTATCATCTCATCTCTAATAGTTGCCATTCTCCTTAATGTTTTGTTAATAATATAGTAAGAAGTTATTAAAACGAATCAATCTTTCCTTTGCAGGTCCGCTTGCCTGCAAGTGACTGCAGTCAGTTATGCAAAAAATGCTGTGTAAAACAGGAGGTGTAGCCCTGGCCTTCAGGGCGTTCCATTGACAATACTGAAATTGCTGCTCGTTATGGTCTTAATTGCTTTAACCGCCTTTTTTGTGGCGACTGAATTTGCAATCGTTAAAGTCAGAAGTTCCAGGATTGATCAGCTGATAGAAGAAAACAGAAAAGGGGCTTTGGCGGCTAAGCATGTCATCACCCATCTCGATGAGTATTTATCAGCCTGCCAGCTCGGGATTACCATTACAGCACTTGGTCTCGGTTGGCTCGGCGAACCAACAGTCAAGGCATTACTGGACCCTGTGTTTAAAAACTTTAATTTGAATCCATCTGTTACAGGAATCCTATCTTTCATCATTGCATTTTCATTCATCACCTTTTTGCATGTGGTTGTCGGAGAGTTGGCCCCAAAAACTTTTGCGATTCAAAAAGCTGAAGAAGTTGCCTTGTTTTTTTCCAAGCCGATTATTATGTTCTATAAAGTCATGTATCCGTTCATATGGGCTTTGAACGGGTCAGCCAGGTTCCTGGTAGGCCTTTTTGGATTAAAGCCGGCGTCCGAGGGAGAACTTGCCCATTCAGAGGAAGAACTACGGATTATTCTTTCCGAAAGCTTTGAGAAAGGTGAAATCAATCAATCTGAATTAACATATGTGAACAACATTTTTGAGTTCGATAACAGGATCGCTAAGGAAATTATGGTCCCCCGGACTGAAATTGTCACCTTCTCCATTGATGACAGCATGCAGGAGATTTTTGAAACGATCAGGCGGGAAAAGTACACCCGTTACCCTGTCGTCGTCGGCGATAAGGACAATGTGGCCGGAATGGTAAACATTAAAGAAATCTTAACGGCTACATTAACGCCTGATGTCCTGACGGAAAAGCCGCTTAGCCATTTCATAAAACCGATTATACATGTCATAGAAACTATTCCAATCCATGAACTGCTTGTAAAACTGCAGAAGGAACGGACGCACATGGCCATTCTTGTGGACGAGTATGGAGGGACAGCAGGAATTGTTACCGTTGAAGACATTCTGGAGGAAATTGTCGGTGAAATCCGGGATGAATTTGATGCGGATGAAGTGGCAGATATACGAAAAATCAACGATGGACATTATATCATGAGCGGCAAAGTGCTTATCGAGGATGTTAATGATATTCTGGGCATTGAGATATCGGATGAGGATATTGACACATTGGGAGGGTGGATTCTTTCCCATACTTACGATGTCAAAATCGGCGACGTTTTGACTGATTTTGGCTATACATTTAAGATTATCGACCTCGATGGGCACCAAATCCTTTATGTAGATATTACCAAAATGGAGGCCAAAGAACCGGAACCCGAATCGGAATATACAGAAGACTAACTAAGAAACATTGAAAACCTTTCTCCGACAGCGGAGAAAGGTTTTTTTTATATGACATTCAATTGTATCAAGTTTCCGGATGGATCCTTAACCTTATAATCCTCTGTTACCTCGGCCCCTATTTCCTTTAAACGGCTTGCTGCATCCCCGCGTTCCTTCTCACCAGCAAAAATTAACGAGAACTGTTTTAAGCCCACACTGTTATCCTTCGGCGGAGGAGCGCCGATGCCATTCCACGTATTCAATCCGAGGTGATGGTGATAGCCCCCGGTTGACATGAATAAAGCCTGTGGATAGCGGCTGACCAAATTAAATCCAAGCCCATCCCCATAAAAATTCTTCGCATCCTTTAAATTGGCAACGTGAAGGTGAATATGCCCCATGATGGTTCCCTCTGGGATTCCCATCCACTTCTCCTTGCCAGCTTCGGCAAGCAAGCTTTGGGCATCAAGTGGCTTCGTTGCCATTTCAACCTCTTGGTTAGCCCAGTTCCAGCCTGATGAAGGGCGGTCAGCATAGATTTCAATTCCATTCCCATCGGGGTCATCCAAATAAAGAGCTTCACTGACCAAATGATCTGAAGCGCCGATCGGGTAGTCAATCTCGAGCAAATGACGTAATTTTTTGCCCAAGTCCGCTCTCGTTGGCAAAAGAATTGCGAAATGGAACAGACCGGTAGTCCTCCCTTGCTTCGGGATAACATTTTTCGGCTCTTCAATGACAAGCAGCGGATGGGTCCCTGCCCCCATTACTGCCGATCTTTCCTCTTTATCTAAAATGTGCAACCCAATAACCGATTGATAAAACTCCACCGACCGTTCAAGATTTTCAACTTTAATATGGACGGTTCCTATGAATGTATTTGGATAACGATGAAAATTCATTTCCAAGGCGGCATCCCTCCTTCTACAGTTAGTTACTTTATGTAAGTAATGATAATATTGAGGATTCTTCCTGTCAATGAATCCGTTTGCCACACTGAAGCCAATCCATTCTTTATTGTTGATTTCCAAGACGGCTAGTCCCTCTTTTAGATTAACCGTTTCAGAATTAAAACATGTACCAACACATCCAACCGGATAACTACCATTTTCGGATTATTAAAAATTTATTGTTGCGTTCTAAATTATTAGAACGTACAATAAACCTAAATCGAGATAATAAATTAGAAAGCGGGCTAAGAATGGACTATAAAGTAATGGAGATTAATCTTGAGCAACAAAAACTCATCTCAACTCCTCTTAGAGACAAGATCATTTATTTATTGAGTGAGCGGATCATGACTGCCAAGCAGGTTGCGGATGAACTTGGCAAAACGGCCGGAAGTATTCATTATCATATCCAACTGTTGTATAAAGGAGGGATTCTTGAACTTGCTGAAACGAGGGAAAACAAAGGGATTGTCGAAAAGTATTACCGTTCCAAAGCCACCCATTTTCATTTAAAGGGAACTGACCCTAGGCGGAAAGGAATCACGACAAAGGGAATCAGCCTGGAGTTTACAGAAGAGGAGCTCAAAGAATTTGAAGATGATTATGATGTCCTTTTGGAAAAATGGCTAAAAAGGACTGTCTCGCATAAAGAAGGCAGGTCATCCTATACGCTTTCACTCGAGTTTAAAAAACATCCCTCCGGAGAGGACGTGTAACGTTTGGAACAAGCCGTCAAAAGAAACCTGTTCCTGTTTGTCCCAGCCAAATTGATTGCCATCCTTGGTTCCTCAATTTACAGTTTTGCCATCGGTCTTTATATTCTTAACCAAACTGGTTCAAGCCTCAATTTTGCAATTACACTTCTGATGGGGAGTGTTCCGCGTATCGTTCTCTCTCCGCTCGCAGGAACAGTGGCTGATCGGTTTGACCGAAAAAAAATCATTATTGTCATGGATTTTGCCTGTGCCATTTGGCTTGGATTCATCCTCTTTCTCTTCACCACCGTTACACAGGAAATTTGGCTTTTATATGCAGCGACGGCGGTTTTGACCACATTCAACACGTTCTACTCCACGGCGGTAACCTCCACAGTTTATAACATGGTTGGCCCCGATCACTTACAGAGGGCCATGTCTTTAAACCAGTCAGCAGCATCGCTGTCAAATATACTCGGCCCAATGCTGGGTGGCGCCCTTTTCGGGTTTATGCCGATATCATCATTCATGGCCATCAATATTGTAGCTTTCACCATTTCCGGTGTGTTCAGCTTATTCATCCGGTACAATTTATATGCAGGTCAGAAGGATGACTCGGAAAGCACTGGTTTCTTCGAGGACCTGAAGCAGGGATTTGTCTATGTCAAAAACGAAACCTTCATTAAACATCTTATCCTGTTCGCGATCTGGCTGAACTTCTGGTATGCGGCTGCTCCAATTGCGCTGCCGTATATTGTCCTCATTGTAAGGAAGATGCCCGCCTACCAGCTCGGAGTGATTGAAGGCGCCTTTTCGATCGGCACCTTGCTAATCGCGCTCATTCTTTCGGTCAGGCCGGAAATTAAAAATAAGGAACGTGCAATTCTTGGCGGCGTGACCGGTATGTCAGTAATCCTTATTCTTCTCGGTTTTCCAAGCCTTCCGGCAGTTGCAGGCATCCCAAATTCACTTATATTCGTCTATCTGATTGTACTAGTGTTGATTAACTCTTCCCTAGGCATGGTCGTCAATATGCCGATCTTTGTCCTTTTGCAAAAGAAAACGCCCGACAAGCTGCGCGGACGGGTCATGGCCCTCCTTGAAGCTGGTGCGAGCGGTATGGTTCCAATCGGATTAATTTTATTCGGGGTATTATTTGAAAAAATGCCCGTATGGTTTATCTTGGCGGTTTGTGGTTTTTGTGTCCTCACTCTTGTTACCTACCATGTCCTGAAGAAAACTTTTACACATCATTTGCAGGAGGAAAACGAAGATGCTCCCCCGCTTCCTGCCCGTACAGGAGCCTAAAGTGTGTGGTTGTCACGCAAACCATACTTGAGTGACAACCAAACAGAGCTTTCGAGTTTTGTTGTCACTCAAACCGCTCCTGAGTGACAACTAAACAGCATTTTCGGGTTTGGTTGTCACCGCAAACCATACTTGAGTGACAACCAGAAAGCGGTTTCGGGTTTGGTTGTCACGCAAACCACGCTTGAGTGACAACCAAACAGAGTTTTTGAGTTTTGTTGTCACGCAAACCACTCTTAAGTGACAACTAAACAGCATTTTCGGGTTTGGTTGTCACGCAAACCGGTCTTAAGTGACAACTAAACAGCATTTTCGGGTTTGGTTGTCACGCAAACCGCTCTTAAGTGACAACTAAACAGCATTTTCGGGTTTGGTTGTCACGCAAACCGCTCTTAAGTGACAACTAAACAGCATTTTCGGGTTTGGTTGTCACGCAAACCATCCTTGAGTGACAACTAGGCAGCGTTGCCGAGCTTGGTTGTCACGCAAACTACTCTTGAGTGACAATCAGACAGCGTTTTAGAGTTCTGTTGTCACGCAAACCATCCTTGAGTGATTCATTTCAGGCGCCCGCCAAAAAGCCGGTGCCTATGTCCTTTCAACCTTGTTTCTCCCTGCATGCTTAGAAAGATAGAGCGCTTTGTCAGCCCTATCCAGGAGAGTAATAATGGTATCCCCCTTTTGAAATCCTGCAACCCCAAAGCTTGAAGTTACTTTGCCGGCAATAGGGAAATGATGTGATTCCATCCGTTTTCGTAATCGTTCGGCAAGCTCCACTGCCGCTTCTTCAGGCTTTTTGATTATAACAATAAACTCCTCGCCTCCCCAGCGCCCGAATAACTCTTCCCGATTGAGCTCAGATTTAATCAGCTTTACAAGCTCCTTTAGAACAGCATCTCCTACTTGATGCCCGTGCAGGTCATTTACTGTCTTAAAATGATCAATGTCGAAAAAAGCAACTGAAAATGACCCTTTGCCGCTCTCGGATTTCTCAATATAATGCCCGAGCCACTTGTCGATCTGGTGGCGGTTTGCAATCCCTGTCAGTGAATCAATATAAGCATCCCTTTTGGCAACAGCCAGTTCCGAATAGACCTCCAGCAAATGGCGGGCAAAATACAGCGCAACAATATAAACAATATTGGCCAAATAAAATTGCGTAAAAGAATCAATCTGTTCAGCTGAAAATTTCCCGAAGTTCAGGATTCCTGGAATAAGAGTGATCGCAACTAACATAAGGGAGAACAGAAGGCCCTGCCTGTTTTTTAAAGTGATAAAGATGTAGGCCATAAAAATCGGCATCCAAATGATAAAATCGCCAAGTGAATCGTGGCCCTTTAAAATAACACTATAGACAGCATCATAAAATGTAATAATATGATAGAGACTGACCAGGAATAAATTTGAAATTTCAATAAAGCGAATCTTACTGTTCATAAAGATCATAAACCAACTAACGCTGAACCAGGCCATCAGGACCGTATTAAGTATTGAACTGATAAAAAAATCTTCGTTTGCATTGTTTTGCAAAAAGTTGTTAAGCAAAAGAGAAACGAGTATACAAGGAATAACCCATAAATAGATTGCTCGTTTCAATGAAGTTAATGACTTGTATTGTTTTGCCATTAGGGCTGCCTCCGTTTGGCCTTAATAAGTAAAGTAGGTATGTATGATTTTCCATTATTTTCCCTATAACATTACTATACTATAATTCCTCTCCTCGTCTAAGCAAATGTTTGACTTTTTTCAAAATGATTCGCAGATATCCTAGAAAACATAGTAAGATTGCATTAATAGGAGGGGAGCAAGTTGGAAGCATTGTTTCGCTATAACTGGATGGTTCGGAAAGAATGGGTTCAATGGTGCGAGGAAGTAAGCCAGGAAGAACTATTGGCAAAACGAACCGGAGGAGTAGGCAGTATTCTTCAAACCCTTTTCCATATTATCGACGTGGAATGGAGCTGGATTCGGCTCATTCAAGGAAAGCCGGATTTCCAGGAAGATTTTGAAAAACACAGCACCCTCGAAAAAATCAGGGAGCTTGATGCAAGGTTTCATGAAGAAGTTGAAGCGTTCGTCAGAAATTGGGATTCTAGTAAAGAGAATAATCTTTATCAGGAAACAACGCCTGATGGACGAATTCTTACAGACACATGGGGTGAAGTGATGCGCCATGTAATAGCCCACGAGATTCACCATATAGGTCAATTATCCGTTTGGGCGAGAGAGCTGGGCAGGAAGCCGGTCTCTGCAAACTTTATCGGGCGCGGGCTTTTGCCTGAGAAGAAGCTTTCAGAATAGCAAAAAGGCATCGATTTTCCGATGCCTTTTGTGTGTAGTGCCCTTAATTAACCTTTTTAGGCCAAAAGCTATACTTTCCAAGAATGGAAATCAATGCCGGAATCGCAATCGGGCGGACAATAAATGTGTCTACGAGCACCCCGATTGCCACAGTAAAGCCGAATATGCGAAGCTCTACTACCGGCTGAGTAATCAGGACCGCGAACGTTGCAGCTAAAATCAGACCGGCAGATGAAATGACCCCGCCTGTTTTTCCAACCCCTTCCCTCACAGCATCTTTAATTGGAAGGTGTTTCTTCTCTTCCCGGATGCGGGAAATCAGCATGATGGAGTAGTCAACTCCGAGAGCTACAAGGAATACGAACGTATAAAGCGGAATCCGGTAGCTGATGCCCTGATAACCGAGTAGATCCTGGAAGAAGAATATACTGAATCCAAGCGCGGCCCCGTAGGACAAAAGAATGGTGCCCATCATATAGAGCGGGGCCACTAAAGAACGGGTCTGGATGGCAAGCATTATCAGGATCAGCACCGTCACAATGGCGATAATACGAATCTCATCATCGTGGCTGGCATTTCGGATATCGGTTTTTTGGGAGGTTTCACCGGCAAACAACAGTTTTGCATCAGCAATTTTACTCGCTTTTAATAGTTCCGGAGATTGAGTGCGAAGCTTTTCCAGTTCGTCAAAAGCCTTTTCAGTGTAAGGATTGCTTTTGAAAACCAAATTGATTTTCGCGACATTCTGATGGTTCTCAGCGAATGGATGACCCTGGATTTCTGCTTTGGAAATCCCGTCAAGGCTATACAGTTCCTTGGCAAGCGCCTCGACCTGTTCCGGCGCCAAATCATTTTTTGCCTTTACAATAACGGTCGTCGGCGCGATTTCCCCTGCCGAGAAGGCATCATTCAGCTTATTGTAGCCCTGGATGGATGACATCTCTTTCGGGAACGAATCAAGCAGGTTAAAGGTGTAATGCGTCTGTCTGACCATAGACGTGAAGAATACTAAGATGACCAAAACCGGAATCAGCGATATCCATGGCTTTTCAGTTACAAACCGTCCAAGCTTATGCCAGAAGCCCTCCTTTCCAGCCCGCTTAACCGCGCGTTTACGGGGATTCGACGGCCAAAAAGATTTCTCGCCCGCAATCGCAAAGAGCGCCGGCATCAAAGTTAAACCCGTCAGCAGCATAACTGCGACTGCCACGGCAAATACAGGAGCAAAATTACGGTAAGCCTCATAAACCGCAAAGAACAGCGTCAGCATACCCATAAGAACGGTCCCGCCGCTAAAGATGATCGGCTCTGTCACAAATTTGGCCGCATTTTTCATCGCATCATTCACAGGCAGGCCTTTTTCAAGCTCTTCACGGAAACGGGCAAACAGCAGGAGTGAATAGTCTGTAATGACCGCGAACAGAAGAATCATCATGATGGACAGTGACTGGCTTTCGATTCTGAACCAGTCATATTTGCCCATCAACCCAAGAAGCCGGTCAACGACTGAATACGATATCCCCGCCCCAATCAACGGGATAAATGCAAGCAGTGGCGAGCGGTAAATTAAAATCAGAACGACAAAAATCAGCCCTACTGTTGCCAAAATTAAAACAACGTCAGCTTTTGAAAACATTTCATACGTATCCGCCATAATGCCTGCCGGACCAGTAAAGTAGGTCTCAAGATTGGAAGGCATATCTTTCGCCACTTCTTTTTTCAGCTCGTCCATCTGCAATTTTACTGCTTTATTTTCCATCCCTACAGGAAACAGGACGGGTATAAAAAATGTTGTATTGTCTTCCGAAAAGAACGAGGCGCGCGCCGGCTTTGGCATCATCGAAAGCGGCACAACCGACAAGTCCTCCTCAGTCTCGTTCATGACTTTCTCTACATTACTAATGGCTTTTTCAACATCTTCATCATTCAGGCCGTCCTTGCCATGAATGACAACGAATAGCGGAACTCCTTCTGACGAAGGGAAGTATTCCTTGAGGGTTTTTTCTGCTTTAATGGATTCGGCCGTTTCGGGTAAACCGAAGTTCTTTTCCGGCGAAGTTTGTTCTTTTGCGCCAGGCGCGATGCTCGAAAGCACTCCTGCAGCAAGAAGCCAGTAGAACAAGATAATAATCCATCTTTTTTTCTCTCTGAGGATTTTCATCATGTTAGCTGCCTTCTTTCGTATCAATCATGAATGTTGTGACAATAAAGATTCCAAAGCTTATCAACAGGATTGAACCGCCGGCAATATAAAAAACGAGGACGAACGTACTATCCATCATCGCGTTCAGCCACATGCCCGCTGTTAATCCAATTGAACCAATTACAGTCGTCCATCCATGAATTGAGACTAATTTAGAAGATTTGATTTTAAAAACACGGTAGAAAATCCCCCATGCAAAAACGGACAGCCAGCCTACTACAAGAATATGGGCATGAACCGGGCGGAACTGATATCCTCCCGAACCCGCCATATGTGAACCTAATACGGCTCCGACCAGACCAAAAATGGCCGCGAGCCTGATTAATCGTAAACTCCATTTTGTTTCCATCATGTCAACCTCCATAGATTTTGTGTCTACGGGGTTAATGTTAATCTGGCAACATGAACTCTATATGAACTCGGAGTTACAATTTAGGTAGTCTAATTGTAAAAGCAGTTCCATGGCCCGGAGTGCTATGAACAGTGATTTCTCCATTATGAAGCTCAACGATTTGCTTCACGATTGATAAACCGAGGCCGGTTCCTTCTTTCGTCCTCGAGGCATCCGCCCGGTAAAATCGTTCGAACAGCTTTCCCTCCCCTTCTTCATTGAGGCCAATTCCGGTATCCCGGATGACCACCTCGACAGTGCTATCCGTTTGGGCAAGCTCTATCGAAATTTCCCCATCTAGTTTGTTATATTTAATGGCATTGGATAACAGATTAACCCAAACATTCTCCATTAACGATTCATCGCCCATGTACATAATCGGTTCCACGATCATAGATAAATTGATATTTTCTTCCTCAAGCCACCAACGGTATTTATTTGCAGTTGCTTTAATCTGTTCATCGAGGCGGTACTCCTTGAACGTTACGAGCCTGGACGACTGGTCCAAAGAAGTGAGCAGCAAAAGCTGCCGGGTCAGTTTTGACAAACGGTTCGTTTCTGATTCAATGATCCCTGCATAATTGGCGCGTTCTTGAACTGTAATGTCCGCCGATTTCAGCAAGCCGGCATAGCCCTTAATATTCTGTAACGGGGATTGGAAGTCATGTGATACATTGCTGATAAATTCCTTCCGCATTTTATCATTTTCCTGAAGCTGTCCGACCATTTTATTGAAGCTTGCCGCCAGCTGGCCAATTTCATCTCTTCGATCAATGCCCAGCTGGGTATCATAATTCTCATTGGCGATTCGCCTCGTTGCCGCGGTCAATTGCGTAATCGGGACAATCAGCATTTTTGCCACAAGCAGCATTGCAAACAAGCTTAAAATAGCCGTCACGACTATGAGCCAGGCTAAAATGGTATGCACCTCGCTGAATAAATGCTTGATATCCGGTCTTATGAACATGGCATACTTTTTATTTTCAAACGTAAATGGGACACCAATTGTATTTGACAATTCATTGGCAAAAAAACCGGTCATGAACGTCTCCCGCGGGAATTCCCGCATGCCATGATAGACTTCGCCGCCAAGCACGGACTGGACAACGGAAGAATCCAGGTTTTTTAAGCGGTATTGGCCCCCATAAAATGTTTCTCCGCCAGCTTCATCCACTACATACAACTGGTAGCCGATATCCCCGACCGTTTCAAGATAATTCGTTAAATCCATCTTTGGCGATTTTTCAATATGGCCGACAATCGTTCCGGCAATTTGGACATTCTTCGTATCATTCCGCTCTTTCATGACCCGGTGGTAATACGTGTTCGCTACAAGGAACCCGGCAACTGAGCTGAACACCATGATCAGCATCGTCATGAGCAGGAATTTCCCATATAAGGATTTCATTAAGAATGCACCTCAAGCTTGTAGCCCACTCCGCGCACTGTCGCAATTTCCACATCGTCCGCAATTTTAGCGAGCCGCTCCCGGATCCGTTTAATATGCGTATTCAGCGTCTGCTCGTCTCCTTCATAATCATAACCCCAGATTTTCTCCATAATCGCTGCGCGTTGAAATACTTGATTCGGCTTCGAGGCCAATAAAGTAAGCAGTTCAAATTCCTTTAGAGGCATGAGCAAGGTGCTTTTGCCAGCTGTTACTTCAAAGCTTTTCAGGTTAATCGTGATTGATCCCACCTGCAAAATTGAATCTGCCGGCTTATCATAGCGGCGTAAAATCGCCGCGATTCTGAACAACAGTTCTTTCGGTTCGAAAGGCTTCACAAGGTAATCATCTGAACCCGCCTGGAATCCCTGCTCCTTATCCTCCAACTCCCCCTTCGCAGTCAGCAGCAATACAGGAATATCATAATCGTCCCGAATCCTCGCCGTCAGCTCAAACCCATTCAGCCCCGGCATCATCACATCCACAATCGCTAAATCCGGCAGCACCGACTCAAGAATCTCAAGCGCCCGAAACCCATCCTCCGCCTTCAGCACCTGATACCCCGCCCGGCTCACATGAATCCCAACCAAATCCAAAATATTTCGATCATCATCCACCACAAGAATCCTTCGCATCATCCACACTCCATTCAGTGAGGCACGGGGACGGTTCTAGTGCCTCATTCAGACACCTATCCTCGGAATAGCAAGAGGCCCGTTCCTTCATTCCATCATTCAAAAACCACTTTAACCATAGCATACCGTAAAATAAAAATAACCGACAAAAAAGAGAATGAACAAGGAGTTCATTCTCAATGCATTATTATTTAAGGCTTTTGAATCCATGCTTCTCTAAAACATCAACCGACTCATCACTGATCAAATAATCATAAAAAACCCTTGCTTCTTTAAGATGACGGCTATCCTTTATGACTCCAATTGGATACACAATCGGTCCGTGTGTATTTTCGGCGGCCGTATCGGCAATCCCCACTTTCTTTGAACCCATCGCATCCGTCTTATACACAATCCCCGCATCCACATTGGCTGTCTCCACATAAGTCAGCACCTGGCGAACATCCTTGGCATAAACCACTTCTTTGACAGCCTGCCAAATTCCCAAGGTTTCTAGCGTTTCCTTTGCATATTTACCCGCTGGCACCGTTTCTGGAGTCCCGATTGAAATTCGATCAGCTTTTGCCAAATCTTCGAATGTCTTAATATTCTTCTTAGAATTTTTCGGTACAACAAGGACAATTTCATTTCCGACAAGCTCAACCCTTGTCCCCTTTTCAATCAGCCCATCTTTCTCGAGGGCATCCATTTTGTCAGTAGCGGCCGAGAAGAACAGGTCCACAGGCGCTCCCTGGGAGATTTGCTGTTGCAGCGCACCGGATGCTCCGTAGTTATAGTTGATTTTTATATTTTTATTCTCTTTTTCAAAATTGGCCGCTATTTCGTCTAAAGCACCTTGCAGGCTGATTGCTGCGGAAACAGTCAATTCAACTTCTTTTCCTGGCTTTTTACCGTTGCCCCTTTGTCTATCATTTTTTACGCATCCTGCTAAAGCTGTCAATACCACCATCAGCGAAATAAAAATAGTTAGTTTTTTCAAAAGTCTCTTCCTTCCCTTTTTATCAACTTTCTCATTTATTAAATCTGAATCGCTTGGATTATGCAGCTTCCAATATAATAAAATTATAATTCCGTTTCCATTTTTAGTTAATATTTAAGTACCCCTCATGCCCAGCACTATTAGCCAGTTTCATTACTCTTTCCTATTATACTTTATCCCCACAGAGCGGTTGCTTAATGGGTCCATGTTTCACTAAGCTTTCAAAATTAGCTCGCCTACATAGATTTTACTATTGTTTTAACTGAGGCTTTGGCACGAATCGTAGACTTGCGCGCCATTCAACCCGATTTTAACTGGGCTTTGGCGCGAATCGCAGACTTGCGCGCCATTCAACCCGATTTTAACTGAGGCTTTGGCGCGAATCGCAGACTTGCGCGCCATTCAACCCGATTTTAACTGAGGCTTTGGCGCGAATCGTAGACTTGCGCGCCATCCAACACGATTTTAACTGAGGCTTTGGCGCGAATCATAGACTTGCGCACCATTCAATCCGATTTTAACTGAGGCTTTGGCGCGAATCATAGACTTGCGCGCCATTCAATCCGATTTTAACTGAGGCTTTGGCGCGAATCGTGGAATTGCGCGCCATTCAATCCGATTTTAACTGAGGCTTTGGCACGAATCGCAGACTTGCGCGCCATTCAACCCGATTTTAACTGAAGCTTTGGCGCGAATCATAGACTTGCGCGCCATTCAACCCGATTTTAACTGAAGCTTTGGCGCGAATCGCAGACTTGCGCGCCATTCAACCCGATTTTAACTGAGGCTTTGGCGCGAATCGCAGACTTGCGCGCCATTCAATCCGATTTTAACTGGGCTTTGGCGCAAATCGCAGACTTGCGCGCCATTCAATCCAATTTTAACTGAGGCTTTGGCGCGAATCGCGGACTTGCGCGCCATTCAATCCGATTTTAACTGAGGCTTTGGCGCGAATCATAGACTTGCGCGCCATTCAACCCGATTTTAACTGAAGCTTTGGCGCGAATCGTGGAATTGCGCGCCATTCAATCCGATTTTAACTGAGGCTTTGGCGCAAATCGCAGAACATCTGCTTTTCTAGGCGCTATGTTAGGAATTTGTCACCGTATGGCGAGTGACTTACTAGATTATTATTGAAAAAGCATTATAAATTGACGGAAGAGTCTGTTATCATTTACTTAACAGTACATGAAACCAAATGAGTGGAGGGGCTGTCATGACCGGGACGATTGCTGCTATTTTGATATTTGGGATCCCAATTACCGCTATTATTACAAGCCATTTACAAAAACAGTCAACAATTAGAGCCAATATCGTGAAAGACCAACTGGAACTGGAAAAACTCAAACACCAAAACTATGTAATTGAGACAGAGAAAATGAGGCTTGAGCTTGAAAAAACGATGTTGAACAATCCTAAAGATGAGAATAAATTCATGTAATGCAAAGTTGGAACATTAACTAAAGCTTGCAAGAAAAAATGACGTGTGATCAATCCACACGTCATTTCTATTGTTATTCAATTAAGATTTATTTTGGTCATTGAACTTGCTCCTCATGGTACAAGTGAGACAATTTTTTCGCTTTGCCTTTTGCCACTTTAGGTCCTTGGTTCTCTGGGCGGACGAGGTCATATACCGCTGTACCGACAATCTGGGCCACGTCCTGAAGCTTTTCTTTACTGATTTTATCGATGGTGTCTTCCGGAGTGTGGTACCAAGGCTCCAGTGGGCGGTGAATGAACGATGCAGAAGCAACCCCAACTTCGGTGAACGATACGTGGTCACTGCTTCCTCCAGTCTCCAATGGCGTTGGAGCACCATTAAGACGGGCACTCGAAGCCTGTGCTGTATCAGAGACAATGTTCGGATTGCCATCAGCTACATTGATGACCAGATGACCAGCATCGCGGCTGCCAACCATGTCCATATTAAAGTAACCGATGAAACGGTTCTTTTCGTCTTCAGAAAGCTTGCTTGCATAATAGCGTGAGCCAATCAGGCCAAGCTCTTCCGCTCCAAACGTGATAAATCTCAGTTCAGTTTCAGTTGGAATATTCTTCATCACACGCGCGAGTTCAAGTGTCATCGCTGTACCTGAAGCATCATCATTTGCTCCTGGCGCTCCGTCAACGGAATCATGGTGGGCCCCAAGCGCGACAATTTTGTTTGTTGCTTTGTTTTTATTCGTAGGAGCTTTTGTGGCAATGACATTATGAGATGTGCGAAGCCCGCCCTCGGCCCCTTCAATTTTGATGGTGGCTGTGAGAGGTCCGTTATTAAGGGCAGAAACCAATGCCTGGCCAGCGTCCTGTAAAATCGACACAACAGGGACATAGTTATCATTTGGTTCACCAAGTGTTCCATTGATCACACCAGCGGCATTGTTAAAAATAATCACTCCTGCCGCCCCTTTAGCCGCAGCGTTGAGAACTTTATCGGCGAATGAGATTTCACCCCGCTGTACGAGAGCAATTTTTCCGGTTAAGTCTTTATCGGCTAAATCCTGGACTCGTCCCAACCCAGCGTAAACCAGCTCTGCAGTGACATTGCCATCCATCCCGTATGTAAATGATAAAGGATTGAGGTCTCCTGAATAGCCGCTAACCGATAACTGAACAACATCTGGTGCTTTATACCCATAGAATTCAAATTCCTGAAGCTCCGTTTTATACCCGTACGATTCAAACTGCTCCTTTACATAGCGGATGGCGTTTTGTTCCGCCTCCGTTCCGGCTACCCTCGGAGTACGGGAGAGATACTCTATGTTGTTATAAATGTTATCGACATTGAGGTTGTTAAGCACCTTTTTGTCAAACACATGGAATGACTCTACTTTCTGTGATTCCACCGGTTTTGCAAAAACAACAGATGCTCCAAGAGAGCTGAGCGCTAGTCCTGCCGCTAAGGCCGCACTCAAAAATGGCTTCTTCTTCATACGTCTCCTCCTAAACTATTATAATAGTACTACTATTTTATCCTACATTATTCAGAAAATTAAAAAAGGTCATTTACTCCTATTTGACGATAGGAATAAAGACCTCTTCTTTATGTAATGATATTTCTTATTTCTAAAAACTCTACAAAATAAGACTAAAAGCGATTTAAAACGGAAAAAACTGACGGGATACCAGCCGTCAAAAAAAATGGAGTAAAATCTAAATTTAGATTTTACTCCATTTTGATTTAGACCGCATTTAATAATTAAACCGTTACTGCTGATAAACTTTTTGCTACAGCTTCTACTTTTGCCAAACCTTCAGCAATGATAGTTTCAGCCTGGTCTGGCATTGCAGCATGACCTTCAATAATCACTTCTTGAATGATCTCCATACCGAATACGCCGCCACAAACATTTTTAATATAGTTAGCAGCCATTTCCATTGGTGCAGCTTCAGGTGTTGAGTAAACTCCACCACGCGCGCTTAGAATAACGGCTTTTTTGTCAGTCATTAATTGTACTAATTGTCCATTTTCGTCATATTTGAATGTGAAGCCAGCTTGATAGACATAGTCGATGAAAGTTTGTAATTTAGCTGGAATTGTTAAGTTCCATAACGGGAACGTGAATACAACGACATCTGCTGCTTTTAATGCATCCATCGCTTTTTGTTTGGCAGCTAAAATACGTTGTTCTACATCCGTCATTTCTTCGCCAGATTCTGCTTTACCGAAAGCATTGAATAAATCTTGGCCAAAGTATGGCATATCCTCCGCGAACACATCATATGTTGTTACGTTTACACCTTCAAGGTTCTGCATGAAAGTTTCATACATTTTAGTTGATACTGCTTCTGAAGCAGGACGGTTATTTGCTTTTACTACTAGAATATTCATTATGTTATAAATCTCCTTTAGATGCCTTGAATTTAACTATCTCGGATTAACAATATATTAAACGAGCATTTTAGTCAATCGAAAAATAATTCCACTTGAACCCTTCACAGGCCCTTTAACAGATTCCTCCGGTCAAGCCAGATTTAAGGTAATTGTAAAGGCCTTAATTTATCTTCAATCTCTCTCCGTTTCGGTTCCAAAAATGAGGGAAGAGCCAGTTTTTGCCCCATTGTTTCCATAGGTTCATCTACCGCAAATCCTGGTGTGTCCGTTGATAATTCAAATAAAATCCCATTCGGTTCCCTAAAATATAATGCTTTGAAGTAATACCGTTCTACTTTGCCTGAATTCGGTAACCTATATTCTTTCAAACGCTCTGCCCATTGGTCGTATTCTTTTTCATTCGGAACACGGAAAGCCACATGGTGAACGCCTCCACGCCCTAAGCGAACCCTCGGCAAGTCAGATCTTGTTTCTATATGAACTTCTGCACCGCTGCCCCCTTCACCAGTTGTATAAACCATTAGCTCAGGATAATCCCCTTCCAGTGACGGATAGGACCCGGCATATCGAAACCCCAACACTTCTGTCAACACTCCGATTGTTGGCTCTGCTATTGCGACTGTGAGGGTAACAGGGCCTAAACCAATAATGGCATGCTCCAATGGGATGTCATCTCTATGCCAAGGAACTCCTGCTTTTACACCTTTTTCATCGTTATCAGCGACAAGGATTAAACGGGTTCCCTCGAAATCTCTAAAAGCCAATGAATCCCGATTCGCTCTTTTTTGAATATCATCCTGTTCAACGCCATAGTGTGTAAAGCGTTCTTTCCAAAATAACAATGAATCTGAATTTTTAACCCTTAGCGATACAGTAGAAATGTCTGAAGTACCCCTGTATGTTTTTCCAAGGTGTGGAATGTCAAAGAACGTTACCTCCGTGCCTGGGGTTCCTTCTGCATCAGCATAGAAAAGATGATAGGATTCTGTGTTATCCTGATTCACCGTCTTCTTCACCAATCTCAGTCCTAAAACTTTCGTATAAAATTCGTAATTTTTTTCTGCTTTTCCTGTCAAAATTGATACATGGTGCAATCCTAATAGTTCCACTTTTTAGTTCACTCCTTTAACCATTCGTTTTTTATTATTTTTAATCGCAAAATTACACTTAATTAAGTTATCTCACCTTCGAGATAATAATACTACTTTTAAATTTCCTTGTCAATCCCCCCTCTGTTCTGTACTTTTGCTTGCATAAAAACAAGGTCAATTAAGAGAAAATGGTTGAACCATCAAGCTTCATTCCAATTAAATCGAACGTTCGTTTAAATTAAAAAAGATCGAGAAGTGTACATAAAATACACTACACTCGATCAATGTTTGAGTCCTATTTTTTTCTATTTTCCCTTCGTTATAAAGGAATATCCAATCCCCGGATACGTACATATGATATTTGAAATATCCGTGCATCCTGCATCCTTTAGCTTTTTCCGTATTCTGGCGATAGCCACTCGTAAATACTCGACTCTATCTTTATACTCTTCTCCCCATACAGAAACGAGAATTTGTTCATGGCTGACAATTTTGTCGGCATGGATGGCCAGCTTCTCCAAAATCAAATACTCTGTATTTGTGAAGTGCATATCCTTCTCATCAACAAATACTCGCTTTTGGGCGAGATTTATTTTAAACCCGCCAACGGCAACCAACTTTTCCTCATGCCCTATCGGCTCTTTATGGGAACTTCTTCGGAGTACCGCCTTCACTCTTGCAAATAGTTCATCGAGCGAAAAGGGTTTCGTTAAATAATCATCGGCCCCAAGCTCAAAACCTTCTACCAAATCGTTAGAATCACTCCTTGCTGTCAAGATAATAACCGGAACATTCGAAAACTTCCTCAGCCTATTCAACACGGTAAACCCATCCATATTCGGCATCATCACATCCAGCAGGACTAAATCAAGCTTATGCAAATCAAAATGATCCAGAAATTGCTTTCCGTCTGAAAATGTTTCTACTTTATATCCTCTGTATAATAAATTCGCCTTGATAAATCTGACAATTTTAGGTTCATCATCCACAATCGCAACTTTAAGATTCATCGTGAACCTCCTTGATCATCATGATTAATTGGCAGCTTCATTGTAAACTCACTGCCTTTTCCAAGTTCGCTTTTGACTAGTATATCACCATTATGCTCTTGCATTAAACCAAGACAGATTGATAGACCGAGGCCCGTTCCTCCAGTTTTACGCTGGGGCGAATTATCGGCTCTATAAAAGCGGTCGAATATTTTTTTACTCAGTTCCTTTGAAAACCCAATGCCATTATCTTTCACATGAATATATACATACCGGGAATCTGAAGTGACAGACACTTCAACTTTTTTCGCAGGAGAATCATTGTGGACTAGCCCATTCATAATTAAGTTCAGCAGTACTTGTTGAAGCCGCTTTTCATCACCATACAGTAAAGGGAATTTAACATCATTCTCCTCTTTAAAGCTGACAAGCTTACTTTGAACAAACTCATTTGGCAAATGGTCAAGCGTGTTTAAAATCAGCTGAGAGACCACGAAATGACCTTTATTTAGAGACAACGTCCCCATTTCAATTTTCTTGATATCAAGCCAGACTGAAATCAAATCCTGAAGATGTAAAATATCTTCATGAATTCCCTGCAAAAGCTCTTGTTTGAAGTCCTCATCCCAATCCGCATCCTGGATCATCAATGTTTCCACACTGCCGCGAATGCTCGTGATTGGGGTTTTAAATTCATGGCTGGCAATCGTAATCAAATTACTTTTAAGCTGATCAATTTCTTCTTCTTTTGTAATGTCACGAAGTAAATATCCATTGCCTATATAAGATGTATCAGAATACACACTAAATTTATTCAACATAATATATTTTAATCGTTTATCCTTCTCAATCGTCAGTTTGACTGAGATATCTTCCAATTGTGGTAACTGATTTAGTTGGTCATTTTCAGAAATGCTGAGTTTTTGCAGAAAATTTATTAGTTCAACTTCTGTTTGAAGATTTTCAACCCTCATCCCAGGAAAAAGAGAATGCGTGACAAATTCATTTTGGTAAACAATATTCTTTTTGTTATCGGCTAGAATAATTCCTTCAGTCATACTTTTTAACACGGCATTTAAACGGGCATGTTGTTCCTTAGACTCCGTAAATTTGATTGGGCCGTTTTTCATCACCGAATAGTCATTTTCCGATTTTCTCAAAAAATGTCCCTCCTTTTCTTTTATTATGGTTGTTGATTTCCTCTTCGCAAGGAAAGCTTCTGGGAATAATCATCGCAGAGACAGGCGGTTTTCGCTTGTCACGAGGCACAAGCTTTCCGCCGGGCATCAGTTGAGCCTCCTCGGCGCCAAGGCGCCTGTGGGGTCTCCACCTTGCCACTAGATCCCGCCGGAGTCGGTGCCCTTCGCTTCAATCAACGCTGAAAAAATCACTGGCCCCTTACTTAGGTGCACAAACAGGACAATTCTTAAAAAAGCCTCTATATGTTTTACATATAGAGGCTAGTTGAATTATTTCATTACGATACGTGTACCTGTTTTTCCGGCAAGAGCATCTTGAAGTTTTTCAATTGATGTAATGATGACGTTCTTACCGCCTTTTTGAAGGAACATGATGGCTGCTTCAATTTTCGGCCCCATGCTTCCTTTTGGAAATTGGCCTTCCTCCATATAACGAAGTGCCTCTTCCACTGTCATTTCAAATAGGTTCTGTTGATTTGGTTTGCCAAAATTAATCGCAACTTGCTCTACACCCGTTACGATGAATAAATAATCGGCATTTATTTCAGCAGCCAAGAGTGCGCTTGCGAAATCTTTATCAATGACTGCTTCAATGCCTTCCAGCTTGCCGTTATTTTCGGTGACTGGGATTCCGCCACCGCCGGCAGTAATAACCGTAATGTCCTTCTCAAGCAATGCTTCGATTGCTTCTTTTTCAACTATTTTAACTGGCTTTGGAGAAGCAACGACACGTCGATAGCCTCTTCCGCTATCTTCTACAAATGTAAGGTTGTCCTTTTTGGTTATTTCTTCCATTTCTTCTTTTGTATAAAATGGCCCGATTGGCTTTGTTGGTGCTTCAAATGCCGGGTCATCTTTGGAAACAACTGACTGTGTGACGATCGTGGCAACTGTCTTATTAATATTTCGCTCAACCATTTTATTTTTAAAAGCTTGCTGAATCAAATAGCCTAAATTCCCTTGTGTTTCAGCATCATATACATCTAATGGATAGGTTGGGACGACCGATTTAGCCATCTCACCTTTAATTAACGTATTCCCAACTTGCGGGCCATTACCGTGTGTGATGACAACTGTATGGCCTTCCTCGATTAGACCAAGAACAGGCTCACAGCTTTCATTAATATTTTTTTGCTGTTCTTCAATCGTACCCTTTTGACCCTCTTTTATAATGGCATTTCCGCCAATTGCTAGAACGATTTTACTCATATTAACACTCTCCACCGTTGTCATTTAAATTGCGTTTTATTCTCTGTAAAAATTTTTATAAGCTAGCATTCCTATCAGGATGCCGAATAATGTATCCATTCCCGAACTGTGGCCAACTCCAAGCAAATTCCCAAAGACCTCTTTGAAGTCGGAATCACGTTCGATGACAAGTGCATTGACCATTTTAGAAACCGTTGAGCTAAATTCATGTTCCAATGCATACCTTAAGTATTCTCTGCCCACATCAGTTGTAATGGGTTCACCCAATAGCTTGGAAAGCTTTTGATAAAACGGAGCAAAAATGAAGTGGGAGACAGCATCGAATGCAAGCAGTCCAACAACCATGTCATCACCCGAAGGCGTCAAGCCTTGTCCTCTACCAAGAAAGTATCGAAGAGCCTTCTCAATGGAGTGCTCGTCACTGGACGTGGCTGCTTCGATCAACATGATTATAAATGTTTCTGTATCCGTCCATGTTTGTCCACTTCGTTCATTCCATTTTTCCAAGAATAATTGGATATCAACATCCAACCCTGTTCTTTCTTCTATACCGACTAATTGGGTAAAAAGCCTTTCAAAACTCGCTTCAAAAATCTTCGTTTCCTTCAGTTCGGCTAATTCATTTTTAAAGCTTTTTCCTTTATTTAAACGAATCGTTATCCTTGGAAATTCCAAAGACTCCGTTTTTATGTTCCAAAAAACCGAGTCTCCATTATTTACAGCGGCAACGGCCCTAGAAGTGTCCATTTCCCGAAGATGAATGCCAAATGGCAGGAGACCGTTTTTACGATTCCCAATAAAAACAAGAGAGTCCCCCATGATAATATTAAAGCCATTTGTAAAAATACTATGGACTTGGCCTCTCGTCTTTTTACAAAGAAGGAGAGGAACTAGATGACTATATTCCTCTCCAAAAAGAGTCTTTTTATCCATTAGGAATTAGCTGGTTCGATTAGGCCGAGTTTAACCGCATAAGCATCAATTGCTTTTTCAAAGCAAGCAAGCGGTGCGCGAACAGTACCCGCGCCAATTTGGCCAACCCCTGCTTCTTTATGGGCAATACCAGTGTTGATGACTGGTTCAATTCCAGTTTCAACGACCTTCCTCGCATCAATACCAAGACATGAGCCTTGGAAATCCCAAGTTGGGATTGAAAAGTTAGGGTTTTGGTCGATACAAATTTCCATCATCTCATCGCTTGTTTTAAGTGCATCATCAAAGCCGCCCGCGCCTACGAAACGAGTAACACCAGGTGCAGCGATCATTGCCATTCCGCCGATACCAAATGTTTCAGTGATGGCACTGTCACCCATATCAGGGCAAGCCATATCTTGGTCATAGCCTGTAAAGAACAAACCTTGCGGCGTATTAACAGGTGCGGTAAACCATTGATCGCCCATGCCCGCAATGCGAATCCCAAATTCGTGGCCGTTCCGGCACATGGCCGTAACGACTGTTCCGTGCTCAATCTGTCTAGCTGTATCCAAGACGGCTTTACATGTTGCCATCGCTATATTTAGGAAGAACTGATCTGTATCAGCTAAGAATTGAATGACATCTTGTTTATCTTTCTCAGATGCATCTGTTTGTAAAATGTATGGTGCGATGTCTTTTAGGAAAATAAGTGATGCTGCAATATTTCGTTGGTGGAATTCATCGCCCATTGTAATAGCTCTTGCGATCATGACGTTAATATTCAATCCGTCCTCAGTTTTCTGAAGAGCTTTGGAAAGAACAGGACCTAGAACATCCCTGAACCATGCAAGACGATTTGTTACTTCCTCGGAATATGCGCCGAAGCGAAGTACTGCACCGATTCCTTCGTTCATTGTGCAATAGGCTTGGTTCCCGCCGTCACGATTTTCCACGACAACAACTGGCATATTGCCTGATGTGATTCCACCCATCGGGCCAACTGCGTTTACATGATGACATGGAATGAATTCAACTTCTCCATTCTCGAACAATTTAAACGCCTCATCTGCGTTTGCTGCCCAGCCTTCGAATAATGCGGCTCCTACACAAGAGCCTTGCATTGGGCTTGGCATGTTCTCCCACTTTGTTGGCGGGCCTGCATGAAGTAGAACCTTCCCATTTAATTCTTGAATGACTGATTTTGCTGGGACAACATCAACTAAAAATGGGGCGCCTGATACGATTTTATCGATTACCGCGCGGTTTGCTTCATCAATTGTTTTATATGATCCATACATGTGTCTTTCCTCCTGAATTCGTAAGTCGTTTTTTACAATATAAAGGGCCGCAAAGCGCGCTAAACCTTTAGCATTTTTTGCAATGCAACCCTCTTTTTAGATTTAAAATCCTTGTTCCACCCAATTAACGAAGGACACTTAATACCTTGCGCATTCTTTCGTTTCCGCCGGCAACTGGACGCCAGTCATATTGAACCGCTTTACCGCCAGTTTCAGTAACGGCTGTAGCAAAGCTCTTCAAACCAACGTTAATCACGCTTGGTTTTTCATTCAATAGTTTTTCAAGCGCAGGTGAGATGCTAATTTCCGCTTTTGCAGGCTGGTTAACGGAAACCAATTCCTTCTCGACTTCTTTCAGCTCGATGTCCAGCATGGCAAGAGCTGTGCGGACCGCTTGGTTATTGCTGTTTCTAATAATAACGCCAGCTTGCTCAAGTTTTGCTTTTTGCTCCTGAATATCTTGTGGGTCTTGCTCAGTACCGCAAACAGTCGCGACAAAGTAAATTTCTTTGCCTTTTTCTTTTGCATCGCTTTGAATTTTTTGGATGGCAGGAATCAACGCGCCAGCCATATCTTCATGGGAACCGTAACCAAGAACGACATCGAAAAGAATCAAGGCTGTTGACTCATCTTCAGCTGCCTTTTTGAAGTATTTCACTCTTGTTTCAGGGTCGATCATTGGATGCGGCTTTCCTTGAGTAAAGATATCGTCACCAAGGTCAGCTACATCAAAGCCATTTTCCTGTAACAGGTATCCTTCATCGTGAGAATCACTCAAGCCGATACCAAGGCCTCTGCTAATGAGGGTAGCTGCTTCGTATCCAAGCGTTCCACCGGAATAAAGCCCTTTAATTGTTTTTTGTTCAGGCTTTAGATTAACTGCCGGTACTTCGGTATTCATTTGATTGTAGCTTCCTTTAACAGGATTCCCTTTTGAAAGATCTACCGCGATGGCTGCTGTTTCCTCAAGTGTATTGGCATAATAGATGTTTCCTTCATGATTGTGCGGCTTTTCACCTAGGAAAATCGCCACAACAGGCTTTGACAGACTTTGGAGGAGTTCAACCACTTGGTCACGCACTTCTTTTGCAGGCGGCTTCGAAACAATTCCGATTACCTCTGTTTGATTATGCGCAGCCAAACCTTTAATTGCGTCAATCATTGTAATCGCGCCGACTTTATCAGAAAGGTCACGTCCCCCAGTTCCGATTGCATGGGTCACACCGCCGCCAAGACGGTCAATTTGGACGGTCACTTCTTGGATTCCAGTTCCTGAAGCGCCAACAAGTCCAATATTTCCTTTCTTCACAACGTTCGCGAATGCGAGCGGTACGCCACTCAAAATTTCTGTACCACAGTCAGGGCCCATGACGAGAAGGCCTTTTTCATGAGCTTTTTCTTTGAGGCGGCGCTCATCTTCGATTGATACGTTGTCACTGAAAATCATGACATGCAAATCATTGTCAAGCGCTTTGTCTGCTTCTTCCGCCGCATATTGCCCCGGTGTGGAAATCAAAGCAACATTCGCGTCTGGCATAACTTTAAGTGCCTTATCCCATGTACGTACAGTTTCAAAGTCCTGCTTGCTGCCTGCGATTGACTGGTTCTTTAAGTAGTCCTCAACTTCGTCAAGAACTTCCTGTACCTTGTCCTCGGAATCTGTATCAACAACAATACACATATCATTTGGAGCTGCTTTTTCAAGCTCTTCTGTATAAAGGCCAGACGATTTAAAGATATCTTTATTGGCCGGAGTTCCCATCATAACCTGGACTTTATTAATTCCGTCCATAGTAGAAATTTTATTCGTAAGAAGCATTAAGTTAATGGAATCCTGGTAGGAATTCTGTTTAATAATGGTATAAAGCATTCGTTGAAGCACCTCTTTTTTTATTTTTTGGCTTAGAAACATTTTTCTCGCTATTTCCCTCTGCTTGCAGCACTATTCTTATCTTCTGCAATGGAAGGCGGTTTCTATCCTATTGCTTAATTATGTGAATTTTCAACTTTTAAATTGGAAAGGGCGACTTATTCTAGTCGCCCTTTTATAAAAAAATGATATCTTCAATTATTTTGCAAAAGGGCTTTTATTATCATAGGCGTTATTATGAATGACATCTGATGTTAAATATTCGTAAATATGGTCGACAATTTCAATGCCGTCCCTTTCATACGCTTGTTCTCTCTCGGCACTTCTTTGGCCTGGGTAGGAAACCTTTTTATATCCCGGTGCCGGCTTAATGTTATTTAAATCTTGCATCGTCTGGGCAATTGCCTCCTTAAAGGCACCCAATCCCGTAAAATATTCCGGATTGATAACGATGTGCAGCTGACCAAGATTTCGATATTCTGTCAGATCATGGTACATCGAAGATACCTTGTTCCCAAATGGCAGTCCCAGGAGGATTCCCGAAAGAACATCCACCATCATCATCAGGCCATAGCCTTTTGGTCCAGCGATCGGCAATAATGCATTGACTTTAAATGGATCGGTTGTCGGCTCCCCGTTAACGTCAACAGCCCAGTCAGCAGGGATCGGTTCATTCTTCGATCTGGCATGAAGGATTTTTCCCCAAGCCTGCACGGTTGTTGCCATATCAAATGTAATATGCTCTCCGTCCTTGCCAGGAGCGGCAAAAGCGATTGGATTTGTCCCGTAATAAGGCTCGGCACCGCCAAATGGTACGACCATTGGGTCGGATTGACAGACAGAGATTCCAACCAAATCTTCATTTGCCGCTTGCTGAACAAAGTATGAAAGAGCCCCGCTATGGCCGATTCTCCTTACACCCACCACAGCAATTCCATTTTCCTTGGCCATTTTTATCGCTTCATCCATGGCCAATTTCGCCACCACGTGTCCAGCTCCATTATCACCATCAAAAATCGCTGAGCATGGTCCTGTTTTTTCGAATTTAAATTCGGGGCTGTTATTGATTCCACCCTTAGCAATTCTTTCAGCGTAATATTCAACTCGCATTGCGCCGTGGGAATGTACGCCTCTAGCGTCTGCATGAACAAGTACATCCGCTACACCAGCTGCATGCTCCTCTAGTAGGCCTGCTTTATGAAGCTTATTGACAACTAAGTCTTTTAATTGTTCTTTTGTTACCCTCATCTGTCGCACCTCTTTGGGTATAGTAGGTTTTAAGCTGTCTGTTAGAAGGATTGTCTCTATTTAGCAAATGGGTTTTTGTGGTCGTATTTATTGTTGTGAATCGTATCAGAGATTAAATAGTCATAAATTTCGTCTACAATTTCAATTCCCTTTTCCTGGTACTCCGCTATGACCATGTCATTGTTTTGCCCAGGGAATAGAACTTTAGAAAAACCTGGCGCAGGTTTAATCTGATTTAAGTCTTCCATCGTTTGTGTTATGTCTTGCTTAAACTCGCTTAACCCTGTGAAGAAAGCTGGATTAATGACAATATGAAGCTGGCCTAATTTGCGGTAGGCTGTTAAATCATCATACATGGAGGATACCTTGTTCCCAAAAGGAAGCCCAAGTAGGATTCCGGAAAGAACGTCAACCATCATTGCCAATCCATAGCCCTTTGGCCCGGCTATTGGCAAGAGCGCATTTACCTTAAATGGATCTGTTGTTGCTTCCCCGTTATTGTCAACAGCCCAGGTGTCTGGAATTGGCTCATTTTTGGACCTGGCATAGAGGATTTTACCCCATGCCTGAACTGTTGTAGCCATATCCAGGGTTATTTTTTTTCCATCGCTGCTCGGTGCGGCAAAGGCTATTGGGTTAGTCCCGTAATAAGGTTCAGCCCCGCCAAATGGGACAACCATCGGATCCGATTGACAGACTGAAAACCCTATTAAATCTGCCTCGGCTGCTTGATGGGTGAAGTAAGAGATGGCACCGCTATGTGACATATTCTTTACCCCTACAATGGCCACGCCGCTTTCTTTTGCCATCGCAATCGCTTCATCCATAGCATTTTTCGCTGCTACAAAACCCGAACCGCCATCAGCATGATAGACTCCTGTGCAAGGACCCGTTTTTTCAAATTGAAAGTCAGGGGTGGCATTAATTCCGCCTTTTGCAATTCGTTCAGCATAATACTCTACTCTCATTGCCCCATGGGAATGAATTCCGCGCTCATCAGCAAACACAAGAATATCTGCTGCTGTGTCGGCATGGTCTTCCTTAAGGCCTGCTTTATGAAGCTTGTTTTTTATTAATTCTTTTAACTGTTCTTTTGTTACTTTCATTTGTGCACCTACTTTTTATAATGAAGCATCTCTGTTGCAATCTTTTGAGTAGAGGTATGCAAGCGGCTCGCGCCCAACCGCGTATGCTGCCTGATGAACATAAGGTCCCATAAAGATATAATCGCCTTTTTTCACTGGAATCCATTTATTATCGAGATTGTACATTCCCTCACCGGATAGCAGGTAAGCGCCATGCTCTTGAACATGCGTTTCTATGAACGGATGGCTTGCCGCTGGGTCAAAGGATAAAATATGGAAGTTCATATCAAAAGCAATATCTGTTGGTAATAAGTCTTTAAGATGGACATTATGCATATCGTCATAATTTGCAAACTCAATTTGGTCAGCATGCCCAGATACAACCCATGGCTTACGTCCTTCAAGCGGCTTGTGTTTTTGCTTATAAAGGAACAGCTTTGAATCGCCGGCTTCAAGGTTTTCAAGGTACATTTTCACTCCTGGCGGGCAGTATAAGTAGCCGCTGCCATCAAGGACATATTCCTGTTCGCCAGCTGATGCTTTTACTTTTCCTTCAAGTACATAAACAAATGACTCTACATCTTCCTGGCCGCAGAAACCTTCCGTGTTTTTACCGCCTTCATGCATGGTCACGATATAGTCTACGAAGCTTGCACCAAGCCTTGGTGATCCAAGAATGGAGATGGTACAATTTTCAAACCCAGGGACAACATTATTTACCAAACCCTCAGGGGCAATTAGAGCATATTTACCATGCTTAATAATGGATCTGCTAGTAAGAATATCTTTTGGATAACCCATATCTCATATCTCCTCTAAACGTAGTTTTTGTATCTTATTTATAACCTAGTTCATAAAGGGCGCCAATGAGTCCTTTAACCCCTTCAGCTAAATCTTCCGGCTCGGTATATTCGGCTGGATTATGGCTAATCCCTTTAAGGCTAGGTACAAATAACATTGCTGTCGGCACATGTGGCGCAAAAATTTGCGAATCATGTCCCGCGCCGCTATGCATTAACTTATAATTCAAACCGTTTTCCTTACATTGCTTCTCAATCAATTCAACTACTTGGGGGTCCATTGGAACCGGGTCTGCATCCATCCACATGTCAATGGCCGCTTCAACACCGTGTTCTTTTGAAACCTCATTAATTTTTGCAGTGATCTGATCTGTAAAGGATACGATTGCCTCTTTATCTGTATGGCGCACGTCTATGGTGAAGATTGCTTTTCCAGGCACAACGTTGACGATATTCGGCTGCACCTCAATCTTGCCGACTGTTGTGACAAGTGGGTCGCCCACTTCTCTTGCCATCTTAATCAGTTCGAATATCATTTGGCTTGCAGCATAAACTGCATCTTTTCTGTATCCCATTGGAGTTGTACCTGCATGGTTCGCTTCTCCCACTACTTCAACAGTAAATCTTCGCTGACCAACAATACTATGTACCACACCAACTGATTTCTTTTCTGTTTCTAACACACTTCCCTGTTCAACATGAACTTCAACAAACGCTTTGATGTCCTTTCGCGCTTCTTTCGATTCATCTCTAAAATCAAAGCCTGAGCTCTTCATTGCTTCAACAAACGATGTGCCTTCAAAATCGCGAATATTTTCAACATCTTCACGTTTGGCTAATCCTACAATGTTCTTTGAGCCCCAGAAGGTATAAGGGAAGCGGCTACCTTCTTCTTCTGCCATTGAAACGACTTCAATGTTTCGAAGCGGTTGGCCATATTTTTCTTTTAAATACTTCAGCGCAAGGATTCCAGCCACAATTCCATAGGCGCCATCATATCGCCCGCCGTTTATAACGGTATCAACATGCGAACCCGTAAGAACTGTTTCGCCGGTATCTTTTCCTTTTAATACCCCAAATAAATTGCCAATTTCATCAAATTGGGCTTCCAGGCCTTCTTGCTCAATCCAAGCTTTTAAAGCATGCTGAGCCTCGGTCCACTCTTTGGAATATAATAGGCGGCTGACTCCTCCTTTTGGATCTTTTCCAAACTCGCCTAACCAATCCAATCTTTCAGCTACTTCTCTTTGTAAATCATCCATTGGTGTTACCCCCAAGAAAAAAGTTCAGATAACGATTCATATCTATTCTTCCCTACTTTAGTGTAAGCATTTTCACTTTAGATTTCATTATGATATATAGATAAAATTAATATGTTTTTTTATCCACATTGGACAAAAGCAATGTGGAAGAAAAAACATCGGGCCTTTTGCCGATGTTTTTTAACCTTCGCTTAGAAATTTATACTTCGTTGCCACGTAATTTCGGGCTTGCAACTTTTGAAACTTCTTTCGCAACTTCTTTGGCAATTTCTGTTTTTGCTGATTTTTTCCCATAAACAAACCCTATAACTGGGGTAGCCAGCATTCCTGACAGCATCAATAAGAAGCCAATATTCAAAACACCGCTACTATGCTGTGTGCCGCCCACATAAAGAAAAGGGAAGGACAAGAGTGTAACAAGCGTAGCAATTGTTTGGTAACCTATTTTGCTTGAAAAAAAACCCTTCATTTTTAATATTCCTCCTAAATAAACCGTGTAACAACCGTTAATATGATTCCTATCAAAATAGCAACCGTTATGACGACAGGCAAAATCTTTTTAAGGACATGGCCTTCCTGACCAAGGATTCCAGCCGTTGTTGTCCCAAGAATGATTTTACTTGGCGATAGAACCGACCCAAGCGCGCCGCCTGCAGTGTGAGCACCCAATATAGCTGCTTCGTTTAAACGCAATAGCGAAGATGTCGCCTGTTGGAACCCACCGAATAATATATTGGAGGACATATTGCTGCTAGTCATAAATGATCCTAGAACGCCAATCGCCGGTGCCAAAAATACATAAGTCTGACCCATAACTCCGGCAGTTCCCATCGCAAGTTCTGTTGTCTGTCCAGTTCCGCCCATTATTTTAGACATAATGATCAGTCCGATCACTGCAATCGTAGAAGGGATGGTTTTTTCAATCGTTCTCCTGATCGCCCGCATTCCTCCGCCTTTTTCAATCTTTCCTTTTTTCTTAAAAAAGATAAAGCCTGTGATTGCGGATAGAAGCAGAAATAAACCGGAATTCGTTAATGGCATAAGAGGTGAGAACAAATCATAAGCATGGTTTACTATGCCATAGACAGTCGACGTCTCAGGATAACTGAGACCAACCTTCCATTGATTCAAAAATTCCTTTAAAGGGGAAATTAGTAAAACAAGTAATGTGATAACAGTTAATACGTAAAAAGGAAAAAATGCTTGATTCATAGTAAGAGAATCATCAGCAGCCACTTCAACCTCATCCGTTTCTCTTTCTTGACGAAGCATGATGGGACTAGCATGCATACTCCAAGATTGCCTGTACATGCTGATCTTTCCAATGAAATAAATTGCGACCAGTGACAGTAATGATGGAATAAATGCTGCTAATGCAGGATTTGTTTGTGATAAAAGCGTTTGTCCTCCACCCTGAATTAAAGAGATAATGAGAACTGCCGGCAAACCTTTTTTCACAGCCGTCCAGCGGCCATAGGCCCAGCTAATCGTAATACCTGTGGCTATATTAATAATCCAGATGAATAAAGAAGCCCATATAGCGGCTTCCGTTAACGTTGATCCTTGAATACCCGCCTGGGAAACAAGCGCGTCCCATGCCACAGCTAAGGTTCCATACGTATTGCCCCAAGCCTGCCCTAATAGAGCAATGACGACAGCCCATAGTGGTCTGACACCCAGTCCGACTAATAACGGGGCACAAACCGCGATCGGAACACCAAAGCCAGTGATCCCTTGCAAGAAACTGGCGAACACCCAGCCTATAGCCATTAATTGAAGCAGTTCATTTGACGTGAATTTTTTTAATCCGTTGCGAATACTATCAAATGCGTTGGCCTCACTGGCCACTTCATATATTAGAATAGCAGGCAAAATAATCATGATGACGGTTACAGAAGTCCAAATACCTTTCGCACTTTCCAAACCTATTAATTGCAAATCCGATTTGAAAAAAACGATGGAAATGATAAATGCCGCCAAAAGTCCAATGGGCGCGGCTTCCGCAGCTCCCCAATTAAACTTCACCATGAGTAAAATAAGGATTACTATAGGTAAAGCAGCCATCAGCCACATCAATATATTTACAGGTAAATCCATTTATCAATTTCCTCCCTTTTCTATTGACCGTAAACGAATAAATTATGTGGTTTATACGAGAAGCAATCAGTCTATCAACCTCCTATAATTTACATCTTTCTTCACTGGCTTTCAACCAACAAATTGAACAAAATAGACCGTGAGTTTAATGCACTATGCACACAATTAGCATAAAGTGCTAAGTTTTCTAGGCGTTCAAAAAACAGCTAGCGTATTCAATATATTGGTTTGTTTTCTCGTTCAAGAAGATTGATAATTTTCAACCCGACTTGAACAGATAACATTTCCTCCGGGTCTTCAAACTTCATTCCGGTAATCTCCTTGATTCTATCAAGCCGATAAACAGCGGTTTTATGATGTACGTAAAGTACTTGCGCCGTCCTTGTCGCATTTTGATTGCACTCCAAGAAGACTTTTAACGTTTGTAACAAATCTTTTTGATTTGCTTGTGCATAATCTAGCAATTTTTGCAATGAAGCTGGAATAAACGTTTTTAGGAGACCTATGTCTTCAATTTGGCTCAAGAGCCTAAATATGCCCAATTCCGAAAACGCAGTAATGGTCTCTTTTCCATGTAAAACCTCTCCAAGCTCTAGTGCATCTTGTGCTTTTTTAAAGCTCGCCGAAATTTCAGCCATACTAGTAGCGATGTTTCCAATTCCTACTTGAAGCCCCATCTTGCTATTCTGTGTTTTTAGCAGCTCTTGGATCTTTCGAGCTGTTTGATTTATTTTTGACATCCATAGCTTATCATTTTCTTCCTTATCATCGATTTTCCAAAGCACGATGACTAAGTTGCTTTTTGTTCCAATAATCTCATTTGGCAGGAAACGATGGATCACATCATACACCATCATCTCATTCTGCATTGACAGGCCCCATTTATTTCTCTTGGAAGAAATTGTTTCGCCATGATTTAACACTTTAAACAAAACAGCTGCAAAGGAACCAGATAAATCCCATCCAATTAAATTGGCATTTTGATAGATGGATGTAGGAGATTGTACTTTCCCTTCAATTAATTCACCTAATAAGTCATTTTTAAATTTCTTATCCACTTCCGCGACCGCAAACTGTTTGACTAATTCAAGGGAAAGCGCGGTTGCGGCATTTTCAACAGCGATAAAATCAAGTTCTTCAAGTGGTTTATGAACTTCACCAATCAACAGATAGGTTTTGATATTGTTCATCGTTTCAACCGGTACAACGATTTGATATCCTATTTGACCACTTAGGTCTGGGTATTTGACAATTTGCCGGAAATGAGGAAATTTAATCCCCTCAGTCTGTTTATAATATGGGATTTTTTCAACTAGTTCGAATGCGGCAAGGGAAGGAAGTGTTGACACTATACAATGGAAATTCCGATCAAAAAGGGCGACGGGATTGCCGATCAACCTCTCTAACGTCTCAATTATTTTATCGGGCCCCTCATCAGCCAGAGATAAAGCCGTAAATCTGTCATGTATTTCTTTGTAATATTGCAGTTTGATCACTTGATTATTAAGTATCTTCCCCATGACTGGATACAGCACGTCTACATAGGGAATCTCCTTCGGAATTTGGATAATCGGCATCCGGTAGGCTTCACCCGCACTTACCATAGGTTCGGGAATTTCAGCGACGTAGCGATGGGTTTTTACTACAAGGGCGCTAACCCCTTTTTCTACCAATTTGACAATAAACCGCTTTTGTTCCTCTTCATTAAAAGAACGAATCGGATAAAAGCTTGTCATAATCAGCTCCCCACCCTTTAACCAGTCCGTAATGTCTGGAGCTTCCATGATTGTGGCCCCTTTTATTACGTTATTCAAATAGCCGTTTCCACTAAGAACGACTGCGTCTTTAAGTGATGGTATATTTAGTAAATCTTTAACTCTGAATTCCATATGCAGCTTCAAACCTTTCTAATCAAAGTGATTGTGTCAGGGAGTCGATGCTTTCGGTAAAAAAGCTGCCTTATATTAAAAGGGCTAGAGAAGATATCCTCTACGCCCTTTTTGATTCTATAATTGTTTAAGCATTCGTTAACTCTTTGGTAATATGGCCATTGTCAAAAACAATTTCTCCGTTGACAATGGTTGTTTTTACTTTCCCTTTAAATGTCATGCCAACATATGGTGAGTGCTGGTGACGGTAGAATAAATCTTCTTCCTTAAGCTCAAAGCTTTCATCCAAATTAACAATCGCCAAATCGGCATCGTAGCCAGCAGCAATGGTTCCTTTATTTGAAAGCCCAAATAACTTTGCCGGGTTTGTAGCTGTTAAAGCGACGATTTTCTCCAATGGAATATTTCGTTTAAAATAACCTTCTGTCAGCAAAATATTCAAAGTGGACTGCGCACCTGAAATACCGCCCCAACCTTCAAAGAAGTTACCTTCAATCTTCTTCATGGAGGCAGGCGCTGGTGAATGGTCGGAAGCAATGACATCAATTTCGCCATTGGCTACAGCTACCCACAAGTCTTCCACTTCTTCTTCATCCCGAAGAGGAGGGCAGCATTTTGCTAATCCGCCTTTTTCTTCCAAATCCTTCACCGTTAAAGACAGATAATGCGGGCAAGTTTCAACAGTAATATTTACTCCTCTTTGTTTCGCCTCTTCAATGATCTCGACAACCTTCCTGCTGCTGGCGTGCACAATATGCAATCGGCATCCAGTTGCTTCTGCATAGGAAAGGATTCGGCGCACCGCTTCAATTTCTGAAATGATCGGTCGGGATTCGACAAAATCGCGTGCAGATGTTTTGCCTTCTTTTTGCTTTTTTTGCGCAAGTTGATCACAAATGACCGTGCTTTCAGCATGTACAGCTAAAAAAGACCCTACAGAGGTAATTTCATTCATGCCCTTAAAGATGGTTTCATCATCTACATTGCTAAAATCAGCAATTCCACTTGGTGACATAAATGCTTTAAAGCCTAAGACTCCATTTTCATGAAGTTCCTTCAAATCATCAATATTTTCCGGTACCAAGCCGCCCCAAAAATATGGGTTTACGATGGATTTTTCCTCAGCAAGAGATTTTTTCAAATCTAAATTTTTCTTATTTATCGTAGGAGGCGTACTATTTAGCGGCATATCTACAAAGGAAGTTACTCCGCCCGCGGCCAAACTTCTGCTCCCTGTTTCAAGACCTTCCCATTCTGTTCTTCCCGGCTCATTAAAGTGAACGTGGGTATCAATTAGACCAGGCAGAATGTGGAGTCCTTTTGCGTCAATTACTTTATCCGCATTTCCCTCTAAAGAGTTGCCGACAGCAGCAATTTTTCCGTTCTTAATCGCGATATCTCCTTGAACGATTGCGTCTTCGGTAACGATTTGTCCATTTTTTATTATTAAGTCGAAACTAGCCACTTTTAATCCCCCTAGCGTTTGATTCCCATCGCCAAATCTAGGCGATGGGAAGACTGAATATGGCGTATAAGTTATTTCTTCGTTACAAGCTTTCCTGTTGGTTCACCGACAATGCCTTTTTCCAGGTCGAAAACGACATTTCCGCGAACGATCGTTTTCGTTACACGGCAGTCAATTTTTCTGCCTTCATAAGCACTATGTTTGTTTTTATAATAGAGGTCTTCTCTTTTTACAACATAGGATTGGTTAGGATCCACCAATATAATGTCTGCATCTTTAGATAGGGCGATTTCACCTTTAGTAGGGATGTTGAAGCGTCTAGCCGGATTTGTTGCAATTAAATCAACAAACTTTTCAACCGCTAATCCACGCTGCTTTACGGCCAAGTCAAACATAAGGTCGACATTGTTTTGGCAGCCGCTAATTCCGCCCCAAGCTTCCCACAGATTTCCTTGCTTTAAATCTTCCGTACAAGGTGAATGGTCGGAAGTAAGCCAGTCGATATTTCCATTTAAAAGCTCTTCCCATAGCTTTGCCTGAACGTTAGCAGGTCTGATAGGCGGCTGGCATTTTGCTTTCGGGCCTATTTCATCCACTTGCTCAGCAGTGAAGGCAAAATAGTGCGGGCAAGATTCAACTGTTACATCCACGCCTTCCTGCCTAGCTTTTTGAATTACTTGAATGGCCTCGGAAGTACTAATATGAACCAAATGTAGTTTACATCCGGTTTCTTTCGCAAAAAGAATTGCACGGGAAACAGCTTCTACCTCTGTAAATACCGGTCGTGACTCAGCATATTCCACTCCTGAATTTTTTCCTAAGCTGGCAAATTCTTGGCCAAGTTTTTTGGTAATCGAAGGATTTTCAGCATGGATGCATAGCAATTGATCTAGTTCAGCCAACTTTTGCATGCCTTTATACAGCGTGTAATCATCTACATGAAGGAAGTCTCCTGGGACCTCGCTTGTAATATCTGATAAGAAACATTTGAAAGCTGGTACTCCTGCTTCGTCCAGTTCTGCAAGCTTATCCAAATTATCCGGTACTAGTCCGCCATAGAAGGAATAATCGACATAATTTTGATTTATTGCAGCATCGAGCTTAAGCTGTAAATTCTCTCTGCTAGTTGTTGCAGGCAGTGCATTTAGCGGCATTTCTACATAGCATGTAGTCCCACCAGCAGCCAGCGATTTAGAACCCGTTTCAAACCCTTCCCAATGGGTGCGGCCAGGCTCGCTGATATGCACATGTGTGTCGATCATTCCCGGCATAACATACTGACCTGCAGCATCAATTACTTCTTTTGCATCGCTTGTGATTTGCTCAGCGATACAGACAATCTTTTCATCTTTTACTCCAATATCAGCTTTGCGAACCCCGTCGTGGAATACAACATTCCCGCCTTTAATAATCAAATCGTAGCTCACAGTAATTCCTCCCTGAAGTACATTGAGTTTATTTTTCTCCTGGGGTGCTATAAAGCACCTGATTAACCTAAGAAATCTTCTTCTTTAATCTGCCTTTAATACTAAAAGTACTGTTCGAGAAAAACAGACCTTTTTTAACAAGGATCGTGTAGATTAAAAACGCAGAGATTGTTCCTGTAAAAAATGAAAGATCATAAAAAGGCTTAAAAGCTGGGACAAATTGTCCAATCAAACTAAAGAACCCTGAAATCACAATCGTTACTAAGGCCGGAATATTAAATCCATTTTGGTAATTATAAGTGGAGTTCCCACTATACAAATCCTTCATATTGATTTCTTTTTTCGCTATAACAAAGTACTGTGCGAGCATGATTCCTAAAACCGGGCTTAATAAGCCGCCCATTATACCCAAGAAGGTGAAAATACTTGTGGCATTCTCCATGAGTTTCCATGGCATAATCATGATTCCAACAACAGCAGCAATTAATGCACCCGTTTTAAAATTTAATTTTTTTGGAAAAAGGGACGACAATTGGTATCCTGCCGGAATAATGTTACCAGTAATGTTTACAGATAATGTTGTTAAACAAATGGTTAAAACGGAAATACCTATCGCAAATTTACTGTCGAATTTATCGACAACATCAAGTACGTTCCAAATCGGTGTTCCAAACGCAATTTCCGAACCGACAATCACTGCAATACTTGCGATTGCAAATAATAAGTATGTCAGTACTATGCCCATAATTTGTCCAACTGTTTGAGCCTTTTGGCTTTTAGCTTCTCTCGTAAAGTCGGAAACACTCACGGCCGGTGCCGCCCAAGTCGCCAATAAGGCACTTATACATGCCAAGAATACAATTACACTATTTCCCTCAATTCCTTTTGAAGTGTAATTGAGAATCGAATTAATTCCAGCCAGTTTAATGGCCCAGATAGCCATACCGCCGAAAACGACATAAACCAATGGAGAGAGGATGTTGGTGAACTTCCCCAATACACCCATGCCGCCAAAAACAAACAAAACATTTAATCCCCAAAATAATAGGAAGGAAATTAATCCTGGTAGATTCAAGCCAAAGAAGCTCCAGTCTCCACCTAATTGTAAATAAGCCGGCCATAGCTTTCCGAGCAAGATCGTAACAGCAAGGCTTCCTGCATACGTTTGAAAGCCAAACCACATAATTGCTGCAATACACCCTCTTATAATCCCGGGAACCATTGCACCCTTTGAACCAAAAGAAGTTCTTAATAGCATCGAAGCCGGAACACCGAACTTGGTCCCAGCATGGCCTGATAAAACCAAAACTGCTCCAAGAATGATGGATGCGATCATAATCGACCAAAAGACTTGCCCGACAGATAAGCCGAGAGCAAAAAATCCACCAATTGTTACATAGGATGGAACATTATGTACGGCCCCCATCCAAAGGGTAAAATAATTTCCTATTCCCCATTTCCTGTCTTCTTTCTTTGTCGGCAATAAATCTTTACTAATAGTTAAGCCCTGTTCCAATGGATCCTTCATCTGTTCCAAAGGGTTTCCCTCCCTGAGTTGTTTTTACCTTTTATTATTAGATTAAATTGGAAGCGGTTTAACAGTTTTCTAAAAAACCACTTCTCCCTCAATGTGTTATGCGATTTTTATTTAACCGCAACAATTTTTAATCTTTTTTTAACGTAATTCACTTTGTATTGTAATCGCATTCAGGTAGATTGTCATTGTCCCTTTTGAATAAATAAATCCTAAAGTTTAAGCTATAATATACAAAACAGCCAAAAAGGCAGATACTATTGCTGTATAATAATATAGAGAGAACATGTCGAAAGCAATAATGTACTGATAATGCCGAGGTGTGAAATGAAAAAAGTAGAAGATTTATTTATCGTTGATGCTTTCAAAGATGCTAAAGTCATTGCCGGGCATTCCGGACTAAACCGAATAGTCGAGTCCATAGAGGTTTCGGAAACTCCGGATGTGATCCACTTTTTAGCTGAGAACTCGCTTTTATTGACAACAGGTTATGCTTACAAAGATAATCCCCTGGACCTTGGCACGTTAATTTCTGAAATGAATGATCATCCATGTTCTGGGATGGCGATTAAACTAAATAGATTTATCGATGAAATCCCTAAAGAGGTCATCGAATTGGCCGACTCATTGGATTTTCCTATTATTCAAATTCCAATGTCTCTTACATTAGGCTCTGTCGCCCACCAGCTGTTGAGTTTTATCTGGAATACTAAAATTGAGGAACTATTTTATGCGATCCATGTTCACAAGAAATTTACCGACATGATGATCAAGGGCTATAATCTCCAATCTCTCGTTGAGAATTTAGGGTTTTTTCTAAAAAACCCTGTTCTGCTGCTGAATCCGTTTGGCGAAGTCATTTCATCTTCTAACCATTTCAGTAAGGAAACGATGAAAAATGTAAAGGAATATGTAGAGGTATTTTTTAAGTGGAAAATTGAGGAATACCTTGAACATGATATCATTACGATCCCTAATCCAAACGACAGCAGTTCTACTATGTCTCTCGGTTTATTTCAAGTTAAAACAATGCATGCATACCCAAGCTTGCTCATTATTTTTAATCCAGAAAAATTGCCATACCCATCCTCCCAGTTGGCCATTGAGCAGGCGTCTACTGTTATCTCTTTTACTTTGTTAAAAAACGAAGCAATCCGGGAAAGCAGTTTGTTACAAGAAAACAACTTTTTCGGGTCTCTTGTCGAAGGGAATATCTCTTCAAAGGAAGAGATTATCTATCGGGGCAAACCACATGGACTTTTGGATAAGCCCAAATACCTTTGCTTTGTTTTCAAAATTGACGAGGAAAGACAGTCAGCCTTAAACCAAATTAGATTTACGGAGAATCGACCATATGATTTATTATATGATTTATTTAAAAAATCACTCGGAAAAATAAATGAGGATAGTCTTCTTTTTATAAAAGATGAATACTTTGTCAGCATTATTCAATCAACGAATGACCAGGAATTAAGTTCCTTAAAGGATAAGCTTGTACAATTTCAAGATGAGATGTATACCACTTTAAAAATATCCCTTTCTTTCGGGGTAGGGAACTTTGTAAATGATGTAACTTATATTCCAATCAGCTACTCTGAAGCAGTCGAAGCATGGAAAAAAGGACAAGAGTTGTATACAAAGAAATTTATAAACCTTTATGAAATCAAACAATTAATGGAGCTCATACACTTAATTCCGAAAGATAACTTAAAGATCTTTTATGAAAATACATTAAGATCCCTCGCTTATCCCAAAACAAGGGAAGAAGAGGACTTAATCCACACATTAATTGTTTTTTTGGAAAATAACTGCGAAATAACGATAACATCGAAAAAACTGTATATTCATCGGAATACCGTAAAATACCGAATTGCTAAATGCGAAGACATTCTTGGATACGCTGTTCACGAGCCACAAAACTCCCTGTATTTAAGAATGGCCTTGCTCATGCGCTCTATTTTCACGAAAACGATAGGTTAATTTAAATTGCAGAAGCCCGGGGTTGAAGTTCTAAAAAAATGTGGGGATTCGTGCCAAAGTATGGTTGTTTAGCAAGGGGAATGGCGAGCAAGGCGGAGATTCGCGCCATAGTATTGTTGAATTGCAGGGAGAATGGCGCACAAGCCAGTGATTCGTGCCAAAGTATGTTGAATAGCAGGCGGAATGGCGCACAAGCCAGTGATTCGTGCCAAAGTATGGTTGTTTAGCAAGGGGAATGGCGCACAAGCCAGTGATTCGTGCCAAAGTATGGTCGAATAGCAGGCGGAATGGCGCACAAGCCAGTGATTCGTGCCAAAGTATGGTCGAATAGCAGGCGGATTGGCGCGCAAGCCAGTGATTCGTGCCAATGTATGTTGAATAGCAGGCGGATTGGCGCGCAAGCCAGTGATTCGTGCCAATGTATGTTGAATAGCAGGCGGATTGGCGCGCAAGCCGGGGCAAGTCTCCGATTACGCGGTGGCTCTACCTTGAATTTTTTGCAAAAGACAATCAATCTATCAAAAAAGTAATAGATTTTTAAAATATATGGCAAAATAGAGATAAGAATTGAGGTACTATAGATAGTGTAAGCTTGGGTTGTTTATATTTCATGGAGGTGGAGAAAGTTGCCTAACAAAGAAATGCTGCTCATACCGGGACCAACGCCAGTTATCGATTCTATTTATGATGCACTCGCACAGGAAACCCGGAGTCACACTGATGCTAGATTTGTGGCCATTTTTCGGGATGCCATTGAAAAAACTAAGGCGATGTTAAAAACGGACGGTGAAGTGTTCGTCATTTCCGGATCCGGAACATTGGCAATGGAAATCGCACTCGTGAATACCGTTGCCCCGGGGGAGAAGATATTAGTCATTAGCCAAGGCTACTTCGGGGATCGCTTCATTCAATTAGGAAAGGCGTTTGGCATTGAAGTCGACGTCCTTCAATCCGAGTGGGGAAAACAGGTTTCTCCTGAAGCTGTTCAGGCAAAACTGGCCAGTGATACATATAAAGCCGTCACCCTCACCCATGCCGATACTTCAACAGGAGTTGCCGCTAATTTGGACGTATTGGTGCCAATCATAAAAGAGCACGGTGCACTTGTCATTCTGGACGGTGTTTGTGCGACTGCCGCAATGGAAGAAGATATGAGCAAGCCATATGGCACATCAGGCGCTAGAATTGATATTGTGTTAACAGGATCACAAAAAGCGATCGGCGTCCCTCCAGGACTTGCCATTGTCGCCTTTAACCAGACCGCGCTCGCTGCAAGAAACGAACTTGGGAACGTTCCTGCTTATTATTGTGATATCCATCGCTGGATTCCGATTATGAACGACCCTTCTAAATATTTCGCCACACCCCCAGTGAATCTTATTTACGCGTATGATGAGGGTATGAGGATCGTGTTAGAGGAAGGTCTGGAAAGGCGTTTCAGGCGTCACCAGGCATTCGGGAAAGCCGTCAGAGCCGCGCTGTCTGTCTATGGATTGAAAGCATTGGCGGAAGAAGAGGCGGCTGCCGCTACACTCAGCTGTATCGTTTATCGTGAAGGAATGGACGACCTAGCTTTCCGCGCCGCCCTCGCAAAAAAAGGGCTCATCGTCGCCGGCGCCCTCGCTCATCTGGCAGGGAAAGCATTCCGGATCGGCCATATGGGGAATACGACAGAACAAATGCTCGAAAAAGCCATTAAACTCATTGGTGAAACAATGATTGAGCTTGGTATTGCCGTCGAGCCTGCAAAAGCAACAGCACGCTTCAAAGAAATCGTTTCCGGTTTCCTTGTTTAAGAAGGCGCCTTCGCCTATAGACTGCTCCCATTCCGGGCGCACACCAAGAAGAGGATAGACCATACACGGTCTATCCTCTTCTTGGTGATAATCGCTCTACACTGATCCTAAGCTTCCTTTTGAAAAACACTTGTGCTCACTGTTTTTCTTTCATTCATTTTTAACTCAAGCGGCTGCTTTCGGTTAGAAGATGTTAAATAAAAATATACTCCGCCAAGAAAGAAACCTCCACCAACGATATTCCCCAAAGTAACAGGAATAAGATTGTGCAAAGCCCCCGCAAGTGAAACAGACTCAGGATGCGGGACGAGTAATGCAAGTGAAAATGTCACCATATTTGCCACACTGTGTTCAAATCCGGCCGCAACAAAACCAAACACTAAAAACATCATCACGAATATTTTTGCCCCGTCTCCTTTTATATGCATTGGAATCCAAACAGCCAAACAGACGACAAGATTACATAACACCCCACGGAAAAACAATTCCACAGTATCCGGCTCCATTTTATGGGCTGCCAGGGACATTAAAAGCTGGCTGTTTTCCGGATTGGAAAACAAGCCGGAAGTCATGACAATGATAGAAAACGTCACCGCGCCAATGAAATTTCCTCCATAACAGGCGGCCCAGTTTTGAAGGGTATCCTTTACGGTCGTTTCTTTTTTCAATGTACTCATTGTAAAATACATCGTATTGCCAGTAAAAAGTTCAGACCCACCGTAAATGATTAATACAAGAGCAATCCCAAAGAAAATGGATGACATGAGGGCTGTGACAGGTGATTGGATATCAAAAAATCCTTCACCTAAGCGAAATGAGATCACCAGACCAATTCCAACATAAAAGCCCGATAAGGCGGCCCTAATTAAATATCTAAGAGGAGAATCATTTAACAGCTTTTTCTTTTTTAAGGCAAGCGAAATCACTTGGTCGATTGGCTGATGGTTCATCGGGAAGGCTCCTTTTACTTTTAATAAAATGCTGATTCTCCAAGGGTATTAGCGTCCTTTAGCGAATCAGCATTTTAAAGAATGGTTTATTGATTGTCTTCAGGCAAAACTAAGTCCATCGGGATTGGGCCGGCAACGCCTACGCATATAAAGCGCTCATTTCCTGTGTTTCGCATGCCATGCTGCTGGCCAGGATAGGAAATAATCAGATCCCCTTGCGTAATCTCAACCTTTTCCCCATTTCCCGGATAGAATGTCCCGGTTCCCTCGATACAAATCCAAAGGTCATCTGATGTTGTATGGGCGTGTTTAAAAATTTCCTGTCCCGGTTCTAAACACCAAACTGCACCAGCCGTCTTTTCTGTTTCATAGAAAATGGTCTTTTTCCCTTGTCTTTTGTCAAATTGCGCAAGTTCCTCAATCTTGAAAAATCTTTTCTTAGTTGCTTCCAATGTTGTTGTCATTTTGGATTTCTCCTTTCAACAATCTTTGAACATAGTCGTTGATTGGAGCTCCAGGTGCTTCGCTTTCCGCGGGACGTCACTGGAGCCTCCTCGGCGCCTGAGCGCCTGTGGGGTCTCCAACTTGCCGCTACATCCGCCGGAGTCTTCACACCTTCCACTCCAATCAACTACGTTATACTTTTAAGCTCAACCTATATATTTAATGAAAAACAACTAAACAACTTTGAGTAAAATCATTTTGTTAAGGAAGAACGGGTTCCTTTTCCACACCATTTACCACATAACATGGGTCTTCATTGTTCAACACCTTTACGATATTGTTTGCGGCCATGACGGCCATATCATCACGAGCTTCAAAAGTAGCATTTCCGATGTGTGGTGTTAACACAACATTTTTCAATCTCTTTAACCCCTCGCCAATCTCAGGCTCGAACTCAAAGACGTCCAGGGCAGCTCCTTCAATCACTTTCTCTTCCAATGCCTTAATGAGGGCTGCTTCTTCAACAATTGGCCCGCGAGCGCAGTTGATTAGGTAGGCTGTTGATTTCATCTTTTCAAATTGTTGGGTACTAAACATGTGTTTCATGCTTGGATTGTACGAGCAATTGATGGTGATGAAATCAGATTGAGCCAATAACTCATCGAAGGAAACATAGGTTGCACCTACTGCTTCTTCCACCTCAGCATCTACTCGATGGAGGTTGCTGTAAAGAACTTTCATATCAAAAGCCGCCGCCCTTTTCGCGACTGCCTGGCCGATTTGTCCAAAACCGACAATCCCAATTGTTTTACCGGTGACTTCCCGGCCAAGAAAATAAAGTGGAGCCCAGCCATTGAACCCGATGGTCCGGCAGACTTCATCCCCTTCTGCGACTCTCCTTGCTGAAGCTAATAAGAGGGCAATCGTTAAGTCGGCTGTTGCCGCCGTAGAAGCAAATGGCGTATTAGTAGTAGGAATCCCTTTTGACGCTGCATATTCAAAGTCAATATTATTAAATCCCGCTCCATAGTTCGCAATGATTTTCAGATTCGGCGCTTGATCAATCACGTCTTTCGTAACGGGTGTGGAAAGTAAACTTAACAGGGCGTCTTTATCTTTCATGCGCTCCTTTAATTCTGCTTCTGAAATCAATTTCTCTCCTTGAAAGACTTCAACCTCGTGTTTTTCAGTTAAAATTTTTAAACCTTTTTGTGGAATTTCCCCTGCTACTAAAACTTTCGCCATTTTGAAAACACCTCTTCTTCTTTTTTATAAATACTGACTGGTTTCGCTTGTGAAGTATTTCACAATTACTTTTAAAATAATAACCAACTCCATTGGTTTGTTTCATGCTGAAATTGGCTCATAAATAACTTTGTGAAACACTTCACAATAAACTTGTGTCTTTATCTTATCCCTTAAACTACATTTAATCATTGGCTAAAGTGGACAAATTTCAAATTCGTTTTTGGCAAAAAGTACTAAGCAACAACCTGGGATAGATCATCTTTTTTTATGATTCGTAATGAAATTGGTAGATTTCCAAATTAAAATTTGATTAATCTAAAGAAATTTCTTGAAAACCTCCGCTTATTTTTATAATATAGTATCTAAAATCCTTTACTCTGATAAACAGATAAAGCAATAAAGGATTAATAGGAGGAAACACCATGAAAAAGTTCATTCTATCTTTATTCACTTTTACACTTGCTTTACTCGTTATAGCTTGTGGTGCGCAACCCGAATTACCAATCTCCCAGACAGAAAATGACAGCAGGGTCTCTGGTGGTAATACCTTGGCCGCAATAAGAGAAAAAGGCGAAATAATCATCGGCTTGGACGATACGTTCCCTCCAATGGAATACCGTAACGACAAAAATGAGCTAGTTGGATATGACATTGATTTTGCGAAGGCCATCGGAAAAGAACTTGGAGTTGAAGTAAAGTATGTCCCATCAGCTTGGGATGGCATCCTTCCAGGGCTGGGTGCAAAGCGTTTTGATATCATCCTTTCCTCTATGAGTGTGACGGACGAAAGGAAGAAACAAGTTGATTTTGTTGAATACTTTGGTGCGGGGCAGATTGTAGCTGTAAAGGCAGGAAATCCACTCGGCATCAGATCAGTGGAAGACCTTAAAGGAAAAGTCGTAGGAGTTCAATTGGGATCTACCGGGGAAGCCGCGGCAGATTCAATTGAGGATATCAAAGAAGTGAAAAAATATAATACCAATACCGATGTGTTCAATGACATGGCACTGGGCAGGTTGGATGCCGCTGTTATCGGTGAAATGGTAGGCCGCTATTATATGACAACAAAACCTGGAGTATTCGAAGTGGTCGGAGAATCCTTCCAAATACAACCTATGGGAATCGCGGTCCGAAAAGATGACGTTGAGCTTCGTGAAGAGTTGGAAAAAGCCGTCCAGACCCTTAAAGACAATGGCACATTAAGTGAAATCAGCCAGAAATGGTTTAAGGCGGACATTACAAAAAACTAATAAAAACGTAAAACCGGGTTACCGGCTTTATCCCTTTTTATTTTAAGGAGAGAAAAAAGTGAGCGAGTTTATATCCTTTTCGTTAACCTATTTACCCTATCTATTGCAAGGTGCTTGGGTTACTGTCCAAATCGCTTTCATAAGTGTTATTTTTGGCAGTCTTTTAGGGCTTTTGGTGGGCCTCGGCCGTGTTTCCAGGTACTCCTTTTTTCGCCAGATCAGCCGATTTTATATTTGGGTTGTTAGGGGAACTCCTTTGCTTCTGCAATTGTTTGTCATACACTTTGCCATCCCATCAGTGTTCCCGTCCCTTACCATGCCTCCATTCGTCTCTGCATGCATCGCGCTGTCGATTAATGCAGGCGCCTATATAGCGGAGATTGCCAGGGGGGCGATCCAATCAATTGATAAAGGCCAGACGGAGGCGGCAAGATCTCTCGGCTTAAGCTCCGGCCAGGCGATGAGACGCATCATTATCCCTCAGGCCTTCAGGCGGATGCTGCCCCCTCTAGGAAATGAATTCATAGCCTTGATAAAGGAATCGTCCCTTGTATCAACGATTGCTTTATATGATTTGCTCCGGACGGGGCAGCAAATCATTAGCAGTACGTACCGCTATATGGAAATATTTTTTATGGTCGGCATCATCTATCTTCTACTAACAACTGCAATGTCATACCTCGTCAAAAAACTCGAGTATAAAGTGGGTGCTTATGAATGATTTCTTGCCAAAGTTTGTTTAAAACATTTAACCAATTGGAAGTGTTGAAAGGGATAGATCTGGAACTTGCCGAGGGTGAAGTTGTTGTCATCATTGGGCCAAGTGGTTCGGGGAAAAGCACGTTTCTCCGCTGCCTGAATTTCTTGGAGGCCGCTGGCAGCGGCACGATTTCCATCAATGGACAAGCAGTGGGAACAAAAGAGGGATCGTTGAACAAGCTTCGCCAGGACATCGGAATGGTTTTTCAGCAATTTAACCTGTTTCCGCATATGACTGTAATGGGAAACATCATAGAGGCACCTGTATTGTTAAAAAAAATGACCAAAGATCAAGCATTGCAAAAAGGCATGCAACTGCTGAAAAAAGTCGGATTGGCGGAAAAGGCTGAGGAGTACCCAAACCGGTTGTCCGGCGGGCAAAAACAGCGGGTCGCTATTGCTAGAGCTCTAGCCATGGAACCTAAACTTATGCTATTTGATGAACCTACATCCGCTCTCGATCCCGAATTGGTTGGTGAAGTACTTGGCGTTATGAAGCAATTAGCTAAAGAAGGGATGACAATGGTTGTAGTCACGCACGAAATGGGATTTGCGAGGGAAGTAGCCGATCGTGTCATCTTCATGGACGAAGGACGTATCATCGAGCAAGGTTCCCCGAATGATATTTTTGAGAATCCAAAACAAGAGAGAACGAAAGAGTTTTTAGGACTATTATAATAGGGGGCTTCACGATGGAATCTGAACCGAACGAAAAGCTTGCTGCAATATTGGACGAAAAAGTAGAGCTATTGTTTCCCCAGCTTGTGAACATTAGAAGACATCTTCATATGTATCCCGAGCTTAGCAATGAGGAATTCAATACAACAAAAAGTATTAACAAATGGCTAAATGAATTTGGAATTCCCCTCATCCCTACTAATCTAAGAACGGGGACGGCTGCCCAGATTACGGGGGATAGGCCGGGGCCAACGGTTGCATTGCGTGCGGATATAGACGCATTGCCAATCCAGGAAAAATCCGATCTTCCATATCGCTCTAAAATAGACGGCGTTAGCCATATGTGCGGCCATGATGTACACACCACGATTGCATTGGGTGCTGCAATCATCCTACAGGAACTGAGAGATATCCTTCCTGGGAATGCCCGCATTTTATTTCAGCCAGCAGAGGAAACAGAGGGAGGGGCTGTCTCTATGATAGAGGAAGGCTTGCTGGACGGTGTTGAGTCAATTATTGGCCTGCACAATTCCCCTGATTTACCAACAGGCACAATTGGAATAAAAGAAGGTTTCTCGATGGCCAGCGTTGATGATTTCACTCTTACTATAAAAGGGAAAGGCGGACATGCCGCAACGCCTGAAAGAACCATTGATCCGATCATGATAGGCAGCGCTGTTGTTACCCAGTTACAGACAATCATAAGCCGAAACATTTCCACCAAGGAATCTGCGGTCATCAGCATCGGGGCTTTCCAAGCAGGAGCGACAAACAATGTCATTCCGGACCAGGCAATCCTTAAAGGAACTGTCAGGACGTACAATGAAGAGGTACGGCAAAATATTTATAAGTTGTTTAAATCTGTCGTGGCCAATACCGTCACAGCACTCGGCGGTGAAGTTGAAATCGATTACCAATTTTTGATTCCCGCCGTTGTAAATGACACTAAAGTGACAGATGTCGCCCGTTCAGCCGCAATCAAGGTAGTCGGAAGGGAAAACACACTCCTAGCCGAAACAACAATGGGTGGTGAAGATTTTTCCCACTATCAGAAAGAAGTTCCTGGCTGCTTCGTATGGCTGGGCTCAAGAAATGAAAAAAAAGGGATCATCCATGGCCTCCATCACCCGGAATTTATGGTTGATGAAGAAGCCATTAAAGTCGGTGTAAAGTGGATGGTTCAATCCGCAATCCAATTACTGGAGCGGCAAAAGACATTGTGATGCGACATTGAATATAGAAGCTAACTCAAAATTAATCGAAGTGCCAATTAATAGTATAAAGTTCATCTGGGAGCTAACTGCGTCTATCATCGCGGGATCCATCTATCTCCTGCATCAATGCATTTTATCTCTTTGTTGGACAAAAATTTATCAGTTTTCAAAATGTCAAATCAGGCAAAACCATTGTTATAACAAGCTCAATTCGAATTTAATCGAACGTTCGTTTAAATTAGAAAAGACGAAGCGAATGAGTACTTTTAAAATAACTGGCCGAAGTTTCGTAGGCTAATGCATAAGCTTAGCAAGGGCTGCGTCGAATTGATTCAATCATTTGACGTGGCCCTAACTGTTGTTCTCCAGAAAAAAACTCAACTCAAAAATTTTTCAAAGCAAACATGTAGCCAACAGAAAGAAAGACTGCTATAATTGGCACTTGCTCAAAAACGAAGTCTGTGTCTAGTGGGAATTGTTTCAATCACGGTCCCATGGATTAGACCGGTTTTTTTGTGCATACTTTTAATGATGTTTCATTGAAAAATTTTAAGAAAAGGGGAATACATCATGAGCGGCTATAACGCAGTATCAGCAAAAAATACGGAAAATGCTCCAAACGGTAATGGGCTATATTCACAAACCGTAGCTTTCTCCCATTACAATAATTTTTCAGCTCAATTACCTATCGATCCCAAAACTGGCCAATTGGTAGCTGGTGGGATTAAAGAGCAAGCTGAACAGTGCTTTAAAAATATCAAGGCAATTGTAGACAGCATCGGTCATGTTATGAGCGATATTGTTAGAATCACGGTATTCGTTAAGGATATCAAAGATGTTGACGCTGTAGACGAAGTTTATAAAACATTCTTCCCAACCTATGTTCCTTCACGGACAACAGTGGCAGTTGCAGCTTTGCCTATGGATGCTATGGTGCAAATTGAAGCACTTGTATCACATGGTGAAGGTACAATTCCGAACGCGCCACAAGCAGGCGACCTCGTAAAACTTACAAATAACACGGCAAATGCACCAGTATGCCCTCTATCTACACAAACCGTTTCTTTCTCTCATTACAATAACCTTTCAGCTCAATTGCCGATCGATCCAAAAACGGGCAGATTAGTAATTGGCGGTGTCAAAGAGCAGACTGCACAGTGCTTGAAGAACATCAAGGCAATTTTGGAAAGCATTGATGTTCCATTTGACGATATCGTTAAAATCAACGTTTTCCTTACAGACTTGGCTGATACTGAAGCTGTAAATGAAGTTTACTCTAAGTTCTTCCCGGATTCAGCGATTGCAAGAACTGTAGCCTACGTCCCTGCACGTACAACAATTCAAGCTGCTGCTCTACCTTTGGGTGCTTCTGTTCAAATCGAAGCAGTCGTGTCACACGGAGACGGTACACCTCCACAAGAAATTGAAGACAGACATGGCATTGTCATTTGGGCAAACAACACTGAAAATGCACCAAAGGATTCCCTGTCTACACAAACTGTAGCGTTCTCTCATTACAATCACCTTTCAGCTCAATTGCCTTTGGATCCAAAAACGGGCAAATTGGTAGCTGGTGGGGTAAAAGAGCAGGCTGAACAGTGCTTGAAGAATATCAAAGCAATTGTAGAAAGCATCGACCATGTTTTGGAAGATGTCGTTAAAGTGAATATCTTCGTTAAAAACATCCAGGATATGGATGCAGTAGACGAAGCTTACAAAACATTCTTCCCACAAGGTACTCCTGCATGTAGAGTAGTTGGCGTATCAGCTTTACCTGAAGATGCTTTGATCCAAATTGATGCGATTGTATCAAATGCTGAAGGAACACCTCGAAAAGCATAACAGGCATTTGTTTTTAAATACAGGAACGATCAAAGTTACTTGTTAATGCTGATCGTGAATGCGGAATTGCATATCCTATTCATAAAAAGGGGCTGTCTCATGAAAATTGAGACAGCCCCTTTTTAACAACGCAGATGAAAAAGCACTGAGATTTTAGCCAATTTTTTAGCAGAAATCTCAATTCTTTTTTGTTTCCGGGACTTTTCCACGTAACAATCTGATTCTTAAAAAGTAAGTCTTTAAATAAAAAACTACAAAACCCTTGTCCTTAGGACCATAGATGGGAAGTATTAAAAGTAAGTTGTTAAATAAAAACCCACCGATTTATAAATTCATTTTAAAAGTAAGTTGTTAAATAGGGTTTCTGCGAGTTAAAAAATCAAATTGCTTAACATCATATTTCATTTGAATTTTCTGTTTGTGAATGGCTTTGTACAAACTACCTTGGCTGCATCCAGTTACTTTAATTATGTCCAAAACCTTTATGTTGCCTTCTTGGTACAATAACACCGCCTTCTGCAAAGCATCTTTATTAAAAGTTGTTTTTCCTTTTGGCATGAAACAAATCACCTCCTAACTCAACCTATACCAATTAATACCATATAGGACATAAGCTTGTCTGTGAAAGTTCAATGAATAATAATTAAAATTAATATTTAATTAAGCCAAATAAAAACCCTCATATTAAGGACATGAAGGAAGGATTCATATTAAAGCTATTTATATATAAGCAATCCATCTCTCAGAAGTTTCAATTTATCAATAAACTTCTTTGTTTCAGGCAAACAGGAAATTTCCATGGGCCACTTTAAACACAAACCCTCACCGTATCTGTAATTTAGCGTGATAATAATTCTTCCACTCTTACAAGAAAGTCTATCTGAAAACAGAAAATCCCTTAAGGTTTCCTTAATCTTTTTATCCCTTTTCTTCCAAATATCTTTATTAATTGAAGAAGCATTTAATGGAGGGTAATTAAATTTCAATAAATAATCAAAAGCATAGGTATGAAGCCAGATGTAAGCAGGATAATTAAGTAGTTTAAGTTCTTCAATTGGCGTTACTGCATCTGATAAAGCTTCCCATTCTTTTTTGTATTTTCGGGTTATGGATTTATCCTCTTGCCTTGCTGCCAAACATTCAGCCAATAGGTGCTCAATTTGGACTTCATTTACGTTTAACTTCCAGGAAAGCTTATCGAGTCTAAGACCTTTATTAAAAATTTGATTATAATAGTAATCCAATTCATGTTCCCTAGTTTTAAAAATGATTTTTAGCGAGCGGTAGGATATATACCTATCGCCCATAATGCTAAACTGAGAAACTCCACAAGCACATTTAGTATCCATTGTGCACTTGTTTGTTTTTTCATCCATATGAAGACGGCTAGTTAAGGAACTATTACCACATACTATGCATTTCCTTGCTCTAGCCGAAAATTCACTGATTTCTTTAAGGAAATTCTTTACTGAGCCACATAGGAAAATAACCAGAATTAATAACTCTGTACATGATAGGTAACTTTGGACACCACTATGCCCAAACGTTGTGAAAATGACCTCAATAAATTTTTCAATATCAAAATTAATGTACTGAAAAAATTCCAAACCAAATGTTTTAATCAATTGGTAAAAGAGTAAAGGCTTTTTTACTACACCAAATTGATCAATCAAACCTTTTGATTCTAAGCTGCGGCCAATAAATAACTGCAATTTTGAGTGATCAAATTTTGCTTTATTTATAAAAATAAATTCACTTTCAATAGTTACTCGCTGCAACATAAAATATGTTTTACGCGAAATTTTTTTAGGTGGTAAAGCGATACAGTTTTTTTCGTTAGCTGCAGCCAGTTTCTTAGCTTTGTATTCAACTGTGCTTTCTTGTAATAGAGTATTGTGCTTTAAACATGTAAATGCAGAAGGTACTTGATGAAAGTACCGCCAGTATGTTTCACCTTTATCATTTATATCTTCTTTTAAACAATGTGGGCAAAACCGTAGATTAGTTTTATCATTTTTAAAATTAATGGCACCGTTTATTAACATCATCAAAAAATTTTTACTTTGATCTTGGTTAATAAAGAAAACGTGAAAATTATAAGTGGTATTATTATTGAGTATTTCATCAAGAGAACAATATTCAAAATATTTAACCCTATCTAAGATACGCTCTAAATTAAACTGGGGGTTCTTATCACTTTTTCCATGTAACATTTTTAGAGTATCAGTAAGGCTAACGGCCAGTGATCTTTCATGATATCGTGCAACTACGCTCCAAAACAACTCACCTTCATAAGGGGCTGGAAAATGGGAGAGCATTTTTTCACTCCTAAATTAGGATGCCAATTTACCTTTTTTAATCTTCAGTTCAAAGAAATCCTCGTATAAACACTTTAAAAAACACTCACAAAGAGGCATTTTATTTAACTTTTTCTGTAGTAGAGATGTTTTGTTTATTTTGGCCCCAATAAAAGAAATAGTAATTCTATTCTGCCTAACTTCACTCCTATTGTTTAAGATATATTCCTTTATTAGTCTTAAGGTTTCTTTATCTCTTTCGTTCCAATTAACCCTGTTGTTAATTACTTTTTTACGATTGTTAGGAAGAGTTCTCTTAAGCCATTCCTTATCTTTTCGGTATATTCTAGAGAATAAAGCCGGTTCTAACTCTCTTAATGCTTTTTTTGTAATCTGAGGATTATTCCTTATTAATTCCATCCACTTTAATTTGTCTTCATCCACTTCATCAGTTACATGGGCATCTTTCGAATTTTTTTCTAACCGATAATATTTTATAACCGTGTTAACGTCTACCCCCATTTCTCTTGCTGTTGCCCGATAACTTAGTTCCTTCTTATCAACGAACTCGACTAAATTTTCCCTCCACAACCAACCATAATCCTTAATTCTTCTAATAGAATATTCTAAGGGACTTATAAGGTCTGGACCTAGCCTTGTATAGGTGAATCCACATGTGCTACATCTAAATTCTCCAAGAGGTCTCTTGGTATCTTTACATGTTTTTACAATAATTGTTTCTATAACATTTTCATTGAACTGTGGACAAAATTTATTTAAACACTTATAGGGGCCAAAAGGAAAAACAGATAACCTTGGGCCATTTATTTCTAAATTAAAAAAATCCTGGACAGGAGTTCTCAAGAAAAGCAAAAGTAATATGTGTCTTAGGGGGTGAAATGACTTCCGATGCTTCCTTGTAATACTTTCAAGCCAATTGCTATCCAGATTTAATGGATAAGACTGAAAAAGCCTTAGTATTTTATCCCCAAAATAACGGATAAAATGTTCTCTCAATTCTGTTTGATAAATTGTACCTTTAAATGATGTATAGCCATTAACTTTTAATAAATAGAAATATGCGCTTCTAAAGAAATCCTTTCCACGACTAAAAGATTCTTTTAAAAGTAATTCACTTTGTAAAGCGATGTCATTTATATGATTTAGATCCTCTTGGGTGAGCAATATATCTTGAAAGATTTCTTTAGCATTAATCTGGTTTTCTGTTGAAGCAAAATGTAACTGACACTTTTCTCCGCCACGGTATCTAATGTATGATTCTTTAAGTAAATTTCCATGCTTTGTACATATCATTACGCTAGGTAGTTGATGAGACACACGCCAGTATGTCTCTCCAAATTGATTAAAATCTTCTTGTGCACACAAATCACAGAATTTGAAAAAAGGGGAGTCCTTTACTGTGCTCGCCATTTGCCCCGTACTGGAATGGACATTAGTGCGTATTGACATTATATTATTTTGTATTTTTTCCGTTATCTCCGGAGAAAGGAAGTTGGTGTAATATAAATATGGAGTATGTTCTTTTAAAAAAACTAAGGGTTCAATTGCAATAAAATGCCTTAGCCTCTCAAAAAGAACATTTAGTTTTGTTGGAAAATCGGAAGAAAGAAATTTTCTCTCTTCACCAAAAAGATCGGATAGAGTATATCTTGTCTCTATGTTCCCGCTTTGCCTATGATATCTAGAAACTATACTATATAACAACTCATCATTGTAAGGCTTAGGGAACATAGAGAGCATACTGGTAGGACTCCTTTAAATAAAAAGTTCATCAACCACGGAATGTATATAGCCACTTTCAATTAAAGATTCCCGTGCTGACTTCTTATTGTTCCTACCATTATTGACAATCAATTGTAGTTTATTCTTAATTCCTTTTTTAACTTCCTTAGTCTGAACCTTTTCTTGTTTACTATTTTTTTCTCTAATCTCCTCCAAAGTTAATAATATTATTTCTAGACTTGTAGCTGCAGGGTTAGTTTTTATTATTCTCCTAACAGCTTCTTCAGCTACTCTTTCATCCACTTCCAGTGATATGAGAGTTAAAACGGTTTTTTCGAGTAAGGGTAATTCCTTATCCATTCTCTTTTGCGCTTGTTTTTCCTTCGCTTCTTGCAGCTTTTTCTTCATATCGATAAGAGGCATTCGGCTAAGCAATAAGTCTTCCATATCAATTGGTGTAATGTCCTCATATTTAGCAATTTCAGACTCAATACCAGATTCAAGGGCCTTTAACATTGGATTTATTAATTTTAAATGTTCTTTCTTTACATGCTTAATTATTTGCGGGGTGATTTTTTCAGTTCCCGTTTCTATGGCATAGGACTGGCCCAGCAAAAACAGTTTTACTGCCACGTCTGTAATTCCTTGACTTTCCTTATGAAAAAAATCTTTCCATTCTTCCGAAAAGGGAACTTCTTCTTTTGTCCATTGGTATTCCCACATCGACTCCAATAAGACTTCCCAATTTTCGTCATTAGCCATTTGCTGCCAAACCATATCTCCATGTCCACTACTACGTCTGGCCTGTCTAAAATCCCTCTGTAATATTTGTTTGGCCTTCATTGTCCCAATCAACATGACTGGTACTCCAACCTCATTTATTAAGGTTACAAAGAAATTCATTAATTCATCTGTTTGTGATTTTTTCCCAGTTAAGAGGTGTTGAATTTCATCAATAATAATTGCACCAATGCAATGTATACGTGTTACTTGTGCAATCCTAACCACCATGGAACTATTAGAATTACGCCTATTTCCGTATTTTTCGAAGTAATTTGTTCCTAATAACTCATCTACCTTTAGAAAAAAATCCATACACAAGGTTTTAATTGAACCATCATAAGGAGTATTTAATTTTAACCAAACGATCTGCATTAAGTTTAAAGGATACTTATGGACAATTACCTGAGGGTATAGAGAAAGGACTCTTTCAATAGCAGATGTTTTTCCTATACCTGAGAACCCCATCAGAGTAAAACTTGATGAAGTCGTTCTAATATCAGGTGATAGCCCTAAAGCTTCTTTGTTTAATAATCGATCATGGAGCTCATTCAAAACCATAGTATGATTTTTATGATAAGGATTTCTGTGAACATATCCATAACGAATAAACCTTGAAAATTTAAATTCCAACTCTATAGTTTGATTAATAGGCTGATAAAACCTTGTTAGTCTAAGAAGCGCATGATAGCGATGATGGATGGACAAATTTCTCTCTTTTAAATCAAACTCAGGTAGATAACTCAATTTTTTATAAGCCTCTTCAAAAGACAGAATAGGAGGCAGGGCTTCAATCAAAGGATTATTCTTAAAATCCGCAATTTCTTGAGTAGTATATTTGGCGTAAGGAAGCCTTTTTCCATTTTCAGAAATTAGGTAATCGCTCTCAACCATCACTGTTTTTTAACTCCTTATTTTTCTTGAATAAATCTTTTATAGAATAAACTTTTGAACCTCCTGTGCTACCGGTATTATTTAGAATTGGTTCAGGCCGGGGCTCATTTTCAATTGTTTTTACAAATGATTCTTCAACGTCCCTAATTACTCTTTCCTTCTCTCTCTGTTCCTTAACTTCCTTAATTTTTCTTGTTTTACTAATGGATGGGTTTTTATGTTTTTCTTTATTCTTAATAGCATTATCTACAATTTCCTCGACTGCAGCTATCAAGTTTATTTCACTCTCAAGCTTTGCGTGTTTGAAATTACTTTTTTCTCGTTCTTCGAATTCAATTAACTGGTCTATTTCATCTATTGTTTTATTTTTGAACTTATCTTCTTGGTGACTTATTAATGTTAAAATTGTATATGGGTTTGATCCATCATTCTCATGCAGAAATATTTGATTTAAATTCCTTGGATCATAAGAAACTTTTACTCTCCAAGTTTTTTTTCTTGCTAGTGAAAACCAATTTTCTCTTACAGCCTTGTCACAAGAATACAACATTTTTTTGTTAAATTTTATACCATTAGCTGTGACAGTTGCTGAGTCTCTAGGGAGTAAATAGAAATTAACTATTTCAGGAGAAAATGCCCGTAAAGAACCAGACTTATTCTTAATCCCCCAGTTCCATAACTCAATTGGAATTGGCCTTACTCCTTCCCTAATCATATCTTCACTTCTGTTGTAATTATCCATATAATGATGATGGTTGTATTGTAATACATAATGGATTATCACTTTTATATACTCATCCAATGTTAAAGTAGCATTTTGTCTAAAATCACCTGAACCTCTTTCAGCTGCATGCTTTGGTAAATAACCAGGCAATAATGGACCTAGCTTTTTTTGTGAATTGTTAAACAACTGTTCCACAATACCTTTCCAGTCAGGTCTATGTGGAGGATTATTGTTAATGTCTATTCCTAGCCCGGTAATCAAGCTCTCAACAAAATGACTTTCTAATTCTCCTCTATCCCCGACAATTGCATCAGGCAAATATTTGGCAGGCCAATCTTTATCTTGAATGTTTATGCCATACTGAGCACAGAATTCCACCTTAGAAGCATTTGTATTAGAAAGAGCCGCCGCCATACAAATCCAAGAAGGGTTTCTTAAGCTTATATGGAAGCCAGTAATCATTCTACTGAAAACATCGGTTACAAAATAAACTGTTGGTTTTCCAATGAGCCAATTCGGATTTAATCTGTTGACTAAAAATATATCAGCTGGTGTAGCATCAATTTGATATAGTGAGCCTGGCCCCATCATTTCAAATTCAGTTGAGCCCAATAATGCTCTATGATTCCTTTCAAAAGCAGAGTTACTCTCCCGTTTACGTATAATTTCTTCTGAGTTAAATATTTTTTTAAACCAGTAGTAAAATTGATGTTTACTCGGAATTTTATCGACATCCTCAATAACCAATTTTTTGGTATTATCATCAAAATAATACCCTTTAGTATAATTGTCTTTAATCATGTTCCTGTATGCAAAGGCTAGGCTAGGACGAATATTGTTTAAGTAATATTTTTTAATCGCTATTTCAAACATTTTTAATATATCTTTATCAACGTTTATCCCTGTTTGATTTTCTGCCTTTCTGGGCCTTCCAGTTTTCTTTGTAAATACTCTCGATCCACTTTTTCCACAATTATGATAGTCAGGTAATAAACAATCTTTAACTAAACCGCGCTGCCAGTACTTCCTGAGAAGCTTAATTAAGGTGTTAAATGATTTATTCTGTTTTAATTGCGCTTCTTTGATTAACAAACCACGCTGTTGTCTCTCATAAATCGCTGGCTCCTTGCTTATTAATTCTCGAATATGATTCCAAGCATTGTCCCTATAAGCTAAATCCTTTTCATTAGGAGGACTGGAAGATAGCCTTTGGACAAGGGATTTATCTTGGATAATCCGATAAACCTCATTAGTGAGGTTTTCTTCTATTTCCTTAATTAGATATTTTTTAGGTAGAGAGCTTTTCTCGTTAATTTCAATAACATAACAAATAATATTGCCCGGGTCTTTCCAGAGGACTCTATAAACATTATTCTCATCAGTAAAAAGGTCATTAACTGCTATATAATTCATTTTGATCTTCCTGTTCATGGATTTTCATTTGGCTGACTTGTAATGTAGGGAGGTTTATTTTTTGATTCATATCTAACTCAATAAATTTTTTAGCTAAGAGATGCTTAAAAAAGTTAATGCTGGATCCAAATTCAAGAGAGTATTCTTCATCAAATAGAGTACAAACTTCCACAACCTTTATAGGACTTTCCCTAAAATTTTTTAGATACTTTAAAAATAATAGTGCTGTGGCATGATCATCTTTCCCTGGTAACTGATAAAAATTATGTAGCCAGCTAACGTTTTTTGCGAACTCCTTAGGAATATCCATATCAGTGACTATAGCCCAATCCACATTTTTCTCCTCCCAAAAAACCCTTTCAATTTCAAGCTTCTCAATAACTCTTTCTTTTTCTAATTCACTAGCCGGTTTAATTGTTCGTGCTATACTTTTGGATTTCCCATTTCCTTTAACAGTAATTAAGAAATCAGTGGTCATCACGGTCAAAACCGAGTTATCCATGGGATGAGGAATGTTAAGCTTTTCGGCAATTCGAAGAGTTTCCTCTCTATTGAGAGGATATTGCTCCCGTATATCTAAAACAATGTCACTCCACTCCAATAAGAAAAAGTAGTTCTTTTCAACATTTGACAAAAAGTGATGTATTCTTGAGGTTTTCCATCCCTTTAAGCGAGAGGAGTTTCCTATGCTTGGTACATCATGAATAGTAAGCCACGGCTTATATTCCTTTAATTGCCCACTACCTCGGCCTTCTTTTATCCATTTTTTTATCTTATCTTCAGTCAAGGAGTATCTTCTTTTGGCCATGACTAAACACCCTCTCGCTTGAATAATTTGTAACAAATTGCCGTTATTTATCATTTATGTTAAAATAATGCCTTTTTTGTATTCCAAATATTTAGACACTGAATTATAATTTACTTATTAATACAAATTTTACCCCAAAATTACTTATTAACAAAACTTTACCTTTTAGAATCGGAGATAAAATCATGCTAAAGAATGCAAAATTACATGACCTAATTGAAGAAGAAAAAAATGGTGGAATTCGGATTACATACAATGGGCGCACACCACCGTGGCAGATAGTAAGAAAGGTAAAACCAAGAGCTCAAAATATCATAAAGTATTTGTCCGTGGGTTCTGAAGCAAATCAAACATCAAATATGATTATTGAAGGCGAAAACCTTCAAGCAATGGTCTCTTTATATAAGTATAGAGGCCAGGTAAATTTGATAGTAGCCGATCCCCCTTATAACACAGGGAATGACTTCCGTTACAATGACAAATGGGACGAAGACCCAAATGACCCTGATTTAGGTCATTTAGTACCTAAGGATGATGGTTCAAAACATACTAAGTGGTTAAGGTTTATGACTCCACGTGTATGGATGATGAAAGAAATGCTCAAACCAAATGGGGTCCTAGCAATTTGTATTGACCAAAGGGAACTGTTTAGGTTGGGAATGCTTTTAGATGAAATTTTCGGTGAAGAAAATAGGATTGCTATAATAAACTGGCAAAAATCATATTCACCTAAAAATGACAGTAGCCATGTGTCTACTGCAACTGAGTACGTTTTGATCTATGCCAAAAATGCGGAGAGTGCAAAGACGGCATTAACGCCACGTGACGAGGATATGAATTCGAAATATAAGAATCCCGATAATGACCCTGAAGGATTATGGACTGGAGGGGATCCTGTCGCATCTACCCCTACAGATAAAGATCGTTATGCTATCCAATCCCCGTTTACTGGAGCTTTACATTATCCTGGAAAAGGTGCTTGGAGATACCCAAAAAAGAAAATGAAAGAATGGTTGCAGCAATGGGGTTCTAAATACATAGAAAAGAATTTAGGAGATGGAAGGGCCAAAGCCCTAATATTAAAGAATGGCATCACTCCAGAGATACCCAAAAATCCGAACCTAGAGAATAATCCTGTTATTGATCATTACGGTTTATTACAAAATGAAAAAATAAAAAATGCTCGTGAAAAAGCTCATGAAATACAGGCCAATGAAGTCTGGCCAAACTTAATCTTCTTAAGGGAGGGTGATGGACGCCCAAGGATTAAACGCCATCTTAATAAAGTTAAAAGAGGGAAAGTACCCCTTTCATATTGGGCAAATGAAGATTATGACCAACCCCTTTACCTTGGAGCTCAATCTTGGGACCATGAAGAATCAGGTCACAGTCAGGCAGGAATAAATGAGCTGGATGCTGTAGTCGGAAAGGGGCACGGATTCCAAACAGTAAAACCACTAAAATTAATCACGAAAATTATTCAGCTTTGGTGCCCACCTGACGGAATTATTTTAGATCCATTTGCTGGTTCAGGAACTACAGGACATGCAGTATTGATGTTGAATAAAACCGTACCCAATACTAACCGCCGCTTTATTCTCATAGAACAAGGAAGAGAAGATCGGGGAGATCCATATGCTAGAACTCTTACAGCAGAGCGGATTAAAAGAGTAATCTCTGGTAAATGGGATAAGGGGTTATTTGAACCTCTTAATAGCGGGTTTCGATTTATTACTTTGACAAAGAAGGTTGATTCACCGGCTTTACTTGCTCTTGAAAGAGAAGAAATGATTGACCTTCTTCTAGTCAGTCATTGGGAACAACAAGATAGGGGAGGATCCCATCTAAGGAGACTGGAACCAGGCAGCCATAGATATTTATTTGCAACAAATAGTAGAAATGAAGGATATTTCTTAGTTTGGGAAGGGCCTAAAGCATCACCAATATTAGATAGATCTACCTTCCATGCGATTGCTACAGAAGCTAAAGAGGCTGGTTTGCAAAAGAGATACCACGTTTATGCTCGACTTTGGTCTTACCAAGGACCTAATATCGAGTTTTATCAAATACCGGATCGTTTATTAGCTCACCTTGGTTACAATGAAGCAATTGACCCGTATAACGAAGAAGAATAAACATGGAGGTAGCTCAAAATGATTGAGTTAATGCCCTTTCAAATAAAAGCATCTGAACAGATGGCTAATAGATATGTTGAATTTAGAAACAGTGATACTAGGCCATATGAAACGAGGACAATCCCTACTCCATATTACCAAGCTCTCTCTGCACTTACTGGAGGAGGAAAGACACCAATTTTAGCTGACACTGTTTTTCAAATACGATTATCAATGCCAACAGAGCCAATAGTGCTTTGGATTTCAAAAGCAAAATCAGTTGTAGACCAAACATACGGTAACTTTCGTGCAGGTGGTAAATATGCACATTTATTAGATTCATTCACTATTACTTATCTTAAGGATTTATCTGAATCCGATATAAAAGATGGAACTAAACCAGTTATTGCAATAGCAACAACAGGAACTTTTAATCAAAGGGATCAAGAGGATAGTTCATTAAAGATATATCAAACCAATGAAGATAAATCCTCCATATCTTTATGGGAGCTAGTAAAACAAAGGCAAACAGCTGAGGGTAAAAGTCGAGACTTAATAATTGTATACGATGAAGGTCATAACCTTTCAGACCAGCAAATAGATCTTCTTTTGGGATTAAAACCCGAAGCACTATTAGTTGCCAGCGCAACTTTAAAAACACCAGGGAAATTAGGACAGATGATTGACAGGATTAAGGCAACTGGAAGGACTAACGATGATTTAGTCACGATTGTTTCAAGTAAGGATATAGTAGATGCACAGTTAGTTAAAAAACAAATTTTGCTTGGTGGGTATGAAACCACAATGGAACTTGCAATAGACCCTTTACTTGAAAAAATGCAAATACTTGAAAGTAAAGTTGAAGAATTAAATCTCAAAATAAATCCTAAGGCAATTTATGTATGCAAAACGAATATTAATCAGGAGGAAGGTATTCCTGATAATCCTGCCCGGGATTTTGAATTACGAAAAGCTCCTCCAATACTAATATGGAAATATCTGGTTACAAAAGGTGTTGATCCTAAATCAATAGCAGTTTATTGCGATTTAAAATTTTCGAAAGACTTTCCACCCCCGGATGATTTCATTTTGTTCTCCAATGGTGAAAGTGATTTCGAGGAATTTCAAAATGGAAATTATAAGCACATCATCTTTAATCTTAGTTTACAGGAAGGTTGGGATGATCCGAATTGTTACTTTGCTTACATTGATAAAAGCATGGAATCTAGTGTACAAGTTGAGCAAGTAATAGGACGGGTTTTAAGGCAACCAAACGCAACTCATTTTCCAGATTCGGACTTAAACACTGCCCACTTTTATATTCGGATGGATGATAGGACAGTTTTTCCCGTAATTATTGAGAAAGTACGTGCGAAGATTGCAAGTGAGTTCCCTGAGGTTGACTTTAACAGCTATACCAATACAGGGTCATCTGGATCAAGAATCCAGGAACCCGTAAAGGGGGTTATGAAAGTTCCTCAAACTCACATTGATGCAAGTGAGGCAATTTTGCCTATTGAAAGAATATTGAATAGTATCCACGACTATAGAGGGGATAACGTAAATACTGTCGGACAAGGAGTACGTTCCGAGACTGTACAAAAAGTGGCCTCTTCTGAAAAATCAGAGATAGTAAGCACTCTCTTACCTCAAACCAATAGGGTAACTGCCAGGTGGATTATTGATAGGGAAATTCAAAAATTATATCCTAGAGCCCGAGGAGTATGCTTATTAACTGATCCTAGACTTGATGCAAAGACACAGTTTACTAGTCCTGCTCATCAGGTATTAAAACAAGCAGGGAACAATATTGTCGATGAATATTTAAAAAATTCCTTATTGGTATCAGACAGAGAAAATTATTATGAAGTTGGACCAGTTATGGTTAATCCAGATTCAGTTCAGCATTTTGAAAATGCACTACATTCTAAGTACAGTGGGCTAAATAGTTTAGAATTGGAATTTGCGAGGGCTATAGATAAAGAAGGATATCCCTGGTCAAGAAACCCCTCAAATGGGGGGTATTTTATCCCCTTATTACATAAGGGGACTAGCAGAAATTTCTTCCCGGATTTCCTTGTCTGGAAGGACAACAAGATATATGCATTGGATCCAAAAGGTGAAAATTTAATTGTCCAAGATGCAGGTAAAAAGTTATTGGATATTAGAGATTTTGAAGGTGATTTAGATATTGCTGTTAGGTTATTTACTAAAGGTAAATGGACGGATTCACCAATTGAAAAATCAAACGAAAGTGGATATACTGTCTGGTCCTTGCGCGCTGGCAAAGTCTGGGCACGCCCATTTGATACAGTGGAAGAGGCAGTAAAAGCTGCATTATTATAAAAAAGTAACCAACCCTTACCGCTTTGTAGCAGATGTTGTAAGGTGTTGGTTACTTTTTTGTAGCTGGCCGTCAATATGTCATTGGCTACCACTGCTCTTTATATTGTCTAGTATTTCAATAATAGGTAATTTTATTCAAACTACACAAAAAAAAGTCCCCCTCAAAGTAGAGGAGAACCATTTAACAACTTACTTTTATATTTAACAACTTACTTTTAAATTTAACAACTATCTTTTATATTTAACAACTTTCTTTTAATAAATCAAATCTTTTTGAAGTGTATTACCTCCTACTCGACCGTCACTGACTTAGCCAAATTCCTTGGCTTATCGACGTCACAGCCGCGGTGGAGGGCCGCGTAATAAGCTAATAGCTGTAAAGGTATGACAGAGATAAGCGGTGTTAATTGTTCATGGACTGCTGGGAGTACGAAGCTGTCTTCGTCCTGTTCAAGTCCTTTCATGGAAATGATGCAAGGGTAGGCTCCGCGGGCAGCTACTTCTTTAACGTTTCCGCGAATGCTTAAGTTTACCTTCTCCTGGGTGGACAGAGCGATGACCGGTGTCCCTTCCTCTATCAAGGCGATCGTGCCATGCTTCAGCTCGCCGCCGGCAAAACCTTCCGCCTGTATATAGGAAATTTCCTTAAGCTTCAAGGCGGCTTCAAGGCTGACATAATAATCAACCGCCCTTCCAATGAAGAAAGCATTCCTTGTGACAGTCAGGAATTCACGCGCAATATGCTCAATGATTTCCTTTAAGTCGCAAAGGACTTCCATTGCATTTGCCACAATGCCGAGTTCCTTGACCAGGTCAAAGCCGATTTCAACACCGCGGCTCTTCGCTGCCACTTCCGCTACAATTGCCAGTACGGCAAGCTGGGCTGTATAGGCCTTCGTGGAAGCAACCGCGATTTCCGGTCCCGCATGGAGCAGCAAGGTGAAGTCCGCTTCGCGTGAAAGGGTCGAGCCAGGCACGTTCGTGATCGTTAACGCCGGATGGCCCATTTCCTTCACTTGGACAAGAACAGCGCGGCTGTCGGCTGTCTCTCCGCTTTGCGAGATAAAGACAAACAATGGCTTTTCGGACAAAAGCGGCATATTGTAGCCAAATTCGCTGGAAATGTGGACTTCAACCGGAATTTTAGCCATACTTTCAATCAGTTGCTTCCCAATGAGGCCGGCATGATAGGACGTCCCTGCCGCAATAATATAAATCCTGTCAGCTGCCTTGATTGCATCAATGATTGTGCCGTCAATGGCCAGTTCCCCATCGTTATCTTGATATTTCTGAATGATTTTGCGCATGACAAGCGGCTGCTCGTCAATTTCTTTCAGCATATAGTGGGGGTGGGTCCCCTTTTCAATATCGCTTGCATCCAATTCAGCCTTATATGGTGCCCGGCTGATTGTTTCACCCTTCAGATCCTGTATGATGACTTCATTCTTCTTAACAATGACAATTTCCTTGTCCATCAGCTCAACGAACTGGTCAGTTACCTGCAGCATCGCCATTGCATCGCTTGCAACAACATTGAAGGTGTCACCAAGACCGACAAGCAGCGGGCTTTTGTTTTTGGCCACATAGATGGTTTCATTATCCTTCTCATCAAGCAATGCAAGCGCGTAAGAACCCTTCAGCAGACTAAGCGTCTTGCGGAAAGCTTCCAGAGTACTAAGGTCATTTTTTGCAAAAAGCTCAATCAGCTGGACGATGACTTCTGTATCCGTATCACTTTTAAGCTCAACATCGTTCAAGTATTCACGTTCTAGCTCTGAATAGTTTTCAATGACGCCGTTATGGACGAGCGTAAACCGGCCGCTGTCACTTTGATGAGGATGCGCGTTGCGAATGCTTGGCGCCCCATGGGTTGCCCAGCGGGTATGTCCGATGCCGGCATTCGCTTCAACACCCATGTCGACGATTCCCCTCAGGTCCGCAATCCGGCCTTTTTCCTTGAACACCTGCACGCATTCACAGTTCATTACAGCAATTCCTGCTGAGTCATAGCCACGGTATTCAAGCTTTTCCAAGCCTTTTAGCAAAATTTCCTTCGCATCCTGATTTCCTATATAGCCAACGATTCCACACATTTTCTTTCCTCCTGTTAAAAAGAGGGCAAGACTGTGCCGAGGGCAAAGCTTGCCCCCTTATCTCTGTAATGTTCTAGTAGGATGCCTTTCTTCCAACATCCTTTTCTATGCGCAGCTTGCTTCCCTTTGTCCATCAAGTCGCCTCAATGCTTTAAGGAGCAATATACGGCCATGCGCTGCGGCCGGGAGGCATCCGCCGAAATCTTCGATAAACCTCCACCTCGTCAACTAATCCCATCTCCGTCCGGATTAGTTCTGGCGCTTTGAATGGTGTAACCTCTGTCCACCCTTCTGTTTAGAATGAAAGTTGGTGTTATTTTGATAAAAATGCCAACTTTAAAAACGAGCAAAATCCATGTTACAGGACGATTGGACATCCGTCAAGATGTAAAGTTCTTCCTGTCTTGACCTAAAACATCTCTCAAAAATACGGACTCGCTTTAAAATAAAATATGCATAAGAGAACAGGAATGTTCCCTTATGCATATCATCGATGTCCAACCTATTCCTTTAGTCCCATTTCCGCCTCAACGACTTCGGCAATACGGTTTACATAGTCACGGCACAGCTCCTCAGTCGGTGCTTCAGCCATAATGCGGACAAGCGGTTCCGTACCTGACGGGCGAACGAGGATCCGTCCATCACCGGCCATTTCAGCTTCCACCTGCTCGATAACCGCCTTTACTTTCTCATTATCAGTAACATGATACTTATCCGTCACACGGATATTAACAAGCAACTGCGGGAATTTCTTGATTTCATTCGCAAGCTCGGAAAGCGGCTTTTTCGTCGCTTTCATAATATTAACAAGTTGAATGCCTGACAAAAGACCATCGCCTGTTGTGTTGTAATCCAGGAATATAATATGGCCCGACTGCTCGCCACCGAGGTTGTATCCGTTTTTTTTCATTTCTTCGACTACATAGCGGTCACCTACAGCAGTCTGCACACTTTGAATTCCATTCTGCTCCAAGCCTTTATAAAAACCAATATTACTCATAACTGTCGATACAACAGTGGAATGTTTCAGCCTGTTTTGCTCTTTTAAGTATTTGCCGCAAATATACATAATTTGGTCGCCATCAACGACTGCACCGGTTTCATCAATCGCAATCAGCCTGTCACCGTCACCGTCGAAAGCAAGTCCAATGTCCGCTCCTTTTTCTAAAAGGAAAGCAGCCAATGCCTCAGGATGGGTCGATCCGACTCCCGCGTTAATATTCAGCCCGTCAGGCGAGGCTCCCATTGTCGACAGGTCAGCATCCAGATCGGCGAAAAGATGGGTCGCCAGCGAAGACGTGGCCCCGTGTGCGCAGTCAAGCGCAATATGGATACCTGAAAAATCTTCATCAACCGTTTGCTTCAAGTATTGAAGATATTTATGACCGCCTTCAAAATAATCATTTACCAGACCAAGCGCTTCGCCTACAGGGCGTGGGAGATTATCCTCAGGAAGATCCATCAGCTGCTCAATTTCATCTTCCTGTTCATCGGACAGCTTGAACCCATCCGGACCGAAAAATTTAATGCCGTTGTCTTCTACCGGGTTGTGCGAGGCGGAAATCATCACCCCGGCCTGCGCTCCAAGTGCCTTTGTCAAATAGGCAACACCTGGCGTGGAAATTACCCCGAGCCTCATGACCTCTGCACCTATGGATAGGAGGCCGGCTACGAGGGCTCCTTCTAGCATATGGCCTGATATCCGGGTATCTCGGCCAATAATGACTTTCGGCCTTTCTGTATCTTTTGTAAGGACAAATCCTCCAAATCTGCCTAGTTTAAATGCAAGCTCTGGTGTAAGTTCACTATTCGCGACTCCGCGCACTCCGTCGGTACCAAAATATTTACCCATTATCCTATCGCTCCTCCTGATCAATCCAAATCCGAATATTAAGCATCAGTATCGTTTGTTATTTTTATCGTTGCTGTTGACTTGGGCATTCGCCAGGAAACATCCTTCGGCCCATCAACCTGGATGTCCACATCATGTTCTCCTTCTTCCAAACCCGACAGTTCTACAAAAATCCTGAAATCAGCTGGACCTAGCGTCCTAATTTTATCTGATGAACCGTACACAAGCAGAGTTGCACTGCCCGAAGCTGGGTCCTTAAATTCCGCCGTTTGGTCAGGTGAAAGGCCCCTGATGTTGACTGGGATAGAGGAAATATTCTTTTCCTCCTCTTTTTTACGCACTTTGACCGTTACCTTAACCAGTTCTGGAGAAACAGTTATGACGCCGTTCGGAATAAGTACAGGCACCGATACGGTCTCAGTTTCCTTTATTTTGCTTAAATCAACCTCGGCCCTTACTGCCTTTACCGCTACCAGCACATCTTCTTCAGCTGTAATAACTGCCTGCTTCGTATCCATATCTATTGACTCAAGTGCAAGCCCGTCTGGGAGCGAGCCTTTTTGAATAAGTTGAATTGGCACTTGCTTCGTCACACTTCTAACAGGGATCGTGACCTCTACGGAGTCAGGTTCCACGATTACATCCAGCTTGTTCAGTTCCCTGTCAAAAACTTTGATTTTCGCATTTCTCGTAGTTGTTTCGACCAGCGGCTCTTTAATATCCACAGTTGCCTTTACATAAGTAATGCTATCGATGACATCCCTTGCCCCTGTAATCTTCACTTTATCCGGACGGACCTTCGGGGGGGAGGCACCGAAGCCGTCTTTTACAAGAGAGGTGTTATACTCCGCCTCGACACTGAATTCCCTTGTAATTCTTTCCTGAATGGAAATCGTTACAGACGCTGGAGAAATGGATGCCTGAAGCTTATCCGACAAGTCCCTCACCTTGAGTTTGACTGTTTTCGTGCCAATCTCTGCTCCAGTTAAGTCGACATACACTTCAAAGTTTTTCAGCGTTTTCGCATTTTGCACATGGCTTTTTGGGCCTGCGACTGTCAAATCAACTGTCTCCGGAATCCCTGTTACAATAAGATTTTTTGTATCATAATAGGCACTTACCGGAACATCCTTAATCGTTTCCGTTGTTTCGTCACCCGGTACGTATTTCTCCTTTAGCTTTTTCCCATCTGAATCTGACGTGGGAACGGACGAATAGAGCAGGAATGCAAGCAGCAGGGCGACAACCTTCACAAACCAGCTGTTATCAAGCATTTTATCCATTTTTCTTCATCCTCCAGTTCCAAAGGGTTGAAGAGGAAGCTTTCTCTTTTTCCTTCCCTACGATTTCAGTTGTGATCATATCTTTGAATGTTTCCCTGCTTAAATCCCGGTACAGCTCCCCATTTTTCGTAAGTGAGATGCTTCCGGTTTCTTCAGATACAATAATTGTAATGCTGTCCGTGACCTCACTGATTCCAAGTGCCGCCCTATGCCTTGTCCCAAGTTCTTTCGATATAAAAGGACTTTCAGATAAAGGCAAATAGCATGCTGCTGCCGCAACATTATTTTTTTGCAAAATAACTGCCCCGTCATGAAGAGGAGTGTTCGGAATAAATATATTAATCAGCAATTCGGACGAGATTTTGCCGTCCACTCTGATTCCTGTCTCAATATAGTCCGACATGCCAGTTTCACGTTCAATTGATATGAGTGCGCCTATTCTCCGCTTTGCCATATAGTCAGTGGCTTTAATAATCGCTGAAGCTGTCCGCTCCCCTTCTTCCTCTTCCTGGCCTCCAGTCCTCGAGAAAAACCGCCCCCGGCCTAGCTGTTCAAGCGCCCGCCTTAATTCGGGCTGGAAAATGATAATAATGGCAAGAAAACCCCAGGTGATGATATTGTCCACGAGCCAACTAAGGGTCCTCAATCCCAAAAAGTCACTGAATAGCTTCACTAGCAGGATGACAAAGATTCCTTTTAAAAGCTGGACTGCCTTCGTACCCTTTATGAGCATAATTAATTTATAGACGACATACCAGATAATGGCGATATCTACAATGCTCGCCAAGTATCGGAAAAGGTTAATATCTCCAAAAGGCATTGGCTTTCCTCCGGTAAGTTAATTAAAAACGCCTTTTAAGGCTGATTAGTCATTTTAAATAGGGCAAGCTTTTCATGCCTGCTTTTATAATAGTATACGTAACCATCTACATTTTTAGGGGTTTTCGATATGTAACTTTCTTATTATACCATAAAATAATTCCTGACCGTAGCAATGGAATGACGAAACGGTTACGGTCCAAAAAGGTTAAAATTGAAAAATAGCCAACAGGTGGCTATTTTTCATCGTTTCCCTTTTTACCATCCAGGCTAAAGAGATCTATAGTAGTTTTTTTAATATTATACCATATCCAGTCAAAGGCCTTATCAACCTCTTCAATTTTCCCTGTCACATTCCCTGCTGACGCTAGATAATTCTCGCCATTAATAACGGTAACATTCCCCTGTACTTCGCCTTCTATTTTAATATCGCCATTTTTTACAACCAAATCGCCTTTTACAACTTTGCCCGCAGGAACAATGACTGTATCATTCTCAATCACGACCTGGTCGGCATTTGTTGTAGAAAAATCTCGGTCACTTTCCCAGGCCGAAAAGAGACTTCCAGCCATTAGGACCATAAAGACCGCTGCTGCTACAATCATGGGGTGCTGTTTCATCCACCGTTGAAAACTGATTTTTTTCTTTTCTTTAGGAAGTTTTGCAATAACCGATGCTGTAAAGTTTTCAGGGGCATGGACGTTAGCGGTACTTTGAATCAAGGCAACCGTTTTATTCATCTCGTGGAATAGAGCCTGGCAGTCTTCACATTTGCCCAGATGCTCTCTTAGCACCCGTTCATTCTCAGGTTCTAAATCATCATCAAGATATTCATGCATATAGACGATCATTTCTTCGGGACAGTTCACATTGTTTCACCTCTTATACATGTCTTAATTGCTTTCTTAATGCTTCCCGCCCTCTATGAATCCTCGTTTTTACCGTCCCCAATGGCAAACCAAGAATTTCACTTATTTCATTCAGCGATAACTCTTCAATATATCTTAAAACAATCACAGATCTGTATTTTTCGGGCAGCTTTAAAATTTCTCCCTGTATTGTTTCATGCAGCTCCATCATTTCCACTTCTTTTTCCGGAAGAGGCATATCTGAAGAAATACGGGAATAAAGGGTCAGTCCTTCTGTCCCTGCAACTTCGGCGTCAAGATAATAATCCGGTTTTTTCTTGCGGATTCTGTCAATACAAAGATTCGTTGCTATCCGATAGAGCCATGTTGAAAATTTATATTCTTGCTTAAAGCTGTCGATGTTCACATACGCACGGATAAAAGCCTCCTGGGCGATATCCTCCGCTTCATGCCGGTTCCCCAACATACGGTACCCGAGCTGGAATAACTTATCCTTATACAATTCAACAATCTCAGCAAATGCATCCTGATCGCCTTTTTTTATTTGCTTGATTCTTTTTTTGACAAGTGCATCCAATTTTTTACCTCCGCCTCTAATTGCGGCTATCTATAGTACGAACCGCTTGCAAAAAAGTTTCATATTACATAAAACAATTTAATTAAAATCTTACCATATCTGCTAAACATAGGTTTGATTTTTCATCTTTTAGGAGATAAAAATAGTAATTTAATGAAAGGAAATGGTATTTATGTGCCCTCTGCTATCAAAACTTGCCAGGGAAATTGAATCTTCCCGCAATGAAATGATTCAGCTCGCGACTCAATCTTCGCTAACCGACCATACTGTCATTGATGCTAGCACAAAACTGGACTCTTTACTAAACACATACAACATTTTAATGAATAAAAAGAATTAAACCCATGCTGAGGACCATTCCCCTATATTAAAAACCAGGAGCCCACATTAACTAGGCTCCTGGTTTCCTTATTATTGCATGAATGAATTAGAGGAGATTTTCCCCAAAAAGAGAACCCATTAATTCGACAGCTACCCTCGCCGTCTTGTTCTTCTCATCAAGGATAGGGTTCACCTCGACAAATTCAGCAGAAGTAATGATTTCAGCCTCGGCCAGCATTTCCATTGCCAGATGGCTTTCCCGGTATGTAATCCCGCCAATTACCGGTGTTCCCACTCCTGGGGCATCTAAAGGATCGAGACCATCCAGGTCAAGGGAAAGATGGACTCCGTCTGTCCTTTCCTTTAAGTATGCGATGGTTTCTTCCATAACCTTTGCCATGCCCATTCGATCTATTTCATGCATAGTGTAGACTTTGATACCCGTTTCTTTTATCAGTTCCTTTTCTCCGTCATCAAGTGCTCTCGCGCCAATAATGACGACATTCTCAGGTTTTACCTTAGGGCTGTATCCCCCTAATTCTGTCAGCAACTTATGTCCAATTCCCAAACTAACTGCAAGGGGCATTCCATGGATATTTCCCGTTGGAGAGGTTTCCGCGGTATTTAAATCACCATGGGCGTCGTACCAAATCACCCCAAGATTCTCGTAATGTCTTGAAACTCCCGCAAGCGTTCCGATGGCAATACTGTGGTCTCCTCCTAGAATTAACGGAAATGAACCCTTCTCAACCACCTTGTCAATCTCTGTGGCAAGTATTTCACTCTTCTTCGTGATTAGCTCCAAATTTCTTAGTTTTGACTGCTGATCAATGACGACTTCGGGTCTCCCGACCGGAATATCGCCTAAATCTTCAATTTCTTCAAATAAACCTCTAAGCCGGTCGACCACTTCTGCATATCGAATCGCACTCGGACCCATGTCAACTCCCCGGCGCAATTGCCCCAGGTCCATTGGCATCCCGATAATGGACAGTTTTTTCATTTTACTCCCCCTCTATTGCCTCTATTTTAACCGCTTTCATTGCAATGACTCAAGTTGACATTATTTTGCATATATATACATTGCAAAGGTAAAGATGCCTTTTTAGCTGTGGGGAGTTGGTGGGAAGGCTTTTGACAGCTGAAGCTTGATTTGCATGGTCGCTGTCTGAACTTGGGGGCTCTTCGGACAGCTAAATCTTGATTTACCGGTTTACTATCCGAACTTAATTATCGAACGTTGTAAAAACATCTTTAGAACCCGAAGGACGGCCTGCCTACTGCTATTCGGTCAAAAGTCTAACTTTAGTGACCGAAGGAACGGACGCCAACCGCTGTTCAGTTAATAAATCGTCGTTTAGTGATTGAAGGAACCGCTGACAGCCGCTGTTCAGTTAATAAGTCCTCGTTTAGGAACCGAAGGAACGGCTGGCCATTGCTCTTCAGTTAATAAGTCCTTGTTTAGTGATCGAAGGAACGGCCGCCAGCCGCTGTTCAGTTAATAAATCGTCGTTTAGTGACCGAAGCACCAACTGGCATATGCTCTTCAGTTAATACGTCCTCGTTTAGGAACCGAAGGAACGGCTGGCCATTGTTGTTCAGTCACTAAGTCTGACTTTAGCGATCTATTTTATTTTAGCGGCCGAAGAGCCAACAGAAATGATTTTGGGCTTATCTGTAAATTACTAATCCTTAGCTAGTTTTATATATAAAGCATAAAAAAGCCTTAAATCAGAGATGATTTAAGGCAAAATGGTCTTTATGTAAATGTGATGGTGGAGCCTAGCGGGATCGAACCGCTGACCTCCTGCGTGCAAAGCAGGCGCTCTCCCAGCTGAGCTAAGGCCCCGGCTATGGAGCGGAAGACGGGATTCGAACCCGCGACCCCCACCTTGGCAAGGTGGTGTTCTACCACTGAACTACTTCCGCATACGGTAATATTATAACGAAAATATAATTATAAGACAAGAATGAAAATGAGCCATGAAGGACTCGAACCTTCGACCCTCTGATTAAAAGTCAGATGCTCTACCGACTGAGCTAATGGCTCGAATGGGATAAAGTCCCCTAAATGTTGATTAATTTATGTTGGATGCTCCGTAGAACTTCCGTCCTACTCCGCAACTCGCAGCTTATTCATGAAGCGTTGCTCGTTGCTCTACCGACTGAGCTAATGGCTCGAATGGGATTTGTCCCCTTATTTTATGTAAGATGCTCCGTAAGCTTCCGTTCTTTCTCGCAACTCGCAGTATATTCATGAAGCCTCGCTCGTCTTTACCGATTGAGCTAATGGCCCAAGAAAAAATAAAAAAGACTGGGCTAGCAGGATTCGAACCTACGAATGACGGAGTCAAAGTCCGTTGCCTTACCGCTTGGCTATAGCCCAATAATAATATCGTTTCCATATTAAGCTTTTCAATACAAATTAAAAAGAACAAACATAGTATTGCTCTTTTGAGTGGAACTTATTCAAAAATGGTGGTGGGGGACGGATTCGAACCGCCGAACCCTGAGGGAGCGGATTTACAGTCCGCCGCGTTTAGCCACTTCGCTACCCCACCGAAAAAATGGTGCCGGCTAGAGGACTTGAACCCCCAACCTACTGATTACAAGTCAGTTGCTCTACCAATTGAGCTAAACCGGCATAATAAGTAGTCATATACATATCATTTCCATAACCTATTTTAGCCTTTCGCTGTGTCCCCGCCTCAGGAAGCAATGCAAGAAGCGGCTCGGCGTGTACAACTCGCAGCTTACTCATAGAAGTAATGCTCGTCTCTACCAATTGAGCTAAACCGGCATAATAACTATCAGGTTATAAAAGATATGGTGGAGGATGACGGGATCGAACCGCCGACCCTCTGCTTGTAAGGCAGATGCTCTCCCAGCTGAGCTAATCCTCCAAATGGTGACCCCTACGGGATTCGAACCCGTGTTACCGCCGTGAAAGGGCGGTGTCTTAACCGCTTGACCAAGGGGCCGTTTTATTAAAAAGCTTCCAAGCGGGCTCGAACCGCTGACCTCTTCCTTACCATGGAAGTGCTCTACCTACTGAGCTATGGAAGCATTAAAAGTTAAATTCAATATTAGTGGCTCCGCAGGTAGGATTCGAACCTACGACCGATCGGTTAACAGCCGATTGCTCTACCACTGAGCTACTGCGGAATAGTAATCATAGATTATACTCAACATTCGCATTTGTGTCCCTGCCTCGGTAAGCCATGCATTGAGCAGCTCGGCGTATACAACTCGAAGCTTATTCGTGGAAGTGATGCTCGTCTCTACGACTGAGCTACTAAGGAATAAATCAAAGCCCGGCAGCGTCCTACTCTCACAGGGGCAAGGCCCCAACTACCATCGGCGCTTAGAAGCTTAACTTCCGTGTTCGGGATGGGAACGGGTGTGGCCTTCTCGCCATAACTGCCGGACAATGAATCAGACATCTATTATTATAATGCCTTTTTAGGTTTTTTCAAGGAAAATTTCATTCCCTCAAAACTGGATAATGCAAGAAGAAGTTCAAGGAACGAATGATCAAATATATTTGTCTAGCTACAGCGTCCAGCGCCTAGTGTACTTCGCTCTTCTCCCTATGATAAGTCAACATCGAATCGCTCACGCTCTTCGTGTTTCCTTTATCTCAGTCGAAGCGCTCCAGTCCATACGCCGCTAAACGGACACTTCCGCTTTTCTATTTGGTTAAGTCCTCGATCGATTAGTATCAGTCAGCTCCACGCGTCGCCGCGCTTCCACCTCTGACCTATCAACCTGATCGTCTTTCAGGGATCTTACCAGCTTAATGCTGTGGGAAATCTCATCTTGA
>NZ_QWEG01000013.1 GCF_003515685.1 Neobacillus notoginsengisoli | reverse complement strand
ACCTCACGTACGGTTTGATGAGGGGGAACAGGAAAAGGACTTGCCCACTTGTCTGGCTTAGTAAGGTGGAACACCCTGAAACCCGAGGACAAGAAGGGCAAAGTCTAATTCCTGTTTTCTACTCTACAAGGAAATTATAAAATATGTCCTTGTGGAAAACTCAAAACAAGTTGGTGTAATCCAGCTCCAGCGCCTAGCCCCTCGAGGTCACAAGCCATTCCGGCCAAAAGGTTAAAGACCGAACCTTTCGTCCGGCTCGTCTTGTGCTTGTCGGGGCTAACCAAGGCGCTTGCGCATTTTGTTCTTTCATCATTTCTACTCCCAAAGTCGTAGTTATTTCCATCATAAAGGCCAATGTGTAAGCAATGGATACCCAGTAAGATGGGGATAACAAGAACAAGGGAGATGGAATGAATGAGATACGAACACATATATGTCATTGAAAAGCAGATGCAGTTTCAGGAGAAGGAATTTCGAACCCTGTACGACCAAAGCCGGAAAGATCGGTTTCCTATAACCAATCCATTCTATTGCAAAATGCTAGTTATCAAACAGCTGAGCGTATGCAATTGCAGCTAAATGGATTAGCAACATCCTTACTAAGAATAGGAATGCTCAGAAACTTGGTTGATACATGAACAACAGGAAGCCAGTAATGACTCTCTCCTGCATACTGGCTTTCAAATCTTTTGTGGGGAAGCTTACTGGTCTTGGAATATACCATTTACTGTTCTCCTAAAATCACGAACAATCCCAATTTGCCTATTATTGATGTCATCAGCAAATCGGTTCATCCTCATATAAAAGTCCGGATCAAAGGATAGATAAATTTTTTCGACACTCCCCTCGGCCTTCATTACTTGATTCGCTAAACTTTGGATAAATGATGCAGAAATCCCGGAATAAGAGGAATCCATTATGATTTTAGGATTACTGGTGTCTGTGGTATTGTGGACGCCAAAGACCTTTCCTTGATTGTCTTCGAGTGCCAACCCCTCTATGCTGCCGCCGCCAATTCCAGTGCCGCTGTATTCGCCTGTTTTCGTACCGTCCCCATGCCCGTGGTAACCAGGATTTACAAGTGGGCCGGTATTTTTGTCTCCATCCTCCTTATGATTTGTGCGGTACCCTTGAGCCCGCATGCTCTGAGCATCATTTGGTCTTATTGCGACATAGGCGTCAGTGTTGTCGACGATGACATGGGCACTTTGGACTTCTGCAAGGCGCTCCACCGATCGGGCTGCTTTCTGGGACACTTTTACTTGCCGATTCTCGCCAATTTTATTGGTATTTAACCTGTTTATCCCAGCTTTGCTGCCATTAAAGCTGTTGTCCGTTCCACATGCCCCCAATGTTAAAAGAAATAGGCAAACTAGTAAGGCTTTCTTTGCTTTCCTCATTTACTATCACTCCATCTCGGTCGTTAGAATTAGTGTGGGTTAGTGAAAGGGAAAGTATGCCAAATGTAATGAGGCGAGTTCTGGGAAAAGCCGAGAAAATCTATTAGCGCGGAATACTAATTATGCAAAATAAAAGGTTTTCTCCTGCTATGATAGAAGAAACACTTAAAAAGGATAAGAGGGGGAGTAAAATGAAGGAACGGATTGCGATATCTTGGAGCGGCGGCAAGGACAGCGGCTTCGCTTTATATAAACTTTTGCAAAAAGGAACGTATATAGTCGATTCATTATTTACGACCATAACGGAAGAATACAGCCGGGTCAGCATGCATGGCGTCAGGGAATGCTTGTTGGAAAAGCAGGCGGAAAGCTTGGAGCTCCCATTAAGAAAGATGTACATCCCGAAGGAATGCCCAAACGAAGTGTATCAGCTGAGATTTGATGAGTTGCTGGAATCGCTGAAAAAAGAGGGAGTTACTACTGTGATGTTCGGCGACATCTGTCTGGGGGATGTCAAGAAGTACAGGGAAAGCCTCATCGAAAACCACGGTCTGAAAGCAGTTTTTCCGCTTTGGGGATTAGATACGGAAGATCTTATTCAGGAGTTTATCTCACTCGGCTTTCAAACGATCACAACATGTGTGGATACAGAACAGCTGTCCAATAAATTCCTTGGCAGGGTGCTGGATGCGGATTTTATGAAAGAACTGCAGGCAAAAGCGGATCCATGCGGTGAAAATGGCGAATACCATTCATTTCTCTTTGACGGGCCGCTGTTCAAAAAGAAAATCGATTTCACAGTCGGCAGAAGAGTGGAAGAGGGGCGGTTTCATTTTTGTGATCTGGAATAAATGCCACTAGAAACCACAGTCTTTAAGACTAGATTTGCAAAAAAGTTAATGTCACGGTTTTGCTCTGCCATTTTGTTGCCTTTTTACGGCGATGAAAATATATTACACCTTTTAGGATATTCTAAACATAAATGGATTGAGGGAAAATTTTGGAGCGATTGAAAAAATGTTAGAAAAGTGTTTGGTGATGACATGATTCTTAAAGGTATGGTTTTACTGCTTATACTAGCAGGAGCTTTAGGCTGCTTGGTTATCATTCGGACCGATTGGAAACGGTACGGATTCCTTTATTTGGCCAGTGCCGTGTCAGCGAATGTATTATGTTATGCCTTTGTATCTAGTGGTTTCTATTCGTATCCCAATAATGTCCTGCACGGGGATGCATTGATTCCTTATGGGCTTGTTTCGACCGTTTTTCCTTTCCTAGTCCTGTCCGGGGTAAGGTATAGCCCGGAAAAGTGGATTTGGAAAATCCCTTTTTATTGGGCTGTTGTGCATCTTGGTGTATTAGGCGAGGTAATCCTTAGGCAAACATCCTTCTTTGTATTTGGCCCGGAGTGGGATTTATGGGATAGCTACACATTGTGGTGGCTTTTCTACTTATTATTCGAACTTTTGGGAGGGAAGATTGTCCCTGACAACGTAAGGCGGCCGATCAATGCAAGCTCTTTCAGATATGGCAAATGGGCTTGGATTGTCTTACATATCATTGTGATTTCAACCATTTTTTTGGCCGGGATTTATGTGGGGAAAACGGTTTTTTAAACTTCTATTTTGCCCCTTCCTTCATCACCTCAATATAAAACTTAATCGCATTCACATAGTTGTCCACGCTGACACGCTCGTTCGTTCCGTGCATTCTGTTCAGGTCCTCGGAGGTGATTTGGACGGGGAGAAAGCGGTACGTGTTTTCGGACACCTTGTCGTAATGCCTCGCATCGGAGCCAGCGAACATGAGATAAGGCGCGATGACGGCCTCGCTGTACACATTCCGGGCGGCCTGCTGGATCGCTTTAAACTGCCAGCTGTCTATGGAAGAAACGCTGCTTGCTTCATTGCCGCTGACTGTAACGTTGATTTCATCATCTTCGATTGTTTTTTTGATGAAGCTTTTGACATCGTCCAGTGAGTCGCCGGGCATGAGCCGGAGATTGATGAGTGCTGATGCTTTTTCAGGCAGGGCGTTGTATTGTTCGCCAGCCTGGAAGATGGTCGGTGCAATCGTTGTCCGGATTAGAGCCGCTGATGCCGGCTGGCCGAGCAGGATTTTTTCAATGATTGGCTCAAAAATGAATTTATTCGCAAAAACGTATTTCATCCCAAGGTTCATTTCCGGCGCGACGAATTCGAACAAATCCTCGCCTGGTCCTTTTAAGTCTCCTTTAAACTGGGTTTCCTCCAATTTCGCTATGGCACTTGCAATTCGGCCAATATTCGTGCGGTTTTTTGGCTGAGACGAGTGGCCCCCGCTGCCTTCGATCGTCAGTTCTGCAGTTGCCGAACCTTTCTCTGAAATCCCAACAACTCCGACCGGCTTGTCGACGCCAGGAACCATTTCTTCCACTATGGCGCCGCCTTCGTCGAGGACGAATTCGAACGTGATACCCCTTTCCTGCATCAGGTCGGCAATTGCCAGGGCGCCTTCATTCCCGCCGATTTCTTCGTCAAAGCCGAACATGAAGTACATATCCCGCTCGGGCTTGAAGCCCTGTTTTAAGAGCTGTTCGGCTGCTTCAAGCATACCGATGACGCTGATTTTGTCATCGAGTGTGCCCCTACCCCAGATTTTCCCTTCTACAACCGCTCCGCTGAACGGTTGCTGTTCCCAATTTCCTTCTGTTCCGCTCAATACTGGAACGACGTCATAATGGCTCGTCAGTCCTATTGGCTTTTTGCCGGAATCAATGCCTTTCCATTTATAAATAAGGGCATAGTCATTAACCTTTCCAGCTCCAGCTGTTCGTGGACAGCGGGGTAGTTCTTTTGCAAAAAAGAAATAAATTTTTCGAATTCCTTGAAATCGAATTTGCTGCGGTCCTGGTAGGAAATTGTTCTGTAGGTGATTGCTTCGGATAATCGGCTGACTGCTAAATCCTCGTCGATTGTTTCAGTCGATGGGTTGGGTGCGGGCTGCTTTGATTTAATCGTGAATGTGTTTATGCCGGTAAGGAGGAAAAAAAGTCCGAGAAGGCTAGCGAGTGATAACAGAACAACTTTCTTTTTTTGCAAAACAATCCCCCCATTTCTTGTATCTCTTTATAAATAAATTCCATAAAGGAACAGGTTATCCCTTTTATTATTTGAATATTTTAACAGGTTCGGGTTTAATGAGAATAATAACCAACATGAGGGAAGGGGAAAGTGATGAAACGAGCGAGACTTATTTTCTTACTATTATTGACTGCGTTGCTTCTCATTGGCTGCCAGGAGAAAGAAGAATTGAAGGCTGTTTCCAAGAATGAGACGAAAGGATGGATTGAACCTGGGAAGACCATTTCTATATCAGAAGAAGTAGAACTGCCGAAAACGACTGCGAAAGAGTACATAGAAGCAGAAAAAGGCGAACTTTATACGAAGTTCATAGAAAGCAAGGAGTTTTCGGAAGATAAAGAAGCAATTGAAAAAGCGAACGCGGATGCGGTCGATGCTTACTTTGCACAAATCAGCAAGAAAAAGACGAAGAACTGGGATGAAAAGAAGTGGGCGGAGTCGATTACTTTCGCTCTGCGGGCTAGCTATAAGGATGTAGCTGAGGAAATGGAGAATTACGAGGTGGTTTACGAGAAACTGAGATTGCCGGACGGCCGCCTCTTGGAGGACATCAGCATGGACGAGATTACAAAGGAAGAAGATAAATCCGTTAATGTTGTGTTGGTGATTGATTCAAGTGGCAGTATGAAAGCGAAAATTGGCGGCGAGAGCAAGATGGCCCTTGCCAAGAAGAGTATTGAAAGCCTGGCAAAAGAGCTTCCGGAATCGGTGAATGTTTCGCTGATTGCTTTCGGGCATCAGGGGTCGGGAAGCGATGCGGATAAAGCCAAGTCGTGCAGTGCAGTCGAATCGATGTATCCGTTGAAGGCGTATGAAGGTGCTGCTTTCGGGGCTGCCTTGAATAAATTCGAGGCTGTTGGCTGGACGCCATTGGCATCGGCGATTACAATGGCGAATGAACAATTGGGCGCGGTCAGCGGCGAGAATACAGAAAACTTTATTTATGTCGTCAGTGACGGAATCGAAACGTGCGATGGCGATCCGGTTGCTGCTGCTAAAAAGGCAGTCGCGGACAATAATAATGTGAAGATTAATATTATTGGCTTTGATGTTGATTCCGAGGCTGACAAGCAGCTGAAAGCGGTAGCCGAGGCTGGAGGCGGGGAATATTCTTCCGTCAAAACAAAACAGCAGCTTGCGGAAATCAAGGATGTCTGGAAAGAAGCCGTCAACATCAATACGTGGAGATGGTGGGCGGTCCATCGCTTTGCCGATAACGTTTGGACGACGCTCGACCACAACAATGCAGTTGGAAAGATTAACTCTAAATATTTTACAATCTATAAAAACGAGGATAAGAGAATCAGGGCAGCTGTCGACCGGCTTAGAGATGAAGGGTTGATTGATTCAAAGGGACAAAACGGAATCACCCAAATTATTAGAGACCGAGACGACAAAATCCAAACCTACATGAGCGACATAAACTCAACTAAACGAGACGAAATCAAAACCAAATCCGACGAACTATCCGAAAAACTTGACGTCATCAAGAAGCAGGTAGGACTTTGATGCAGGGGACGGTTCCGCTGCTTCATTCGGTCCCCGAATGAAGCGCTGGAACCGTCCCCTTGCTTATGTTTAATAAGCCTACCCTTTGGAATTTATATTTATCCCTATTTCGAATGTAAAGTTAATGTAAAGAGATTGTTAAATTTCCTTCGTATGCCTGTACTTTCGTTAACAAACATTTAATAATTGGGTAGATGTAGAAGTTTGTCGTATTTTTTGGACAGGGGTGTAATTATTGGAGATTAATTGGCAAGAAGTCCTCTTTATGTTCATTGGTGGACTGGGGATTTTTCTTTTTGGAATTAAATCAATGGGGGATGGCTTGCAGAAATCCGCGGGGGATCGGTTAAGAACCATCCTTGATCGGTTAACGACGAATCCATTGATGGGGGTGCTGGCGGGGATTTTTGTTACTGGTGCGATTCAATCAAGTTCGGGGACAACGGTCATCGTCATCGGGCTTGTCAGCGCAGGGTTCATGACGCTGCGCCAGGCGATTGGTGTCATCATGGGCGCCAATATCGGGACAACCGTCACAGCCTTCATCATTGGGATTGATATTGGTGAATATTCTCTGCCAATTGTAGCAGTTGGTGCTTTTTTGCTCTTCTTTTTCAAAAATAACAAACTCAATCACCTTGGCCAGGTTGTTTTCGGCTTCGGTGCCTTATTCTATGGACTAGAACTGATGGGGGACGGTATGAAGCCTCTCCGTGAGCTCCAGACCTTTATCGACCTAACTCAGAGCATGAGTGACAACGCGTTCCTAGGTGTTGTTGTTGGTACGATTTTCACGATTATCGTTCAAAGCTCAAGTGCGACCATTGGAATTTTGCAAGGTTTGTATTCTGAAGGGCTTGTCGATTTGCAAGCTGCGCTTCCGGTTCTATTTGGAGATAATATCGGGACAACCATAACCGCTGTTCTGGCTTCTATTGGTGCTTCAGTAGCGGCAAGGCGCGCTGCTTTGGTCCATGTGATGTTTAACGTGATTGGAACCATTATATTTATGATTTTACTTACTCCATTTACGGCGTTTGTTGCATGGCTTGATCAGATTCTGAATTTGAATCCCGCAATGCAGATTGCTTTTGCGCACGGAACATTTAATGTGACGAATACGTTAATCCAGTTTCCGTTCATCGCACTACTCGCATTAATTGTGACAAAATTGGTCCCTGGTGAAGATGTTGAGATTGAGTTTAAGCCGAAATATCTTGATCCTCATTTAATTGAACAGTCACCATCCATTGCGCTTGGTGCTGCGAAAGAAGAAGTCATACGGATGGGGCATTTTTCTGTCCAGGCCATACAGGAATCATACAACTATCTGCAGACGAAAAGTAGAAAGAATGCGGAAACTGCTTATCAACTCGAAGATGCGATCAATAATCTGGATAACAAGATTACTGAATATCTTGTCAAAATGTCGAGGTCTTCTCTGTCGGCTCAGGAATCAGAAAGCCATTCATTTTTAATTGATATTATTCGTGATATTGAACGCATTGGGGACCATTGTGAAAATATACTGGAACTTGTGGAATACCAGGTCGCAAACAAAGTGATTTTGACGGAAGAGGCCATGGCTGACCTCGTTGAAATGTTTGAATTTACGATGGAAACCGTCCTACAGGCGATTCATTCCCTTGAAAAAAATGATAAAACAATCGCACATACAGTTGCTGAAAGAGAAGAAGTCATTGATTCGATGGAACGAAAATTCCGCAAAAAGCATATCTTGCGGTTGAACGAAGGGGTTTGCACGGCCCAGTCAGGCATTGTCTTTGTGGACATCGTTTCCAACCTAGAAAGGATTGGCGACCACTCCGTCAACATCGCAGGAACAGTGCTTGGCATCCATAAACATGAACACCACACAGCAGCCCGGGATTAATAATCCCGGTTTTTTTTGTGCGGAAAATTTCTTGTTTTAGGTAACTCGTCCAAACCGTTTTGTACGGATTTGAATAACTTATAAATGAAAGGTGAACCTCTTTCAGACCTCCACCGTGCATTACCTTTAAGTCACCTCATTAAAGAGAGAAGCATTGATGATTCGGGCTTCTCTTTTTATTTTTCCCCTGTAAAGTCAAATAGGACAAACGTGGAATTTATTTAAAAAAGTGACTGTGTCCAAACTATTTTGCTATACCTACATATTATTTAATAGAGAAATACCAATTCTCTTCTATCTAAGGTGGTGATACCTATGGGCTATGGATGCTATGGTTACGGTGGCGGCTACGGTATGGGTTCAAGCTTTGCATTAATCGTCGTATTGTTCATTCTCCTCATCATTATTGGCGCGACCATTTGGTCCGGATATTAATCAGTATTTTTGAACGGAAAGGAGGTGGTAAAAGATGTCTGGAGGATATGGCGGAGGGATGAAAATGTCATTCGCGCTAATTGTTGTTCTGTTCATTCTGTTAATCATTATTGGCGCTTCTTTTATGGGATACTAATCTCCCGAATCAAATAACATTTTCAAAAGGCTGTCCCAAACAAGTTTTGGGCGGCTGTTTTTTTTGATGCATTTGCACATCCTGATTCTTTCTATTTTTCAGTCCCGGCATTATAATCAGGGATGGGAGTTGAGACGAATGAATAAAAAAGACATCGCGAATATTCGAAAGCAGTTTAAGTTGGATAACTATAACTTAAAGCTTGGGGAAATTTTTAATGTGTATGTGAAGAAGGAGACGGGCGAGGTTTACCATCATGTGAGCCAGCCGTTTGAAATGCTCGAGCAGGAAGCACAGGAGTTGTTTCTGGACAACTTTAAAAAGGTGTTGACCGGCCAGCTTGATGCGAAATTGTTTGAGTTGAAGTTCCAGCCTGATATTGAAGGCAGTACGCAGACAATCCTTTATGAGGGACTTCAAGCTGATATAACGGATGACTGGAAAGAAAACATGCTGAGCATTGTTAAGAAAATGTTCGCGCAATCAGCTAATGAATTTGATACGGTGGTGACGTTCATCCGCGGCGAATACCGAAAGGCTTCAAAAAAGCGTGAGTTGGATTCAGAATTGGGCGGGGATGATGAGGTTTATGCAAGCAAATTTATCCTCTGTAGCGTCAATAAAACCGATCAGCCAAAACGGGCGCTGACGTTTGATTATATCGAGAAGCAATTCAAATCACATCATTTCCTTGATCCGATTATTAATCTCGCATCGCCACTGTCCGGATTTTTATTCCCGGCGTTTACTGACAATGCCGCAGACGTGAACCACATTCTTTACTGTGCCGGCAAAGTCAATCAGCCGGATGGAAGATTTATAGAAGAGGTTCTAAACTGTGAAGAAATCATGACGGCTAAGGAAGACAAGGACTGCTTTGAACTCATTTTGAAAAATGTGATTGGGGATGAAGTCGATTCAAAGGTTATTTCCAATGTGTACGAGGAAATTGACCGCAGGGTGCAGGAAAACGAGGAAATGGAAGAAAGCGAAGTTCCGAAACTGGATTCCCGGGACGTTGAACATATTTTGACAGCAAGCGGTGTTGAAAATGTTGACTCTGCAAAAGTGGAGCATGCCTTCAAAGCGATTATCTCCGATGAAAAACACGAATTCAAGGCGAGCAGCCTCGTCCCAAAGTCGATCAAAATTAATACGAAAATAGCGGATGTAACTGTAAACCCGAAAGACTTGAAAAATATTAAATACATTACGTATAATGGCAAAAAGTGCCTATTGCTAGAAGTCGATGAAGATGTTGTTGTGGAAGGGTTCAGGCTGGAGTCGGAAGTTCTGTAGATTAATTAAGATTCCCGAAAATGCAAGATAGTATTTAAATAAAAATAACAGTCGCCCAGGCCATAAAAGCCATGGGCGATTATTTTTAGCCTTCTTCAGACTATTTTAATGGGAATCAGGTTTTATCTTGCTGTAACAAATGCAGAGGAAAAATATAACAAAAAAGAGTAAATAAATAATAATAACTATAAATTTTTGTTAGTTTTTTTACTAACGTTTTCAAAAGACTTATGGCAGATAAAATAGATAAGATGGGCAAAAATACTAAATAGAAAAAGACAAAAAAATGGCTGGAGGTAAATGATAATCCCAAATAAGCTAATGAAAAGACAATTTAAAAGAGTATATTGAAGCTGGCTTATCGAATAAATAATTGAAAACTTATAAACTTTGATGATTGAAATATCATAGTGAACAAGAACTGGTATTAAATAAACTGACATTAACAAGAACCCTAAACAAAGAAAAACCAATAAATAAAAAAGAATGGTAGATGAGATTTCTAGATTAATCAAAAAATACAGGTAAATCACGAAACCAATGAAAATCCAAATAAAACCGGTTATAAAGCTTTTAAAAAAGTTTGATTTAAATTGATAGAAGAATTCGCCAGCAATATTGGCTAGCTCCTCCTTCATAGTCCACTTTCGGATAATAGAAAACATCGCGGAGGTCGAAGGAAAAATTGTTATTATCGGCAAACACATGATAAGCCAAATTATATTAAGGAAAAAGTATTTGGAGAACATCTCCATAATACGATGGAATTTACTGTTTATAATCATCGGGACATAAACTCCTAAAAATACAGAATGATTTAAAAACAATCCTGATCAACCATACAGCCTTTCAATTGTGAATTTATATCGGTCTCCACGAAAAACGGCTTCTGAGTATTCAATAGGATCATCGTTATCATTATAAGTAATTGTTTCTAATGAAAATATTGGGGTGCTTCTGGAGATATTTAATTGTTTGCTCACATTTTCATCGGCTAGAATTGGTTCAATTTCCTCAAGGGTTTTCTTAATTTTCACATTGTATTTTAATTGAAGCAGTTTAAATAAAGAATTTTTACAATCCTCCGCATCATTGATAAGCCCTGGGGCAAAATGCCATGGGATGAAGGCGATTTCATATTGCATCGGTTCATCGTTTACATAGCGGATTCTTTCAAGCCGGTTTACGGGATCGTTTTCCTTAATTTTTAGTTTTTTCGAAAGAGACTTATCTGCAGGTATTACTCTCAAATCTAAAATCTCAATATTTGGAAGATAACCTTGTTCGATTATTTGGTCCACAAATCCTTTGCCAGCAGTGGAAAGTGACTGTGAAATTTTGGGCTTAGATACAAATGTACCACTTCCCTGAACTTTTACAATCCTGCCTTCCAAGGCCAATTGGTCCAATGCAAGTCGGACGGTTGTTCTACTAACATTATATTCCGCACAAAGTTCCATCTCAGTAGGCAATTTGTCCCCGACCTTATACAATCCTGATTGAATTTTTTCTGAAATGGACTTTTTTACCAGACTGTATAATGAAGATTCCTGTTTATCTTGAATCATACTAACTCCCCCAGTAAATACTTTTCGTGATTTGTAGTAACAATTATAGAACAAATTGAACGAAATGTCTTTCAATTAATAATATTCTCCGCCTTTGTTTGATAAACACTACATAATTATCTGTTATCAGAAAATTACCAAAGATATTATTGACAAATTTGTAATAACAAATATATAATCATTACAACAAGTATTTCCTGAATTGGTGCAAGATTGGTAGATTTGATTAAATTGCCGTTTAATAAATAATAACTTAAAAGAAGAGGGATAGACTTGGCTATTTTAATGGGCGTTGATGGTGGCGGCACTAAGACTTTTACGGTTATTAGTGATGAATATGGTAATTTGCTAGGATCGGGAATTTCAGGATGTGGAAACCACCAGGTGAATGGCATAGAACAAACTTTGACAAATATTCACGAGTCTATTGAAAGCGCTTTATCAGGAGCAAAGCTAAAGAAAGGCGATATAGATTTTGTACAATTTGGCCTGGCTGGTGCCGACCGTGAAAAAGATTTTAAAATATTAAGGCCGGCCCTTGGAAGTCTTTCTTTTCCCACTTGGGATGTAGTTTGCGATACGATGGAAGGCCTGCGGACGGGCTCCCCTACTAATACGGGCGTTGTTTTGGTTTGTGGAACTGGGACAAATGCAGCAGGCAGGAATAAAGCAGGAAAAGTTATTCAAACTGGTGGATTCGGTTATTTATATGGGGATTTCGCAGGAGGCTCACAAATGGCTGTTGAAACATTTAGAGCCGCTGTCCGGTCCTGGGAAAAAAGGGAGCAACCTTCGATTTTGGTAAAAGAAGTGCCAGCGTTTTTTAACTTTTCAACTATGGAGGAATTAATCAATTCCTTTTTAGACACTGAAGTTTATGAAGTCCCAAGTGAATTAACAGAAGTTTTACATAAAGCGGCAGATGAAGGTGATCCTGCATCTATAAAAATATTAATGGAAACAGGAAGAGAACTCGGATTGGCTGCCAATTCCGTAATTGAAAGGCTCGGAGATTTAGATGGTATCATCCCAATTGTTTTGACAGGAAGTGTATTACAGAAGGGCCGAAATAAATATCTTCTCGATTCTATTGAAAAAACTATTTCAAATATTAATCCGGACATAAAATTATGTATCCCAGATATGGAGCCTGTATACGGTTCAATATTATTGGCTATGGATCATTTGGATATTGTTGCTTCGATTGATGTTTATAAGAAGTTTGAATCATATGGAGGTTATAAAAAATGGACAAGGGTTTGAAAGTAGCCGTAATTGGTGGTGGGTCTTCCTACACCCCTGAATTAATTGAAGGTTTTATTAAACGGTATCATGAGCTGCCGGTAAAGGAGCTTTATCTAGTAGACATCAAGGAAGGAAGCGAAAAGTTAACCATTGTTGGCAATCTTGCAAAAAGAATGCTTGAAAAGGCAGGGGTACCAATAGATTTAAAGCTAACATTCGATCGGCGACAGGCTTTAAGAGATGCGGATTTTGTCATTACTCAAATTCGTGTTGGATTATTGGAAGCACGGGCCCGTGATGAGAAAATTCCTTTGAAGTATAAATGCATAGGACAAGAAACTACCGGTGCGGGAGGATTTGCTAAGGCGATGCGGACAATTCCGGTTATTTTGGACATTTGTAAGGAAATAGAGGAACTGGCTCCAAATGCATTCCTACTTAACTTTACGAATCCAGCTGGAATCTTAACAGAAGCAGTGTTGAAGCACACGAATGTTAAGACAATTGGTCTATGCAATATTCCTATTGGAACAAAGATGCAGATCGCAAATCTTTGTGAAACAGATATAGCCAATGTTCAACTCGAAATGGTCGGCATTAATCATCTGAATTGGACAACGAAAGTAATGGTTAGCGGGAAAGACATTACTGATGAGGTGCTCTCTAAAGCATCGGGGGAGCAAGGGTTAACGATGAAGAATGTGCCTGATTTTGGTTGGGACGAATTGTTCTTACAATCACTGAATGCTCTGCCGTGCGCTTACCATCGTTATTTTTATATGCGGGATGAAATGCTGGCTGAACAACTGGATTCATTAAATACAACAGGTACTAGAGCTGAAATCGTTCAAAAGGTTGAGGCGGAATTATTTGAACTATATAAAGATCCAGCACTTGATATTAAACCGCCTCAGCTTCAGGAGCGGGGAGGAGCCTATTACTCAGAAGCCGCGTTGGATTTGATTTCTTCCATCTATAACGATAAAGGGGACATTCAAACTGTAAACGTTAAAAATAATGGAACAATTCCTTGCCTGCCGGATGAAGTTTCTATAGAAGTAAATTGTGTAATTAATGCCAAGGGAGCATACCCCGTTAAATTAGATACTTCTTTGTCCCCGCAGATTCGGGGGCTGCTGCAAGTTGTAAAGGCATACGAAGAGTTGGCGGTAGAGGCAGGCGTAACCGGGAATTATCAAATTGCCCTGCAGGCGTTAGCGATTCATCCATTGGTAGGTTCAGTCAACCTGGCAAAAGCAATATTGGATGACATCATAGAAGAAAACAAATCCTTTTTGCCTCAACTTGTTGGTGAAGGACAGTTAAGCTGAGTAGGTGGAACTTTTATTTGTACAAATTTTTTATGTGCAAATAAGTGAAATATATTTTTTAAGGAGGGCAGGAAATTAAGTAGGCTGATTTGAAATAATTTAAATTGGGGGAATTCCATTGCATATGAGAAAAATGATGCTTATTATCGGATTGGTTCTAACACTTATTTTGAGTGCATGCTCAAATAGCAGCAGTTCAAAAACGAAAGATGGGGATGGTAAAGAAAATATTACACTTTCTATGTGGGTGTTTGGAAGCCCGGGTTATGACAAGTTTTTGGATGCATATAAAAAAGTTAAACCTAATGTAACAATAAAAATACAGTCAGCTGACTATGCAGACCACCATGACAATCTTTTTACAGCTATCTCCGCCGGAAGTGGTGCACCGGATATTGCTATGATTGAGAACGGTTACATTCAACAATACCTTGATGCCCAGGATAAATTTAATAACCTCGCTGACTTTGGAGCGAACGATATTAAGGGAGATTATCTTGACTGGAAATGGAAGGTCGGAACAAGCAAGGACGGAAAATTTGTGTTGGGAATCCCAACTGATATAGGCCCTACGGTTATGTATTATCGGACTGATCTTTTTGAAAAAGCAGGTTTGCCCACCAAACCGGATGAGGTCAAAGGTCTAATTAAGACCTGGGATGATTTCAGGGAAGCTGCGCTGAAAATAAAAGAAAAAACGGGCGTACCAATGACTGATAACGCTGATTTTGTATTTAGTTCTATCAGGGACCAAGCGCCAGAATCTTATTTTAATACCAAGGATGAATTAATCATCGAGTCATCTCCATATGTAAAAGAAGCGTATGATTATACTGTTAAGCTAATTAAAGACGGGGTTGTAGGAAAAGTGGAAATGTGGTCTCCTGAATGGGGAACAGGAATGAATGAGGGAAGCTTCGCTACTTTACTTGCACCAGCTTGGCTGCAAAATGTTATCACAGGAAACGCTCCGGATGCTTCGGGTAAATGGGCAATTACTCAGCTACCTGAAGGTGCCGCCAATGATGGAGGTTCATACTTAGGAATTCCGTCCCAATCCAAACATGCAAAAGAAGCATATGAATTCATAGCCTGGCTGCTTTCGCCGGAGAATCAACTTGAATCCTTTAAGGCGGAAGGATTATTCCCATCCACTCCGTCAATCTACAAAGATCCTGCTTTTACTGAATTCACCCATGAATACTTCAGCAATACGAAAACTGCTCAGGCATATGCTGAAGCAGCAGAACAAGTTGATTATGTTTATACAGGAAAGTATTACTCAATTGCGGACACAGAAATTGAGACGGCTCTGACAAATGTGGCAGTTGATGGCCGCGACCCTGAAAAAGAGTGGAAAGAGGCCGTCAAGAGAATAAAGCGGCAAATTGAAAGACAATAAAAAAGTAAATGTAAAATCCTTAGAAATGATTGCTAGTGAACGCTTGCCAATCTTTCTAAGGATTTTATGGTAAAGCGGGGGGACATGATGCCAATTTTGCAAACGGATACAAAGAAAGTGAAAGTAAAAAATAAAAAATTTACTCTTAATTTGACAGAAAGAAAGAAAGAGCAAATCGCTGGGTATTTGTATATATCCCCTTTTTTTATATTATTTTCGATTTTTGGGTTATTTCCAATTTTATATAGTTTTTATCTTGGATTTCAGAAATGGAATGGCCTTGGGGAAATGGAGTTCGTCGGTTTGAGGAACTTCAAACTCATTTTTGAAGATCCATTATTTTGGAAGTCAATTTACAATACGTTTATCATTGCGTTAATGGGAACTCTTCCTCAGCTGCTTGTAGCATTTCTTCTCGCTTTTGCATTGAATTCCGCTTTAATAAGATTCAAAAACTTTTTCAGAGTTTCCTTCTTTTTGCCCAATGTTACATCAATTGTTGCTGTAGCAATAGTCTTTGGTACTTTATTCACGAATTCTGAGACGGGGCTGGTTAATGCGTTACTTTCCCTTTTTAATATTCCACCAATTAATTGGAGTACAAATGAATGGGGCGTTAAAATTGCTATTTCTTCAATGGTTTTTTGGAGATGGGTTGGATACAACACCATCATATATTTAGCAGGCATGCAAAGCATTCCAAATGAGTTGTATGAAGCTGCTAAGATAGACGGTGCCAATCTTCGGCAGCAAATTAGGTATGTGACACTGCCAATGTTAAAACCGGTTCTAATTTTTACCATATTCATTTCTACAATAGGTTCAATCCAGCTCTTTACCGAACCACTTGTCTTTGTTGGCAGGGCAATGAGAGAAGAAGGAATTACAGTTGTTCTATATTTGTACAGGGAAGCATTTGTAAATAATGCATTCGGAACCGCTTCAGCTACTGCGATCGTTTTGTTTTTAATCATTATATTGGTCTCTACGATAAATGTACTGATTACCAATCGAATCGGAAATACAAAATGAAAGGATGGGATGAAAATTGATGAAGATTACAAGTACAGGAGACAAGAAGAAAAGATGGTCTATTTCAAAAATCTTCACTTACATTCTATTATTTATGGGCTCCCTTCTTTCCTTGTTTCCGTTTTATTGGATGTTTGTGATTGCGACAAATCAGACCCATGTCGTCAATAAAATGCCTCCAGCCATGCTGCCGGGAAAAGAATTGGTTAAAAACTTCCAGAATGTATTAAGTAATATTGACTTTTTCAAGGCACTGCTAAATTCGTTTATTGTTTCAACAACAGTCACTCTTTCAGTCTTGTTTTTATGTTCATTGGCAGGGTATGCTTTTGCTAAACTCCGCTTTCGTGGGAAAAATTTGCTGTTTGCTTTTATATTAGTCACTATGATGATCCCTCCACAGCTGGGATTAATCCCATCTTATGTCATCATTACGAAATTAGGTTGGTTAAATGATTTAAAAGCAGTCATCGTACCAGGAATGGTAAGTGCATTTGGGATTTTTTGGATGAGGCAATATATCAAGGAGTCTGTTCCAGATGAACTCATCGAAGCTGCTAAAATAGATGGCTGTTCACATTTCAGGATTTATTGGAATGTGGTTGTACCGTTGCTTCTTCCTGCATTTGCGACGCTGGGGATTATTACCTATATGGGTGTTTGGAATGACTTTATGTGGCCTCTTGTAGTTCTGAAGGACTCTTCCATGCACACGATTCAAGTCGCGATACGATCTTTAAATGATACATATGTGAGAGATTATGGCATGGTTATGTCCGGTACTTTTTGGTCAACTGTCCCACTAATTATTATATTCTTGATTTTTAATAAGTTTTTTATCGATAGTTTGACAAAAGGAGCCATAAAAAGCTAAACCTGCTGCCCTTTGATGGGAGTCGTCTTTTACAAAATAATAACAAAATTGAGGTTTTACAAATGGCGATTATACAATTTCCAAAGAATTTTAAGTGGGGTACCGCAACTGCTTCCTATCAAATTGAAGGGGCTGCATTTAAAGATGGGCGCGGGCTTTCAATTTGGGACACCTTTTCACATACCGCAGGAAAGGTATTGAACGGAGACAATGGTGATGTGGCATGTGATAGCTATCATCGGTATGAAGAAGATATTGAACTTATGAAGGAATTGGGAATTGATCTATACCGGTTCTCCGTTTCCTGGCCGCGAATATTTCCAAACGGAATGGGAGAAGTTAATAAAAAAGGTTTGGAATTTTATCATAAGTTTGTGGACAAGCTCATTGAAAACGGGATTGAACCCATGTGCACCCTATATCATTGGGATCTTCCGGAGGTTTTACAAGAAAAAGGCGGGTGGGCAAACCGGGAGACGATTGATGCTTTTGTCCACTATGCGGAGCTCATGTTCAAAGAGTTTAATGGCAAGATTAAACTTTGGATTACATTAAACGAACCATGGTGTATCTCATTTTTATCCAATTATATAGGGGCACATGCACCGGGAAATAGGGATTTGCAACTTGCAGTGCAAATATCCCATCATTTATTGGTTGCCCACGGGAAAACTGTCCGTAAATTCCGCGACATTTCTATTGATGGCAAAATAGGAATCGCACCAAATACGACATGGATTGAGCCATTTAGTAGCCGGGAGGAGGATATAGAGGCGTGCCGCAGAGAAAATGCCTATTTTATTGAATGGTTTATGGATCCTTTATTCAAAGGAGAATATCCGCAATTCATGGTTGAATGGTTTAAGAGAAAAGACGTTGAAATGCAAATGAATCCCGAGGACATGCAAATAGTCCAGGAACCGATAGACTTTCTTGGAATCAATTATTATACCGGTCACCTTGCCAGATTTAAAGAAAACGAGGGTCTATTTGACAGTGAATTCGTTGAAATGGGATATGAAAGAACTGATATAGGATGGCCTGTATATCCGGAAGGTTTTTTTAAGGTATTGACCTACATTTCCGGCAGATATGGAAACATTCCTATCTATATTACGGAAAACGGCAGTTGTTATAATGAGGAACCGCAAAATGGCGTTGTAGCCGATGAAGGCCGTATTAAGTATTTGAAGCAACATTTAACAGCCTTAAGCCGAAGTATTGAATCTGGTGTAAATATTAAAGGGTATCTTACATGGTCTCTTCTCGATAATTTTGAGTGGGCAGAAGGGTACAGTAAACGTTTTGGCATTGTTCATGTGAATTTTCGGACATTAGAGAGAACAAAAAAGAATAGTTATTATTGGTATAAGCAAGCTATTTCCAACAATTATTATATATATGAATAAGCAAATACAGTTACTCTTTAAGATATCTTGATGAAATCATAAACGGTTAGGCTGGCCACTAGAATTTTTAGCTGCCGTGTATGTGATTGAGTAAAATAAATAATTCTTCGGTAATTTCCTGAGAATGTTATGTTGCGGGTGAGTTTGGAATGCCCCTTTGCTATGTCGGCAAGGGGGATTTTTTGCGCATTATCTAACAATTATCAAGTGGATTGGTCCGTTACTTGTTAGGGAAAGTAAGAAATAATACCGCCAACCATTGAAACATTAAAAAGCTTTTTTTCGACCAATATAGTACAAGGGCAATTAAAAACAACAAGGCGGTGTCACATGAAGAAAATTTTACTGATTTTGCTGCTCGGAACCTTGGTCACAGGATGTGGAACAGCGAACGAGGCGCCAGTTGATAAACCTGCACAAAAGGTCAATGGAGGAGGAAAAGGGATTGTGGCAAATGAAGTGAAGGCAACTCTGACAGAGATTAGCCCGCTTGTTTTTCAATATGAACTAAATAATCAGACAGAGGAAGCTGTGAACCTGGAATTCAGCAGCTCCCAGCGAGTTGATTATTCTGTAATGGACAAGGACGGGAACGAAGTATTCCTGTTTTCCAGTGCCGCGTTATTTGCGCAAGTAATGGGAAAAGAGACAATCTTACAAGGTGATACATTCAACTACGAAATCAATTTACACGAACTAAATCTGCAGAAAGGCGACTATACACTAACCGCCTGGATGACACCAAGAAATGGACAGCAATATAAGGCATCAGAAAAATTTACAGTTGAGTGAGGCAGGGGACGGTTCTAGCGCTTCATTCGGTACTCGAAAGAAGCAGTGGAACCGTCCCGCTGCTTCTCTTTGGATTGAAAGAAAATTGAAGTGGGTACAAAATGGGGTGGCAGAGATGAAACTGGAGCGGCATACACAGTTTATTAGGGAAATTATTTTGAAAAAAGAAATGGTTGAGTCGGATGACCGGTTCCCATTTCAGCTTCCGGTCATCCGGAATTTTCAGGACCTTGTATTGCATCCGAGTGTTACGTATATCGTAGGCGAGAATGGAATGGGGAAGTCAACGTTGCTGGAGGGAATTGCGGTTGCATATGGATTTAATCCGGAAGGCGGCACGTTGAATTTCAATTTCTCAAGTTATGACTCGCATTCAGATTTGCACGAGTACCTCCGCCTTGTTAAAGGGGTATTCATGCCAACCGACAATTTCTTTTTCAGGTCCGAGACGTTTTATAATCTTGCCACAAATATAGAAGAAATGGACCGGGTGGGCGGCGGAGGGAGGATTATTGATTCTTTCGGCGGAAAATCGCTCCATGAACAGTCGCATGGCGAGTCTTTTTTTGCCGCGTTTAATGAACGGTTTCAAGGGAACGGCCTATACATCCTTGACGAACCTGAAGCAGCTTTGTCACCGCTCAGGCAGATGTCACTGCTGGCAAGAATTGACCAGCTTGTCCGTACCGGCTCGCAGTTTATCATCTCAACCCACTCACCCGTCATCATGGCCTACCCAGATGCGAAAATATTGGAGATAACCGAGGAAGGCATCAACGAAACCAGCCTCGAAAACACCAGCCACTACACCCTCATGAACCAATTTTTCAATGACAGGGAAAGGTTCCTGCGGCATTTGTTGGAGTGAGGCAGGGGACGGTTCCGGTGCTTCATTCGGAACTCGAAAGAAGCACCGGAACCGTCCCCTTGCTTCAACATGAATAAAGAAAATGCGAAAACGAAAAACGCATCGGAAAATTCAAAGCATTTTTACCGACCTTTTACATCGACCAATTCGAAACGTTCGCATACGAGCATCATATCTTCGGAAAACTCAAGTCCTAATTTTTTCAGCTCTTCGGTAAAGAACCTGACGTGCGCCTCTTTCCAATACCGATACGTTCTGTCTCCTTCGCCTTCTGCAATGGCAAAATCCTCAGGTACCTCATTCATCGGCATTTTTTTGACATTGACTGTTTTAATCATCGCTACAGCTTCGTCTTTGCTATTTAGGACGATGCTATAGTCGCCGACAGCTGGCAACCGCTCATTTTCTAGTTCATAAAATATGTAGCCGGAACAAGTGGCTGTTTTAATGCCGTCTATGACCAGTTGTGCCAAATAATCCGGGTCATCGCCGAATTGCCAAGCGCTGACTGATGCTGGCCTTTCTGTCCCTTTCGAATCCCAATAGTCATTCCAATACATTTGTGCTGCTTCGTTCATTTCCCTTCCCCCTTTCAAACTAACAGCCGTACCGCCTCACCTCTAAATCATATCATTTCGTTCCATCTATGGATGCTACTAATTTATTCGGTATTATGGAGCAGTGGAATCGTTCCCGTGCTTCACCCCTTAAGCAGGACTTTCCAATTCCGTTGGAGAATTACTAGTTTAGAAGGTTTTTGTAAAGAGATTTGCCTGTGAACTTTTGTAAGGCTGTCTTTATTCACTAATTTACTCATTCGTTCATACTTCTATAAATAATATATACAGGGAGTGATTAAAGTGAAAGTGAAGATGAAAAGATGCATCCGCTGTAAAACTCTCTTAAGCTACTCCTCCAAAATCTGCTACAAATGCGGCAGTACGGAATTGGAGAGATGTATAAAATCGTAATCTGCCCCTGTGGCGATGCCCTAAGCACTTTAGTGGTTCAACTTTTAAAAGAGGTTCGTATGAAAATTATCGGAATCATAAATCCTCGAAATTCAAAACTAAACAAGACAGCGAAGCAACTAATGGAGTTTGATGAGAATTTCGAAAAAATTATGGGTGTTGATAATTTGTAGAATAAAAGACCAGACATTAAAATTTAAGCTGTCTGGTTTTTAATTGGCAAAATTAGCGCTAGAGCATTTAAGAACTCCTCCTGCATGGGCGTGTTTCCGGTATTATTTCGCTTCCCGAATGAAGCAATGGAACCGTCCCCGTGCCTCACTTGTATGCTATTATTTACTGTAGATTTAGTTATGAATGATAGCGTGTTCAAGATACAGAATTCATGGATGATATAGTGAAGGCCAATGCAATCGAGACTTTGAGGAAGAATGGGATCCATGATGTTAGGAGTGTGTAAGGTGTGAAGCTGAAGTTTCAGGCAGACCTTAGTTACCAGCGCCAAGCCATCGATGCCGTTGCGAATATTTTCCTGGGACAGGCAAACAGGCAATCGAATTTCACCGGATCCAATGGTGCGGAGGCCGGCATGATTCAAACGGAGTTGGGCATCGGGAACCGGCTTGACTTGACGTCGGAGGAACTGTTGGAAAATGTCCAGGAAGTTCAGATCCAGAATGGGCTTCCGCGAAGCGAGTTGCTCGAGAGGATGAATTTCACGGTTGAAATGGAGACTGGCACAGGGAAAACCTATGTCTACCTAAGGACGATTTATGAGCTGAACAGGCAATACGGCTTCACGAAGTTCGTCATTGTCGTGCCGTCCGTTGCCATTCGTGAGGGTGCCAATAAGTCGCTGCAAATGACCGAGCAGCATTTTAAGGAGCTGTACGATTGTCAGCCGCTCGAATATTTCATTTATGATTCGGCAAAATTGGAACAGGTGCGCAATTTTGCCATGGCTACGGCAATCCAGGTAATGATTATCAACATCGATGCGTTCCGGAAAAGCTTCACTACCCCCGAAAAAGAGGACAAAACCAACGTCATCCACCGAGCCAATGACCTTCTTAATGGCTATCGTCCGATTGAGTTCATTCAGCAGACGAACCCAATTGTCATCATTGATGAGCCGCAGAGTGTCGACAGGACCCCGAAGTCCAAAGAAGCGATCGCCTCACTGGCTCCATTATGCACATTAAGATATTCAGCGACGCCTATTGATCAATATAATCTGATTTACCGGCTCGATGCCGTAAAGGCGTATAACAAGAAACTGGTCAAGAAGATTGAGGTCATGTCTGTCAGGTCAGAGCAATCGTTCAACATGCCGTATATTAAGTTGCTTGAAGTGAGTGAGCAGAGGGCGAAAATTGAGCTTGATGTGGAAACCCAAGGGTACGTGAAGCGGGTTGCAAAAATGGTCAAGAATGACGAGAACCTTTTCGACCTTTCTGGTGGCCGCGAACTGTACCGCGCTTACCGGGTCGAGCAAATCGACTGGACGCCTGGCAATGAATCGATTGAAATCAATGGCCATTATTTAGCTGTCGGTTATTCGCTTGGCGAGTTGAATGATGACACATTGAAGCGGTACCAAATCCGTAAAACGATAGAAGAGCATCTTGAAAAAGAGCTTCGCTACAGGCACCTCGGCATTAAAGTGTTAAGCCTTTTCTTCATAGATAAGGTAGCTAATTACCGGGATTACGACAAGGGCGGGAATCCGGTCAAAGGCAAGTATGCCATCATGTTTGAAGAGGAATACAAGCAACTGGCGGGGAAACCGAAATATCGGCCCCTTTTTGCTGGCATTGATGTCGAGTTTGAAATTGAAAACTTTCACAACGGCTATTTTGCCCAAGATAAAAAGGGCGTGTTGAAGGATACAAAAGGGAATGTCACTGCGGATACCGACGTTTACAGATTGATTATGAAGGAAAAAGAACGGCTGCTGAGCCTTGACGAACCACTCCGGTTTATTTTCTCCCACTCCGCTTTAAGGGAAGGGTGGGATAATCCGAACGTCTTTCAAATTTGTACGCTAAAGGATTCGGGCGGGACGTATGTGAGCAGGAGGCAGGAGATTGGCCGGGGCTTGCGCCTTGCCGTTAATCAGGACGGGGAGCGCGTGACGGATTATGATGTGAATACACTGACAGTCATGGCCAATGAATCGTACGAAGAGTTTGTCGCCAATCTGCAGACCGAATTGGAAGAGGAGACCGGGATTGTTTTTGGCAAAATTGAAAAGCATAATTTTGCCAGGCTGGCTTACTTGGACGAGGTGACGCAAGAGCCGGTTGCGATGGGTTATGATTACTCGGCAAACTTATATGGAGTCTTGAAGGCGGAAGGGTATGTCGACCAAAAGGATAAGTCGACCGCGAAGCTGAAGGAAGCGCTGGAGGATGATGAGGTTGTGCTTCCGGATGAGTTTCAGCCATGGCGGGCCGCAGTGTTGAAGGAGCTGAAGCAAATCACTAACGGCCTGCCCGTGACGGATGCGAGCAGGAAGAAAAGGGTAAGGCAGGATAAAGCGGTTGCCGACAGCCAGGTTTTTATGGAAGTATGGGACAAAATCAAGGAAAAAACCGTCTTTTCGATTGAAATTGACAGCGGTGAGCTAATCCGGAAGTCGATTGAGGCAATTAGGATAATGAACAGGATTGACAAAACACGAATCATTAGCCGGAAGGACACGATTTCCGGGTTTGACCGGATGACTGGTGTGAGCGGAGCCGTGCTGAAAGAGCAGGTCGACCAAACTGTCGACGCTGCCCATGTGCTGCCCGATGTGATTACCGAGCTGCAAAATCGCACGAATCTGACCCGGAGGACCATTGTCCAAATTTTGACTGGCTGCGGCCGGCTTGAAGAATTCAAACATAATCCACAAAAGTTCATCCAGGAAGTAGTTAAGATCATCCAGCAGGAGATGAAGCTGCTCCTGGGCAATGGAATCAAGGACCACAAACCAAGATAGACGTTCAATTCAAGGCTCCAAGAGCACCCAAAGGGCCGGTGAAGCAGCGGAACCGTCCCCCTGCTTCGAAAAAAAGCCCGCAATCGGCACTTTGCGATTGCGGGCTTTGTTGTGTCTGGTTATACGGCTTTTTTCATTTTAAAGTTTGTTCCTTCAAGCCGTTTTTTCCGGTATTCGGCTGCGGCTGTGAAGAGTACGTCTGTTGAAGAGTTTAGGGCTGTTTCAAAGGAATCCTGAAGGACGCCGATGATAAAGCCAACGCCGACCACTTGCATGGCGACATCGTTTGGAATACCGAACAGGCTGCATGCAAGCGGGATTAACAGGAGTGAACCGCCGGCAACACCCGAAGCGCCGCACGCGGCAACGGCTGACAGTACGCTTAGGATAATGGCAGTCGGGATGTCCACATTGATGCCAAGTGTGTGAACTGCAGCAAGAGTCAAGACAGAAATTGTAACAGCTGCGCCTGCCATATTGATGGTCGCGCCAAGCGGAATTGAAACAGAATACGTATCCTTGTCCAATCCGAGCTTTTCGCACAGCCTCATATTAACAGGAATGTTGGCGGCTGAGCTACGTGTGAAAAAGGCGGTAATACCGCTTTCCCTGATGCATTGGAAGACGAGTGGATATGGATTCTGACGCGCTGTAAAGAAAACAATCAGCGGATTGACGACCAAAGCAACAAAGAGCATGCAGCCGATCAAAATGAGCAGCAATCTGCCGTAGCCAAGCAAGGAGTCAAGCCCGCTTGTTGTAATTGAATCGATGACAAGACCCATGATGCCAAGCGGCGCAAGTCGGATGACCCACCTAACCACTTTTGTAATGGCTTCCGAGAAATTCGTAATGACTGTTTTTGTTGAGTCCGGCGCATTTTTTAATGCTAGGCCAAGAACGATGGCCCAGGCCAGGATTCCAATGTAATTTGCGTTGAAAATGGCTTTAACTGGGTTATCGACGACATTCATCAATAATGTTTTGAGAACTTCAATCACTCCGCCGGGAGCTTCCATGCCCTCGGCACCCTCTGCGAGTGTCAGGGTGACAGGGAAAATAAAGCTGACAATAACTGCAATCAACCCTGCCAAAAAGGTTCCCAGCAAGTATAGGGTAAGAATGGATTTCATATTGGTTTTCTGGCCGCTCTTATGCTGCGCGATAGCCGACATAACCAAGAATAAAACGAGTATCGGTGCAACTGCTTTTAACGCACCTACAAATAATGAACCGAAGATGACCAACGATTTTGCAACTTCTGGAACCGCCAAAGCCAACGCAACCCCAATGGCAAGGCCAATGACAATTTGCTTTACCAGGCTGATCTGATTCCATTTCCCCAATAGATTTTTCATGATTTCCCCCCACTTGTGCAAAATGACTTGCTGTGTTTATAGCCTTTGCCTGCTCTGGTAAATCCCCCTACTAGATTTGCCCATTCTCAACAAATGCTACTAGTATTATATTGAAAATTTAGAACTATTACAATGGCAGGATTTTGACAAAAATAAGACAGATATGGAACAGCAAACAAAAAAACCATTATAACAGGGGGAAACAGATGAAGCAACGGTGAAGCAGCGGGACGGTTCCGCTGCTTCATTCGGGTTCCGAATGAAGCACTGGAACCGTCCCCTGCCTCAAAGAGGAATACCTGGGACGGGTATCGAATAGGTAGTTAAAGAGATTGTTTTGGAGGGGGATTTGATGGGTTTTCGTGAGTATGGGGCGTTTGATGGGCTTGGATTGGCGGAGCTTGTAAAAAAGAAGGAAGTCGAGCCGAAGGAATTGGTTGAGGAAGCGATTAGTAGAATTGAAGCGCTGAATCCTAAGTTGAATGCGGTCATCAACAAAATGTATGAGAAAGCAATGAAAAGCGCCATTTCTAGTGATTTGTCCGGGACCTTTACAGGTGTTCCGATGCTGCTGAAGGATATTACCCAGGAAATCACAGGAGAACCGCTGACTGCCGGATCGAAGGCACTCCAAGATTACCGTGCGATACAAGATTCAACTTATGTAAGTAAACTGAGAAAGACAGGTGCGATTTTTCTGGGCCAGACAAACGTGCCGGAATTCGCTCTGATGGGTATTACCGAACCAGCATGCCATGGGCCGACAAGAAATCCATGGAATGAACACTATACGCCCGGTGGGTCTAGCGGCGGCTCGGCTGCTGCAGTGGCATCGGGAATGGTCCCGATAGCCGGTGCGAATGACGGCGGCGGCTCGATTCGTATTCCTGCAGGGTATTGCGGTTTGTTCGGCATGAAGCCCACCAGGGGAAGGACGCCGGTTGGGCCCGTTTTCGGGAGACAATGGCAAGGTGCTTCTGTTGAACATGTCCTCACCCGAACAGTCAGGGACAGCGCCGCCATGCTCGATGAATTGACGCTCCTAGAAAAAGGAGCGGCCTTTTTGGCACCACGGTTTGATGGATCCTATCTTGAACAAGCATCATTTCCAACTGGCGAGGGATTGCGTATTGCGTTTTCAGTCACTTCACCAATTGGCACACCGGTTGACCCTGAATGCAAGGAAGCCGTCTATCAAACGGCGAAGCTTTTGGAAGAAATGGGCCATGTTGTCGAAGAAGCAGAGCCACCTGTGGATGGCAAAAAGCTGGCCAATAGCTATTTGACGATGTATTTTGGCGAGGTTGCAGCCTCGATTGCTTCCCTGGAGGAAGTGCTAGGCCGGAAAGCGAAGTTTACCGACGTGGAACCGACGACCTGGCTTTTGGGGCTCCTTGGAAAAGCGGCATCGGCGGAAGAGTTCGTTCTCAGCCTACGGGAATGGGACAAAGCTGCCTTTGTAATGGAAGAATTCCATCAAACCTATGATTTTTACATGACCCCGACAACAGCCTATCCACCTGCAAAAATTGGCGAACTCGAGCCGGGGGCTGCCGAGAAGCTGGCCATAAATCTGATTGGGCGCGCCCGGACGGGCAGTCTGTTAAAAAAACTTGGCATCGTTGACCAGCTGGCTGAGAAAAGTCTGATGAGAACACCGTTCACCCAATTGGCGAACCTAACAGGCCAGCCGGCCATGTCTGTCCCGATGCATTTGACTGCCGACGAGCTTCCGTGCGGTGTCCAGTTTATTGCCGCAAGGGGAAAAGAAGACAAGCTTTTCCGTCTCGCGGGAGAGCTTGAAACAACGAAGCTGTGGGTTTCAGGTTCCAATAGATTTATGAAGTAGTCATTTGTTTCCTTCACCGTTGATACACTATTAAAAGAATAGTGAGAAAATAGAAGGGATACTCTTTCGTTTGCCGAAGTAATAGAGTGAACATCATTTTAGGAGGTTGTTTGATGGTTAAACCGCAATTAGACGTGCTGAGGAAGCTTGCAAGTGAGGAATTACAACATGCCATTGGAACTTTACAGGATTACTTGAGACTTCCGTCCATATCAGCACGGAATTTTGGCATCTCTGAAACGGTTGAATATGTTGTAAAAATGATTCGGGAAACTGGAGGCGAAGTCCAGGTTCTTGATGATTTGGGAGGCAATCCTGTCGTATATGGTTTTTTTGCAGCGGGGGAGGAAGGGGATGCCGGCAAAACTTTATTGTTTTACAACCACTATGACGTCCAGCCGCCAGAACCGATTGATGAATGGAAATCAGACCCGTTTACTCCGGTCATTGAAGACGGAATTCTTTTTGCAAGAGGGGCTTCAGACAATAAGGGTGACCTTGTTGCCCGTCTCGCTGCCATCAAGGTGCTGCAAAAAGCGGGTGGGCTTCCATGCAACATCAAGTTCCTCATTGAAGGAGAAGAGGAGATTGGCAGCCCGAACCTTGCGCCATACTTGACGAAGTACAAGAATTTATTCGCAGCGGAAGCCTGTATTTGGGAGTTTGGCGGCAAGGATGAAAAAGAGCGAATCAATATGGTGGCTGGAATTAAAGGGATGGCTTATTTGGAGCTAAGCTGCATCGGGGCCGATATTGATATGCATTCATCGGTAGGGGCATATGTTGATAACGCGGCGTGGCGTCTCGTCCAGGCGCTTGCCACAATGAAAAATCAACAGAATGAAATTGTAGTCGAAGGATTTTATGATGGCATCATTCCGCCAACGGAGGAGGAAATCGAGGCTGTCCTTGCGCTTCCGTTTGATGAAGTGGCGACCGCAAGCCTCTATGGGCTGAAGCGCCCGCTTATCACTGCCGAGAAGGGAATCGATCCGCGGGAAGCGATGGTCTTTCACCCAACGATGACCATTTGCGGGATTGTCAGCGGCTATACGGGCGAAGGGACGAAGACAGTCCTGCCAAAAAGCGCAAAGGCGAAGCTTGATTGCCGTTTAGTTCCCGGGCAGGATCCGGACCATATTTTTTCGTGTGTCAAAAAGCATTTAACCAAGCACGGATTCGAGGATGTGGAGGTCACACTCCTGAGCGGACAAAAGGCCTACCGTTCCAATTTCAACCATCCGTTTGTTAAGCATGTGATGGCAACCGCAAATGATGTATATGAGGCAGGAAGCATTCTCGCACCCAACTCCGCGGGAACTGGCCCGATGCATATTTTTGGCGAGCAGCTTCAGCTTCCAATTGTCAGCACGGGAGTAAGCTGGGTTCAAGCAAAAGCCCACGCGCCGAATGAATCGATTCGCCTTGCGGATTTTGAGGAGGGCATTGTCCATATGGCCCACATGCTCGTAGGGCTGCCTGAGGCGCTTGAACAAAAAGAAGAAATTATTGAAGCTTAGTGCGGATTTATTTTGGGCAGTGTTCAATAGCTGAATGACTGGTATTTGATTTTCTGTTCTTTTTTAAAGTTTGCAGGGGTATGAAACGGGGATGGTTCAGATTCTTTCGGGTTCCGAAAGAAGTACTAGGGCCATCCCCTTCTTAACGCTGTTTTTCAATTTTTTGAAAAGTGAAAAAATATGTTGACATGTTTATGCGTAAGAGGATAAATTTAATATAAGGTGTTCGGTTTGAACATGTTTGTGTTAGTTTAGAACATACTTTTGGCATTGGTGTTTATTATGGCACACGATTAGGAGGGCGGGGGAGGGGAAAGTTCTTTTCTTGAAGGATGAATTTGATGGAAGCTGTGTTTTGGCGGGAGTAAAAGAAAAGGGGGTACTTTCATGAATATGAAAAGGATTGTATTGATCATTACTTCATTACTAATCATACTTGCTGGCTGCTCAGGAAAAGGGGAACAGGCTTCTGGCAAAAAGGTTGAAGGTGTTCCTGAAGGCGTCCAGGGCGGGATTAAAATTGCTGTTATCCGAAATCTTCCTTCTGATGACCACACTAAGCAGTTCCTCGACGGGACAAGAAGTGAGGGTGAGTCTTTTGGGATGAAGGTGGATACTTTCATTGCGGAAAATAATGATGCGAAGTTCCAGGAGCTGGTCGCCCAGGCAATCCAAAAGGATTATGACGGATTGATCATTTCACACGGCAAAAAGGATTATTCATATGACATGATTAAGCCTGCTGTAGATAAAGGTATGAAAGTCGTCACTTTTGACACAGTTATTGACAAAAATGGCCAAACTCTTGACGGTGTCACGACTACTTTCCAGGATGACTATAAACTGGCCGAACTTTCCCTGGATGAAATCGCGGCTTTATCAAAAGATGGAAAGCCGGTAAAGGTTATTAAGCTCTGGTTCGGGCCTGGTGTCCCACCGCTCGACAGACGCCAGGAAATTTACAAGAAATATGAAGAAGACAATAAAATCGAAACGTTAGAAGTCATCGGGCCTACGAACTTCCAAGACGTCCAGGGAGACATTGCCGCGAAAGTCAGCTCAATTCTAGCTAAATATCCAAAAGGTTCTGTAGATGCGGTTTGGGGCTCGTGGGATGAAATGGCAAAGGGCGCCTATAAGGCAATGAAGGACAGCAACCGTTCCGATATTAAACTTATTTCGATTGATATCTCAAATCAGGATATCAACTTTATGCGTGAAGATAAGAGCAATTGGCTTTCTACCGCAGCGGTAGACCCCCGCCTGATTGGAATAGTGAACATGAGGCTATTGGCTAAGAAACTGGCAGGGGAAGAGACGCCGGATACGTATGACCTTGAAGCAAAGCTCATTAAACAAGACGATTTAAATGACGATACGAATATGACAAATCTGCAGAACGTTGTCGAGGGCTGGGGCAAGTCTGATGCATTTAATGAAGAGTGGATGGATAAGCTCCGCGAAAATTATAAAAAGTAAGGGGGCTGGGAGAAGAGTAGTTTGCTAGATTGCTACTCTTTTCCCATTTCTCCTGTATTGGTTGCAAGCTAGGTTGGATAGGGGGGACAAATAATAAATGTGCAAAACCAAAATAGAAATGCGGAACATTTCAATTGAATTCCCTGGAGTTAAGGCCCTTTCGGATGTTGATTTTGAAATGGAGTCAGGGACAATCCATGCGCTGATTGGAGCAAACGGCGCAGGAAAATCAACTTTGATGAAAATTCTGTCTGGTGCTTATAACCACTACACCGGAAAAATTTTGATAAACGGCAATGAAGTACATATCGATTCACCGCGTACCGCAAAGGAACTTGGAATAGATATAGTCTACCAGGAGGTAGATACGGCTTTAATTCCTTATCTGGATGTCGGTGAAAATATCATGCTGGATGTGCTGGCCACTAAGATGAAACATAAGCAGTTTGTGAACTGGAAAGAGATTTATAGAAAAGCTAGAAATGCCTTGAATCTATTAAACCTTCACATTGATGTGAAGATGAAAGTTGCCGACCTTGACCTTGCACAAAAGCAAATGGTGCTGATCGCAAGAGCAATTGTGGAAGAAAAGAGGTTCCTGATTCTCGATGAGCCTACTGCGCCGCTCAGTCATAGGGAAACAGAGGAGTTGTTCAGGGTGGTGCGCGATCTTGCCAACAATAACGTAGGGATTATTTTTATTTCCCATCGCCTTCCTGAGCTTTTTGAAATCTGTGAGACGATTACTATTATGAAGGATGGCAAAAACGTCATCACCCAACCAATTGAAGGACTTTCAAAAAGGGATGTTATTGAATATATGCTGGGCAGGAACTTTATCGAGCAACATCAAAAACCTGATAGCAAAATAGGAAAAATCGCTTTGGAAGTGGTTAGTCTTTACGAGAAAGGCGGTCTTATAAAGGATGTTAGCTTCCATGTCCGAAAAGGGGAGGTCATCGGGATTGCAGGGCTGGTTGGTGCCGGGAAGACAGAATTATGTAAAACAATTTTTGGCGCCCTCCCAATTGAAAGCGGAAAAATATTAATAGGTACCAATCCGGTTAAAATAAAAACAACGTATGCCGCAGTGAAACATGGCCTGGCACTTGTTCCTGAAGAGCGTCGGAAGGAAGGCGTCCTGGTGGAAGAACCCGTTTACAGCAATTTATCGGCATCCAACTTGCATAATTTTACTTCCAAGCTTGGATTTCTCAGGCCAAAGGCGGAAAAGGAGGCAGCCAGGAAGATGATCCAGGATCTCGGAATTAAGACTCCGAGTGAAAGCCAGAAGGTCGCCCTTCTCTCCGGTGGGAACCAACAAAAGGTCGCAGTCGGCAAATGGCTGATGAGCAATGCGGAAATCTATGTCTTCGATGAACCTACAAAAGGGGTCGATGTAGGAGCAAAGGGAGACATTTTCGATTTAATTAGCGGCCTGGCCGAAAATGGAAAAGGAATTATTTATGCTTCCAGCGAAATGACTGAAATCCTCTCCATTACCGACCGTATTTACGTCATGTATGATGGACGGATTGTGAAAGAGCTCCTTACGCATGAGACAAATGAACAAGAAATCCTTTACTATTCAACAGGGGGAAAATAGAAATGGCGCCGAATCTTGAAATCAAAAGTAATCCGTCCCGGGGACTTGGCGGCACACTTCAGTTCATCAATAACTGGGGCACTGTTATCGCAATTTTCTTGCTGGTCATTTTCTTTTCTGTATCCATGCCGCATTTTTTGACCGGCTCCAATATCTTGACAATTTTCCGGAGTATCGCAATCGTGACAATTATAGCAGTCGGGTTGACGGTGTCACTGTCGGTCAATGGATTCGATCTATCAATCGGTTCTGCTGCAACAATGTCCAGTTCGCTCGTAGTCGCAATGTTTGTCTGGTTCAGCATGCCGACCGTTCCTTCCATTTTGATTGCGCTTGTGGTCACACTCGTGGTTGCCGCTGTAAATGCTTTTCTAATTGTTAAGGTGAAAATACCGGATTTATTTGCCACACTTGCCACGATGTTCATCTTTGAAGGAGTGGCTATGACTTATACAGGAGGAGGGTCAATCAGCGAGGGGATGCCCCGTCTGGATGGGACCCCCACGAACGGCCAACTCAGTCCACTTTTTGAGAGCTTGGGCCAGGCGCCTGCTATTATCATTATCATGGTTGTTGTCGTCGCTTTTGTTCATATCTTTTTAAATCATACGAAGCATGGCCGGTACATGTATGTGGTCGGGGGGAATATGGAAGCAGCGAGGCTGTCAGGTATTCCGGTAAACCGCTACCGCGCGCTCGCTTACTTCCTGTCCACTCTTTTTGCCGCGCTCGGGGGAATTATTTTGGCTTCAAAAATTGGTTCCGCGCAAATAAATGCCGGGGCGGGATTTCTTATGCCAGCAGTCGCCGCAGCGTTCATCGGTCAGTCAGTCGCGGGTTCCGGGAAGCCAAATTCCATTGGAACTTTTGTCGGGGCTATCCTTGTCGGAGTCCTGGAGAATGGGCTTGTGATGATGTCGGTACCTTATTATTCTTTAAATATTGTTAAAGGTGCTGTTTTAGCACTCGCTCTTGCATCCACTTATTACCGGAAGAGATTAAATTAACTGGGGAGGTTTTGGAAGTGACTTCATTTGATTCGTATTTTCTTATGAATCCTGATGATGTAAAAATGTACGTTCGGGAGAAAATAGCGGGCTTTGAAAACACGGGCAAGCTTTCATGCAAGGAAATTGGTGATGGGAATTTGAATTATGTTTTCCGTGTTGTCGATGAAGAAACAGGCTCTTCAATCATTGTCAAACAAGCGGGGGAGACAGCGAGGATTTCGGATGATTTCAAGCTGTCAACAAACCGAATCCGGATCGAATCGAATATTCTCAAGCTGCAGGGAGAACTGGCTCGAGGCCTCGTCCCTAAAGTTTCCCTTTATGATGAAAGAATGAACTGCTGTGTGATGGAAGACTTATCCGACCATACGATTCTTCGGACAGCTCTTTTGGAGCAAAGAGTCTTCCCGAACCTTGCGGAGGATCTTTCCACCTTTATGGTCAATACATTGCTCCTGACGACAGATGTGGTTCTCGAACACAAGAAAAAGAAGGAATTGGTCAAGGATTATATTAATCCCGAGCTTTGTGAAATCTCCGAGGATCTTGTCTATACTGAGCCTTTTAATAATTGCAACAATCGAAATGAACTGTTTCCCGCAAATAAAGAATGGATCGAGAAAACGATTTATGGGGATGACCGTCTCCGTCTCGAAGCAGCAAAGCTGAAGTTCGCTTTTATTACGAATGCGCAGGCTCTTGTGCATGGAGATTTGCATACGGGTTCCATATTTGTCAAGGAGGATTCGACCAAGGTGATTGACCCTGAATTCGCCTTTTATGGGCCGATTGGATACGACGTGGGAAATGTGGTCGCCAATCTTATTTTTGCCTGGGCGAACTTTACCTTTACCGGCGGATCGAATCTTGACTATAGAAATTGGCTCGAAAGCACAATCGCTAAAACAGTCGACTTGTTCACAGAGAAATTCCTCGCTTCTTGGCAGGAGAATGTAACAGACATTATGGCAAAAGAAAAGGGATTTGCGCAATGGTATCTTGATGGCGTCCTGGCTGATACTGCCGGGATTGCGGGGCTGGAATTGACAAGGCGCATCGTTGGGCTCGCGAAAGTAAAGGATATTACCTCCATTTCAGATGAAAAGAGCCGAGTACAGGCCGAACGGGTTTGCCTGGAAACAGCCAAGGCGTTCATTTTGGAAAGGAAAAGCTACAAGAATGGCCAGGATTTTCTTGATACATTGAAAAAAGTATACAATAGACTAAAAGAATAGATTTAAAGGAGAGATTACTTGTGCCTGGAGAATTGATAACGATTGAATGGAAAAATAATGCGCTTGTCCTGCTTGACCAAACACTTCTGCCAAACCAAATTGTTTATGAGGAGTTCCGTACAGCGGAAGGCGTCTGGGATGCGATCAGGGTCATGAAGGTCAGGGGGGCGCCGGCTATTGGAGTTGCGGCTGCCTATGGACTTTATCTTGGAATAAAGGAAGCGAGTGAGGACTCATACGAGCAATTTTACCAGGAACTGAAAAAGGTTTCTGAACATCTTGGCACTTCGAGGCCGACAGCAGTGAATTTGTTCTGGGCGCTTGAAAGGATGGAAAGGACTGCTGAGCAAAATAAACAGCTGCCGATCCACCAGTTGAAGAACATCCTTCTTGAGGAAGCCATCCTAATCCATAAAGAAGATGAAGAGATTAATAGAAAGATTGGCGAGCACGCCCTTTCGCTTTTTAAAAATGGAATGGGAATCCTGACTCACTGCAATGCTGGTGCGCTGGCGACAACGAAATACGGGACTGCGACCGCACCGATGTACCTTGCCCATGAAAAAGGCTGGGATATAAAAGTTTATACGGATGAAACCCGGCCAAGGATGCAGGGGTCGATGCTTACGGCATTGGAACTTCAGGCAGCGGGAATCGACGTTACAGTTATTACAGATAATATGGCGGCTGTCGTGATGTCGCAAGGAAAAGTCGATGCTGTCATTGTCGGTACCGACCGGGTAGCGGCGAATGGCGATGTCTGCAATAAAATCGGAACATTGGGCGTGTCCATTTTGGCAAGAAATTATGGAATACCTTTTTATGTGGCGGCTCCGACTCCGACAATTGACATGAAAGCGGCAACGGGGGATGATATCCCAATTGAAGAAAGGGAGCCATCTGAAGTGATTAACCGCTTTGGCCAGTTCACCGCGCCGGAAACAATAAAAGTTTACAATCCTTCATTTGATGTGACACCGAATGAGTATGTGACAGCCATCATCACTGAAAAAGGAATTGTACGGGCTCCATATAAAGAGAACCTGAAAAAGCTTTTTAAAACCGAATAGAGGACAAAAACGACCTCAACCACATTGGAAAGAGATGAAGAAAATTTGGACAGGGAATATGCTATGTCAAATGTACCAGAAAACAGGAGAAAAAAGATTGTGAGCATTTTAGAGGAAAGTGACTATGCTGAAGTCTCGCAATTGAGTACTCAATTTCGGGTATCCGAGATGACAATCCGGAGGGACTTGGAGTTCCTCGAAAAAGCTGGCGATGTCATAAGGGTTTATGGTGGAGTAAAACTTAAAACAAAAAGAGTGCATGAAGCATCTATTGAAAAAAGACTGAATACGAATAAGGCGGAGAAGATGGCTATTGCAAGGGAAGCGTCCAAGCTGATTGAGGATGGTGATGTCATTGCCTTTGATGCCAGCACGACAGCTTATGAAGTAAGCAAGCTGATTAAGACGAAGAAGAAGCTGACTGTCGTGACAAACAATATCAGTATCGCAATTGAATTATCCGATGCGGAAGATGTGACAGTCATTTTGTTAGGGGGGTTCCTGCGGGGGAAATCATTATCCCTCGTGGGCGCGTCGCTTCGCAAGTATCTGCAGTCCATTTTTATTGATAAAGCGTTCATTTCAAGCAAAGCCCTCAACTTTACTGAGGGGCTGACCGACGCGACCATCGATGAAGGCGAAGCGAAGCAGGCGCTAATTGGTAAATCTAGCCAAGTCATTGTTTTAGTGGATCATACAAAGCTTGGGAAACTTGCCTTCTTCGAAGTATGCAAAAAAGATAAAATTGATAAGATTATTACAGACGAACTTGAGACCTTATTACCTGATCAGGAAGAATGCATTGAATGCTATCTCTCACACGGAATACCAGTCATTAGGGCCAAATAACAATTTAATAAGGGAGAATACCCAGATATGCTTTTAATGGAAGAGCGTAAAGCGGTTGTTGAATTTGGAAAGAAGCTCATCGAATGCGGATTGACGCAAGGGACCGGAGGGAATATCAGCCTCTATAACCGTGAGGCGGGTCTTGTGGCGATTAGCCCGAGCGGCCTGGATTATTTTGAGACCGCGCTAGAGGATGTGGTCGTTTTAAATCTCGATGGGGAAATCATTGAAGGAGAACGGAAGCCTTCAAGTGAAAAGGAAATGCATCTCATCTTTTACCGGCAAAGGGAGGATTTAAATGCTCTCGTACACACCCACTCGCCATACGCAAAAACAATTGCTTCATTAAGATGGGACCTGCCGGCCGTTTCATACTTGGTTGCCTACGCTGGCCCGAATGTCAGGTGCTCAGCCTATGAAACTTTCGGGACAAAAGAGCTTGCCGAAGCAGCCTTCAGCGGCATGCAAGAGCGGCGGGCGGTACTACTCGCGAACCATGGATTAATTGCAGGAGCGAACAACATCAAAACAGCATTTACAATCGCCCAAGAAATCGAATTCTGCGCCAGAATTTTCTATCAGGCAAAATCTATAGGCGAACCCGTCATACTGCCCGAAGAAGAAATGATAAGACTCGCGGAAAAATTTAAAACTTACGGGCAAAAGTGAAGCAGGGGACGGTTCCAGCGCTTCTTTCGGAATTCGAAAGAAGCAGCAGAACCGTCCCCTTGCTTCATTATTGCAGCGCGCTGACTCCGTTGATGAGGCCGAAGCCTGATTTTTCGTCGTAGCCTTTTTTGAAGATGTCTTCGGCTGAGTTTTGGATGATTGTTTTTACCTGGGCCGGGTTGAGTTTGTCTTTGCCGTGTTTGGCGATGATGACGCCCGCAAGTCCGGCTACTTTCGGTGCGGCCATGGAGGTTCCGGCCATGTAGGCGTACCCGCCGCCAGGAACTGAGCTCAGGCATAGGTAAGAGTTGTCTCTTCCTGTCTTCGTGACTGGGTCATAGTTCGGGCCAAGGTCTCCGCCTGGTGCCATGACGTCAATTTTGCCAACACCGTAGTTGGAGTAGTAAGTTAGGTTTTTAAGCATGCCGCCTGCAGATACCCGGATAAGGGTCTGGCTGCTCGGGCTGCGGTGGACAGTCCCTTTATCATCGCCGGCCAATTGCCCTGGGCGGAGGTCCGAGGCTGCATTTCCTGCAGAGCCGACAACGGTGACGCCCTTCTTAATTGCATACTGGATGGCGCGGTTGAACAGGTTTACGTCCGCAACGATGTCCTTTGTCGCATAGTCGGGATCCTGGAACCAGTCGTAGCCTCCAAGTGACATGTTGACGACATCGACGTTATCGTCTGCGGCTGTCATAAGTGCTTCAGCAATATGGGAGGTTTCCGCTCCACCTGTTGGGCCGAATACTCGGTATGCGGCAACCTTCAGCTCAGGCCCGATGCCCATAATGCGGCCGTTCCCGGCGATTGAACCGGCAACGTGGGTGCCGTGCCCATCTTCGTCCATTGCATCAGGATAGCCTGGGACAAAAGACTTGCCGTAAGCATAGTTCGCTTTAATATCCGGGTGATTATAGTCGATACCGGTATCAATGACTCCGACGACAATATCCTTGCCGTCAACGGATTTTCCTGTCCCGCCCGGCAGGTCCCAGGAAGCCCCATTGTTCGTCACTTGTTTAATATCCCACTGCAAAGATTTGTATAAATCGGCTGTCTCACCCATTTCAGGAAGGGAAATCGATTCTGTTACTACTGCTTTTTCAGGGTACACAATTTTCTGAACTCCAGCTTCCATAACTGAAGATGATTTCTTCACTTCGGCGAGGAAGTTTGGATTGTCCGAAACAACCTCAACTGCACCGAGCTTTTCAAGCTTCGATTCGATTTTCCCACCTGCTTTTGCAATGGCATTCGCATAGCCGGCGGGCAATTTATTCTGGTCTTTAAACACAACTATGTACTTCTTTTCTGCCGGGGCTGCTTTTCCTGTAGCCGGTCCTCCGCTGAATGCGATTGAGGCTCCAAGAACCAATGCAAGTGCGCCTGTCAAAAACTTTTTCTTCAATGGACATACCTCCTTTATAGTTAATTTTCATTATATTCTAAATTTACAATCCGGCAATTTTAAAGAATTTGCCAGAAAATCAAGAAGAACTTGATGAATCATTCTAAATGACTAGCAAAAACAGACTCTTAAACCAGAAACCTAGAATAAACTAGGCTGATGGTCATAAAATCAGAAATTAGCACAAAAAAACCCCCGAGCCTCTTTTGGAAAAATGAGTAAAAAGTCACATCACGCAAGAAGGAAACTTTAGTAGCTTAACGTGAGAAAATCATCCTAAAATGATCATCCCCCACTTTCAAATAAAAACAAAAAGGACGGTTCCGCACTTCTTTCGGCATTCGAAAGAAGCACTGGAACCGTCCCCTGCTTCATAATAAAATCACAGCGGCGAGGCCGGCTAGGGTGATGGCGATGAGGAGGATTTTTGCGAAAAGGGGGAGGGTGTCCCGGCCTTTTGCGTTTATTTTTTCCTCCTGTTCATTGACTGTTTTTCTATAGTTTGGGCTGCAGCAGCTCATTATGCTGTTTTATTGTAGAAGGAGATATCTTCTTCGAGCGGGAGGTTTTGGGCTCTCGCTTTTTTGGCTGCACTAAAGAACAGGGCAGTAATGCCGGCTGTTACGATGAGGGCGCCAATATTTGCAACAGTTAAAGAAAGGCCAAAGCCGATTTGGGCGTTTAGAATATAGCTTGTGACAGTCGCGGTCATAAAAATACCGGGAATCATGGCAATCCAGTAGTTCTTGTTGGCAATAAACAAGTACATGGCTGCGACCCAAAGCGCGATTACGGCTGTTGACTGGTTCGCCCAGGAGAAGTACCTCCAAAGGATAGTGAAATCAATTTTGGTCAAAGCAAAAGATATAACGAAAAGCGGTATAGCAATCCAAAGGCGGTTTGTGATTTTTGCCTGTGAATACTTGAAATAATCTGCGATAATCATCCTGGCGCTGCGGAATGCCGTGTCCCCGGATGTGATTGGCAAAACAATAACCCCAAGGATTGCGAGTGTTCCGCCGATTGCGCCTAGCATGGCAGTTGAGGCTTCACTGACAATCCCCGCCGGTCCGCCGGCAGCGAGCATTTCATTCAGTCCACCGTAGCCGTCGAAAAGGCTCATGGCGGCGGCTGCCCAAATCATCGCGATAATCCCCTCGGCAATCATCATGCCGTAGAAAATCTTCCGGCCCTGTTTCTCGCTTTGGGTTGTCCTCGAGATGATCGGTGTCTGTGTTGCGTGGAATCCGGACAATGCCCCGCACGAAATCGTCAGGAACAACAGCGGGAAGATTGGCGCATTGTCAGGATGAAAATTGCTTAGTGACAGCTCCGGAATAGGAGCACCCTTTACGACGAGTCCGACTCCAACGCCAACCGCACTGATCAAAAGGAGTGCACCGAAAAACGGATAAAAGCGTCCGATAATTTTATCGATCGGCAATAGTGTAGCCAAGATATAGTACAGGAAAATGCCCCCGACAATGAGTCCCATTGTTGTCCAGCCATCCATCAAGTTATAAAGGAGCTGGGCAGGTGATGTAACGAAAACGGTCCCGACCAATAATAAGAGTAGAATAGCAAAAGCGTTCACAACGTGTTTCATGACATTTCCTAGAAACTTCCCGGCAAGCTCAGGCAAGTGGGCTCCGCGGTTGCGGATTGAAATCATGCCAGTCAAGTAATCATGGACCGCCCCGGCAAAAATACAGCCTGCCACGATCCAGATGAAGGCAACCGGACCGTAAAGCGCTCCCATAATCGGTCCGAAAACAGGGCCCACTCCAGCAATGTTCAACAGCTGGATCAACGAGTTTTTAGTGGTGCTCATCGGCAGATAATCAACCCCATCTTTATGGGTATAAGCAGGTGTTGTCCGCCCTTCCTTTATTCCGAATACCTTCTCAACAAATTTACCGTACGTAAAATAACCTACAATTAAAAGAATAACTCCAACAATAAACGTATACATTGTTACCCCCCCTAAAAAAATGAATGCGGTTTCATGGCAATTATAAATAAGCTAGAGGGGGGAATCCAGCAATTAGCCCAGCGCCAATACCCATCCTCAATCCGCCAAGAAGCCCGGCGAGGACAACTCCGACCACCCGCGAATTTGCAATCGCTTCACCATTGTTCAAGCCGTACGCCCATTTATTCAATTCAAGGCTGGCTGTGTCAAAAGTAAGTCCCGAATACGTACCGATAATTCGGAATGACCCAAAAGACGATTGCCATATCCTTTGCCTTCTTTTTAATTCCCCAGGCTTGACCATTTCTCGGAAAAATGGGAAGCGCGTCAGGATAAAAGCAATCATCACCAATATTCCAAGACGCCCGACCATTTTTAAAAGTAGGTCAAACACGTGCAACCCTCTTTTCTATTCCTCCTTTTTTCATTTTAACGTTAGTAGAATACTCCTAAAATATATTTGCATTTTTGCCAAAGTTAAAATGGAATCATCAGGTGTGTTTTGTAAGCTGGAACAAAATAAAAAAGTGAAGCAAGAAAGCTCCACTTTTTCATTCAACGCTCACATGCATATCCGTCTTTGTCCCGGTCCATTTTTGGTTGGTAGGCTGGGTGGGTCGACGGAACGCCGTTCGGGTATTTCTTTCTCAATTCGGTACAGTTGGCAAAAATCTCACTGCCTGAACTTGCAGCGGGTTTCACAGTTGTCGCCGCTGGTTTTGATGGTGCCGGCTTGGATGCGGCAGGTTGTGAAGCAGCCGGCTTAGAAGTAGCTGGTTTACTTTGGGCAGTACTTGTGGTTGCTTGCTTAGGGTCTAGGTCGCCTTTTGTTGTTCCGTTTGGTCCGTAAGCCCATAATCCTTTATTGTCCGCCCGTGCTTCTCGTGCGAATTTAATAAAATACTCGCTATATTTTACATCCGGCGGGTAAGTGGACGGCTCTGCATACCCATTCAGGACAAGTTCCGCGTTGAACATTTTCGTACGGATTTCGTTTTCGTTCATATCGTCAGTGGGGATCGCAAGCCAAATGATCCTGAGGTAGCGGCCATAGCGGTCTGTATTGCTGACATCTTTTTGGATCCAGATCTGCTTGCCGGCCAATTTTGATTTCGTATAATTGCTCGCTTCTTTTCCGTAAGGCTCGTGCCTTGTTGTTGATTCGGGTGTATTCACGCCAATGAAGCGTATTTTCCTGCCATCAGATGTTTCGATCGTATCCCCGTCGACAACGCGGCCGACTGTGACTTTCTCAAGGGCAAGAGAAGAAATGAGTGCTTCAGTTTCTGCTTCTTTCTTCGCCTTCGCCTCAGCCTCTGCTTTCGCTTTTGCCTCGGCCTCCGCTTTCAACTTAGCTTCAGCTTCCGCTTTTGCCTTTGCTTCGGCTTTGGCCTTTTCCTCAGCTTCCGCTTTTTCCTTGGCCTCTCGTTCTGCCTTTTCCTTTGCCTCCGCAGCAGCTTTTACTTTCGCAGCTTCCTCAGCCTTTGCTTTTTCTTTAGCCTTATTATCTTTTTCCTGCTTTTCGACTTGGTCGGCCGGTTTTTGTGAAGCCTGTCCTTCAGTCGTATCGGCGAAAGCCCCGACTAGGATGAGCGTTCCAAGTGCACCGGCGGTTATCAGCAGCCAGGGCTTTTTAAAATAAACGTTGCCTTTTGCTTTTTGGTGGCTAAGCCAGAAGCCTGCCCCATAAATTGCAACGCCAAGGAGCGCGATAGGAGCCGCAATAGACATTAGCAGCAAAAACAGCAGCAGTAAAACAAGCAAAACATTTTTAACTAACTTCACTTCATATCCCCCTAAAATATAGTTCAAATCACATTATAACAAATTAGTCACCGTCTTAATGGTGAAAAATGTCGAAAGTAAAAAGGTTAACAGAAGGAAATAATCACCAGTTGTTTAACTGGATTAAAAGACAAATGAACTTTTGCAAATACACCATCCATTTCAATCCTTTCTTTTTCATATAGAATAAAAGGGAATAAACCGTAGAAATCAAATAGAAATAGGGAAAACTCAACAAAAAGTTTATCGAAATATTTTCCAAAAAAGTCTTTAAGGAAGTGGTTGCGATGAATGCAAAGGAAAAATGGGAACAAAAGCATCAGGATCGATTAACAACAATGGCAGAGCCGATGCCGAATGAGCGGCTTAAGTATCTTGCACCTTCCCTGAACGGCGGAACCGCTTTGGATCTGGCATGCGGGCTTGGCGGCAACAGTTTATTTTTAGCCGAAGGCGGTTACGAGGTCCAGGCTGTGGATCTTTCTGAAACGGCGGTGAAATATGTTGGTGAGCAGGCGGAAAGACGTGGCCTAAAGGTGTATCCGTCTGTTCGGGACTTAACAGAACTTAAAAGCCTTCCTTTTGCAAAAGAGTCCTTCGATTTAGTCGTTATCACTTATTATCTTGACCGGCGGCTATTTCCTTATGTTAAAAGCCTTTTAAAAGACGGCGGCTGCTTTTTTATGGAAACGTATTTCGATTCGCCGAAAGCTGGGACTGAAAAGGTTTCCAGCCAATTCAGGCTTAAGTCTAACGAATTGCTCGAGCATTTCAATGGTTGGAAGGTGCTTTATTTTGAAGAAAATGATCTTGAAGGAAGGCAGACGATTTTTTGCTGGAAGGATGATCGGGACTGTTCTTGTGCCAACAGACAATAGCCGCCCTTGACAAAGGGTATACTATTAAATAGATGAAACACTGAGGAGGGGAACGGAATGGGGATTGTTATTGTGGATGTGTGCATGAGCAATAGCATCAACCAGTTTGACATAGAAGCGATTCTGGAGTCAGAGTACCCGGAAGTATCCGTCCTCATGAATGACTGCTTGTCGTTTTGCGGGATGTGCGCGCGGAGTCCGTTTGCGATTGTGAATGGGAAGCGGGTTTTTGCAAAAACACCCGAGGAGTGCCTCGATAAAATCCGCAGACAGATTGAGAAAGAATTGACTTTTTATGAGTGAAGCTAAAGTATATTGAAAAACATTCCGTTTTTTTATACAATAATTTTATTGCCTTTTGGGATTTCACTATTTGTGCATTGGAAACCAATGCGATTGCTATAGATTAAGTAGAATGGAGTTAAAGCAAAATGACTGAAATTCACCCATATAGAGTTTTACTCTATTATAAGTATGTCCATATAGAAAACCCCGAGGAGTTTACAGCAGAGCATCTTGCATTTTGCAAGGAGCTTGGACTGAAGGGGAGAATTCTCATCGCCGAGGAAGGAATAAACGGCACAGTTTCCGGTACCGTCGAGCAGACTGATGCGTATATGAAGGCGATGAAGGAGGACCCGCGTTTTGCGGACATGGTGTTTAAAATCGATGGGGCGGACTCCCATGCGTTCAAGAAAATGCACGTACGCCATCGGAGCGAGCTTGTAACACTCAGGCTTGAAGACGACGTGGACCCGAATGAGGTCACAGGCAAATACCTGGAGCCGAAGGAGTTCTTTGAAGCAATGCAGGATCCGAATACGGTTGTGGTAGATGCCCGGAATGATTACGAGTACGACCTCGGCCATTTCCGCGGCGCCATCCGCCCTGATATTACAGCGTTCCGTGAGCTACCGGAATGGATCAGGGAGAATAAGGAGAAGCTTGAGGGCAAAAAGGTTCTCACCTACTGCACGGGCGGCATTCGCTGTGAGAAATTCTCAGGCTGGCTCGTGAAGGAAGGATTTGAAGATGTCGCCCAGCTGCACGGCGGGATTGCGACGTATGGCAAAGACCCGGAAGTGAAGGGGCAGCTGTGGGACGGCAAAATGTATGTGTTTGATGAAAGGATTTCCGTTCCAGTTAACCAAGTTGAACACGTTGTTGTAGGGAAGGACTATTTTACAGGCGAACCTTGTGAACGATATGTCAACTGCGCGAACCCTGAATGCAACAAGCAAATTCTCTGTTCTGAGGAAAATGAGCATAAATACATGCGCAGCTGCACCCATGAATGCCGTGTCCATCCAAGAAATATGTATGTAAAAGAACATGGACTGACTGAAGTTGAGGTTGCGGAGCGCATCGGCAAGCTTGGTGACGAGGTGCCAACCGCGAAATAAGGGAGATTTTGAACCTCGCGGCTGAAGACATTCCAATACCTATTCCAATACCTAAACTCTTGGCAACCGGCCGTTTATCCGGAAGCCAAGAGTTTTTTTGCTCATCTCATAGATTGAACTTATTTTTTGAAAATAGTTGTTGATTTGCGCTCCAGGCGCTTCGCTTTCCGCGGGGCGTCAGTGGAGCCTCCTCGGCGCTTTAGCGCCTGTGGGGTCTCCACCTTGCCGCCGCATCCCGCAGGAGTCTTCGCGCCTTCCGCTCCAATCAACTTTGCCCAACTAGTTAATTCAATCAAAATAGGGCGATTTTCACGGGGAAGTGTTTTTTAAATAGTTTTAAATTGAAACGACGGTTGCAATTTTTATTTGTGGGTCCGGGAATTACCTGATAGGCTAACCTAGCTAAAAATCAGATAACGCTGTTTTTAACGGCATTTGCATCTGTTACATCGGAATCATTCACGAAGTTGATCGGGATGCTGATAAAGGAAATATCTCCGTTCTGTTCCCCGAATCCCATATTCCGCTTTGTGGAGAGAAAGACGTCGGCTTGCTGGATGGAGCCGAAACCAATCTGCGAGGAACGGTCCATTGAATTCACTTTGAAATTGAGGACATTTGCCATGGAAGGGAGAAAAATCATGGAATCAATCCTTCATTGAAGTTTTTAGGGATACAAGTGTCGAAGGACGACGGCGAATCAATTTGGTCTTTGTCGTCAACTAAATTCCTGTTGCCAATAAATGCACTATCGTCTCCGTAATTTTGGCCATAGCCCTGATTCCGTTTATCGGAATTCTGCCATTCCGCCAGGAGATTTTGTCCGATATTTACAGCAGAAGCATTTTCGAAGGAATTTATTTTAATCATGAAAATATGAATATTAATAGCAGGCACTGCCAAATGATCCCCCCCCTTTTGAAAAATATATATGCTTAGACAGTTTCCAATATGAGCAGGAGGGAACACAATGGATGCAGACAAATTAAAGAAATGGATGGAACTGGCGCAAAAGGTTCAAGGTGGAACCTTTTGGGGACAAATTTTTGACGATGAGTTTGTAAAAGAAAATATGAACTCAAATTCTGTTTTTTCTGGATTTAGTGAGATGGGTTTTGACCGGGATAAAACTTTCCCGGCGGTCGATATCTATGAATCTGAAACCCATATTTACCTGGTTGCCGCACTCCCTGGCATTCAGCGTGAGGAGGTTTTCGTTTCCCTCCAAGGGGACAGGCTGGTGATCAAGGGGAAAATCACCAGTCCGTTTTCAGAGCTGAAGGAGGTCCAGAAGGAAATGAGGTACGGAGAGTTTGAAAGAAACATCAGTCTTCCAAGACTGGCTAAGGACAATAAACTCGAAGCGTCCTTCCAAAACGGCATTCTAATGATTGTGTATGAGATTCATGGATTGCCTGAAGAAAGTATACCGATTAAATAAGAGGATGATTGTTTTTACTACTAATCGCGTCTATTCCATCCTGATCCTGAATGCCGCTCAGCTCACCATAAAGATAACAGCCATCCCCGCATTGGAACCCGAAGCCAAATGACTCCTTATAAGAATTCCTTTTTCTTTTTTGGACTGTCTTTTGGAAGGAAACGACTGAACCGTTTTCCATTACATTGATTTTGCACCCATTAATCATGATATTCATTTTGCCAAATGCCATTTTTTCCACTCCTCCTATTTTCACTAATGTTCTTGTAAAGTGTGGTGTGCTTCATGTCTCTAAAAGGACTATTCAGAAAAAATGAAGAAAATGATACGCTGCTTCATAAAATTGAAGCGATTGAGAAACGTATCAAGAAAATGAACACTCTTGAAGTGCATCTTAAGCGGTTCCTTCAATGGGAACAGGAATTTGCGCCGCTTTTGAAAGAACAAGCGGGACTTAAAAGACGTCCGGCAAAAGAAGTGAGAATCAATGAACTGGAGCTGGAAAAAAGAATTTTTCTGTCTGTCCTTAGGGAACTGGAACCACTTTTTTATCATATGAAAAGTTTGGACAAGGAAATTGTCGCGCTAAAAGGTACACAAGAAAGAAAGGGGAAACGCCGTCTGCCAAAAATGGTTCTCGTCAGGCAGGCTCCGCTGGATTCGGGAAAACAAGCGGTTGAATCGCTCGCGTTACGGTTGGAAATGATGGAACAAATGCTGGTAGAAATGCGGCAGCAGGTTGAAATCCAACATAATCGAATGGATGAAAACGAAGAACGGCTACGCAGTCAACAAGACACTTGTGACGGCCGGGAAAAAAGAAAGGAAAATCCCGGCTTGACACCCCCGCCGGTCATTATTCAGGAATATAAAATCGAGAAAGTAGTGGTCGATAAATATGAGGTGAACAATCATATCGCCCAGCTGGGGATTAAGGAACTGGGCGGCCAATTGAATATCGGGGCGACTTACGGTGTCGGCACTCCACCCGTGATGGGAAGCGGGGCTCCTTGCGAGGAGGAGGAGCATTCCGAAACAGAAAACAAAAATTACGATGACACATCCGAAGGGCCAGAAACAGAAACAGAATGCTCAGCTCCATTTGAAGGGCGGGAAGCTGACGCTGGAGAACAGGACAGCAAGTAGTGTTGAGAATTCATCGCTTCCTGTGCGGTTTCCCGTTTCGTATCGTTTTTTATAGGACAGAGAGTGAGTAAAAACCACGGAACTCTGTCCCCTATCCATTCTTATTGGTCATAGATATGGTGAAACTCTGAACTCTGGACAGTGTTCTTTTTTAGGGAGTATATTTCGGAATCCGAATATTTCGCCCGTGAAATTAATTTTGTATTGTGTTAAGATAGTAAATGGAAAAGAATTTAAATGATATAAAGCTTGGAGATGAAAGTTGCATTGCCCTTATGGAAACGTAATTTGTGGATTCTTTGGGTTGGAGTATTTTTTACGGCAGCAAGTTTTTCGATGGTTATCCCGTTTTTACCGTTGTTTCTTTTGCAATTGGGGGTCCATGAGCACACAGAGCTGTGGTCAGGGCTGATATTTGGTTCCGCATTTCTCGCCGGTGCGATCGCTTCGCCTTTTTGGGGCAGAGTGGCCGATAAATACGGGCGGAAACCGATGATTGTCAGGGCAGGTATTGCCCTTTTTGTAATTTATACGCTTATGGCTTTTGTTACAAATCCTTATCAGATTTTGGGGCTAAGGATTCTGCAGGGATTGTTGAGTGGCTTTATTCCCGGTGCGATTGCCTTGATTGGCACGAACACGCCTAGCGATAAGGTCGGTTATGCTTTATCGATCATTTCTTCTGGTGCGGCGGCAGGGCAGATTGTCGGCCCGCTGTTCGGCGGGACTGTTGCCCATTTTTTTGGCAACCGCTGGGCATTTGGGGCGGGAGGATTGATTGTCGGGCTCGCGACTTTACTGATTATTTTTCTGGTAAAGGAAGAGAACTTTAAGCCGAATAAGGAGAAGGGGTCAGTGCGGAATGACTTCCGCGTTGCCCTCAATAATCAGCGGTTCCTTCTCGTCTTGATCTTGACCCTGGTCGTCAGCAGTTCGGTCATGACGATTGAGCCTATCCTGCCGTTGTATATTGTGAAATTGAGCGGCTCGGCAAATCATGCATCCTTGCTTGCGGGCATCATTTTCTCGCTACCGGGCATTGCGAGTGTCATGTTTGCTCCGCTTTGGGGCAGATGGGCGGACAAGGTCGGCTTTCAGCGCGTCTTGTTTATAGGCCTTCTCGGCGGTGGGCTCGGGATGCTTGCGCAGGTTCTGTTTGCCCAGATTTGGGGCTTCTCGCTGATCCGCTTTGTGTTTGGTATATTTTTCTGCGCGGTTACCCCTGCGCTTAATGGACTGGTGGTCAGGTCGACTCCGGAAGATTTCCGCGGCCGGGCATTCAGCCTGAATCAAACCGCGCATCAGTTGGGCGGCATGGTTGGGCCGCTGATCGGCGGGCTTCTGGGCGGTATGTTCCCCGTCCAAAGCGTCTTCATTGCGACTGGTATTCTCCTGCTCGCTGCAATGGCGATGGTTCATCTGAATGAAGGTGAATTGAAGGGGCGGAAGGTCAGAAGAGAGTTTGTGCACGGGAAATAGAATAGTTGTTTATTCAAGCCTGCAGGCGGACTCCTCTAAGTGGGGAGTGGCCCGCAGGCTTTTTTTTGCTTAGGGGAACGATAACTAGTTGTTTTTGATTTTGCAAAAAGACCGACTTTTTTCTCATTATAAAAAAGGGAATATCTTCAAATTGGCGAATTGTGTTATATAGTGACAACTTTTTTCACAAAATTTCATTGAGAAATAAGGAGATTTTTTATGAACAAACTAGAATTCTGGCTATGGGCTTTATTGACAGCTGCTCTGGAGTTACTCTTTGCATATTCGATATTTAAGCTCCTCCTCGAGCGGGGATACCTTTATACTTTCCGCATTCCAGTCCATACCGGATTTATGTCTTTTCCGCTCGTATTGCTGTTTTGCTCGGCAGTCTTCCTGGCGATTACTCTCGGGGTGTTCAGAAAGGAAAGCAATGAAGCCGAAACTCTCATTCAATATTTTGCATCCTTTCTGAAGCATCCGATTCCGGTAGGTTCGCTTTGCCTTTTTACCGGCACTTTTCTGTTTTTGTAGAGGCTTGTTTTTGCAAAAGAGTAGCTGATTTTCCAAAATCGTTAACCTTTCGAGATATTGCTACTTATGCTTAAAAGCCGCCGGGTTAAGGAATCCCCGCCGCAAATGGTATACTATAGATAATGTTTTCGTGTATGCTAAACGCTGCCCGATTGGTTTGGTTTTGCAAACGAAACAGCCATCACTCTATAAAGGAAGATCTTCATGCGAACAAAAATTCCTATATATGAACAAATTGCCATTGATATTGCCAACCGAATTTACAATGAGAAGTATAAGGTAGGCGAGAAGATTCACGGGCGTTCCACATTGGCGAGTGAGTACAATGTTTCGCCGGAGACGGTCCGCAAAGCAATCAAGATTCTTGAGGATGTCGAGATTGTGAAATCGGAAAAGGGAGCAGGGGTTGTCATTGCGTCCCGTGAAAATGCGTTGACGTACATAAACCGTTTTACGAATTTGAAAACCGTAAAAGACATGGAAAAGAAGCTAAAGAGCATCATTGTCGAGCGGGGGAAACTGGACGGCCAGTTGTTTGAAACGATCGAAAAAATCGTGGATTACTCAGACAAGCTGCGCTATATCAATCCGCTCGTACCGTTTGAGGTGGAGATTGCGGAGGATTGCGCGCAAATCGGAAAAACGATTTCTGATATGAAATTTTGGCAAAATACCGGCGGGACCATCGTTGGGATGAAGAGGGAAGGGGAAGTCATTATCTCACCCGGCCCTTACGCAAGCATCGAAGTGGGCGATATCCTGCTCATCATCGGCAATGAACATACATATGACCGTGTTATTGATTTCTTGAGAGAATAAGGGGACGGTTCCGCGCTTCCTTCGGTTTACGAAGGAAGCGCTGGAACCGTCCCCTTGCTTCACCCTGCTGATGGAAGATTCACTTTATCAGCCCTTCTTCGATGAGAAAGTCTTTGGCGATTTTTTGTGGTGATTGTTTGAGGCTGTCGGCGCGGTAGTTGAGTTCGCGCATTTTTTCGTCTGTGAGTTTGCCTCCGAGCAGCTCAAGTGTTTCTTTCAGTTCGGGATGTGCTTTGAGTGTTTCTTCCCGTACGATTGGAACGGCATAGTAAGGCGGGAAGAATTGTCTGTCGTCCTCAAGCACCTTCAGTTTGAATTCTTCAAGCAGCCCATCTGTTAAGAAGGCGTCGATTACATCGCTTTCCTTACTTTGGATGGCGGTATAACGGAGGCCGCCATCGACTGCTCTCGTATTACCGAAATTCATGTTATAGTCTTTCGCTAGACCCGGCAGCCCGTCGACTCTGGTCGTGAATTCGATTGTTGCCCCGATGGTCAATTCATTGCTGACAGCGGCAAGGTCCGAGAACGTGTCAAGCCCGTACTTATCAGCCGTATCCTGTCGGACAGCGAGTGTATAGGTGTTATTGAAACCGAGCGGCTTCAGTGTTTTAATGCCAAATTGCTTTTTGAATTCATCGTGGACGATTTGATACACTTCATCAGGATTGTTGGAAACCTCTTTTTTCAAAATGCTGACTAGGCCAGTTCCTGTATATTCGACGTACGCATCGACATCGCCTTTCCTTAGTGCGCCGAATACAACATTCGTGCCGCCAAGGTTAAGTTTCCGCTCTACTTGAATATCAGTCTTTTCCTCAATCAGGTCTGCTAAAATATTGCCAAGGATGATAGATTCAGTGAAATTTTTAGAACCAATCGTAATCTTTTCTTTTGCGCCAGCTATGTTGAATGCATAAGTCGCGCCAATACCGATAACCAAAATCGCAATCATTGCCGGTAAGGCAATTCTTTTTGCAAAAGAAGGCTTGGCCTTTTTAGCTGGAGATGCCATCTTGGTTTTATAAGAAATGCTTGATTCCAGCTTTCCAACGACAAAGTCGATGAACAGCGCAAGGATACAGGCTGGAATGGCACCTGCTAAAATCATATTGTTATCAACCGTTTGAACGCCGGAGAAAACGAGGTAGCCAAGTCCGCCAGCACCGACAAATGCAGCAATGGTCATCAGGCCGACTGCGGTAACAGCCGAAATCCGGACACCAGCCATGATGACCGGGAATGCGAGCGGCAGCTGGATTTTTCGCATAATCTGGCTGTTCGTCAGCCCGATTCCGCGGGCAGCTTCCAGAATATCACGGTCAATATTCGTCAGTCCGGTATAAGTGTTTTTAACAATTGGCAGCAAGGAATACAGGACGACCATTACAATCGCTGGCGTGCTGCCAATGCCAATAAACGGTATTAGGAAGCCGAGCAGTGCCAAGCTTGGGATTGCCTGAAAGACGTTCGCGGTCCCAATCACTGGTTTGGAGAAGTGTTGATTTCTTGAAATGGCTATCCCGAGCGGTACTCCGACGGCAATTGCGATTAAAACGGATATGATACTTAGATAAATGTGCTGGCCAAGTAGATTCATAATCTGGCCGGTATTATTCGATATATATTGAAAAAAAGCAGTCATTTAAAACGCCACCTCCAGGTCCATCAGTTGGCTGCTTAAGGCAGAAAGGATACTGCTTCTAGTAATCAGCCCCCTCAATTGCCCGGCCTCATTTACGACTGGTAAATAGCCAATCTTGTGTTCATTCATTTCTTTGAAAACTGAAATCAGGTCCATATCCTCGGCTACGGAATGGATATTCCGTTCCATGACATCCCCAATGAGCATGGCGCGATTCGTTACTTTAATATCCTTCAGTGTCACAAGGCCAATCAGCGTTTGGTTCTTGTCTGTCACCATCAGGCTGTCCACTTTGCTTTCCTTCATAATTTCTATCGCCTGCAGCACGTTCCGCATAGGCGAAACCTTAACAGGGCTTGCAATCATGATATCCTCTGCCTTCAGTACTTCTGGGTTGTTCCAAACACGCCTCTTTCCAAGGAAGCTTTCCACGAATTCGGAAGCCGGATTTTTCAGGATGTTTTCAGGCGTGTCATATTGCAAAATTTCTCCGTCCTTTAAAAGGCAGATTCGGTCAGCGATTTTGTACGCCTCATCCATGTCGTGGGTAACGAAAATAATCGTTTTGTTCAATTCCTTCTGCATATTGAACAATTCCTCCTGAAGAGAGCTTCTCGTAACGGGATCCAACGCGCTAAAAGGCTCGTCCATCAAAATAATATCGGAGTCCGTCGAAAAGGCCCGCGCGACTCCAACACGCTGTTGCTGGCCGCCGCTTAGCTCCTGGGGATAGCGGTCAAGGTATTCCCCGGGATTTAATCCGACAAGGTTCAGGAGCCTGTCCGTTTTTTCAACAATGGCATCTGGCTCTTCGCCTTTCAGTTTCGGAATCAGTTCTAGGTTTTCGCGGATTGTCATATGCGGGAACAAACCGGTGCTTTGGATGACATAGCCAATATTCCTGCGCAGCTCAATTGGGTCGATTGTTGAAATGTCCTTCCCGTTAATAACAATCTTTCCGGATGTCGGCTCAATCAACCGGTTGACCATTTTTAATAAGGTAGTCTTTCCACAGCCGCTGGGGCCAATAAAAACAACCAGTTCGCCTTCCTCAATTTCAAGGTTGAAATCGTGGATGACAGGTTGGCGGTGATATGTTTTTACGATATTTTCAAACTTAATCATCGTGAACCTCCATTTTTAATTATGAAAAAGAAACAACTTTATGCTAACACATAAGTTGTTGGTTTGCAAAAACTGCCGAAACTTGGAAAGGAAACAAGCTGGATTGGATAGCGGCTCTTTTGCCTTTTTGGTAGTTTTCCTTCAATATTTTTGATAATAATAGATAGTAGACTACGAGATATGGAGCTAACTGAGATGAAGAAGAAGCGAAAGAAATTCACTAGCCGAAAGGAACGGCAAAGGACCCTGAACTTATTGATGGTCCTGTTTGGGGTGCTGATTGTGTTTGCAATTATGAATGACGAGTTTCAATTGCATAAAAAGCCGGAACTGATTCTGAAGAGTATTCCACTAGGAAATGTGGAGAAATATACGCCATTGCTTCAGAAGGAGCTTGAAAAAGTTCAGCTTGAGGAATATACCCCGCTGCTTGCGGCTGTCATGCAGCAAGAAAGCAAAGGAAGGGGAGGCGACCCGATGCAAGCTTCGGAATCCGCGGGCCTTCCGCCGAATACAATTAAGAATCCAGAGGAGAGTATCCAACAGGGCGTCAAGCATTTCCATCGGGCCGTCCATTACGGAGAGAAAAAGAATGTCGACCTGCCGACGATTGTTCAGGCGTATAATATGGGGCTTGGTTATATTGATTTTGTCGCCGGCAAAGGCGGCGAGCATAAGGAAGAACTGGCGAAGGAGTTCTCCTACATGCAGGTGCAAAAGAACCCGGATCTCTACAACTGCGGCGGCGATAAAAACAATTTCCGCTACCCGTATTGCTATGGCGACTTCACGTACAGCACAAAGGTTTTTAAAAATATAGAAGCAACGACCAGCTTTACATTAAAAAGGAGCGAAATGAAAATCCGGAAAGAATAGGGACCGTCAGTTTCGTTATTAAGTTATTTCCAGTAGGATGGATAAAAAGAGCGCATATTTGGAAGATTAATCTATTAGAAGGACGAATGGCCTTCCGGGGGTTCAAGCAAGCCTATGTTCAAAATATCTGGCAAACAGGAGTGCAAAAATGGACAATCTCCTCATTCCCATCGTACGGACGGCTGGAAGTTTTATACTATTGTTAGTTGTTACTTTTGCTATAGGAAAGCATATTAATGCCCATAAAAACCACTATAGCTTTGCCTTGTCTGTTACAATTGGCGCTTTTATCGCCCATATGAGTTTCCATACGAGTTTAAAGTTCCGGGATATTTTTATTGCTTTCATCACTTTGCTTATCTTGTTTTATACGTTGCTCATTTTTTCTTCAAGAAGCCGTGTTTTAAGGGGATGGTTATCAGGGAGCCCGACAGTTTTAATTGAAAATGGCAAAATACTCGATAAGAATATGAAAAAAGTAAAGGTATCGATTGATGATCTCAATCAGCTTTTGCGTGAGAAAGGTGTCTTTAACATAACCGAGGTAGAATATGCCTTGCTTGAGGTGAGCGGGACGCTATCGCTCATAAAAAAGAAGCCTTTCCAGAATGCAACCAAACAGGATCTTGGCATCTCAAATTCAAGTCAGCACCTCCCGATTGAATTGATTATGGATGGTGAAATTATTAATAAAAATGCTTCCGGCCCTTATAATCCGGAATGGATTGAGGCGGAATGCAAAAAAAGAAACTTGCGAGTTGAAGATATATATTATGCTGTCATCAATACGAACGGCCAGTTATTTATTGACCAATATGAGGACCAGCTTACCTCGCCAACAGATGTGGAGTGAGATTTTATAGTGATTTATGCATTTAGCCAGCAGCAGCCTAGGGGTTGCCGCTGGTTTTTTCTTTTTTATCCGAATTAGTTGTTGACAATGGGAGTTGGAAAATATATCATAAATTTACATGGTGCATTACTACACTAATGTACTATGTACGAGGGAGGCGATTCCTATTTTAGACACGGATAGTATGAAGCCAATATACGTGCAGATTGCCGAATGGATTGAGTCTGAAATCATCAGCGGAAATCTTGGGACGGATGAAAAAGTCTATTCCCAGTATCAGCTCGCTGAAATGTTCACAATCAATCCTGCGACTGCGGCGAAAGGGCTTAATTTATTGGCAGAAGAAAATATTTTATACAAAAAGCGGGGGCTTGGGATGTTTGTTGCTGCTGGGGCAAGGGATGCCATTATTGAAAAGCGCAAGAACGAAACGTTAAAGGGGCTTGTTCGGGAGCTAGTCATAGAGGCAAACCGGCTCAATATTAATAGAAACGAATTGATTGGCATGATTGAAGCAGCGGAAATGGGGGAGGGTGAGAAATGAAGGCAGTGGAATTCAACAATGTCACGAAAACTTATTTTGGCAAGAAGGCTTTGAATCAGCTTAGTTTTTCCATTGAGGACAATACGATTACTGGCCTGGTCGGAAGAAACGGCGCAGGGAAAACTACCTTAATGAAAATAGCGGCCGGGTATTTAAAGCCCTCTTCAGGGACTGCCAAGGTATTCAGTGAAAATCCTTTTGAAAGTCTACATGTTTCCTTGAATTCTATATTTGTGGATGATGGAATGGTTTTTCCTTCCGCCCTCCCGTTAGGAGAAATTTTGCAGGAAGGGGCCCGCTTTTATCCGAATTGGAATGACCGGCTTGCAAGGCGACTGCTGGATTATTTCTCGCTCGACCCGAAAAATTACCATAACCGGCTTTCAAAAGGAAAGACGAGCATTTTCAATGCGATTGTCGGTCTCGCGTCCCGTTGCCCATTGACGATGTTTGATGAACCGACAACAGGGATGGATGAAGCGGCAAGGAAAGATTTTTACCGCGCATTGCTGAAGGATTATCTTGACCATCCACGGACGATTATTCTGTCGAGCCATCATCTCGAGGAAATTGAGGATTTGCTTGAAAACATTCTTCTCATCCAGGGTGGACAGAATTTCCTGCATTTGCCTATGTCTGAATTCAGCAGCTGGGCAATCGCGGTCAGGGGAAGCGTCGAGGTTGTCCGGGACATACTCGACGGCAGGGAAATCATTTATGAGAAGACGCTTGGAAAAAACACGATCCAGGCTGTTGTCCGAAATGAGTTGACAAAAAATGAGGTAAGTGACTTGCGTGGAACTGGCGCGGAGCTATTTCCAGTAAGCTCAAGCGACTTGTTTGTGTACCTGACAAACAAGGAGAAGGGGGGAATCGATGATGTCTTTAACGAAAACGAATCTCGCTGAAGTCGTTAAAAAACAATATTTTCATAAGCTAAGGGCCAATATCGATGCTTTTAGCGCTCTTGTGGGCATTCAGGTGCTGGCAATCGTGTTTTCGCTTGCAGGTGTCGGTTCAACCGGAATGAGCGGAGGCGGAATGATCATTAATGTGAATTACTTTTCAGCAGATGTGGTCATCGTGTTCACCTTCTTTTGGGCTTTCATCACTGCGATCACTGTCAATACAAAGGTGAACAGATTCCAGGATTTCACTTTTGTCACAAACAGGGTGAGCAGCGGGCTGTCAAACATCCTTTTTCTCGCTACTGCGGGCCTGCTTGGGAGCATGACTGCCGTTTTGTCCGGATACTTGCTAAAGGTCATCATCTATCTATTCAAAAGCCAACCGGTCTACTCGATCCGTAGCGGGATGGAAGAAATCCTGCTCGGGATTGTTGTGGCCTTCCTGTATATCCTTTTGGTCAGCTCGATTGGCTTTTTGTTCAGCTCAATCACGGCGATTAGCAAAGTATTCATTTTCCTTATTCCTGTCATCATTGTTGGCATGCTGTTCCTGGGCGGCATCGTGCCAAATGAATATTTCATTAAGGGAATCGAATTTTTTGTGGGAGAAAAAAATGTTCTCCTCTTTGCATTGAAAACGCTCAGCACATCTGCTTTGATTTTTGGAGCCGGAATAGCCATCCTCCGGCGCAGGGAGGTGAGGCAATAATGGCTATCTTTCCAGTTTTGATGTTAATTCTTATGGTCATTGGAGCCTCCCAGCTGCTTGCTAAGTCCGGCAAAATCAGATTCGGCACCCCTAAAGTGACACACTGGTTATTGATTGGCTATATTGGGGTATTAATTGTCGCGACAGTGGTTTCACCACTGATTAAAGAGAACAAAGTCACCGGTGAAAGGCTGTCTAGCACCGAAGTTGACCGGGGATGGGAAGACTATTACCAAAAACTGCATGCGGGGAACCTGAAGGGGATTCATGACCGGCATTTGGTTAAAAAAGAAAGGTTTGAGAATTTCACTTCCGATACTCTGGAGTTTAATTTTGGAGGCGATTTCGGCCCTCAGATCCTCGTTGAGCGGGACAGAAGCCTTGTAAACGCAATCGAAATTTATTCCTATCGGGAACAGCTTGTCATTGATGGCCTCGACTTTACGAGTAAAGCAAAAGGAATGTCGTATCAACTGAATGGAAACAAGCTTGAAGTTGCGCCAACCCTTGTCAATGTGGAACTTGCCATCCTTAACAACAGCTTTCCGGTGAGGCAGTTCACACGAGAGGCGGGAAATAATCACACCATTCATGGTGGAGAATCCATCCTCTACCTTAAAGTTCCTGAACAAGTAAAGGTACAGACCGAGGGACAGATTGGAATAACAGAGGTGGAGAAATAAGGTGTTTTACGTTTATTATTCATATGAATGGAAAAATCAGAACAGACAACCTTGTAGCGATAATGGTCGTGTAAAGGGTTCCTCTGTTCCAGTCTATCATTCCGGGCAACATGTCGGAGTGGCTCCCCTGGCCTTAGGCTAGGGGATTTTTTTGGCAAAAGACAGGGTAAGAGAATGTAAAAACAGCTATAGAGCTATCAAAAAATTCAGCGAAGAAAAAACATTTCCAAAATAAAAATTATTTTAAAAAAACTTATTTTTTTTGCGTAAATGCGATGGAATGTCGTATTTACAATATTTTTAGTTAATTTCCAAAAATAGTTTTTGACAAAATTATACTCGTGAAAGTATTATAGAATAACATAATAGAGGAGGCAAAAAAACCATGTCAAACTATAATAGGCAGAAAATTGTGGATAGTGTGCCCCAAACTGGATTCTTCGGACATCCAAAAGGACTATTCACTTTATTCTTCACAGAATTCTGGGAACGATTCTCATATTATGGGATGAGAGCGATCCTTGTTTTCTATATGTATTATGAAGTGTCAAAAGGCGGACTAGGCCTTGACAAGACAACTGCACTCGCCATCATGTCCATTTACGGATCCCTTGTTTATATGTCTGGGATTATTGGTGGCTGGCTTGCGGACAGAGTTTTTGGTACATCAAAAGCCGTTTTCTACGGCGGTATTTTGATCATGCTTGGGCATATTGCGCTTGCCATTCCGGGCAATGTTGCATTCTTCTTTATGTCCATGATTCTGATTGTCATTGGTACAGGCTTGCTGAAGCCGAACGTTTCCTCTGTGGTAGGGGAAATATACAGTGAAACTGACAATCGCCGTGATGCTGGTTTCAGTATTTTCTACATGGGGATCAACCTTGGAGCATTCATTTCGCCGCTAATTGTCGGAAAAGTCATGAAAACAAGCTTCCATCTAGGCTTTGGAATTGCCGCTGTCGGTATGTTCTTTGGACTACTTATGTTCGTTATGACAAAAAAGAAGAACCTTGGTCTCGCGGGTACTAATGTTCCAAATCCATTGAGCCCGGCTGAAAAGAAAAAAACTGTTATGCTTCTCGGTCTGGCTGTCTTGGTGATTGGCGGATTGATTGCAGCAGCCATTCCTGCAGGATTGCTTACGTTCAAAAGCTTTATTAATCTTGTTGGAATTTTGGGTATTTTGATTCCAACAGCTTATTTTGTCGTCATGTACAGGAGCCCGAAAACAAATGATGTTGAACGGTCCCGCTTGATTGCCTACATCCCGCTGTTCATCGCATCCGTCATGTTCTGGGCGATCCAGGAACAAGGGGCGACGATTCTTGCGAGCTATGCGGACACAAGGACACAATTGAATTTTGCCGGATTTGAAATTTCACCGGCCTGGTTCCAGTCATTGAACCCATTATTCATCATCACGCTTGCACCTGTGTTTGCGTGGATGTGGGTCAGGCTTGGCCAACGCCAGCCGTCCATCCCGCAAAAGTTCTCGCTGGCACTTCTTTTTGCCGGATTGTCCTTCCTGGTCATCTTGCTTCCAGCTTACTTCGGCGGTTCAGAATCCTTGGTCAACCCGCTTTGGCTTGCCCTTAGCTACCTGATTTGTGTGCTTGGTGAGCTTTGCCTGTCGCCAGTCGGCCTCTCGGCTACAACTAAACTTGCGCCGGCTGCTTTCTCCGCGCAGACAATGAGCCTTTGGTTCTTATCCAGTGCTGCTGCACAGGCAATCAATGCACAGATCGTCCAGTTCTATTCTGTCGAAAATGAGATGTTCTATTTCGGCATCATCGGAGGAGCTTCGATTGTTCTAAGTATTATCCTCTTTATGATCGCTCCTAAGATTGAAGGGTTTATGAAAGGCATTCGTTAATATAAATAAAAAATGCACCCTGATACAGGTAAACTGTGTCAGGGTGTTTTTTTTTGTTTTTTTTTTGACATAGTCTCTCCCGAAAAGACAAATTGTCAGAATTTTGTCGCAAAAAAGAGATTGAAATATTTACCACACAAGTGAAATATATGTAACTATTATTGTAATGATTAGTCTATTAAGGCGAAGACACAAAAGACAGAAAGTGCAGGAAACAATCTGCGGCATTCGCGAGAAAAAGAATGCTTGAGTAAAAGGGGGAACGGGAATTGAGAAAGCTGTTTATTTGCTTGTTGCTGTTTGTTTCCATGGTGTTGTTTGAGGCGCCAGCCATGGCTGCCAGCGGGGAATTCATTATTATTAATAAGTCAACAAACCAGCTGGCTTATTATAATAACAGCAAGCTAGTAAAAGTTTTTAAGGTAGGGACAGGACGGAAGGCATCCTACACACCGGAGGGAAAATTCAAGATTGTCAATAAAATCGTCAACCGCCCTTACTACAAAGATAAGATTCCGGGAGGCAGCCCGAAAAATCCGCTAGGGAACAGGTGGCTCGGTTTGAACGCCAACGGTACATGGGGAACAACCTATGCCATCCACGGAAACAACAATTCGAAATCGATTGGCGGGTATGTGAGCGGGGGATGCATCCGGATGTACAATAACGATGTCCAGTGGCTGTATTCCCAGGTTGAAGTAAATACGCCAGTCATTATTACATCTTCCAAAAATTCATTTAATGCCATAGCGGCAGCAAACGGATATAAAGTGACCGGATCTGCGGTTCCGGCCGCGTCCGTTCCGACGACATCAACCATCCTCAAAAAAGGAAGCAAAGGGCCGGCGGTCAAAGAACTTCAGCGAGTTTTAACGAGCAAAGGCTATAGCACGAACGGAATTGATGGGGTCTTTGGGCCAGGCACAGAGGCGGCCGTAAAAAAGTTCCAGAAAGCGAAAAAGCTGAAGGCCGATGGAGTTGTTGGACCGACGACGAAAAAAGCGCTCGGGTTAAAATGATTTTATTTAAGAAAAGGGCCTAGAGCCCTTTTTTGTTTGCCCGCCTTGTAACTTCCTGCTCGGAAAAATCGTCTACTTTTAAAGGCGGAATATTCAGACGGGGGGGTCGAGATGCATAAATTTGAATTCGTAAACCGGAATTACGAAATGCTTGAGCAGCAAGAGAAACCAAAGCAATTTACATATTCGGATGAAAAAGATCACAAGAAAAAGCCCCGCTGGCGAAAATTTACACTCACTGTCTCCGTACTGGCCTTATTCATCATTGGCATTGCCGTTTATTTTGCTAAACGAGAGAACCACTCCATCGTGACTGAAACCGCCGGGTCGGGGGCTGATAAGATGCCTGGAAACGGAAATGGCAGTACAAGTGAAAAGACTCCAAGCGGGCAGCTGCCTGCCGCAGGCCTTTCAGCTGAATTTGAACCCGAGGTCATGAATGAAGGTGCGAAAGCCAGTTACAAGCTCGCTCTCGAGGTGAAAGGGGAAAATCAATTTGCCGCATCAGCCGAGATCGATGTAACCAATACTTCAGAGACAAATTGGAATAATCTTTCGGTCTACTTTTTCCCGAACCAGTTTGGCGATCTTGCCAGGGATCAATGCCGGCGAAAAATTGTCACGTTTGCGGTTGATAAATGCCTCCAAGAAATAGGCGAAGGTGAGACAGCCATTGAAAAGGTGACCTTTAACGGGGAAGAATTGCCTTATGACCTTCAAGGGGTGCAGCTAAAGGTGCCGTTGAAGCTGGCCCTTTCAACTGGAAAGTCTGGAAAATTGGCCATCACCTATACCTTTTCCTTGCCTGGGAACCTGATTGAAAATGATGAATACAACTTGTTGCAATGGCATCCAATCCTTCCGGGTTATGAAAGGGAATGGCTGTTACATCCGCTTGCAATCGGAAAGGATACGTACTCAAGTTTTCCATCGGATATTACTTTCTCCTACAATTTGCCCGGAAAGATGCAGGTAGTTACCTCGGGGACGGAACCGGACAGCCAATCTTCCTCCGACACAGTAGCTGGCAAAAACCTGAAAGAAATGTTTGTGATGATCTTGAATCGGCATCAAATGATAAAAGCACAGGCCGGTGAAACAGAAATCAGGATATTTGCAACTGCGAAACAGAAAGCCCAGGCGGCTGAAGCCTTAAAAACAGCAAAGGAAGCTGTTGCTTTTTTTGAGAAGAAGCTGGGCGGTTATCCCCAACAACAGCTCGATATCGTTTTGACAGAGACCCGGCAAGGAAACTACCCGGGCGTAATCCTCCAGCCGGGAACCATTGTAGAAGACAAGTTTTCTTATTTTGAAACCAATGAAAGTCAGGAGCATTTACTTGTCCATCAAATTGCCCAGCAATGGTTTTATGGGAATGTTCATTTTGAACGCCATACGGATCTATGGCTGAATGATGGGCTGTCCGAACTGGCCGCATCGCTTTTCTTTCTAGTTGGGAAAAAGAAGAGCGAAGAGGAGAGTTTTGCTTTTGCCAAAAAGTTCAATGAATTTAGTATCATGCGGGAAGAAGTCAAATCAAATATGCCCGCGGATCAATATGTGGGGAGCTTTGGCGGGATTGTTGGACATGTACAGGCAAAGCCGGCTATCCTCCTATGGGAGCTGATAAAGCCGTATGGTGACGAAACGGCCCTGGCATTCCTTTCAGACTACCTAAAGACATATTCGGGCAAAAAGCTCGCGACAATTGAATTCATTCATTTTGCAAAAGACTATTTGAAAGTTGATAATCATGCTTTTACAGGCTGGCTTCATTACAACCCATATTCCGACTATGATATGAGCGATTTTTATAATCTGTAGATGGTACAGGCAAACTTTTAATATGATCGTCATGGCGGAAGCAATTTCTATCTTTTTTTGACGGAAGAGAGTATACTTTAACTATTCTAATCGAATATTCCTTCGGGGCAGGGTGAAATTCCCTACCGGCGGTGATGAGGCAGCAGCCTCCAAGCCCGTGACCCGAGTGCCTATTTGGGCACCCGGTGGATCCGGTGAAATTCCGGGGCCGACAGTATAGTCTGGATGGGAGAAGGAAACAGCAGGATTTGAACATGGGATCAGTATGTCCTTTTGCCCTTTTTTGGGTAAAGTGGAAAGGTGCGATAAAAGCGCCGGCATACATCCTGGATTTCCAATCCTTTATTTGAGCATGCTTTTTTAGCCCCAAAGAGCTTATCTTTGGGGCTTTTTGCATGGACCATAACCCCTTTGGGATATCCTTAGATTGGATAAGCCACGATAAAGGAGACTGCAATGTTTACAGGAATCATAGAAGAAATTGGGACTGTCTCAGCTATAGCATCAACAAACATTTCAATTGTCCTTACGATTGATGCGAATAAAGTATTGGAGGATGTCAAACTCGGTGACAGTATTTCCGTTAACGGGGTCTGCCTGACGGTAACTTCATTCACCAAAAACCGCTTTACGGTTGATGTCATGCCTGAAACTGTGAAAGCAACAGACCTTCGCGATTTGAAGAAGGGTTCAAAAGTGAACCTGGAAAGGGCGATGGCGGCAGGTGGGAGATTCGGGGGCCATTTTGTAAGCGGCCATATCGATGGGACTGGAATGATTATTGGAAAAGAGCGGCTGGACAATGCGGTTTATTATGAAGTTGAAGCAAGCAGCAGCATCCTGGAATGTATTATTTTTAAAGGGTCTGTGGCGATTGATGGGACAAGCCTGACTGTATTTGAGGTGTCACCAAGCTCATTCAAAGTATCCCTCATTCCCCATACTCTTTCAGAAACAATCCTCTCAATGAAAGGCAGAGGGGATACCGTTAATATTGAGTGCGACATGCTTGGAAAATATGTGCGCCAATTCCTGAATCCAGACAGCAACAAGAAAACGGAAACAAAATCATCCATCACAACCCAATTTTTACAAGATAAAGGATTCATTTAAGGAGGGAGCACCATGTTTAGCGGAATTGAAGAGGCTTTTCAAGACTTAAAGGCGGGAAAAGTCATTATCGTCTGTGACGATGAAGGACGGGAAAATGAAGGGGACTTTGTCGCTCTGGCGGAAAAGGCCACTCCCGAGGTCATCAACTTTATGGCGACGCACGGAAGAGGGCTGATTTGTGTTCCACTTGAGGAAAAACTGGCGGAAAAATTGGATTTTCATCCGATGGTTTTGGATAATACGGATACCCATGGGACTGCTTTTACGGTAAGTGTCGACCATAAATTCACCACAACGGGAATTTCAGCGTTTGAACGGTCAGCAACGATTTTGAGCATTCTCGATTCCGGAGCGCGGCCTGACGATTTTAAAAGGCCCGGCCACATTTTCCCCCTTGTTGCAAAAAGTGGAGGAGTGGTTGAGCGGCCCGGCCACACAGAGGCGGCTGTGGATTTGGCAAAACTATGCGGAGCCAAGCCGGCAGGCGTCATTTGTGAGATTATGAACGAAGATGGCACGATGGCAAGGGTTCCTGAATTGAGGGAGGTTGCCCGACGCTTCGGCCTGAAGATGATTACGATAGAAGATTTAATTTCGTATATTAAAAATGAGGAACATCTGAGAGCAAGAGGGTAATTGCTGCAAAAGGTGTAAAACTATAGTTGGAGGAATGGATCATGAATAAAGTTTTTGAAGGAAATCTTATAGGCTCGGGATTGAAGATCGGCATTGTTGCTGGAAGGTTTAATGAATTTATTACCGATAAATTAGTGGGAGGGGCGCTTGACGCCCTTAAACGGCATGGAGTTGAACCGGCCGATGTTGATATCGCCTGGGTCCCGGGGGCTTTTGAAATCCCTCTGATTGCCCAAAAGCTTGCCAAATCGAATCAATATGATGCTGTTATTACGCTTGGTGCTGTCATTAGAGGTTCCACTCCCCATTTTGATTACGTCTGCAATGAAGCAGCCAAAGGCGTTGCAAATACAGCTCTGTCCACGGGGGTGCCTGTCATTTTCGGTGTGCTGACTGTGGATTCAATTGAACAAGCGATTGAACGCGCGGGTACGAAAGCCGGTAATAAAGGCTGGGAAGCAGCGGCCTCTGCAATTGAGATGGCCAACCTAATTCGTGATATCAAGGCTTGACCATGTCAGAATAAAAGGGGTTGCCAACCGGCAATTCCTTTTCGCACGATTAATTTTTATTCTGTTTAAAGGGGCTTTTTAGAATGAGTGAACTTATCTTGGATTCAAAAGTACTTGCTGTATTGGGAGACAAAATCCAACTAATCAAAACTGGTGAAAAGGCGATTTATTTGGTCGGCCCGATTCGGCTTCCCGTTAACCTATTTGGAGAAACAGTTGAATTTCAATGGTACTGCTGGCTAAATTGTGACGAGGTAACAGAAGACTTTCAACGTATCATCGATAAATTATCATCGGTTAACCTGGCTGAATTACAGCAATCAAGCGTATTGGTGTATGGGGATTTCCAATATGGAGACGAGGCCATTATCAGGATGCATTCCATTTGCCATACAGGGGATATTTTTGGAAGCAAACGGTGTGATTGCGGCTACCAATTGAAGCACTCGATGAAAATGATTGTGGAACACGGGACCGGAGCGCTCTTTTATCTGGCCAACCACGAGGGTAGGGGAATTGGCCTCTTCAGTAAAGCGATGGCTTACATCCTCCAGGAAAATGGTTACGATACGGTGGAAGCCAATGAAGCGCTGGGCTTTGTGGATGATTCCCGTAATTACGATGACGCCATTTCTGTGCTGAAAGCGTTGCGCTCAAAGCCTGTGACCTTGATGACGAATAACCCAAGAAAATTGGAAGCGTTGGAAAAATCGGGCCTTCCGGTATCGGGAAGGCAGCCTTTATGGGGGGATATTTCCGAATTTAATGAAAAATATTTAGAAACGAAAATTAACCGTTCGGGGCATTTAGGGGCAGAAGGGACATGTCCGAATGACTAACCAAGAGTTTTATATGAAATTGGCTCTCCAAAATGCGAGGGCACAAAAAGGGCAAACCGATCCAAACCCCCTTGTTGGTTCAGTTATTGTGAACGAAGGGCGAATTGTTGGAATAGGGGCGCATCTTAAAGCGGGTGAGCCCCATGCGGAAATCCATGCTTTAAGAATGGCAGGGGATAAGGCAATAGGGGGGACTATTTACGTCACTTTAGAGCCATGCTCCTATCACGGGGGAACTGGACCTTGTGCGGAAGCCATTGTCCAGGCGGGAATAAAAAATGCGGTCATCGCCACCCTTGATCCGAATCCGCTTGTATCAGGAAAAGGGATTGAAATTCTTGAAGAGGCTGGAATCAATGTTCAAATTGGTATTTGTGAAGAAGAATCCCGAAGAATGAACGAGGTATTCAATAAGTTCATCGTCACGAAAAGGCCTTTTGTCACAATGAAAGCCGGCTCTTCCCTCGACGGCAAGATTGCCACCCATACAATGGAGAGCAAGTGGATCACTTCTGACGAGTCCCGCCACGATGTCCACTTGCTGAGAAACGAATATATGGCTATTCTGGTTGGAATCAACACAGTCATTAGGGATAATCCTGCACTGACGGCAAGAATTCCAAACGGGCGGAATCCCGTTCGCGTCGTCCTGGACTCAAGTTTGAGAATTCCACTTGATTCAATAGTGGTAACGGATGGACTTGCAGAGACATGGATTTTCACTAGCCAGTCGGCTGACCGTGAAAAAGAAAATATGCTGCAATCTATGGGGATTGAGGTTTTTCGTACACAAGGGGAAAATAAGGTTGACCCTTCCGATGTACTTGAGATCCTCGGTGAGAGGGATATCTCTTCCCTGCTCCTTGAAGGGGGAGGAACGGTCCATGCAAGCTTCCTGGAGAGAGGGTTAGTCGATAAAGTCGTCCTCTATTTCGCCCCGAAGCTCATTGGCGGCCAGTCAGCACCAACGTTTTTAGAAGGAGCCGGAGCCGAAACGATGAAAGATGTCGTTGACCTCGTTGATACGGAGATCGTAAAAATCGGAAATGATTTTAAGTTTATCGGGTATCCAGTAATAAAATAAACTCTTAAAAGCGGGCGCATGCCTGCTTTTTTTACTTTTTTAAAAAGATGTAAGGGGTGATTCGAGGCAGTTGTGTAATGGTTAGGAATTTTGCAAAAAAAGCAAATAATTTTCACTTCAAAGTGATATAGTTAAATTGTCATAGATTAGGAAAGGAGGACAGGGAAATGGAACTATTGATCGTCGCGGGGCTAACAAAATCATTTAAGGATTTCAAAGCTGTGAAGGAGGTATCGTTTGACGTAAAAAAAGGCGAATCCTTCGGGTTGCTCGGGCCAAACGGGGCGGGAAAATCAACGACCATAAACATGCTGACAGGACTGTTTCCGCCAACATCCGGTTCAATACAGATTGCAGGAATTGACATGGTGAAGGAACCGAAAAAGGCTCAGGGGCTGATTGGAATCGTCCCACAGGAAATTGCGCTTTACCAGTCGATGAGCGCGAAGGAAAATCTGATTTTTTGGGGCAGGATGTACGGACTATCGGGAAACATGCTCGAACAGCGGGTTGCGGAAGCGCTTGAATTAATTGGGCTTGAGGACAGGGCGAAGGATAAAGTCGAAACCTTTTCGGGAGGCATGAAGCGGCGGGTCAATATTGGGGCTGCCATTTTGCACCGGCCAGAATTGCTGATTATGGATGAACCAACTGTCGGAATTGATCCGCAGTCAAGGACGCACATCCTTGAAACGGTCAAAAGGTTGAACGGTGAGGGCATAACGGTCATTTATACCAGCCATTACATGGAGGAAGTCGAGTTTTTGTGCGAGCGGATCGGCATTATGGACCATGGCCGGCTCATTGCCCTCGGGACAATACCAGAGCTGAGGGAAACAATTGGGGATAGGTCTCGGATGATTTTCGCCATCCCGGAAGGCTTTAGTGATTCCGCTGTTTTAAGCGGGATGATTCCCTCGGAGGATGTTCTTTTTGCAAGCCAAAAGCTCACTGTTTTCCATAAACAACCTCAGTCCATCCTGAGCAGCCTTGTTCAGAAAATCACAGAAACCGGCGCCCAGATTACAGGAGTGGAAATTGTCGAGCCGAATTTGGAAAGTGTCTTTTTGCATTTGACCGGAAGAAGCCTGCGCGACTAGGGGGGGGGAGAAAAATGAGTTTCTGGTGGCTTGCCTTAAAGGATACGCTGCTGATTGCGAAGGATAAAAAAGCTCTGCTGACCCTGATTTTAATGCCAATGCTTTTGATTGCCATTCTTGGCGCAGCTTTTGGCAACTTGATGGGTGACGGAGAAGTGAAAATTGACCAATTTGCCCTTGGGGTCGCTAATTTGGATGAAGGCGAACTTGGGGACACAATGACAGAGGAAGTTTTTGCAAAAGGGCTTTCGGAAATGGTTGAAGTGAGAAGGATGGATGAAGAAGAACTTTATCGCAGCTTGCGTGACCAGAAAATTGCTGTCGGATTGTTAATCAATCAGGATTTTTCAAGTAGAGTGATTGCCGGGAAGGAAACAGCGGTAAAGCTCGTTTCCATCCCATCTGCCCAGCTCCAGGCTACGATTACAGAAAATGTTGTGCAGCAGTTTGCCCGGGAAGCGGCCGTTCGAATGGAAGGGATGAAGCTTGCCATTACGGCAGCAGGCGGTGCTGGCTCCAAGGCGACAGCAACTCCAGCCACAGCTGGTGAGGCTTCATTCGGGAGGATTAAAGAACAAGCGGTTGGTGAGGAAGGAGTACCGGTCAGCTCGTTCCAGTATTACGCAGCCGGGATGGGTGTCATGTTCTTGCTGATGACGGTCACCATTGGCGTCAGTGCGATGATTGAGGAAAAAGAGCAGGAAGTTTATAAGCGTCTTCTTGTATCAAAATTAACCCATTTTGAGTACCTGACAGGAAAATTTTTAGGTCTACTGTTCCTCTCCCTTCTGCAATTACTGGCCATTATGCTCGGTACACACTTCCTGTTTTCGGTTGATTGGGGCAGCTCAATCTCAGGGGTTTTGCTGATTGGCGTGTCATTTGTCTTCAGCGCGAGTGCCCTTGGAGTGATGGCGGGCTCGTTTATAAAAACGGAGAAAGCCTTCAGTACAGCAGCGATGCTCGGCACACAAATCATGGCGGCTGTCGGTGGAAGCATGGTGCCGCTTTATGCTTTCCCGGACTGGATTAATCATCTTGTAAAAGTTTTTCCGAATGCCCTTGCCTTACAGTCGTTCCTGGAATTAATGTCAGGCGGAGGCGTGAAGGATGTATTGCCTGGTGCGGCTGCGCTTATTGGACTCGGAATCATCTTCCTTGCGATTGGCCTAAGCCGCCTCGCTGTCGAGAGGAGGACCATATATGCGTAAAACGGTTGCAATCTTATTGCTTCATCTCAAATCGAAGTTCAGGACTTCTTCCGTCTGGGTGCTGATGATTGTCATGCCGCTCGTGTTCAGCTTTATTTTTGGCGGAATGGCGGGGGACAAGGAAAGTAATAAGCCGCTGGTTTTGTATGCGGTTGGGTCTGGCGAGATTTCAGTCCGAGCAGCCGATTTGCTGACAGCGAACGATCAATATAACTGGAAGAAAGTGACGGCAGAAGAAGCGAAGAGTGAAGTGAAAGAACAGAAGGCAATCGCGGCTGTGATGATTGCTGACAGAATAGAAGATAAGATTGCCGCGGAGGAACCGCTGTTCGACGTTATTGTCCAGCGGGAAACGCAGGAGTACCTGGCGCTTTATCCACATCTTGAAGGGGCCGCGCGGACGATTGTGACAAGCCACTCCTTTACTTCGACAATCGATGGGAATGCTCTGCCGGTATTGCTTCAGAAGGTTTCAAACCATAAGGGAATCAAAGTTGAGAAGGAAATCATCCAAAAGAAAGGTAAGAAAGGGGAGAATGTATCAATCGGTTCCCTTGGGTTTACAATTATGTTCATGATGTTCGGTATTTCGGCTGCCGCGGCGACAATTCTTGAGGAAAGAGCCGGCGGCACGTGGGCGAGGCTGATGACGACGCCGGCATCAAGGTCGCAAATCATTTCCGGCTATATCCTATCTTATTTTTTAATGGGGTGGATCCAGCTTGGGGTCATGGCTTTGTCAATTAAACTGTTTTTTAATGGCAGCTTGGGAAACCCGCTTTACTTCATCCCGTTCGCATCTTTGGTCATCCTGACGGTTGTCGGCCTCGGGCTCATGATTGCCGGGCTAGTAAAAACAAAACAGCAGGCGGGAGCAATCAGTGCTGTCATCATCGTCAGCACTTGTATGCTTGGCGGTGTGTATTGGCCACTGGACGTTGTGCCTGATTTCATGAAACTCATTGCAAAATTCGTGCCGCAGAGCTGGATGATGTCTGGAGTCACGGAAATCGTCAGCGGAAGCATGAACGGATCAGTTATCCTGTCTTCGGTTTTCGTGCTAATCGGATTTTCCGTCCTCTTTTTCTTTGTTGGCCTTCGGAAATTGAAATATGAAACTTGAGGAAGACTTAAGCGGAAATCAACACCAAGATTAAAAGTACTTTTGCCAAAAAAAAGAGAGCCTGTCCGGCTCTCTTTCACGTTTTTATTCAATTAAATACGCTTTGCTCCAACATAACGCGGCTTCCAATACGAGTTACTGAGGTATGCGATTGACACGCCCTTGGAAGAAGCGGAGTGGATGAACTTTCCGTTGCCTATGTAGATCCCTACATGTGTCGGCTTTGCAGATGCGTAAGTTTTATAGAATACAAGATCACCTGGCTGAAGGCTGTAAACACGCTTGCCTTTGCCCCACATTTCACCAGCTGTTCGCGGAAGGACTTTCCCCGCCTTGCCATAAGAATATTTCACAAGTCCGGAACAATCGAATCCGGCCGGGGTGATTCCTCCCCATTTATATTTAACACCCATATTGGCTTTTGCGACAGAAATAGCTTTCGTATGGTAGGATGCAGCTTCACTCATGCCCGGTAGGATTGTTGTCAGCATCGTTGTCATTAGAAGGACGGCGAGAAATTTCTTCAACATAGTTGTTTACCCCCTGGTGTGATTTGCTAAACATACTATAAACGATTCTATTTAACAGAGTCATCACAGGTAGATTACAAGTCTATTACAGTGCGAATAAAAAATTCTGAAAATTACGGTCGGTTTTTGATGAGCCATCGGGAAACCAGGACCATTTTTTTGCAAAAACATGGCTGGGTAAGGGGTTATAGCCATATACATAGGAGTTACATGAAATTGAAAACCTCTCATTCTGCTTGAAAACTATCAGGTTATAAGGCAAAAATATTTGGCGGAAAAATGAACAATTATGAAAGAGGTTAAAAAAGAGTTGTATTTCTTACAAAAATGTAAGATTGTCAGGAGCAAATGTAAGGAAAAGTTATGGTTGGTCCTGCAGAAGTTTTATAAAATTTAAGTAACAAAAAAATAAAAGAGGGATCAGTATGGAATTGGTTTTAGAGGCAGTTGGCATTAATAAATCATTTGGAAGCAGAGGAAATGTGTTTCCGGCACTCCACAACATTGACTTTCGAATTGAAAAAGGTGAATTCACTGCGGTAATGGGGCCTTCAGGTGCGGGAAAAACAACACTATTAAATATTTTATCGACAATTGATGACCCGACCTCCGGAACAATCCGAATCAATGGCATGACAGTACAGGGATTTAAAGAGGAGGAACTTAGCAGGTTCAGGCAGGAACAGCTTGGATTTATTTTTCAGGATTACAATCTGCTTGATACATTAACAATTGAAGAAAATATTTCACTTCCTTTGGCTTTGGCTAATATACCGCCAGTTGACATTAATCATAAAACTGGAAGTATCGCAAGGGCGTTTGGGATTGAAACGATCCTTACGAAGTATCCTTATGAGGTATCCGGCGGCCAGCAGCAGCGAGCATCTGCTGCAAGAGCACTGGTGACGAATCCTAGTATTGTTTTTGCTGATGAGCCCACAGGTGCGCTTGATTCCAAATCAGCCCATACATTGTTACAAACTCTAGAAGGAATCAATAAACAACAAGGGTCAACCATTTTGATGGTCACGCACGATCCAACGGCAGCCAGTTTTTGCAATCGAGTCGTCTTTATTAAGGACGGCACATTTTTCACTGAACTGCGAAAAGGCGGACAGACTCGAAAGCAATTTTTTCAGCAGGTTGTGAATGTTCTGGCTGCTCTTGGGGGTGGACAGATTGACGCTGATTGAGTTGACGAAAAGAAATATTCGAAAAAACAGCAGAGCCTATCTCGTGTATTTTTACCCGATGGTTTTCAGTGTGATGATCTATTTCACGTTTGTGTCCCTGCAATACAACAGGGAAATTGTTGATGGTGCAAAGACCCTTGGTAAAATTGGTCCGGCTTTCATGGCAGCCTCTGTTTTTCTAATGGTTTTTTCTGCTCTATTTATCTTTTATTCAAACAGTTTTTTCATGAAAAAGAGAAAGAAGGAAATCGCGCTCTATTCGTTATTTGGGATGACGAAAGGAAAAGCGGGCAGAATGCTTTTTTATGAGAACGCGCTTGTCGGGGCGGGAGCGCTTCTCGTCGGGATAGGACTTGGCGCTATTCTTTCAAAGCTGTTTGCAATGGTGTTGGTCAAATTAATGGGGATGAAAGTCGTTGCAGGATTTTCTCTATCGCCGGCAGCGGCTATTCAGACTGTCCTTGTTTTCTTTCTCATCATCGCGGTAACTTCGGGGTATAATGCAAGAATGATTTATACATCCACTTTACAGGAGCTTTTTCGGGCGGAAAAGAAAGCTGAGCAGAAGCCTCAGGCATCCACAATCATGTCTTTTGTTTCAATCCTGATGATCGGGGGTGGATATTGGATCATTCTTCAGTCAGCCTCATCAAGCCTTTGGTCGAGTTTTGCATGGCAAAAACTGCTTGGTTCTATTGTTCTTCTCATTATAGGAACGTATTTGTTCATCAGAGCTTTTCTCATTTTTTTGCTAAGATTCATTGCGAGAAAAGAAAAGTTTTTTTATAAAGGCTCGAATATGCTGAGTCTGACAAACCTCCTGTACAGAATAAAAGGGAATATGATGGTGTTAGCCGTTTTGTCGCTCTTAACAACATTTGCTCTTTTTCTAATGGGGACAACATGGAGTTTTTACGCAAATTTAAATCAAGTTTCGGAACAGAATTTTCCGCACAGCTTTCTCTACACCATTCCTAATAAAGAGGCGGAAAAGGAGATTAAGAGCCTTTTTGCCAAGAGGAAAGATATCCGGTACGGGATGAAGCTCGAAACCGTAAAACTGGCAGCAGGTCCTGATTTTCTAGAAAAATTCCCGCCTGATTACCCAGTCCTCCTCATCCCGGAATCATCATTTAAAAAGCTTGCTGGAAACATGGGGAAAAAAGACGTTGAGTTTACTGAAGGGGAGGCTGTTTCATTTTATGACGGCACACTGAATCGCTCGCATGATCCTTATACAGGCAAAAGCCTACAACTTCCGGGTGGGGAAACTGTTACAGTCGGTTCATACGAGCCGTATTCTCTGCTCAATCAAATTATTTTTGCCTTTCCTTTAGTGGTCAAAGATTCTGTATATGAGAAGGCAAAACAGGCTGGCGGACAGGTTGAAAACTTGCAAATTTACAAGCTTGGCAGAGAAAAAGAGACAAAAAAGCTGAACGATTCAATTGAAGAGGTCCTCTTTAGTCATACAGAAAAAGAGGTTGATGTGATTTGGTCCAGCTTTTACAAGCAATACGAACAGGGGATGGAAACGTATGGCATTCTCATTTTTATTAGTGGCTTCCTCGGGCTTGTTTTCCTTACCGCTACCGGCAGTGTTCTCTATTACCGGATGCTTTCCGAAGCGGAGGCTGATAAACCAAGGTATCAAATTTTGAAAAAAATTGGCTTGAGCAGCAAGGAAATGAAAAGGACGATTCGCTTCCAAACAATGTTTGTTTTTTCCGTTCCACTCGTCATTGCCATTTTACACAGCTCGGTCCTTATGACTGCACTGGCAAGGTTTGCAGGAATTGCTATGTCTGGCGCGTTCGCTCTCGTGCTTGGCATGTATATGCTCTTGTTTTTTGGGTATTTCTATTACACTTCAACACGGTTTTACAAACTCGTATATGAATGATAAAAGGGATGGCTGGCCATCCCTTTTTTATATTGATTAGGAATAAAACTCCCTGGGAATTTTTCCAAACGTACGTTTATGGTAGAGTAGTGGTTCTTTATGATTGCTTTCAATGTCAATGACTTTGCCGATCAGGATTGTATGGTCGCCTGCATCGACCGTTTTAAAGGTGTGACACTGAAAAACTCCAGCTGTTCCACCTAGGACCGGCAAGCTATGCTTTGAGAGATTCCATTCGCAATTCGCGAAACGGTCGGTGCCCTTCATTGCAAACAGGCTGCATACATCGCCCTGGTCTGCCGCAAGGATATTAACAGCAAATTTGTCCGTTGCTGTGAAGAGATCATGCGAGGAAACTCGCTTGTCAATCGACCAGAGAATCAAAAGCGGTTCAAGCGAAACCGATGCAAACGAATTGACTGTCAGGCCGACTGGTGTGTTGGTTTCGTCAACTGTGGTTACAACGGTAACGCCAGTAGGATAATTTCCCATAACTTCTTTAAATTTTGAAACATTGTCCATCGAAAACACCTCTTGATTGTAAATTAATATTTCCATATTGATCAAACACAAGCTAATTAATATTACTATATAATACCTGTTAGTAAAATTATTAGAGTTGTCTCAAAAGGTTCTTTTTGGGAAACCCTTTTGCAATATAAGGAACTTCAGTATCATTTAGCTCCCATATGAAAGGCATCGCCGTGATCGGGAAAGTGAATGCAAGCCTCTGTATAAGAGCCTTTTTCCGAATGGATTTTTATTCGGTGACCGAGCTTATCAGCGATTTTTTTGGCCAGGTAAAGTCCCATCCCGGTGGAAGAATGCAGTTTTCGCCCATTTTTTCCGGTAAAGCCTTTTTCGAAAATTCTCGGAAGGTCTTCAGGCGAAATGCCTATTCCGTTGTCTGAGATGACGATTGTTTTGTTTTTGCTCCTTACCGTAATCCTTAATTCCCCGCCAGCGCCGGTATATTTCAGGGAGTTGCCGAGAAGTTGATTCAGTATGAACTGCAGGGCCTTTTTATCGGTCAGGCAGATGAACGATTCAAGGTGAACGACAGGCCTGATTTTTTTTGCAAAAAAAGTCTTTGAATGGGCTTTGAGTAATTCCTTCACAAGAGAATCTATTTCTAATTCCTGAATCAGATAATCATTGTTGAATTCATTCAGCCTTGAAAAATAAAGGGCCTGTTCTGCAAAATGTTCAATTCTGTCCATTTCTTCCTCAAGACTTTTGCTTCCATCACCGGTTTCAAACAGCATTCTGCTTACAGCAATGGGTGTTTTAATTTCATGAAACCAGGAAGTCATATATTCCATCCATTCCTTCTTTTCGAGGTCGCTCTTATGTATTTTATCAAGATAGGACGCATGATGCCTGGCAAGAAGGTTCATGTATCGTTTTTCTTCATTGCTAAACCTGACACCTCTAAAATCAATCGGTTGTCCGAGCTCAAGCTTATCTGCACTTTTAAAAAATGCATTTTTCCTCCTGAAATCAAGAATAAAATAACCTGCCATAATGAGGATGGCGATGGAATCAATGTAGAGAAGGCTGCTCATATGGATTTTCAATGCTGGATCGGAAAGAACGACAATATTCATAAAGGCCATAATCAGCATGAAACAACCAATCAACGCCTTTTGGTCCGAAAAATAGCCACGGAAGTTCATTGAAGTATGTACCCCTGGCCTTTTCTAGTGTGAATGACTTCCTTGCGGCCGATGCTTTCAAGCTTTTTACGAAGCCTGTTCATATTGACCGTCAATGTATTATCGTCGATGAAATTTTCGTCTTCCCACAGCACCCGCATAATGGCATCTCTTGTGGCAATTTGTCCCGGCTTTTTCATGAGTATTGATAAAATGAGGAATTCATTTTTTGTTAAGATGGCTTCCTTCTCTCCAAAAGAAATGGTGGCTTTATCAACATTAAGCTTTAGGCCATTATAGTGGGGGAAGGCGGTTTCTGGAGATAGGGACGTTTTTGACCTTCGCAAAATGGCCTTCAGCTTCGCAGTTAGCACTTCGAGCGAAAAAGGCTTCTGGATGTAGTCGTCACCGCCAACATTCATCGCCATGACGATATCCATGTTTTCTGTCCTCGAAGAAATAAACACAATTGGAGCAGCAGTGACTTCACGTATTTTTTGGCACCAGTAAAAGCCATCAAAAGAAGGGAGATTGATATCCAGTAAAATGATGTCAGGCTTCCAATCAGCCGCCACTTGATCAATTTCTTCAAATGATTCAATGGCCAAAACTGAAAAATTCCACTTTTCAAGATATGTGGCAATCAGGTGCCTTAATTTATGTTCGTCTTCAATGACCAGTACTTTTTCCACGTGCCCGCCTCCTTCGAGAATTGAATGTAAATATAGTATAGTTAAATTTGGAAAGTTTTAATAGAGTGTCCAAGAAAGTAGATTGAAAGGGAGGAGATTGGATGATTAAAGGAATCGTCTTTGACTTTGACGGCCTGATTGTTGACACAGAATCGCTTTGGTTTGAGGCGTATCAAGAAATAATGAAGGAGTTTCGCTGCGACTTAACTCTTGAAGAGTTTTCAAAAGTGATTGGAACAACAGATGAACAGTTAAACGAGTTTTTTGAGCTGACAACCGGAATGACGGTGGATGAAGCGGGTCTCCATGTAAAAACGAGGGACTTTTACCATCAAAGGGCAGGCAGCCTTGAACTGAGGGAAGGAGTCCGGGAATTTCTCGATGAAGCGAGGGAACTTAATTTGAAAATCGGACTGGCCTCGAGCTCCGGCAGGGACTGGGTGGAGTCGTATTTAAAGAAATTCGAAATTCTTGAGTATTTCGAAACAATTAAAACGAAAGAGGATGTCGAAAAGGTCAAGCCCGACCCGGCTTTATACGTCAAGGCCCTCGCCGCCTTGGGCATCAGGCCAGAAGAGACAATCGCCTTTGAAGACTCACTGAACGGATCCGCAGCCGCCATAGCCGCCGGCATGCACTGCGTCATCGTCCCTAATCCCGTCACAAACCACCTGCCATTTGAAAACTACCGCCTAAAACTCATATCCATGGCCGAAAAAAGCCTCGCCCAAGTCATAAAAGAAGTCGAGGCAGCCTCATCCACATGTTGAACACAATTTTATGTTTGCACATGCCGTGAATAAAGGTATAGAAGAGGGAACCTGCCGAATTGGCTGGTTCCCTCTTCATAATACTGGCAATTAATTATTTGATGATGATATTGTAATTGTAAGAAGACGAAGGGAGTGGTTGGAATGTATAAACGGCCGGCTCAAGGAGAGTATGCTGCTTATTATGAGCCATATGTTGACCTGGTACCTGAGGGGGATATCGTTCAATTGCTTGAACGGCAGGCTGAGGAAACGAGGATTCTCTTAAAAGGCCTGTCCGAAGCACAAACCTTATTCAGATATGGGGAGAAAAAGTGGAGCATAAAAGAAGTTTTGGGGCATATGGCTGACACGGAACGAGTCATGGTTTACCGCCTTCTAGTCATTGCCCGCGGGGACACCGTACAGCTGCCAGGTTTTGAGGAGAATGCCTATGTTCTGACGGCGGATTTTGATCGTATTCCGCTTGTGGATTTGCTCGCAAATTTTGTGGCCGTCCGTCTAGCAACCATCCAGCTTGTAAAAACGCTGCCAGAGGATGCGTGGACGCGTGAAGGCATAGCGAATGATCAGAGGGTTTCCGTCCGGGCAATCATTGCCATCATCGCCGGCCACGAACTTCATCACCGGAAAATCTTGATGGAAAGGTACCTCGGTTCGAATGGGTTTCCTACTGAATAACTTAGTATGGCAGGGAGTTTTCTTCCCTGTCTTTTTTTCAGTGCGAGAATTTTACACCGATTCTCTTTGTTTCGGGCCGAATTTTTGCAAAAGAAGGCAGTTGGGCTGGGGAAGTTTGGACCTGCCAATTTTCTTCCCAGTTTATAAACCGTCCGGATAGGCAAATATGTTATCGACAGTCACGTTTATTTTTGCCAAAGGAGAGATCGACTTGAACGGTGAAGTCCCAAAAGACCAAAGTCTTGATAATAGCCTTGCTTTAATGCAGGAGGGGTATGAATTTATCCGGAACCGCTGCAGGAAGTATGGCGCCGATTTGTTTGAAGCTCGGCTGCTCGGCCAGAAGGTTGTTTGCATGACGGGCGAAGAAGCGGCGCGAATCTTTTATGATAACGAAAAGTTCCAGCGCAAGGGAGCTGCACCAAAACGGGTGCAGAAGACGCTGTTCGGCGTGAATGCGATTCAAACAAAGGATGGCGCCGTCCATCACTGCAGGAAAATGCTGTTCATGTCACTCTTGTCGCCGGAAGGGGTGAATCAGCTGAAAAGCCTTGCCGAGGTGCATTTCCAGGAAGCTGTTTCCAGATGGAAGAAGATGGAGCGAGTCGTGCTGTTTGACGAGGCAGAAGTGATTCTTTGCAAAATTGCCTGCGAATGGGCCGGCGTCCCCTTAACGGAAGAAGAGGCGAAAGAACGGGCGGAGGATTTCAGCGCGATGGTCGATGCGTTCGGCGCAGTCGGACCGAGGCACTGGAAAGGGAGAAGGGCGAGGACCAGCGCCGAAGAATGGATAACCGGAGTAATTGAAAAAGTCCGGACCAGTGAACTGGACACACGGCAAGGTTCAGCGCTTCATTCGTGGGCTGTCCACCGGGATCCGGATGGCGAACCGCTCGATGCGAACATGGCTGCGATCGAGTTAATCAACGTCCTTAGGCCGATTGTCGCGATTGCCACATTCATCACTTTCAGTGCGCTTGCTTTGCATGAACATCCGGAATGCCGGGAAAAACTCCGGACAGAAGGAGATGAATACAAGGAATGGTTCGCAGAGGAAGTTCGGCGCTATTACCCATTCGGGCCATTCGTCGGCGCGAGGGTAAAACAACCTTTCACCTGGCAAAATTACAATTTTGCAGAAGGCCAGCTCGTCTTGCTTGACATGTACGGAACGAACCATGACTACAGGCTGTGGGAATTTCCTGAACAATTCCATCCCGAACGCTTCCGGGACTGGGACGGCAACCTGTTCAAATTCATCCCGCAAGGAGGAGGCGACCCCGCCAAAGGCCACCGCTGTCCAGGTGAAGGCGTCACCGTCGAAGTCATGAAAGTGTGCATCGACCTCCTCGCCAACAAAATCACCTACGAAGTACCAGAAGACCAAGACCTAACCTACAGCCTTACCCGTATGCCAACCCGCCCCCAAAGCGGCTTCATCCTCACTAATGTTGAGTGAAGCAGGGGACGGTTCCACTGCATCATTCGGGTTACGAAAGAAGCAGGGGGACGGTTCTATTGCTTCATTCTATTTGCCAAGCAGCAGCCAGTATTTCAATTTGTCGAGCCATGTTTTAGCGGGGACCAATACATTGAAAAACAAAAGGAGCACGGTCCACGAGTGGGATCGTGCTCCTGGCTTTTACCAAAATGAAAACAACGGAAAAATTCAGCAACTTCATGACCACTCTACTGTATTCAGCCTCATTCCTAGACCTTATCTTGGAACTTCCCTCTAAACACCTATTACTAGCATTTTAAGAATCAGGCAAATTAATCGGGTTTCTGTTGATGATTGGTTACAATAAAGGCGAAGCTTCATAAGAGAAAGGAGACAATATTTTGTCTAATTTAAATATACCTGTGTCTGTCCTGAACCTCGCTCCAATCCGCCATGGAGAAGGCCCGAAGGAAGCTATAGACGCAATGGTTGAACTGGCGCAGGCGACTGAAAGGATGGGCTATACCCGATATTGGATCGCGGAACATCATAACACACCGAATTTAGTCAGTTCCGCGACTTCAATTTTAATCAAACATACTCTAGAACATACCGAGAAAATCCGTGTCGGTTCTGGAGGAATTATGCTCCCAAACCATTCACCATTGGTTGTTGCGGAGCAGTTCGGAACAATGGCAACGATATATGGGGACCGCCTGGACCTTGGCCTTGGCCGTGCTCCAGGTACGGATATGCTTACAGCTAGTGCCCTCAGGCGTTCAAAACATGAAACTGTTTATACATTTCCTGAGGATGTTAAAAGCCTACTAACTTATTTCGGTCCTCCCCAAGAACAGGGCTATGTAAAGGCCTACCCGGGAGCTGGGACCAATATCCCAATTTACATTTTAGGCTCATCAACGGATTCCGCGTATTTGGCTGCAAGCCTCGGCCTTCCTTATGCTTTTGCTTCCCATTTTGCCCCGCGCCACATGGCGGAAGCAATTCAAATTTACCGAAATCGGTTCCAGCCATCGGCGTACCTTGATAAACCGTATATGATGGTATGCCTAAATGTAATTGCGGCCGAAAGCGATGAAGAGGCTGAGCGCGAGTTAACAACATTGCAGCAATTTTTCTTGAATGTGGTACGCGGGGCGCAAAGCCCGCTTCAGCCTCCTGTCGATGATATGGATGCAATCTGGAATGCACAAGAGAAGGAAATGGCTCTGTCTATGACAAGTGTCTCACTTGTAGGAGCAAAAGAGTCCATCCGCAATCAACTGCAGCAATTTCAAAATAAATATAATGTCGATGAGTTGATGGCTGTAACCTATATGTACGATAGGGGGAAGCAAATCAGATCCTATGAAATTTTGAAAGAAGTCGTGGACGGGAGATAAACGGGCTTTATAGCAAACACAGAAAGCACAGATTAAAAAAGAAATTCTTCTCCCTAGTAAGCTGGTGAAATGCTAGAATATGAAATAATAAAAGTTTAGTGGAAATAGAAGAAAGCCGATTGATAGGTAAAGGAGACTGAAAAATGGACTGGTTTGGCGGCAGCTCCGACAGCTATAAATTTACGATGTTTTCGACAACGCATATCATCGTACTTGTGACTCTCATTGCAGCATCCTACGCGATGTTCTTGCTGCGGAATCGTTTCCCGGAAACACGCCAGCGCAAACTGGAGGTTGGTTTCGCGTTTTCACTTATTGTAATGGAATCACTTTACCATGTATGGATGGTGGCGAACGGCTTCTGGCGGTCGTTCGATTCATTGCCTGCCGGGCTTTGCAGCATCAGTTTGATTCTTGCTATCATCCTGCTTTTGACAGGAAAGAAAGTTGTGTATGACATCTTGTTGTATACCGGGTTGCTTGGGGCGACCCAGGCGCTCGCAACGCCGTACCTGTTTTACGATTTTCCGCACTTCCGGTTTATCCACTTTTTCTATACGCATATGATGATGGTCCTTGTGCCGCTTTATTTCACTTGGGTCAAGGGCTACCGGCCGACAATCAGGTCGGTCTTCCGGCTAATCATCTTCCTGAATCTGCTCATGCCGGTTGTCATGCTGATCAACAAACTCACAGGCGGCAATTATATGTATCTTAGCCACAAACCCGAGACCGCCAGCCTCCTCGATGTCCTTGGTCCATATCCATGGTACATCCTGTCACTCGAAGGCCTGCTCGTCTCACTTAGCCTTTTACTCTGGCTGATCTTCCGTCAAAAAGGAAACAAAGCGACGGTGCACGCTTCGAAGAGAAATGAGGCAGGGGACGGTTCCAGTGCCTCAAAGCTGGAAAAAGTGAAAACATAATAAATCGAAAGTACTATTCATTCCATCGGCCGTTCCTAGAGGGACGGTTTTTTCCTTTTTATTTGAGATTATGGTTGCATGTGAAGTTGTACCGAGAAAAAACAACTGAAAGAGATTGAAAAATCGAGTTTAGAAGAGAAAATCACTGTGATATTAGATGGAAATCGCCCCAATTAATAGCAAACTCATCTTTATCAAAAAAATTCCGGACGATATCGGAGTCTGTCACACGTTTATCAATAAATTTTTCGTTTTATCGAAAACTTTTCTTGCTTTATCAGAGTCTGTCACATTTCCGACACATCTAACCACTTAGGGTTTCCACCTTCCTCACGTTTAATAAATTGTTCACATTGCAATACTCAACGACCAAAGCACTCGCCTTATAATGGGAGTACTAAGAACTCTTCGGAGGTATGTTCCAATATGGCAAAACACATGACCGGTTTTCTATTGTTGATTTTCATTTTGATAAACCTGGGTGGCTGCACGAAGGAAGCAACCGCCCCAACCAAAACAAAAGCACCTGCACAAACGGACACTGGACAGCCGCCCCAAGAGGTTTCAGACGAATTAAAACATGTCCTGCAAACCCACCAGATGCTTACCCCGATTGGAGATATTCCCATACCGGAAGACAATCCGATGAATCCGGAAGTCCTCAAGCTGGGCCAGGCGCTTTATTTTGATCCGCTTCTTTCAGGCGATAATACGAGAAGCTGCGCTTCCTGCCATGATGCAAGCCTTGGTTATGGGGACGGAAAGGCTACTTTTGAAAAAGTTGACGGTACAGCAGGGGCACGCAATTCACCGACCGTCATTAACTCCGGCTATTACAAGACGAATTTTTGGGATGGCCGTGCTTCATCACTTGAGGAGCAGGCACTGGGCCCAATTGAAAATCCAAACGAAATGAACCAAAATCTCGATGCCCTCATTAATGAACTGAAAGCGATTAAAGGGTATGAAGAGATGTTCCAAAAAGCCTTTGGAACAGGAATTACGAAAGAAACGATTGCAAAAGCGATTGCGGCTTTTGAGAGACAAATTGTCGTCAAGGACACCGCCTATGACCGTTTTCTTCAAGGCGAGAAAAATGCGCTCACCGATCAGGAAGTTCGCGGCCTCGGCCTGTTCGTCGGCAAGGCGATGTGTGTGACGTGCCATAACGGCCCGAATCTGTCCGACAACAATTTTTATAATATTGGGATAGAGTCTGAGGATGAAGGCAGGTTTGCTGTGACACAAGAGCCGGGCGACCTTGGCAGGATTCGGACGCCAGGACTGTACGGGATTACCCATACCGCGCCTTATATGAGGGATGGGAGCCTGAAAACGCTCGAAGATGTCATTGATTACTACGACCGGGGCGGTGACAATCACCCGAACAAAAGCTTCTTCATAAAGCAATTCATGCCTCTAGGCCTAAGCGATTCTGAAAAAGCGGATCTTCTCGCATTCCTGAAAACACTTGGCGGACAGCCCCCTGTATTTGAGAAACCCGAACTTCCGTAAACGGAGAATTCAAGATAGCCTCACTCTGAACCCTCTAATAATAGGGGGGTTGTTTTGGTTTTAATCCTTTTCTGGCAAGGGAATGTGAAAGAAAGTTATAATAAAGGTAATAGTGAAGGCTGCATTTTTTCAAAAATGGCGCCTAGATTCGTATTGTTTTGTTAGAAAGGAACGATTTGTTCATTGGCTATTCGAGTGAATCAAAAAATAATTAAAGAACGTTGCGGGCCAGTTTCATTCAAGAGGGGCGAAGCTTTTTTCCGGGCGAACAAGGTCACGTTCCGCCGGGTGTCTGATGGAAAGTGGTCAGCCGTTGTGAGCGGTGCGGAGGATTTCCACATCACTGTTGAGGCTGACCAAAATGGGCAAATCGTTACAACGTGCACGTGTCCTTCACTTGCTTCAGTTAGCCATGATTGCCAGCATGTTGCCGCTGTTTTGCTCGCGATTTCGGCGGATACCACTCAACAACCTTACCAAAAACGGGTACCTAATCAAGATGAGGGTGAACTGCTTTCGGGTTTGTTCAAAAAACAGCCGAAGCGCCCGACTGCCCGGCAGCTTCATTTTGAAACTAGGGAGATTTTAGTGGCAGAGTTCATTTGTGGACCAATACCCATAGCCGGCAATCGGACGATGTTTGGATTGGAACTCCGAGTGAATGCAACGCCTGTCAAAAATATACGGGCGTTCCTCGAGCATGTTCAGGAAGCAAAGCCTTGTGCATCTGGAATGTATCACCCAGACCTGCACTGCTTTGAATTGGAAGCGGATGACATTATCCAGTTGTTAATCACAGTCCACGAGGACGAAATTGCAATCAAGAAAGACGGGGCAGAACACACGGAATCGATCATCCAGGACGACAGGCAATTCCTCGTCATCCCGCCATCGATCTTGCCGCGGCTTCTACCGTTACTTGCTAAAGCCCCATTTGCAAAATTAGCCTACAACGGCCAACTACATGCTGGGATTCGCTTATCCGACGGGCCGCTGCCTTTAACGATCAACCTGACTGAAACACCTGAAGGCGGTAAACTTTTGAAAATAGAAGGTCTCGAAGATATTATCCTCCTCGAACCTTATCGGACAGTCATGACAGAAGGGAAGCTTGTTCCATTATCCAAGGAAGATTGCGATCGCCTTGCAGAACTGAAACGTGTACTCGATGGATCGAAAACCGGAACGATACCTGTCCCAAATAACCAGGCCGACATCTTTATAAAAGAAGTCGTTCCATCCTTAAGAAACTTAGGGAGGATTCAACTGTCCGAATCGGTCGCCAAGAAACAGGAACGCCCGCCATTACTCGCAAAACTTTATCTGGACCGCTTGAAAAACCGCCTCCTCGCTGGCCTTGAGTTCCATTATGGAAACGAAGTGATCAATCCGCTAGAGGCCGACAGCACATCGTACCATGCGGGAATCCTTCGGGACGTGATGAAGGAAAACGAAATCCTCGAACAAATGGACGAGGGCTCTTTTGCAAAAACAGAGGGCGGATATTATCTGCAAAATGAAGAGCTGGAATATGAATTTCTCACCCATATCATTCCGAAACTCGAAAAGCTTGTCCAAATTTATGCAACGACTGCGGTCAGGAACCGGATTTTTAAAGGTCCTACTCCGCCGAGAATCAGTGTGAAGGTTAAAAAAGAACGGACGAATTGGCTTGAATTCAAGTTCGAGTTGAAAGGGATTAACGAACAGGAAATAAAAGAAGTGTTGGCTTCGCTTGAGGAAAAACGAAAATATTACCGGCTCCGGAACGGCTCGCTCCTGTCGCTTGAGACGAGGGAGTTTGAAGAAATACAACGATTTCTGAACGCTGCGCCAATACAGGCGGTAGATTTGGAGTCACCATTGAATTTCCCGATAATTGAAGGGCTCCGGCTCATTGATTCCGCCGGGGAAGGGGATGCTTTTTCCTTTGAAGAATCGTTCAGGAACTTCATTGAGGAATTCAGTAACCCGAAGCTTGCAAAATATGAAATCCCAGCAAGCCTTGAACCGATTATGAGAAATTATCAAAAGCAGGGCTTTCAATGGCTGAAGACACTGGCCGGCTTCGGTTTTGGCGGGGTGCTGGCCGATGATATGGGCCTCGGGAAAACGCTGCAGAGCATTGCCTATATTCTTTCCGAGCTTCCGGAAATACGCAAACAAGAGCAGCCTGCGCTGATTGTCTGCCCCTCATCGGTCACGTATAACTGGTTGAATGAATTTATTACATTCGCACCTGAGATCAATGCGGTTGTTGCGGACGGTGACAAAGGGGAGAGAAGTACGATCATGAAAGAGATGAACGGCGTTGATGTGCTGATCACTTCCTATCCTTTGCTCAGGAAGGATGTTCACTGGTACGAACGCCAATCCTTTCACAGTGTTTTCTTTGATGAGGCCCAGGCTTTTAAAAACCCGATCACCCAAACAGCAAGGGCTGTGAAAAAAATCAAGTCTCCTCACCGGTTTGCGCTGACAGGGACACCGATTGAAAATTCCATTGAGGAACTGTGGTCCATCTTTCATGTCGTTTTTCCTGAATTATTCCAAGGGTTAAGGGAATACAGCCACCTTACAAAAAAACAGATTGCCAGGAGAGTCCGCCCGTTTATGCTGCGCAGGTTAAAAAAGGATGTATTGTCCGAGCTTCCGGCAAAAATTGAAACGGTCAACACGTCCGAACTTTTGCCGGACCAGAAAAAGCTTTATGCCGCCTATTTGGCAAAGCTGCGATTTAAAACGCTGAAGCATCTTGATCAGGAGACAATCCGGAAGAACCGGATTAAAATTCTCGCAGGCATCACTAGGCTAAGGCAGATCTGCTGCCACCCGGCTTTGTTCGTCGATGGCTATAAAGGAAGTTCGGGGAAATTTGAACAGCTGCTGCAAATCGTTGAAGAAGCGAAGACGGCAGGCAGACGCGTTCTAATCTTCTCGCAATTCACGAAAATGCTTGGCATGATTGGACGGCAACTATCCGTTCAGGGAATTCCTTACTACTACCTGGATGGACAGACACCGCCAGAAGAAAGAGTGGAAGTGTGCCGCCGGTATAACGAGGGGGAGCGCGATTTCTTCCTCATATCCCTGAAAGCAGGCGGAACCGGGCTCAATTTGGCAGGAGCCGACACGGTCATTTTATATGATTTATGGTGGAACCCGGCTGTCGAGGAGCAGGCAGCAGACCGGGCATACAGGATGGGCCAGAAAAATACGGTCCAGGTCATCAAACTCGTCTCAAGGGGAACAATTGAGGAAAAAATAAATGAACTGCAGGAAAAGAAACGCCGCCTCGCAGATGATCTGATCGGCACAAACGAAGACAAAGCCGTCCCGTCTCTGACTGAGGAAGACATCCTGGAAATATTAAGGATTGAGTAAAAATGCCCGAACATAAAAAAAGCAGAACCCAATGGAGAGTGGGTTCTGCTTTTTTGCTGCTTATCGGTCATCACGATCATCATCATGGTCGTTATCAAGGTCAAATTCGATCATTTTGCCAGTGTTTCCGTCAATGGTAATTTCCGTTTCGGATTTGCCGTTTTCAAATTCGAATTTGTATTCAACACGGCCGTGCTCGATTTCAGTTTCTGCTTCAGTTAAAGTACCCTCGGCTTTTTCACGGGCAATCTTCAAAGCTTCCTCAAAGGAAATCTTAGCTCCTTTTACGACTTCACCGAGCTGCTTCTTATCTTCCTTATTCATCAAGACTTCACCATGCTCAACCTTGTGTTCCACTTCTACCTCGCGGACAGCATTTCTTGAATCATCATTTTTAGCTGCCCCTACTGCAAAAGTACCCCCGGCTACCAAGCCAAACAAGACTCCAGCTGTTATTAGTTTTGTTTTCATAAATGATTTCCTCCCTTTCATATCTTACTTTCACTATATCGTGTGAAAATGAGAGGATAGGGATAGAAAGATTAGAAATTGATTAGAAATCAATTTATGAACGATTATGACAAGATTCTTCGCCCGTATCCGTACCTAACCAGCAGTGTGTTCATCAACGGTATCATTCAGAAACTCCCTAATTTAATCATCCCACTTCACCGACATGACAGTGCCTGTTATGGCATGGACTTGGACGGTTGCTTCTTTGTCATCGGCTGTCTGGATTTCAACGAGGTAGAATGTCTGGCCATTTACGGTTTCCAAATCAATATCATCCACTTTTCCGCGTACTTCCTTTTGGGCGATTTTAGCGGCCTCGTTTTCCGTCAGCCTTTTCGGGGGATTCGCTGGACCTACATTTTCTGATAGGACTGCCCCGTTCTCGGCATCGACCGTGATAGTCGTTGTATGGTTGCCGGAATCCTTTATAACCCCTTTGTAAATAATCTTCCCGTCACTTTCCATTTTTTCGAAAGACACAAGCTCACCTTGTGCTTTTGAAAGGAGGATTGTTTTAATTTCATCCTCGGAAAGGGAAGGGGGGTGGCCACCTTCTTTTTTAGTTCCAATCGGATCGATCGCCAGGATTTTGCCGGTCTTGGCATCCACACTCAACTTGTAGGAGTTATTTTGGAAGTCCATTTTTGCAAAATACATCTCCTTTTCAGCCTTTACGGAAGAAACGTTTCCACCGTAGCGGTTTTCAATCAGCTTTTTCGCTTCTTCCTTGCTCAGCTCCTTGGCGGCAGAGCCTTCAGGTCTGAATAGTAGCCAGCCAACCAAAACAGAAAGCGCGAAAAGAGTGCCGATTAGTGTAAGATAGCCCCATTTCTTTTTCAAAATCAAATTACCCTTCACCGCCTTATCGGCAGGTTTCCCTGCACGGAATTCCTGCCTCTATTATCCGTCAGTAACATTAAAATTTGCTGAGAAAGGCTTATTTTAGCTACAACTTTCACTTGCCGCTGAACTAATATTTTTTCAAATACAGTGTGGCAGTTGTGCCGACTCCGGGCTTACTCGTCAGATGAAGTTGAATTTTCAAGGCATCGGCGATTTCTTTTGCAAGCGAAAGGCCGAGTCCGGAGCCGCCTATCTTTCGATTCCGCGCTTTATCGACACGGTAGAAGCGGTCGAAAACCCTCGGCAATTCATCATCTTCAATCCCAATTCCTTGATCGGCAACCCGGATAAATGCTCCATTGCCCTCGCTGCCGAACGAAAGGGTAATGGGAGCGTCACTGTATTTCCTCGCATTGTCGAGAAAAATAAACAGCAGCTGCTTCAGTTTTTGCTCGTCTGTATTCACGACTAGCGGCTCTCCGGGATGCTCAAGGATGACTTCCCGGTTAAATGCGTTTTCGAAAGCTTTCACCGAGGCAAAGACAAGCGAACTTAGATCAACGTTTTCCATCTGGAGATTCCACTGTTCGTTATGTTTTGCCAAGAGCAACAGCTGTTCGGTCATTTCCTTCATCCGAATCGCCTCTGAATGGATGGCATCAACCGATTCTTCAAAGAGTTTCGGGTCCTGAAGGCCGCGCCTCTTCAGCAAGCTTGAATAACTCCCGATAATCGTAATCGGGGTTTTCAACTCATGCGAGGCATTCGAGATGAATTGCCGCTGTTTGTCAAAGTTTGATTCAAGCAAATCGATCATATGGTTGAATGTTTCACCCATCTGGTAGAGTTCATCCTTTGACTTGACCTCAATATGAAGGCGCTTGAACTGTCCGCTTCGCCGAATATCAGACATGGTCTGGATCATGGATGTAACCGGCCCAATAATAATTTTGCCGAGAAAAGCGCTGGATACGAGCACTGGAATCAATGCAACGAAGGTAGCGAGCAGTAGGACAAGCCTGAGCGTCTTCACAATTCTAACCGCCGGCTCAAGGCTCGTTGTTATTTGAAGATTGCCGACATTGCCGCTTGGCAGGATAATCGGCATCGATTGGAACGAATAATCCCGGCCGAAATACTCAACTCTGCTGCTCGTTTCACTGGCAAAATAACGGGGCGGCCGTTTAGCCAGTTTTTGCTCAGAAAGTGAAGTGATTGTCGGAAATCCTGTTCCATCGCTGCTCACGAGCTGGATCATTCCATCGACAGGGACATAAGCCCGCAGAAGTTCCGCTTCGGGAATCTTTCCGAGTGATTGGGCCACGACGGCGGCAGATTTCTTCATCTCAGCTTCAGCGGCTTCCATATGGCTCGAAAAAGTCAGCTTACTGAAGGTGAAATATATGAACAAGTTCATCGTCATCAGAACAAGTGCGAATAGGGCGGCTGTGTATAAATTTATTTTTGAACGGAGCTTCATTGGTCCTCCCGTAACACGTAGCCAACCCCGCGAACAGTATGAATAAGTGGAGGCAGGCCGGGAATGTCGACTTTTTTCCTTACATAGCGGATATACACATCAACGACGTTTGTGTCTCCTGCAAAATCGTACCCCCAAACCTTTTCAAGTATTTGATCCCTCGTTAGCACCTGCCTCCGGTTCGTGAGGAGATAGACAAGCAAGTCGTATTCCCTTGGCGTCAAATCAATGGAAGCCCCATTTCGATTGATTTCACGAGTTTTCAAATTGAGTGTAAGGCCTCCATAAGAAAGAAGGCTTTCGTCCTCGACTTGTTCCTCTACAATTTTCATGCGTAATGCGGCCCTGATTCTCGCCAGAAGTTCTTCAATTTGGAATGGCTTCGTAATATAATCGTTCGCACCAAGGTCAAGCCCTGCCACCTTGTCCTCAACCGTTCCTTTCGCGGTCAGCAAAATCACTTTCGTATGCGGATCATTTGCCCGGATCCGGCGCAGAAGGTCAATTCCGCTCATCGCAGGCAGCATCACATCAAGCAAAATTAAATCCCACTTCCCGGTTCGGTAGGCTTCAAGCCCTTCAATCCCGTCAGCCGCCTTCGTTACCGCATAGCCCTCAAACTCCAGTTCAAGCTCCAAAACACGCGCAATCTTTTCCTCATCCTCAACTACTAAAATGGACCCCATCCCCATCTAAAAACCTCCTGCGAAAATTCCTATACAAATAAAATACCCTTAACACTAAAATAGATGAAAAGCAGCCACTTTTCCACTCAGTACCTCCGCTTCAATCAACGAGAGCTAGTTAAAAAAACTTCACAAAGCAGGCAAAATAAAAAGGCCGTCCGGCAAGGCGGACGGCCACTGATTAAAATACGTTATTTCCTAATTTCCTTCAGCAAGAGGCGGGGGCCGCCAAGCATGAGGAAGTACCGCTTTTCAATGACCCATTTCATGAAGGAGGCGAACCTGCCATGGATTGCTTTCCCATACACAACCCCGGTTGCATTTTTATGGCCCATGCTCATGACCGTCCCACGATGAACATATTTGAACGGCTTTGCAGCGAATCCGTAAATTTTCGCTGCAAGATTGTAGCCGCAATATTGTCCCTGTTGGAGGGCGATTTGCGCTGTTGGCGGATAAGGCTTTCCTTCCGGCGAGAAGCTGACGGACGCGTCGCCAAGCACGTACACATCACGGCGGCCAGGCACCTCGCAGTATTCATTCACGATGATACGCCCGTCCCTGTAAGTCTTAAAGCCGAGATTTTCAAGAAGCGGGTTGCCCTTGACGCCGCCGGCCCACACAAAGGTATTCGTTTCAATCGTGGAGCCGTCCGCGAAGAGGACTTCATTCTCGGTACAGGACGAAATCGCAATCCCGGTCCTAAACTCGGCTGGAATGGACGCCGATGCTTTTTTCGCATCGCGGACCATTGGCTCCTCATAGCCTTTAAGCAGTTCATCGTTCGCTTCTACGCAGATGACCTTCACGAGTTTCTGCTCAATCCCGTACTCTTCGCACATCTCTGGAAGCTTTTCAGTCAGCTCATAAATGAATTCCATCCCTGAGAAACCGGCGCCGCCAATGACGAATGTAAGCCTTTTTTCATCCCGGTCGTCAAGATATGCCTCAAACTGTTCCTCAATATGCTCGCGAAGCTTGTTCGTTCCTTCCCAGTCGAACAGGAAAAAGGCATGTTCCTTTACGCCGGGCAGGCCGAATGTTTGCGGGACACCGCCAATTGTAATGACGAGATAATCATAAGAAAGCTTGTTGTTTTTAAGCAAAATAGTCTTCGTCCCAAGGTCGATGCCAGTGACCTCATCTTTGATGAAATTGACTCGTTCAGGGTCAATTAATTCCTTAATTGGGTAAACAATCGACTCGGGAGGGATTGTGCCCGCACCGGATTCATGGACCTTCGTCGTCAAATAATGGTAATCATTCTTATTCACCAACGTAATGTCCGCCCGTTTTCCATGAACTTTCTTTTGAAGAGTAACAGCGGTTAGTAATCCGGCATACCCTCCACCAAGAATAATAATCTTTTCTTTAGTTACCATCCGTACCACTCCCTTCACTTATAGTATACTATCATGCTCAAAACTTCACAATCTATTATTGTGAAATTTTGAGCATTTTTACAAATTTTTCTTTATCATCATTTTCCCTTTGCAAAAAGAAAAAACCGCCGGCGTTTTTACCGGCAGTTTTAGTCATTCCCTTATCCTAAAACTCCTTGAAATCTTTTCTGCTTCCGAATCACCAACATCAGGAGAATAAAAATAAACATGGTAGCGGAGCTTCGATTTCTCCGAAAGGAAAAAGTAGTGGCGAATCTGAACTGCTTCCATCGTTTTTTGATGATCCAGCGTAAAGCGGAGGGGATATAGAAAGCCTGGGAGATTGTTGCTTTCAAAAACATTCTGCTTGGAGATGTTTAGATGCATTTCATTTTCTGTCAAGATTTCAATCCCGCCTACTTTTTTATCTTCCTGGTAAAACTCGACTGTATCATTGGAAAGTTTTTTAACCGCAAATGCGCCCATTGGATCAATTGAAAACTTTTTGCCGTGATAGACTGTTGCCCCCGAATGCCACGTATTATCTCCGGAAAGGCTGTTCAGAACAAAAGTCGACATGCCGATGAACAGCGCTGCGAGGATAACAAAACTAAACAAAGCAGGGACAAGGCGTTTTTTCGGCTTTGAGACAGTTTCCGTTTTAAGGAGGGAAGCGGCAATTTTCACTCTCTCTTCCTTGGCGAGTTCGAAGCGAGGAAAGCTGCTCAGCTCCCGCTTGATTTCGTCATTCGTTAATGGCTGCATTCCGGGTACCTCCTTTTTGTTCTGTTGACATCTTTTTCAAGCTTTCAATCCCCCGATGAAAAGATAGATTGACCTTTGCCTTCTCCCAGCCAAGGATACTTGCAGTTTCATTGGGGGTAAGCTGCATGATGCCGCGGAGGATCAGCACATCCCTGTATGCGGGTTTCATCTTCTTAATCATGTCATAGAGCTCCTGCTTAGTTTCGTCTTCCAGCACTAAGTCGAGCGGAGACTTTTCCTCTGAGGCTGCTTTCTTTAACAGACTTATGGGCAAAAAGCGGCTAACCCTGTTTTTCCTGAAATGGTCAATCGCCACATTCCGGGCAATTGAAATAAGCCATGTTTTTGGACTTGACCGCCCCTCGTATCGGCCAATATTTTGAAAGGCTTTCAGGAATGCTTCCTGGACAAAGTCTTCAACGTCTTTCCTGCCAAAATAGTAAACCAAGTAGTTATAAATATCATCATGGTATTCATTGAACCATCGATGGATGAGGTCATCCTTTTGCATGTCCGGCCTCCTTTTTACTCCTTTACTCATTTGACGTGGAAGTGAGGGAGCAATTTCACTCTTCAGAACATTTTCTTACCATCTTTTTCTCGTTCCAGGCATTGTTCTCCTTCAATTACCCAGGCTGATCGCGTTTAATATGGTAAAATATATGTGCTGGATGGTGAAGCGCATTTTCCGTCCTTTTCACATACACGTATTTGATACAAGGGGAGTCATTGATGCGAACAGTTGACCATTCTTCGTTCGATTTAGCGAAGCAGAATAGGAAAGAATTGATGCGGCTATTCCCGGAGGCTTTCATTGAAGGGAAAATTGATTTTGAAAAATTAAAACTCCTGCTCGGTGAAATCGTTGAAACTGAAAGGGAAAGGTATGAATTCAGCTGGAATGGCAAGAAAAAAGCGATGAAGATGACTCACAGCCGATCCACTGGAACGCTTCGCCCTGACAAGCCTTCAAGCAAGAACTGGTTCGAAACTGAAAACCTTTATATTGAAGGGGATAATCTTGAAGTCCTGAAAATTTTGCAAAAGGCTTATTTCGGCAAACTCAAAATGATTTATATAGATCCGCCGTATAACACCGGCCGCGACTTTGTTTATAAAGACAATTTTCATGGCGGGATAAAGAACTACAAAGAACTAACCGGCCAGACGACAAGGGCGAATGCCGAAACGAGCGGCCGTTTCCATACGGACTGGCTGAATATGATGTATCCCCGCCTGAAGCTTGCGCGGAATCTCCTCGCCGACAACGGTGTCATCTTTCTGTCGATTGATGATAACGAGGTGACAAACCTGAGGGCCATTTGCAATGAAATTTTTGGGGAACTGAATTTCGTCGCCCAGCTTCCAACGATAATGAACCTTAAGGGGAACAATGACCAGTTCGGTTTTTCGGGAACACATGAGTATACGCTTGTTTTTGCAAAAAATATCGCCAACGAAGACTCGATCAACCAGCTTCCATTAACGGAGGAGGACATCGGTGATTACAGCCTGAAGGACGAGAAAGGCTATTACAAACAGGGAGCGACACTGATGAGGACCGGCGAGGCCGGGGCAAGGGAGAAGCGGCCGAAAGGGTATTATCCTATTTATGTGACAAAAGAACTTACCCGGATTTCGATCGAGCGGATGAATCCGGATGATTTCGAAGTGTATCCGAAAACCGCCGACGGAAAAGAAATGACATGGCGACGTTCAAAGGAAACTCTCGCAAAAACATATGATGAATTCATTGTGAAAAAGTCAGCAAATGGGATTTCTTTTTATAAAAAGCAGCGTCTTGAGGAAGAGGAAGGGATACGGGGCAAAAAGCCCAAAACGCTTTTTTATAAGCCGGAATACAGCTCGGGAAACGGAACAAATTTGCTGAAACGCTTGTTTAATGGAAAAGTATTCGACAATCCGAAACCCCTTGAACTGATTAAGGACTTCGTCTTGATTGGATCAGGGGAGGATGATATCGTTCTTGACTTCTTCTCGGGATCATCGACAACGGCTCATGCGGTCATGGATGTGAATAGGGAATCTGGAAGCAGGCGGAAGTTCATCATGGTCCAGATCCCCGAGCGGGCAGCTCCGGATTCCGAAGCGGCTAAGGCGGGTTTTTCGACAATATGCGAGATAGCCAAGGAAAGGATCCGACGAGCGGGTTCAGTGATCGAAGCAGTAGGATCAAAGGACATCATCGACACTGGCTTCAGAGTATATAAGCTTGATTCTTCTAATCTTAAGGCATGGAGACCAGACTACAACGATTTGGAACGGAATCTATTTGATCTTGAAGACATGATTAAGGCCGGGCGCACAAAAGAGGACCTGCTTACCGAACTGCTGCTTAAAGTTGGGGTTCCGCTCACCGAACGGTTGAAGGAATTGGATTTTGCCGGCAAAAAAATCTACAAAGCGAGAAAAGGCGCGCTTCTGATTTGCCTTGAAGAGGAAGTTACACTTGACCTTGTCTCAATGATTGTACGCCACAAAGCAGGTGATGTTGACACAATGGTCATTTTTAGGGAATCGGGCTTTTTGAACGACACGGTGAAAACAAATGCGATTCAAACGTTGAAAAAAAGCGGAATCACATATATTAGAAGCATTTAGAAAAAGATAGATTGGAAGGCGTGCTTCTATAGAGTTTGCCAAATCAATGAAAAAGAGAAAAACTTTTAACTTGCCGGCCGGTAGTGAACTTGGCCGGTTCTTCATTTTTGACGGCACAACTCCGCAGCCGTTAAACTGAAAAAAGATGGAAAATTAAGCCGATCTGGGGGAGATGGCATGATGGAAATAAAACGGCTGGCCGACTGTACATTTAACGAAGCACTGACAGCCTGGAACACTGGTTTTGAAGGGTACTTTGCGGATATGACGATGACGCATGAAGCATTCCTGAGGAGATTCCCGCTTGAAGACCTTTCGCCTGCATTAAGTGTTGTCGCCTTTATTGATGGTGAGCCTGCAGGACTAATACTCAGTGGCATTCGGACATTGAAAGGGGTGAAGACGGCCTGGAACGGCGGGACTGCTGTAGCTGTGAAATTTCGCCAGCAGGGTGTAGGCAGGGCGCTGATGGAAAAAACGCTGGCCATCTATGAAGAGGAGGGCGTCCAGCTCGCTATGCTAGAAGCAATTGAGGGGAATGACAAGGCGATTGCCCTCTATGAAAGCCTCGGCTATAAAAATGTTGACCACCTGGAGTATCTGGAGCTAAAAGGAAAGCTGGATGCGAGTCCGCTAGAGCATGATGGCAGCTATACGTTCCGGAAAGTTCACCCGCTTCATGCAGGCCTTCTGCCATTTTACAAAGGCGGCAACCCATGGCAGACACATTGGCAAAGTGCGAAGGATGCCGAAGCCGTCATATTAACTGACAGAACTGGCAAAGAAGCTGGTTATGCTTATTTCCGGAAGAGTTTTAATGAGGAAGGGGCACATATTAGCACGGTCATTTATCAGAGTGAAGCAGATGAAACGAGAGAAGATGCAAGAAAAATTATTCAATCCTTATTGGGGTGTGTGATCGGTCAATTCGATGACGAAATTCGCCGAATTGTCCTGAACCTGCCGGCGCAAAGAAGCAAGATTGCCCATTCCGTTCTTAAGGAAATTGGTTTTACTCCGTTCGTCAATCAGGTGATGATGAACAGAGAAATGTAACGGCTCGGGAAAGGAGAAGAGACAAACATGCAACAGTCGGAAATCAGAAAATTGACGGAAGCTGACTTTCCCGGTTTTGCCCACATCGCAATCCAGGCTTTTCCTGCAAACAAAGAAAATACTCTCGAATATAAAGAAAAACTTGCTGGAAATCTGCTCCGGACTCAGCAGAAATCGGGCAACATCGAATTTTATGGATTGTTCCGGGAAGGAAAGTTACTTGGCGGAATGAGGCTTCATTCGTTTGAACTGAATCTTTTCGGCAAAATTGTTCCCGCGGGCGGGGTTGGACTTGTCGCGGTTGATCTTTTGCACAAAAAAGAAAAGGTTGCAAAGGAACTAATCGAATTTTTTATCCGCCATTTTAAAGAAAAAGGAATGTCCGTTACGCTTCTGTACCCATTCAGTCCGGGCTTTTATAAAAAAATGGGGTACGGTTATGGAACAAAAATGAATCAGTATCAAATTAAACCGGGAAGTTTTCCAGGCGCGGACAGCAAGGAAGGTCTGACAATGCTGACCGAGACAGACGGAAACGCCATCAGGGAGTGTTATAACCGCTTTGCGAAAAAAACGCATGGGATGATTTTGAAAACCGCTTACGATATTGAAAAAATATTCGAAAACCCCGAAAACAGGGTGGCGGGTTTTTTTAGCGGGTCGGAATTGAAGGGATATATCGTTTTTGGCTTCGAACAGGTGGACAAAAAGAACTTCCTCCGCAATCATCTTGTTGTCCGGGAACTGATTTACGAAACACCCAAGGCATTATCTGGATTGGCCGTCTTTTTGAACACTCAAGCGGACCAGATTGAAAGGGTTATTTTCAATACACAGGACGATGCGCTTGAATACATGCTAGGTGATCCTGCTAATAGCAGCAATCACCTCATCCCGAGTGTTTTTCATGAAACAAATACATCCGGAGTCGGTCTGATGTACAGGGTAAGCCTGCCGGAAAACATCTCTACTCATTTTAGCGGCCGACATTTCAATCATGTTTCTACCTGCTTTACAATGCGTATCCATGACAGCTTCCTGCTGGAGGAACCGTCATTCGTTTGCTTGAAATTAGAAGACGGCATGCTCGGGGAAGGAAAAGAGGAGGAGGCTGAGTTTGAAATTGAGCTTGATGGATCAGACATGTCTTCGCTTTTAATGGGAGCAGTGAATGCCCGTAAACTGTACCAATTTGGCAGGATGAAGGTAAGTGATCCTAGTTATCTTGGTCTTATTGAAAAAGCGTTTCAGACAGACCCTAAACCTGTCTGCATGACTCCGTTCTAATAAAAGTCTTTTTCAGACCGGCATGTTCCTAGTCCAATAGATATAGGAATAAAAAACCGGCCTGGATTGAATCCAGGCCGTCTCTTTTAGTTAACAGTTATTCTTTTTGGATGTGCAGAGTATTCATGTATTCCGCAGGCTCTGTTTTTCCCGGAGCGTTTTGCAATATAAAGCGCTGAATCAGCTTCAAGCAATAATTCCTTAGGAGATTGGCTGTTTTCTGGAAGCAAGGATGCATAGCCTGCACTAATCGTGACGAAATGGTCGACTTGGGAAGCAGTATGGGAGATTTCCTTTTCCCTAACCGAATGCCTGATCAATTCAGCCACTTTACGGGATCCCGCCAAATCGGTATCAGGAAGGAGAACGACAAATTCCTCGCCGCCATATCTTGCTACAAAATCCCTTGGACGTTTGACAGAACCTTTTATAATGGAAGCGACTTCTTTCAAACAGTCGTCCCCGGCGAGATGGCCGAAAGTATCGTTATATTCCTTAAAACAGTCGATATCAATCATGATTGCCGATAAGCCTGTCCCGGATGCCAAACAGCGTTGCCACTCATGATCAAGCGTTTCCTCGAAAGAACGCCTGTTGGGAATCCCAGTCAGTCCATCGAGATTTGAAAGCATTTTGAGAAAATCATTGGCTGTTTCAAGGCTTCTTTCCTTTTCCTTGCGTTTCGTCGCATCCCTGGAAATCGCCAGAATGGACTCAGCCTTTCCCTGCTCGTTCAAAAGTAATTTTGCTACGGTCTCAAACCAAATATAACCGCCATTTTTCAGCTTATGCCGGTAAAGTAGAGAAAAATGGTCGCTTGTTCCTGCTTTATCCCCAATTATGATACTGCTCATCTCTGCCGCATCATCTTCATGGACATAATGGAAGGAAATTTCGCCGAGGAGCTCTTTCGGGGAAAATCCGAGAATCTCACGGCAGGAATCGGAAATATATTCATACCTCCCGTCAGGGGAAAGAAAAGCAATGATGTCCTTTGAATTCTCAGTTATAAAGCGGTAACGTTCTGTGGTTTTCCTCAATTCTTTCTCAAGGCGCCTCCGTTCGGTTACATCGCGGAAAATTGCCTGGATGGAAGGAGCGCCTTCGTAATCGATCACTTTGAGGGTGATTTCAATAATCAATCTCCGGCCATTGGCGGTGATGATTTCAAGAGGACGGTTTTCTGCCTCCCCGTAAACATTCTGCAGCTCTGCAAGTGTTTTCCTCGTCTTGTGATGAAATTCGGGCCTTATGAAGTCATAAATTGACTTACCAAGCAGCTCCGTCATGGACAATTCAACTATTTTGCATGCCTTTTCGTTGGCAAAAATAATCATTCCATCACGTTGGACAAGAAATGGTTCAGGGGAATAAGTGACGAGATCCCGATATCGCTTTTGGCTTTCCTTCAGATGATCCTCTAGCTGCTTTTCTTTTGTGATGTCCTCAACATGGGCAACAGTGTATATAGGGAATCCTTTATCATCAAGGATGAATGAGGCGGACAATTTGCCAATAAACATTCCGCCATCTTTCCTGATGTATCTTTTCTCCTTCGAGTAGGGCAGCTTCTTCTGTAGGGCGAGCGCGTAATGTTCCATGTCTTTTTCACGGTCATCCGGAAAAGTTAATTCGATGTAAGAAAGGGTTTTGATTTCTTCCATGGAATAGCCGAGCATCTCTAAAAATTTTGGATTGGCATCTAATAGTTTGCCATTGCGGTCGGCAAGCATGATCCCAAGCGCCGAATGGTTGAACACCGACTCAAGCTTCTGGTTTTTTTCAATAAGGTCTTTTTTTGCGGCTGTTGTTTCTGTACGGTATTTATGTACAAGCCAAAGCTGCCAACTGCTAAAAACGCAAAGAACCATGGTCAACAGAAGAGGAAGCTGCCAAATTTCATTCGTTTTAATCAGATATATGTAAAGTATGATGAACAAAGTCAATGGTAAGAAAAGCGTTTTATATTTCACCAAGTATCACCCAATGTTAATTATACAGCATTCCAAAAGGTTATGGATGGTTAATTTTACTAATTTTTCCGACAAAAAACCCGAAACGCCCCTGGCATTTCGGGTTTCAATTTTCTATGCGGCAACATCTCTTTTTGAAAACACCCAAAAAGCAAAAAACTGGAACAGAGTAAAATAAATGACGAGCATTGTGATGGAAAATCCTAGTGTCATTCCGGAAATAAGCGGGGTTCCGTCAAGATAGACAGTCAAGTCGGTATTGGCAAAAAGGAAATATTTTGCCCATTCAAACTTTCCTGCAAGCAGCATGGTCAATGTTCCTCCTGTCAAAAGAAGGAACAAGGAAATGCCAATTGCGAGTGAACTGTTCCGGAAAACAGCCGAAATCATAAAGGCCATCGTCGCAACCATTAACACATCAATCGAACTAAGCAGATATTCAGCAATCAACTGAAGGCCCATGCTCCTTTCGTAAACATGACCGTCGGAAAAAACCAAATGCGGCGAAGGACTGTCTGAAAATCCGAAAAGAATGAGCCCTGCTAGAAATGAAAAGACAAATAATAATGCCAATAGACCGAGTCCGAATAGAAGGACAGTCAAATATTTAGATAACAAAATTTTCGGACGGCTGATTGGCCTGATTAAAAGAAGCTTGACTGTTCCCCAAGAGAATTCGGAGGAGACTATTCCTGCGGCGATGACAATCGTGAACAGGCCGACAAAGCTAATGAAATTCTGTGAGTTATTTACGAAGGACCATACATGTGTTCCAACAGGGGGAGCCATATCCTTTTTTAGCCTGTATTCCTTTATGGCTATTTCCCTTTCGTAAAAGGCCCTCAAGTTTGCGTTCGTCATGCCGAAATCGTCAAGGGCGGCCCGGTCATTAACAAGCTGTTTTTGAAGTTCCGTTTTCCATTGCGGATTTTCCTTCGGCGGATTGTCATACTCCTCATATTTTGCAAGCCCGGCCATTCCCATAACTAAAATGACGATCATGCCGACCATGACATAGGTACCGGCTCTGCTGAAGATTTTTACGAATTCATTTGTAATCAGGTTTTTCATCAATCGGCTCTCCTTATTTCGGATGTGAGTTCAAGGAAACGGTCTTCGAGTGTTTTCGCTTCTGCCTTAATTCCATAAACATCGATTTCCGCTTCAACCATTTTTTTCAGAATAGATGGGATGTCTTCGCGTTTGGCGTTGACAGTAAAGCCGCTCTCGGAGACAGACGCGTGCCATTTCTCACGCAGCCAAGCTTCAATGCCAGCCAGCGGCCCTGTTTCGAATGAATAAAACGTCTTATTTTTACCTGTTAATGTCCGAACTTCCTGGACATCGATAAGCTCCCCATTTTGAATGACGGCAATACGGTCACACATCAGTTCCATTTCGGATAATAGGTGGCTTGATACGATCACCGACATCCCTTTCTCCCTGGTAAGCATTCGCAAGTGATCACGAATTTCCCTGATTCCCGCCGGGTCGAGCCCATTCGTCGGTTCATCAAGGATCAGGATTTTCGGATCATGTAGAAGGCACTGGGCAAGGCCAAGCCGCTGCCTCATTCCGAGTGAATATGTTTTTACTTTATCATGGATGCGGTCCGCAAGGCCGACGAGATTGACAACCTCAGCAATTTTGTCCTTTGCGATGCCTCCATGCATCCGGCTATATTGCAGGAGGTTTTGGTAGCCAGACAGGAATTTGTACATTTCCGGGTTTTCTACGATTGCGCCGACATTCCCAATCGCTTTTTCAAAATCCTCCTTTACGCTTGTCCCGCAAATCATAATATCCCCAGCCGTAATATCCATGAGACCGACGATCATCCTTATGGTCGTTGTCTTTCCAGCTCCATTTGGGCCTAGGAACCCGAACACTTCACCTTCCCTGACAGTAAAGCTGAGCTTATTTATAATCGTTTTCTTCCTAATTTTCTTTGTTACGTTTTTTAATTCGAGAACAGTCTTCATTATTTACCTCCAGTCCGACAATAAAGCTAATAAAATTGCATTCTTTATTTATACTACACTATCTCGGGGGAGTGGGAAATCGGATAAAGGGGTAAAATGGAAGGAGTGGTAATAAATATTTGGAGGAGCCGGATATGACACTGCTATTTGCAAATGATTACAGGGAAAATCCTGTATTAAGGAAGAGCCTCAGCCGGCTTGCGGAGTCTGTATTTGGAATCAGTTTTGAAGAGTGGTATGAAAAAGGCTATTGGACAGATAAGTATAATCCCTACTCGTTTATTGCGGGGGACAAAGTGGTCTCGAATGTTTCTGTAAATAAAATAGGCTTAATTGTGGAGGGGAAATATAGAAAGGGATTACAAATCGGTACAGTCATGACGCATCCTGATTACCGGGGACAAGGGTTATCACGATTGTTAATGGAAAGAGTTTTGAGAGAGTTTAAAGGTAAATACGATTTAATGTACTTGTTTGCTAATGATTCGGTTCTAGGGTATTATCCGAAATTTGGGTTCAATGAGACAAGGGAGACAGTTTTCTCTACATTTTTTGCTGGGGGCGGAGCAGGCGATAGCAGTGTCCGGAGACTTGACATGGACAACGGCGGAGACAGAGAGCTTTTGTATCATTTTGCAAAGAAACGAATTCCTGTGTCCCGCACGTTCGCCACGACTGAAACAGCAGAACTGCTCATGTTCTATTGTCTGAGTGTTTTTCGCGAAAGAATCTTTTACCTGGAAGATGAAAATTGCATTGTTATATATGGGGAGAAGGGAGAAGAGATGGAAATCTATGATATTCTTACTATGGCAAAAGTGGACATGTCTTCCGTTCTCTCAAAAATTCCTAGAACTGGAGCTATAAAGATCATTTTTCACTTCACTCCCGGGCAGATTGGTCACCAGGTTGCCTGCTCTCCAATTATAAAGAGTGAGACATTGTTTGTACGATATGGCAATGACTTCGCTTTGCCGGAGCAATTCAAACATCCGCTTACCTCTCAGGCGTGATGTCATGAGCGAATGAATGTTTTTTGCCAGCAAGCTAGAAACATTTACATAAATAATAAGAAAGCAGGGATGTAGGGATGAGAAAGATGCCTTTAGACAAAAGGGATATCACTGACAGCAGGCTGGTGCTTGGCTGCATGGGCTTTGGGGGTGCCTGGGATAACAGTCCCATAACAGCAGAAGACGAGAAAAAAGCAGAACGGGGTATTGAAACTGCCCTTGAAGTGGGAATAAGAATGTTTGACCACGCAGATATTTACACAAGGGGTAAAGCCGAAAAGGTATTTGGGAACTGGCTTAAGAAAAATCACGATATACGTGAACAAATTGTCATCCAGAGCAAATGCGGAATCCGCTTTGCAGAGGACAATATTCCAGGGCGCTATGATTTTTCAAGAGATTATATTCTCCAATCCGTTGATGGGATTCTTGACAGGTTGGGTACGGATTATTTGGACATCCTCCTTTTACACAGACCGGATCCATTAATGGAACCCGAAGAGGTTGCTGAGGCATTCGAAAGGTTGAAGGAGTCCGGGAAGGTTAGAAACTTTGGCGTATCCAATATGAATGCAGGGCAAATGAAACTGCTCCAAGCTTATATCGGCACTCCACTCGTTGTAAATCAACTGGAAATGAGCGTGAAAAAGCTAGACTGGGTGGACCAGGGAGTCCATGTGAACCAGCCTGCGGGAAGGGAGAGCCATTTTGCTGAAGGATTGCTTGAACACTGCATGCTTCACGATATCCAAATCCAGGCATGGTCGCCTCTTGCAAAAGGAATTTATTCCGGCGGCATGGAGCCAGTGACTGAAGCTGAAAAATCTTCGGCCGCTCTCGTTGCCAAGTTGGCGGAAGAAAAGGGGACAACGCGGGAAGCAATTGTTCTTGGCTGGCTGATGCGCCATCCTGCAAACATCCAGCCGGTCATTGGCACAACTGACCCTGAAAGAATCAAACATTGCCAGGATGCGGTCCGCCAGGCTAGCCTCATGACAAGAGATGAATGGTACAGCCTTTATGTGACATCAAGAGGGCACCGTCTGCCATAATTGGAAAAAAACCTGGCCCCCAAGGGAATTCCCCCTCGGGGGCCAAGCAGTTTTGATGTACATAAATTGATCTGGATTTTAATCCCCTTTTAGTCTATATCGGGTTGGAAGCCGATTAGATGGGCTTTTTTGTCAACGCCCACTCTGGTTTGGTCTGGGAAGGTAATGACTGAGCTGATGAATTCCCACCGGATCAGCAAGTTTGTTATACACGTCTCTTCAACTTGCTCTTCTTTAGGGATGGCCCTGCCTTCCTCATTTCGTATCATGGTCCGTTTATAACAGGGGTTCTCAACCCAAATTCCTATGCTTTCGCTTTTGACGAGTTTGGCCAAATACCATTCATCGGGTTTGTAAATGCCGGTCACGTCGCCAACCATTTCATGGGGGAAATTACGGAGTTTTATTTGGATGTTTTCATTTTCAAAATCCTCGAGATGCATCATCAGTTCTCCTTTCTTCGCAAACGACTCAACCTTCACTGTACATCTTCCTTTTGAACCAGTTTTTAAACGTCATTTTGCAGTATTCTTGTTAATACGACTAGAAGCGAGAAAACACGATAGAGGAAAAGGATAAGAAACCCCTCCTAATTAACTATAAAAGGAAAAACAGAAAAATTCTTACAAGAATATTAAGAATATTACATTATTAAAATTGACCCGGTGAAGTTTTGTATATTATAATATAAAAATAAATTCAGAAAATTTATAATAGTCACCAGTAGGTGCGGTTCACTCATTCTAATACAGATAGACAGTTTCTTGAAAGGGGGAATTAACATGATTGTTTTTGACAAAGTGAATAAATATTTCGGGGATTTTCATGTTCTGAAAGATATTAATCTAAAAATACATAAAGGGGAAGTGGTGGTCGTCATTGGTCCTTCGGGCTCGGGGAAGAGTACAATGCTCCGCTGCATTAACAGGCTCGAAGAAATCACCACTGGCAACCTGACTGTAAAAGATATAAGAGTGAACGACAAGAAAACAGATATTAATGAGGTTCGCCGGGAAATCGGGATGGTCTTCCAGCATTTCCACTTATATCCACATAAAACAGTTCTCGAAAATATCACGCTTGCTCCAATAAAGGTTCTTGGGAAATCTCAAAGTGAAGCTAAGGAAACTGCGATGAAATATCTTGAAAAAGTCGGCATCCCCGACAAGGCGAATTCGTATCCGGCACAGCTTTCAGGTGGACAGCAGCAGCGTGTAGCCATTGCGAGGGGACTGGCCATGAAGCCTGAGATTATGCTTTTCGATGAACCTACATCCGCTCTTGATCCAGAAATGATCGGGGAAGTGCTCGATGTTATGAAAACCCTTGCAAAAGAAGGAATGACCATGGTCGTTGTCACACATGAAATGGGCTTTGCCCGCGAAGTGGCGGATCGGATTGTTTTTATGGATGAAGGAAAAATTCTTGAAGAGGCAGTCCCGGCTGAGTTTTTTGCCAGTCCAAAAGAGGAAAGGGCAAAATCATTCCTCAGCCGTATATTAAATCACTAAAAAATTAGGAGGGAAAATGATGAAGAAAAGGCTTTTTACACTGTCCCTAATTTCTCTGTTTGCCGTTTTGCTTTTGGCAGCATGCGGAGGAAAGGATGACAAGGCTAACGGAGACAGCAAAGATGGCAAGGACAAAGGAGTCATGGCCCAAATCGAGAAACGCGACAAATTTATTTTTGGGGTAAAGCATGATACAAGGCTATTTGGCCTGAAAAACCCAAGCTCAGGTGAAGTGGAAGGTTTTGATATTGATTTGGCAAAGGCTCTGGCAAAAGAAATCCTTGGCGATGAGAGCAAAGTCGAGTTCAAGGAAGTAACATCGAAAACAAGGATTCCTATGCTGAATAATGGCGATATTGACGCTGTCATTGCAACTATGACAATTTCAGAAGAACGTAAAAAGGAAGTGGACTTCACTGATGTTTATTTCGAAGCCGGCCAATCCTTGCTCGTTAAAAAGGGGAGCAAAATCAAAGGCCTGGAAGACCTGAAGAAAGGCACGAAGGTTCTGGCTGTTAAAGGGTCTACTTCCGCAGTCAACATCCGCGAGAAAGCCCCTGAAACACAAGTGCTGGAATTCGAAAACTATGCAGAAGCGTTCACAGCTCTTAAGTCCGGAAAAGGCGATGCTTTGACGACGGATGACTCGATTCTATATGGAATGGCCGACGAGGATCCATCATTCGGTCTTGTTGGCGGAACTTTCACAGAAGAGCCTTATGGAATTGCTGTTAAAAAAGGTAACAAGGAACTGGTCGACAAGCTGAACGAAGCCCTAAAGAAAGTAAAGGATTCTGGCAAATATGATGAAATAAAGAATAAGTGGATTAAAGAACAATAAGGTAATTGTCTATCAGGATGGGCCTGCCCGGCTCATCCTGATTACTTGAATCATATATTAGGTTGAACTTACAAATTGGCCAAGGAAGCAGGTTGATTGAAGCGGAAGGCACGAAGACTCCTCGAAAATGCTATCGCATTTCCTTCGTGCATAGCCAATTCGAGGAAGCTGTTTGTCCTGCGGGATGCGGCGGCAAGGTGGAGACCCCACAGGCGCCAAAGCGCCGAGGAGGCTCCACTGACGCCCCGCGGAAAGCGAAGTGCCTGAAGCTTAAATCAACCAAGATTCACCTTGAAAAGAAAATATCTAGTTCAACCTATATAGAAACTTGTGCTTTTATGCTGCCGTTGGCAATAGCAAGAGAGGTGAGGCTGTTGGACTTTTCGATTTTAACAGAAAACATTGACTTGTACATGGATGGGTTTAAGAGAACACTTGCAGTCAGTTTAATTGCATTGATCGCGAGCTTTTTTCTCGGTACACTGATAGCGGTTTTCCGTATTTCCCCGTTTAAATTCCTGAACTGGATTGGCACAGCGTATGTGGAATTTTTCAGAAACATTCCAGTGCTGATTATTGCATTCTTTTTCTATTTTGGGCTGGCGTCAATTGGGATTGATTTCGACGGATTTACCGCGGGAACCATTGCGCTTGCCATTTATACGTCAGCCTTTATTGCGGAGGCCATCCGTGCCGGGATATTGTCTGTCCCAAAAGGGCAGATGGAAGCAGCCCGTTCTTCAGGCCTTACGTATAACCAAGCGATGCTGCTAATTATTTTGCCGCAAGCGATTAAAATTGTCATCCCTCCGCTTGGCAACCAATTTATCAACCTCGTGAAAAATTCTTCCATTCTCGGGGTAATCGCCGGTATGGAGTTGATGTATCAGGGAGACATTATTTCTTCCAGGACATTTGTCACCTTTGATGTTTATATTTTCGTTGCGATGTTTTATCTCATTATTACTATTCCGCTAAGCCTTGGGGTCGGCTATTTGGAACGCCACATGGCGAAAAGCCATTAAGGGGGGCCAAAAATGGATTTTATAGGGGCTTATTCACCTGATCATCTTAAGTTTCTCTTGCAAGGCTTCGGAGTCACGCTGCTAGTGGCTTCGTTATCAATTGTTTTAAGTTTTATTATTGGCGGAGCCATCGGCACGGCACGTTATGCCAGGATTCCAGTCGTTTCACAAGTGCTCGCAGTAGGCGTTGAAACAATTCGGAACCTGCCTCTGCTCTTAATTATCTTTTTTACTTTTTTTGCTTTGCCAGACATTGGGCTGAAGCTGCCTGTTACGACAGCGGCGATTGTGGCACTCACGATTTTTGAATCAGCGATGCTGTCGGAGATTATCCGAAGCGGGCTGAATTCAGTCGAAAAAGGCCAGATTGAGGCTGCGCGTTCATCAGGGCTTGGCTATGTCCAGACAATCAGATATATTGTCATGCCGCAGGCGTTAAGAAGGATGGTTCCGCCAATTGTCAGCCAATTTATTTCCTTGCTGAAGGATACCTCATTGGCTGTCGTGATTTCGCTGCCGGAACTGACTCACAACGCGCAAATCATTTATGGACAAAAAGATTCTTATGTCATCCCAATGATTCTGATTCTTACACTCATGTATTTTACGGTTAACTATATGCTTTCCATTATCGCCGGCCGCCTAGAAGTGAAAAAAGCCTGACTCTTATTAAAGTTGAGTCGGGCTTTTTCTTTTGAAATTATCGGTGCCCCCCGTAACCGTAAGGGTATCCATGTCCGTGATGGTGGTCGTGATGATATCCGTGATGGTGCCCGTGATGATGATGATGTCCGTATCCATAATGATGTCCATATCCAGGGTAGCCATGGTGCCCCCCATAACCGCCGTATCCTCCAGGGTATCCGCCGTGTCCTCCATATACTCCGTAATCTCCAGGGTATCCGCCGTAACCCCCATATCCCGGATAGCCGCCCATTCCCCCGTGGCCGGCCATTCCTGGCATATGACCATAAAATTGTCTATTTTCCATTCTTTAAGCTCCTCCTCTTATACTTCCATCCACGATAGTTTATGAAATATCTATTTCCTGTGTGAATGAATTTCCCTTCAATGGAATGGGATAGAACGGATAAGCCCTAAAAAGAAAAGGCAAGATAAAGTGAATCTTCCATCAGTGGGCGCCTTTCCCACTGATGGTTAGATGAACTTATCGGACCTTTAGGGGCAGTTGCCTCCGGAGGAGGCTTATTGCCCGTAAAGAGTGGGATAACTTTTGAACCGGAAAGCATGCATAAAAAATACCTGGCATATGCCAGGCAGTCAATCTATATGGGGGTTCGTTATTGATTTTTAGTCTTGCATTCTTCTTGTGGTTTTACAGGGTCGCGTTGCGGCTCGATGTCTTTCCCTGTTAACTTTTTCTTCTCTTGTTCAAGTGAGTCGTTTTTTTCTTTTTCCTTATTTTCTGTCAATTTTATCCCTCCATCTATTTTTGGAAGAGTGAATTAAAATCCGGATTTATATTTTCTATCACTCGAGGAATCATTCTTCGTGTGATGCTCTTTTTTCTCTTCCTTTTGTTCGAGCTTAAGATCTTCCATTGGAATTGGATCGACATTTTGCTCACTCTCAAACTTGTCAAAAAGACTTTCATTTGATGTCGGATATTGTTCTGGATGATCCCTGTTTCCCTGCTGAAGGGAGGGAGCGGTTTTTTTCCCTTTTTTTTGCATTTCATCACCTCTCTTATCCCACTCTTAACGGGCAGTCCTACATCGGGGATTATGAGTTACCGAAGAAGTTAGGAGGGGTTCAACTGCCCGTAAAAGCCGATTGGTCTAACCATCAGGGGAAGAAGGAAGAACTCCCCTGATGGAAGATTCACTGTATTGTATACCCTGACGATTAAATGGATAAAACAAATTGGTCAAAATGAAAATGAGTAGGCTGGCTTTTCTAATGAAAAATTATTTACATGTATTGCTATAATTTCAGGGAAATTTACATATACCTTTTTACGGATGAAGTTTTGTAAATGGCGCTAGCGGGTATATAAAATATTATTATAATTTTGAAAAAACTCCCGGACAGGTGATGATTTTGAAAAACGGCCCTTTGTTAATCATTGGAGGAGCGGAAGAAAAATACCACGGTGTTACAATTCTAAGCAAATTTGTCGAGCTCTCCTCCAAACGGATAGGGAAGGTCGGCATTTTAACGACGGCAACACAAATTCCCGAGCAGGTCGGTAATGAATATAGAGAAGTATTTGAAAAACATGGAGTAAAGGATTCCGTCATCATAGATGTTAATAGCAGAGAGATGTCTGAGGATCCGAGAATTATTGAGACTGTTGATGGACTTTCCGCCCTTTTCATAACCGGGGGAGACCAAAGTAGGCTGACACAGATGATCACTGGAACAAAGCTTCATTCGCTAATTTACAAGCAATGGCAAAATGGACTTGTTCTTGGGGGAACCAGTGCCGGGGCATCGATTATGGGTAAGCATATGATTGTAAACGCCTTGACGAAGGATTCTGATGACATACTTCAGGTTGAAATGGACAACGGATTCGGTTTCATGGAGGACTTGCTGATTGACCAGCATTTTTCACAAAGGTCACGATTTGACCGGCTCCTGGGCGCTATTGCGGGAAATCCAAATTTAATGGGAATTGGTATTGATGAAAATACTGCCATTCTTGTTGAAGGTGATCAATTTGAAGTAATAGGAGAACACCAGGTCCTCATTTTGGATGGAAAAGACAGTGCGTACGTTGAAGTGAAAAAATCAGATAATGGAAGCGAGGAACTGACCTTATCCAACTTTAAGCTTCACACCCTGACACACGGCTATAAATTTGATCTGAAAAATAGAAAGTTAATAGTAAAAGGGGAGTAAAAAGATGAAGATTATCCGGGTACGGTACTTAAAGGGGCCAAATTATTTTAGTTATAAACCAACAATGTGGATTGAACTGGATCTCGAAGAATTGGAATTTAGTCCGTCAAATACACTGTCTGGATTTAACGAAGCATTATTAAAAACACTCCCAAGCCTAAGAAGCCACACCTGCTCCCTTGGGTATGAAGGAGGGTTTGTTGAGAGGCTTGAGGAAGGCACCTGGATGGGGCACATTCTCGAGCATATCGCGATTGACTTGCAGTATCTGGCTGGAATCAAGGTCAAAAGGGGAAAAACGATTACGGGCGGCAAAAAAGGAATTTATTTCGTTACATATGATTACCGTGAGCCTAAATCCGGTTTTTATGCCTTTCAAGCTGCCAAGGAAATTGTCGAGAAAATCTTGGATGGCGCGCCTTATGTTGATTCAAGTACGTACATTCATGAAATTGAAAATCTCTATTTCACGAATAAACTTGGCCCAAGTACTGAGGCAATCTACAACGCTGCTTTTGCAAAGGGGATTCCGGTTGAAAGGGTCGGTACTGACAGCCTTGTCAGAATAGGCACCGGTCGAAGACAAAAGCATGTTCAGGCTACAATCACAAGCCAGACGCCGTATATGGCGGTGGAAAATTCTTGCGATAAGCAGGTGACAAAGTCAATCCTCTCAAGTGTCGGTGTTCCCGTACCTGAAGGTGAAACAGCCTCCTCCTATGAGGAAGTATTTGGTGTTGCTGAGCGAGTCGGTTTTCCTGTCGTCATGAAGCCGCTTAATGGTAACCAGGGCAGAGGCGTTTTTACAAATATAAAAAGCAGGGAAGAATTATTCAGTATTCTCCACTGCATGGAGAACAAGGAAACTGAAATAATCGTTGAAAGATACTATCAAGGCAATGATTACAGGCTGCTCATGGTGGACGGAAAACTAATTGCAGCAAGTATGAGAGTGCCTCCGTTTGTCATTGGAAATGGACACGAATCTATCAGAAAATTGATTGAGGTTGAAAATAAAAATCCGCTCAGAGGAGACGGGCATGAAAAGCCGATGACAAAAATCCCCTTGAATTCAACGATTACATGCCATCTGGAGAAATCGAACTTAACGTTAGAATCGATACCTGAACCAGGCAGTGTCATCCAGGTTGCCGGCAATGCAAACCTTTCTACAGGGGGCCTCGCCATTGATGTAACAGATGAGATCCATCCTACTATCAGGGAAATGGCTTCCCTTGCAGCACAGTCGATTGGATTGGATGTGGCCGGAGTTGATTTGATTTGCCCCGATATATCTGTTCCGCTTGACAGATCCAAGTCAGCGGTCATTGAAGTGAATGCCGCACCTGGAATCAGGATGCACCATTATCCCGCAAAAGGAAAGCCGAGGGATGTTGGCAATGCAATTGTCGATTACTTATTCAAAACAAGGGAAGAGGCAGCGATACCCATTATTGCTATAACCGGAACGAACGGTAAAACGACCACGACAAGAATGATTAAGCATTTTTTAGAAAGGGACGGCTATCATGTTGGTATGACCAATTCCGATGGGGTTTATATTGGCAGCCGTGTTATTGATGAAGGAGATTGCAGCGGCCCGATCAGCGCCCGTAAAATTCTGGCTAATCCAGAAGTGGATGCGGCTGTCCTGGAAACTGCCCGCGGCGGGATTCTACGTGAAGGCCTTGCGTTCAGAGAATGTGATGTTGGCATCGTTACGAATGTCTCCGAGGATCATTTAGGGCTTGATGGCATTGAGGATTTCAAGCAGCTTGTTAAATTAAAAAGGCTCATTCCTGAAGTTGTCAGGCAGGATGGCGTCTGCGTATTGAATGCAGATGATCCGGAGGTTGTCCAAATGGCTGCCCATACGCGGGGAAGGATTGTTTATACGAGCCTTTTCCATACAAACCACCATGTTCAGGGAGCTGTCGAAAGAGGATGGACAGTCTGGTATCTTGATGAAGATAACTGGATTACCTGTATCAAAGAAGGGAAGAAGATGAAATTGCTTCCCGCCAAAGATATTCCCGTTACGATTGAAGGCAAAGCAAGGCACAATATCGCCAACCTGCTTCAGGCGCTGGCTGCCGCCAGCTCTCAAGGCGTCGAGATTGAAGTCCTGAAAGAAAAGGCGTTAACCTTTAAGCCGGATCATGAACAGTCGAGGGGCAGATTTAATACGTTTGAATTGGATGGCAGGTTGATCATCATTGATTATGCCCATAATATTGCCGGGCTGAATGCATTCTTTGATACTGCAAAGCATTTCAGAAAAGGAACAACAACGACAGTCCTCTCTGCACCGGGTGATAGGCAGGACCATGAAATCAGGGAAATGGCAAGAATGGCTGTTAAAAACACCGATGGGCTGGTCATTCGGGAGGATCAGGATCTCCGCGGAAGAGCTCCATATGAAACAGCCAGCATGATGCACGCCGCTGCCCTGAAGGAAATAGGGGGAAGCGGAAAACAGCTATCCATTATTACGGATGAACTGAAAGCTTATTACTATGCATGGAACTGCTCCCATCCTGGAGACTCCCTATTTTTCCTTTATGAGAAATACTCGGTTGTATCTGGATTTTTATCCCAAATAAGCAGCCAGAAAAACATGGGTGCGAAAAAAATTATCTAATAAAATGGGGGTGCCCGGGCGGCATCCCTTTTTATTGGAAGGATGTTTTTTTTCGACAAAAGCTTCGCTTTAGCCGCGGTTAATAGATATAATTGAATAACGAAGCTTACCTTTAGTTAATAGCTACCGGGAGAGAAGATTATGTGGAAAAAGTGGATTATTCTGGCAGTTCTTATTCTGCTCTTTATTTTTTTTATACCTTATAGCTTGCCGCTTCTATTTGCATTGGTTACCGCCATTTTGCTCGAAGGGCTTGTGGGCTATTTGCAGAGGAAATTGAAGTTAAGCAGGGTCAAGTCCGTTATCGCCTCCTTCATTGCTTTTCTGCTTGGTATTGTAGTTCTTGGTTACAACTTGTTCCTGATCCTCTTTCAGCAGGTTATGAACCTGTCAGAAAGAACACCAACCTATGTCAGAGACATTTATTCATCAGGAATCAAGCCGCTAATAAAGCGATGGAAGGATTACACGCAGACGCTTCCGCCCGATGTCATTGCGTCGATTGAGAAGACGCTTGATGAATCTGTTAATTCCCTGGATCGATTCGTACAGGAAATGATCCACGTATTGATAGGTTTTTTAACCTCAATACCCGGATTCTTAATTGAATTCCTTATTTACCTGGTGGCATTATTTTTAATCAGCCTCGAGCTGCCGGAAATAAAAGCCTCAATCAAATCCCATTTGACCGAAGGCACGAAGAGGAAAGTTTCCATTGTCCTAAACCAATTAACGAAAGCCGGCGTCGGATTTATCAAAGCCCAAATTATCCTTAGCCTGATTACATTTTCGCTGGCGTTTATCGGCCTTATGCTATTAAAAGTCAAGTATGCGGGGCTTTTTTCCCTTCTAATCGTGCTGGTCGATATTTTGCCGATTCTCGGAACAGGCTCTTTCCTCGTCCCGTGGGCAGTCATTTCCATCATACAGGGAAAACAGTTTCTTGGGATTGGCCTGATCATCTTATTTCTTGCCATTACGGTCATTCGGCGGATCATCGAGCCAAAGGTTTATGCTACAAGCCTTGGTATTTCTCCGCTTGCATCGCTTGCAAGCCTGTATATTGGGTTTAAACTGATCGGTTTTGTCGGACTGTTTGCCGGGCCGGCTCTGGTCATTTTGCTTGATGCGCTTATTAGAGTGAATGTCATCAAAACCAACTTTAAAATATGATGGTGAAAGAACCCGCAAATGGGTTCTTTTTTTGTTCATGGAATGGTAAGACGCCCATTTATGAAAAATGCTTCTGAGTCTATTGCACATTTTCCTGTTCATGAATAGGATATATGGACTTAACTAAAGGAGGTAATGTGAATGTCTGGTGGAGGATTTGGGTATGGCGGAGGTTTTGCCCTCCTAGTTGTTCTATTCATTCTGTTGGTTATCATCGGGGCTTCCTGGGGATATGGTGGATTTTATTAAATAGGAGGAGGTTCTTATATGTTCGGATACGGCGGTTATGGATATGGCGGCTGTGGATACGGCGGCGGCTTTGGATATGGCGGAGGCTTTGCCCTCATTGTCGTCCTGTTCATTCTCTTGATTATAGTTGGCGCTGCCTGTTTTAGATTCTGTTAACTGGCAGTAAAGGCCGGCCCATTGGGCCGGCCTTTTGCGTGTTCTTCTTTTCACCTGGGCTCACCTTCGTCCAATATGCCCTTTTAATTACGTTCTCCTTAAGAAGCTAATCCCTTTGTTATAGCTTCTCCTAATGAATTTGTCGTAATATCAGATTTTTTCAGGAAAAAGGAAGTTTTGAAGGAGAAAATATGGGTAAAAGGATATAAGGTTTGGAAAATGGCTGTGTTATAGAGTTATGTTGATTTTTAACTTTGTTGATTGAAGCGAAGGGCACTGACGCCCCGCGGAAAGCGTGTGCCCGTAGTGGAAATCAACAACCAAAATTAACAGAGCCTAAAAAATACATAATTCAGGAGGAAAAAATGAGAAAGGGAATTTTGGGGTTATTAAGCTTTCTGTTAGTTTTAGGGGTGCTAGCAGGTTGCAGCGGTGAGAAAAGCAACGCAGATTCAAAAGATGGAAAAGTAGTCATCGATTTTTGGACATTTTGGGGTTCCGAAACACGGAGACCAATTATCGAAAAGATCGTGAAGGACTTTAATGATTCTCAGGACAAAATTGAAGTAAAGCATACATTTCTTCCATGGGGAGATATTTGGACAAAGAACCTTGCTTCTGTCGCAGCCGGGAGCCCAGCCGATGTCATCGTGAATGATATTAACTCGGTCGCACAGCGCGCTGAGAACAATCAAGCCGAAGACCTAAGCAAGTATCTTGATGATTCATTCAAGGAAAATTTTTACCCGCATCTATGGGAAATGGTATTGCATGATAATAAGCCTTATGCTGTTCCGTTTAATACAGATACAAGGCTGTTATTTTATAATAAAGAAGCATTCAAGGAAGCTGGCTTAGACCCTGAAAAGCCGCCTCAAACCTGGGCCGAGCTTGAGGAATATGCCAAAAAGCTGGATGTGAAAAACGGTGATAAATTTGAGCGCTTTGGCTTCTATCCGCTATGGGGAAGTACTGGCGCACCTGCCTGGATGGCTAGCGCCGATGACGGCAAAGGCTTTATCGAAGATGGCGAGCTCTTCATCAATACACCTAAAAAGCTGGATGCGTTGAATTGGCTACTTGATTGGCAAAAACATTATGGCGAAAAAAATGTCCAGGCTTTCAAAGCTGAATTTGGCAGCGAACAAGCCAACCCATTCATTTCTGGTAAAGTCGCCATGTACATTGATGTTGGAACTTTCTACACGCAAATCCGTGATTACGGCAAGGATATGGAGTTCGGCGTTGCAAAAATTCCAGCTTATGATGAAAACAGTAAGCATTGGGCCGATGGTGGAGGCTTCGTGGTCGAGGTGCCTAAAGGCTCTAAACATCCAAAGGAAGCTGTTGAATTCATTAAATACTTGACAGGCAAAGATGCACAGCAATATTGGGGAGAGAAAAACTACGATAATATCGCCAATATTGAAGGAGCTGAGGCAGTAGCCAAGTCTCTTGACGGACAAGCGAAAGAAGTTTATGAATTGACCGTTGAGAATCTAAAGGTAACAAATCTATACCCTGTTCCGCTGGAATATCCTGATTACCAAAACAGGATCAACCCGCATATCGACAAGGTTTTTGCCGGAAAAATGAGCCCTGAAGAGGCGCTGGAAAGAGCGGAGGCAGATGTCAAAAAGCTGAAAAAATAAAATATATATGAATTTTTCCACGAGAGAGAAGGGACGGCTTGGCTGTCCTTCTCTTTTTCAATCGTTCGACAAGAAAGAGGGGGAAAATATGAAGTCGCCACAAACATCACAAGCTGCACTTCCAGAAGACATGGACCTCGTCTCAGGGAGGGAGTCAGGTTTAGCCGCCCCGCGGCAGATGGCGCCTAAACCACGCATGTCAAGAGGAACAAGAGAGAATTTTTGGGGATATATTTTTATTAGCCCTTGGTTAATCGGCTTTATCTGCCTGACGCTCGGGCCGCTTCTGTTTTCATTGGCAGCGAGCTTCACCGATTACAATATTACTTCAAAAATGAATTATATAGGATTCGACAATTTTGTCAGAATGTTTACGATTGATGATTTGTTCTGGACGTCATTATGGAACACGCTTTACTATGTTGTGTTCTCAGTTCCGCTGACAACAGTAGGGGCTATACTGATTGCCGTCCTTCTCAATCAAAGGATTTTCGGCATGAAGGTTTTTAGAACGATTTACTATTTGCCGGCGATTTTGTCAGGGGTGGCTGTGTATTTTTTATGGATGCAGCTTTTAAGCCCATCCACCGGTCTCGTAAACACATTCCTAGGCTGGTTTGGGATAGATGGGCCTGCCTGGCTATTTGATCCGGAATGGACGAAGCCCGCGTTGATTCTAATGAAAATGTGGGGAGTAGGGGGAGGAATGCTACTATATCTGGCCAGCCTTCAGGGGGTTTCGCGTGAAATGTACGAGGCAGCCGATATTGAGGGAGCAACCGGCCTGCAAAAATTCTTTTATATAACGGTTCCGATGATTTCCCCGATTATTTTCTTTGACATTTTGACGAGCACAATTGGCGCTTTCCAAATTTTCCAGGAAGCTTATGTCATGACGGAAAATGGAAGCGGAGCACCTGCAAACTCGTTATTATTCTATAATCTTCACATGTGGAATAATGCCTTTAAGCTATTTGATATGGGCTATGCCTCGGCAATGGCGTGGATCCTGTTCATCATTGTCATGATCCTGACCGCGCTGAACTTGAAGCTAGGAAAGGGATGGGTGCACTATGAGGGGGCAGACAATAAATGAGGACATATACAGAGCCGAAGTTTTACGAAAAAAGAAAATTCAAAGAAAATATTAAATCGTGGATTATCACCCTTCTGCTAGTGGCTGGGAGTGTGGTCATCCTTTCTCCGCTATGGTGGATGATTTCCACCTCCCTGAAAAGCCCTGCGGAAATAGCCCAGTATCCCCCAACCTTTTTTCCAAAGGAAATCAGGTTCGATAATTACCTCAAAGCCTGGCAGACGGCGCCATTCACGAGGTGGGCGCTCAATACAGTGTTCATTGCTGTCATCGGCACGATTGGCAGTGTGATCGTTAACTCTTTAGTTGCATATTCTTTCGCAAAAATTCGCTTTAAAGGACGCAATGCTTTATTTGTTATCGTTCTGTCTACGATGCTGATTCCAGGTTTTGTGACAATGGTGCCACAGTATATCCTGTTTTCCAAACTAGGATGGGTTAATACGTATTTACCGCTCATTGTCCCGGCCTTTTTAGGGAGCGCGTTTTTCATCTTCCTGTTGCGGCAATTCATGATGACGATCCCGAATTCGCTGATTGAGGCTGCTGTTTTGGATGGGGCCAGCCATTTGCAGATTTGGTGGCACATCATGCTTCCGCTGACAAAACCAGCACTCATGGTGGTAGCGATTTTTTCGTTTAATGGAGCATGGAATGACTTGCTTGGACCGCTTCTATATATTAATGATGAACGGCTTTATACTTTGCAAATCGGGCTCCAGACCTTTAAAGGCACCGTACAGACGCAATGGCATTACCTCATGTCAATGTCAGTTACAGTCCTGATACCAGTCGTTTTGATCTTTTTCTTTTTCCAGCGCTACTTCATTGAAGGGTCCAATATTTCATCGGGAACGAAAGGCTAAGAAGGAAGTTTCTTCATCGTTTTCCATGGGAAGTTTTTGGGGGTAGCATAAGCCGGGGTTCAATGTTAGCCTAGTTAAGGAATTGAATTATGAAGGGAGATGGAGGAATGAGAGGACAGAAACCTCTATTCAAACTTATTGTGCCGGCTATGTTGCTCATGCTTGCCTTCCCTTTGTTAAACTTAGGCAAAACAAGTAATCCAATGCCTCCTGAACCAAAAAAAGCAGTGGCTGGAGAAAAAGAAAAACATAGGAAACCGGCAGTGAAACAATCTCCGGCCAAAGTAAAGGCCGAGGCAAATAGATCAGAAAAACAAGCTGAAAATGAGCCCGTATTAACAAAGGCCGATAAAGAATTGCTGGCAAAGCTCGTCCATGCGGAAGCGAAAGGTGAGCCATTTAAAGGGAAAGTGGCAGTTGCCGAAGTTGTGTTGAACAGGGTTGAAAGTGAAGGTTTTCCTGATACAGTAAAAGAAGTCATCTACCAGGAAAATCAATTTCAGCCCGTTGCCAATGGAGAGATTAACAAACCTGCTGACGTGGATGCGAGAGAAGCAGTTGATGAAGCTCTTTCGAATAAGAAAAAGATAACGAATGCCCTGTTCTTTTATAATCCTGAGATTGCTACAGATCAATGGATTCGGACGAGGCCAATTATTAGTAAAATTGGAAACCACGCCTTTACTAGTTAAAACAAGCAACAAATCACCCCCTGTCCAATATGGATAGGGGGTGATTTGTTATTGGGGGCTGTATATTAGGCGTACAGGAATTCTTCTTCTGCTTTGCTTGAGGCGATGATTTCTTCTACTTCCGAGCCTTCCAATGTTTCTTTCTTTAAAAGAGCTTCGACTAGATTTTCATAGGCTTTCCGGTTTGAGCGAATGATCAGTTCGGACTTCTCAAGTCCGTTTTGGAACAACTCCTGCATTTTCGCCTCTTTCTCGGTTTTACCAAATGTTAGTGTAAAGCCATCCTGGAGCATGCCTGTATCGACCATTTGCTCGATGATTTGCTTCGCCTGCTGAACATCACCGCTGACCCCGATGCTGTGCTCGCCAAGATATTGGCGCTCGGCGACTCCACCGGCAAGAATCATCGCAATCCTGTCCATAAGGTCACTTGTTGTTGAAAGATGTAGTTCCTTAGGGATTGGCGCAACATATCCGAGCGCTTCACCGCGGGGAATAATGGTTGCTTTTCGAACGGAGCCTGGTTTTGTAATGGCTGCCACAATGGCGTGTCCCGCTTCATGGATCGCTACCCTGCGCTTTGTATCTTCATCTTGCAGTGCGCGGGATGTGCTGCCGAGAATGGTCCGGTCAAGTGCGTAATCCAAATCCGCTTTTGTAATTTCATCCTGGCCATTCCGGACTGCCCGCCTGCTGGCTGTTTCGAACAACATGCTTAAATCCGCACCTGAAAATCCAGATGTGCTCTCAGCAAGATCGTCTAACGATTCCATGACATCTTTGGCGAGCATTTTGCCTTTTGTATGGATCTCGATAATTTCCCTGCGGCCTTTTGTATCAGGCAGCGGTACTTGGAACGAGAAATCGATCCTGCCTGGGCGAAGGAACGCATCATCGAGCATATCCTTCCGGTTCGTTGCGGCCACAAATAAAATACCGTCATTTGAATGTCCGCCATCTAGCTGCACAAGAAGCTCTGTTAGCGTTTTTTCAGACTCCTCCCCGCCAAGTGCCTTCCTTTTGGCGGCTAGTGCATCTACCTCATCTATAAAAATAACTGCTGGTGTCTGTTTTCTTGCATTTTGAAAAAGGCTTCTTACTCTTGAAGCACCCACACCGACAAACAGTTCATTGAAGGCGGATCCGCTCGTTGAGAAGAACGATGCGCCCAGTTCTTTTGCCATTGCCTGTGCAAGCAGTGTTTTTCCTGTTCCTGGAGGGCCGTATAGCAAAATGCCTTTCGGGGGTTTAATGCCAAGCTTAGATGAACGCTCGGGCTCTTTAAAAATCGATAATGTCTGAAGGATTTCTTCTTTCATTTCTTCTCCAAGACCGCCAACATCCTTTAATGTAATGGAAGGAAGTGGTCTAGCTTTTGAAAGGCTGTTCTTCATTGTATTGGTAACGCCTAGCCCGCTGCCGCCTTTTGATTTTTGGATAGCAAATGCCGCGGCTGCCAATGAAGCGATGACGCCTCCCATAATCCATTTTCCATACTTGCTATTGCTTGTAAATGTATAATCTACATTGTATTTAGAAACTAATTCATCTGCCATCTGGCTGTTAGGAGGCACTTTTGTCACGAATATCCCCTCGCTTGTAGTTAGTGTAAGGCTGCCATTGGAATGTTCTTCAAGACTGACGGTTTTTCCGTTTTCAGCGGCAATCTTCTTTTCCATGGAGGAGAAAGGGATTGCGACCTCTTTTGCCGTTGACTGTACTGCCCAGATAATACCTGCGGCTGCTATAATAACCGCTACGATCAGCGGAATGATTTTATGAATCGCCTTTTTACTCATATCCACTATGCTCATCTCCTTTAATGTCTATCTCCATTATATGAAAATACTTTTTGTTATAAATAGGGAATGAGGATTATGTGGCATGGGAATTGTAGGAAACTTGACGAAACGGGATTGAACAACTAGTGAATTTATAAGACAATTTACCCTTTGCATTGGCAATGAAACTTGTATTTATAGGTCTTTAAGGCTAGTATTTTTGCAAAAAACAAGCAAAGATGAAGAGGAAATTATTTTAAAAAGAATGTCTCATTTAGACACAAAGTTGACAAAAGTATCCCGTTGACAAATAAACTTGCTTCTATAATGCCCTGGAAAGAATTCAGGATTGCAAACTAGCAACTCCCACGATAATATAGAAGTTATGGACAAAACTCTAATTGTCAAAAGTGAGGAACCAAATTATGAGTAATAATTTTAAAAATGATGTCCTGTCTAGAAGGACTTTTGCAATTATTTCCCACCCGGATGCCGGTAAAACGACGATTACCGAAAAGCTTCTTCTTTTTGGTGGTGCCATTCGTGATGCCGGTACAGTAAAAGCAAAGAAGACAGGGAAGTTTGCGACAAGTGACTGGATGGAAATTGAAAAGCAACGTGGAATTTCGGTTACATCAAGTGTCATGCAATTTGATTACAGCGGATTTAGGGTCAACATTCTAGATACGCCTGGCCACCAGGATTTCAGTGAAGATACGTACAGGACATTGATGGCGGTTGACAGTGCCGTCATGGTCGTTGACTCCGCAAAAGGGATTGAGGAGCAAACAATGAAGCTCTTCAAGGTTTGCCGGATGCGCGGTATTCCAATCTTTACATTCATGAATAAGCTTGACCGACAAGGAAAACCGCCGCTTGAGCTTTTGGCTGAGCTAGAAGAGGTACTTGGAATCGAATCGTATCCGATGAACTGGCCAATTGGGATGGGGAAGGAATTCCTCGGAATTTATGACAGGTTTAATAATAGGGTCGAGCAATTTAGGGTAGATGAAGGAAGCAGATATATTCCTTTGAATAAGGATGGTGAAATTGAAGGCGACCATCCTTTAAAGAATACCGGGCTGTATGACCAAACGCTTGATGAAGTATTGTTGTTAAATGAAGCGGGAAATGAGTTTTCTGCCGAACGGGTTGCGGAAGGGAATTTAACGCCTGTTTTCTTCGGTAGTGCTTTGACGAATTTCGGAGTCCAGACTTTCTTGGACGCTTATTTGAAATTCGCTCCGCCTCCAAAGCCACGGAATTCAACCGCAGGTGAAATTGATCCGCTGTCTGAAAATTTCTCTGGATTTGTTTTTAAAATCCAGGCGAATATGAATCCTGCCCATCGTGATCGAATTGCCTTTGTCAGGATATGCTCAGGCAAGTTCGAGCGCGGGATGAACGTCAATGTTCCAAGGATTGGAAAACAGGTTAAGCTTTCGAATTCCACATCATTTATGGCCGAAGAACGCAGCACGGTTGAGGAAGCGGTAAGCGGCGATATCATTGGTTTGTATGATACTGGTACGTACCAAATCGGTGATACAATTACGTCAGGTAAAGACCAATTCCAATTTGAGAAACTGCCTCAATTCACTCCCGAGTTGTTCGTGAAGGTAATGGCGAAGAACGTCATGAAGCAGAAGTCGTTTTATAAAGGGATTGAACAGCTTGTCCAGGAAGGGGCCATCCAGCTTTTCAAAACAGTCAGGATGGAAGAATTCTTACTAGGCGCTGTTGGCCAGCTTCAGTTTGAAGTGTTTGAGCACCGGATGAAAAATGAGTATAATTCTGACGTCATCATGGAAAGAATCGGCTCTAAGGTCACAAGGTGGGTGGAAGGGGATTCGGTTAACGAAAATCTTTCCAACTCGAGAAGCCTTCTTGTAAAGGACCGATATGGAAAATATGCGTTCCTTTTTGAAAATGAATTTGCATTAAGATGGTTTGAGGATAAAAATCCTGATGTAAAACTGTATAATCCTATGGATATGCATGACTAATAATAGGGAAACCGGTGGCTGAGGCTGCCGGTTTTTTTGTTTTTCTACGCGTTTTTTGCGATATCCATGAATTTTTTCAGGATATCAACTAATTTTTTACGATATCCATAAAATTTTTCAACTTATCCATTACTTTTTTCGTTTTATCCAGAACTGTCACCTTTTCGTCACATATTCAGCACCAGTCGAATGTTCGAAAGGGAAAAATTTTAACATGTTAGAACAAGACAAAAGGCCTGTACGTACTATATAATGGAAATAAGTGAATACATCCTTTTCAAAGGGGAGTAGCTGTTAGGGAAACCTAATGCAAAGTCGTCATTTCGCGGGCCATGTCCGCCGGCTTTGTTGGCAATCTATTGTCTAGCAAGACCTTTGCCTTCAGGCAGGGGTCTTTTTTGATTCCTTTTCATTGACCCTGTCTGATTGAAGAAGGAAATCCAAAAAACAGGAGGAGTTTGGATGGACGCTTCAATGGTATTGGAATATGGCTGGGTATTGCTTGTCCTAGTTGGGCTTGAGGGGATTTTAGCAGCTGACAATGCGGTCGTCCTTGCGGTAATGGTAAAGAATCTCCCTGAGAAGGAGCAAAAAAAAGCATTGTTCTATGGTTTGGCAGGCGCTTTTGTTTTTCGGTTCAGCGCATTATTCATGATTTCTTTTCTTTCAGGAGTCTGGGAAATCCAGGCTGCAGGGGCGCTTTATTTGCTGTACATCTCAACTAAGCATCTACATCAGCACCACCCAGGCAAAAAAACGTTAACGAGAGCCAAAAGTGGCAGGACTTCGTTTTGGATGACCGTTTTTAAAATTGAACTTGCTGATTTGGCATTCGCTGTCGATTCGATGCTGGCCGCTGTCGCGCTGGCGATCACAATTACCCCCGCCGGCTGGTTTAATATCGGCGGCCTTGATGGCGGGCAATTCATCGTTATGTTCTTGGGCGGTATAATCGGTATCATTATGATGCGCTTTGCAGCGACATGGTTTATTAAGTTGTTAAAACAGAGGCCGAGCCTCGAAACCGCTGCTTTTCTAATTGTTGGATGGGTCGGGATCAAGCTGGCTGTATTCACTTTGGCCCACCCCGAAGTTGCAATAATTGCCAAGAGTTTCCCCCATTCAATGGCTTGGAAATTTATTTTCTGGAGTGTGTTGATCGCTCTGGCGGGGGGTGGGTTCTTATTTCCAAAAAAAGCCATCCACGCTCATCCCCGCCCATAGCCAATACGATAAACAGTCCTAATAGAAGAAAAAGGAAGGCCTTTAAACCACAGTTTGAACTGCCCCCTGTCAAGTAGACAGTGGAAATAATAAAAACAAGCTAAGCGGCTTTAGTCCTGTATTCCATGGGGCTAAGGCCGTTTAATCGTTTTTGGTATCGATTATGATTATAAAAGTGTATG
>NZ_QWEG01000012.1 GCF_003515685.1 Neobacillus notoginsengisoli | reverse complement strand
TTCAAATTAATGAGGGAAAGGAAGAAGTCACTTTGCAAAACTATCCTTTTCCCGACAGCCAGGACATTCATACCGTTCATGTTGCATCTAGAAAAAGCAAAGTTAGCGGTGAGGAGCGGCCATTAATAGATACGGCTGGAGATAAATATTGTTCATTCCTCGACATTAATCAAAAAATCGAAGTGAATGTATATAAAAGAGGGAATAGAGGAAAAGTGGTAATCAGGCCTCTTGAATACAGGCTTTTTGATAATTCCACCCTTCCAACTCCAAAGGAACAGCGGATCAGACTCCTTTCACTATGTGCAGGAGCGGGAATTGGAACGAGTGTCCTTGAGGATACAAAATATTTTACTCCTATTCAGGAGATTGAATTAGAGGAAGATTCTGCGGAAGTGTTGTTGCATAACTTTCCAAATTCCATGATTTTCAATGGGGATTTGCGTGATTGCCAAAACGTATCAGAGGTAGATATGGCATTTATTTCGCTTCCATGCAATGAGTTTTCAAATTTAGGCGATAATTCAGGTAATATTATGAACGACTTAGTGATTGCTACAGCAAAAATCATTGAGTCATCTAAAGCAGAGGTACTATTCTTTGAGAACGTACCCCAATTCTATAAAAGCAAGGCATGGGATTCCTTAAAAAGCCTTTTAAATGGCGAGTATCCGTTTTGGGCACAAAAAGAGATTGAAGCTTGGGACTTCGGATCGATTGCAACCAGACGTAGAACTTATGCGGTTGCTTTCCGGAATGAAGAAAGATTCCTAGCATTTGAGTTTCCTGCCCCACCAAAGGTACGGAGAAAAAAACTAAAAGACTTTTTAGACCGTTCAAATGTTCAGCATGAATGGAAGAGCGTACAGAGGTTCATGGATTCTTTTAACAGCCGAGAAGCCTGGAAGGATAGAAGTCTAGAACTTACTTTCGTTGGCAAGGATGCTGAAAAGATATCTTGCATACCTAAGCGTTACACTGCACAATCAGCCTCAAATAGCCACGTTTTAAGCGAGGACGGACAAAGCTTCCGATTCTTGTCTATCGATGAAATTAAGCGCATTCTGGACATTCCAGAGCACTATAACTTCCCTGAACATATTCAAAAGATAAGAAAGTGGGAAATGTTAGGGCAGAGTATCGACGGAAGGGTTATAAGAGCCATTGCAAACCGACTTGCTTTCACATTTATGAAGGTTAAGACCGCCGCTGCAGACCATATACAAAAAAAGGTTCAAAGCTATAATATTGGCAACAGCGGGCAACTTGAACTCATGCTCTCCTGAAAAGGAGAGCTTTTTTTGTCTGGGAATATGTGGGGTGGATATTCTTATCCTTTCACATATTGCTATTGGTAATCGTTGTGAAAAAAATCAACATCTTAAAATGAGTTTGTTTTATGTAAACTATTTAGTTGTTACTAACACTACCCTAAATACACTTAAAGAATTGTTCTCTAACAAAATTCAGGGTACAACCTAGATTGCGGCTAGGGCCAAAGCTAATCGATTTGAACTCGGGTGTACCGGTTGCCACCTTAGAAATTTCATAATAAAGGATATTTTCTTTTATTATAGAATATAAACATAATAACGATTAAAAAAGGTAAGTAGTGGAAAACTTGTAATTTGATGATAAACAAATAATATCAAAAAATGGGGGCTGATAAAATGAAAAAGAAAATATTATCTTTACTAAGTGGTTTAATACTTGGGGGATTAATTTCATATACCTTTATGGATTATGAAAGTTCAAATTATATTATTAAAAATTATTATGGCCTGCCAGAGAAGGAAGTTAAGGAATTCGACATTTATTATTTATTTAATGCAACTCTTATTGTGTTGATTACGTCTTTTGTTATCTATGTTTTGTGGTCATTAATAGACAAAAAAACAAGGAATTAGTAGTCAAAAATACAATTTTTTAAGATGATTTTTTACACTAGTAACTTACTTATAAATTAAATAGGAAATCAAATGAAAATATTTGGAAAACTTTTATAAATTTACTAAATATTCCTATTATTTTACCAATTATATGTTACTATGTAGATACACTATGTAGCTCAAATGTAAAAAATTAACTTAAGGAGATGTATTTATGAAGAAGTTTAAAAAGTTGTTTTTTTCATCATTTTGGGTTTTGGTTTGTTCTTTATTAATTAGTTCAAGTGTTTCTGCAGGAGGCCAAAATAATGTATACATTTTTCCTTTAGGTTCTTCTGGGTCTACTGGTGGTAGTTGGTCTACGGTACAGACTATTAATTCAGGACCTTATTTTTCGGCGTGCGGTAAAGTAACTTATAATCTTGCCCACGTTGTTAGTTTCGGAGCTTGGACCTCAACGAATTGGAAATGGAATAATTCTACGTTTCGGATAACTAATCTTTCTGGGAAGGTTACTGGTGGAGTAGGCTTTACTGGAAATTACGAATCAACTGCTTCTAATAGTTATGATTACAAATATTCTGGCGTTCAGTTATATTCAAATACTACCTACACTTATTCTTGGAATCGTAATATGCCCTTAGGGCCAAAAAACAAAAATGCTCATTATGATATTTCAACAATATCCGGTTTTCCAAATCCCGCAATAATATGTGAGAATACCGCTAAAGTTGTTTTTGATGTAGGTGGGAAAACGTCATCTACCATGTTTACTAATCTAGCAACTCCACTCGAATTTTCCAACAACAAAGAGAATTTAGCTACTAATCTCGGAGAAGAATATAATGAACAATCTAAAATGTTTGGCCAAAGTGCTATTGTGACCCATTTTGAAAATGGTGAACATAATTTCATTCTACTAACCCAACAAAAAGATTCTCCTATCAATATTAACAATATAAACGATAATGTTTTTTTATCTATCAACGACAATGGCTTTGAATATGAAATAGGAAGTTTCCAGAATGAAGCAAATTCTACTTTAAATGTAGTTAAGTTTCAGAAAAAAGGGACATATATGGCTTTAGTAGCAAACCTATCAAAAGAGGAAATTTTAAAAATAGCTGAGGATCTTTAAAAATACTAATATACCTTTAAGATTTAATCTTCTTTATGAGTTAGAAAACTTATTTATAGGGTTGGTTTGATTTCTTTTCTGTCATCCAAGCGGTTATGATACATTTTAATTATTGAACTAACATAATTTTCATGTTTTAATGGTATTACACACAACTGGATATATAAAAGGGAAAGCCCTAGTGGATAAAGCCGATAATACTATCGGTTTCTTCTTGCTAGGGTTTTCTCTTTTTTTCGAATTTTTTCGACAAATTACAAGACAATTGGCCAATAGTATTATAGAATTCGACCAGTATATTTGTTATGATGGTAAAAAAAGAGATTACAGGAAGCAAAAAAAAACCCACCCTGGGCATTTCATTTAATCCCTTCAGTTTGGCCGCTGGAAGATTAAATGAAATAAGAGAGGCGGGATTTCTTACTTGCATCAATTAACCCCATTTTACAAAAAGGGACCACAATTATCAAGTAGGAAATCTTCGTGTCTTTTTAACTCTTTTAGGGAGGGAATAAGAACGGAGGTTTTTTATTATGGAAGAGGATAGGCAGAATCTAAAAGGCGGAAAAGATAAACTGGAGTATTACAGAGGTATTGAAACTGGGACCCTTGAACCGCGATTAAAACTAGTAAAAGAAGAATCTAATTTGAAAACACTAACCTATTATTATCCGGAAAAAGACATAATAAAGTATACAGAGGATGAGGTTCGCAAGTTCTCTTTAGACAGCTATGGTGAAAGTATTCCATATGTTGATGGCGAATTAACAATCTTCAATAACTATCTATTTGATTTTTGGGGATATTTTTTAAATGCTGAAGGTCTGGCCTTGTTTGGACATTTAAAGCGCTTTGCCTATGGTAATAAAGATTGGTGCTTCCCAAACTTTGAATTGATCAGTTTGAAAATGGACAAATCCCGCCCTACTGTACATAACTATATGGACATTCTTGAACGTTATGGATTCGCTTATAAGTTTGGGGTATGGAACCGCTCAAGAGAAGGAGTGGAAGAAAGTCCGATTTTCAAAGTCCGTAAAAAAGTACCATTGCTGTCTAAAAAACTTATATATGGAGATCCGGACATTGTTATCCCTGACGATGCACCAGCTCATATTAGGAAGGCTTTAAAAAAAGAAAAAGAAGGTTTACCAAAGCGGCTGCAGCAAGAGCATGAGAAGTATGTTAAGAGAATGATTAATAATAATGAAACAGTTAAATTGGAAAAGGATTTAGACTTTGAAAAGATTTATCTCCAATGGCAACAATACGGTGAACTTATTAAAGCATCCAGCAAGAAAAAGAGCCGATTGGCTAGTGAGGTGCTAGTTGAGAAGGAAATGGATAAGGATGAACTAGCGCTATTGGAATTTATTAAAGAGTACATTTCCAACAAAATCAGTAAGCCGTCCTATGATACCTGGTTTTCCAATATCCTGCTCAAGAAGGAAAACAAGGATATTTCTATCTTGACTCCGAATGAGTTTGCAAAAGATTGGCTAGAGGAACGTTATGTCGAAATGTTCGAAACAGCTTTAAAAGAATATGAATGCCAGTTTAATTCAATAAAATTTGAAGTCCTACAATAAAAATATTGTAGGATTTTTCTTTGTTTTGAAGGCTAAAAACAAATGACAAAAATCACACCTAATATAAATGGATTTTTCTTCTAAAGACAACACATTCTTGTCAATTAAGACAATAGATTCATGTCATTTGTAAGCCGGGTTAAAAATTTTTACTGACAGGATAAAAGATTTGAAATGTACCATTAAAGTTCTTATTAGTACCATAAAAAAAATTTAAGGTATAGGTTAAAAAAACTTTAAGGTATAGGTTAAGAATTTTTTAAGGTATCAAAGATTGGGTTTTAACTTAGGGGGGAGGTTAAAAATTTTTTAAGGTATAAAGATAGGTTAAAAAATTTTTAACCCCTCATAAAAGAATTTTTAACCCTAGAATAAATACAAAGGGGAATAATATCTTTTTCTTTATTATATATAAGATGCTGCCGCATCTTTTACAACAATTAATTAACTCCTTGTCAAATCAGAAAAGAAAGGATATAATACCAATATATTCATTTTTTATTTTGGTTTTTTGCAATCCATTTAGGATTAGCGGGGATACATTAAATTTAACGGCCTTTGTGGTTGATTTTTAAGTAGCAACTGTTTGCTATTTACTATCAAATACCATAAGGGCTTTTTTGCGTTTAAAAAACTTTATTGCGGCGGTTAACAACGGGAATGGGATTACCTATTCTCGTTTTTATATATAAAAAACTTTAAGTAAGGGGCTGTTGTACATGGCTGATCGCCAAACCAAAAGAAAGAAGTGGAAAAAAGATGGACCTACGGTACAAGAAAAAGTAGAAGAACTTGTATCGGTCCTGGAAGAGGGAGTACTAAATTTTAATTATTCTCCGGAAGAGTTTAAAGCTCTTTTAGAGATGAAGGCACTTATGCCAAACTACTCCTTTCGAAACATCATTGTAGCCAAAGCTCAGTATCCAAACGCTAGTTTTATAGCTTCATTTAAACGTTGGAATGAGTTAGGACGCCAAGTGAGAAAAGGAGAAAAGTCCATTAGAATCTTTAAACCGAATTTTAAAAAGGTGGAGGATGAAAATGGAGAAGTCGATTCTAAGCTCGTTGGCTTTTTAACGGTTCCAGTATTCGCGTATGAACAAACCGAAGGCGAACCGCTTCCGATTGACAGAGTGAAAATTACCCTTGAGGGAGATTCTGATGAGGCGCGAGAAATTATTGAGTACGCTGAACAGATTGCTGCCAAGGATAATTGTCCAATCACTTATGGAAATGCGGATGGAGCAAACGGCTATTATGTGCCGGCCTACCATTCTATTACTGTTAGCGATACTTTGAGCATAAATCACCGTTGTAAAACGTTGGTTCATGAATTGGTTCACTCCAAAGTTCATCGCTATGATAAAACTTCCTCACGATCTGAAAAGGAAGTAGTTGCAGAGGGAACAGCATTTGTTGTGTGTTCATTCTTCGGCCTTGATACTTCGGACTATTCATTTAGGTATGTGAAGTCTTGGAGTAAAGAAGACGAAAATTCACTTTTGAAATATGGTGCTCAAATTTGTGACATCTCAGGGAGAATCATAAATGAGTTTAAGCAGCTTATGGAAGTGAAGAATGAGCAAGTCCTTCAAACAGCATAGAGATTGATATAAGGAGTCCTGTCATGGAGTTACTAGAATTAATAAAACTAGAGGAATATAGAGGCCAGAAGTTTTTAGTGGAATTTGTTGAACCAATTCCTTCTGGAAGCTGGTTTAAAATCCATACCTCCCATGGGCTGGTTCTTAACATAACGATTGAAGGCGTTGACACTATAGAACGCGCCCGCAATGAGGTTATTCAAGCATATAAAAAACAATTAGACGGGAGAGAATTTGATTGAGGAAAGCGGAAGTTAGTTCCCCACAAACAAAAGTAACTTACAGAGTTTTTTACCGGGTCCAATCAGGTCAAGGCTTTGTTGAGATCACACTCTTTGTTGAGAGTAGCTTTAATGAATGCTTAGTCGCTCAGAAAGAGGGAATGTTCGACACGATGGAAGATGCCAAGACAATGATTAGTTACCTGGAAAGCATTGGAGCAGATATTGAATATAACGAGTCGGCAGCTTATAAAGGCTAGTGATACGTTAATTCAGCTTCATGCAGATTAAATAGAATAGGGGGTGCATCCCTAACTCAAACTAATGAGATAGGGATTGCCGTATGGCTTCCTATCTCATTTATTTTGATAGGGAGTTCATATGATTATCAATTGGAATAGGGTTGAAGAAACAAGCGATAAGCCTAAAATGCTTGAATTGCTGTTAGATCAGGCATGGCAGACAGCGTTTTGCTACGCACTAGCGGTTGAGCCGCCCGAAAGAGAATGGCAAGGTGCCAAACTTTTAATGACCATTATTGCCGGGAATGATTCTACCTTACAAGCTATGAAAGCTGCGGTGGATATCGGAAGCGGCGGTATGTCGTTTGGGCATGGCGAAAAGCAGCTCACCGACTATAAATTTGCACAGGAATTCAGGATGTATTCTGATAAAGGGAAATACGAAAAATTCCCGATTACCATAAATCAAAATCGAAAAGCAGTAGCGATTGTTCATGAAGATTTACTCGGTAATGGGGATTATATATTGTCGTTCGAAGGAGATCCTGCTGAAGACTTAAGACAAGTCTTAGGCGGAGGCAAATTCGGACTGAATATCTTACCTGAGTGGAAGGATATCATTCTGGATGAGTTCAAAAAAATTGGATGCATTGAAGAGTTAAAGTTTTATTTTGACCCGACTCTTTTTTCCAAAGGCTTTAGTATTTTTAAGCTAAATTTTGGAGAGGAAACTTTGGAACAAGAAGCTGATGATATCATCTCTAATATGATTCAAAGAGGCCTGCTGAAATTCCCTAAGTCCGGAAATGGACAAGCTGTTGAGTCAATTGCGGATCTGACGGAGTACATGACAAAGTTTATGGATGACATGGTTGAAAAGGTAAGTAAAAGGGTTACTCCAATTCACAATCCTTTGACGGACCCGGTAAACCCGCAAATTTCTACTTATAAGCGGGAACTGTTTCCGGTTCAAGCCCATGTTAGCACAGCAGTAGCTAAAGTTCTCAAACGACAAAAGGTTGCTCTTATTCAAGGGGAAATGAGTACTGGCAAGAGTACCATGATGACAGCCATACCAGATGTAATAGCGGCTATGTCGAATAAGAAAGGTTACTTTGCCTGTCTGATGAGTCCACCTAGTTTAACTAAAAAGTGGCCAGAAGAAATTAAAGAGATTATTCCACATGCTGAGGTTCGAGTAATTGAAAGGACCGACCAATTAATCCAGTTTCACAGTGCCTGGACTAAAGCCGGACGGCCAAAGCCAGTCAAGCCCACTTTCTTTGTTATTTCATTTACGACAATGCGAGGGGATTGTGCTACTGTGCCAGCGCTGCACTTTCAATATAAGAAAACGAAAAAGCAAAATCTTGAGGAATCGTTACCTTATCGTTTTGGCTATTATTGTCCCAGTTGCGGCGAAGCCCACCAGGTCATTGAATCTTTGGAAACTGAGTTAGACGAAGATGGCAATGAACAGGAAACGGCAAATAAGCGAACGATGAACGAAGATGAATTCGGGTTGAGTCGAAGAATCCATAATTCCAAGAATCCTGCAAATGCTTTTTGCAGCGAATGCGGTGAAAGCTTGTGGACTAAGAAAGTTCCTACCCGCTTTTCCTCAATTAATGAATGGTTAAAACATGAGCGAAAAATTTCTCATGCTTTAAAAGACAATAACCAAAAGTTAGTTGAGCACTTGCAAAACACACTTCCGGATATTCCTAAACAACAGGGCAATCCGAGAAGGGTAGCAGCGGTAGAATATATTCGCAGGAAAATGAAATGGTTCTTTGATATAGCTATTGTCGACGAGATCCATATGCTTAAGGCTGGCATGAGCGCACAGGGCAATTCATTGGGTAGTCTTGCGGCCGCTTGCAAAAAAGTAGTTGGCGGTACTGGAACTTTGTTTGGAGGAAAGGCCGAGGATATCTACTATACACTTTGGCGGTTATTCCCTCATCTAATGGTAGAGAATGGCTATTCTTACTCTGAAGTAAGGAAATGGAATGAGGAATACGGAAACATCGAAACTACTCTTTATAATTTTGATGATAAAGGGGAGTACAGCAATAAACAGTCAAGAGGCGGTACAAAACGAACTGAAAAAGTACTTCCAGGGATTTCCCCATTTGTATTTTCAAAGTTCCTTGTACAAAACAGTGTCCTTGTTAGGTTTAAAGATGTTTGGCCTGATCCGGTTGAGTTAATTGATGTTCCAACTATCCTGGTTGAACTGGATGATGATTTAAGGGGTCACTACCGCAATATGGTATCCACCTTTGAAACGAAAATCCAATCTCGGGATGATGGACATAAACTGTATCTTCCGCTAACTCAAACAGGGATTGCATATCCAGATAATCCATTCACCTATCCTTCCTTCTCAATCAAGACAGAGGACGGAGGCCGGGACTTAATCTGGAGCCCTGACGAATTTTCGAAAGAGCGGATTTTAAACAAGGAGAAAAAACTCCAGGAGATTATTAAAGGGGAAATAGACGAAGGCAGAAAAAGCATTGTATATGTCCGGGATACTGGCTCTAGCGTGGAAGGCAGAGATGTCCGGCCGCGGTTGAAACATATCCTTGAAATGCTCGGTGCCACAGTCTGCATTTTAGATACTTCCTCAACTAAAACTAATAAACGCTCGGAATGGCTGAGAAAGAAGATAGAAAAAGAGGATTACGATGTATGTATCGTTTCACAAGAGTTGGTTCAGGTAGGGCTTGATTTACTATGTACACCAACACTTATCTTTTATCAGTTCAGCTGGAGTTTATTCACAATAAACCAGGCAGCCCGACGAGCATGGAGAATTGGTCAAACTGAAGAGTGTCGTTTGTATTATCTAGCATACAAAGATACCTTCCAGGAGCAAATGGCTACTTTGATTGCACAGAAAAATAAGGCAGCCGCTGCAATAAACGGTGAGGCAAGCTCTGATGGATTAAATGCAATGCTTGGGGATGATGGAGATTTACAGTCCATGCTTATCCAATCCATCAAGAAGGGAAATGTCTTAAAAGGTTCTACAGAGGAATGGGTAGCAAAGGCTTCTGACCGGGCTCGTGAGATTTTAGCGGGAATCGGTAAAAAGAAGCAAAAGGCTCTTACTACCAAGGAACAGTTTGTTGCTTGGGTTAACCAGCGGATTGAAACTGATGCCTCTAAAAACGTCCTGATTAGGAAAGCCGCTACCATTACAAGTCACATCGAAAAAGGTTCAATCAACGGCTTTAACTTCGTGAACGGCATTTTAGAAGTTGATCTGATTGAAGCCTTTGGATTTGATTTTATTGCGGATGGGGAATTGGTTGCTTATCTAACCGAAATTGAGAGAACTGCTGTTGAAGCGGTTGAACAGCAAATTTCGTTGTTTGAAATTAAGGTTGCAGAGCCAGAAATCAAGAAAAAGCGGAAGGCTATTGCAAGTGGTCAACTAGCTTTTGAATTATTTTAAGGAGGAATAGTAATGACGTTTACGTTAACTATAGATTGGTTGGTATATCTTTATTGGCTACTCGAACACTATGTTTTTGTTTACAGTCTTGAGTTAAGAGTACGCAGCCACTATGAGTACTATGAGCGGATTGCGGCATTAAATAAAGATTGTACTAAATCTGTTGTTGTGCCTTTGCCGGTAAAGCAACAGGTAGATACGCCACTACAGGTAACTCTTACTGAATTGGATTCTAAAGCAGAAGAATTAGTTTCCGAACTTCAATTAGAGTTAAGGAACACAGAAAACCAGCTAGTCGATGACGAAGTGGTTTATGTAATGGAAAATTATGAGCCCGAACTTGAAGATGAAATTATATATAGCCACATTGAAGATGAGCTATCTTTTAACGAAGCTCCTGAAGAAATGGAGATTGAAGATTGTATCGACATTAACGACTTTAATGATGAAGATTGTCCTTCTGCTCCGGTTGGTTATACAACCTTCGCTTCTGCCAAAATTGCCGATTATACGGATGGTGCCCAAAGCTGGGTTGTCACAGTGATCGGTATGGAAGATTCGTATATTCACGTTTCTGATGGCAAGCGGGCTTGGGTTAATCTCGGGGAGGATGCTAACAAGTTAAACAATGGTGATGTGGTTGCTTTGAATGTTATTCGCAACGGAAAAGAAATTACAGTAGAAAATGTATTCCTTTTGGAAACCGATGCCACTTCGGAATACATCATTCCTGACGAAGAGATTTACTACAATCAAGAGCACCAAATTGCTATATAAAAATAACAGGAACGCGACTTTGTTTAGTCGCCTCCTGCTCCAAGAAAAATAAATACTTGTTTTTCTTGGAGCAGGAGGATAGTAATTAGTTCAATTTTCTTATGTTAAAATTATTTTCTCGCAAAAATCGTTACCCTTTCGACATTAAGCGACATAAGACCCAGGTAGTTTGTAATATAATGAGGCAGTATTTATTGCAAACTATCTAACTATCTAACTTTTTTAATATATTGATAAAGGCAAACCCTTCGAAAGAGGGGGACGCAAAGCTAGAGGGGCTAAAGCCGAATGGGGCCATGCCAGCCAGTTGCCAAGTAGCTCGGGACTATTTTGGTAGATAAAATAGTCTTTTATAATTCCAAAAAACAGAGTGAAAGGAGTTATCATTATGATAGCGCCCAAGTTGAATGAGAGTCAGATTGTAGAAATGAATGAAGCGTTTCAGAAGGCCCAGCTGGGACTTCAAAAATTCCGCTTTAAATTTAACGTTCCGAATAAAGATTTATTTGTGGATGCTGTTGGGGTTGAAGGAATTCCCCAAACCGAAGAATACTATGACAATGTGAAAGAACACTTGATTTATACTCAATTGACTTGGCTGAACACTATTTGTAACACATATGGCGTTGGCTTTGAAGCAACCGTTAACGTTAAGCCTGATGGTGAATTCGACCATGGCTCAATACAATTGGAGTTATCTCCTGGTATACCTTTCAAGGAAACTAACAAGAAAAAAATATTAGCACACTTTCAACCGTTATTTAGAAAACTCCTTCCTTTAAGAACATTTATCCAAAATGTCAGCTTTAAAGGCCATGATTATTCCTTACGAAAATTGACATTTGATATTCAACTGGATGGAAAAAAGGTAAATTCACTTCTCACAACCACACAGCCGGTTAATAACCAAATATTAAGTCAGTGGTTGGCCACTCTGGAACATGTTATTAGTTATAATGAAGGGCGGTATAAATACATAACAACAGTTCCTGTAGTAAATGGCAGGATGAGTACGGCTTCTTTCGAATCAACCTTATGCTTCAAGTTTCCGGGAGGCGGAGGGAAAAAATGAAGAAGGTAACTTTCCATATTGCGTTATTCGTCTTTAGTTTCATGTATCTATTTCCATTAAATGTTGAAGCCAGTCCGCTAATGGGTAGTAAAAAAGGGCCTACCTTAAATGATCAACTTGGAATCTGGACTGACGGTATAAATGATATGGCCCCTACTGTTTCATTTTTGTTTTCTGCAATATTTACTGTAATGTTTTTAGCTGGCGTAGTACGAATGGGATATTCGATTGTCACAAAAACAGGACAAATTATGAAAGGTTCAACCGGAATTCTTATTTGGGTGCCGGTTACCTTTTTCTTTATTAGGATTTTAATTCTAATTATGTTTACAACAGATAGTAATAATGTTACACTGCTTGCAAGTGATATCATAAGTTTAGTCAGGACCACTGGCTATTTTACATCCATCGGAATGGTATTAATCGGGCTCGTTCTCTTTTTCTTTTATAAATTAATTGAACATCCCGAATATGGAAGATGGAGTAAACGCCTTTGCGTAACAGCAGCACTTCTAACGTTACTCGCAACCGTTATGCCTTTCGTGTTAGGAGCTGCTTAAATTAATATAAAAGGTGATAACAATGTTGAAACTTGTAGTAGATAACGGCCAACTAAATAATAATTTACCTACCTGCAGAAAATCATGTGACCTGTTTGATGAAATTACCGGCCAATGCTCTATTAGCCAAGGTCTAGATGTAGATAGCCCGTATGAAGCAGCAAGATGCGGCTTCTTTATGCATAGAGAATCCATGGCTATTGAAGAAAATCTACCAATCCATAAGAGGTTTTCCTTAATTGAGGAAGATGCAGATTATTTATTGGACGATGAAGAAATATTTCACCAACTAGTCGGGAAGTCTGTACTAAAGGAGCATTATTCTTATCCATCTGAACCCGATTTTTCCTCATTACGTAAAGATGCTACCTGGTTTATTTCACCATGCGGCACTTATGGATGTTGGATTGTCAATCTCTACAAAAGCCTGTTATCAATACCCCAAGATAAAGAAGCAGCTCAAAAGGGTTGGAGTAACAAAGTATATAGATCCCCAATACCTTTGCATGACCATAAATCACCTTTATCAATAGCTTCTAAAATGGCTTGGGTAATCGATGAGGATGGATATGGACAATATGCCATGCTGGTTAATGGCAAGATTTCTCAGATATCCGCTCCAAAGCCAGTCAATTGGAAAAAGTGATTGATTATTCTAATTACCTACTGGTATAATTATCCTAAGTAAATATTATAAAAGGGAAAGCCCTTGTTGTAGATGCAAGCCAACGCTATGCATTTACTTCAAGGGCTTTTTTTATTGAAAGGGGCGGGTAATTGTTTGGAAAATATCATGATTATTAACGAAAAGACTCCTTTTCGAGAAGGATTAAAAACCCTGTTTGAAATAAAGTTCGGAAATATATTTAACATTATTTATACGGATTCTAATAGACTATCCAGACACCAAAGCATTCCTCCTAAACTGATTGTTGTTGAACCGGGCTGTAATGCCGTAACCGAGAAGTTTCTCATTGAAATGAGAGAAAAAGGATCAAAAGTGGTCTTGCTAAGTTTAGAACCTGAGACTGTACAAACCAATTTAAAACTAGAAATTTTCAATGGTTTCTTGCTAAAATACATGCCTACAAAGGAAATGCTTACAGTAATTAAAGATATTATCGAAAATGACAATGTGTATGTTCATCCAGATATAGGTTACTTTTTTCTCCAAAAGTTAAATAAAAAGGAAAATTAGGGAACATTCACTTGTATTTGGTGTATTATGTGGTATATTTGTTTTAATAATATACTAGTACAGGAGATGAGAATGATGAAAAAAACAATTGCTATTTTTGGAGGTTCACAAGAAGGGACTTACAAAAAGATCGGACAAAAACATGGAGTAAATGTTTTATTCCATTCTGGTAAGACAAGAAACGGTGGAAATAAAAAAGAATTTAAGAATCTGGTGAAGAATGCTGATTGTGTTGTAGTCATGCTGGGCGCCATCGGTCATGTAAGTATGGATATCGTTAAGGATCTATGCAAGAAGAATGACGTAAAAATTCTTTTTCATAACGGCTTCGGAGCTTCAGGCGCTATTCAAATGGGGTTAGAAAATCTCAGCGTAAATGCAGCTTGAGTTTTTGTTAAATTTATAGAAATTTAATTTTGGAGAATAAAATTGGTTAATAAATTTGTGAATCTATCTTTTTTGTCTATATGTATTGTTTTTTGGATTTTAATATTGTTTGGCCCCCTACCGTAAGTTTGGCTCTTTTAATAAAAACGAACTTGGAGAATCTAAACATGAGAGAAGTTAAGGTTTTTGTTGAGGGGAAAATAGTAATAGTTCAATACGATGAAGATTCCTGGAGAGTAAAAGACAACCCCTTTTGTGAAACATGGCCAGGGGATTGGTCGATGCGAAAAGTTAGAGAAGCTGTACAAAAATATGACGCTGTAATTGAAAGGAGGAAAAGAGGTGGACCAATTAAGTTTTCAACGTAAAGGCATTCGTGATGAGTACGTAAATCAAGAAGGAGATTGTCCCGACAAAAAAGAGGAAACGAACATCTTACCCCTAAGACCACAGCAATATAAAGAGTTAAAATCCTTACAGTCAGAAAGCACAGTCGTATCAATCCCCTGGTTTGAAGAGTAAAAAACTAAAGGAGGATAAGGAAAGATGGGGATTGTTTTAGTATGTGCCGAAAAGCCAGACCAGGCAAAAAAGCTGGCAGCACCATTTAAACATCAAATTAAGGGGGATCATATAGCTATAGCACCTTGCTCTGTTTTTCCAGAAGGCGCTATAGTTATTTCTGCTTGTGGACATATTTTAGAAGCTTTTACTCCAGGAGATTATGACGAGTCTTTGAGAAATTGGGCTTTAGAGTCATTACCGATAATCCCCAAAGAGTTTAAATTGAAAGTTTCTCCTTCGAAAAAGTCCTTCTTTAATGCGTTTAAAAAATATCTGAAAGAACCTCAAATTTCTCTTGTTGTAAACGCGGGGGACCCAGGAATTGAAGGGCAATTATTGATAGATGAAGTTTTATATTATATGGGGAATAAAAAGCCGGTAAAGCGCCTCTGGACTACAAGTTTAACCAAAGAGAGTGTTATCAAAGCATTTCAGAAAATGAAAGACAATAAGCATTACCAAGGATACTATAATGCCGGGCTTGCTAGGCAGAAAGCGGATTGGCTCTTGGGTATTTCAGCAAGCAGGGCATTAACACTATTATTAAAAGAAAAGGGAATTAATAAAGTATTTAGTGCTGGAAGATGCCAAACTGCTTTAGTTGGGATCATTCATAAACGTGAAATGGAGATAGAAAACTTTAAGCCTGCTCCTTATTGGGATTGTTTTGCAGAATTTCAATTCGCGGATGAACTATTGACCGGTAAATGGTTTAATACGGAATCAGATCATATTTTAGACCAAGATTCGGCCAAATCTCTTGTTGAGCTGAGCAAAGGAAGTGAAGCTCTTGTTTACTCGGTGACAAAGGAAGAGAGGCGCGAAAGGCCACCGCATTTTTATAACTTGTCCTCTTTGCAAATGGAGGCTAACCGGTTATATGAACTTTCACCAGCTAATGTTTTATCGATTACTCAATCGTTATATGACAAATCCCTAATAACTTATCCTCGTACGGATAGTAAACATTTGACACCAGGTGAAGCTGAATGGCTGCCGACAATTCTCAAGAACTTATCTGAAATAAATGAATATAAGGAGCTTGTTAAAGGAGCAACCCTAGACATTTCTTCTGATAAGCGGTTTGTGGATGAAAGTAAAGTTTCCGACCATTATGCTTTGTGCCTAACTGAAGAAGTTGTTAATTTATCATCATTGTCCAATAAAGAAAAACTAATATATGACCTTATAGCAAGATCCGTCATTGCCGCTCATTATCCAGACTATATTTTTGATTCTAGTGAAATCATTACGACTGTACAGAATCGATTTACTTTTATAAGCAGAGGGAAGGTCGTTAAACAAGAAGGCTGGAAAGCTTTGTTTAAGGAAAAAACTTCTGAACCGGAAGAAGAAGCAGCTGCTTTGCCTGAACTTGAAGAAGGAGTGTCCGGAGCGATTACTTCTATAACCTTGAGAGAGGGGATGACCAAGCCGCCGGCCCGGTTTACTCAAGGGGACCTTGTGAGGATTATGAGTAATGCAGCCTATTATGTTGAAGATAGAGAAGACTTTAAAAATAGTGAATTAGCTTTAGGAACTGAAGCAACTAGGGCAAGTATCATCCAAACCATTGCTTCTCGCTATATAGAGATTAATAAGAACCTTGTCTATATCCTTCCGGAAGGCCGACTTCTAATTGAAGCACTGGGAGATAATAATTACCTTTCCTCAGTTCTAACTACCGGCCGCATGGAACGTTATCTAAATCAGATCCAAAAAGGGCAAGGTTCAATGGATGCGTTTATTAACAGGACTAAACAGGTTACTCATGAAATCGTCCATCAACTGTTCAATGATGCTAAAGAATGGGATTTTAAAGAATATATCTCAATGATTCAGGAAGGCGAAATTATAGGGAAATGCAAGCTTTGCGGCGAACCGGTTTATGACAAAGGAAATTTCTATGGCTGCAGCAAAGGGAAAGATTGCAGTTTTAAAATTTCTAAGACGATTCTTGGAAAATCAATTAACAAGGAAAATGCAAAGAAATTAATAACTAATGGCCGAACCAATTTAATAAAAGGTTTTAAAAAGAAAGGAGCAGAAAAGCCTTTTGATGCAATTTTAGTTTGGGATGAAACAAAGAACGGTATTTCGTTCAGTTTTAAATAAAAGGAGGAGAGTTAGGATGAATTCAGCTTTATTACATAACGGGAACGTAGTAACAGCTGTAGAATACAATCCGGATGTTCATGGTAACCGTATCTATTGCATTGATAACACATGCCAAACTCCTGTGATATTCGTTAATGGTTCTGAATCCACTGTCCCTCACTTTAAAACAACTGGAAAAAACAGCGATTCTAAACATCATGAACAATGTGGCTTTGCCCGCCCTTTGACATTTGAAGAAAGTATCAAAAAAGTTGAGGAATTCCAACAAAGCCTGATGGACAAGGGTATAAAGGAAATTGTTATTCGCATGAATATGAATAAAATTGACCCGGATTATGAAAGTAAACAGATCGAGCGCGAGGAAAGTGAAAAGAAGCCGAAGGATGCTAGTGAGGTAAAGATTAAACAAGAAAGTACTCCTCCAAATAGTATCGGTTCCTTAAAAGCGATTGTTAAGCTGCTGACTTCCTATGAGCCAGATACTCTGGCTTCAATCCTTGTTAATGTGAAAGGGAAAAAAGTTCCCATATCTCAGCTTATCATTAGCCACGACAAAGCCCATGAACTATTGTGGGAAGATAGAACGATTCCGTCACTAAATTATTTTGTATTTGGAACAGTGGAAAAACTAATTAGGAGAGAAAAAGTCTACTATATTAATTTCAAACCTGTCAATGATGTGATGTTTAGCCTTGTTATCTTTGACAAGTACTTTAAACATTTCACATACACAGATGAACAGCTGATTGGTAAAAACGTGTTAGCAACAGGTTTGTTAAAGAAGAATGTCTATAAAGATAAGAATACGACGGAGATGGTCATTAAAAGTAACAAATATTTAGAGCTTATAGGAAAATGATTAAAGGAGAATTTATTATGAATGTTTTGCCTATACTTCAGTACTTGTTTAAATTCGATTCATGGGAACAAAAAAATATCAGAGTCATTGATAAAAAGACAAAAATGGTTACCTTTACAGGTAAAGCTAGATACCTGGATGTTTATACTGCTAGCAAAAAGATTGTGGACGTAAAAGAAAAACCAGATGTATCAGAAATCTATGTACAAATGCTTTGACCAGCATCAAAAATATAAAGGGAGATACTTATGCAATTCCTAACACCTGAAGAGATGATCGCAAAAAAGAAACTAAAAGAGAAACTTCTAACTGGAGGAATTATAACAATTGTTGGCTTATTAAGCGGAGGATTGACCTATTTATTTAATATGGCGCTTTAATATTTTCATTAAAAGGAGTAACAAAAAGTTTTGGAAAACACATTGGAAGTAAAAATGGAAGCTGTACGCAAGAAAATGTTACAAAGTATTAAACTGAATGGATTGAGCAGCAAAGTCACATTATCAATCAGCCAAGAATTAGATGAATTAATTGTAGAGGTCCAGAGGCGTAGAATGAGTAATCGGGCATAAGAGGGGGAGAGGGGTTGCCGGCTAAAAAGCAGGAAGAAATGAAAGAACCGCTTCACTTTTTAAAAATAGTTAAATTTAAGATAAGAACATTCATAAGGGACGAAAATTCCAATTTAACCTTAAATAAATCAGAAAAAAAGTTTCTCAGGTTTTTATTCCTAATGGCCATCGTAGGTTCTTTAATATTAAGTGCCCGGATTTTATAAAAATAGACTGAACTATAGCAGGGAGCAATCCTTGCTTTTTTGTTCAAAAAAAAATCCCTCTCATGAGGGACAACAAAGGGGGAATACTACATTAATAGTATCACCTCAAATAAGTATTTTAAACGAATTAACTTTAAATATTCTGGATAACATTTGAATTTTTCCATGCGTGGGCGGCATTTTTTTCTCCGGCTAATTTCCTATTCAAATGTTTTTTCTTTTTGGGGAATCAATAAGTCTCATAGCACTTAATGGTTCGCTTTTTCATCTATTCTTTTATAGATCAATTTTAATAATTCCACTTTCTCCCTTTGTAATTTAATAACTTCCAATGAAACCCATACGATAAAAACCCCTGGTATTACAAAAAAAAATAAAATAGGAACAATTCCAAAACCCATAACCTCACTCCTTTAAAATTATTAAAATTAATAATCATATTATATCATCTAAAAATGGCATTAATATGTAACAAATGTCATATTATGTTATATATTTTAAATGATAAACTAATAAAGAATTACCAAATAATGTTTTGGAGGGGAAATGGAAAATGAAAAAGTTTAAATGGTTGGGATTTTTTGCTGTCATTCTTGGTATTTTGGTTTTTGGGAATAACTCAGAAGCAAGTGCATCCGAATTACCTAGCGAAGAACAAGTAATATCATTTGATGCAACTTTAAATGAAGTTCAAGAGGCAACGTATATTAATGAAGATGGGGAAGAAGTAACAATCACAATAGAGCCTATTTTCCAAAGAGTAGACCCTTTATCCAAAGATGATAGAAATATTATATCACCTATGTTAACCCCAGGATGGTCTCATTATTTACCGTATGGTACAACAACAGGATTTAAGATTTCAGGTTCAACACCATATTTAGGAATGAGTTTTAATGTAGATATATATGTACCTAGTGTAACATCTGGTTCTAAATTCACAAGAATTTATAATAAAAACCACTGGGTTATTTTGGGGACTTTATATGATGAATCCCTTGATAAAAAAGATAAAGTAGCAACTTATGCCGCCAATGTTTCGTGGGTAGGTGGAATGGGTGGCTCTAATGTTTATTTAAAAGCAACGCTATCAAATAATGTAATATCCGTATCGTCAAGAATGTAGTTATAACTTCCTATGTATTTACGATTATTTTGATACCTTTCTACGTGTATTGGATATCATTACGATATCTAATTATAATAAAACAATTTTCAAAAAAGGAAAGCAGCCAGATTTGGCTGCTTTTTATTGTGTGCCAGGCATGGCAACTATCTAGGTGGTGAAAATCCACTGTGGGGGTACACATCGACCAACCACTAAGGAAGCGCAAGGTACTTACCGTGAGGTAAGGGCTGGAGGAAGCGTGGAATAAAATCTTGGCTCGACGTACAGAAATCTGATACTAAGGCTCTATAAAGGGATAAGGCTCCAAATCAAGCCAAAGTCCAAATAGATGTGCGTATCTTTATAGGGTAAATCAGGCGAGTAAAAGAGGAAAGATAGTTGTCTTACCCTGGGAGGTCTTGCGGATGTACAGAAGTACAGTCGAAAAAGGTTTGCCGCAAGAAGTCAGCAGAAGCCATAGTAATGAAGTGATTCATGAAGGGCTGAACAGTTTATAGTGTTTCAACGCCACGAATGCGTAAGTGACCTACTCCGAATGTGTTAATGGTGAAAGTATGAGCGTATCTCAAAGGATAACCAAAATGGAGCTATCACTTACTACGTGAGAGGAAAGGAGAAACGAGTGTGGAACTTTTAGAGCGAATTCTAAGTAACCAGAATATGAACGAAGCCTACCTGCGTGTCTATAAAAATAAAGGCGCCAGCGGGGTTGACGGAATAACGGTTAAGGAACTGAAACAATATCTGAAAGAGAACAAGGATGAGCTTCGGGAGCGCATCAGAACAAGAAAATACCAACCACAAGCTGCCTTAAGAGTGGAAATCCCAAAGGATAATGGCAAGGTGCGCAAATTGGGAATACCAACAGTAGTGGACAGGGTAGTTCAACAAGCCATTCATCAAGTGCTCAGTCCGATATTTGAAAAACAGTTCAGTGAATTCAGTTACGGTTTCAGGCCAAAAAGAAGCTGTGAGATGGCCATCATAAAAAGTTTGGAATTTCTTAACGATGGATACGACTGGATTGTGGACATTGACCTTGAAAGGTTTTTTGATACAGTTCACCACGATAAGCTTATGCGAATTATTTCCAACACAATAGATGATGGAGATGTTATCTCCCTCATAAGAAAATTTCTTGCCAGTGGAGTCATGGTGAAAGGGAAATACGAAGAAACACCGATTGGAACTCCGCAAGGAGGAAACCTAAGCCCACTGTTAAGTAATATTATGTTGAACGAACTGGATAAGGAGTTGGAAAGCAGAGGACTCCAATTCGTGAGATACGCAGACGATGCCTTGATTTTTGTGAAGAGCGAAAAAGCGGCAAATAGAGTGATGGAATCCATCGTGAAATTTATAGTAAAGAAACTAGGGTTGATAGTCAATGCGGAAAAAAGTAAAATCTCCCGTCCGAAGGATTTGAAATTCTTGGGATTTGGATTCTATTACGACCCGAAGAATAAGAAATTTCAAGCAAAACCACATCTCACATCTATCCAAAAGTTTAAAAGGAACCTCAGGAAATTAACGAAAAGAAGTTGGAGTGTTCCACTTGATTACCGAATCCTAAAACTGAAACAAGTCATAACCGGGTGGGTTAACTATTTTAGAATTGCGAATATGAAAAGTGCGCTTGCCGAGATAGACATGAAGCTTCGCTCCAGAATCAGGGTCATCATCTGGAAACAATGGAAGGTAGCGAAGAAACAGATCAAATCGCTTGTTCAATTAGGAATCCCTGAAGAAGAGGCGAAAGGATTAACCTACTGCCGAAAAGGCTATCGGTATATCGCGTTATCGAAAGTTGTTCAAAGAGCTATCTCAAACAAAAGACTAAAGCAGAGGGGGCTCCCCTCTGCTTTAGAACATTATCTGAAAGTCCACACTGTAATATAAACTGAACCGCCGTATACGGAACCGTACGTACGGTGGTGTGAGAGGGGCGAAAATAATCACATTATTTTCCCTCTACTCGATTTGCGTACCCTACAAGCGACAAAGGGGGAATACTACATTAATAGTATCACCTCAAATAAGTATTTTGAACGAATTAACTTTAAATATTCTGGATAACATTTGAATTTTTCCATGCGTGGGCGGCATTGTTCTTTCTGGCCTGTCTCCTATTCAAATAGATCATTGTTGTTCGTATGTCCTTATGGTGCAAACTTTCCTGTATCTTCCGAATATCGACTCCCTGCTCTTCACTAATTAAGGCGAAGCCATGTCTGAACGTATGGGGAGTAATAGGATTTTTCCTTAAACGAATTATGTCTAGCTCGGCTGCGTTAATCTTCCGTATTAGGAAATTTGATAAATATTTATAGTTATATGCTTTTCCTTTGGCCGAGGTAAAAAGGGGAGATTCGTCTCCTGGCCCTACTTTAAAATCAAGCCTTCTTCTCTTACGGAAATTTATAATGGCCTGCAATACATTAGAATGAATTAACACTTGCCTCTCTTCATTTCCCTTTCCTATTACTGTTAACCAATAATCCCCTTCAAAGTAATCAATATCGCTTACTCTCGCCTTACAAAGTTCTGCCACACGAATTCCAGTTGTGGCTAATACAGCTAGTATCCCATAAACAATAGAATTGTTTCGGAAATAATCTAAAATTGCTATAACTTCTGAGGAACTGATTTCCTTATTAGGGCGGTCGTTAGATCGGACGCTGCTGCTCAGAACCTTTTCATGAAGCGGGATTGAAATATACTTCGTGTTAAATAAAAATGCTAAGAAACTCTTAATGATTACTGTTTTCCTATTGAGCGTTGCTACTGAATATGGTTTTCCGCTCTTTCCAAGGGGAGCATCTTTTAACCACTCCTGGTATTTCCTTATGTGACGATGATTCAAATGCTTGAACAACTGAAAACCGGTTATTTGCTCGATTGCTAATTCAAAATGATGAGCATTCTCCATTAACTGTTTATAAAACAAAAGAAGGTCCCGGAGGTATTCTTTTTTGGTACTGGCGGATCTGTTCTTTTTTTCATTTAAGTCTCTTTGCTTGTGAATATAGAGATAGAACATTTCCACGTCATTGAAGGAGGAATAATCATCTTCACCACTGTAATCTATATCATCAAGTAAATTCCTATAAAGAGAATCGTTTAATAATATCGTTGTCAGTGTAGATATACTATTACTATTATTAACTTCATTTAAAAAATTACTTCTTAATTCTTCGATAACGATTAATTGGTTGCTATTCATTATATGCCTCCTTACTTAATCCTTATTATTCTTCTAACAGTTAAATCTATTAAGTTATTAATTATTGAAAACATAATTAGCTTTTTAATATATGTATAAATTTAAATGATTTCTTTTATATATTATATACCAGTGTAGTAGAAAAATAGGTTATTTGTCTACTATATTAATTAATATATATATATTATATTTAATTATTTATTCTATATATAATTAATATTGAAGTAGACAATATACTATCAGTGTGGTAAATTTTAAGTATCAAGGAATATATATACATAAAATTCATAAAAGGAGGGAAGAGGTAGAAAAAACTCCTTGATTGGGTGAAATTAAAAAATTGTAAGAAGGGCTGATACACATGGGGATTTTTTTTACCTAGCAATCCCATCTCGAAAAAACCAAAAGGAGTTAAAATTAGAAAAACTGAAGGTTTTGTTAAGTGAGATCGAGTTTTTCGTAGACATCTAGAACTAAATAGAATAAGTGGATTTCGTTCTAGATGATTCAACTTTGGGAAAGCTAGAAATCCTTTATCACCTTTTTGGAAAGGACTTGCCAATGAACAGACGCTTTCTGACTAATGATAAAAGGGTTAACAAAGGGCCGTATGAGATCCGGATAACTACATATTATTTGTCCGAACATAAAAACCATGGAATTCGAATTGAAGTAAGGAGATTGAGTTTGAGAGGGGTTACTGTAGAAATCGAATTACTCCAGGGTGACAATGTAATTATTCTTAAAAAAACGTTTCAAACAACCGTATTGGTTAACCCCACAAAGGTAGAAATCGATAAGGTGATTGAAGAATATAATCAATACGCTCGTAAGAACAAATTAATCTAGTTTGTGAGAGGGGGGTAAATAGATGCTGGTGACTCGGCCGTCTACTGAAGAAATTACCTTAGAAAGAGATAAAATATATAGGGCTTTGCTCACATCAAGAAAAAACGGTTACCCATGTGTACCGTTGAAGCATTATTATATCTCCCCTCTAAAAACGCACTGTGATTTTTATGAGGATGCTGCCCTAACAAAATTCAGAGGATGTTTCCCCATCCAGGAAGTAAGTCTTATTATAGAAGAAACTAGTTTAAATGAATCCTTAACCGAGGAAATTAACAATCCTATTCCCCAAGCTACGAATGAAGAAGAAACAGATTTTCGGCAACTAACTCTCTTTTAAGGGGGGATTTTTTTTGAAGTTATTAACTTGTTGGTTTTGCGAATATCAAGAAGGATACGATTGCGCTGAAATAGATGCTTACAATAAGGGTTACTGGTGTTCTGACTGTGATTGCTATAATTACTTGTCTCAAACTTCTGAGCAGCACCGCTTTACTCTAATTTTAGAAGATAAATCGTTTCAAAACATGTTAATGCCTCAGCTGAACATTAGGTTAAATAAAAGACTTTCTCCTTTAAGATATCCAGGAGGAAAAAGTAAACTAGCAGATTACATATATACTAAATTAAGAGATAATGCCTCTGAAACTTTAGTAAGTCCATTTGCCGGTGGTGCTATTAGATGCGGGTGTGATTCAGAACTTAATATTGAATGATTTAGACTTCGGAATCTATTCATTGTTTTGGACAATAAAGAATGCACCGTATGAGTTAATTGATAGACTTAATAATATTTCACCAAATCATAAAGATTATTTTTCAGCTCAAGAAGTGGTGAAGAACGACTACCAGGGCAATACAATATTTGAAGCGGCCTGGTCCACACTTTTAGTAAATCGGCTTGCTTATTCAGGTATATAGAGAGCAAATCCATTAGGTGGTAAAAAGGGATCTGAAAAAGAACTGTTATCTCGATGGAATCCCAAAAATCTTAAACAAAGAATATACAAAATCCATTCTCTAAGTAAACAGATTCAAATACATAATCTAGATGCCTATGAGATAATTGAAGAAATGTACTGGAGACCTAATACAACAATATTAGTTGATCCACCGTATGTTCAAAAGGGAAAGCAATTGTATCGCTGTTATTATGACGAAGAAGACCATTTAAAACTTAATGAGCTTCTCGAATCATTATATGGGGGGTTTTCGGGAGCAGATATCATTTTATGTTATGACAATGATCCGCTTATAAAAGGAAATTATGTTTATCCTATAGTCGAGAAGGTTTCTAGAGTTTATTCAATTTAGAAATTTATTGTTCAGAAAGAAGTGAAGAAGATGGAAAAAGAGACAGATAAAATTATTTCTACAAACGATGCGGCAGAATTACTAAATGTAAAGCCATCTACTATCCATCGATATGTTAAACAAGGAAAATTAAAACCAGTCTATGAAGAAAATTGGCATATTGATACCACTAAGCTGTTTTATAAAGAGGATATACTCTCACTAAAAAAACAATTAACCAAACCAGGTATAACTACCGGAGAAGCTGCTGAATTGCTGGGTGTTCATCTTACAACTATAGCTTTATATATAAAGCAGGGTGACCTAAAAGCAGAAAAAAAGCTATACCGAGGTCGTGAAATAAACTTTATCAGTCCGGAAGAATTAGAACGATTTAAGAGTGAACATATAGAATCCAGAAAGAAAAGACGAAAAGAATTTTATGATAAAGAAACAGGATTTGCATGGTTTCAATCTTTCAAGGACCGGAAAGGCAACACCAATAATAGAATACTTTTAGATGATAATGAACAACCCTATTTAGCAACCGGAGACGGAAAAAGAATTGCTCTTAACCAAATACATAAAAAGGGATATAAACCAGTAACCCCTATTTTAGATAAGCCATATAAGACCAAGAGAGGTTTTGCAAAATTCTCATTTAAAGAGGACGAATTGTTTTACCAGGTAATTGAATTTTTCTATAAACATTTAGGGCCCAAAAATATGAAGGTAAAGAAAAAACAGGGGAACATATTAGTTGATGTCAAACCTGATTTTATCCCCGAAATACTAGATGAAAAAATTTATAATTTTCTAAGTGAATCAATCACTTCTGGAGAAGCAATAAAGCGATTAGACGGAATATTAATTAATAGTAATTTAGAAATAATATCTGTGGCAGCTCCTTCTGAATTGAAGCAACGAATCAAAGATGAAGCAGAAGAAAGACGAATTAGCATGGAAGACTTAGTAATTGAAATATTGAATAATTATTATGATCTCTAGTTAGGGATGTATGCTTGACGGACTGAAAAACGTCATAAGTAGGGGGCGTAACTAATATGAGGGCTGTAAATAGGCTATTTATTTCCGCGATTTTCGCAGGTACAATCGGTTTAGCGACTAGATGGAGATTATCCTGTGGGAATATTCCTGGCGCTGAAATACACGGACTGATATTAGGTGTTGGGTGGGGATTAATTATTTATAGCTGGATGAAATAAAAAAGCAATAACCCAATAAGGAGTACCAGTTGTTCACGAAAGACTGAAACTGTGCATTTAAAGAGGTGGAAAAGATGGATAAAAGACACTTGAAGTTATGGTTGAAAGATTTTGGGAAAACCTTTTTAAAACGAGGATTTCCACTCATAACTCTATTGTTATTAATTAAAATTTTTACAAACTGGATTTAGCCTCTTACAACTGAGTAAATAAATTTATATATCTCGATGAACATAGAACTATATGGTAAAATATTCTTATGAAGTCTACAATTGGATGGTTGTTTGTACGTAAATAAAGTAAACCTTCCAAATAGACCATATAAAACTACATACTCTAATGGGACAACCCAAGTAAGCCATTCATATCTTGTATATGGCTGCTTGGGTTTGTTTTTTTTTGAAGGGAGAATCTACATTGTCTAAAGAGAGTAAAAGACAGAAAATTACTGAAGCCATCTTTAATCGACAGTATCAAGGTGAAGTCTATATTCTTACCCCAGGACGTGTATGGAAGTCTCTAGTAATTAAACATTTTAATAAGGTAAAGAGGGGGGAATTATCCCTCGATGAGTTAGTACTGTTACTTGAGACAAAAGGTGGTGTTAAATTTGCACAAAAACACAGTTTAGTCCGATATCCAATTAAAGAGTGTTTATATTTTATAGCAAAAATGACGAAGCAAGACATTGAGGTTAATTGAAATAGTAAGGGGAGATCACCCAATTTATGATAAGGAAATTTTCTATTTATATTGCTGCCTTATTATTTTTAACGTCCTGTTCTGAAAACTTGATAGTCTCTAAAAACCGGCCAACTTATGAAGTGCAGGAACAAATGGTGGAGCCAATAACTAAGCAAGGTCTCTTAAAGAATATTTTAGAAACAGAAGACCAGGAACATAGCACTTCTTCTGAAAAAAAATCTAGCATAGCTCAATCAAATCACACATCGAAAATTGCGGATGATACAATCGGGGAAATGCGGACTGTAAGAGTTACACGTATATATGATTCTGATACCTTGGAATTTTTTGATCCTCAAACTGGTAAAAAGAGTATTGGTAGGCTCATTGGGATAAACGGACCTGAATATACGAAAGAAAAACAATTATATGGCAAAGAATCTACCGAGTTTTTAAAAGCGTTAATTTTAAATAAAGATATTCAAATAGAAAGTGATCCTAACGCGGATATAAAGGATAAATACGGTAGATACCTCATTCATTCTTTTATAGGAGGGAAAAACATTCAGTATATTTTACTAGCCAACGGTCTAGTTAGAGTAGCCTATTTATATGGTGAATATAAATATATAGATTCCTTCAAAGAAGCAGAGGGTAAAGCCAAAGAGTCAGCATTAAATATTTGGAGTATCCCAGGTTATGTAGATAATAAAAATGGTTTTAATATGAATGCTGTAAAGAATAATGCAAAAGAAAAAATTACAAGTAATCTAAAAGAACTTAGTAAAAAACTACTAAGTAATTAACATTTTTATGCAAAAGGAAGGAGTTTTGTAATGATTATAGAAAATAGATACATAGAAGAAAAAAAGGAGGTGCTTAAGCTGAAAAAGTTAGGATTCAATATAAGAACAGTAGAAAATGATGAGGACGATAATAATTCGATCAATTTAGAGGGAGTGGCTGAAGATGAAATCGATTTAATTAGTCAGTCTATTCAAACTCTAATAAAGCAATTAGAATTATGTGATATTTGCGGTGGTGACCAAGAACGGTTTGAGAACGAAATGAAGAAAATAATAACCGCTGTTTTATATAATTATCAGAACGCCGGCTTATCTAACAATTTTCATAAAACAAACAATTCTATATTATCTAATTCTTAAACTCACATTTCGCAGGTCAAGATTAGACTCTGACAAATTTTCAGGATTCGTTTTTCAAAAAGGTGCTGAACATGATGCGGGCCGACATTTTTTCCGGTTTTCCCTTAATTTTCGACCCGAAGATGGACATGTCGTATCCTGCAAGGTGGACGATTCGTTTCGTCCGGTCCCCGATGTTATCCGGCAAATAGCGGTGTGTCTTTCCTCCCTGCCGGATGACGATGAGGCGGATATCCTGCAATTGTTCAAGGAGTGCCCTCCCCGTCGGCTCGAACAGTTTCCGGTTCCCTTTCAGGATCAATGGCTTTTCCTGTGATTTCATTTCTTTCCTGATCCTGTACTCAAGCATCCCGTAAATGAGGAGGGCCATCACATAGACGATGCCGAGCGCTTCGATTTTTTCAGGTGTCTTCACAAAGACAGCGTCGATCATCTGTTCCTCCTTCAACAGGCGGAACCTCGTCTCGGCTGCCGACTGGCCTTTGTAGGAACGAAGCATCTCAAGGTCGGGAAGCCTTGATTTGTCCATCCTGTTGGTCATCAGGATGAATGTGCTCAACAGCCGGAGCCTGCGTTCCATTTCTTCGTGATTTTCCTGAAATGACTGAAGGACAATCCGGTAGACCGTCTCGGTCTTGGCTGTTCATCCTTTTTGGGCCTACCCCGGCGGCTGCGTTTCACTCCCTCCTCGGTAGAGAAGACCTCAAGCCGGTATTCGTGAAGCTTGGCCTTATGCGTTTTTTCGAAGGAGGCCCTGGCTTCATCGGCGTCTTCCCGGCAATGGAAAACGGCTGCACAAAGCTTTTCCATTGATTTTGAGAGTTTCGCCTGTTCCTTTTCCACTTCAGCTTCAAGCCGTTTGGCCTTTTGTTTGCCGAGCTGGTCCGAGTGGACCACAAGGAAGCGGTATGTGCGGCCTTCAAGTTCGCGTTCATGGGCTTGATAACGGTATTTGGCCCCGTCCTTTTTGCCTGACAGCCGGCCTGCTTCCACCCAGTTCCCACCCTCCCAAGCCTGGGTTTTTAATCTGAGAGGCTGAATGTATCGGGGAGCCGGGAAAGGAAATCAAGCCCGTGATCCGCCAGACCATCAAGGTTTTCCTTCGTCACGAGGGCTGAATCGGCCTGATACAGGAGGTTGGACCAATCTTCATCGCCCAGTACCTCGCGGAGCTTTTTGATGAATTCCATGTTCCACTTCACATCGGAGGTGTTCCCGTCCTCCATCTTGGCGAGTACGGGAATCCGCTCCGGTGTGACAGCCATGCCAAGCACGATCTGCTTGAGGTCGGGACGGTGTTCCTTACTGTCCCCGCGGGAAACGGAGAGGACCGGTTCGGTTTCGGCACTGGTTTCAGCTTTTGGCGTGTATTCCCCGTAAATGGAAAATGAGCTTGTGTCGTTATGAAGCAGGGAAAGCGCAAGGCCCAGCCTGTTCAGCGCGGAAAGGGCAACAGGCGTATATACTTTCCAGGGCGTGGCTTCATACAGGTAATCAAGCGCCCTGCCAAGGGCGTCATCATTGAACTGGTCTGCCGTCGTGTCCGGACCAAATAGGAGTTCGACATCCTGTCTTTCAAAGAACTCCTTCACCTTGTATAACGGATTGCCTTCATAAAGGATACTCAGGACCAGGGCTTTGATCCTGGTTCCCGGGGAAAGGGAACACCTCTCCTGGTCCCAGGTCAGGGATTCGTTTATGATTTCCTCGAACCGGATTTCATCCATTAATCTGGACAGAAGCATGGTTGGCCCGACATCCAGGGTAAGGACTTGATCACCCATGATAACCCCTCCACTACTGTAGTGATAAAAGAATTCTACGAGGGAGGCAGGCTATCCTTTCAAATTTATAAAATGGAATATTTTTCATGCGGAATGTGAGTTAGAAAACTAATAGGTCTTGGGGTTCCTGCACACAAAGCATACGAATGGGGGAACTCCAGGAAGAAATACTGGAGAATTGCATGCAGTCCAATCTTACACAAAACCCTTGGAATCTCCTATTGGAGCACCCAAGGGCTTAAAAGTCTGTATGAACGCTATCAAACACTGCGTCAATCTTAATGGAACCGCCGTATACCGAACGGTACGTGAGTTTGTCTAACAATTATCACTCTTTTCCCATTTTTCCAATAGGAAAACTCGTACTATTGTCGAATTTATAATATAAGGAGATGATAGTATGCCATATATCCCTGGTGAGGATAGAAATCAGTTTAATTTATTACCAAATACATTGGAAGATTTTGTTGATGAAGATAATCCAGTTAGAGTAATTGATGCATACGTGGATAGCTTAAATCTGGAGGCACTTGGTTTTGTTGTTTATTCGGGTTCCAAAGCAGGTCAAAAACCTTATAGAAGACATGATCTCCTTAAATTATACATTTATTGTTATATGAATAAAATTAGGTCATCTCGTTTGATGGAGACCGAGGCAACAAGAAACATTGAATTAATGTGGTTAATTGGCAAACTAAAACCTGACCACGGTACCATTTCTTCATTCATGAAAACTAACAAAAAAGCCATTAAGCAGCTGTTTAAGGAATTTACACTTATGTTAAAAGGATTTGGTCTTATTGATGGCACCCTGGTCGCTATCGATGGGACAAAGATAAAAGCAAATAGTGCAAAAAATAAACACTATAATGAAAATATTATTAAAGAAAAACTAGGATATTATGAAGCAAAAATTGAGGAATATATCAATGACGTTTTAAATACAACTGATGATGAGAATATGAAACAAAAAATTAATGATAAAATTGAGTGTTATCAAGAAAGAATAAAGAAGTTAAATTCCATTAAAGAAGAACTAAAAGAACAAGGAAAGAAACAAATTTGTTTAACTGATTCGGATGCAAAATCGATGAAGAACAACGGGAAATTTGAGGTTTGCTTTAATGTTCAAGCAGTTGTAGACAATAAAAATAAATTAATTTTAGACTTCGAAGTAGTAAATGATGTTAACGATCAAGGCCAATTATCAAATATGGTAAAAAAGACCAAAGAAATATTCGAGGACCAAAATATTATGGCTTTAGCTGATACAGGTTATTTTAATATGTCTGAAATAGTTGAAGTGGTTGATGAGCAAACCGAAATCCTTATAAAGCCCCAAAAAGGAAAACAACAAAAAGTTGAAAACGGATTTGATAAATCAAACTTCAAGTATGATCAAACAAATGATGTTTTTATTTGCCCGATGGGCTACTGTTTGAATTTTAAATGGAATGGAAAGCAAAACGGTAAGGATTTCAAACGTTATACATGTGTAAACTATAATGATTGCGGGAAAAAGGAGTTGTGTACATCCGCAAAAGGCGGAAGATCGATTATCAGGTTTAAAGATGAAGAAATCATTGACCAGGTTACTGAAAATACCATTAAAAAAGATAACATTTACAAGAAAAGGGGCTCTATAATAGAACACCTTTTTGGAACCATAAAACGACATTTTGGATACACCTATTTTTTAACAAGAGGACTTGAATCAGTAAACACTGAGGTAAGTCTTATTTGCCTTGCATATAATTTTAAAAGACTAATAAAAATAATCGGAGTTAAAGAGTTAATACGAAAATTCAGAGGGGGCATAGCCCCCTTTTTACATGCATCTTATAAAATTTTATTGCTTTTATCGAAAATCAACAGAAATAATTACAACTTTTATATATTTACGGTTAATTGTTAGACAGACTCACGTACGGTGGTGTGAGAGGTCGGGGGTTAGTCACCCCCTCCTACTCGATTATACATTTACTTGATGTTAGTGATTTTATAATTAGTTAAACCATCCCTCTAGCATTGATTGTATTTCCGAAGACCAGTAAATTATATAATTCATTTTATCAAAGAAAATAACGAGACCAATGAGAATCATTAAATATCCACCAACTTTCATTAATTTAGACGAATACTTCAAGATCCACTTTGTCTTACTAATGAAAAAAGCCATAATTACAAAGGGTATACAAAATCCCAGAGAATAGGCAGTAATGTTAAAAAAGGTTTGAGTAGGATTTATTAAACTTGCATAAATAATTGCCCCGAAAATAGGACCGATACAAGGTGACCAACCTGCACCGAAAACAATTCCTACGATAGTCGAGTTTATAAAACTAATTTTTCTCCTTGAATGATTGAACCGATGCTCTTTCATTAAAAATTGTGGTTGAAAAATCCCAATCATAAAAAGTCCCATTGCAAGGATGAATATTCCCCCTAGCATCCGAATTAGATCGTTATATTGAATAAAGAATTGACCTATTAAACTAGCGGAGAATCCTATCGCAAAATAGATAATGGTGAATCCCAGGGAAAAAAATAAAGAATGGGCTAACACTGCTCTTTGAACTGTTTTAGATTCACCTATTTTAGTAATTTCTGAAACAGTGACACCCGAAATATAGGATATAAACGATGGATAGAGAGGTAAACAACACGGAGAAATGAAGGCTAACAATCCTCCAGCAAATGCTAACCAAATTGAAATTTCCTGCATAGTATCACTCGTTTCTTCTTTATCTTCTTTATCTTATTTACCTGAATTATACATTGAAAACCCACCCCGAATTACATGGAAATTTGTATAAATATAGACGTTTTAACTTTTTCTCAACATTTTTTTCCTTATACCGCTTTCGTTTCATCATTATTTTGGAAATTTAGCAGGTTGTAATAAAACGTTCATATTTTCACTACTTTACATTATTTACTATGTATGGATAGTGGTTTACATTTATGGTATCACACAGGAGGGAGTTCCGTAAATGAAGAAATCGGCACTTTTCTTGACTTTAAATATTTTGTTAGTTGGTTGCCAACAAGAAGATGTACCTCAAACCGAAAAAAAAGTAGTACTGAATGAAAAAACGAAAGCTCAGATGCAAATAGATAAAACGTTGCCAGCACAAGAACTAAATTTGTTCTATCAAAAAAATGCCATTCTTGGTAACGAGATTGAGGATAGAGAAAAGGGAGCCTACTTGGTGTATTTCTATTCTCCTTCCTGCCCGATTTGCAAGCGTTTTTCTGGAGTCATAAAAGAATATGAAAACCAAAAGGATGCCTATTCCGTTTACAAGGTAGATTTATCGAATCTGGAAAATGCAAAAATCAGAGAGAAATATAAAATTGATGGTGCGCCTACCTGGATTCTGTTCGATGGGAACGAAAAGAAAGAACTCAATCGTGGACTTGGATTAATGTTTGCCACTGAAATTCCGCTAAAACAGAAATAATAAGTGTGATCTCCCTCACTATGAATGGAGGAATTGGTTTGAATCGAAAAGTAAGATTGGTTGTCTTGCTGATTGTCATTGGGTTGTTTGTCAATTTTGGATTTAAGCTTAGTAATAAGACCGTTGTCACTACTATTGGGGATGATGCGTTTAACTTCAAATTGCCAGACCTCAATAAAAAGAATGTCCGACTGTCCGATTACAAAGAACAAATTGTGATTTTAAACTTCTTTACTACCTGGTGTAATCCGTGTAAAGAAGAAGCCCCAGAATTAGAAAAGTTTGAGAAGGAATTCGGAAAAGAGTATAAATTATTAATCATTGACCGAGGGGAGACGCCTGAAAGGGTTCAAAAGTTTATTAAAAAATACAAAACGACCTCAACTTATTTATTTGATTACAATATGAAAATTTCAAAAAAATATGGTGTAACAGGTCAGCCAGAAACATTCATCATCGATAGAAGCGGGATAATTAGAGAACACTATAATGGACCTTTGACGAAGGATGAACTTTACCAAATGGTCAAGAAATATGATTAATAGTTTATCTCCATTTTGCAACTGATTATTCCAGTATTCACATTATCGACATAAATTACAAATAATTTACTTTTGTGTAAAAAAATACTATTTATTCGCACGCTTTTATAGTATATTTTGTATGTCGATAGATTGATTTTCTTTCGATAAAAACAATTGAAGGGAAGATTGAACTTGAAAAAACTTTTTATGATTCTTTCCATGGCAATGATTATATCGGTTAGTTCCATGGGTGTTGCAAGTGCTGCTTCAGCCGCATCATCCCCCGTTACATTAAGTCCAGGTGAAACTTCGGACACCACATCCAGGGTAACTCTTTCATCGGGACAATCTTTAATTTTATCCGTTTCAAATTACTGGTATAGCGGTCACAATATTATGTGGACGGTTTTTAAGAATGGAACAGCTTTTCAATCAGGTTTGGTAAACATTAATAGCACTAAATCTTATACATGGTCTGCTAGTAGTATAGGAACTGGGGAATATTCAGTAAGGCTTTACTGTGGAGAATATACTAGATATACAGATTGTGATGGCGCAGGTAGAATAACATCTCAATAATTCTTATAAGGTTTGATAGAAACCAAGAAAGACTGCTTCTTAGATTAAGAGGCAGTCTTTTTCAGATTGTTGAGAAACCTTTTTTGCATTACTACCAGATCTATGGAGTTAAATAAAATTTTAGAAGATATTCATTTACAATGAAAAAGCGCCTTTTATCCTGATATTTTGCTGAGATGAAGGGCGATTTTCTTCATATTTTGACAAGTTGCGGTCATGAATGCCTGTATCTGGACAGACTCCTTTCCTCGATATCGGGCATACCGAAAACCGTGGAGCTCCTTGGAGTCCGCAAAACTTCTTCTATTGTACTTTGTGCTATAACCGCTAAACCAGACGATAGAAACAATCAAGGGGTGAGGCTAAATATAGAACGATCATCCATTCATTCTAGGGGTCACGACCCAGATAGTTTTTTTGCGATTTCCACTAAATATTAAAATCACCATATTCTTCAAAAGTAATAATCGTATAGTTAGAATATTGAGTTATAATCATAAAGAAGCCAGATGAAGAATAAGTCCAAAAAATATTATTGGATACCCACCATGAAATGAGTGATGAAAATGCAAGAAGTTTCGATTTGGCTTGCTTTTGGAGCAGGTATATTAGCCTTTATATCTCCTTGTTGCCTTCCCCTTTATCCATCTTTTATTTCTTATATTTCAGGGGTTACGGTATCTGAAATGAAAAATATGTAAGACTCACCAGTAGTAAGAAAGACTGTTCTGTTACATTAATTTTATTTTTCTTTCGGCTTTTCGCTTGTTTATTATGCAATAGGCTTTTCAGCAAGTTTAATAGGATCATTATTTATACAGCATAATGGAACCATTAGAATATTCGGGGGTATATTCCTCGTAATAATAGGTTTATTTATGATAGGAATTTTTCAACCGTCTTTATTAATGAAAGAACATCGTTTTAATTACAGAAAGAGAAATATTGGATTTTTAAATTCTATCTTAGTGGGCATTATTTTTGATGCGGGATGGTCACCATGTATCGGTCCCATTTTTGGAGCGATTATTTATGCTAGTATAATAAATCCAACTCAGACCTTTATTAATATAACTGCCTATTCCTTAGGGTTTGTATACCATTTATCATCATGGCATTCTTTATCAGTAAGACAAAGATTGTTTTAAAATATTCTTTATTATTAATAAAAGTAGGAGGATATATAATGATTTTAATAGGGTTAACTATCTTTTTTAATAAGAGGGTTTATATTAATATTTGGGGTTCTAATATTCAATCAATATTGGAGAATTGGTTAGAATTATAAAGTATACTAGAAATTGATACACTCCTGCAGCTTCTCATTAAAGCCTATTGAAGGAGAGTCCGGGCTAAACGCTCGCCTTATTACATAAAGAAAACTGTGAAAAAGATTTTAGCAAAGAATAAATTTGGGAAAATACTTTATGGAAGGGATGTGGATAAAACTTGCTGCTTATTTAAAAAAAGTATATAAAAATCAACTCTGCCTTAAAGAATTGGTACAGTTGATAAACTATATCCATCTTCAAATCAGCCCCTCACCACAGAGAATATAATTTCACTATTCAATTGATTAAGGAAGGGGCTTTTCCTTCTGTCTCGCTTTTATTCTCTTCTCTACACATAACCACTTCTGCTTACACTAGCATCTTATATAAGCATGTAACCATCCGCGAATTCTAAGGGCCGTAATCAGTGACATCGTTATTCAGAGTCCAACGATGACGTTTGTTATATATTTTATGGACTTTACAAATAGTTTATTTTCGACAGTTAATTAAATTGGTATATGCCGGTACCAAGGGGCTGATCTTTTGGAAAGTGAAATTAATTAATGCACTTTTGGGTTCACTACATTTGAAAAATAAAATTTACTTTTCCAAGTATTAAATTATAAACAAATTTATTCTGCTAAACATGATACATATAATTTTTGAATATATGGAAATTATTATGTATTCTTTGAGTTTACAGATAGTGTAGATAGTATAAATCTTTGTTATAATAAAAATTAATAATGAATTCATTTTACTGTATTTTTTAAAAACTTTTATTATTTGTCAAGGATAAGTTAGAAGGAGAGATACATTTTATATGAAAAAAACTAACGTAATAATAGTTATAATTTTATTAATTTCAGTGATTTTTGCTATTTATAAAAATACTATTGATAAAAATGAAAGTCAAAAAGCAAGTGTAAATTTTCAAGCTCCAAATTTTAATCTAAAAACGCTTGATGGTAATGTACTAGAGTTAAAAAAATTACGAGGCAAGGCTGTTCTAATTAATTTTTGGGCTACTTGGTGTGAACCATGTAAAAAAGAGATGCCTGATATCCAAGAAGCTTATAACCAATATAAGGATCAAAACTTCGAAATTATTGGTGTGGGTTTTCAAGAATCGGAAATAAGTATAAATAATTTTATACAAAATTATCATTTATCATTTCCTGTTGTTATAGATAAAAGTGGAGAAGTTATTAATGCTTATTCTGTTCGTTTTGTTCCCACTTCTGTTTTTATTGATTCTGAGGGTACTATAAAAAGAACTTATGAAGGTCAGATGTCTAGGGACCAATTAGATCAATGGATTAAAGAAATATTACCTAAAAACTAATATAATTCAAATGAACCTCATAAAGAAATGCCCCCTAGTTAGTAGAATAAGAAATGATACTAGGCGGTTTTTAGGGCAATGAAAATTAATGATGAAAAGGTATAATTCCTCTTGTTTTGAGAGAATTATACCTTTTTTATTTTATCCGAGAATTCTAAATGTTTAATATCAACCTTGTCTTTATTCCTGTAAAAAAACAATCAAAATAATTAGTTTTTAGTAGGCTTCTATAGAAGCCGATGGTACACTACAACCCGTTTTCATAGCATCACGAGTACCGCAATATAGCCTTAAAGAGTATTCACCCGGACCAGCCCCTGAAACAATATCCTGATACACCCCGGGTCCTACTCTACCAGTAGAATACATAACGCCATTTTTAAAAATAGCAAATTGTATATCCCCACGATATACATTTACATAATACCTTAATTTTTCACCAGAATTTAGAGTCACTCTAGATGTCGATCTAGTAGTGTCAGTAAGGTTTAGGTATGTAACACTTAGCCCTTTTGCCTGAGCAGAAGACTTAGGGGCTACCATATCAAACCCTGTAATACTTATAATAAGCGCCAAACAAACCAACAAATACCTTTTTTTCAATTTTTACACCTCATTTAGTTATATTTTACTCTTATTACAAATATTAGTATAATTCATATAAATAAACTTTTCAATGATTTTAAAAATTTTTACTTTTTTGTAGATAAATCCCATAAGCGGTCTTGTTTATAAATCTACTATTGACTAAGTGATTAATAAAGGCTTTTTATGGACTTTAGTATTGAAAAAATAAAAAGCATAAAGCTACCTATAAAAAGTTTAATGAGTTCAAATGATTTAAAGTAAGAGTAATACAATTTTTTCCCCCTCTGTTGGATAGATTTTATAAGTTACTTTAGTACAATAATTAAGTAAATACACAGAGGTTAAGCAATATACAGGAAAAAATAATATGCGATATTTACGAGAACATAGCCATTATTCAACGCTTGATACCCCGATATAATGAATCGGTGCTACATATCGTAATAGAAGAAGGCTTTTGTACAAGTGACCTAAAAAGCATATACGGGGGTGGCAACGTGCTACAATTAGAAAAGAAGCTGCAGAAGAAAGAAAAGGCATAAGTCGAAGCTCCGGCCTTATTAATTTTGTGAAAAAAGGCCTCAGCAAATTTTGAGGGGCGACTAGTATAGAATAAATAGCTCGTCAAATTACCGCGCAAGCTGTTAAATTTCCACAAAAAGACAATCAAAGCATGCGAGATTAGCGAACTCTTGCAAAGAACTCCATATCAGTTGTTCGAACGTATGAGTGTTGGGTGCAAAGGGTGAAGTGAAGGTCAATCAAAGCCAATTTGCGAAAAGACCAGTGAAAAAAAGTTTGTCTGAGGAGGAAAAGAGGAAATTCCACAGTTGTCAAACAAAAAGAATAAGTTGATTTACCGAGGAACAGAACGTACCAAAGAATCTGAATAAGGGAAAACATTACCATTGAGTCATAATCCACATTTTATCGTGTGTTACGTGAGAAAAAATGTTACATTACCGCGGTTGTAGTAAAAAACCTGAGAGTAGATTCCGAGAGCCATTTGGCTACATCGCCAAACCAGGTGTGGACATGGCATACTACATGGCTTTATGGACTTATAGAAGGTTTGTGTTATCGACTCTATTTAATTGTCAATTTGATTATTAGAAATGTAGGTGGCTTGGAAGTTTGGAAACAGAAGAAGCAAAACATGCTGAAACGCTCGTAACAAGAGCAATCGTTTTAGTGAATACAAGGGGGGCCACACGTGTTGCATTAAGATAATGGCCGCCCTATAAAAGCCGAGATATTCCTAAGTTTATTAGAGAAATTGGGCATTCAAAGTTCCTTTAGAGACCACTTCTGAGTAATTGATAATTTACTCAAGAGCCATGCTTAGGACACTCAAACATCGAACGGACTCCCCACCAAGGGTTTTGCGTTACTCCAAGAAGTAAGACAAAGCAAGGCTAGTAGCCCTTAATCCAATACGGCTAGAGTGGCAAACCGAAGCATTGATGTAATCAAAAAATCCCCATTTTTCTCTCGATTAAATTACCCGGACAGCAAGCGCAGCGTGTAGCCCAAACTGACATCGGATTTATGGACTTTTTAAAAACTATAGTAGCAAATGCTGCAATTCTATTAATAACACCGTTACGAAGAAATCTTTGCAAATCTTAATTAAAACAAGGCTGCAAATATATTAATCTTATTTACTCATTATTATTGGTATGATATCCAAATTAATTCAGTATATAATGAGAGTGGAAGGAGGAGGTACCTTGGAAGATGTCTCAATATGGCTTGCTTTTGGAGGAGGGTTATTAGCATTTTTTTCTCCTTGTTGTCTACCGTTATATCCGTCATTTATATCTTATATTTCAGGCGTTACAGTTGGAGAGCTAAAAAACCAACAAAGTTCTCCATATATAAGAAAAACTGTTCTTTTGCATTCAGTATATTTTTCAATGGGATTTACAATAATATATTTCGTAATAGGATTTTCCGCAAGTTTTGTTGGAAAACTATTTACGGAATATCATGATTTAATAAGGATGCTTGGTGGGATTTTTTTAGTAACAATGGGATTATTTTTATTAGAGATTTTCCAACCAACTTTTTTAATGAGAGATCATCGCTTTCAATTAACAAAAGGGAGAATAGGATTTATTAATTCTATTATTGTAGGGATGGTCTTTGGTGCTGGTTGGACACCATGTATTGGGCCAATCTTTGGGGCCATCATCTACGCAAATATTATGTACCCAACACAAACATTATTTAATATAACGGCATACTCATTAGGTTTCTGTATTCCCTTTATTATAATGGCGTTTTTTATAAGTAAAACTAAAATAATATTAAAATATTCCTCCCTATTTATGAAAATTGGTGGAATATTAATGATTGTAATCGGACTTATGGTGTTTTTTGATAAAATGATGTACATTAATGTTTGGTCTTCCGAAATACAAAATTTTATTGAGGGCTTATTTAATGATTAATATATTACTACTTACGTAGTAACGGACTGTCAACTTAGTCGAGTAATTTCGGGCTTGTCGACAGTCTGTGCTCTCCTGAAAAGGAGAGTTTTTTTATTTATAGATATATAGACAGGACTCCCAGGAGTGTTAACTCTCACATTTCGCGGGTCAAAGACGCAGTCTAACAGTTTTCCAAATCATCATTTTTAAAAGATTATTAAGCCGACAATCTTTTTCTTATTTCTATAATTGTCTGCTTCATTCGACAGAAAACCAACAGTTCTGCAGAGTTTATTGTTAGGCATTCATTTCTTCGGGCTGTTTTGACAGGTAGATGTTCATGTCATAGCCTGCCAGTTCGACAATCCTTTTGGTTTCTTCCCCAATATTATCAGGCAAGTATCGCATGGTTTTACCGCCAAAATTAGCGGATTCTTTTCATACTTCATTTTTGCCCTTATCAAGTATTCAAGCATCCCATATACAAGAAGTGCCATGACATACACAATGCCGAGTGCCTCTATCCTTTCAGGGGTTTTCAAAAATACCACGTCAATCATCTGAGGCTCCTTTAGGAGCCGGAACCGGAACCGGGTTTCGGCAGATGATTGTCCTTTGTAGGTCTTAAGCATATCAATATTTGAAAGCCTTTTTTAATCCAGCCAGTTGGTGATGAGGATGAAGGTACTGGCCAGCTTCAGTTGGTGTTCAATCTCTTCCAGATTTTCTAGAAAGGAAACCAGTCTGACTCGGTAGATGGTGGCTGTCGGGGCCTCTTCGTCCTTCCGTGGTCGGCCACGATAATCACGTTTGAGGGGTTCCTCCCGGCATACAACTTCCGTTTCGTACTCGTGTTGGCGTGCTTTATTCTTTTTTTTTGAAGCCTTTGATGGCATCAAGGTCGTCCTTCTTCACAGTGGAAGGCGGGCTCACAGAGTTTGGTAAGGGCACCCGTCAGCTTTTCGTTTTCCTTTTGGACTTTAGCAGCGAGGCTCTTTTTCTTTTGTTTTTCCAGTTCATCTGAGTGGACGACAAGGAAATGGTAGGTTTCAACGTCTAGTTTCCGTTCAAAAATCTTGTAACAATAGGTTGCGGAATCTTTTTTATCCGCCAACTTTCCTGCGGACTGCCAGTTTTGGGCCTCCCAAGCCTCCTCTTTCAGCTTACCTGATAAGGCGAAGGTATCAGGCAGACGGGGTAGGAAATCAAGTTCATGACCATTGACTTGATCCAGGTTTTATTTTGTCACCAGCGCTGAATCGGCTTGGTAAAGAAGGTTTTTCCAGTGCTCATCCCGTAGAGCTCCCCGGAGCTTGTTGACAAATTCCATGTTCCATTTGACATCGGATGTATTGGATTATCTTTATGAAGCGATTCCATGGAATGTATACGCCTTAGCCCTTTCCGCCCTTAAAGCGCTTGAACTTGTACTCAGCACCTTGCCATTATCCTTTGGGATCTCCACTCTTAAGGCAGCCGCTTTAGCAGTTGTTATTGTAGCCGGTCCGACTGAAAGTTTGTTGGTTGCCCGCTAATCCAAATTCTTGGGATTTGGATTCTATTACGACCCGAGGAATGAGAAATTTCAAAGAAACTTGCGTAATACATAGAGTAAAGAGAAAAGGAGGGATGAAAAATGCAACGCCATCTTAAAACGGTGCTAAAAGGTACTATTTCTTTAATAGAGAAGCCAAGTGAAAAAGTCTACCGCTTCGCTATCGATGTTGAGCAGCGGTATGTAGACATTCCAGCGGTTAACCCAATAGCTATATATGGAACTCTAGATTACGATTTATCATTGAACAGGGTAACAAGCGATACTCTGAGCTATCCTTATAAGACTTTATTAAATGGTACAAAACATCAGATTCTGACAAAGATCAATGAAACCATTGATGACGATTTAAAGAGGATTATTTAATATGAAGTGTACATTATGCGGTAAAATTGCTATAATTTACATGAAACCTTTTTTCTTTTTTTGATTTTCTGAGCGACTACTAAGTTGCGAAACTAACAAACATAGCAGCCTTTGCGGTTGATGATTTAACAGGCACTTTCTTGTGTCCAAATCAGATACCCCAATGGCTGTTTTTTTGTGCTTTCCGAAGAAGGATGGGTTACAAAACAAAAACTTTTAGGAGGTTTTTCAATGATTTCATTGGAAGGAAAGGGATTATCAGCCCTGAAAGCAAAAAGTTTGGATGAAGCTGCAAGGCTTGAGGAATTTGTTTCCGGTATCACTCTCCCGCTCTTTAAAGGTACTCATTGTACCATTTGGGCAGAGGATGAGACGATTGTAAAATCTTTCCGCAGAATAAGTGAACATAAGGTTTTTTATAAAGAAAACCTTATTACTTATGGGGAAATGCTTGGTCAAATTCTCAATATTCATACTAAGGGAATCGGCATAAAAAATATCGTTATCGACAACATCTTTGAATGGTCTGATAACTGGATTTATGAGGACTGTGGGGTATGGATCATGACTGCAAATCACTTTTTCACGTACCTTTACGTTGCTTTTAAAACTAGAAACTTTCCAACAAAAAAGCTGGAGGCATTTGCTGAAGAATTTAGTTTTTCTTTTGAAATTCAGGGCGAAGGAGGAACACAGTAATGCTTAAATTTACTGAGTTGACTCCAGAAGCCAAAAAGACAGCAGTTGAAGGCTTCATTGAAGATGCCAAGGCATTTGATTTTGGCTGGGATGGAATGGATGAGGATAATGTGGCTGAGTTACTTGCCTCAAAGTTAGAGACACACAGATACGATTCCAATGGAGTTGTGGTTGGAATCGCCCGTTATTACGGAGAGAGAACTGTATTTTCTGCTGGGGGTATGTACTAACTAAAACGAATGGAGGTATTAATATGTTGAAATTTACTCAACTAAATGAAAGGGGAAAAACACGGGCCGCTCAAGCGTTTGCAAAAGCAGCAGATGCTTCCCTGGGGATTAAAGGTTTGGACTTAGGCAAAGTAAAAGTTTTTCTCTCCCAAAGCAATGTACATCGCTTTAACAACCAAGGTGAATTAATTGGAAAGGTTAAGCGCCAGGGTAACAGGAAACAATTTGTGCCCGGGAATCTCTTCTAAGGATCAATAGAGAGGATGCTACGAGTTAATTAGAAAACTTTAAGAGAGTTTGCTGTTAGGGCTAATTAAAAACGTTGATGAGGCAAAGAGACAACTGTTTCTTTGCCTTTTTTATTTAGGAGGAATTAATATGTTCGCTAAAAAAAAGCGGCCTGCTGACCTTCTCGACACTGTTGGAAACTTCTATGAAGTGACCGTCCTTGAGGATATTAAAAGTGATGGAGAAGAAGTAAAAAAGGTGATATGCGGGGAATTAAGAGGATGGGTATATGACGATAATCGCGGATTAACTACTGTACTTCTGTGGGAAGTCGGTGATTCCAGTGCGGATGAGTATTACGATGGTGACATTTTAGATGTGAAGCCAATGGAAAGGCCGGTCATGGTAAGTGATATGTTCTTTACTCCTTACAAGGGGAGAGCATTTGAAATTGGCCAGAAAGTTGATGTCTACCGTAATCTTCACACCAATAACGGATATAGTATTCGGGATGCCAAAACGGGCCTTGTGTTAGCGCATTGTAGCACCGTTCAGCTTACTAATGCTAGGTTCCATGTATCAGAAAGCGGAAGGCAGAAAACCGTAAGTGAGAAACGCAAGCGGGTTCATGCTTTTGTAAGAGGAACGCTAGCAGCATATAACGTTCAGGTTCCTTCCGGTTTTAAGAAGGTTATTTATAACCCCTACTATACGACTTTATTTACTGAAGCGGAGACAAAAAAGACTTTAACAACATCAGATGAGGTTGTCTGTTCCGGGAAATATGCGTATGTTCGCGAGTCTTTCACGAATGGGGGAAATAATGGTGCTTAAAGAAAAGTTTCCTGGGTGGAGAATTCTTAACAAAGAGGGAATAACAGTTGCTTTCAAAGACCTTCAATGTATTGAAGGCTTTAAAGTAGCTGTCCGAGTTGGTTTAGATGGCGTTCTTGTGTTTGGGAAGAATAATCTAACTCCTAGCCTTGGTTGCATGAATCCCTTTGATTTTGCCTCCCTTGCTGATTTTAAAGGAAAAAGTGGAGAAGGGATTCGCCCCTTTGAAGTAGGTTGTGTTAGGTTGGACGGTTCAATTTGGTTCTCCGATTGTATTTATGAACCAGGTCTTATAGAAGAGGATTATAACGAGTTAAAATCCATCCTTCTAGCCATCCATAATTTGCAAAGTAAGCCCACTAAAAAACAATTGGCCAGGATAAAACGAATGAAGGAATTAAGGGGAGAGCAATTCATAAAGGATTACTTTTTCTCTAAATTTCCAACTGGAGATTATGAAAATCTCACCAGAGAGAACGCTCAGAAGATAATTACTGGACTTCAGTGGATAGAGCCGAAAGCTCCCTTGAAAAACGTTGTTTGTAAACGGGAGTATATTTCATAACAAAATAGAGGGGTACTTTATAGATGAGAAACCATATTATTTTCTTCAGCGGAGGGCTATCTAGCTTTTCCGTTGCTGATTATGTAAAAACAAAATATCCAGAGGACAATATCTTACTCTACTTTACAGATACTCGGTGGGAGAATGAGGACCTTTACCGATTTATCCATGAAGCTTCCGATAAGTTACAGCTGCCGCTCTTAACTCATAGCATGGGATTAAACCCTATAGAGCTTATGTTTGAGCAAAAGGTTGTCTTTAATAGCCGGATTGGTAATTGCTCTAAATACCTTAAGATTAAGGTTGCTGAAGATTATCTTAAAAAGGGTAAGCGGCCAAACATCGAAGTTTGGAGAAATAAAGAATACTTACGGGATAATGATTTCATAACAAATGCGACATTATACTTTGGCATAGGTTTTATGGAATCGCATAGAGCTGGGCCGATCCAACACAATTGGAGCAAGAGGGGCAAAAAGGGTTTTAAAGTGGAATTTCCGCTTATTGACCTATTCATTGATAACAACCTTGTCCTCGATAAATACTCAATCAGGCAGCCCGTTCTATACGATATGGGATTTAGCCATAACAATTGTAATGGATGTTGTGTGAAAGCGGGAATGGCTCATTTTAAGCGACTGAGGAAGGAAATGCCGGCAGTCTTTAATAAGCTAGTCGAGCAAGAGCATTATATTAAACTCTATGTGTCAGAATACCACTACATTAAGAACTTAGAAGTAGATGGGCTTGACAATGAGGTTAAGGCCTTATGGCATAAGCAGTTGGATAATTCCTACAGGGACTATTTCTATGGGCGTTCCAGCAAACCAAAGGTGCATATACCTACTGACCTGGTGATTAACCAGTATTCCTTTATGAAGCGAAAGGGAGCCGCTTATCCTTTGGCTAAATTCGGTAGAGATTTGAGTGGATGGAAAGGGTTCAACTATGACAAAGACGACCAATTCGACTTGAAGCACGATGAAGGCGGTTGTGGCTGCTTTGTTGATTACGGCCCTACAGAGATTTCAGAGGAAAACATTATCGAACAGGAGAACAACCAATTTGCCTTAGCTCTTTAGGGATTGTTTTCTATCGAATAATGTAAAACTAAAAAACTTTAAGAAGGCAGAATCGTACTTATTTGATTCTGCCTTTCTATTTAATCGGAGGAATAAAAGTGGAGAATGTAAAATTAATCCGCAATTTAAGGACTTCTGAACGGAATGGAAATCCAAGAATCTTCCTTGAACCGGCAGTTTTGGAAGTAGGGGGATTTATCGTAGGGGAACCAATCAGCTATACCAGGACACAGCAAGCCTTAGTCATTAAGAAAGCGGATGACTCGGATTATAAAGTAGCAAAACGGAAACGGCCATCCTGGAATAAATATCGACCTTTAATAGACTACTCTAATGGCGATTTAGCAATGTTGTTTCGAGCCAAAGAGAAAATCGATATCCTTGTGGGCGAGTCAGTAATTGTTATTAAGAGGTCCTTATCGTTCGATCTATGTGTCATCGTTGGAGATTATTCCGCTCAGATGAATTGGCCAAATTCCTTGATGTACCAGAGACCTTTTCCTTTCCGGAATCTATTTCTGAGAATCAACGGACGCGATTAATTGGGCAGTCCGTCGATTGTAACGTGGTTAAGGCAATTGGTATTGAGGTGGCTTATACATTAATGAAACAGCAAGTAAGGAAATTAGTCGATAGACGTACCGCTGTTCCAGTCGAGGAAAATGCTAACAATCAGCTGGCCTTTATAATCTAGCCAGTTTTGAGTCCATTTAATAAATAAAAGGAGTTGGATGAAATGAACGAACTAGGTATTGTGGCTTTTAAACAAGAAATTTCTGTTGGGGATGAAATCAGCGTAAACACTCGAGAACATGAGTATTGTGGAAAGGTAACTGCAATTGCCAAGAATACTTTTGATATAGACGAAGGTATTATGGAATTCACCATTTCCTATGCCCATGTATGGGGTTATAGCAAACAATAGACTACATCAAAGGGAAAGCTTTTTATGGCTTTCCCCTGTTGTTTAGGAGGAATTGGGCTTGTATAAAACAAAACCATTTTATTGGATTTTCTATAAGGTTTCTACTAATAGATTTGTCATCTTAAGCGACGAAGAATTAGGTAATGGAGCTTTAGGAGAATTACTGGATGATGGGTATGAAATCGTTTGGGACAGTGCATTGACAAAAGAAATTGCCAAACAACATGCATTGGTTCAAATTGACTCTTTTCTGGATTGGTATCAAAGGGATACTCCTTTGGATACGTTGTTCATAGAACAGCCTAAACCCTTAAAGCTGATGCCGGTGCCCATTACCTTTAGAGAGGCTTGCCAATTTATTAATGAGCATCATCGTCACCACGTTGCTCCGCAGGGACATCGATTTTCCGTAGCTTTAAGTGATGGAGATACCCTTGTCGGAGTTATCATGGCCGGCAATCCAGTAAACAGACATTTAGATGATGGATTCACCTTAGAAATAACGCGCTGCTGTATAAAATCTAGCATCTATAAAAACGGGGTTTCTAAACTAGTTTCAGCTGTTTACCAGGCAGCCAAGGCAATGGGATATACCAAAATCATTTCTTACACACTTGAAGAAGAAACAGGAGTTTCATTGAGAGCTAGTGGCTTCTATTTAAGCGGTATTAGTGACGGTGGTTCATGGTCAAGCCAATCAAGAAAACGGGTTGATAAAGCGCCTACCGGTCCTAAAAAACGATGGGTTAAACAAATTAGCTAAATTGATTAGGGGGATTAACATGGAGTTGCTGACAAATTTGCTTCAACTACCTTCTTTGTGGTTGATCGTGATTGGTGTTATTGCTTTGATTTTTGTTATCAAAGTAATTCGTTCAGTAATTGGTGCGGTAGTAAGCCTAGCCTTTACGGTTTTAGGTTTCTACAGGGTATTCCTGTTTCTGCAGGATAAACTTTAACAAATTCGATTAATGGGGCTCATTCACTTGCGAATGGGCTCTCTTTAATAAACGGAGGTAATCTTATGTACAAACAGTATGACCTTGATGCAAGGGTTATAGAGCGAAAATTCAGGCGGGAATTAAGTAAGAAAGGCTTTTTCCGTACAGCAAAAGGGGCGGTAAATACCCTTGTTTCCTACGATAAGGATTGTCTTTATCTGAAATCCTACAAAGGAGAGAAACCCTTTAGATTAGCAAGGACTGCTATCAGAAAGGCGATTAGTTACATGTACTTTAAACGTACAGCTGTAAGAAAAGAAATGGAAGCCTATACCGAGTTCAGTTCCGCATTATTCGGAATTTTGAACTATATATTCAGGCATTTATCCAAATTGCAGACTCTAAAATTTGGTGAGTTTCGTATTTCCTTGCTTGGCACTTTGTTTTTTGCCTCCGGCCTGGAAAGATCGCCTGAACTAGTCGCAAAAGTACTTAAACCATTAGGGCTTAAACGTGTGCTTTTAAATTACAAATCAATATTGGAATCGTCAAAAGCATTGAACATGCTAAACAGGCATGATTTATATGCCATTATTGATAGCGGGGCATTTAGTTTTTTCAATGAGAAGATAAAGCAAAAGAAATCTAATGTTGTACAGCAACAATGCTTATTTTCTGCAAAGTTAATGGAGGAGTTTACTCTTGAGGGATATGCCCGGTTTATTAACGAAAACAAAGAAAATAATCGCATTTTAGGCTTTCTTCCGTTAGATGTAGTGGGTGATCCAAAGAAAACAAAAGAAAATTACCTCAAATTAAAAGAGTTAACTCCTGGAGCAACGATATATCCGGTATGGCAATTCACTGATTCATTAGATGAATTGGACAGGCTTGTTATGGAAGAACATGAACTTATCGCTATAGGAGGGCTTGTTCCCTATCTGAGCAGCCGAAAACCGTTTATCCGTTCAATATTGGATAAAGTGTTCGGTAAGCATCCGGAACAAAACTTTCACAGCTTGGGTATGGCTGATGAATTACTGAAAGAATATCCGTTTTTTTCAACTGATTCTACAGCGTATTTAAATGCCCGAAAATACGAGGATGGCAGAAGGACCAAGGCGCCTGATGATATGTCAGTGACCGACATTATCATTCAAAACGTAAAATTCCTTCTTGGACTAGAAAGTTCCACAGAGGAAAAACAACTATCATTTACATCATTTTAATGAAAGGAGAGCTTGAAGATGGCACATGAATTCTCTTGCTGCAGCGCATTTAAAGAATGCAATTACGGAAAGTTAGAGTGTGTATTTATTGAAACAGAACCTGGTAAGAAGGAACGCTGTAGATGCTACCAAATTAATCATTCTAAAATAAATATTACCAATAAAGAAGTAAATAAAAAGTTGGAATCCTCTATTCAAAATAATAGTGAAGAACAATTAAGTTTGTTTTAATTGTATAAAAAGCTAATCACTTTTTTAGTGGTTAGCTTTTTATTTTAACCCCTCAAAAAAACTACTAAAAACCGTTTTAAAAGACTTATCTTCCTTTGATACTGAAGCATCAGATAACTTCTTTCTTTTACTGATGAAATTTATATAGACTTAGCAAATTCACCACGTTTTTGTTTTATTCCAAGATTAATTTCTCGAATATCTTTATCAATTAGAGGAAATAAAGTCCAGATAAATATCCAACTTCCGGACAAGATGTAAACAATTCCCACGCCAAATTTATCACTCAAATACCCTCCTAAGAGAGATACTGCAGGTACAATAATTGCAGAAATTGCAATTGCAAGAGACATCATCCTCCCTCGAAATTTATCCTCTACACAAATCATCATAAATGAATTAAAGGTAATTCGGAGTATCGCCCCTGAAGCAAGCACTAGCATATTTAGTAAGATCCCTATTGCAATAATATTTGTTACTCCCATTAAAACCGTTGCAACCCCGCTGATTGCCAAACCCACTGCAAACAAAGTGGGAGTTTTGAATTTAGTTGTTAATTTACCAATAATTAAACCAATAACTATGGAGCTTATTATGCCAAACATGTTAAATAAACCATATATTGTTGATGTACCATGATATTGATCACTAACTAATACAACTAATAGTGAGGCGTTAAGCATAGCGATGTTTAAAACAGTCGATAAAATAACTAATTTTAGTAATGGCCGATTGCTTTTTAATAATTTGAAGCCGTCTAACATTTCTTGAAAAAATTTTGGTTTTTTTAGCTTTACATCTGACTTTTTAGTTTCTGCTTTTAGTTCTGTTACTAATATTTCGCTTTTTTCCTGTGATGATTTAACCTTTATCAAAAACAACAATATTACTGCTGCCAAGAAATATAAGCCAGAATGGATTAACATTACCCCTGCAAAAGATATTACTGCTAGAATGCCTCCGCCTAGACTATTTCCAATTAATGAAGCAAGATTTCCAGATGAAGAAATATATCCATTAGTCTTTACAACATTTTCTTCACCCACGAATAATGGTATGAGCCGATTTTTAGACGATCCTTCAAGCATCATGCAGCAAGTATGGATAATTACTGCAAAGTAAATATAGATAACGATTAAAGACTTTAAATAGAAATACACAGGTGCAAAAATAACTCCAACTAATCCCAATATACCAAAAGACACTTGCATAGTTGTAAGAGGGTTGTATCTATCTGAAAGAACACCAATAAGAGGGGATAAGAAGATTTGTATGGTAAAACTAATCGCAGTAACGAGGGACGCTGAAAGAGCTGAACCTGTTTGGTGATATACGTACCAAAAAAGAACAATTTGAAAAATACTGTCAGCAGTATTCGTTAAAAATTGATTGAGTGTAATTAATGATATATTCCTATTCATCGTATAAGCCCCCTTATGATTGTTTGTCTAAAACGTGCCCTTGTCCTTCAGATATTTCTGACATCCCTCTCTAATTAACCATTTGCAAAACTTGATTTATGTACTGGATTTTTCCAGTGATAATAAAGCGAGCAATATTATGCTCTTTTATATACTGATAGGAAAACTTTATATTTCCCTTTAACTGATGTGTATTTACAAATTTAATTATCTGTTGAGTTAACTTATCAATCTGGTTTTTGTCTAAGCAAGGATAATCAATGACAGAGCAAATTTCGGTTTCCAGACGCTCTTTTGAATTTAGAAATTCTAGAACCATTTTATTATTAGAATTTGTTACTTCAGCTTGAAAATCTTGATTGTTGAATAACGCTTGGATATTTTCTTCAGTAAATCTCCATTGAACACCGATTTTTCTTCCTTTCAACTTCCCATCCTTTAAATAATTTTGTATTGTTCTCCTGGTAAGACCTGTCATTATAGCCACTTCGTCTACTGTATATAAATTATTCATAAATAATACCTCCAATATATTTCTCTCCACAACTTTCATCTATTTTCATTTTATTTCATACAATTTCATATGTAAAGGAAAAGATTAGTTAGTAATCGAGAAAAATAATTATATTTCAAAAAAAGGTAAAGTTCCTAAAATTGTAACAATTGGAATAAGGTGAAAAAATCTAAATATTGTATTATTTAGTTAAAGAAGGGAGGTGTTGGAAACCATGAAATACAAAAAACCCCAATTGGTAAATGTAAAACAATCTGTAATGTCAGCTTGTCTATGCGGTTGGTTAGTTGGTTCAGGATCTGGTAATGGAATTAGCAAAGTAATATTTAAGGAGGTGTAAAGATGCGGGAATATAAAAAACCTGAACTAAAGATTGTACAGCAAGTAGTATTGTCAGACTGCGCTTGTGGTTTCTTGGTAGGTGGAGGAGCAGGTTAATAGTTAATTAGGTGGGAGAACTAGTTTTAAAATGCACTTTGTGGGGCGGTTTTACTTGTGCCCTACCGGAAAGGACCAATTTGTTCATTTAGTCTTATACATATCTATAGCATCTTTTGAATAAGTGCAAACAGGTTGGTCCCCCCCTAATTACAAGGTCCCTTTAGACCTAAGGAGCTCCAAATAGTAAAGTATTTCGATTCCATGAACTTTGGGATTACCTTACTTGGTAAAGCTAGCCAACAAGTTTATAGTGCATGGATAAGTTTGGTTTTCCCTGGGTTAATGCTAATGAAGTTGGGGCACCTAAGCCTTAATTTCTTAAAACCGGGAGGTAATTATATGTTATATCAAAAACCAGTTCTTAAAATTATTAACAATAAAGCATTATCTGCATGTGCTTGCGGCATCCTTGTTGGATGGGGGACATAAAAATGATCTATCAAAAACCAGTCATGAAAAAAGTAAGTAGCTATATAAGAACTGCCTGTGGATGCGGGGTTTTAATTGGTGGCGGGTGGTAAACGTTTTATAGTTTAAAGAATAAAGGGAAATAAGCAAGATATCTAGCTTATTTCCCTTTTATGGAATCAATTATTCAATGAAAAGGGGTGCAAAGTTGGAAAGAATTAGTGATTCTGTAGTAGCTTACACTAGAAAAAATCAGTTTATTGTACATAATTTTATACTTAATAGTTGGATAGTTGTAGATGAGGATCAAATTGAATTTGTTAAAGAAAATATTATTAATGGACTTCCAGGCTTTAGCCCAGAAACTAAAAAAATTGAAAACCTAATAAAATTATATAAGTTAGCACAAACAGAAAATGAAATCCCTTCCATGTCTCAGGTTAATATTCCCAAAGTTGTTTACTTTGTTGCTACATACAATTGTAATATCAACTGTATATATTGCTATGCAGAAGCTGGTCCAGCTAGAAAGCTTCCAAATGAAATGAAAACTGATGAAACATTAAAGACAATTTCGGAATTGAAAGATATAGGTATTGAAACAATAGTATTTACTGGTGGGGAGGTTTCTTTACGGAAAGACTTATTTACACTTCTAACCCATGCTAAAAATATTGGATTAAAGGCTAACATTATTTCTAATGGCTCTTTTATCAGAACAAGGGAAATAGCGGAAAAGCTTGCTAACCTTTGCAATTTAATAACGATTAGTCTTGATTCATTAGATGAAGAAGAACATGATAAAAACAGAGGTAAAAATTCCTGGAACAATGCAAAAACGGCTATAGATTTATTATTGGAGGCAGGGGCAAGTATAAAAATAAATCAGACGGTGACATTAAATAATAAAGACGCTATTGATAAACTCAGAGTTTTTACGGATGAAAATAACATTAGACTTAATGTCGTTCCTTTTGGTGAGATGGGAAGAGGCAAGGAAAAACAAGACTTTGCACTTCAAGTTAGTGACCGGCTACAAATAGAATTAGACTCAACGAGGAACAGAATGTCTAGAAATGAAACTCAAATTCAACCATTTATTATTAATCAACATTGCGGTTTTGGAATCGGTGAATTTTCTATAGATTTGGTCGGTGATGTATATCTTTGTAAGTTATTGCACACCCCTAAACTTAAAGCTGGGAATGTAAGGGAACAACCCATTAAGGATATTATTACAAATTCGGCAGCTTTTAATAAGGCGAGAAATAGTAGAGTTGATAATCTGAAAAAGTGTAAAGATTGCACATTTAAATATCTATGTGCAGGTGGATGCAGAGGATTACAATATGAACTCACATCAAATTTAGACGGAGTAGATCATACAGAATGCGACATTAATAAGGAATTGCTTTTAGAATCTATGTGGTTATTTTTTAATAGAGATAAGGAGTTGAAAAAGAATGAATATATCTATTAAAAAAGAAAGTTTTGTAGATGACCGCGGAAATGCCATATATATTTTAAGTAAATCTGGAGAAACATTTCTACTGAATGATAACGTCTCCATGTGTATATTTAGATTTTTAACTGATAAATCAAATGTTGATACTAAAAGAATAATTGATAAGGTAAGAGAAGTTTTTTCTTTGGATCATGATTATAAAATAGAAAATGACATAGAAGATTTTATTAATCAAATGATTGAACAAGATATTGTTGAGGAGAATTTCGAGAGTAGTGATGTGATAAATGGATATTAATTTTATAAGTAAGGCAGTGAACTCTAATCGTAAAGTCAAGTTCACTATTCAAGGAATCTCAATGGAAGATACCTTCTACCATGGAGATACAGTATTTATAGAGGCTAAAAAAGACTATAAAGAAAATGACATAGTGGTTATTAAAGATATGCGAGGATATTTAATATCTCATCGGCTAGTTTTTATTGAACCACCTTATATTTTGACTTTAGGGGATAACAATAAATGTTGTGATGCTTTTACAGATATAAGTAAAATAGTTGGATTTATAAGAGATCCCCATAAAACGTATTCGAACAAAAGGATATTGAATCTTAAGAGCTATAGCTGGAAGGAATTTCTTAAAATAGAACACCAAGAACTCGATAGTAGAATAGTCTTATTACTGAGTAGCAAATATATAGAAAAATATATCTCAAATTCAAATTTTGAAAAACCACTTGATAGAAATGGGAAATATTTAATTGTATATGATATACCTGATGAAGTAATTGACTCCTTAGTTAAAACGGCATATAGTATTAACCCAGTAATCTAGCGTTTCTTAAGCTAATCACTTTGTGGTTAGCCTTTTTTTTTTGTTAAGTTAATCTAACCATTTAAATTACAGAGTTTTATTTTTATTTCCTCTACTTTTTTCTATAATATGTTAGAATATATATAATCAAATTTACCGGAATGGGAGAGCCCCACAGTGTAGAGTGAAATCATCACTCTGTATTTGTGGGGCTCTTTTTATTTTTGAAACGGAGGCAAAAAATTGGCTAGAAATCGAAAAGCTAAGATGGGAGAAACCATACAGTTTATGAGAAAAGGAGAGATTCATAAGGGAGTAGTTTTTAAAGTGAATGAAAACAGCGTCCTGGTACAAATTCCAGAGGAAACAAAGAATCTTTTAGATTATGAAACAAACAGGACTGTCGTTGGCCATAAAAACTATGTGATTGCATAGTAGCAGGGTTACTAATATGGAAAATAAATACCTTCATACATTAATTACGATTTTCTTTTTTATCATTTCCTGTTTTTTTGTATTAGGTCTGATTATTTATTTGCCTTAGAGAAAGGAGACTTATAGTGTCACTTGAAAAGTTAGGGGGATTGCAAATGAAGATAGCTAAATTAACATTAGCCGTTTCGTTAGTTGGCACAGGAATTACTAGTGCTACACCAGCTGAAGCTGAAACAAACAAAGCAACCGAGAAAATAGAACAACAAAAAAAGCACATTGAACTTCAAATCAATAAAATGGATAACAAAATTAATCAGCTGCAAAATGAAAAGTTGATACTGAAAGGACACATAGAAAAATTAAAAAATGCTATTCAAGATAACGAGGTCGTTTTGCGTGAAACCGAAGCTTCATTCAAAATTTTAATGGAAGAAATACAAGTACTTAGCCAGTCCATTAATCATCAAAAAGAAAAATTAGGAATAAAAACAAATAGCCTAATTGAATTTGCGGATCTTCGTGTGTTACCAAAAGAACCGGAAAGCTCATACAAGCTGTCATTTAACTTATTAGCCCAGGCACAGGAGTTAGGAACACTATTAGCCGAAGAAGAGCGGTTAATTGACCTCCAAAAGCAAGCAAAAACGGTTCAGTTAGATTTAGTAGGTATGGAAGAACACTTATCGGACCAACTCAGCCAAAAATCTTCTCTACTAAAAGAGTTGGAAAATAAGGAAGCGGAGGCAGCCGAACAGAAAGACTCCTTAATTGAGGAAACCGAAATGCTCACTAACCAAAAGTCTGCAATTGAAAAAGCCATCGAATATGAAAAAGCTAGTAAAGAGGGGACACTAAAATTAAAACCAGATACAATTCCTCATTATTTTAATGATATGGTGGAAACGATTGTACCTGGTAAGGTTCCGGATCAGTTTATGAAACATTATATTAAAGCCGAAATGGAGTATGGAGTCCCTTGGTATTATTTAGCCGCAATTCATAAGATCGAGACTAACTTTTCCACTCATTCAAAAATGGTTTCTTCCGTTGGAGCTGTCGGTCATATGCAGTTTATGCCAAGTACCTGGGTTGGGAGCAAATATGAAACGGTAGGCGGCTTAGTAGCCTTCGATTTAGATATTACTGACTTGCATGTAATTAAGGCTGGGAAAGGATATGGAGTAGACGCAGACCTGGACGGCATAGCAGACCCCTGGAGCCTTGCTGACAGCATTGCGGCCGCGGCTAAGTACCTTTCTGCTCATGGGTTCTCCAAGGATCATAGAAAGGCAATTTGGCATTATAACCATGCTGATTGGTATGTAAATAAAGTGATTGCTTATGCGGAGACCTATAAAAATGGCACAGGCTCAGATGGACCTATTGAAATGTTTGCCGGCTCTGCAAAAAATGTGGTTACTGTAGGAAATCGTTGGATTAATAATTCAGTATATGTATTTGGCGGCGGTAGGAACCATACAGACATTAACCTTGGAAGGTTTGATTGCTCTAGCTTTGTTCATTGGGCCTATTCGGAAGTAGGAGTAAAATTAGGTGAACTCACTTCTGTCAGTACCGAAACTCTAAAGAATCTAGGGGAGACGACCAATGTAAATGACCTGCAGCCGGGTGATCTAGTATTTTTTGATACCTATAAAAAGGATGGCCATGTAGGAATTTATATTGGAGATGGTAAATTCATAGGATCTCAGAGTTCAACCGGTGTCGCTATTGCAGATATGACAAAGGGCTACTGGAAGGAAAAGTTTAATAACCGAGTAAAGAGAGTAATTGCTATAAATAGCATGGAATATAATTAAAATTAAGGAAATGTATATTATAATTAAAGTATATTTTTTCTTAATTTCTTTTTTCTATGCAACCTTAACTAAGGTTAGCGGGTTATTCAATAAACATTGGCGCCTTTGGGCGAACTTTTCATACTAGGTTTCTACTAATTTTGTATTAGAGAATGCTTAGTATAAACAAAGTTCACCCCAGGGCGCTTTTTTTGTTGTCTAACCGCAAAAAAAGAATCTATTTTAGGAGGTGAGGGATAATATGTTAATGAATTTATGGGAAATTTTAAAAGTTCCTTTAATGTGTGGGCTTTTTAGGCTTTGGCTTAGGAATTATAATGACGCCATAATCGTTGAAGTGACTTTTCAAGGCATGATACCATTTGCTGCCCGAGCCTGTCGATATTGACATTTGTACCGGGAGCGTCTCCCGTGTCCATTTTGCGAGAATGAAAGAGAGCAGCAGGCCGATAAACCCTGATACAATCCAAACCTCGAACGGATAATAGCCCCAAGAATCGGTCCGACAATAACGGAAATATTAATCGATGTATAAAAGACGGCGAAAACATCGCTTCGGTCTTTTTCAGGCACGAGGTCGGCAACCATCGCCTGGCTTGCAGGCCAAATAAATGAACCGAATACGCCCGCAAGCGTGAAACAGGCAAAACCAAGCACAGGCGAGTCGAGCCAAGGTTACTGAGCGATTCCGAGGATGAAAAACGACAGTCCTTGTCCGGCTGCAGATAAGACCATCATCCGTTTCCGTCCAAACCGGTCCGCACAATAACCGCCCAGCAAGTTGGCGGCTACTGAAAAAACCTGCGAGAAGCAGCAGCCTCGCCTTTTTTTCCCGAACTCCCCGGCAAAATAAATCGTCAAAAACGGGAATGAGGAATAAACTTAATCTCATATATGCGTTTTGGCATCTTCCTCTATGTTAATTCCTTATACTGCTAGATTCCTCTGTATATTTCGCACAATTTTTTTAGATCAAAAAGGATTTATGGACAACAGGAAGAAGTACTATTATAAACCAATCAAGGAGGTAAATGGTAAACGCACAACACTTATTTTTGCATTTATTTTAAAAAGGTGGGTGAATGTTTCATGGGAATTTATTTAATGTCAAAGTTCAAAAAAAGGGTTACTAATAGTCTAGTCTTTAAAAGCTTTATTGTGTTTTGTGCTATAACCTTATTGATCCCATTACTAGAACCAGGTTATACAGCTGCTCTTACTTGTACGCAAACCATTAATAAAACAGATCCAATAGATCCTGATCCCGGCGGATGCACTCTTCCACCGGGAACTGGCGAACATGTCAATCCGAGTGTTTCTTCAGACGATTTAATTTCGGGTATCGAGGATTACTTCACATACCACACTCATTCCATGGGGAATTTAACAGGATCTGTAAATGTGACTACAGGTAATATGAATCTTCAAGTAACTGATCATTCTTTATTTACTAGAGGAAAGCAGGGTTTTAGTTTAACTAGATTTTACAATTCAAAATCCACTCAATCATCTGCATTAGGTAAGGGTTGGACGTTTCAAGGGAACGAATCTCTTCATAAAAAATCGACAGAGTTGCAGGACATTTATTACTTAGACGAAGATGGCACAGCGCATGAGTTTTTATTTAATCCGACAACAGCCAGCTTTATTTCTCCTAAGGGAAAATACTTTATCTTAAAAAAAGAAACGGTAAATGGAACTAAAGGCTTTTCACTAACTGATGGGCACGGTAATATTAAGTTTTTTGAAGAAGTTCCATTGAGTTCTACTAGGTACCGTTTATATTCATATCAGGATCCTTATAATAATTTAATCCTATTTCGTTATACAAATTTAAGCACCAGACTAAGAGAAATTTCTGAAGTGGATTCTTCAGGAACCATAAGAAATAGCATAACCTTAACGTATAATTTGGAAGGTATGTTAACCAAAACCATCTTCAAGGACCGCTGGGTGGAGTATGAATATAATAAAAAGAAACAGCTGATTGCTACTATTGTCAAAGCAAGTGGAACGGCCAAGACCATAACAAATTCCTACGACTATGATAGTGTGTACGGATACATGACTGCCTTTACAGATGGGAAGGGCAATACCAATACATTCAGTTATGAAAATAACCGGCTGTCCATCCTGACACCGCAGGCGGACGGGAAGGATTCAATTGAAACTACCTATACGTTCGATATATCGGCGAACTCCTATAAAGTTAGCGACACCCAGGGGAAAACGACTACCTATAAAAGGGATTCAGCCAAAAACACCTTTGCGGTGACCGATGTGATTAACCAGGATGGAACCACAAGCAAGACAACCTATGATGCTAACTACAACGTCCTGACAGTTACGGATGAAAACGGTAAGACGGAAACCAATCAATTTGACCAGAATGGCAATTTGATTAAAGCTACTGATAAAGAGGGGAAAATCACCTCGTATGCATATGACGACAAAAACCAGGTCATCGAAAGGATGGACCCTAATGGAGTCAAGACGGTTAATGTCTATAATGACTACAAGCTGATTAGCAGCCAGACTGGACAGGAAATCACAAAATATGAATCTGACTCATATGGACGCGAAACGAAGGTCACCTATCCAAATAACACCTATACAATGACCAGCTATGACGAGGCAAATAAAATGATCACCAAAACGGACACAAAAGGGGTCACGACAAGAACTGTTTACAACGATTACGGACAGGTGATCAGCGAATCGGATGGGGAAGGTCGGACGACCAGCTATACGTTCGATTTATTGAATCCTGATTTAAAAACCTCTGTGACAGACGGGAATGGCAACAAGACCTCATACGTCTATGATGCCAACGGGAACATGACCTCCCTTACAAATCCCAATGGAAAGGTGAAGTCTTATAAATACGATGGAAACGACCAGTTGGTGGAATCCTTATTCCCGATAAGCAGCACCCAATCAATAAAAACATTGAAAGTCTATGATATAAACGGGAACCTACAAAAGACCCAGCTTCAGTCGGGAATCAGTAAAAATGTTGTGTATGATGAAGTAGACCAGGTAGCCAATGTCACGGTCAAAAACAGCGCAGGGCAAGCCACGCTTCATTGGGTGAATACCTATGACAACGCTGGACAGCTGTTGAACAGGAGCTTTAAAGATCTATTAACCAATACCATATTAGTACAAAAGACTTATAGTTATACAACAAACAACCTGGTAGAGAAATATACACAAGGACCGAATTACTCCACCACCTACGGTTATGACGAGATGGATCGGTTGAAAAATGGAACACTTACCTACAATGATACAGTACAGGCTTTCATGCTGTACCAAAGCAGGACCTACACCCCCGAAGGAAAAGTGGAAGGGGTTACTGTAGGCCCGACTTCGAATCCGTTTATCCGCATGCATAATTCGTATGACTTGAAGCAAAACAAAGCAGATGTCAGTTTCCATAACGGTCTGTTCAGGAGCGCATATACCTATGATCCAAGCAACAATCTAACCTCCATCCAGTACCTGAGAGGAATGGATACGACACCATCGCTTTCCATTTCTTATGAATATGACAAGTCCGGAAATATCCTGAAGGTTACGGACAGGAGTGGGAAGAGCATCTACACCTATGATGCCAACAACCAATTGCGGACGGAAACCCTGCCGGATGGCACCTTGAACGAATACCAATATGATAAGGTTGGTAATAGGCTGAAAACTGTTCATAATGGAGAAGCAACTACCTTAACGTACAATGATGGCAACCAAATAATCACAAAAAACGGAACAAACTTCTCCTATGATTTGGATGGGAATCTTAAGCAGGATGACAGATTCAAATACGAGTACAATGATGTGGGTGTCCAAAAGAGGACCACTTCTCTGAATAATACCGAGGTCGCCAAATACGAGTACGATGAGGAAGGGCTCCGGACGAAGAAAATTGTCGGTACCAAAACGTATGAATACTATTACGAGGGAGAGGATGCCAACCTGTCACTCGAGGTCACGAAAGAAAATGGCCAGGTTCAAAGATACCGGCATTACCACTGGGATGAGAGCGGAAAAGCTGTCGGAATGGTGATAAAGGATAAGGACCAGGCAGGGAACTGGCAGACCAAAACTTATTACTTCTGGACGAACCTCCGTGGGGATGTGACATCCATCGTTAATACTATGGGTTCTGAAATAGGATCATATTCGTACGATGCTTACGGGAATATATTGAGTGAAACTGGAACAATTGCAAAGGAAAATCCTATCCGTTATGCAAGTTACTATTACGACCAGGAGACTAAACAGTACTACCTGAAAGCGCGATACTATGACCCGCTAAATGGAAACTTCCTTTCAAAGGATCCTTACCCTGGCGATAAGAATAATTCCCTTTCACAGAATGGTTATAGTTATGCTGAAAGTAACCCTATAACATTAGTTGATACTACTGGGAAAGCTCCAAACAGACCTAGTACAAGAATAGATATTGGAGGGAGTAACAGTAGTGGTGGAAGAGGTGGTTCTGGTAGAGTCACAAACGTGACGAAACAGCAAAGTCCTATCTGGAGGAAATTAACGCCTGTAAAAGGACGAAATTATAAAACGAGCGGCAAAGGGAAAAATAAAAAATACTACTCTTGGGATAATAGGCATAATGATATTGAGGTTTTTAATAAAAATAGAGTTCATTTGGGTTCAATGGATCCAAAAACAGGAAAAATGTATAAACCACCCGTGAAAAGTCGTACTCTTCAGGATTAATAATAATACACTTAATTGTTGCCTCCTGGAACTATAAGTGAATATTTTACATTCTAGAGGAAGAGTCCTTAAATACAAAAATAAATAATTTTCAATGCAAAAAAAGAGTTACTATGGAACCCAAAAAGTTTAATTTTTGTTATCTAAATATAACGGAGAAATTTACAATATAAAGGAGAAAGTATGAAAAAAAAAATTAGAGGACAAAAAAGAAAGACAAAAAATATGATTGACCAAATCATTCATTTAACCGAAGAGTTTCCAACTGAATTTTATAATAATAATCACTGGTGTTTACATTTACCAGTTAGCCAAGCTTTTATTAATTCAAGTAAACTACCTTTAGGAATAAAAAGACTTTGTGTTCAAACATTAATAGATCGTACAATTCATTTAATTGAAAAAAAACCGCATTCTAATGATTTTTTAAGAGTTATTGCGGCAATACAACTACCGAGTTTATGGAACTCCCAAATTATTATATTTAAGGGAGAATCTTATTACAAGGAGTTTTTTCAAAGAGATAATAAATATTATAATTGGACCCCTTTATCTAATAATAGAAATCTGATTAGAGAATTGGGAGTAGATATTCCAAAAGACATTAAAATAAGAGGAGTTAAAGAAATTATTGATGATGAAGATGGATACTTTGAAAATGAGATTTGGTTTATTGGTGAGTTAGAGGAAGGTATTATTTCTCAAAAAGAAAATAGTTAATATTAATCTACAATCTTTTTGCTTCTGTCAATTTTACTTTACCATAATTATTAACATATTGAATAATAAAGCAGCTTTTTGAGTTGATGATACAGATACATTTTTTGTATCTTATTTGATACCCTTAAAGCTGTTTTTTGTATTTTTATTAAAGTTGGTGATTCTAAAGAGAGTCTAATTTTAATTATTCGTTTATTCTCTATAAACCCCGGCAAATCAAAAATTAATCTGAATTACAGATAGGAATAGCTGAAGAGTTTCCCCTGTATTATTCGTATAATACTAATTAACGCTTTAATAAATTGGTTGTAAAAACGTCTAAACCATTGGTACATATGGGATTGGACGTTTTTTTATTATTTCATAATTAAGTTTAAGAAGGATTAACACTTATTATAAGATTTAAATACCTAAAAAGGCAAAAGTCCTTTTGGTAGTTACACTATAATCATGTAATAGATGCAAGTATTATGCGTTTTTTATTTGTTGTATGAACCAGGCAAAACCGAGATTAATCGGAAAAGCAAAATTTTCCCATAGATTTAGCGGCGTTCGTGGTTCTTAATCTGGCTCATCATGTTTTGATAGTAGTTCAATTAATAATTCCACTTCATCAATATCATAAAAATTGGCTAGCCGGTGTATTGCTATCCGATCAAGATTTCCACGGAAGCCTTTCTCAAGCCTACGGATTCTAATCGAACTTATTCCAATTATCCTAGCCACCTGGACTTGGGTTAGCTTCAATTCTTTCCGTAACTTTCTTAATTTGTCTCCTCCATGTTCTGAAGCCACTGTAATCTCTCCTTGGAAATTAAATTTACTATTCAAAGTAATTTTTTTATCTCGTAAGACAAATTGTTCAAATACCTTACTTAGGAAGATTGGGGAAAACGAAATGATGCATAAAGCCATTCCATTGACTCTTATTGGTTAATTAAACTAAAATAATTGTAACAGAACCCACCACGCCTCTTGACAATGCGTACCAAGTTGGGGCATTTTGTTTTATTCAAGGATAATGAAAATTGGCTATCGATGAAGATAAATCTAAAATCAAACAGGATAAAGCTTTCCAGCGGCTGAAGAAATATCCATCTCTTTTCCTGTATCATCTCTTACGAATGTAGTTGTGCCGGTTGATCCTGGTTATTCGAAGGCACTACATTTTTAACAAAAAGATGGTCAGGAATAATTAGAGAAAAATAGCTAAGTAACAAAAACCAATAGGGATTAAAAGGAAATAGGGATTGGTTAAAATTATAAGCATTTACTATACTTTAGGATGATTGTAGAAATTAGACCTATCCTATTGTTAAATCCATTAGCAAGCATTTAGAGGCAGGAAGGAAAAAGTATATATAAAACTTGGGAAAATCAAATAATCACAATAATAGCCATTTCGTTGACTTTTGTGGTTATTTCAAATAATATTATAGTAACAGAACCCACCACGCCTCTTAACAATGCGGACCAAGGTGGGTCATTTTTTTATTCAAGGAGATAATGAAAATTGGCTCTGGATAAAGATAAACCTAAAATCAAACCACCTACTACGTTTAAAGAACAAGTAAAGTTGTTTGAAAGTAGAAAGCTCCATATCGAAGATTCAGACTACGCAGAAAAAATATTACAGCGGGTTAATTATTATCGTTTATCTGCTTATGGCCTCTCTTTTAAAGATCGTCTTATTAAGGATGAATATGTAGCTGGAGCTTCTTTTAATAAAATGGTGTCCCTATATGAGTTTGACAGGAGACTTCGGTTATTGCTGTTAGGAGCTTTGGAAACTATTGAAATAGCGTTTAGAACACATATATCCTATGAATTAGCCCATAAACTAGGTCCTATTGGGTACCGGGATAAAGAAAATTTTCTTAACGAAAAATTTCATCAAGATTCTTTAATAGAACTTGATTCATTAATATCAAAAAGCCGTAAAGGTGAGTTATTTGTAGAGCACCACTTTAAAAAGTATGACGGAGTGTTTCCTATATGGGCTGCCATCGAGGTAACTTCATTTGGATTTCTATCTAAGTTTTATCGGAATTTAAACGAGGATTTAAAAAAACACATAGCAAAAATTTATTACAACGTCCCTTATCTTTATATGGAAAGTTGGCTACAAACCTTATCGAATGTCCGTAATGTTTGTGCTCACTATGGCCGCCTATATAATAAGCATCTCACTTTTAAACCGCGACTATTTAAAGAGGATGCCAGACAATTTAGCAACCGACATATTTACGCTGCTATCTACTTAACAGAACGTTTGTTAACTAAAACGGAAGGAATCAGATTTATTACCGATTTAGACGCCCTTATATCTGAATATGAGGAAGATATTGATTTTGCCCATATCGGTTTTCCTTCTAACTGGAAAGATCTCTTAGAAAAATTAAATAAGCAAAAGAATTAATCTAGGGGAGCTTTAGCATCGCTCTTCTTTTTTGTTTAATTATAGGACTAGAAAGGATAGTATCATTTAATTTCCTTAGTGAACTACCATATAAGAATATAAATGACTTCTTTTATCCAAACCTAACACTGGAATACCTCTATATTTAGGTACGTAGGTAATAACTTATTGAGGAATATTCAAAACGTTTGTTCGTAATTAATTGCTAGTATACCAATGAATTGGTAAAATGAAGTTGTTAGTAAAAAAACACACGGAGGTATTTTATTTGAGGCAGATTGATCAAAAGTCTGTTCTACAAGAGAAGCCTCAACTAGAATTAACAACAATTCCTGGCCCTTTAGTTAAAAAAACCTTAATAGCAAATAGTTTAAATGAAACTTTTGAGGAAGCTAAACTAGAGTGGGAGTTAGAAAGTTACATTCCAAAAGAATCAGAAGATTTTGTAGATAATTGTGAACTCTGCAATCACAGAAACTATGTTGAAAATTGGCAAATTAAAAATCAAAACACAGAAAGAAAACTTAAGGTTGGGTCTGATTGCATTAGAAGGTTTGTTCAATTAGCCGGAACAAAGAGTCAAAATGAAAGTAATGCATATTTTGATATAAAAGAAAAAGAAATTAAAAAGGAACTTGAACTTAGAGTAAATTATAAACAAGTTTTAGTCTACCCATTGCCGACAGTAAGAGTTGCAAACAGGTTCAAAAGAGTTACTTTAGAATTATTAACCGAAAGAGGAAAAATACATCTTATTGATACTCCCGAAGGCCATATAGAAATATTTAAATCCCTATATGCTCAAGACAATCCTTCCAATAAAGAACTTGGAAATTTTAAAAGCTTAATGAGCAACCCTGTAACATTACCTCTTCAAAAAGAAACCAGAAAATATAAGGAGTTAATAATCAAAGAAGGTAGTACCTTTAAAAAACGAGGGAAAGTTACTAACATTTCATTAGTTACATCGAAAATCTATAGAAACCCGGAAAAGAAATACGAATAATAGTCTTACCCACTAGTTAAGAATTTTACTAGTGGGTTTTTCCTTTAGATTCTTATATATTTCTGTTGAATGGCCTTTTAAAAAAATGGTTATTTTTCTTCAATCAACCATATTACATATTTTTTTACAATTGTATGCCTGCCAGCTTAAAAGTTAGAGAAAATGCTAAATAATCACCATCTAAAAAATAATATATATTATTAACATTATTCATGAAATATATTCAATATTTTACAAAAAAGAGAATATATTGAAGAATCGTGCTAAAATATACCAAAAAGGAGGTATTCAAATGAAGATAGATTTTGAAAAACTTTCAGGTAATAACTCTGTTGATACCTTATTACATCCTAGAGAAATATTTTCTGCGCTGCCCGAAAAAAATGATGAAAAGTTTGCTTATCCAAGAGATGTACAGACTGAAGTTTGGAATAAATGGTTTAAAAATAAGGACGATAAAAATTTAGTAATTAAAATGAATACCGGAAGTGGTAAAACTGTAGTAGCTTTACTTATATTAAAAAGCTGTCTAAACGAGAATAAAGGTCCAGCAGTTTATGTACTTCCAGATCCGTATTTAGTAAGACAAGCATTAAGGGAAGCACGCGAATTAGGAATTGAAACGACCGATAATCCCCAAGATCCAAATTTCAGAAGAGGTAATTGCATCCTGATAACTAGTATTTATAAACTTATCAACGGTCATTCAAAGTTTGGAGTAGGCGAAATACAAATTGAGATTGGAAGTATTGTAATAGATGATGTTCATGCATGTTTAGATACAACAGAAGAACAATTTACTCTTAAAATTCCAGTTACTTCTGATCTATTTTCGAAAATGTTAAATATTTTAAAGCAAGGATTGGATAGTCAATCAAGTACTAAGCTATTAGAATTAGAAAATGGAGATCCAAATGCCAATATGCTTGTTCCATATTGGCACTGGAATGACAATATACCAGCAATACGTGGTTTACTATTTGAATATTATAAGCATTTTCTGACACAAAAGGAAAAGGATCGCGATTATGAATCACTTTTTTTCGTATGGCCATTAATCAAAGAACATCTTGAATTATGTAATTGTGTCTTTGGTTCGGATTTTATAGAAATTTCACCTAAATATAATATTATTGATGCTTTCCCGAGTTTTATGGAAGCGAATAGAAGGGTATTTATGAGTGCTACGCTCTCTGATGATAGTATTTTAGTATCTCACTTTGATGTTCCGTCTGATGCAATAAAAAGTTCCATTACGCCCGACAGTTCTAACGATATTGGAGACAGAATGATATTAGTCCCACAAGAATTAAATTCCACTATTGATAATGATAGCTTTAAAAACTATATAAAGGAAATTTCTACACAATATAATACTGTAGTCATTGTTCCTTCAAATTATAGAGCAAAATACTGGGAAGATATAGCTGATCGAATCCTACGCTCAGACTCACTGTACGAAGGGGTAGAAGAACTTAAGAGCAAGCACGTTGGACTAGTGGTCCTGGTAAATAAATATGATGGAATAGACTTACCAGGTAATGCATGTAGAATTTTAATTATTGATGGATTACCCGATGTACGAAGAAAAATTGAAAAATTTGAAGAGGGCGCATTACAAGGAAGTCAAATGGTTTTACAAAATAAAATTCAAAAGATTGAACAAGGAATGGGTAGGGGGGTAAGGTCTAGAGATGATTATTGTGTAGTTTTCTTAATGGGCAACTCATTAGTTAATGAATTATATGTAAAAGATGCCATTAGAAAATTTACTCCGGCAACAAATACTCAACTTCACATCTCACAACAGTTATCAAAACAGGTGATTGCTCACGGTTTTGAATTAGACAACCTTACGGATTTAATCCATTATTCATTAACAAGGGATAAAGATTGGGTTAAAGCCAGTAAAGGAGCTCTTGCACAAGTAAAATATAATCCTGATAATAGTATTTCAGAAATAGTTGTAAAAGAAAGAGCAGCATTTAACCAAGCTTTAAACCGGCAATTCCAAAAATCAGCGAGCTTAATACAAGAAGCAATAAATACAACGGGTGACAATAAAGTAAAGGGTTTATTAAAACAACACTTGGCTGAATATTATTATTTCTTTGATAAAGTACAGTCACAACAGATTTTAACCTCGGCTAGAGAATTAAATCGCCAAATTCTTAGCCCAATAGAAGGAATTCAATATGAAAAAATTACAAATCTATTTCATAGTCAAGCACAAAATTTAAAAGGTTTTTATAACGATGTTTTTAATAACCCAAATAAATTTATTCTAAGCTTAAAGAGTATAGTTGAAAAGCTGGTTTTTCAACCCGAAACAGCCCCAGCTTTTGAGAAAGCAATGAAAGACCTTGCTTTTTATCTTGGTTTTAATGCTCAGAGACCTGAATTTGATTTTAATAAAGGACCTGATGTCCTTTGGGCTGTAGGAAATTTAAATTTCTTTGTTATTGAATGTAAAAATGGCGCAATTACCGAAAAAATAAATAAAAAGGACTGTAATCAATTAAACGGATCTATAAATTGGTTTACAAATGAATATGATAATTCATGTATTCAAATTCCAATATTGGTTCATCCAAGTAACATTTTTGAACATGCATCCTCGCCGCATCAAATGATAAGAATAATTACAACGGAAAAACTAAACTTGTTAAAAGCTCATATTTTTGAGTTTGCAAAAGCATTAACCAATGGGAATACAATCCAAGATCTTAATCAAGTTAACCGATTGATTAATTATTTTGACTTTACCCCACAAAAGTTTATTGAAAAATATACTACTTCATTTACGGTAAGTAGTTAATTAAAATTTTTTTCAACAATAATTAGACATGGGTTGCCACACCTATGTCTTTTTTTATGAAACCTGTTTTTAAAAATGCAAGCCTTATTGCAGGTATTTATGTTAAATGATATAAAATTAAAAACCGGACAACAAAGACAAGAACGATGTTAACTTTTCTTTGTAGAATAGAAAGGACTTGGACATGATGTAAGCAGTATATATAAAGTTTGCCTTGTCTAGTTGATTGCAGTCTAAAACAAAAAGTATGGATAATTTCAAATAAAATAAGGGAGGGGAAATTAGGGTAGAATCCTTAAAAGAGAAATAAGCTTGCAGAGAAATAGAGCGAAGTGGATGGGGGAGGTTAAAAGAGGGTTTAACTATTCGTATAATACTTTTAATAAATTGGTTGTAAAAACGTCTAACCCTTGGTACATAGGGGATTGGACGTTTTTTTATTATTTCATAATTATGTTTAAGAAGGATTAACGCCTAAAACCTCAAAAGGCAAAAGAACTTTTGGAAGTTACACTATGACCATCACGAGAAGGTATCCGAATACCTGGTTTCTAATTCCATTACTTTTCCGTTTTCTTCGATCCTTTATCTTTATTCGTTCCAGGCAAATATTTTATTTTTTGGTAGCTTTCTTCATTGTCCACGAAGTCTAACTCTCCATTTAATACTTCGTCAGCAAGAGTTAATTTTTTTGAAGTACTTAACCTCGTTTTCTTCAGAACCTCTTATTGTTATAGTCTTATGATTATGTTCTATTGCATCAGTTAGAACGTGTAGTAGCCACATTTTTAATAAGCTTTAACAAAAAGCACCCGAAGCAATTGACTCAATGAAAGAACCTGGTATGCAGTATGCATTGCTAATGTCGGAAAAAAGAATAGGCAAGAACTGGTGATAAAAATCTATTAGAAGTACTTGTAGATATTCTCGGCGAAAGCTTAAACATTCATGAAAGATCATAAATGCAATTTGTTTTAAATGAGTCCTCAAAAATTGTCCCAGAGCTCGGTGGCTTAACCAAAGGGTGCAAGCATTATAACTGTTAATGAACAGTGTAACAAAACTGTCAAATATTTGAAACGCTTGTGAAACCTAGGATAAACAGAGTTTTCATTCCCTGTATTATAAATGGAAATTCTTTCCGCATTTCCATTTATATGTATTGATACTATAATCTACTGGAATGGAAAAAAAACCAAAGTTCTGATTTGAGGTGACTCGCAAAAATAAGATAGTTTGACTTCTATGAAAAAGAAAAAACTAAAGAGGAGAGCATTTATGCAAACAAAGATTAGAATTTATAAACTTATTAGTGTTTTTCTATCCTTCCTGCTTATTTTCACTTCAATTCCTTGGCAGACTATACATGTATCAGCAGAAGAGACCGGTTCAGCTCCTAATGTTCAGTCTAAGGTTAATGATGAGACTCAATCCACTGATATAAAGGAAATTCCTTCGCTCCGCACTGAGAAAGCAAAGGTCTTTCAAAACAAGGATGGATCCTATGTATCCGAGGTCTTCCTGGATCCCATTCATTACAAGGAAAATGGTAAATGGGAGGATATTAATAACACGCTTGAAGAAAATTTTCAGGGTGAGTATGAAAACAGGGCAAACAATTTCAAGGTGAAGTTTCCAAAGATACCCAAGAACAAATAGAATATAACCCTATTTAACTACGAGATTGGCGGGCATTCGGTACAGGTTGAAGCTATCGACAATGAACCGATAACACCAAAAGTCCATACAGAAGGCGAGGATATCGCCCCGGTAATTGAAAAGGAAAAAAAAGTCAAGTACAAGGGAATTTACCCTGGAGTGACCTTCGACTATTCGGTTGAGGGGTCAAAAGTCAAGGAGAATATCATTCTTGATTCCTATCGGGGGAAGAACGTTTTCAAGTTCCATTTGAAGGCAGCTGGGATGAAGGCTTTCAAGACGGAAATGGGCTCCATCGAGTTCAGGGATGAAAAGACGGGTGAATTCCTGTTCCTTATCCAACGTCCGTATATGTATGATTCAACAGAGGCAGCCGAAATCTCTCTGGCAGTTTCTCAGGAGATCGAACCTGTCAATGATGGTTTCCTGTTGACGGTTTCGGCCGATGAAGCGTATCTGACAAGCAAGGAGCGCGTTTATCCAGTCGTCATTGATCCGTGGATTGATGTCTTCCAGGCACAGGACACCCTTGTATCCAGCACCAACAGCAATACGAATTATTCTATCCTTGATTACCTTTCCGTCGGGACAGACGGGGCAATGGGCAAAACCAGGACATATGCAAAGTGGGAATTGCCGAACATCCCGAATGCAAGGATTGCACAGGCGAGCCTAGGCGTTTATCAGTACTCATCCAGTGAGGACACACCGGTATCCCTCTACCGCGTCACAAGCCCATGGGACGTGTTTGCAGTCAAATGGTCCACCCAGCCGTCCTTTCATTCGCCAGCCTCGGCAACCATTACAATGGGAACGGGGAAAGGTTATAAATACTTCCCGGTCAGTGATCTCGTCAAGGGCTGGTATGACAACACGTTCCCAAATTACGGAGTCGTTCTGAAGTATGCGAACACACAGGAAACGAATGGCGTGAAAAAGTTCCGATCGGCAGAATGGAGCAGCACCGACTCGTCGCCTTACGGAAAGCCGAAACTCGTCATCACATACCGGCCTAGAATCCTTTTAGGTATTACCGATTACTGGCAATATACTCCGGACTTGTTCAATGGGGAAGGTTCTGCGGTCGTGAATGTCATGAACGGAAACATGGTCTATGATATACCTGTCCTAAACCTGCCGGGAAGGACCGATGCCTTCAACCTAAAACTCGTGTACAACAGCAGGAGCGGCTACGACGATGCGTTCGGATATCGCTGGATACTCAATGCGTCAAGAAAGCTCATCCCGAATGTCGACAAATCCATCATTGAATATATTGATGACAATGGAACCCGCTTCCATTTCAACAAGCAACAGCATGACACCGGGACAGCCTATTCTGCACCAGAAGGCACCTATTTCGAACTTAACAGCACTGCAAACGGCGGTTACACGATCAAGCACCCGGATGAGACCGTCTATCATTTCGATTCCCTGGGCAGGAATACAAAGATCGTCGATGAAAAAGGCAATACCGTCCTTTACACTTTTGACGGGACGTCTGGCCGGATCACAAAAATAAGCGAGCGATACGGCACAGAGACTACTGGCAGGGACCTTAACCTTTCCTATAATTCTGGCACAATGCTCCTTGAAAAAATTACAGACTTCAAAGGAACAGAAACCAGGCTAAACTATGAATATAGTAACCCTGTACACAGGCTGACTTCCATCACCTATGCGGCAAACCGAACTGAACAAAAGAAGATTTCGTTTGCATATGATACAGGACATCAGATAATTTCCGTCACGGACGGAAGAGGCAACAAAGGGCAGATTGCTTATGACAGCGAGGTCAGGGTTACAAAAATCACTGATCCCCGCTCAGAGAATATCTATTCGGAACTTCAATACCCAGGCCCATATGAGACGGTATTCAAGGATGCCAATGGCCATAAGACCTATTACAGGAACGATGGAAATCTCGAGCTCGGGACAGCTAATGTCGTGGAGATCATCGAGGATTATGAAGGAGGCAATCCTTCCACGACCAAATATGAGTGGAAGAACAACGAAATCGTTAAAGTAATTGAGCCATCAAAGGATGGTAGTGCCACAGGCCCAACAACAACCACCAACTATGATGCGAAAGGGAATGTCGACCACCAGACGTATCCTGACCAGTCGACGGTGGATCATGAATTTGATGACAAATCGAATTTAATGGATACGGCTATCAATGGCACCAAAATAACTGAAAACCATTTCGATGGCAAGAGTAACCTCATATTCTCGACCGACCAGGCGGGGAATACGGACTTTTTCACCTACGACAAGTATGGGAATACTCTTTCATCAACCACTTCAACATCACCGGCAGTGAACTTGGTTCCGAACAGGAGTTTCGAAGCCTATGATGCGAACGCCCTTCCGCTAAATTGGGGCATGAGGGCAGGGGGTGGATACACGGCGGCGACAATTTACAAATACGGCAGCCGGTCTGGGAAAATCACGGTGACAGGAACAGAATCCTATCGCTACTATTTCCAGAACATCGCGATACCGGTAATCCAGTCTGAAGAGCCATTCACAGTTTCCGGCTTTATCAAGACTGAGAACCTGACTGGTATCGGGGCACAAATCGTCGTTTATTTCAAGGACTCCGCAGACCAGTTCATCAAGGACGCTTCAGGGAACGCCATTTCCTACGCCACACACGCCTTAAAGGGGACGAAGGACTGGAGCGCCGTGACCAATACATTTACAGCACCGAAGAATACTGCATATGTCCAAGTGCTTCTCAGTTTCAACGGGGCAGGTTCAGCCTATTACGATGGCATACAGCTCTACCGAAGTGCGGATGCAGGGGAATATGTCTCGAACGAGAATGAAGGGATGGAGACAGGAAGCGGAACGACGCTTGATAAGTGGACACTTAACGCACTTGGTACAGGAGATGGAAAGTCTACGGTGGACAAATTGGCTGGAACGGCATCGGCTAGGCTGACTGGATCCGCAACTACAAGCCGCTATATCGGCCAGCTTGTGCAGGCCAATGGTAAAGGCGGCAACCCTATAACGATTTCTGGGTGGGCAAAAGCAATTGCGCCAAACCAGACAGGAGACTTCTCGCTTCAGGCAACCTTTGTTTACAGTGACGGGACAGAAGGCAAATTCACAGTCCCATTCGACAGAAACATGCCTGGCGAATGGCAGTTCGCAAAGAAGACCTTCCGTGCGGCCAAGGATTTCTCGCAGGTAAAGCTTTATGCGAACTTCAACAACCAGTCAGGAACAGTGTTCTTTGATAACATTAAACTGGAGGAAAGAGCCTCTAGCTCTTCCACAGGCTATACACCGGATGGCAATTTCGTGAAGACGGAAACCAATGCCCTGAACCAAACTGCCAGCTTCGACAATGATGCGAATGGCAACCAGACTGCAATCGGCAGCCCTAAAGGAAACCGCACCTCATTCGGATATGATTTCCTGAACAGACTTACTTCAGTCACGCAAGTCGCCCCAGCCGGGAAAAGCGACATCACAACAAGATATCTGTATGACAGGCAGGGCAACCTTGAGAAGAGGACCGACGCAAGGGGGAATGTTACTTCCTTTACCTATAATGCTATCAATCAGTTGGAAAGGGAAACGGATCCACTCGGAAAATTCATCCGCTATGAGTACCATAACAACGGCAATTTGAAAGCGGTGGAAAAAGGAAAATCGGACTCCGTCCATTCCAGACAGGAATTCTTTTACAACTCAAAGAACCAGCTTGAGGAAATGAAGATGGACGGACGGCCTGTCAATTCATATGGATACGACGGCGCAGGGAACATGACTTCCATCGTATCCAATGGGCAAAAGTATCAATTCGGGTACGATGACAACAACCGGATGACTTCTACGGCTGAACCGGGTGGCTATGAAGTCGGATCGACCTACGAAAATGACACGACGAAACCGGCGCAGGGGCTAAGGACTGCGATTACGGAAACATGGAGCGGGAAGGCGATGACTACTTCCTTCACCTATGACACCCAGCAGCGTCTGTCCTCCCTCACCACTTCAACCGGTGCCGGGATACAGATGAACTACAGTGAAAAAGGGCTGTCTGTCCAGGAACGATTCATGAAAACTGGGGTCCAGCTTTCAACAGGGCTTTATCAGTCATTTGACGAACTGGGCCGGCTTGACTCCCAACAGCTTCTGGGTACTTCGGAATTAAATATGAAGTACGCTTATGATATAGACGGAAACCTTTCTGCTTATACAGAAGGCAACCAGATAAAGTCGTTCACCTACGACTTCGCGAACCGGCTGGAATCGTGGACAAGCAGCGGCAAGACGGTAAGCTATCAATACGACCCGGCAGGGAACCTGCTTAACCCGAACGGAAAGTCACTGACCTTCAATGCGGCAAACGAAATCGAGGGCTTTGACTACGATTACACCGGAAACATAAAGAAGGATGACAAGTACCAATACGAGTGGGACAAGGAAGGCCGGCTAGTTTCGGTGAAGGACCTTGCCGGCGGCACAATCGCCAGCTACACCTATCACCCGGACGGACTGAGGAAGACCAAGATGGTAGGGGGTGTCACCTATTCCTACCATTATGACGGCAGTGACCTGATTAGGATTACCGATAAGGGCAATAATACCGTCTGGGCGTTCACATGGATTGACGGGAAGCCGAAAACTGTCACTAATTCACAGGGCCAAACGTTTTTCTATATCACTAACTATAGGGGCGATGTCGTTAGAGTCATTGATGAAGCGGGGCTCGAGGTTGCGAGCTATAGCTACGACCCATGGGGGAATGTCCTCCAAATAACGGAGCAAGCTGTGGTTGAAAATCAATCTATTGGATATGCAGGTTACTATTATGATAGGGAGACCAATCTTTACTATTTGCAGGCACGTTACTATGACCCTGGGACGGCAAGGTTTTTATCACGAGATCCTTTTAAAGGAAGATTAGATGAACCTATAACTCAGAATGCATATGTCTATGCGAATAATAATCCCCTAATGAACATTGACCCTGATGGACTTCACTCAAAACAAGTTTGGGGAAACCACTGGTGGAATGCTAAATGGTTTGTAGCTAACGGTATTAACTGGGGAATAATTGCAATTATAGGCGGGGGACTTGGGGGACTATCTCTCTATTTAAGAAGTTTAGCAAAAAAATATACAGCTGCAAGAGCAAGGATTATTTTTTCGAATAGCCTGAAAAGACAGCTTTTAGCTAAAGGTGTATCTGCCACAATTGCTAGTTATGTAGCAGGTGCTACAAATGTTTTATTTAATGTGTTAATGTGGGCTGCGGATCCGGGTGGTAAACTTTTTGACCAATTGGACTCAAGAGATAAACGTAGAAATAACGGATACCTTAACTATTAAGTGTACAATAATGGCTATTAAATCTTACTAAAGAATAGACTATTAGTGCTAAATTTTCATTTATACCCATTGCCGTACAAATACACTAGAACGTGCTAACCCACCAGTTCAAAGGAAAGAATGTATAGTAAGGCGATGGGTACTTATATTTATACTCTTTAATTACTGTTAAGTATATGATGATTTTGAGTAATGTCAACTTAAGTATACTAACCCTGAATACGTGATAAAGGCGGGTTATTTTATATTCATTTTTACCAGCCAACTTTCATTTGCATTGCTTGGTCACACTAAATAAAACCTTTATTCTCATAATTTATCAAACAAATTTTGTTTCCACTACTTACGTTGAAAACGAATTATATAACTTGAGCCTTCCAAATATCGTAATGTAAAGACTTGTGAGTTATTGTTGAAATAGGGGGTTGGTTGTATGTTCCTGTAAAACAGGAATGACCATTTGTGGAATGAAAATATTACCCAAACCCTTTCCCCAAAAAGTAGATGCCTGCAGAAATGTAACCTTTTGTTCCTATATAGTCAATTTTATTGTGGCCCTAAATTTTGGATTTTTCAAACCCCGATCCGGCATGTACTCACTTTTGCCCATTGTGGCACAATAACCTGACATAGGAGGTGGTTACATCTCCATTGGCAAGATCAGGTGCTGATTTAATTTGGTACTTTCAAAGATGAAAAACGTTTGTGGAATTTGTTTTAAAAGCAGTAATCCTATTACTATTTGGAATACCCGCCTGGTGATATAATGTAAATAGTCAAAACAGCTGTTATCCTGATTTTATCAGGCATGAATAGGAAGTTTTAGAACAATTACTTAGAAATTACGGTTAAGAATAAAGTGGAACCATATGTAAAGGGATGAAGTAACTTTGAAACAAAATATAAGAAGAGTTCTAATTAATTTTTTTAGTATATTTATACTAATAATTATTTTTGGATTAGTTTTTAAACCTAATGATATAAATTCTAGTGGGATTATTCGAGCATTAGTTATTTCTTTTGCTTCTGCTTTAGCATGGGTTACTGGTCAAAATATTTTTAATCGGAAAATTTCAAAATAGTAAATGAGTATTTTAAAATTTTTATCATTAGATTTGCATCAAATTAGACATTATTATATTGTTAGGTACCAGATTTCAATAGGAATAATATCTTACATGAGGCTGTTGCTATTCGATTAAATGGGAAATATGAGAATTTTATTATAGTATAGGCCTTTGGCAGGAACTTTTATCCAAGCTAAAAGGTTCAACGTATGAGGGATTGAAGAATATATTTACTGGTATAACAATGAACGTTCAAAAGCAAAACTGGCCGGATTGAGTCCCTTCGAATACAGAATTCAGTCCAGCCAATCAACTGCGTTTAAACTCTAACTTATGGGGGTAAGCACCAAGGCAGCGAAATAGCTGCCTTTTTTGCTGAGATTTAATATGTAAATCACAGTGTTATTTATAGTTTTCTCCTCCAAAACAGAACCCTTTAGCCGCATTAAGCAGCTCTTTTTTAAAAAATTTGATAGAAACCACTAAGGGGATTAAGAGAGAAGATTAAAGTGTATCATCGGAGTATCGGGCAAAAATTTATTGGAAATGGGAAAAAGAACAGGAATTAATTTTTTTGCAAATTTCGGAGCATTTTATGACATTAAGAAGGAATAATGTGAGTACTTGGTGAATATTGTAAATTGACTCATTGAGGAGGGGATTTAATTGTCAGAAGATGAATTGAATGTTCTTGAACAAATTGAAAAGGAATTAATGGAGGAAGAAAGTAATCCGGAAGACCAGAAAAGGAAGCAGAGAAAAAGAAAAAAGCAGATGCTCTTTGGAAAGCAGTTCAGATGGGAGACGATAAGCATTTAACAACTAGAGTAGCAAATATTTTAAATAGGTACCCTGAAACTAGAAAATCGGATATTACTCTCCAAATAAAATTAAAACTGGTGCATTGATTCAGAAGGATTAATGTGCCTTTTTTATTTTAAAAGGGACATTATGTCTAAATTACTATTTATGTTAGGAAAATGCAATAATAAAATAATAATATGATAATTATAGAGGTAAAATACATTGGCAAAAAGACGAAAAAAGAAAGAGCAAGTAAGTTGGGAAGGATTATTAATAGTAGGTATTCTTTACTTTGTTTGGAATCCTATTTATCAATCTACTGGTTCTGGCTATATAGCAGTAGGTGTATCCATATTTGTAGGGGCACTTATACTATGTACATATTTACTCATTTTAAGAGCAATTAATTGTAAAAGGAATGAACGACTAAAAGATTCTGGAATCCTAGCAGTTGATAAAATGACTGGGGAACAATTCGAAAGGTACCTTTCGCAAGTTTATAAATCGATGTGATATTCTGTGCAGATGACCAGTAAAACAGCAGACTATGGTGCAGATCTTATTCTACAAAAGGATAGTAAGAAAATAGTAATTCAAGCAAAAAGATACAATTCTAATGTTGGGATTAAAGCATAATCACTATAAAGCAATTGAAGGGTGGGTGTTACAAATAGTTTTCTAACTAAGAATGCAAAGAAACTAGCAGAAAGCAATAAAGTGAAAATAATAGAGCGAGAGGAACTTATTGAAATAGGGTAAAAACTAAAGGCAAGGGTGTCGTAGCTTTTACATCTGTTTACTTAGCCATCGGAACAGAGAAACTGTCACAATTACGGGAGCAGGCAGAAGTCTACAGGCAATGCTGAATACAATTTAGCCAACCAACTAAAGAAATTCGGAAATGAATCCATTGACTATGACCTGAACGGAATCCGTGTTTCTGATGGAGAATATGCCTATGGATGGAACGCAGCCGATCAACTTGTATCAATAACGAAGAAAGGCCAATCGAGCCCTTTTGCGACCTACAAGTATGATGAGGATGGCAGGTGGATTCAAAAGAATGTCAACGGGAAGATCACCAATTGCCATTATGACGGCGACAGCCTGAACGTATTGTACGAAACTGATACCAATAGGAATATGGTCCGTTCTTACACCTATTCTGAAAGCGGTCAGCTCCTTCCAGTGAATAATGGCACTGGAAAGTATTATTTCCATACCAATTCACACGGGGATGTTATCGCACTAACCAACCAGTCCGGACAGAAAGTTGCCAGCTATGAATACGACAGCTGGGGTAATGCTAAGAGGTGGAAGGGGTGAGAGACAACCATTACCGGTATGCGGGTTATCAGTATGACCATGAGACAGGGCTTTATTATCTGATTGCCCGTTACTACCAGCCGAAGCATGGGGTGTTCCTGACACTAGATCCGAATCCCTGGGATAGTGATGATATCCAGATCCAAAATGGGATTCATATGCTAATAATAATCTTTCAAATTATTTTGGCCCTGACGGTGAAAGAGCCATATGTGAATGTGGACGTAAAAAGTACCGTCCTATTATGTATAAAACAAAATCAAAATTGACAGTAAAAAGATGGGAACTCCAGTATGTAGCTGTAGCTGGGGTAGGTGGATTTAGAACAGTTTCTACAATTATCCAAAGGGTAAGAGCTTATTTTCTAAGGGAGGCAAACAAAATCATAGGGATATAGGACTATCCCATTTGTCTCCGGCAGAAATAAGTAAACGAGCAAAAGATAAAAGTTTGTCTGCTAAAGAGGGGAAACGTTATATTAAAGAAGAAAAGCAAAGGAAAGCTAGAAATATACAGAAAAGAAATCAATAATTATATTGGAAAAGTGAGCGTCATTTAATTAAGATACAGAGTATGGTGTCTCTGCCTTAGAGATACCTACTCCCTAGGGGATGATTATATGAACTCTGAGGAAAAAATAGGTAAAACTCAAGAAATCGATAAATTAGAAAAAGTTTTATGTAATACTAAGGAACAAGATTTATTTGTAGAATTAGAGGCAATAAAATTGTTATCTTTGTATCCTTCAGAAAACAAAGCTAAAAACACGTTAATGAAGTTAACTTATAATAAAATAGCGAAGTAAGAATGGAGGCTGTTGAACAGCTAGCGTATTTTGATGGAGAAGATGTGGGTACTACTGTAATTGAAAAGTTAAATGATACAGATAGTTTAGTAAGAATAACTGCAGCAGAGGTTTTGGGGAGAATAAAATTCAAAAAATCTATCCCTTATCATATTGATTCCTTATCTGATAAAGATGAAGTTGTGCGAGCCTATGTCGCAGAAGCTTTAGGAAAAATAGGAGACAAAAAAATTAATCCCTGTACTTAAAGAAAAGCTAAAAACAGAAAAAAGAAACTTAAGTCGCCTTGCTATTTATATAGGTCTATATAATTTATCAGAAACCGATTACTTATCCAAAATTATTGGGTTATTAAAATGTAAATCTTATCGAGTACGTTGTGCAGCAGCTAATAGTTTAGTTGATATTGCTGATGAAGGAAATGTAATAGCAATTCAAGAAGAGATAAAAAAAGCTTTAATCAAAGAAAGTACAGTTGCAGCAAAAACATCCTTTCAAGAGGCACTTGAAGATTTAGAAAAAAATTTTCATGTAAAATAGATTATATTCCTCTTTAGGGGAGGGTGACTATCATTCCCGCTATTCTTTTGACAGTCCCATTTCCCCTTTTAATTAAATTACGTAGCAAAGTCCATGAATTCAAGTATGTTATTCGTAATAGTGGCTTCCCATTTTCATGGGAGGCCTTTTTGTAATGCCTTTTTAAAATTTTTATAGGTTGGAGAGCATTTGGAAATATATCAAACCCTAACTTCATTCAAGACTGTCTTTAGGGCATGAAAACAGGATTTTAATCAGTGGAAAGTATAAGATAAAAAACGGATAACTATTCGTATAATACTTATTTTACGAATTGTTAATGAAACTACCATTTGGTATAATATTCATATAAAGGAATTATTTAAAAGGAGAAAATACGTTGATGATAAAAATGTTATTTATATTTGGTTTTCCTTTATTTATTATTTTGTCCATGAACACTTTAGAAGAAAAAACGAGGGAATTCGACTTATAGAAATTGTACTCGTTGGTCTAGTATTTTATGTTATTGGACTGTTAGATTTCATTTAATAATCAATTATTAAACAAAAAAGGTTACCACTTTTAAGTACTTATCTACTGGACAAAAATTTAAGGAGGGCCATTGAATGAGTGAATTTGTAAGGGATGGACATCGCCGATGTATGAGTTGTGGTAGACCTTATATGAACTCTCACAGGACACCGATATGTGGAAATTGTGCTGAGTCTAATGTGAGACGAATTAGGAAGACAAGGAGAAATAAAAGAAATATAATTATTATCTCTTTTCTACTGTTTCCTATTGGTTTTATGATTTATTTTCTATGGAAAGACAACAAGCCTCATTACGCCAAACCAGCATTGTATTCAGCCATAACATTTCTTTGTTTGTACGGTGTATTTGGTTTCCTACCATATTTGATTGATATGTAGATATATTGGTTTTACATTTAAAATGCACTTTTTGAAGAGAATTCACATGGAGAATAACAAAGATTATTAAATTTTATAAGTGATCTTGGAGGAGAAGTATAGAAATGATTAACTTTCTAAGGAAAAAGGGCAAAAATTTAAATAATAATAATTTTGAAAACTTCCAGTCTATAATGTTTGTTGCAAATAGTCTATTGAAGAGTGACTCACCTTCAAGGATATATGATTTAGTATATGCTTTAGGAAAGCCCTATCAATTCGATGTAATTAATAAATGCATTAAAGGTACACCCTTGTCACGCGACAGTGCTTTTGCTTTTGAACACCTTTTTTTAAAAAATAGTAATGAGAACTACCGATTTATGAAAGATGACAGTACCGGAAGACTCATTAACTATTCTAATAGACTAACCAGGACAACTATTAATCCATCTAATTCGTTAATATTCTCTTTCCCTTGGCATTTAAATCGTCTGTGTGACGCGTTTGAAAATGTAGGAGAAAAGGTTGGATCTAAGTGGGAAGTTGACCCATTAAATCATAGGGTTGTCCATATTTACCCTTTGAATATTGGATACGTAACGAATGGTAACCATTCAACAGTAATGAATATTATTAATAATGAAGCACCTATGAATATTACAGATGAGCTAGACCTATCACTTGTATATGATGAAATTTATACTGATGGTAAATATTTCAGGAGAATACAAGATAAGAAAATTTTAGATAAAGTAACTTCTGTTGAGTTTGCGGCAATATTTGAAATAGGACGTCTTATTTTAAAAAGCGGTGTTTAAATAGAATTTTGTTTAACTCTATTAATAAATTTATGCCTTAATGATCTGGGGAGAATTATTATGAAAATCAAACTACAATTTTCTTTTTTTCCATTTATTTTAGGAATTTTAGGATTGTTTATTGCCTGTACAGCATTAGGTTATTTTATTTTTTCAAATGAAGGAATAGCATTAATGGTAGGTGCAATAATAGTATTTTTTTATCTTTGTTTTACCACTTTAAAAGAGATTACTGTTGAAAAAAACCCGAAATTAGTAAAAGGGTTCCTGATCTTTATATTTTTACTAGCCATTGGAGCTCTTGCGACTTTAATATATGTTTTTCTTTTCCATTGGATAGAAAAACTAAATATATATAAATATCTAGTTATTATAGGATTTATCATTGCAGCAGCCGGAACTATGGTCCCTTTGGCATTGGATAAGAATAAACATTGGTTTCTCAGGAGTCTTTACGGAGGACTACTCGTTCTAATTGCATTTGTAACATTTTCAAGTGCATCAAATAGTGTTGAGTTTAACAATAATAAGACTATCAATCAAGATGAGATAGAATTGATAAATACCGCTTTAAGTAATTATTCAATTGAAAACAAGGATAAAGTAGAAACCATTAAGTACAAATTATTCCTTGTTAATGAAACATCAAGTTTGGATCAATTTATTTTGTGTATGTCCTTAATCTTGGCAAGTCTTACATTGGTTTACTACTCTGATTTCCTTCAACGAAAGGCAAAACGAAATGAAAATCATCTATAATTCGTAAAAATTGAATTATACGAACAATTGTTCTGGTATTATCATAGAAACCCACCCAACATGATTCGCTTTGTATTTTTTGAATTGCGAGGTGCAATATGGCTCTATCAAAACAGCATGAATACTACGAAAAGAGATTAGAGCGGTTATTAAAGGAAATGCCTGACTACATAGTAAGCTATGTAGATGCTAAACAAGATATCCGCTCCCCGCTCACCCTTTTTAACTATGTACGAGACTATCGCGAATTTTTAAACTGGCTTATTTCTGAAGGTATTGCTGATGTTGATCATATTAAGAATGTTTCAACTCAAACTCTAGAAAACTTATCTTTAGAACATGCTAGGAATTATTTTAAATTTATCGGCCGGAAAAAATATAAAGTTTCCACTAATGAGGACATAACCAAACAGATTGATCCTAAGACTGTAAACCGTCATAAATCCTCCCTCCGCTCTTTGTTTAAATATTTGACTGTAGAAGCTGAATTAAAGAATAATGAACCCTATTTCCACCGAAATGTTATGGGGAAAATTGAAGTTACCAAAGTGACTGAAACTTTAAATGAACGTTCAAAAAAAATCACTGGAAATATCTTTGTAAATGATAGAGACCTGGATTTTATAGATTATATAAAAACTGAACATATTCACTCCCTTTCCCCTAAGGCAAAAACATATTTCGTAAGAGATATGGAGAGAAATATTAGTATAGCATCCCTATTTTTGGGCTCCGGTATCCGGGTCAACGAACTATCCAACTTACGTTTAAAGGATATCGATTTTACAGGACAAGAAATCAGCGTTATTCGGAAAGGAAATAAAAAGGATACTGTTTCAGTAACTCCTTCAAGTCTTGAAGATCTCAAAGCTTACCTGGAAGTCAGACAGGAAAGATATAAAGCTGGTGATGGAGTAAATGAATTTGTTTTTGTTAAGCTCTATAAAGGCAAGGCGCAGCCGCTTACCAATCGTGCCATAACGGACATTATATATAACCTTACAAAAGCTTTTGACAAGCGAATGTCCCCGCATAAGTTAAGACACACGTATGCAACTAACTTAGCTGAGCAAACAAATGGAGATCTGCCATTGATCATGTCGCAGCTTGGCCACAGTTCACCGGAAGTCGCGTTGCTTTACATCAATACGAGTCGGGAGAAAGCTAGATTAGCCTCCGAGTTATTAGATAAACGGAGAGAGCGTCAAGACCAATAGCTTCCTTTTCTGTTAATTATGGAAGAAGATTTACTGAATTACTTGAAAAATTATATGGAGTTGAACAATGAGCCAATTAACATTCGATGATTTATTTGCTGATGAAAAACAAATAGTTGCTGCTTCCCCCTCTCCCCTTTCCTCTATTCAGCTAGACATACTGGAATTAATAAATGAAGAACAAATCAGCGTAATGGATATTTGCGAAAAATTAATTAAAAGCGGGAAAATATCTAAAGAAAGATTTTCTACCAATAAACCCAAGGAATATGTGAAAGTTTGCTTTGCGTTGGAAGGTCTTGTGAATGACGGGGAACTTATTTTCGTTGAAGATATAGAAAAAAAGGACCGAATTTATAGTCGGAAAATAACGAAAAGGCGGAATTAAAATGGAAAATTTAACAGCAAACTATGATTTAAAAAAGATACTACTCGGAAGTAATTACATCGATGATGGAAATCCAATTAAGAATTTTTTATTGGCAAGGGATGATAAAAATTATCGTGATAAAAGCGATGACTATTTTAATTACAAAAATTTCAAACGAGGACATATTGAAAATTATCAATTAATTGAGAACGTATTTAGAACATTGTTTCCTAATTTAAATTCAGATTATAAAGACATAGCTAATTCTTTTTTCATAACTTATAAATGTTATTTACAAATAATGTATCCTAAAATATTTATGCCTAATGGAACAGTTAAAAAGGGAGATGTATCTCCGTTAACAATTCCAATCTATGAAGAAGAAAATCCAACTCCAAATATCAGATATGCTCCATTTGTCTCTGAAGAGTATGAGGTAATTCATGAAAAATATTTAACGTATTATAAAAATCATTTTCCTTTCCTAAAAGTTCATAAGGGAATGAAATGGGTAGAGTTCCTAACTATAAACTTTGAGTTCTTTTCTAAAGTTCATAATTTAGAAGAATTACAAAGGTTTGCAGTATTAACTCATACAATTGGAAACATTGTTACTGTGCCGAAAGGATTTAATGCTGGACGTAAACACTATGATTACTGGGATTGGGGGTTGAAGTTACTTCAAGGTGGTTCTTTAGAGCCTATCGGGGAATGGAGGGATTTTGTTAACACATATTATCTCAGCTGTTATGTAGATACAGAGTACGAAATCATTCCATATTGGGAAAATCATTTAGCTTCTAATATACATCTTTTGCCCAAAGATGAATTTGATATAATTCGATTTTTGGAACATGTTAATTTTTGTATCGAAAAACGTGGGGAAAATATGATGAATGACTTTAATAAAAAAATGGAGTGACTGAATGAAGTCAAGCGAGGTAGCAATATGTTAACTTATACAAACTATTTAGAAGTGAAAGATAGATTGACCTTCCAAGAAGCTGCCGCCTTACACTTGAGAGTTGTACAATATGTAAAACAAAAAGATGATGTTTTTCAAGATCTCTTAGAAGACGTTGTTAAGTCAGCTAATAGTTATGCAAGTACACGTGCTAACTGGAGCGTTCAAACAACTGAAGAAAGAAGAGATGTTGATTCATCGAGGACTATTCAACATAATGACTTCATGGCAACCTTGAAAATACTAGCAAGGTATATGAAAAATCAGGGGTGGGACTCCGATTGGATAGATGAACTAGGGATTGTAGAGAAGGATCGAAAACGGTTTGGCGATTTTGCCTGTTATATTGTTTGCATTAATTCTTTAAACGCTAGATAATTCTTTTTCCCACAAGAGTTTCATTAACGGGCGCAATTGTTGAAGATCATAAGCTTAATTCCTCGGCCATACTTCACCAGAAGTCTCATTACTATATATAAACACAAGCCGGGAAAAGGCAAACCTGGCATCTGAACTGCTTGATTCAAGAAGGAACAGTCGGCCGTCATATAAAAAAGCCTGTCTACGCGAATTTGGTCGAGAATATTCGACTAAGTTCGGGAAGGGACAGGCTTTTTTTACGGTACCTAAAATACTTGTAGCAATTCAATCTGACCTTCCCCGTGTCTTGCGGTTCCGGAATTCAACCGCTTCTTCCCTTGACTTCACTATAAAGCCAATCCTTCTGCATTTAAAAAGTAGTTGAGTAAGGATTAATTAAGATATTATGTTTGGTAAAGAAATCAAAGGTAAAGAGCTAATTGAATAGCAGTAATTAGTTTAAATATTATTATGGTATTTCAAGAATTTCAACATATGAATATGCACTTATTGCATTTAACAACTGGTAAGCTTGCCTTTCCCTAGAATGGCCTGCTAAAAGAAAGTCTTTATTGTAGGAATCGTACGCAGAAATAATCATTAGATGAGTAGGTGTAGTTACAAAACCCGCAACCCCCTTGTGCAAGATAACTACATCACCTTTTAATATATTCCTAGAATAAATAGATTTGTGATTTGCTCTATAATAATCAGTACTAAAAGAGTGTACTTTAGATTTTGGGTTCCAATAAGAACGAAATGTTTTTACACTAATCCACGGGCTTGGATCAGTTAATTTCCAACTATAGTTTAATTCAGCAGCACTATTAATTACCCAATAAGTAGAGTTTTTCTTAGATATTGTCCAATTTCCTGCTTTAGGTTTACCTCCACCTACATGCATTGCTTGGGATACAAAGTTTGTACAATCGGTTCCAAAACTTCCTGTGAATCTTGGATAGTTAGTACTGTATTTATTATAATTGTTATATGCCCAGTTACCTGCTCCGGTACCATTATAAGTAGATGTTGAAGCAATACTAAACTCTCCATCATTATCTCTTTCTGTAATTTGGTCTATGAATTCCTGTATATTTTCTTCTGTATTTTCAGGTCCTATAACATATCTGTCTAAGTATCCGTAAAGTAACTCTTTTTCGCTGTCTCCTTCGATTGTTGGATAAATATCTTTTATCAAATTCATTATCTCTATTTTGTCTTGTCTTTCTGTAGATAAAACTTTATCCCTAATGTTTTCGTCGGATGTAATGTTATAAAGCAAATCAGCTACTTTAATATCTTCTTGATAGTAATATTCCAAGGTTTCTAAGATAATTTTTTCTTCTATAACAGGATCAACGAGTTCTTCAGATTCGCTAAATAAAGAATATGAAGTGGAATTTTTGGTTTCTGAAATTGCATTTTCTGTATAATAAGCTTGAATATATGGATTTTTTTTAATATTTATCTCCGCTTTCACTTCTTTAGAAGGCATTAATGTAAAAGAAGTTAATAACAAAATAATAGATAAAAAATAAATGGTAAAATTTCGCATCGACATCATTCCCCTTTTAATATCTTAATATCACAACCATAATTTTGTGATTAATACCAAAAAACCCCATAACCCTCCTTTAATTTCCAATATATACTATATTTGAGAGAAAAAGTAGGTTTTTCATTCGACAAAAAATGTAATTACCAAGGCAGAAATTTATGATAAAATGTACTAAAATTGGAAAAACAGGAAGGAGAATTATGAATAAATACATTCCATTTTTAATCATATTGTTATTATTTACTGGATGTAGTAAAAACCAAGGTGAACCTTATTCTTTATCAGATAAAGACAGAGAAAATATTAACTCATATTTAGAATTAAACTTTTTTAATCCTAGGCTTAAAAATGGGAAAATCATCAGTGTATTCGATGTCTTAGGAAGTAATAAAAATCAAAATGAAATTTATGTTTGGATATTAATAGAAGAAGTTTATATTGAAGGGGGACAAGTTAAGCGAACAACGGGATTATCCCAACCATTAGTTATAAAGGTAGAAGAAGAAAATGGAGAAATAATAGTAAAAGGTAATAAATCTCCTAGAGATGGAGAAAAGTTTAATAGTGATATTAATAATCTTTTCCCAGTAAAAATCAGAGAAATTATATCTACTTACAATAAAGAACATTTAGAAAAACAATTAGAAGATAAGATTAAAATGAGATACCAATTTTAAAAGGAATTAGAGCCTAACCAAGAACCGAAGGGCACTGAACAGCGCTTAGGCGTTTGTTTAGTATCCTTTTTTTGGGGAATGAGCAGAGAAGTTGAAGATTAAGAGGCCGGCAGGAGAACAGTGAAACAACTTATGGATGAGTTTTAGGAGAAATAGAACATCAATGTTAATTGGCTCATAATTAAACGCCCTTTACAGTAAATATATTAGTCTTGATGCTCTCTCTTTTTCTCTAATAATACAGAGGTTAAGCGAGCCTTTTCCCTTGCCTTGAAGATTCAGTTTAAAGACATAAAAAAGGTGAGCATTACGCTTCACCTTTTTTGCTATTTGGCTTATTGAACTTGTTCCCAGTTTCTTTAGTTTCAAATTTTTCATATAGGCGGGCAAGCTTTTCATTGTATTGTTCATGAATCTCTTGCAACTTATCTTGATATTTACGTTCTACTTCAAGTATAGCCCGCTCTTTTTCCAAATCTTTTTGATTGGTTAATTGAGCTATTCGGTTTTCAAGCTCTACCTTCAAAGATTCATTATTTTGTTCCAGTTTTTCAATTTGTTCCTGTTGATCCCGTACAGTCGCTTTTAATTCGTCTACAGAAGACACCAGTCGTCGTTCTTTCTGCTGAAATTCAACGCTCATAGATTCCTTTTCAGCGGCAAAGCGTTCTTTTATTTCGGCATTTTCAGTGGCATATCCTTTATATTGATTGACTAAGGTAGATAAAGTATCAATTTTTTCTTTATATTCCCCTATTAAATCCTGATTATTAGAATTAATTGAACGCAATCCTTGCATCTGCTCGATTAGCTCATTCTTTTCCTTTTCCTTTTGTTCCGATACTGACTCGAAATCAGATAATTTCTGCCGTACCTCCTTCTCAATGGTTTGAAGATTTAATATGGTCGATTCCTGGCTTTCCAGTTTTTCAGTCAATGCCCGTACAGCATCATCCTTTAGGTAATTGGCACGTTGAATCATATTAGCTACCAATTCATATATTCGTGTGGTGTGAATTTCTAATTCGGACAAATCCTGCTTATAATCAGGCGAACCTTCTTTTAATTCTTGGACTTCCATTAAAGCAACCGCTTTTTCAAACCATTCTTTTGCTGTAACTCCAGAGTTATCAATCTTCGCTTGGACTTTATTATATAAATCCTCGGTAACTTTGACACCAAACGTTTTATTTGACATATAACCCCTCCTTTTCGGTTAACCATTTATTGTTATTATACCAATAGGTTAACCAAGTTAACCAGGGTTAACCATAATATTTATTGAATTTTCGAGAAAAATATTGTTAAAGCCAATTTCCAGGCAAGTAAAGGAATAGCTCTTAATATTCTCATATTTTTCCTTGTTAATTTAGATTATTAAGGGTTAATATAAGAACGAATGTTCTATAAATAGGAGTGAGTGAATCATGACAATTAAGGATCGGGGTATTATAAAATTTCTGCCTGCTTCCTTTTTACCAGAGTTAAACAACAACATTAAAAAAATTATAGATGAACAAGAGTTTATTCCTAATCCAGAACTGGATGAGCAGCACCTAGAATTTTTGGATAATAAAATATGTGAAGCTATGGAGTTAAATGCCGAAGTATCTATTACACACTACAATAATCAGCGATACGAATTAATTGTTGGCCATATCCATTACATGGACCCATATAAAAAAAGTATCAAAATCGTTGACAAGTTTCACGAGTGGATGGAAATTAAACTTGGTTACATAATTGATATCCAATAAAAAAGCATCACGCGGATGCTTATATCATGAATAGTTGGTTAAAAGCGTTTTAAGTGAGCAATTATGGACTGCTGAACTTTTATCGAATTTCCTTCCTTTTTAATATTCTGTATGAAGTCCAGGTAAACAATCGTTATCACATCTTCAATTGAAACTTCTATTTGCCCCTTAAAATAGGGCTGTAAATCATGGATCAATACTTCCGCTCTTAATATCTCTGATTCCTTCATACGGAGATCCAGGAAGGCCGTCTGGCCTTCTTCTTCATCATATTCCTCTTCCTCGATAGTCTCGAATTCAATTAGGGTTTTAGAAATTGGTTTCATTACTCGTTTCTTTTTTTTCTTCTTTTGAAAATAAGATTTTGTGCCGGCAATTAAATAATCGGCAATCTGTTGGTTTTTTGCCCCCCGCTTGATTTGATTTAAGAAGTCATCATATAGCATGTACAACAAAAGGCTAAAATCAAATTGTATCGGCACTTCATCTTTAAAGTTATCGCGAAGATCCTCAATGAAAACTTTCCCCCTAATATAATCATAATATGGGATTTTTACAGTTACATATTTCCGATTAGTCATTAAAAATTTAAGTAAACCTCTGTTATCGACAAAACCCGCCAATTGCTCTTGAAGAAGGTTCCATTTGCTATATGATTTTTTCAAGGTTCCCTCCCCTTTCCAGCCAATTTAGGACAGAATTCATGATATGATAAACAACTTTCCTGTCAGAGATATTCTTCCTAACTGTAAGCCCATGTGGGCCTCCTATTTCAGCGTATTCCGTTTCTAGGAGGTTTGTATGCATATAGACTTTAGAATCCTGATACGGACGATTCCAGGTCAATATATCATTATTTAAGAGCCCATATCGGAGAAGCAATGTATTGAACTTTGTTTGGCTCAGAGGTTGCTTCCCCTCGATTCGATAAATACGAGCAGCCTGTTTGCAGAGTGATTTTAATTTCATTTGAGTTAGATCGGAAACCGGGAATTTAATATTATGAGTTTTATCCTTTCGTGTAACCCGCTTATTATTGTTTGATTTTATTTTAGGTTTTGGTGTTTCAGCCAGTTTTGATTTTTCTATTCTTGAATCATTAAATAGCGGATTGATATACCCCACTCTCTCCCCCATCCCTTCTTTTTTGCTTTTATCACAGGGCCACTTTTCCACTTTTCCATTCTTAATAGATGTATAGAGTAAGGAGAGGGGTTTTAGAACCTATTTTGGTATATTTCTAAGCTAAACTGAGAATACTGAAGATACAATTCATTTAGAGTGAGGGTGAGGTAATTGAGGAACAGCAAGAAAGATAAATCAGCAGATTTGAAACTAATTAAAGCAGCTGCGAAGAAAGCAAAAAAAGCCGGCTTTAAAGTCGTTAGTGTAAAAGTAAAATAATTTTTTTTCGAACCTTCATAATTTGAAGGTCCTTTTTTTAAGATATAAATACATAAATATATAAAACATCCATATACAATTAAAAGAAAGCCAGGGAAAATAAAAAAACAAAATAAATAAGCTGAATTTTTTAATTGGGTTTCTCCCTTACTCCCCGTTGACTTTGACCTTCCCCACTACAGCTAGCTTTTCATACCAATAACAAATTAAGAAGTAATCAAATGATTTATTCAATTACACACAAGGAGATAATTAGACAATCCTAATATTAACTAATACCCAATAGAAATAATCACATATTCACAGGAATACATTCGAAAATTAAAATGCGACAAAAGAGGACACAGGGGCTGCCTATGTCCTTTTGTCACTTGAAAATGTTATTTACAGAATTTTATGGAACGGGAAAGAGCCCTGCCGAAACGGTATTTTTAAAGCAGGGCAATTAAATATGAAATTTTGCGAATTTAGGTAAATCGCCGGTCCTTAGGAAATGATCTACCTTAATCTCATGTATTAATTCATAAGGGAGTTTGTGCAGCTGGGAGGAAAGATTGTTTCTAAATACCATCCTGAATAAACCGCCCAGCGAATGTATTCTAAAAGTTTTTTGTTCTTTCCTCTGTTTGTGTATGTATGTACCTATTTCATCTATACAATAAATAAAATAGTCTTTTATAAAACTGTTAACTTTAAATTCCTCTTTGTTTTTTAATGGGCTTAAAATGTTATATACTTCCTGCTTAAAGGAAAACATGATATCTATTAAATCTCTTGGTTTGTAATTAAGTTTTTGCCCATCAAGGAAGTAACTAAGTTCATGAGAAAGTGAAGCTGTAAGATGAGCTATTTCAAATTCCTCTGCATTTTGTTCCTTCACACATTCTTCCCTTAACGTGATCCAGACTTTTCTTACCCAAATTTGTTTGCCGCGCAATTCTACCCCTTCATATTCAATATTAAATAATGGTCCAAGAAGGCTTAAAATCTCTCGAGTCTTTTTTGCATTCTTATTGAGTTGTTTTTTTAGAGTGGCCATATTCCTGGCTTGTCTTAATTTGTGCAACTCGAAAGAATCCTTTTTAGACATAGAGGTGCGAAATTGGTTAAGTAACGATAAAATAAGCTCTATCCCCTCTGGGTTAGAAGTCCGGACCATTTCAGCAAGGATATTGGTGTTAAAAAGGGCATGGGGAATTAACAGGTAGTTGAGTTTTCCAGACTCAACAGACCCCGGGTTGTTATATTTCTCCACATCTTTTAAAACAAGTACAGGTAGATCGTTATGTATTTCTTCAGACACAAACTTATGCTTTTCCAAATAGCGTTTACCGGAATATAAAGAAGAATAAGGTATGTTTAAAATTTTGCTCCAATAAGCAAGGTTGTATTCCTTTAACATTCCTCTAGGGTTCTTTTCCTCATCAATCTGTTTAAGCATTGTTAGATAAACAACGTACGCGGAAGCAGGCGGGCGCTCAAAGCTTTGATCCCGCATGAAGTGAAACTCTTTTAGAATACCCTGATGCATACGAAAACCATCAATTTTAACTTTAGACATAGAGCACCCCCCTTTCCCACCTAGTAATATTAAATTGGATTATAGCAAATTTGTTTTTGGTGAAATCAGTTTCTTAATTAAAGAGTTCTCCCCTCTTGTGCATCCCCTCAATCCCTTGTCCCATAAGGGTTTAGAAAAACCTTTTTCTTTTTAATGTGACAGCAACCGTCAAAAAAATAAGGCATCGTGAGGGGTAACGTCAAAGGCCAATTCTTTGTGCATCTCAAAAACCTTGATATTACTGGAATTTAAATATGAATATAGAGTGATTGAAAAAAAATGCACAAAAAGCTGTGCATCTTACTGTGAGAGGAAACGTCAAAAATACAAGTTTCTTGTCGAAACGGTTCTCTTTTGTGCATACTTGTGAAAGCAAACGTCAAAGTTTAGTTGAAAACGTGCAAATATTTTCCATAATTTCTCTTTTTGTGCATTGCTGTGAGTGCTAACGTCATAATCTTTATTTTGTGCACAAACTTTTAGCATTTTACTGTAGAACAACCGGACTAAAAACTTATAAAGTTGTGCACAACACCAGTAATATTTGTGCATGATTGTGAAAGCAAGCGTCATAAAGCTATGAATAAATGCACAAAAATAATTTTTGTGCATCATTGTGAGAGCAAACGTCATGCTTTCTAATTTTGTGCATTAAAGAGTTGCTTTTATAGCGGGTTTCTAATCTTTTGTTGTGAAACGAAGCGTCAAAAACTGTAGGAAAGAGCTTAATTTGTGCATTTTAGATAGATTGACTTTACCGGTTATTTGTTTAATCTTAACTATATTGATAGATATAAAAGGAGGGTAATTAGCGTTGTCTGAATTGAATGAGATACATAAAAAGTTTCAAGAATATGCAACCAATACTTTCCCTGATTATCCTGGCCTTTCTGCAGCATGGAAAGCAGATATAAAAAAACTCAAACAAGAGAAAAGCGAAAATACATTTCAACCTTCACAATCATTAAAGGCATTTCTTGTTATATTGGATAAAATTTCAAATGAGCAAAATTTAAACTGGCAGGATATTGATAGTTGGATCTACTCTTATAAAAATGAAATCCGGGATTTTGTGATACCTTACATACAATTTGAGCGTAATCAATCTGCACCTATTAGCCATAATCAAGAACTTGTTACAGAGTTGCTTAATCAGAGCTTTATAGAGTCAGGTTCTGCCCTTCTGTACCATAAATTAAGGGAAACAATCAGTAAGAATGACTTTGTGGTTCAAACCGAATATCCTACGGCCAAAATTCAAGAGAAAACAGTTCAAGCTACTGCTCAAGTTCGGGATGATGGGAATACCCCTCACTTATTATCTTCAGAGGAAATTCAGCAGTGGAAAAACCTTACGGCACAGGCCATTACCTCAATGGATGATTTAACCGCGGACATATTCGATATTATTTCAATCCTTTGGATGAAACAGGCAAGTCACAAAGATCAAATGATTAACTTCCACACTGATGATGCCCTGAATTTAAGGCAGGTCCAGGGACGAAAAGAATTATCCGGTTATCAGACTAGCTACCGAAAAAAAGAACGTGATGATATTATGAAGCGGCTAGCTGCCCTAACGACCATTTGGATTCGGATTGAGCGAGATAATCTAAAATTTGTTGATGTAGAGAACAATGAAATTGATGAATTGGAGCAGGTTCAATTTAACCCCCTCTTCATTCTTGATAGCATCACAGTAGCCTATAGGGATTCAAAGCCAGTAGGGATATATGAGTGTAAAATAAAGCCTGGTGAACTGCTAGCTAACTTTTTATACGGATCTAAGAAGAGTAGCGGATTATTGGCTCTAAAAACTCTTCAATATAATCCAGTTAAACAAAAGTTTCATAAACGGTTGGCAAGGTATCTTTCATGGCAATGGAGGATACGACAAAAAGGAGCGGACTATTTAAGGCCTTATAGCATTGGTGGAGATAAAGGGCTTCTTAATGTTATGGGGATTGAAGAAAATACCCGCTATGGTTCCAGAGTAAGAGATCAATTTGAAAATATCCTGGATACACTTCAGCAGGATGGTGTAATAAGGGAATGGCTTTATTTAGGATTTGATGAAAGCATCATTGAAAAAAACAAACGTTGGTTTGAAGAAGTGTGGTTATTAAATAAGGTGCAAATTATTCCTCCCGACGATATTACGGAATCGGCACGAGAAAACCAATTGGTTCTTGAAATGGAATCTCAGCAATATGACGAAATGAACTTTGCCGCACTTCTTAAAAATATGACTGAGAGCGAAGTAGCCTCCACTTCAGAGACAATATTAGAAGTAACCCCTGAAAATATAAGAAAGGTGAGAGTAAGTCGGAATCTGAAATTAGCGGCTGCCGCTAAGGAAATCGGTATTGCTCATACTACCCTTTCGAGATATGAAAATGGGAAAATACTAAATCCTACACAAGCGAATCTAAATAAGATGAAATCCTGGATGAATCAACCAAATCAACCAAAAAGGATAAAAACTACATCATAAAAAATAGCCGTTAAGTCCGGCTGTTTTTTATGCACTAAATTAGGTGTTCAACGGTGATCCTTCTTAGGAATTGATTGTTCAATTAATCTTAATAAAATTGGCAATTCATTATCTTTATCCTTAAATTCAACCTTATCTGCATGAGCAACTATAGCATCAATCATTTTATAGCCAATATCTGGAGGTAAACTGAAACTAACAGAATGTTTTCCTACGTTGTCTAAATTCCCATCCCTTTTCAAGACGGCAGCTGGAGTTTCTAGGACCCCGAATGCGACTTTCGTATAATCTGATAAAGCGCCTATTATTTGCGGAGGCATTCGGGTAAAAGGGTTCACATAGTAAAGGAAATGGGGTAATTTTTTTATTAACCGATTAAAGTATCTTCTTACATGAGGAAGCTCATATAATTCTTCTACCACATCATTGTATCCATCTATAGTTAAAGCAATTGAAGAAAAGCCTTTAGTCGAATTATTTTCAACACTTTTAATTTCCTTTAACAGCCTATCAAATTGTAGACTTGTCACTTCTTGCTTATTTAGTTGAAAAATTGATACGTCTTTACCATCACTGACTATTCTGCCCTTATGAAAGCTGTATCCATCCAACATATTATTTTCCCCCTAGTTTAGAGAATTTTACTATTAACCGAATATAAGCGTTCTGGATAAGCGTCGCGCTGCTTCATAAATTAGTTTCTCTTTTTGTTCTGCTTTACAATCGAGTGTACATGGATTTTCTATAACCAAGCCTTTTCCTTTTAATTTAAGTAAGCCGGCCCCACTATTTCTAAACCATATAGGATTATCTAAAAGAAAATAGAATTCATCACAATATTTTAGGTAGTCAGCCCACTTGTGATCGGAAATATAATCATTCCTGGAAGCTTTTACTTCAATCGCAATTACATGGCCATCTTCATTATAACCGAGCACATCTATTCGTTTCCCATTATCTAAAGTAAATTCCGGAACGGCAGCAAACCCCTTATTATAAAGCCATTTAAGAGCTATATCTTGTAATTGGCCATGACGTTTTAATTCTCGTTCGGATAATTTATTCGAAACTGCAACTTTGTCTAAAAACGTTTTCGGTGTTTCTTTTCGGAGTGCCTCAATTTCTAATTTAATTGCCTGTTTTTCTGATTCTATCTCCATTATTGATTCTATGACTTGATTAATTTCTCCTTTTAAATCTTTTGCTAATTCCTGTACATTTTTATATGAAGGATCTTCGGGAATATCCCAATAAACAAAATCGGTATTTTGAGCTCTCTTCCTTTCTTTTTCATAATTCCAGGCGCAATCCCATCCTCTTTTCCATCTATAAGGAAGTTCCTCTGCCATGGCATCTAAATTCTTAACTAAATAGGTATAAGCGGAATCTTGATGTTTTTCCATCCAATCAAAATTATGTGGGTAGTAATCATGAGGGGGTTTATTAAATACGATGATTTCCTTTCGTTGTAGGTTTTTTTGCCATCTATAATCGAGTCTTTTTGATAAACACAACTGACCATCTTTTGTTAGCCCCAAATGTTCTAACAAGAAGAGCCTAACTAGTTTGTCGTATTTTTGAAGGAATTGTACCTGTTTCTGAATTTTTGATTGGAGAAAGTCTAATTCTTCCTGCTGCTGTAATAGCATTTCATTCTTTTTTTCTAAGTAAGCTAAATTACGGTCAACTTCTTTTTCAAATGATTGAATGGTTTCTCTTTTTTGCATTAAAGCGGGTACAAGGAGTGTGAGTTCATCTCTCGTGATGTTGGGAGAAATGGAATAGAGAATATCATTAAGTCCATCCCAGTCTTTTTGTTTCGTTAGTGGGTAAAGGACTAAAGCTTTGGTGCCTAATTGTTTTAGCTTTTCATGGGCTTCCAGGCTAATCTTCCCCAATGACTGATTAAACAGGTTTAAAAGACGCGATAACCTTTTAGCTTGATCAAGGGATATTCCATACAGCTTAGGAACTTCCTTCACCTTTACGCCTGTATTAAGGGCATCCATTATAATAATACTTTTACTATCCGTACCGTTAATCGCCACCATCACCCCTCCTAAAAGTGTACCGTACACTTATTTTAACAAAAAGAAAGGATAGGGGGCTATGTCCTATCCTGGTTAGGCACAACTAAATTATAATAGTAATTTAGTTTTTTTAACGTATGTGTTTTTAAAGCATATACCAAACACCTGAATTCCGATTCATATCCCCGGATGGTATATGGATATCTCACAAAATCCTCATTTACAATTTCTTTATCAAAAACCTTAATTCCCCTTCTAAATGTTTCTTTTTTTATTTTTGAGGAATCTTTAATAGCCAGATCCCTTACCCTCTCCATTAAAAGAACATGCTGCTCTTTAAGTTTAAGTTTTGAGTTTCTAATAGCCTCAATATCTCTATCGAGTGCTAAAATAAGCAAATTCATGATTATATAGTTAAAGGCTATGTCTTTATCTTCCTCGGGTAATAAATCCACCATCTTAGCAGCTACCTTTCTAAAGATATTCCATTAAAGTATACCCTATTGATTGGATGTGAAAAATATAGTTGATATTGAAAAAGGCTTATCCCATGATAGATAAGCCTAAGAGACAAATTCTACAAATGAAGGAATGCGTAATTTTCCATCCTTTGTGAAATTGCGAAATTTAACGAATAGTTTTATTTTCGGTTCAAGATAAATGAATTTATTGTTTTCATTTACGACTAGATCCTTTTGCATGAGATAAAACTGTTTCCTGGCAGACGGTGTCATAAATTCCATAACCCCAGCTGGGCGAAGTTTACCATTGTCCTTTAATCCCAATAACAAGCCGAATTTATCCTTACGCAAGCCCATAACATGGACCACTGCAAATGAATAATGGACAGCCTTCAACCAGTCATGACTTCTCTTGTTAATCTTGTATATTGAGTTAACCCGTTTAAATACTACTCCCTCTAGACCCTGTTCCTTCGTTAAGTTATAGAGAACCTCTCCGCTACCATACGACCACTGGACAAGGGTTACAGTGTCATTTGGAATGATGATGGACTCTAATATCTCTTTCCTCTCAACAAGCGGCTTAGAAGTGATTTTCTGACCTTTATAGTAGATTATATCGAATATACAGTATTGCACCCTCTGATGGCCGTTCTTGCCTGCTAGGAAGCGACTCATAACTTCCTCGAATACTGGTTTCCCTGAATCATCCGTTACCACAATTTCCCCATCCACAATAGTTCCATTTGGAATTTTTAATGACTGTAATTCTGGAAAAATAGAAGTGACCTCGTTATGGTGTCGAGTATAGACTTTTATCTTGTCATCAAATTTGGAAACCAATATCCGTATTCCATCCAATTTCAGTTCTGAAATATATTGATCCTCTTCCCATGGGAAATCGCTAAATGGCGGGGTGAATTTGTGTAGAAGCATAGGAGAAACGAACATAATACCACCTCTATATCATGCTACCAAAATCCCTAGAGTACAGCCTTAGAGGGTTAGTGGAAAAGCGCCCAAAACCTTGAAATAAGAGGGTTTTAGCTAGGTTTTATTATCCAAAATCTGTTGACTTTACCAACAGAAGGTAATATAATGATACTATAGATTAGTGTAGTATTTGGTATTAACATTATAAAAACGGCGGTGAAATTAATGAATACAATTCTAAGCATTGCTAATGGAGTGTTGCAATATCATAGAGGTAGACAAACTGGGCTTGCCGGATTGTTAGGAATAGTAATTGCTCTGGGGATCGTTTTTCAATGGCATAATATTTTGCCGGTTTTAGAAGCAATTGGACTAGTAGGTTTTTTAGACAAACATGGGCTTATTTATGAGGGAGAAGGTTATTTAACCGGATATGCCCTTTTTATGATAGCTTTTAAGGCTAGTATTCTTTTAGCTGTCATTATTTTTGTCTTACTTGTAGTTGTCATAGTATGTGCCATGATTTTTTCTAACGAAATTATATTTAAAATTGCATTAACAATCTTAACAGTTATTACCGCTCCATTCTTTATGATTTATTTCTTCTTTGACCATTTCAGGACTCCGAAGGCTGTAAGGGAAGAGAGAAAAAGATTAGCGCTAGAGAGTAAAAGGCCTGTATTAGAAATAGTTAAGGAATCTAGCGAATTGCTAACCTACGATGAGGCAAAGAACTGGCTAAATCGACTTCCTACTTTAGGTGATTATCACTTTTTAGTAGCGGTAACTAAAGAACAGGAAGTATTTGCAATTCTTCCAAGACCCCGCTACTGGATAACCCATCCTGCCATTAAGTTGAAAATAGACAGCAATAGTAAAAAAAATCACAGTATTGATAAATCACCTCTAATTAATGTTTACTATGAGCACCAAGGATTTAATGAGAAACTTGAAACTGACTTTTTGGCTTCTGAAAGGACTAAGATTGATATTTCTAGTGATCGGATTGCTTATTTTCTAAAGCCAAAAAGCGAAGAAATAAATGCAATGTTTAAGTGGATTGCTCAATCTAAAGCCTATAAAGTCTATATGAATCAGGAAATCGATTCTTATTTTAAGAGGAAGGAAAAAATATCAAGAACTATTTCCAACTCTATTGAAAAAGAGGAATTTGATAAAGGGGTAAGTGCAATAAAGACAATGGATGCCTCCAATGAAGATATTGTGAAAATGATGTGGGATTCTAAAACCTATCATGTTAATTAGAGGGAGTTAAATGAATTGTACGAAATGAAAGGACTTATCCAACAACATAAGGATAAACTTACAACAGTAAGGGAGTGGGATGCTTATGCTAGTCAGCATAACCTCCCCTCTTCTTCTAATCTAATTTATATTTTTGGTTCCTGGAATGACACTAAAAAAGCTTTTGGATTATCAGGACAGAAATCTTCTTATTCTTTAGATGAACTAAAAGAAATTGCAACTACTCATAAAAAGCACATGGTAAATAAAAGAACCTGGGATAAGTATTCTAAAGAAAATGGTCTGCCAGCTTCTGCGACTTTTATAAAGGCTTTCGGTAAGTGGACTGATGTAAAGAATTATATAGGCATTGGAAATGAAAAAAGAAAAAGAGATTTATATAGCGAGGAACAAATTAAAAAAATATTAAAAGAACATGCAGCTCAGTATATAAATAGACAGCAGTGGGATATTTACGCTAAGGAAAATCAGCTTCCTACCTATAAAACAATAAAGAAACACTTTAGTTATGACGAAATATTAAAGATAGTTGGAAAGAGGAAGAAAATTAAATTTACTCAAAAAGATTTATTACAGATCGCCTTAAAACATGAAGAAATATTTTTATCATCAAGTATGTCTTCTTGGGATAAGTATGCCTCCGAAAACAAATTACCAACAAGCTCAACATTTTTTAATTGCTTTGGTTCCTGGAGAAAGGCTAAGCAATATGTCCGTCTAAATATGTAAGCTATTAAGCATTTAACAGTATTCTTGGTTTGCGGAATTACAAAATTATAGGATCAAAGGAGATTGCCTGAATGCACAAACTTGATGCAATTATTAAAGACATTGCTAACGCAAGTAATAACGAGAAATTTGGTGATTGGAAAGAACGAATTAATTGGCTCATTGAAGAAGCGAAAGAAGCGGAAATGTTGAGAATGGAAAAACAAATAAAAAGAGAATACGAGGAAAGCTAATTCGCAAATCGGCTCAATATATAGTAAAAAAGCACTCAACTTTTAGTTGGTGCTTTTTTCAATATCTTTTATCAAATCCCAGGTTGATGTTGTGATTACAAAGATACTTTCTTTATCATCATGGTGAGCATCACTAAAAGGAATGATATCGAGTTTTATTTTGGCTTTTTTCTTGTCTGAATATGTGAATGTAACGGAAAGCTTATTCCTTTCATTTGTTTTTAATGAACCTTTTTCCACTCTATAATTTACATCTGTAATTTGGCCATTTCTGGAGATCCGGTTCATCATTTCCTTAGCTACTTCTGTTTTATCGCTAATTTCACTTTGAAATAAATCTTTTGATATTGTTTCAGGATTGAAGCTAGATAAAAAAATATCCATATCATTAGCAAGTAAACCGGTTATAAAGTACTTGAGAACATCGAGTCTAGCATCCTTTGATTCCTTTTCCTCTGGAGGATTGAAGTAACCTATATCCGTCTCCGCACCTTCAATGCCCATCCAGCCGGCAGTCTTTTCAGCATAATCTTTGGAACTCTTTATTTCATTTAACACTTCTTGTTTGGTTTCCGCTATTGCCAGTTCCTGCTTTCCCAATTCCGGACCGAATACTATATAGCCAACCATCACCAATACTATGATGACAGCCCCGGCTAAAAACATTCGAGTGCTCATTATTGATTTGCTCCTTGCTCGGCAATCTCTAATTCCTCTCTAAGTATCTTCCATTGGTTAGCGATTTCAGCCTGTTGAATTTTTATATCCATATATTCGCTACGCAGATAGTCTTTATCTATATCAGTATCTTCTTTATTAGCCATATCAATGGCATTTAACAACAACTGGTGAGAACGGTTTACCATAGCGATAAGACTTTGATTAGCCTCAAAAAGCTCAGGCTTTACGTCCACAGATTCTATTTCTGTAACTAAGGCATTCGACTTTTCAATGGTTCCTTTAATTGCGGTTTTGAATTGCTCCCTGCTGTATTGTTGGGTATATAGTCCATCCACAGAGTTATTGAATGTCTTTAGGATTGCATTCATTTCCAGTACGTACCCTTGAAGCGACTTTTCATAAATATCAAGATAAGACTTATTTTCCTCAGTCACCTTTAGTTTTCCGGAAGCGGTTTTTCCTTTAGATGAGCAACCTGTCATTACGAGTGTAAAACAAAGGAGTAAGGATAGAAATATATATTTTTTCATTGTACCCTCCTATAATTTAGAGGGGGACATCCCCCTCTGTTTTTATTCAATTAGTACGGATGTTTTTTTGACTATTACGCCCAATCTTTCACTTTACGCTTAATTTTTTTAGTTAAAACTGTACTAATAACGCGGGATTAATAGCGGCTGATTTTGCGGCATTCCAACTTGGGGAATGGATCTCAAAATGCAAATGGACTCCTGTTGATTTACCGGTTGTTCCCATATAACCGAGGAATTGCCCCTGTTTAACCTGTGCTCCTGCTGCTACAGCTCTGTTTGTCATATGAGCGTATATAGTTTCATAGTCTTTTCCGCCAATTTTATGCTTAATATAAACTACGTTTCCATAACTGGTAGAATAATAGGAGCGATGAACAACTCCATCAGCAGCTGCCACAATTGGTACGTTTGATTTACCGCCTGAAGCAATATCAATACCATAGTGCATACTGCCCCACCTATATCCGTAAGGGGAAGAAACGGGCCCTACAGCTGGCCTCATAAAGCTTCCTGGCTTTAATTGAGGGATATCCCCTCCACCTTCGTAAACAGCCGCGTTCTTGAATCTATCTGCATTAGAAAGAACCTTATTTACATACCATTCAGCATGGTTATAATGCCAAATTGCACCGCGGGGATCACTTGAATATTTATTACTGGCCAAATAGTATGCTGCGGTATGAATTGCATCTTCTATATCCCATGGATCAGCTTTTCCATCACCGTTAGCATCCCTTCCATAACCTCTACCGGCTGCAATTACCGGAATGCTTGTTATGTCAGTACTTGGAGATACAAGCCCTCCCCCGATGTTATATTTCCATCCTACCCACGTTGCAGGCATAAATTGCACGTGTCCTACAGCTCCAGCTGAAGAAATCATTGTAGGATGGGTAGAAAAGCCGGTCTCTACAAAATGGATAGCCGCTAAGACATACCAATCTACTCCGTATTTCTTTTCTGCAGAGCGATAATAAGGCATAAATTGTGGAGGAACCCCCCCGCCAGGGATAATGTTTCCGTCAAAAAATCCACCACCAACTACAAAACCTCCCCCTGTTGTCTGAAGCCATTCAGTATAGTTAATAGTTCCACCAAGGAATAAATAATTAGCTTCCACCAACTTTTTATCGTTGATGCTTAATGAATACGAATTTAGAATCGCATCCAGTTTGGAGTAGTCAGTGTTTTGTGTTTTTTGAGAAGTAAAATATTGATGACGAGTTTTTGTAATCGTCTTGATCTCAATTTTTTGTTCTTCCCAAACAGTTGTGGGCACTTTTTTTGGTACGGTTGATTTTTCAGTAACAGTTCGACATACTTCCTTATAAGTATCTATCCCTGGAATTACACGAAAAATATCTTCATTTATCCATATAATTCGGGGTTCTCCTGGAACAAGAACTTGCTCGCAAATTTCCCTTTTAGTTGTAACTTCTTCATCTATAACGACTATTTTTTGTACGGGTACCTGAATCGTTTTATAAGTAATTACAGTTTTGGTAACCCAATCAGATACATGTGGAGTATAGGTAAAAATAGTTGAACCATTCCAGTACTCAACAAAATCTAATTTAGAAACCATGTTTTTTGTTCGAACAACATTTCCTGCCTTACATTTACCATCCTCACAAACTGTTACCTGTTTTTCTTTCCACTCATCATAACTCCCATAATCAAATGAAGGCTTTAATTTGTTTGCCATAGTACTGATAACTTTTTTTATGTCATCATTCTTTGAAAATACTTCAAGCTGGATGGTAGCCGCTATTAATTTTTCCGGTACACGATATGGCCTTTCTATCGAACTGTTCATATTTACCGTACTATTAGCTTGTTGAACGATGTACTCATGGGTTTTTTTATCCTCACCGGTTAGCCCCTCACCTGTCCCAAAAAGGAATGCCCAGGCTAAAGATATTAAGATGATAGCTACTAGAATACCGAGGGCAATCCCTATAACGGGAAGCCCTACAGTACCGACAAGCCAAACTAAAAGCTTGGTTAATGCCATAATGAATTTTTTTGCTAGGATTTTAGATAATCTGGCTGCTAGCTTGGCTCCTTTTTTCACTAGCTTTCTGGCTAGCTTTCCACCTTGCTTTTTTGCCTTTTGTTCAGCTATTTTCCTAAGTGCAGATTTGTCATTGTCATTATTCTGTTGTTGGAGAGGTAACATGTCTATATCACCTCAACGATTCAGTCAATGAATTATTCCGAGCTTGTTCATTCTGCCTTCTCTGAATACTACGCTTATTTGGCTGTACCATTGGAACCAAGTCTTTAGGTTGTAAGGAGCTAGTGTAATCATCAGTAGGGGAAACTACCAATTGGCGATTTCTGACTTCGCATACTCTTACCTTTTCATCCCCTTGTGGAAGCCTTGCATCACCCGGCCCATAAGGTGAAATCCGATATTGTTTACCTTCCTTTGAACCAACCAAGTAACTTCTGTTTCGATCTACTACCATTTGAATATCAGACATTTCATTCATGGCATCGTTTAAATAATATTGTCCACTATCCACCAATTGGTTATAGCTTTGAACTTCTTGAACCCTTCTTGGATTTTTTGTTGAATTTCGATTAGCTACAATCTTATTAGGGTTAACATTGATAGTTCGATTGGACTGAATACGGCCCCCACCACTATCTTCAGAATAAACATTGGAGACTGGGGCGAATTGTCCATCTTGAATTGAAACGTCTTGGAACAGTGTTTCTCCCTTCTTTAAACTAGAATCTCCGGAACCAATTCGAGAAACCGTCTGGATTTGTCCTGACTTGTCCCTCACCTGCAAAACTGTTTGTTGAGCAGAAGTAACCATACGGATGGCACCAGAAGAAATCATTGGTTTTCCATCCGGTCCTGGTACGGTTTCTACCATTTGCTGAATCTCTGAAATCTCAGCAATTTGGTTATTCACCGCATTGTTGTATGGATTTAAACCTTTTAAACCAAAGGCTTTAGTATTTTGAGTATTACCGGCAGCATAAGTAGCTCCCGCTTGATATCCTCTAACTCCACCGGCAATACCCGCAGTGTAAGCAACGGCATTTTTAAACCCTGCTTGCTTTCCTATGACGTTATCAGCAACGTGACCCTTAAATCCTTCTACACCGGCACTAAATCCGGCCCCTAAAGATTCAACTCCCGCTGTTACTATGCTTTGGTTCATATCTCGATTATTCCAAGCCTCTCTTCTACCAACTACAAAAGATTTTAAGCCATGACCAAGCTTTGTATCACTGACAAATTTGTTTACTTCACCTACTCCTGAAGCAGCATATAGACCATGAGCTCCAGCTCCTACAGCTGCACGAACTCCTTTTACTACAGAATTGCCGGCAATCTTATGATCCAGAGGAATATGTTTAGGAATACCACCATCCGATGGAGATGCCGCTAATTCGCTATAATTCTTCTTAAATAATTCTGGTGCTTTCGTTTCCTTCCATTCTTGTTCCGCTTGCTGCTCTGATAAATTATGGTTGGCCGTTCTATCCTTGATAAAACCATCTTTAGCACTGTTTGTTTTAGCAGAAGCCAATTGGTGAGTAAGAAGATCCGTATTCACTGATTTTCCGGAATATAATGAAGCGGTCTTAACACCGCTAGTTGCCCCTTTAACAGCCATTTGACCTTCTCTTGCACCCATACCAACAACTGAACCAACCTGACTGCCTACTTCCTTTGCAAAGTCATCTTTGTTTATAAATGACAAATCGGAAGGAGTATTTAAACCTAATTTCGAAGCGGCTCCGGACGCAATAGAACTTATGGCATCCTTCTTATTAGCAACTGTTTGATTCCACGCAGCCTGCTTGTTTTGATTATGTTTTAGAATATCCCCTTCAGACGGATTAGCCGGTAGTGGATTGTTAGCATCATACTCTTTCATAAAAGAGTCTTTATTTTTATTTGCCCAGTCGTTTGTAAGGTTGTTTACTGTCGAATCAACCAATTCTGAGGCCCGGGCATGTTGACCGCTAGTAGATTTTATTTGACCAACCGTACCTTTAGCTTTCTTTAGAAACTCCCCATGCTTAGAAGCAACTTCTTTATCCCACATCTGGTTTTTAGCTGCTTCTGTAATGTCAGGGAACCGTTCTTTGACATCCTTCATAAATTCATCTTTATTTGCACTTGCCCATTTTGTGGTTTCTTCATCAGCCAGGGTATTTGCTAATTTGTCATCAGCCTGAGATTCCGCATTCCAAATACCTTTTGCCTTTTTAGAGCCCGCTAGTCCGGCTGCTTTTAGTCTGTTGCCAACTGCCTCTGCACCCGCCATTCCTGCACGACCCGCTACCCCGCCGACTACCCCACCGGTTGCAAATCCTGCTGTTGAACCGGCAATAGCACCCATAGGACCCATAGGCGAACCTACAAAAGCACCTGCGGCACCAAAAACAGCTTTGCCCATTTTCGAGGTGATTTCTCCTGCTTTAAGCATTCTTTCAGCTCTAGATGTTGAGCCAATATCAGTCCCGGCAGCAGAAAGAAGTCCTTTTGCTTCGCCTTCTTCTCCACCTTGTCCTCCTTTAAGCCCCTTCGTCGCTTGACCAGCAGCACCTCTTAATGATTGTGCTACTGACTGTCCGCTTAATGCGCCTTTCATAGAGCCATATACGCCCATTAAAGCCGCTCCACCAAACATTGCGGCCGTCTTGGATAAACGGTCATTCATTTGTCCCCCGAGCCCTAACAATGAACGGACGGACTCTGAAACAGGAATAAAAATCATGTACATTATGATACTTCCGATACTAGCATTTTCTGCCCCGGCCAATGATGAGATCACCCAATAGAGTGCAGCGTGAACCGATTGTACAAAAACAGTTCCGGTATATTCTTTGAATAATCCAGCTGTAATGCCTTTGGTTTGTGGAATTAGATACAGAGCAACTGCTAATGGACTCATAATTGTTAAAATCATCAGCGTAAGTGTTCGCATCATGTAATAGAAGTTAGCCCAAATCCAAAGACCAAGTAAACATAAGCCAATTACTAATCCGCCAAGTACTCCTTGTGCACTGAAAGCCTCTGCTTGCTTAGCTATGTCTGCATCTATAATGTTCTTGGCACTGGAAAACGATGATACGAACATTGAGTTAACCGTAAAAATTAATTCGAAAATGGTACTTAGATTGAAAAACAGGAGTGCGACAATTATAAAGTCTTTGAAATATTCCAAAGAATACGTCCGGTTAGAAGGGTTTATCCCTGACGAAGCTATTCTCATCCCTGCCATAACGATGGAAATAAGAATAATTCCAACTGAAAGGGATTGCATTACAGCCATTCCCTGTGCAATCACACCAAACTGAGCTTCGGTGAAAATACCGTAATATTTAGCATCCTTAATGTTCCCGTAAATTAAATCTACGAATGTATCTAAGTCTTTAAATGGTCCAATGAACCAACCGAGTACCTTGGCTATTAAAGCTTCAAATACAGAAACAATTTTGTCATTCAATTAACTACACCCCCTTGTTCTCATCTTTGATGGAGAAGCTGTTTACGTTTTAATTTTTCTTCATAAACCGCCTGGTTGGATTCGATAAAGAAGAATTCTTCTTCACTTGGATTCGTCTGGAGCCAAACTGAACTTTTTCCAATTCGTAAAATACCTTCTCCTCTATCCGGGTTACCAAATAGAACATCTATTTCTCCTGCGCTTAAATCAAAATTCTCTTGAATAGCTTTAAGATCCAGCTTACTTTGCTTTAGGAATAAATAGGAATGTGTATTTTGAAGAATACCGCGAGCTTTGTCATTAGTAACAAAACGCACAAAATCCTGAGAAGCTAGTCTTAATCCCGCATTCCTCTTTCGGGAACGGCGAGCCATTTTTTCTAGGAAACTAACAGTTTGATCGGAGTCGATTAATGTCCACGCCTCATCTGCATAAACAAATTTCTTTTTAGTAGCGTTATCAAGATTTTTAACAAAATGCTCCCACAAGTAATTTAGAATTACATGGTAGGCAATAGGACGAAGGAAACCTTCTTCCATTTGACTAATATTAAAATTTACTAACCTAGCATTATGGAGTGATTGAGTTACTCCTTTGCCCAAATTTGTTTGACCGTCAAAGATTGGTTTTGAACCATCTTTTAAGAAAGGGCGAATGGCCGCAATAAGCCTTAAAGCCTTGTGTTCAGTTTCAAAGTTTGTAATTAGATACTCATATACGTCTGATATAGTAGGCTCTGGCTTTCTAACCCTAGATTGAATTAGCTGGTTATCGACTTTAACAACTTCATTGCTGAATAATGAATCAGGATGTGATGTTAAGCCTAGCTTTTCTTTGAAAATAAACTGAATAGCATCCTCAAGATAATTCCGTTCAAATACATCAAGGCCACGATCTTCAGCATTTTTCCCCCGACAGATAATATCGAAGAAATCCAATATGTCATTCATTTTCTCTCTTAATGGGACAAAACGAATGAATTTTTTTCCTTCCTTATCGACTATCTCCCGCTCATCGGTATCTTCCAACAGTTCTAATTCTTCATCGTGTTCATCGAGCGGTATATCTGTAAAGTTAATGGCTAGAGGGTTAATGCAAATGTCCTCTTCCTCACTGATATTTAGATTTATACCGCCAAGTCGTTTTGTAATTCTTACAAATTCCCCCTCTGGATCGATTAATCTTGAATAGATATTTGCCCCTGTAAGTTCACGAGCAATTAATAGTTTTAAAGTAACTGACTTTCCGCTTCCCGAAGTACCTACTACAAACATGTTATAATTTTCAGGGCGGTAATCAGAATTTCCAAAACTATTAATGAATTCCAATTGACCCGTAATCTTATTCAATCCTAGCGGCACTCCCCCCATGTATCTTCCACTGCCGCTAATAAATGGAGAAAAAGTAGAAAGGGCTCTACGATCAATGTTCCTTAGAGAATCATGAATCACGTTTTTACCAAAAGGAAGGACACTTTTAAAACCTTTTTTCACCCTTCCCCATGTAGACACAAGAGAGAAGAAAGAACTGCTCATTTCATCTTCCAGCTGCTCACTATACCGGTCCAGTTCCTTTTCGCTTTGGGCATACAAAGTTGCAAGTGTGCTAACATTGTACATATCATTTTCACTAAATTGGATTTCAGACATAAGTTGGTCCGTATCACGAATTTTTGATTCCAAATCATTAACTTGGTCAATATTGCCTCGTTTTGTCTGGAACGAAAGGTTGGACTGAAGCATAGTTATTTGTCTTTGCAGTGTGCGGATTGCATCTGATTTGCCAACTTTATGTACATCGACTAGAACATCTATTTCCCCGCTAGAGGTCATATTATAGATCCAATTTGTCTGCATTTTCCTGGGGTAACCATCCCGAGGGATATAGATAGGACGAAAATAGGTTTTTGTCCCAAGCGATTGTTTTATAATACCGAAATCCTCGCTATTGATTTTTATTCCCTCGGGGGCTATGATATCCCACATTCTAGCTTTGGTATCCATTTGGTATTCAGGATCTTCTTCAACAGCCGGGCTCTTTTTATTTTTAGAAGATTCTTTCTTAACTTGCTCTTTCTTTTTGAGCTTCTTCAATGCTTTCATTTTCCTCAATTGCCTCCTTTACTGCTTCTATTCGTTCATCAGATTGGTCTGCTGTTGCATACAAGGCATTCTTTTCTTGTTCGATAATGTCTTTAAATCTATGCTTTACAGCTTTCCTACGATTAAATGTGTGATAAAGCAATTCATATATACCTTCTGTTGGTAGCAGAGTGACGTTCATTTCCGCTTTTCGGAATTGCGATTTAGCAGCGTTTAAACGTCTCATTAATTCAGCAAAGGCTTTCTCTATAACCTTTTCATCCAATTCCTCTGGTGAATCAGCTGAGATATCATGGGCATTGATTTTATGTGTGAATACTAAGTATCTTTTTGTTTCATATCGGGGAGCTTGAGTTTGCCAGTTTACAAGGTCTCTAATCATGGATTCCCCAAAGCTTAAAGCAGCTTCATTTAAATCTTCTGAATCCCTCATGCTTTTCCTCATATTTTCAATTGGTTCTGATATATCAATAAACCTATTTTGGAAATAATACTGTACCTGGTAATTGATTGATGCCAGCCAGCTTTCAAAAACCGTATCTATTGCTTCTTGTTCATCCTGACTTTTTAAAAAATAGTTGACTGGCTCAACTTCACCAATAAGAGTAAAAGAATTGTCATTGAATCGAATCATGTGGTTGGAAATGTCTTTAACCTCTTCAAAAAGTTCTTCAAAGAGTTGGGGCTCTTGCTCAATGCCCACTTCGTGTTTCTTCTTTTTGGACTTCCTTTTCACATTAGATACTGCAAAATCAGTGGAGGTTTTCTCTTTCCAGGGGAGTATCGGTTCTTTTAACATCAATCTATAAAAAACCCACATAACGAGGGAAAAAACGCCCATCAATAGGAGATCTTTCATTTTACTTATTCACCATCCAGTCTTTAGGTTTACTGCCCTTTCGCCAAATTCCAATCTGATTTTTATATCCGAGTTTAATCAAAAAGTAATAATCATAATTTAAGTGAAGCTTGTTTTTTCGCCAAAAACCAAACATAAATACTAAAAACGCAATAGGTAAAGCGGTAATAATACCAGCAATTGCACCAGCAATAAAATTAGGAAACAAACCGAAAACGATTGGAACCAAAGCATAGATGATAGCACCACCTACAATGATGTAGATCAGCTGTCGTCTCGATATAAAACCGAGAATCGTTTTTTGCTCAGATGCCATATCAATAGGAACTGTCTCTCTTCTCAAAAAAACACCCTCTTTATAAATTCACCCCTCTAACAAATTAATTTAGAGGGGCTGAAATTTTACTGTATTTGAGCTAATTAAGCACCAAATCCTGCAAACCATCCCGCGATGGTCTGTGCTTTTACGATAATAAATACTCCAAGTCCGGCCATTAGAATACCTACGAAACCTTGTGTACGGGCTTGTGGGTTTCCACCTTGTGCAGCGGAAAGTTTCATACCGGCAAAGATTAAGCAAAGTATTACCCAGAAACCACCTACTGCTGTTACCATGTAAACAATGTTCGCCAAGTCGGTGTAAATTTTACTGTTCTTCAAATCACCTTGAGGTGTGATTCCTGCTTTCTTCCAGGCTGCCGCTGCTTCTTCTGGAGAAAAAACGACAAAGACAAAAGCGAAAACCGCGGTCATAACAAGAAAGGGAAGAATGTTTTTGACTGAGAACTTTTTCATGAACTCACCTCCTTCAGAGCAACAAAAAAAGCCCCGAAGAGACTAATAAGAACAAATACTCTTAAAGAGTACTGTCTTATTAATTCTTCGGGGCTGTCCCGTTAGCTATTAATATGTATGTATATATCTTAAATGAATAAGGTTTTACGGTCAATAGTTTTATCTAAAATTTGCTAATTATAAGATCAAAGATTAAAGCTGCTATTTAAATCAAGGGTAATCAAGTATTAATGAGGAAGAATATTGAGAGAAAGTAAAATTCCCCCAAGAAATATTCTCAGGGGAATCAATAACAGTTAATTAAAATTATTTATAAATTTTTGTTCAGTAAAGGACTTTTTTATTTGGTAAAGGACTTTTTTTCATACAACAAAAATTATTAAAATAGTTTTTTGATATGAGGAATTCGCTTTCCGAGAAATAAGTCGTCTATTCCCTTCCCTTCATCCTCATTCCAAATAATAAGGTTTGCATTGAAGCCTTGCTGCTTTAATTCCTTTGCACATTCCATTAAATGCTTCTTAACGTGAGGATTGGAAACAGCATCTGCATCAAAGCAAATATTTACTTTTTCCACTCCCATTTCTTTCATTATTGGAATAGCTAAGCGCCACGCTCCTACTCCTGGAAGGGCCAAAAAGGTTTTACCGATATCGTCTATTTCAAGCGGATCATAAAGCTTTTCTATTGAATCAGCTGCAATATCACATTTTAAAGGACCTTCAGACAGCCAAACAGTTCTGGCTTTGAGTAGGTTCCCAGGCTTCCAGGATTTTAGTTGGGAAGAAGGTACAGCTATATGAATCGGGGCAGGATCACCCGAGCCAGTACCTTGGGGTTTATTTGCTGAACTTAACCAAAAATAACGGTTACCTTTTACAACACGAACCCACCCTTTAATGTCTCCTTCATGAACGATAGTTGTCCATTTCTTGCCCAATACCATTTCTTGCTCAAGGATTATTTCTCCCTCAAAGGTTACTTGAACTAAGTTGGGTTGCTCTTTAACCCTAGCTTTTAAACCAGGTCTATTTACCTTTACTTCAACGATATTAGGCGGGTTATCAATCCTATATTGAAAGCCCACAATTTCATTAAAGTGATTCCTAAAAGGTAATAATATTCCTTTAGAACCGGCTATCGTCCAATATTTATTATCTTTCAAATAAAAACCAGGGATACCAGTAAAGTCCTCAATACCTAATTCATCTTCTAATAGTCTTACAGTTTCCCAGGGTTTATCCGGAAAACTCTTATACTGTCTAATCATCACCTGCTCATCCATAAGCTGTCTAGAACTTGAGATTAGGTGACTGTAATGCTCTTCATCAAGCTCCAGACAATCGAGTAAAGCTGTATAAACGCTACTCAAAGATGAAGAATCTTTTTTGGGGTTTCCTGGATGTAAAGCTTCAACCTCATGTTTACCGATTTTTTTTCTTTCGTCTTCCTTTAGGTAATGCAGATAGCTCGGCAAAGCGGAGTTTTTTGAGAAAAACTTATCACTTTCTACTCGGATACATGCGACGACTGAACCATCTTCATGAGTCATACAACCGCCGGTGCTGCCGCATATTACACAAGGAGTCCTATAATACTCAAACCAGCCTTTAATTCTCGTTTGCCTCATAAGTTTCATTCATTCATCAGCCCTTCTTAAAATCTTTTTTACCCCATTAACCCTCTTAATGTAAATTCAAAATTTGTTGATTGTTAAACACATTCCTGGAACCGATTATGGTCAATAGGAGGCATCACAGTGACCATCTTATAATCCTGTGTGGATAGTTTAGCAATAACTATTACTATAGGGTTGTCGTCTTTATCCCTGCCGGCTATTACCACTTTGTTAGTCCCTTGGCGTTCAACGATTGAACCGCTAAAAATAGCTGCTACTATGTCTCCTTTAGAATAACCTCGTTTCCCTAACTGTTTTTTTGTATGACTTCCGACAATGATTTTCCTTTGGCCAGTCATTAACACTTTCTTAATGTCCTTCATTTGCATAGTTTTCTCACCTCCATTGGTAAAATAAAAAAGCGGCCAATGGATGGGAAGCAGAGCAACAAAAAGAAGCTCGTACTGCCGATCCAAAGACCGCTTGTTTGAAAGAATCCTGCTTATCTTAAAACAGATAGCAATAAAAACACAAAAACATTAACTAGATTACTATCATAATAGCACTTTGGAATTACCTTAATCAACCTAGTGTTTTAACAAAGTTGATAATTTGTGCCATAAGCTTAGGTTTAGCCTTTTTAACTTTATCCGGCCCTAGTAAATGTGTAGCTATCTCGAAATATTTAGGTTCTAATGCCCTGCGGTGTAATTCTATCGGAGGATCAGTTTCATAATTATTTAATTGAAATAGTTCAAAATGATTGGGAAGAGCTGCAATTAAAGGAAGTTCAAGAGAATCGGCAATTTCCTGTACTCTGCTCCTATTGTGAATCATTCTGTTAAAAATCAATTTTCCTGGAAATTTATATTCATTGATGATTTTATGGATTTCTTTCTTCCATTCATGAGCCTGGTGGAAATTATCATCAACCAGTATCCAAAATTCGTCTAAGTGACATAAACTATTCAATGCATGTTCATCCATATTGCCACTTGGAAAATCAATAAATACTAATTTATACTGTTTGGCTGTATTTAGAAGTTCAGATATGATTTCCTCATTCCATTTCAGTTTAGATTCTCCCAAAGGAAACCAATTCACGCCCTTGTATAGCCAATTTACAGCCTCTGCTTCCAAATCATCAGAATAGTAGTTTTCAATAAAAGGGGCCCACTTAGGCGGTTTTGATTGAAATCTAGACAACATGCTTTTCATGACTTGTTTTTCATTAGGAAGCTCCACCACAGCTATATCCAAATCAAATTGGCTCATATAAATTGAAAAGTTAACAACAAAAGTAGATATTCCAGTAGATATCGGTGACCATATTCCTATCATTTTGTGAGAACCGGGAACAGCAGCTTTCCTAATTGATAGAACCTTTTCATAACGTGGGATCGGCTTAACCTCAACTTCCTTAATAGGATAATTTTCGAGGATAACGGGCTTGCTTTTATTCCCTTCTTCCTTTACTTCAGTTGGCGAAATCTCTTTTGATGGAACAGGACTAACATCTTTTTCTGTTGTACTTGAACTTGGCTTTTTCTCTTTTTTTGACTTTTCTTTTTGTGGTCTTTGCTGTTGAATATCTTTGTTTTCTAATGGCATGGTGTTTATATGACTATTTACAGTATTCAAATTCTTATACACATGTATAGAGTTTGAGTTATCTTTCAAATGTAGTAATTCTCCAGATGAATCGTAAATAATAATGGGACCACTTGGAATAAGATTGGACAGCATTTCAGCATTGATAAATTCATTTGAAGTAATTATTAACTGAAATGAGGAATCAATAATTTCAATCAATTGCTCCCTGGTTTCCAGAAGTGTAATTTCGCTCTCAGGAAATTTTTGTTTTAATGAGGGTAAAATTTCTGCATGTTTAGATATGGCTAAAAATATCTTGTTCATCCAACTCTTTCTCCCTCTTTAAATAATTATTGATTTTAGCTAAAAGATGAGGACTAAAGGGCAACTCCCCTCTTTCTACTTGCCCTAAATAACTTGTACTGATTTCTAATTCCTTTGCGAATTGAAATTGGCTAAGATTAAGTCTTTTTCTAAGAATAATGAGTCGCTCCGCATCATCAGCTACCTGGATTTCATTTAAATTAAAAACCATTCTAATCTCCTTCCCTAGTTAAAAACAAAAAAAACCGCCAAATGGCTCTCAAGTAAGAGAGCTATTTAGCGGTTGTCGCTTTAATATAAATTGAATTTTTATAATGGCTTAATTATATCATAAAAAAATTGAATTTGTAGAAAATCAATTACTCCGATAAAAATTCTTTTTCAATGAATAGAAGTACTATATATAGCAAAGAGTGGTTGTCTATTTTTGTATTAAAGAGTATAATTTTCCTATAACCTTTTTTCTTTTTTATTTTTTGCAATCCAATGGATTAGCGGGTATCTATTAAACGAGCAACCTTTGAGGTTGATGGAAGAATCATGTAAACATTTTGTTTATGTTGGTTCACTATCAAATCTCAAAGGTTTTTTTGCGTTTATTAGTAAAAAAATGATAAAGGTTAAAAAACTTTAGGGGGCTGTTGTAATGAAAAAAGATTGTACCGCGGACGAAATTATGACTGCATTGCAGGAACCTTTTTCTGCAGCTGACATTGAATGGAGAGTCAGTCATAGTGGAGTCTCAAAAGGCAAGCCTTGGGCGATGGTACTTGCTTATGTCACCAATCGAGCAATTCAGAATCGGCTGGATGATGTTTTCGGTCCTGCAGGTTGGAAAAATCGATATGCTGACTTCCAGGAAGGAATCATTTGTACAATCTCCTGTTTGATCGAGGGCCAGTGGATTGATAAATCTGATGGTGCTGAAAAAACGGATTTTGAAGCCTTAAAAGGCGGTCTATCAAATGCTATGAAGCGTGCAGCAGTACAGTGGGGAATTGGAAGATATCTTTATAAGCTGGAAGCATCCTTTGTCGATGTATTTAATGACAAACGCCCTGGCTCTATTAGGATTTATGACAAAAGGAACAATGTTCAAGGCTATTGGTTCCCTCCTAGATTACCTGATTGGGCACTGCCGGCAAATGAGCGTGGTAAAGGACAGAATTCTTCTCCAACTTCTCAGCAGCCAAGCAAAAATCAAGGTAACAAGAATAATCCTGGAGGAAAAAATACCAACAATCAGCAAGGGAACAAGAACGCTCGGCCAGATAATTCCGGGAAAGGATTTAACCGTCAAGCGGCATCAAAAGCAATCGTGGAATTTTTAACGAATACTGGTCTAAAGGACAATCGTCAATTTATTATGCCTTTGTTTAAAAGGATCAATCCAGGACTTAAACAAAAGGATATTAAATCCGTTCTAGAACAGGGTACAGAGAATGAGTTGAAAATGTATTATGGTACTCTGAAACCTGTTTCGGACCTAGTACTTGTAACCAAACATTACAATGTATCATTGGAGGATGCCCTTCATTATGCTCAAATCCTTCTTCCAGAGGTTGAAATTAAGACTTTGTTTTCCTGCCTTATGAATCTTAAGCATGAGCATGTTAAAACGATTGCTGAGTTCATCAAGGAAGACTTGAAAAACGGTAATATTCAAAAAATCGCTTAATTAGCGGAGGAAGCACAAAGGAGATCATTCTCTTTTGTGCTTTTTTATTATAAAAAAGCAAATTTGGAGGGTTTTATTATGCATCTTAAAATCAATAGTCAAACACTAGCTGAAGCACTGAAAAAGGTAGAGAGAGTTGTAAATGTTAAACACCAGACTCCCATTCTGCAAGGCATTTACTTGGAGGCTACTGAACAAGAGTTGATTTTAATCGGTTCAGATAGCACAGAATCTTTCCGCTTTCATGTACCAGTTGATGGGGAAAACCTAGAAATTTTCGAGCCTGGTAAAACGGTTCTACCTAAACAGGTATCCGATATTTCAAAGAAAATGAAAAAGGATGTTGAGTTGAAACTGACCGGCTTTAAACTTTCCTTGAAATCTGGAAAGACCGAGTTCGACCTCAACACGTTTGATCCAGAGGAATTTCCTAAACTACCTGCTTTCGAACTTGAAAAGCCTTCCGTCACACTAAAGGGTACTGATTTTAATGAGTTCATTAAGAAGACGGCATTTGCTGCTTCGGATTCTGAAGTCAGGCCGCTGTTAACTGGAGTATGTTTAGACCTAAATAGTGAAGGGCTTCATTTGGTATGTACCGATTCTCATAGATTGGGAAAGGTGAAAACGGATATTACAAATGAAAACAGCCTCAAGCTTGTCATTCCGGCTAAAGCCCTGGATAGATTAGGTAAAACATTCGATTTACAAGAAGAATTGCACTTGTATTGTGAGTCGGACAACCAGTTAATTTTTAGGAGCGGAGCTTTGATTTTTTATTGTAGGTTGCTAGAAGGGAATTATCCTGATACTTCGCGACTCATTCCAACTGAATTTAAGTCGGAAATGAAGATAAATCGAAAAGAGTTTTTAAACGCGATGGATCTGGTAAAAGAACTGGCTAATGCTGCGGATAATGGGAAAGGCGGAGTTGTAAAGCTTCATGTGAATGGGGCCGCGACTATCTCATCTCATACTGCACAAGCGGGTAAAGGCACTGTTGTAGTGGACTATGAATCACTGGAAGGCGAGGATGATTATACAATTTCCTTTTCAGCAAAGTACATGCTCGATGCTTTAAAAGCTATTGATGATGACTTTGTTAATTTTAAATTCCAGGGAGCCATGAGACCATTCTTGTTGACTCCTAGCGAATCTAAATATGAGGAATTGCAACTGATTCTCCCAGTGAGGACTATGTAAATTAAAGAGGATGGGTGGGTTATATCCCCCCTTCCTTTTTTATGGAGGCTCGTTAAATGAAAATCGAACTTACAAAACTGGAAAAGAATCTTCAAGAATTTAAGGTAACGGAACAATCAAAGCATAGCGATTGGGGAGTGTCGAAAGTAATCCAATATATTTGGAACCATACGGACACTAGGGCTGTAAATTTTAATTCATTTACGTTGGATGACGGATTAAGAGCGTTTTATGAATTCTATACCCTTCCTCATTCGGATGATGAACTAACAGCAGCTGATGAATTAGCTATTAAGGGAAATATGTGGGAGATCAATGCCAATATTGAAAATACCTTATATGCTCTTGTCAAATGCAACAATAAAGTCTTTGAAGAAGATGATACGGACTTTATTTAGGAGGTATATAAAATGAATATGGTTCTCGATGCTGAAGAAAAATTCGCATATGATACGAGTATTTCAAATTTTCTAATGCTTAAGGTATGGCATGATTTAGGGATCGATGTTACGGGTTTTTCTAACTATTTCATGCACCTAGGGGGTTACGGTGATGATCCAGGCAGTGAACTTCTCCAGGATGGATTTAAATCTTTGTTTCCTGATTTCCGCCATTTGGATTATGACGAACTAAAAGAATTAACTGCGATTGCTAATGAAGTTGATATGCATCCTCCTGAATCTCTTTATATTTTAAATAATGAAAAACTTCAAAAGCTAATTGAGTCAGGGAAGGATAAAGAGTTAATGCAAGTTAAGTCTAAGCATCATGGAGATCTTTTGGATTTTGAAATGGCTTATCACCAAAAGTACGGTATTCTGATTGGACTTCACTTTGAAGGTATTCTTCATGAAGTTGCCGTAGCCATTTCAGAGGTTCTGCAAACAATTGACCGGTTATACAAACAGGTAGAGGAAGTGGAGTTAAATGGACTTTATAATCAAGCTGTCTGATAACATTTCAGATTTTAATGGTTATGTAGAGGTCATGCAATTATCTAGAAGATTTGATGGAACTGAAGAGAAATTAGCGGACATGGTGAAGGTTAATGAACGTATGGTTAATGGCCATTATAAGATGACTCTTGAACAATTAATGACCGTTATTTCCGAATCAGGAGTTACCGAATCAATTTCTACACCTAACCTTCCCCAACATTGTATTAAACATGTGTGGAGTAATCGAGCTGAAAATCAGCAAGTGGTTTATGTAGAAATACCTAAAAATCGGTGGGATATAACTTACCATAATCAACAATTTGAAAATGTTGGTTTTCCGAGGATGGTTTTCAAATATATTGTTGCTGGAGCAGAGGTAACATTAAGCCATGTTTTTGCGATTAAGGAGACAGGGTTTATCAAAGATGATACTCCCCTATTTGTTTTCCCTTTTTCTAACGTAAATTCAGATGGTTCAGTGTGTATGGGGGGGAATAAGTTGCCTAACATTAATTCCCTCGTTCAAATCAGCACATTTCATTCTGTTTTCTTTGCGGCCCCATTTGGCAATGACTATGGAGCCAAAACAACAACAGGAAAACAATTAAGGGAGCTCTTCACTTTATTATCAAACAATGATTTTGAAGATAACTGGCTTATGCCGGCTAAAATCAAATTTGAGGACCTATAAAAAAACGATTATTTGGAGGAATTAACATGACAAAAGCGATTGAACAAACTGATATTTTTTCAATGTTTGATATTGAGGATGAACATGCTATTAAAATGGAAGCGGCTAAAGCAGCAGCTATTAAGCAACATGAACAGAGAATAGCTGAACTAAAAGAGGCCAAGGACAAAAATGATACTACACCAGCAGCAGCGCCTAAAAAGGAGCCATTTAAAGTGTTGGTTGATACTATTGTACGCTACGCTGGAATGGATCTGCCGGTTACCGATTACTTTACTGTAGAAGAAATTGAAAACGGCCTTCCAGTTAAAAAGAAAAAGAGCGATGAAAACTCAGGAGATGAAATAGAATTTAAACCAATTACTGAAAATGACCTCCGTAAGAAGTTGGAGCAAGATTTCGCTGAATTAGTCGCGAATTTCACTCAATTGGTTTATATTGAAAAGAAAAATATCATCGCTCCTATACTTTCTGCAAAGAAAAAAGGAATGGTTGATTGTCTGGAGACCTCTGCTAACGCAGGGGTTTCTGTTTCTTCAAAAAAAAAAATTCCTTTTAGTATCCTGGCTGATTTTATTGTTGTTGCAAAGGGTTTTTCTAATTCGTTTGGAACAGAGGTTCATGCCGACATCTATTTCGACTTAGATAAACAGGAATTCTTTATGGACTTCCCAAAGCAAGTTGTCTCTCCCCTACTATGTTCAGTGGATGAGAATATTGCTTGGATCAATGCTGAGAAGTTCGGAGATAGAAGATATATAAAAATCATGGAAATTCATTCACATCATGTTATGCCTACTAAACCATCATCAACAGATGACCTGAACGAGCGGGCGCCGATTCTTTATGCTATTGTTGGCCGCTTGGATAAGTTTTTCCCGGATATCATTGTTCGGACTTTCAATAAAAATGCAGAAAAGCACGTGTACATTAATCCGAATAAAATCTTTGAGTGTCCCCCTATTTTCGAAAGCTACGCTACTTACCTTCATGACATTTCAGAAGTGGAGGTACAGTAATATGGCTAGAATTACAGTGGACTTAAAGAAAGGGAGAAGCTTTTATCCTCATATTGTTGTAGTTGGAGCGGGAGGAAATGGGGCTTATGTTATTCAGCAAGTCGCTCAAATGCTAAGTATCTTCAATATATGGGGAAAGTTAGTAATCGCTGACTACGATCATTTTGAAGAAAAGAACCTGGCTAATCAGCTATGCTTACGGAGTGACATAGGCAAAAATAAGGCTGAAGCACTGGCCAAGAGGTACAGATCAGCTTATCAAATTGATATATCAACGTATAGTGCAAGTTACGTCGAGGACGTTGAAACATTAACAAATCTATTTAATACTGACTATGAAGGATGCCATGGTTGGACTACTTCATATCTCCCAATCTTAATTAGCTGTGTAGATAATAACTATTCACGACAAATCTTTCATCAATTTTTTGAGCAAGTTCATAACTTGCTTTATATTGATATAGGCAATGAATCGGTACGAGTTCCTAATGACTTTAGGTTGCGTCCGAAAGAGCAATGGACAGCGGATGAAATAGATGCATATGAAAAGTCGGGATATACCGGACAATTAGTATGTGGCCTAAAAGTAAATGGAAGTGTAATTTGCGACCCCATTGCTTCGGTATTCCCGGACATATTGGATGATAAGGATGAAATAGCTCCTTCTCAATTGTCCTGTACGCAATTGGCCGCTTCAGATCCTCAGCGTGTTATTACGAACCGTTATTCTTCATTAGCCGCAAGTACTATCTTGAATGAAATTTTTGAACTTGGTACTTTATCTACACATAAGATATTTTACCATTCTAAAAGAGGGTATATGAGAAGTGAACCTATTCAGGCAGAGGTATAAATAATGAGTAAAAGCAACCCCACAATCATCATTAGGGTTGCTTTTTTTTGGGGAAAAAACACGAATTGTCCAAAGGGATAAGTGTAAGGATCATAAGAATTTTATTCTCTTTAATTTGTAAAGTAGTAAAACTCATCTACCATAGCTGCAGCAAGTGTTATGTTTTCTCTTTCAACGTCATTCAGTGCCATAACCCTAGTAACAATGTTATTCAAAAGCGTTTCTTGCTCTTCAGGACTGAAAGTGTTTTTCAGACTAACATTTACAAACATCTTAGACTGATTTTCTAATTCCTTTATCGATAATATTGTAACTTCTCCGATTTTATCTAGCTGGATATGTTTTGATTTAATAACTTCCCATATTTCCACGGACGGGTTCATGGCAACTGCTGTTATATAGGTTTCCGGATCAAGGAATGTAATATCGTCCAGATTGGCCAGTAGACCTTTGTATTGTGCTTGATAAGCATTTAACCCTTGCTTCTCCCCCTCGTCCAATAGGGCCCATTTAGCGCCGATACAGGCTGTATTTAAAGAGAGTTCCATTAAGCTAGGGTAATCAGCCCCATAATCAATTACAAGCCAACTAGAAAGCTTTCTCATGGGTTCATATGTAATCACATCTTCTAGTTTGTTTCCGGTGATAGTCCTAAGCAAATCAGGAATTTGCTGAGCAATCATACCATGTGATTGCTGGAACCAACTATCCTCAATTTGAGTATCTTCATGAGACAAAAATTCCATAGCCATAAAGTAACCGTTATAAATCTGTGATTTAATACTCGACAGCAGCTCTCTTTCCAGCCTTTCAATATCCTGTTCCTTTACAAGCGGTAAAAACCGATTCTTATAAAACTCAAAGGAAATTGCTAACTCTTGATTAAATTCCTCGTTATTCTGATAATGTGCCTTTAATTTTTTATTAGTGTAATCAGAAATATCTACAACTAAAACATTACTCATATTATTGCCCCTCTTCTATTGTGATATTTTCATCTTCAGCCTGGCCTTCTTCTGCATCGGAAAGACTGTACGGTGGAGATGGACTATCTTCTACGTATTTCCAACCACCATTTTCTTTAATTATTGAGGTTAAAAAATATTCCTCACCATTTGTTGTAGTAACTTTTCTGTAGAAGGTTCCATTCCTTTTTGAATGATTAAATTCAACCTGAGTAATTTTATAGCCATCGCCTGTTATATTTTGCTTCTTAAACATATCTTGAATTGTTGCTAAAATAGTCAAAGCATCTTTTTCAGTAGGAAGCTCTTCATTTACGCTTATGCTGCCATAAGATTTAAGAAACTTATAATATTCTTCAGGTGTAATTTGTTGAGTGTAAAATTCATATAAGACTTTACCGGTATATTGAGCAAATTCGGTTCCATCTTCAAAAACTGGTTTTTCTTGAACTTCTTTTGTGTCCATCTCTTTTACTTCATCCAGATCGTTTTCTAAAATGGTTTCTTCCAATGGTTTCTCGAGTTTTTTATAGAAATCTACTTCTTCTTTTTGGCTCTTTGATTTATTGGCTTTTTCTTCTTTTTGCAATTCCTCCTTTTTTTGTTTAACCCTCTTTGCTTCTTCTTCAAATTTAGAATTAAAACAACCGGTTAAAAGTAGTGATGCAGCAAGAAAAGAGGTAAATATTCTTTTTTTATATTTCACATCAAAGCCCCCTCTATTATCTTTTTCTTTTCTTTTTCAGTAAGAAAATTAACTAATTCAGCACTATGTATAGCGGGAATTTCATTTAGAGAATTTAAAATAAACTTTGGAACATTAGTTATTTTTATTTGATTGGTTGTTGGGAGTACTGGAACGTTAATATGTTGGCCAATGCAATAAGATAGGGCTTTCAAGTGGTCCTTATCAGTTGTGGTAGGTATGGATATGCTTTCTAACTTTCTTGTACCAAACATATTTACCCCTATTATTATGGCTTGTAATGAAAGTAAACCGGGATCTAGAACCATGCTAAACACTTTCTTGTTTTTTGCGTACCATTGGTTTCTTAATTCCTCTAAAATCGGGTGTGAGTGTAGCGAGAATTGCCCCTTTTTTAAATCAATCTCCAAATATAAATTTATTAAATTGTTCTCCTTGATCAATTCGGCTAAATAAAATGCTTTCTTCCTATCAAAAGGTACTTTCAATACTGGAGATTTTGTTGTTGTACAAAACTCTCCTTCTCCAATTAATGACGCAATAGCTAGTTTCTTTAGTGTGATGGCAGTCTTTTTTTCTTCCACATCCTAAACTCCTTTAAAATAATAAAAACCCAGAACTAACATATCCAAAATAGATATGTTGGTCCTGGGTTTTTCCCTGATCACTATTAATATAAATTCTATTATACACTAGCCATTATTTTACCATCAAGTACTTTTTGCCATCTGTGTGCCTACAACAAGGTTCTTCAAATAATTTGAAGCCGTAGATTCCTCTATTCCAAGTGCTTTTGCTATTGATTGTATAGAATGCTTCTCTTTATATAGTTTAAAGGCTATTGACCGACGGATTGATAATAAGGTGAGTTGTTGAGTATCCTCAGGTAAATAATCAACAGAAATTGCTCGTAAGTGATTTAAAATTGACATTACTTGAATAGGCCCATTAATTTTTTGCTTTCGTTGTCTTGTAGTGAATACATAATCACTATCATTAAACATTGCCTCATAAAAGTATTCCCGGAAATAAGAAGCCTCTTTCCCTTCCAGCTGTATTACTCTATTTCGTAATTTAATCTTCACCCTATCGTCCTGAATCGAATCCTGTACATAATCCTTCTTAAAACGATAGTCAGATGTTTTTAAGCCTTTGGTTGCTAAAATAAAAATTGACTTTCTTAATGTAGTGTATTCAGGATTCAAAAGAACTTTTTGTAAAATCGTATTTATTTCTTCAAAAGAAACGTCTACTTCCGGAAAAGTTTGTACTTTAAACCTCTTAATCTTTACGATTGGATCGACAGGGATTTTATTAGTCTCCCACAAAAAATTAAAAAAAGTTTTCAATATTGCTAGCTCTTTATTTACAGTTCCAACTGACTTATCACTTTTTAACTGTAAGTCTAGGTAATTTTTAATATCGGAAGGATTAATGTGAAAAGGCTCCTTATTCTCTGGATATACCGACGCTATAAAGTTAATAAAATTATTAGTAACCTTTTCATAACTTAATATTGTTTCCTCACTATAACCTTTATCCTCTAAATGTCTTATAAATCCATATGGCATCCCTTTTCACTCCTATCCACTACTCTTTACTCTTACAATAGATTTTACCTTACTACCTAAAAGCTGTCAGTGATTAGTTCCGCAACCTTTAAGGATCTGTGACTTAACCTATTTCTTTGCCAGAGATTAAGCCATAATATTGCCATCCCTTATGCTGCCTATGTTCTCACGAATTTTTTTGTAACAAGATATCAATTACAAAAGATAATGTCTATCCTTAATAGGAAAAAACTTAAAACCTAGGACTTTAGGCAATGTTATGGGCTTATGTAAAACTCTCGGCAAGGATATGGTTCCTGAAATATTATCCCTCATTTTACCTGACTCGTTATTCAACATTAGCACCCTTCAGATTAAGTGCATTTTCGCAAAAACTTTAATAAATACCTTTATTATGGCGTTTGGTTCGTGGGTACAGCTATCGATAGAACTTCCTTAGCTATGAGAATCCAATTTCGAATCCGTTATAAAATTTTCCACTTTAGTTGTTGGAACGGTTCTTGATTATTTTTATACCATTCCTTTATACGTTCATATGAGGTATCGTCTATATCAGCAATTGTGGATATTAAAGTGCCATCCCTCCATTCGATGAACGGAATTGGATATTTGAATGACTCTAATACTTTCAAATCTTCTGGAGGCGATATCTTCTGGAAATTTTTTATATTGATTATAACGACTTGATTTCGAAGGACCTCAGAACCTTCATTTCTGCCAAAGAGAAATGCTAAATAATCATTGTTGAGTTTTGAATTTTGAAGAAAACTTGATTCTGATATCTGTAATGACTGTATGTCCCCTTGGTTATGTTCTAGCAGGAGTTGATTACAAAGTTTCGTCCCACAACTGTAATTCACGAGGAAATAGTCCTTCTGATTATTGGTATACAAATAGCTGCTTCGAATTCTATTTATTTCATTCTTTTTGTCCTCAAACTGTTCTAGATATGTACTTAAAATCGGAACCGTCTCAAGAGATACATAAAGTGGTTCTTGGTTTGGCATTTCAATATGAAGGTTGAGGTCTTTTTGTTGATTTGTTTTAAGACTATTATCAATAGATATATTGGCATTTGTTGTGCTATGAGTTTCTTCTCCTTCGCCTTCAGATATTAAGTTATTCTCCTTTGATCGGCAAGAAACTAATAATAAGATTATTAATAACATGATTGGTAAATGGTTTTTCATAGTGTCCCCCATAGTTTATTACGTTTTTAAATCACTTCCTTGTTCAACTAACATGCCACAATAAGGAATTCAACAAAAGGGTGGTTAATCCTACTGGATTAACGCACCCGTTAGTTTAATAGCCTTAACATTCATATTTCTCTGTTTAAGATAACGACTTTAGCAAGACTGCTAACTAAGGATTGTGTGCCCCCCTTACTATTGCTACTAGATACCACTCATTATCTATTTCCTCATAAACAAATCTTATCGCCTGATAATAACCCCATTCGAGGGACTCCCTGTCAGGCTCATCTAAATATTCAACATAGATTGCGTTTGGATAAATATCATGAATAGTATTAATCATTGTTCCTGCTTTAGAGTCATTATACGTAATTTCATCATATTTATAGGTATAGTTATAGCGTTTTTTAAGCAGGTTTTCCACAAAATCATTTGGTGTTGCTTTAAATTCAGCCTCACTTTGATCCCAAGACCAACTATATAGCTTTTGATCCTCTGCAAACCTTCGAACTTCTTCTTTACTAAAATGTAAATCATCACTATCTCCAACATTAGAATATGGAGAATATACAAGTCCTCGTTCTATATTAATATTATTTGCAAATTCCTCCCATTGCTTCGCCATTAACTGATTAAATAGAACTTCTGACTTTTCTAATAAAAATTTTTTAGTGTTCTCTTCTAAGTCCCTATAATCATCTGCTTCATAAGTCGTGCAAATTCGTTCAATCCATCCAAAAAATCCTGAACAGCTGCCGTCAAAACGGTACTCTATCGTTTCAACTTCTGCAAACTGAGAAACTGTTTTGTTTAACGTTTCCATCATTGCAAAGGAAGAAGCTGATGTACTTCCATTTGGAATAATCTTTGAGAAATCAACGAAATCTACTATTAGATGACCAGAATCTTGTAATTCGATACTGTGTAATGAATCGGCAGTTTCTTCATTAAATATCGATATGAATCCTTCTTTAATTTCTTCCTTCGACGGACCTCGTATTAATTGCTTAACTGCATATTCAATACGGCTTTCCACTTTTTCCCCACTTTTAACTTCTCGTAAAACTGCTTTGGAAGGGGGGGAAGGTTCTTCAAACCCCTGACATTCGAAATAAACTAATATTGAGCTAGCAGAGAGTTCAACATTGCTATCCATACAAGCATTACGTTTTTCCTCCACTATAGAATTATCCTCATCTGCTAGAGATGGCGTCTGATCTCCCGGTTGATTAATAGAGAAATTCACAAGGTCATTTAGGAACAAGCCAGCGACTACTAGTACGAGCATTGTAGCAATTCCAGTTATAGGGCGGCCCAAAATGTCTCCAATGTTCTTTCGTTTCTTCACTTTATTAACTTTGGAAAGTACCTTTTGATAGGATTCAGAGGATTCCCGTTCTGTTAAACATATATTATTTAACATTTTCAATTGACTGTCAAAACCTGAACGTTTCACTTAAGTAGCCCTCCTTTTGCATTTCCTTTTGAAGTGCCATAAGCCCTCGTTGCAAATTAGTCTTTATCCGACTTTCCTTCCACCCCAAAATAGTCGCTGTCTCCTTGGTAGAAAACTCTCTAATTTTACGGAGGATAATAACATCTCGGTATTCTTTTTTTATACGTGAAAGTGCAAGATATAGTTGTTCCATATCATCGCCAAACACTATCACTTCTTCTGGAGTCGGTTCACTCGATTTGACATATAAAAGGAAATCCAAAAAATAAGTAACAGGTTTTTTTCGCCTCAAGTAATCAATTGTTTCATTCCGAGCTATTCGATATAACCAAGTTTTGATGCTAGCATCACCCCGAAAATTCTCAATATTTATAAATGCTTTGACGTAGGTTTCTTGCATTAAATCCTTAGCTTGTTGACGGTCACCGATCATCAGGAATATGTAACGAAAAATTTCATTATGGTACTGTTCATACAACATTTGAATTTGCAGCTCTATATGTTGCTTGATGACAGCCCCCCCCTTTTTAATTGACGTTAAGATATAGACGGAATTATTTATTATCGGTTTCAAAAAAATACAGTAATACAATTTATTCCCTAGCGTGTTCCTAGTTGAGTTAAAATTATCACTAAAAAAAATAGGAATCGTCATCATAGCGACAGTTCCTAATGGTCTAAAATTATTGTATTGAAGTCATTGCTCAGTTAATCATTAGTCATTTCTTTTAAATTACTTTAAATTCCTCAAACTTTTTACTAACAATTAGAACAACTTCAGTTTGCTCAATAAGAAAAAAGCAATATTTATAATTGAACGATCACTGTCCGAACCAGTTATTAATAATTTAAATAACTCCAAACTTTCTTAATGCATAGTCAATTCCATCTTCACTTGATGGTTTAGTAATAAAGTCCGCAACATTTTTCAATTTTTCGTTACCATTCCCCATTGCTATACCTAAACCTACGAATTCCAACATATCAATATCATTTTCACCATCACCAAATGCAATAGCTTCCGATTTATCGATACCAAAGAAATCTAAAGTTTTCATTATAGCTAAAGACTTTGAAACATCCTCCTGTAAAACATTTAACACATAAGGATGCCATCTTTTAAATGTTAGGTGAGGAAACTTTAGTTTATACTTCTCAACGGCTTCATCATTTGCAAACAAACACAGCAAAAATACATCTTCTTTATGAATCGTGCCATAAATTTCAGGATACTCATTCAGAGACAAAGTTTCTCTCAAGGCCGTTAATATTCCCTTCTCTGTTACGCCATTCATACTGAACTTTTCTGTATAGAATGACAAGCCGTTATTCATTAATTTGGCAAATTCCATAACTTCTTGAACGATACTTTTATCCATTGGTACTTTATGTATAACTTCTCGAATGTGTTTCACGTATCCACCATTTGCTGTAATAAATGTTTCTATACCTAATTCCTGTAGTTCCTTACACATTGATAACGGTCTTCCTGTTGCAGCTACCACCCTAATCCCTTTGTTCCTCAAGGCTTCTATAGCCTCAATAGTAGAATGAGGAATGCTGCCATCATCGTGATTTGTAATAGTACCATCGATATCAAAAAAAACAATTTTATAACTCATAAAGATCTCCTTTATATAAATATAGTTGCAAATAAAGTAAAGCCTTTCTAATATTCAATCTTTCTTCAGCTAACCTACACCATATGTCAAATAAGGCATCCAACAAAAAATTCTGTTAATCCTCCCTAGATTTACTGACAATACTTGCTTATAGTAAACAACATTTTTATTAGTTTAGGAATTTTTTAATCCCTACAACACTAGAGATAATGCTGAGTTACCCTCTGTTCAATGTTAACCCATTTAGCCAAAGTTCTTGGGCTAATAAAAGTCTATATTAAGAAAAATAATAAAGCATAAGAGTGCCAAACATAAAATAAAGCATAAGCCTTCCAAATCGGAAAACTTATACTTTAAGTCACACACATCAATGTTCCTTGGCTACAACTGTTTTTTCTTTATACTCAGTTAGGGTATATATGTACCCTAACTGAGTTTTTAAAAATCTGATGGTTAGCAAGACGAATTCTAAAAAATCAGGAGAATTAATTCAAGAAGATAGTAAATAAAAAGCCCCTTTTTCAAAGAAAAAGGGACATTTTTCATCACTAATTAATGGTTAAAAGGTTAAGACGATTGCTGCCAGTAGAGCTAAAGCTGTAATTCCGACTACAGTATTTGCGATCATCTTCTCGGTTTTTTTATTCATTAAGAAAATCATTTAGCCCACCCCGTTCTTTCGTACTAGTATTTACCATTATAAAACATATGTTCGTAAAATTCAAATTTTATTTAACTGAATCGATCAAATTAGCCTGGGAGTCATTTGTATCGAGCTGGACATTAGAGAAATTGTCTTTTTCCCCTTCTAATAGTTGAAGTAGTTTATTCTTTTTGTTTTTCAAATCTTCTATCTCTAATTTTATTTTTTCTATCTTTTCTTTGGTTTCTAGGTTCATTTTCTCCGTAAGCTTTTTATCAATTTCTGAGTAGATTTCGTTATAATCTATTTCCTCTGCCTTTTTAATCAAGCCAAAAAATGAGGACTTTACTACAGGTTTTTTTAGTGAAACAGCAAACATCTGTGCTTGCTTCTCTTCTAAATACCTCATATAAACATCTGTCTTAACTTGTTCAATTGCGGCTTCTCTATTCTCCAACTGCCTTTCTATGTTTGCTATATCTTTTTCATACTTTAAAATATTGAACATAATATGCTGTATCTTAACGCTCTTTTCTAACAACGAAACTCTGTCTGCCAGGTGATCGTGTTCCCTAACCTCTGTAGAGTTTACTTCCCGACTTTCATTTCTGGGGACTCTTTTAAAGTTCCCGCCAATTGTAACAGCTGCTTCCATCCCCAGTTCAGCCAGTAAATCTACACTGGTCTTTCCTGCCTTCTCCATTAACAAAAAGATCAAATGCAATTTAAAAATGCTTTTATAATTCATTCGGTAAAATTTCCCGAATTTCTCTGGTTGTATGTAATCAACTAAGTCTGAACGGAAGTGATTTCTAATAGTGGAGTCGGAACGTTTTATAATCCTGCCGGCTTCAACAGTACTATACGTCATTTCTTGGTGCATGGATAAGATACCGTCCGGAAACAAACTTTGTTCCAGCCCATTTAATACAGCCATTCGATATATTGCATCTTTTTCAAATTCTTTCAAAAGTAACTCTTTCATTCCGGCTTCCATCCTACTTTCACCCCTTCACTGTAGATTTCTACAGTCACTTAACCAAATAGTACACTCAACTACCGAGAAAATCAACATAAAACGTTGAATTAACAGGCGTTAGCAGCTTGCGAACGACTCACAGCGCTTACGTCCATCGCCCCCGAACGATAAGTAACGCTACCAATCATCAACACAACCTACCTATTCACTTTCGTAAATGAATAAATCAATTACGCTAATACGATTCACTTTCGCTCTTGAACTATTTTGAGCGCTATACAAACGTTATTCAGCGGTAACGCTTTATATCGTTCGAGGCGGCTAACGCTTGTTGCGTCAATGGTTCTCCCGGCCGAACAATGATGAATGAGCATGAACGTTATTGATTGGTATGAAAAGTGATTTCAAGGTATACCCTAGGTGAAAAAGGGGCAAGCTAAAATATAACTCGATATATTTAATGCGTAGAATCGGAATAATAACCAAAAAAATACGACTCAGGAAAGTCCCGAGCCGTAAAGTAATTTACTTAGAAATCAATATCATCCAAATCCGCTACTTTAGCCTTCCTTGGCTTGGCCTCGTCTTCAAGATCGAAGCTTAGGTCATCAAGCGAAACCTTTTTACGTTTTAAAGTTGGAGTACCAGATGTAAAGAAATCATCAAATTCGTCCAACCCAAGACTGGAAGCAGCTTGTTTCTTGGCTTCTTCTTGTTCTTTTTCTAACTTCTCCCAGTAATCCAATTCTTCTCTTAATTGTTGAATTCGGATTGAAGGGGTAGGATATACAGCCAATCCGTAAAGGGTTAAGCTGTCCAGTTTGCTATTTTTTGATATTGCTAGATTCACCTTAGTGTGAAGCAGATCCGCGGTATAGCTATAAACGTCATCAGCAATTTTCGGTGAGATATTCTTAGTAGAAGGGTACAATACCGCAACAGCACCAGCTACTGCATTCTGAACCTTGTTAGTTGCTAAAACCTCATTATTTTCAAACAAGTTTTTAATTACTGATTCAAGGTTATCGTCATTATGTAACTCTTTATGCTTTGATAATGAAAGCCACCCAGGAGTTGACAATGTTGTAAGTAGTTCTGTTTTATCAAAGACTGAACGCCCATCCATAAGCGGGAGGGAGGAAATCTCTGCAAGGGAACTGGCAATAACCATATTGCTATAGGACTTAGCATCTATTTCAGTTCCCCCATATGTTTTAAGCGGGTTATTAGCATAGTAATCCTTCATCTTTTCGTTATCAATTACGATTGTTGTGCCAATTTTATTTTCATTCATCAACTGCTGTAATAGACTGATCCCAGCTAAAGCATTCCTTCTAAAAGCAGAACCTTTCTCGTCTGTAGAAGGTAGGGAGCAAATTACTCCTAATGGAATTTTACCACCAGGCAATGCCCTATTTTCTCGTACCCTGGACAATAAAGATAGAGCAATTTTCAATGCTCCGTTCCCTGTTCCTCCACCAAGGCTAACTGTCACCCAAACAAACTCTGCTTCCTGAATTGCATCATCCAGTGCTACTCTTTTATATTTATCAAGATTTTCTTTCGCAATCGCATATCCTAACTGAGCGTTCTTATCTGTGCCTTCAAGCTCTGGATACTCGGTGCTTGAAGTAACAATTCTCCGGTCATTAGGAATTAGATGCTTGTGTTCGTCCATATCTGATTTTGATGAATTTAATAAGAATGTTGGAAATCCAAAACGTGATAGTTCAGCTGCGATCCGGCCACCGCCTTGTCCTAAACCTATAATTGATTGTGTAGGGAAGCGTCCCATTTCCGTTTTCAATTCATCTGATAGCAAGTGGGGCGATAGAAGTGCTTTGATAGCTCCTAGTTTTTCATTCTCAGTAAAAGATTTAATCATTTATATGCTCCTTCCTTAACTTTTCCTCATGTAATAGATGGGCTAATTGCTTACCGCGAACTGTTGCGAAATAAGGAGTAGCTGTTCCATCTTCAACCTTATAGATAAAGCCTTGTGCCTCTAACATCAAAAAGGCAGCATCATATCTTTTTCTCATACCATGGAAGTTTTCTAACCTGGTTTTAACCAAGCCCTTATGTACTTTATTCTCTTTAATGACCTTTCTGAATACTTCAATGGTGAATTCGTCAAGTTTAGCTCTTAAAAATAACAATGTCTCTTCATCGTACTCAAGATGATTTAAATCTTTATCATGCTCGTTTTGAGTTAAAAGTTCGGACAACATTTTCACCACCTTAGAAACTTATAAACTTCCTTATGGTACAGAATTGAGTACCATAATTTTGTACCATTAAAGGTAATTATAGAAAAGCGGGCAATATAAAGCAATAGTTAAATGAAAAATTAACCAATAAACTCTTATAAACTATTATTAACTAGGTTCTTGTGTACCTCAATTGTGTACCAAAAAAGAAACCCTTTAACAGATAGTGTTTCAAAGAATATTAAATTAACAACCTATTTATGTACCGCAATTGTGTACCACTATATTTTCGCTAATATAACGGCTCTTTTTTGGAAAGATAGAGATCTACATAATTAATCCAAACTAATTTCGAAACTCCGAGCATGTGATGAGGTAGTTTAAAGTTGCTTAATTAACCATAAATTCTTTCAAATTGTGTCACTTATATAAAATATTATTTTAAGAATCAATACTCCTATAAACCCAATGCAGCGGGTTTTGGAAAAGTGGAAAAGGACGCTGGTTTAATTCTCTTCTGGATGAAATAGACTGATTAGGGGAGAGGAAGGGCTGATATTCTACTCGAATTTTATTCAAAAACTATACAATTTTGTTGGAAAGCCTCGCTATGGATTTAAGGGTATACTGGCAGTGATTAAATTAGGCATGCGACAAGTTGTGAAGTTATTTGATGCGACAAGTTAAGTTGTCGCATGTAACCTGTCGCATATAGCGACAAGTTAAAGCTATGCCCCGTATGGGTTAGAGGGTATTCTAAAATCCAGACTTCAACCTGTTTTAGCACCACCTAAAAGTAGGGGTTTCGGCTCACTTTGAATCCCCGAGTTTCACCAGGTCTATTTGTACCCTCATTTTTGTTAAGATTACTCGAATTATTTGCTTGGAATTTAAGATTTCCTCTTAAATCGCTTTTTGCATATTGCTTATAATTATTCAGTCTATGAGTTTCCAGATTCTTGTTGAAGATGATTCCCCCAAGGTGGTATACTGACTGAGAAACTAAATAAAAAAAGGGATGCGCCCTCGAAATTCAAAGCTTTAACAACAAGGAGCTTTGTTTATTCGGGGGCGCTTTTTTATTAGGAGGTTAAGATGAGCAAAAGAATTTATACCTTCGGTAAAGGAAAGAAAAAGGGGGTTTGGCTTAAAGACCAGGATATAGAGTTACTTAGGTTACTATACGATCACCGTATCCTTTCACTTCTGGAACTCAAATATTATGCGAACTCACTTTATGGTGTGAAACCAAACTCCTTGGCAAGAAAACTCCAGAGGTGGCGTTCGGAAAAAATACTCTTGAGTAAGAAATATGGCGGTGAAAAGTATGTATATTATCGGCTGGGCATGAATGGGTATAAAATTCTAGAGCAAGAAGGAGAAACTGTACCTGGAGATAGACACTATAAAGAATTGGCCGCCCCTGAAAATCAGATTGACCATTTTTTCGGAACCAAAGATGTAGTGATACAAACATTAGTGGAAATACAGAAGAAGAATATAGATGTCTTTTCTGCCGCCCCTTCATTAATCCCGTATGTGGAGAAGGATAGTGTTTCAACTGATCCAGTCGTTGTACCAGACTGGATACTTCACAATCAATATGGTTTTCTCAATGTTGAATTAGATACCGCAAATGAAAATCTTACAGATATTAGAGAAAAAGTAGAAAAGTATATGAAGTACGCTGCGGACCGTCCGGACGAAAATCATCATGTTTTATTTGTCGTTATCGATAACCAAGATAAATATTTTAAGTACATTAAGAATTTTGGAAAGAATCGACTTGTGCGGGTAGCAAATGTGAAAGATGCCATAGTAAGGGCTAGTAGCTTGGCTCCCGCTAATTTACACCTTTATGTTTCACCAATGAATAGAGGGCATCATATGGCCTGTAATATTCTCACTGGTCAATCTCTGATAACCGATGAAGAACGTTCAAGTGCGGTTGAATCCATTCAAGTAATCATGAGTAACAAGTTCAATTACGAAATGGAGTCGTTGAACGCTGTTGATTTTTATTTACCGGAAGTTCACTCTGAATTATTTGCTGATGCTCACCTCTTGTTGAAGAATAGGAAAACCGGTAAAAGCAAGATAGTCTTAATTAAGCTAATGGAAGAGGGCAATGCCAGGTATATGGATGAATTGAAGTACCTAAATACTCTGCACTCACAAAATCGATTTATGCGTAAGGTGGATAAGACTATCGCTATCTATCGTTCTGCTTCGGAATTTGAATATGATGCAATGGGAGCGGGAGAAATGCAGCATATTGTGTTTGGCATGATGGAGGAACTTCAGACTGATTCCGATAAACCGCCTTTTTACAGAAACGTTAGAGACTATAAGAAAGGAGCGGGGGTTTTAATATGAATGAGAGAATGGTTCTGATGGGTGAGCGGCTTAAGCTCAAAATGATCCTAATGGGTGAATGGCTTAAGCCGAAAATGCCTCTAATCACTATGAGTCTATTAGGTACAGTTTCGTTGTACTTCACCATGCGAGCAACATTCAATTATTTTTTCTTAATGACTGGTCAGTTTTTAGATGCCATACCGAGCTTTATACTATTCGGAGATTCTACAAAACCAGGCTTTATTTTTTTCTTGTTATCAAGCCTATGGCTAATTGCAGGGTGGTTGGTTACTACAAAATACGAGAGATTTAAAGGGCCTAACTGGAAACGGTTTTGGTTCTGGAACATGTTTTTAGGAGTTGGCTTACATTACGTTTGGCTAGTATCCGCTCCTGTATATAACACGCTGCTACCGTATATTGGGGAAAGAATTGAAACACTTGTAGTTGATAATATCTGGCTAGCAGTTGCGATAGGGGACTCTGATACGTTATTACTCACCATCATGTTTATCCCAACAGTAGTATGCGGAATGATGATGATCTGGCTTTCTGGTCAGTACTCGCAATATTCAGCAGGACTTAAAGAGGCTTTTGACAAATTTGAATTTAAAAACGTTCATTTACAGAAATGGTTTAAGTTAGAGAAAAAGGAACACTGGCCAGATGTTGTGTTGGGACCGGATTCAGATACAGGTGAATTCGTTGTCCAACCTGGAAGAGACAGAACCCTTAATAATGTCATTATCGGAAGTATTGGTACCGGTAAAACTGCCGCTCTCGTCTTACCCATTCTTAACCAAGATTTACACTGGATGAGCCGCTTCATCAATGACTATCCAAAAATTTATAAGCGGGAAGATTACCATACAGAGGAAATTAAAGGGATGTACCTCAATGGTATATCCGTAATTGAACCGTCAAACGACTTGTGCCAAAAGGCCTTTCAACTTGTAACGGCACATGGCATACCCGAAGAATCCGTTTTTTACATTGATCCTACCAATCCCGACACTCCCGCTATCAATCCAATGCAGGGGCCGGTTGAAAAAGTTGCTGAAGCTTTTGCCATGGTTATGGAAGGACTAGCTGAAGGCGGTCAAAGTAACTTTTTCTTTCAGCAATCGGAGCGTAACCATTTGAAGCATTATATTTACCTATTAAAGCTTTATAACCCAGGCCAAGAAGTTACTTTCGATATGCTTTTGAAAATGTATGATAATCCAACGCTAGTCAGCAAAATGCACCTTAAGTTAAAAGAAACTTTCCCTGAGAATTGGGAACTTATTGATAATAGGGATGAGCGTAATCACTGGGCAATCGTTAAACAAATTGATGAATGGTTTGATATGAACCTTATTCCCCAGATGGAGAGAGCAGGCGGTTCAATGGTGCCTGTCCTTGTGCAGCATGGGGAGTATAGGGGACAACCGGCTTATATGGACGGAAAAGCGGAATATGTACAAGGGTTGCGAAACATTCTGAATGATATCGGAGCAAGCCCGCTTATTCGGAGGGTTTTATTCGGCAAATCTGATTTTGATTTTGACCGGCACTTAGAAAGCGGTGGAGTCCTACTGGTTAATACCGCAAAAGGGGAACTTGGCGGCTTGTCCAATGTATTAGGGAAACTGATCTTACTTTGCTTACAGAATGCTGTTTTTAGAAGAACTCCGAACACATCAAACTTTCACCATATTATCGTTGATGAATTTCCGGATTATATCTATCAGCCTTTTAAAGAATTCCCCGCACAGTCGAGAAAGTATAAAACGATTGTTACAGTTGTTGCTCAAACCATTGCTCAGCTGGCCGACAAATACGGAGAAACTTACATGCACATCCTGCTAGGAACACTTAGGCACAAAATGGTTTATGGTGATATTCCGGATTATGACGCAGAAATGTTTTCTAAAATCTTCGGAGAAAAAGAAAGGTTTGAAGAGAGTCACTCAGAGCAAGCTGTCAGCCCACTACAGGAACAGCCCATGTTGCGGATCGGCAGCAATTATCAAAAAACTGTTGAACCAATATTATCTCCGAGTGAAATCATTTATCAAAAACCGTTCCAGTGTGCGGTTAAAATTGTTGCGAATAATGAACCTATGCCGGTAAGGCAAATTGACGCGAACTTTGTTCCCAAAGAAGAATTTAATGAAGCTGTCATTAAGGTTAACGAGAAAGCGGCCGAAATATGGTCCGCTAACCGCTATGGAATCGTTATTGATACAGAGTCTGAACTGATTGAAGAATTTACGGTTGAGGATGAATCGGAAGTAGATGCTGTGGATACCGCAAACAAGGATGAAGATAATTCTATTCAAAATCCTAGACTCACTGTTTACCCTGGGGCAGATAAGCCGCTTGATTACACAAATGAGCGGGATGAGGTTGCGGAAGATGATGAACAGACTAATTCTGCGCCGGCTTTAAGGAATAATGATGTAGCAAAAGAAGATAAATCAGAAGAAGCGGAGGAAGTGAATTTAGGCTCCTTTATTAAAAAAGAAGAACCTGAAGCCGATAAAGAGCCAGATAAATCAAAATTAGGGCCAGAGTACGAGCAACTGGTAAAAGAGTTGGAAAGTGAACTAAAAAAAGTTGAAGCTCCAAAGAAGGAAGCTGTACCTACATTTTTCAGCGATATAGACGATTAATAAGGCTTTCAAACCCCTCACAATTAAGAGGGGTTTGTTTTTTTATATTCTATCTTCATACTTATTCGAAGGTACTTCACAACCTGTTCCGAACTGATTCGGAATGGTTTTTTAAAAGTCTGTTAAAATTATTATTGAAAAAGATACCAATCTATAATAAACTTTGCTTAAGGATTTCAGAAACTACTAACTTTATATTTTAATGGGATAGCCCAAATACTGAGTAGACTAAGCACTACTCTGTATTTGGGCTTTTTTGCATTTTTTTATAAATTTATCGGTTGCTGATCCTAAAACAAAGTACTGGAGGACAATAAAATGACTGTACCACAATCATGGTCGTCTGATTTACAATTAGAAAACCTTGCCCGGCTGAAGCGGAATAGGGAGATTGTAAGGGGCGTTATCACTTCTGTAGGAACGAAAAAGGGGAAAGTGCTAGAAGAGGGAAAGTATGTTGAAAAGGAAACTGAAATTGCGGTATTCCTATTAGAAGGCGGGGTAACTGCATACTGCCCAGCAAATGAATTCTCGGATTATGAATTTAAAACGCTAAATGGCTTTACCGGAACAATGCAGGAATTTATTATTGACCATCTTGACCTTGAGGATAAGACAGCTGTAGTAAGCGTCAAAAAGGCGGACCAAATCAAGAAGGAACATTTCTTTAATGAACTGGAATCATTGGAAGCTGCCAAAAAGCTGAACGATAAGGTATTTGAAGGCACAGTATGGGGCTTTAACCCAAGGAGCCGCAGAGTGTTTGTTCGTATCAATGGAGCCGACTGCTTTATGATGCCAAATGACTGGAGCTGGGAAAGACGGAATCTCGAAACAGAAGTGGATCGCGGTGAAAAGGTTCAAGTAAAAGTTCTTCGCTTCGATAGGGAAAACAATCTTATCCAGGTAAGCAGAAGGCATACGATTGAAGATCCATTCAAAAAGCTAGAGCGCCTGAAGGATATGAGTACAGTAGCCGGCAAAGTGTCCGGAGTAGATCCTATCCATGGTATTTTTGTTAAGCTCGATGCCGGTCTAGAAGTAAAGGGAATTAAGCCGTCTTATCTTGAAGAGCCAATTGTAGGCGATATTGTTTCTTGCACCATCCGCAACATTGACCGAAAAAAGCGTCATGCAAAAGTAGTAATCGTAGGCTATCCGAGGGGTAAAAAGAATAGAAAAGATTTAGGTTCATTCCTTTTTGAATAATGGAAGTACTTGCAAAAGAAGTTGACCAGGTTGCATTTGACAACCTCGATTATCCCTTATTCACTACCAAGAAAGGCGAAGTACCTTTATGGGACCACCCCTTCCTGAAAGGTAGTAAAGTGTTGCCGAAAAAATATTATCCTTATACAACACAAGAGGGAGTAATTGACCTCATAAGGAGAGGTAGACTCGACGACACCGACCTTATCTTGCTAAAGGTGCTTGGCGATGCAATATGTGCGAATGAGGACCAGCTAAGAAGGTATATGCAAAGTATAATGAGTCCTTCCCAAACCTCTAAGCGTTTGGACAGATTCAGAACCTCCGGATTAGTTGACCGTTGGAAAATTAGAATAAGGGGTCAAGAGGAAACTGTAAAGCCTCCTGCCCCCTTTACCCTGGGAGTTGCAGGGTTTAAGCTTTTGAAGCACTACTACAACGCAGATTTCTTTATGAATCCTAACCGTTGGGATGATTATGGTATAGGTGCCATTAAGCGATTTACCGCAATGAATGAGATCCGCTGCATAATGACAGAGAAGAAAATAGTCAACAAGTGGAAATGGAATGCCATCATTGCAAATAATCAGAGGCTTAAATTTCCACTTGCAGCTGCTGAAATACGTACCAGTAACGGAAACGTAAATTTTCTAATTGACCGGGCACAAATGAATCAAAATTTCATTGGTTATTTCAAGGACAAACTCAATGTATGGAAGAGTGTATTTGAGAAGTATGGCACGATTCCAGTGAGTGAGTTTCCTGAAAACCCGGCATTTGTAGTCATTTTCACATCAACCTTTTCTGTAGCTGAACATATCCATAAGGAATTGATGCTGGATACTTATCCATTTCATGTTTGGCTATGCGTAGAAGAAGATTTACATCAAGATGGTTTTAATACCGCCTTTTACCGCCCGAATAAAGAAAATCTCAAAAGAATAAAATTAGAGTTTTAAAAAGTAGGTGTGAGATGAAAGAATTGCATTTTACTGACACTTACGAGATTGTTGGTAAACTGTTCAAGCACTGTTTGAGCAGTTACCGACATTCTCAGCGTGTTGGTGACGAACTGTACCGATTTGCCAATTATTTAAAAATGAGTGACTTAGACCTCATTTATCTTGTGGGATTGACTCATGATATTGGCAAGTTGCATATTCCAGAAACTTTGCTAAATAAGAAAGAACGGCTAACATTGGAGGAATTTGAAAGGATAAAATTGCATACGGAATACGGCCAAGAAATAATTAAAGGAATCAAAGAACTCCCCGACGAATTTTCCTCCATTGTTAAGTTTCATCATGAAAACTATGACGGCACTGGGTATTACGGTCAGTCGGGTAAGGATATTCCCTTGTTGGCCCGAATGATCAGAATAATAGATTCATACGATACCATGCTGCATGGCCGCATCTATCAAACGAGTAAAACCCAATTCGATGTTATCACTGAGATTTGTTCTCTCAGTGGGAAGCACTATGATCCAGAGTTGACCGCTGAATACAAAGATTTTTTAAACGAAAGATATTACTTAAATCAAAAAACTGGCTCTTGATATGCAATGAGATAAGTGGTAATATATTACTATAAGGTTTGTAACCTAGCCCGGTTGCAGCAGCCTTTCTTAAAGTTTTTTAATGCCTCCTAAGAAATTAGGAGGCACCCAATTTATCATTTCTTAACTTAATACATAAACGGGAAATACCCGAGATACAAACTCTAGCAAAATGTAATGCTAGTGGTTTGTGTTTCGGGTATTTTTTTATTTCTCAGGAGTGATCGTGTGAAAAAGAAAGTGCTAATTGCGGTAGGGGATAAGTCCTACTCAAATATATTGACGGAAACGTTCAATAAACACCAGGATGATTTCTATCTATCTTCACAGGAGGTATTGCACCGCCGCTTTCTAGAGGAAATCCTAGACATCGAAAAGCCGGATATCCTTATTATCCATGATTACTATTTGGGCAGCGATTTTGTCAGAGAGGAACAAAGAGAAGACGAGCTAATTTCTTTCTTCAGAAAAATACGCGTTGATTATGATGATTCTGTTCGTGTAGTCTTCCTTTGCGAAAGAGCAAGAGGGGATGCTTTTCTATCAAACCTGGTCAGTATAGGCGTTCTCGATATTGTTAATAGCAATTCATTCGATTTGGATGATTTTATTGACCAACTGATTGATAAGCCAAGGTTTTCGAGGGTTGAAAAGTTTCTTATTACATCTTCCCATGGAGAAGCTTCTATCGAACCCGAAGAATTGGAGACTTCTTCTTATGAGGAAGAAGATACACCAGATGAAGTTATTAAAGAAAAAGCTCAGCAGCCAGTCATACAAAAGGTTGTTGAGAAAAAAGTGGTTCAGAAGGTTGTAAATAAAACCACAATCAAGCGCGACTATACCTTCCATGTTCACAACCAAGTGGAAAAAGTTGTTGGCGTACCGGTCAAGAAAAAGCTCATCCTGATTGGAAGCACAATGCCTAGAAGTGGAAGTACTTTTATATCTCACCTTGTGGCCAGGGCACTAACACAGATTGGAATCTCTACGACCTATGTTGAATCCCCTTTTTCCAAAGCATACACATACGACAGGCTCTACGGGCGGACTCATGCTGAAGATTACAGAAGTAAGTTTTATCAGTTTAGTAAATATATCGATCCAAAGCTAAAAAGTGTTTTTGACTGGACCAAATCAGATGTTGAAATTATCTGCAAACATCCTACAAATGAGCCTGTCTATGAAGAGGAAGATATCTCATTTGAAAATCTTATCAAAGTTCTTTTTTCTTCCTTGAGTACTGTAACCGTTATTGATGTAGGTACAGATTGGCAATATGAAATGTTCCAGGATGTTTTTGATATTGCAGATCACGTTTACTTTGTAATGGAGCCTGATATTCCTTTCATCCAGTACTTTGAAGAATCCCAAAAAGAATCGGTTGAATTCCTCAGAAAGCAATTAGAGAACGAAAAGACTTCAATTATCGGCAACCGCTTTGACAAAACAATCTTAGACAACGAGCTCATTAAGTATATGTATGAGGGTGGTATTAAAACAACTATTCCTAACATATCCGTTTCAGATGTTTTTCAGGCTCAGTATAAAGGAATCTTCCTGAATGATTTAAATGATTATGCAAAGAGGCTGGAACTGCCACTCAAGCCATTATTAGAAGATATTCTTCCAGAGGATTTTATGAAAAAGCAGAGGAAAGGTGCGAACATACTGAAAAGTTTATTTCGCAAAAAAATCAGCATTGAGAAGACTGAATCAAAAGGAGAGGAAATGTCCGTATGAAACCTGGAGTAAAAATAGCATTAGGAATTTTCACATCGTTAGCTGCAGCTGGCTTTATATTAGTTTACGACTTTTACATAAAGGACAGAATCGATAGCCAGGAAGTTGTTATTGTAAAACCTGGTGAAGAGATTTCGAAGTCAGAGAAAATTCATCAAAATAAGTTAACTGTGGAACGAAGGGCTAAGGAATCCTTATTAGAAGGGGTCGTCTTGGCGGAAGATATTGACAAGGTGATCGGTCATGATGCTAATCAACTAATTGTTGGTAACTCCATGCTTTCAACAAAGATGATTGATTTCGACTTGTTGGTTCCTGATGCAACCAAAGGAGAAGCAATCCGCCCTATTACAGATTCAATGATATTCGCTCAACCAGGATCACTTCGGAGAAAAGATGTAGTTGATATTTACCTAGTTTACAAAGACGGTTCTACAAATATGACTGAAAACGGACCAAATACAGTTTCAAGTGAAGAACCATCCGAGGATGAAAATTCAGTTTCGACTAAGGGAGAAAAGGTCAATACAAAGGTATTCCTTAAAGGCGTTAAAGTAGTTTACGTAAAGGATTCAGGCAATAAAGAAGTGGTTTCTGCCTCTGATAATGGGAAATCGGATGATAGATTGAATGCTTCCTCTACCATTAGTGATTTAGAAGTGATTTTGAACGAAGAAGACTTTTCCAATTTGATGTATGAAGTCCTTCAGAAAGAGGCCCGCCTGTATATCACTTATTAACAAAGGAGTAAGAGAACTATGGATATTGCTGTAATTTCCAGAGATATAAAATATAAAGAACTATTTCAAAAAGCAGGTGAAATTAAAACTGTTTTGCATTTTGACACAGTAAAAGGGGCAAGCATTGACTTAGATGCCATACTTTTGGACGGAGACCTTGTTACATCTGACCAATTTAGTGCTGTCCGGGAAATTTATCCCGATATTAAAGTTTTTTATAAACCTAAAGAAATTAATAGTGACGTAATAATGCGAGATATAAACCGCTTATGTGGGGCCTATAAAATTATTGTTCTTAATGAATATTTAACCGAACAGCAAACGGTTGACGAAATTGTTAATCACATCACAGAAAAGCAAGATTATCTTTCAAAACGAATTGTCAGCCTTTTTGGTACCCATAGCGGTGCCGGGGTTTCTACTACAGTTCTAAATTTAGCACGCTCTTTAGGCCAGAGAATCGAAGAAAAGGTGTTGGTTCTTAGTTTAAATAGCTGGGACCCATCCGATTACTTTTATCACTATAATGGCCATTACCTTAATGACCTTAAAGTAGATCTAAAGACAAAAAATTTAACTGCTGCTAGATTGTCAGAAGCTGTATCTTTCAATAAAAACTTTTATCACTTAGCCGGTAACCGAGATATAAAGATGCAACGTTTTTATCAGCCCGCTGAAATCGAGCATTTGATTAAGGTAGCCCAAGAACTCTTTGACGTAATTCTAATTGACGCAGGAACACACTTTGATACAGCACCAACTGTACAGGCTTATCTATCCAGCAACTTACGATTTTTAATCACTAACCAAGAAGAGAAAGGTTACCGAGGTTACTTCCCTTACGTTTTTCAGCAATTGATTGAGCCATCAGGCGGCAAGTCAAATGATTTCATGTTGATTGTGAACAGATATCAACCTGCTAACACGATGATAAGTGAAAAAGTGTTGGAAGAAGAGCTAAATATGACAAAGGCTGCAACTATACCAGATATGGGCGATTTGGGGGCAATGGCAGCATTTAAAAAAGATTTACTCTACGACATAGCCAATGACTCTTTATATAACAAAAACCTAGATTTACTGTCCAATTTAATCATTTCTGAATGTAAATTAACAGAAAAATTAATTGTCCAGGAAGATAAAAAACAAAAGAAAGGCTTGTTATCCTTCTTTTTGAATCGGCAGGTGAATTGACATGGAAAAAATCAAACAGGAATTGGGAGTTGATAAGCCCTTTAGTTCCTCAGAATGGTTAGCCGGAATGGTGGCTGTGAAGGGCCTAAAAGTCGATTATATAACGACCTTTGCAAGAAAGAGATCCTTTAAAGAGATTTGTTCAAAAGTGCGGGAGCAACTGAATGACATTATTATTGATGGTTCAATGGAACCTATTCGAAAGAACAATGAACTTGAAGAGGAATATTCCAAAGAGAATATTTGGCTTGAGCGACAACATAAGGCTGTTATTGGTGACGAGCAAGCTATGTCATATTTCATAACCAAAATAAATGAAGTGCTTCAAAAAGAGAACATAACAACGAATGATTTCCCGAAATTCTACGATACGCTTGCTGAAGCAATTTTTCATGAAGTATGGGGGGTAAGTATTCTTCATAAGTGGGATAAAATGCCCACAAGTGAGGCGGCAGTTATAAGGGGAACACAGTTATGGCTAGACATTGAGGGTCACTTTGAAAAACAGCCTGAAGAATTTGAAAATGAAGAAGCGGTTGAAAGAATAAAGCGAGCTTTTACGTTACGTGTCAAAGATGCTGTCATTAATGAACAAACCCCCGAACTTGAGATTGAACGTGAAGATGGCAGCCGCATAACAATGATGCAGTCACCTAGAAGTAAAGAAAATTACATCATGTTCCGTCGATTTGTTGTAAAAGATATGAGCCTAGAAGAACAAGCTAGCCGCGGGACAATAAGGGAAGAGGATATCCCATTGTTCCGCTCACTCTCAAGGGTAATGGCAAACACAATTTTTGCGGGTAGGGTTCGTTCCGCAAAATCAACGTTCATGAAAACAATGTTGAGGGAACGAGATCCATCTTATGTTGCAGCTGTGATGGAAAAACACTTCGAGTTGGATTTAACCAAACAGTTTAAGGACCGATTAATTTTCGAAGTCCAGGCAAAAGAAGGAGACCTTCACCATGCTATCCCCCGATTACTTCGGATGGAGCATGATTACATTGTTGTAGGTGAAATCCGGAGTCTTGAGACAGAAGGCTACCTACAGGCTTGTGAACGGGGGGAGCGAGGGGCATTCTCCACTTACCATTTAACAAGGGTAGAAAACATTGCTCCGCAAATCACTAGGCATCTTTTGGATGAGTTTCCCAACCGCAACTTTGAAAATGAGCTTGAACGTGTAGCTAGGAATATAGACATTATCGTTACGATGAGTGCTGACCGGGATAGAAGAAGAAAAAGAGTAATAGGAGTTACAGAAGTAATTTGGGATGACAAAACACGTACCCACCGGACTCACGATTTATTGCGATATAGCCCTGTCACAGATAAGTATTATTACTCTTCACAAATTACTAAAGGCCTTTTATACCTGATGATTGAAGAAAGTTTGGAAGATACAAAAATTCTCTTGCAACACTTGAAGAGAATGGAAAAGGTTTCTCCAATGTCCGACTATGAAAAAGTGAAGGATCAAATTATTGAGTCAATATTGGGAGAAGAGATAAATGGATAGTTTGGTTCAATGGATATGGCAAGTAGGGATTCATTACTTCCTCTACATAATACTTTTGGCTTTCGCTATTTGGACCTCGAAGACAATTATGTTGTCGTCTTTAAAAACCAAATACAATGAACTCAGTTATAAATACAGGATCAGAAAAGTAAGCAGCAGAACATCCTTTACCCGGCCAACCTATAAGCATCCTTTGCTCAAACATTTGAATTTAATTTTAAAAACAACCAGGGATGAAAGAAATGAAAATGAAGTTGAAACCTTTTTGGTTTTTTCCGCCCTGGCAGGCATATTAACGGGCCTGTTAATGCTCTTTTCCTTTAAAGATATTGTTGTAGCAACAGTTTTTGGAACTTTAATTTCATTAATTCCTTATTTAATGCTTCGCTTGCGATTAAATAATATGCGCTATTTAATGAGTGGAGAATTTCTTCAGATTGTCCAGTTGCTGACTCAGAATTATAATGCTCAGCGCTATGATATGTACCACGCACTTACAGAAACGCAAAAGGAAATTAAGAATCCAGAATTGAAAAAAGTAATTATAAAGCTTGTTTCTGATTTACAGGTTTCGCGAAATGAGCATGAACTTAGGGAAAGTGTTCAGGTTTTTACCTATACTGCCGGCTCAAACTGGTCCAAACGGTTAGGAAGTATCATTTTAAAAGCTTATTTATACAATGAGAAGGTTCTTAATGCGTTGATGATTTTAGCAAAACAGATGGAAGATACCGAAGAAATGTTAGAGGAAGAAAAATCGCAGTCTATGGATTCGGTATATAACGGATATTTAACACTTCCTGTATTAATAGGTTCACTTATACTCGGATATTATTCGTCAGGAGCACAAGATTGGGTAAAACTTCAATTTGGCCATAAATGGACAATCCTTCTGTTTTCGATAAGTGCCCTCGGGGTGATTTTTTCCCTGATCATATCCGTTTTCTTAAAGAATCCAAAAAATGATTTGTAAGAAAGGGTGAGGCGTACGTGAATGAAGTAATGATATTTAAGTTTTTGCCTTATCTAGTGTATACCTTATCCTTTCTACTATCAGTTGTGGCTGGAATTTTAGTCTATACAGGACTAAGTTCAAAAAACGAAAGATTACAAACTAGGATACGGTTACGGAAAAATTTTAGCACCAGTCGCGATAAGGTGATTTCCGGATCACGAAATTCCAAGGCAGAGGAATGGCTTAAAAAAGCTCATTATCCTTTAGGGCTAAACGGTATAAGATATTATCTTCTATTCGGGGGCTTAATAGCCTTTTTAACAGCCTATTATGTTGTTCTTCCTATCTTAATAAAGGGTCATCCTACGAAATTAACAATGATGGCAAGTTTTCTAATTTTTCTATTGGCAGCGTTAGCCACTCCAAGTAATCCGTTTTCTATATTCGTTTACTTTATGAAGAGAGTAATTGAATTTCACCAGGCCAAAAAAAATGCTGAAGTCTTTATGCTTTACGACCTACTAATAAATGAAATTGAAATGATGACCAATAGTCGTATTAATACCTATAGCCTTCTCAGAAGTATAAAACCTTATTTCATAGTTTTGGATAAACCGCTCACGATATTACTCACTTCTTGGAGTAGTGATGAAGGACCGGAGATAGCATTAGAAAAGTTTGGAACCGAACTTAACTCAAAGGAGTCTCAAACTCTGATTGGAGTATTAAAAAACCTAGATGATTTAGGTAGAGAAACAGCTTTAGGCCAGCTAAGAGGAATGCACAATATGTTTGTTAAATCTCAAATTGAGAATTACAGGAGGAAAAGAAAAATCACGACAGACTTGATGGGAATTCCTATTAAAGTTACTCATTTTATCATTATTCTTAACTTCCTTGTAGTTATAGTCACTATGGTATCAATCATTTTACAGTCTTCTCGCATGTAAACGTTTTGACCACTTTAAGGAGGTGATGTACATTAACACATCCCTGAGTACTTTTATGAAAATCGCCATTACAGCTGTGGTTATTAGTGCCATTATTTTTGGAACTATGTATGAGGCAATGGGAAGCATTGCTGATTCAATGGCTGATTACATATCAAAGAACAGTTAGGGGGTGCATAATGAATACATCCTTATCAGCCTTTATGATGATGGCAGCTGTAACGGTTATTATTGTCGCACTACTTTTTGGAATTGGCTTTGATTCTTTACAAAAGAAGAATAGCGAACACGAACAAATGCTAAAAACTGAGCACCAACTTAAATTTAAAAAATAATTTTTATTGGAGGAAATTAACCCATGAATTCATCTCTTTCTACTTTCTTAAAAATCGGGATCACTGTAATTGCTATCTCCGCTTTCCTTTTCGTATTTGGCTACGGCATGATTAAAACGGAATCTGATTCGTATAAATCAACAATCACCAGTGTGGACGACAATCTTCCTAGCGGTACTACACCATAAAAACTTTCGATTCATAATTTAGTTCATACAAGAGGGTTTCAAACTTCTTGTATGAACTAAAGGAGCCCAACTCAATTTTTAAATACAACTATATTGGAGGAAATTAACCCATGAATTCATCTCTTTCTACTTTCTTAAAAATTGGAATTACTGTAATTGCTATCTCCGCTTTCCTTTTTGTCTTTGGTTACGGGATGATTAAAACAGAATCTGAATCGTATAAATCAACAATCACCGGTGTAGATTCAAACCTTCCTACTGGTACTACACCATAAAAATTTTCAATTCAAATTTTGTTTATACAAGAGGGTTTCAAAACCCTCTTATATAAATTTAAGGAGGTCAATCTCTTTGTCCAAGGCATTAGGGGAATGGATGACACTCGTTATTGCTATTAATATCATGTTTGCTCCGATCCTTTCTTATTTGGATAGTTTACATAGAGAGGCTGTCGAAGTTGTTCTTACAGAAGGAGCAAAAAAGGCTTCTATAGAAGGTAGATTTTCTCCGGAAATAATTCAGGATATGAAAGATACTTTAGTGAGCCAATACAACTTTGATGAATCTAAAATAGAAGTTCAGGCAACGCAAGCACTTACTCCTAGAAATGAGTACATAGAGGCAAGTATTGAAGTACCTCGGAGCTTTATTTTTATACTTGATATTTTTAATCAAGGGCCAAAAACATTTAAGAAAGAAACAAAAATATTAAGTGAATATATAAATTAGGGGTTGTTCGTATGGCAACAACTTTACGTTCTATTCTTTTTGTGCTTTTATTCGCTCTATTAATGCAAATGCAATATAACCTGGATGCTGACAAAACTGCAACTCGACAACTGAAAAATGCAATAGAGTTAGCTGTTCATGATGCTGCCCTGGCTGTTTCTCCATTAGAAATGGCAGAGGGGAGGATAGTGTTTGAACAGAGTAAGGCAATAGATAACTTAAAGCTGAGCCTGGAAGAAAACTTAAAGATTGAGAGTGCGGGAGGTTTCGTTTATTCCCCAAAATCAAACTCATTTTATAAACAAGATCTCTATATTTCACATTTGGAATTTGTCGATGACAGCATAACAATGAGCTATCCATATACGTATGTTAATCAAGATTATGACATTCTAGAAACTCTCGATGGCCCAAGTGTTATTGCAGTTATAACTACCGAAAGCCCCCGCTGGTTTAATGGAGGTACTTCATACATAAGACAAGCAGCGGTTTATGAATATAAAAAGTAGAAAGTATTATTAAAAGTTTATAAAAGAATCGTTGTATTCCGTTGTTCCCAGTTGTATACTAGATAGTGTAAACATTTCCTGATTTTGATTTTTTTGTATCCTTATTAGGATAACGGGTTTTATCAAACAACGGTTCTTTGGAACAACAGCTTTATTTGTCTTGACTATTTTGGCGTCAAGAAATAAAACTGCTTCCAAAAACCGTTTTTTTGTATTCAATTTTAGGAAGTGAATTACCAACAAATATGTTAGGGGGAAGTTCAATGAAAAAGTTAAGCGTTTCACTATTGGTATTCTTGTGCGGGTTATTTCTTTCTTTAGCTCCACTAGAAAAGGTAACTGCAGCAGGGAGTGCCAAACCTGAAAAATTATCGGTTATCTATGTTGATAATGAGGCTAAATATGGTCAACGAGGATATGAGATTAATTTTGGTAAAAGGTCCGGAACTTTAATGCTTAAAATAGAAAATGGCATTAATAATACCGAGTGGGAAAGGGCAAGAGTTAAGAAAGCATTTCTAGGCTTTAGCCTACATGCTGATCCAAACAAACCGCAATCGGAGTATGGTTTTTCTTGGTTCCTTCCAATCCTAAGCCAAAATTACGGAACACAGGGAATGGTTGCAAGTGATTGGAATGACCCTAATTACTATGTCATCGCGGCGACTCATATTGATAAACCTAAAAATAACTCAGGGGTTTATTATTTATATGGTCCAATGCCATCAAAAGAAAATCCTTATAAAATAAGTGCATTCTTCTATGAAGGCAATAGGGTTATCGAGCTTCTGGATAATTTAGGGGAAATTGACTCAACTTCACCACCAGTAACACCAAAGCCTGAACCAAAGCCAGAACCAAAGCCAGAGCCAAAGCCAGAGCCAAAGCCTGAGCCAAAGCCAGAGCCAAAGCCTGAGCCAAAGCCTGAGCCAAAACCAGAGCCAAAGCCTGAACCAAAACCAGAGCCAAAGCCTGAGCCAAAGCCTGAACCAAAACCAGAGCCAGCGAAAAAAACACATGTTGGAACTATAACAATCCATAAGAATATCAATCTTTGGAAGAGGGAAGGCAATAAATTGGTTTATGTCCGAGTATTAAAAGCTGGACAAACTTATCGGGTTTATAGCCAAGACAGTAAATATGGTGGGCAGTTTAATGTTGGTGCAGAGCATTATATCACCAACATGAAGGACTATGTTAAATATACTCCTATTTCTGCAACCCCTATAGTAACCAAAAAAGGGCCTGTTGGAACTATAACAATCCAAAAGAATATCAATCTTTGGAAGAGGCAAGGAAATAAATTAGTCTATGTCCGAGTATTAAAAGCTGGACAAACTTATCGTGTGTATAGCCGAGACAATAAATATGGAGGACAGTTTAATGTTGGAGCCGAGCATTACATTACCAACATGAAGGGCTTTGTAGTTTATAAGCCTTTGTAAGTCTCCAGATATAGAGGGTAATTTTTAATTACCCTCCTTTTGAATCAAGGTAATAAGTTATTCTTGTTACTTTGATTCAGAAGGGGGTGAATTATTGGGGTTTTTTAAGAAAATTTTAGCTACACTATTTCTTTTCTCTTTATTATTATCATTCGTCCCATCAGCTCAAGCAGCTGTTCCGATGGTTACATTAACGGGGCCCTGGTCTGAACAGCATTATGATGATAATCCTACTGCATATGATGGGAAAATATGGGGTGGTTGGCTGCTAAGAGCAGTAAACGTAGAAAGAACAATATGGTATCGTGACCGGACTGAGTTTCAATATATTAGTCCGATGTTAGATGATCCCAATGAATGGGTTCCAACCTCGAACCAGGTAGCTGTGGAAATATTGAAATTCCCTTATTATGGTGCCCGTAGTTATCCTATTTCCATACGAGATTGCGGAGGAACGGCACCAGGAGCAGGGAACTGTCATCCGCATACATTTAAGCCTACTGCTCCTGAAAACCAGTGGGCAATAAAAATAGCCAAGACTCATTGGAAATATCATTACAACATGGATTATTACAACGGTATTTTAGGACCATATTACGTGTTTTTTGCAGGGCAGCAAATGGGCTATAAATACGAAATTAAATACAGAGAGAAGCAAGCGCCTACTGCAAATTTCTCCTATAGCCCTAGCACAATTTATAACACGACAACTGTTTCTTTTACAGACACCTCAACAGATCCAGATAATCAAACAATGACCTATCAATGGGCCTATCGAACTCCTGGTTCTACAACATGGACTAACTTCTCGACATTGAAAAATCCAACCAGGAATTTGAATATTAAAGGCAGTTGGGGAATTAGACTTACAGTAAGGGATGCTGATGGGTTAACATCAACGGTTTCTAAAAATTTGGTAGTCTCTAACCGAGCACCAGTCGCCAGTTTCACGCATAGCCCTACAACAATTTATAATAATACGAATGTTTCTTTCACGAATGCTTCTACTGATCCCGACGGGGACACATTGACATATCAATGGGCTTATCAAGCTCCCGGGTCGACCACTTGGACTGACTTTTCAACAGTAAAAGACCCGAGCCGTATCTTTAACATCAAGGGCACTTGGAACATTCGCCTGACAGCTTCTGATGGTACAGCCAGCCATTCGGTGACGAGGGCTTTAACCGTTTCTAACCGGGCACCGGTCGCTAGCTTCACTCATAGTCCGACAACAGTTTACAATAATACGAATGTTTCTTTCACAAACAGTTCTACTGATGCTGATGGGGACACATTGACTTATCAGTGGGCCTATCAAGCCCCCGGTTCGACAACTTGGACTAATTTCTCAACAGTAAAAGACCCGAACCGTATCTTTAACATCAAGGGCACTTGGAACATTCGCTTGACTGTTTCCGACGGTACAGCCAGCCATTCAGTAACGAGGGTACTAACCGTTTCTAACCGAGCACCGGTTGCTAGCTTCACGCATAGTCCGGCAACAATTTACAATAATACGAATGTTTCTTTCACAAACGGTTCTACTGATCCGGATGGCGATACACTGACTTATCAATGGGCTTATCAAGAACCCGGTTCGACAACTTGGACTAATTTCTCAACGGCAAAAGACCCTAGCCGAGTATTCAATATCAAAGGTACTTGGAGTATTCGCCTGACGGTTTCCGATGGTACAGCTAGCCATTCAGTAACGAGGACTTTGACTGTTTCAAACCGAGCGCCGGTTGCCAGTTTCACTCATAGTCCTTCAACAATTTATAATGATACGAATGTGACGTTTACCAATAGTTCTACTGATCCCGATGGTGACACTTTGACATATCAATGGGCATATCAAGCACCAGGTTCGACAACTTGGACTAATTTCTCGCAAGTAAAAGACCCGAACCGAGTTTTTAACATCAAGGGCGCTTGGAACATTCGCTTAACTGTTTCAGATGGTACAGCCAGTCATTCAGTCACAAGGGCTTTAACCGTTTCTAACCGAGCACCGGTCGCTAGCTTCATGCATAGCCCTACAACGATTTATAATGATACGACTGTGTCATTTACAAACGGTTCTACAGATGCCGATGGAGACACACTAACGTATCAGTGGGCCTATCAAGAACCCGGCTCTACAACCTGGACTAGCTTCTCCACAGTTGAAAACCCTAGCCGTACCTTTAATATTAAAGGCACTTGGAATATTCGCTTGACGGTTTTTGACGGTACAGACAGCCATACAGCAACGGGGACTCTGACCGTTTCAAATCGAGCACCGGTAGCCAGTTTCACGCACAGTCCAACAACTATTTATAATAATACGACTGTTTCTTTCACTAACGGTTCTACTGATGCTGATGGAGACACACTGACCTATCAGTGGGCTTATCAAGCTCCCGGCTCTACCACATGGACTAGCTTCTCCACAGCTAAAGACCCGAGCCGAGTTTTCAATATCAAAGGTACTTGGAGTATTCGCCTGACGGTTTCCGATGGTACAGCTAGCCATTCAGTAACGAGGACTTTGACTGTTTCAAACCGAGCACCGGTCGCTAGCTTCACGCATAGTCCGGCAACAATTTATAATAATACAAATGTTTCTTTCACTAACGGTTCTACGGATCCCGATGGTGACACTCTGACTTATCAGTGGGCTTATCAAGAACCCGGTTCTACAACGTGGACTAACTTCTCAACAGTAAAAGACCCGAGCCGCATCTTTAACATTAAAGGCACTTGGAACATACGCTTGACTGTTTCTGACGGTACAGCTAGTCATTCAGTGACGAGGGTTTTAACCGTTTTAAACCGAGCACCTGTGGCCAATTTCACGTACAGCCCTACAACAATTTATAAAGATACGACGGTTACTTTTAACGATAGCTCTACTGATCCTGACGGTGATACGCTTACTTATCAATGGGCATATCAGGAACCAGGAAGTACTTCATGGATTAATTTTTCTACAGTTAAAAACCCTTCAAGAGTTTTAGACATAAAAGGTACTTGGGGAATTAGGTTGACGGTTACAGACACAAGCGGAGCAACCGCTTCAGTAATTAAAAATCCTGTTGTAGTAAACAGAGCACCGGAAGTAACGGTATCCTATACCCCAAATGAGCCATATGAAGGGGACACAGTTAATGTATGTGTAGTACCCACAGATAAAGACAATGATCTGTTAAATGTTCAGCTTTTTGTGTCTAAGGATGGGGCAGCAGAGCAATTAGTAATGAACAAATCAAATGTTGTTAGCAATACTCAGCAATGCTATTCCTTCGTTTCCGAAGTTGGAAGGTATGACCTAAGAGTCACCGTAAGCGATGGCGCGGAAATAACTACTTCTTCCACCTGGTTTTATTCAAAAACTCTTATTTTAAATGGATATGTAAAACATACTGAGTTTTGGGAGGATAAGCATCAATCCTTGGGAAATAGGGAAAATCAATTTTACAGTGGAGAAAAGTTTATATTAGAAGCTGATACATCTCAATATCCAATAGAATATGTGAAAAGTACTCTTATTGCTTCCAGAGAAAATGGAACACCAGTTTCATCCCCCTCCACATTAGCTAAGTCTACAAGTACTTTTTATATAGGTGAGTTGTATGATCCGACATTTCTTGACTATCCAACTAATTTAAAAGTTGGTCCCGCTGCTTTTGAATTTGAAGTGAAATATACAAACGGTGTTATAAAAAAAGCCACTGTACCTATTGAAATAATTGCTGATTCATTTGAAGTCTTTAAACTTCATCGAAGCTATTAATATTTAAGCTTACTCATTATGAGTAAGCTTTTTTTTTTACTTTTTGAGGACAAAAAGATATCATTTACACCGAATACTTATGATAAGTTGTAAAAAAATGAATAATCAGAACTAATGTTTCTATTATTTTTCCCTAAATTGGAAGTATAATAGAATTATGTTTTATGAGGTTTAATAATCAGTTAATAGGGTAATATAAAATGTTTGGTTTTATATCTATTTTTTTGTTTACTCTAAATCATTGTGAAAATCTACAGTAGAGCATATTAATTAGATTACAATTAATTTAACTATAAGACTATAAATGGGGTTATCTAAATGATAAAAGCAATGAATTTTATTGAATCGTTTTTTATTAAGAGAATATACTTCCCTGGAGAAGACTCAAATACAATCACAGAACTCATTTCAGTAACTAAAGAAGTAGTCCACAATGTTAATGGTGTAAAAGTAGTGACTCCAGAGATTTTATCATCTTGTATTTGTGACATTAATGCAGAAGATTTGAAAGAAAAAGGGTTAGACCCATTGGAAGTTCCAGATAATAAAAAATTTATTTCTAGAGAACAGGCTATGAAGCTTACTGATTTAGTAGAAGATCAAGATTCTTTTCATAAAGCAGCAACCGATTTATTTTAATACTTGTATCACTAATCCTAGAATGGTAAACTTTAATCATAGTTTCTTTTGTTTTTTTGGTTTTAGTTAGCATTCTTGCTACGTTTATTGTATGAAACGTTGGAGCCTTTGGGCTTAGTCTTTAAGCATATTTTTATGCGTATTAGACTATGCCCAAGGGCTTTTTTTGCATTTTGGGAGGTGGTTTATGAGATAACGGTTTTAGGGTTATGAATCTAAGAAACTTTAAGAAAGAGGGCTGAAAACATGGGCTTTATTTGTTGTTCTTGTGAACAAAAATGCGAACAGGACTATCCTTATTACTTTATCAGAGGAAAAGAGTATTGTTCGGATTGTTTAGTTTCCAGGTTAGGGGTTGAACTTAATGTTTAAGATTACCTGTTTTGCTCCTGTCGAACCTAAACAATTAGCAAAGGCTTTAAAAGGCATCCATTTTAAGGTTGTTAAGAACGGTTTTGAATGGAAAATGGACGAATCTACGTTTCGGATTGAACCATTTCAAAATCAGCCGCGGGATAGTATGAAAGGTTATCGAGTCTATTTTGATGGGGATATTCATGGAGGCTTCTATCTATTCGACCTATCTTTAGGAGTGCTAAGCGCCGAAGTAACTGGTGTCGAATACATCTTGGATCATCCCGAAATGAAGCATTCCGATTGGATTAAGCTGCTAAGAAATAGACCTTCGTACCAAATGGTTGATTCAAGGGGAATGTTTGTAAAGCAAGGAATTGGAGTTGTATTAGTAAATGATACGGTTATTCTGCAACTCCGCAGCCGAAAAAACAAAAAACTAATAATGGTGGATGCTACTAAAAAGATCGATTTTATCCGGGAAGAACTAATGCCGGTAGAATTCGATCTTTTTTCATTTGCCGCCCAGGAGGAAATCGCATGATTATTGAATTTTATATTGGCTCTGACCAATTTGTAGTGTCGGGTGAAAAGATTTTTAAGAATGGTGAGGTTATTGCGGAAGGAGTAGTAAATGTCCAACATCTGATGATGAATGAACCGGCCTGGTTCATAGTCGATCAAGGTGAGGAAATACCGGTCCTATGTATTAAAACCAAACCAATTACAGCGGTTCTTCCACACAATCAATTCGCTAACGGCCAAAGGCTCCAACCAAATAAATCACAGTCGAATGTTAATGAAATTGCATTGTAAATCAAAAGACTTAGGAGGCTATTATGAGAAAGAACATTTATCGAATTCTCTTTAAAGAAAATGGGCAGGAGCGGGATAACCTAATTAGCCAGGACTGTTTGCCGGCTTTTTATCATCAGTATAAAGATTGTAGGGACTTTAAGGTTATGCACCATGGAACGTTGCTGCTTAAAGTGGAAAATGGTGTTGTAACTGACTTTAGCGATGTGTCTCTAGAAACTGAATTAGATAACCATCTAACAGGGCTTGGTGAACCTCTGAAGTTGTTTAAGGTTACCCAGGAGGTATTAGCAGTTGAAACTCTTTATTTGCTTTCAACAACGGGTGAACAGGCTTATAAGGACTTCTTACAATGGTCTATTTTTAAGCCAATTAACATTTCACAAGTTGCTTAATTGCTTTCCCTGGCTTTCTTATAACTTTCAGAATGGAGGATTACCTATGCCAATGGCCTGCAGGGCTTATCTAATCCATGAAGGAGAAACTACAGAAATAATTGTTAATATCAACAACCTGGCTGTTTTGGTTAAGGAGAAAAGTGATATTAGCGATATTGTCGTTGTAGGGCCTTTCAACAACCATTTTATTCTTAACTTTAAGAAGGGCAAGATTCGCTTTTGCTCAGATCCTAAAGTAAAAGAAATAGTTGAAGCTGGTCTAATGAAAATTGATTCCGAATCTAAAACAGAGCTCTTTTTCTATAAGGGGTTTATTCAATATCGTAGCATTCAAACAGTAAACATTTGTGCTGCATCTGAACTCCAGGCTAAAGAGGTTGTACAAAAATGGACTTCGGCCCCGCTGAAGCATCTCATTAAAGTCGCTTAATAGCCTATATAATTCTCCCTTTCTAGTGGGGATCATCTAAAAATGACTCCCTGGTACTAGATTGGGGAGTCTTATGAGGTGATAAAATGGCGAAAGGCAAAAAAACAAAGTTATCAGTGGCGGCCAAATTGATGGAGACTTTTATCGAAGAAGGTAAATATCCTGAGATGAAGCAAACTGAAGGAAAAATAAAAAAGCTGACTACTAACGTAAAAGAAATTCTGAAGGACTCCGATTCAAAGCGTCATGAATTTAAAGAGGCTGGACTTGTTGGCCGGTTCACCGCAAAGAAGGTTTATAAGACTGACTATATTGCGCTGAATGAGTATTTATATGACGTTGGCTTACTGCTTCAGGTAGCTGAAATTGATAATAAAGCGATTGATAGCAATGAGTTATATCTGGAAATGATTCAGGATTTCAAGTTAACGGATAGTTTTTATATTAAGCCAAATTTCAATAAGTTAGGAAACGCCTTAAATAAAATTCCCCAAAACTTTGCTATGGCTGACCAATGGGATCTATCTGTCGCTATCAAAGAATTGGCCATATTAAAGTCAAAGGAAAAACATTTAAATAGTGATTATGAGATTTTGAAACGAAAATTTATGAAATTGCCAGAAATTCAGCATTTAATGAAACAAGCAAAGCGTGAACCTATTCATCATAAATACGGAAGCCTTTCTGTAATTGCCAACCAACCTAAATATGACATTCCCGCTATATGTGACTATATAGGGGAGTGGATGCTCATTGAGTATGGAAAACCAAATTCTCGCCTCTTAGAGCAGTTCATTTTAAATGGCACAATATCAAAAAAGGACATTGAACAGTTTAGGACCGTTGTTGATATCCGACTAGAGTTTGCAGTTATGACCTTGGAGGATGAGAAGCTTGTCTTTGAAATGCTGGACAAAAAAAATCGGATGGCTGCTGCCAACCGAATGGGCGCTTAATGCATCTAATAAAACAAAATACACTGGAGGTAATTTATTATGCTACGAGCTTTTTCTATAAATGAGGATTATGTGGAGATCATTACAGAAAATGGTTTGGTTAGAAGTTATGTTTTTATGATTTCTAAAAATAAGTATTTTGAGCACAATGGTGGGGTATATAAGGTAGCTGACCTGGCTTGAAATGAATAGGGAAAATTCTTGCAAATTTAGCAGGAATTCTCCCTTTTTTCTTCTATGTATTGCATCAACAAATAAATGAATAGGGGGTGCAGATCCTCTGCTAAATATTCTTAGCGGGGGATTACCCCCCTTTTATTTGGCTGCAGGATAGCATATGGATATTACTCAACAAGTTAAAGAGGCAATTAAACAAAACTATCTTACTGATAATCGAAAGCAAGCGGTTCTTTTTAGTGCGGGTAAGGATAGTTCTTACCTACTCACTTTATTTTGGGAAGTGCTGCTTGAATTACCGGCACATCTAAGAACAAAGACTGTCTACGTCATGAATTCAGACACTGGGGTTGAAGCTCCAATTATGTCCGATTACGTGAATAGTACACTTAGAAAAATTGAACAACAAGCTGCCTTGCAGGGACTTCCAATCGTAGTAGTAAGAGTAAAACCCAATATGAAGAATAATTTCTGGTACAGGATTTTGGGGCGCGGTACACTTATTTCGACTCCAAACACGAAACATCATCCTTGTACGCATTGGCTTAAAATCGGACCCACCCAGGAAAAGTTTAAGGAGTGGATTGCTTCTGCTCCTATTAGGTTAGGAGAAGATAAGTCAGTTATCACTTGTTACTTGGGCGTCCGTAATGAAGAGGGAGCGAGACGAAAAGCTTCAATTAATAAGTTCCAGGTAAGCGAGGACTCATTATGGGCGAAACACTCTGATTTTGAAGAAATAATGTGCTTTCACGCGATCAAGTGGGTTACTGCAGACGAGCTTTGGTTTGAATTATTAAGCCGGGGAACCCTTCCTTATGGTGTCACAGCTGAAGAGTTGTCGATTCAATACGGTGAGGGCATTCTGGAATGTGGTATAAAAACTGCAAAAGAACAAGGACAAAGTTCTTGTGGAGCATCCGGAGGAAGGCTTGGATGCTGGACTTGTGGAATGGTTAGCGGCAGAGACCCTATGTTATTAAGGTTCATAGCAGAAGGACATAATTACCAAGGCTTACTCGAGTGGAAAACACTAATGCTGGCCATGAGGAACGACATAAGATACAGGGAAATCTTTCCGAGACAGCATTATAATCGTATGAAAAAACAAAAAGGGGACAAGCCGGCACAGGTTGATTTATTTGATATAGATGAAACCACCAAGGCTACCAATTACTTTGAGACCTATGGAAGGGCAACAACCGATTCGTATGCACCTGGCGGAATGAATTTAGAAGGCCGCAGATTACTTCTGGAGCATCTTCTTTATATCCAGGAAAGGGATAACCTTCCTCTAATCTCAGAGGACGAAATTCAGTCCGTTTTGAATGCCTGGGAGGATACAGAGGGAATTCGTTTGAAACGCTCAGCAATTAAGCCCAAAGCTTTCAAATACGATGGTGAATTGGTCTTTCTTCCTGATAAGACTACAAACAAAAAGCTAACGAAAACTTGTAATGAAGTATTTTACATTACAGTTGAGTTGAATAAGGAGGAAAAAGAACTTTACACTTTCTTAAAAGACAGGCAAAGGGCTAATCAAACGAGCTTGTATTTCTTTCCAGACACAACGGAGTTTTATGATATGAAGCTTGTATGGAATAAAGTTACCTTTATTGTGTGTAAAGATGAGATTACAACGAAATTAGAAGCTACAGAACTGGTTCATAAATGGCTTGGCTGGATATATGGCTCTTTTACAGAGGAAACCAAGAAAGCAGCCCTTAATTATTTAATATTATCTGCTCTTTCAGAAGGATTAAACCAAAGAAATAAAAAACAGAAAAGTTTTGTTTCAACTAATTTGGAGCCACTTCCTGTAACACAAAATGAAGCGGGCCAATTAGTTTTTGCTATTTAAAACAAAACGAAGACAGGTTACATTTATCAAGTATAATTAATTTAAGAATATTAAAATTAATGCGAGGGAGAATTATGGAAAATAATCATTTTGAAGAGGAAGAAACAATAAAAGAAAAGCCTTTGTCAAAACCAATGGTTTTAGCTTGCTACCTGGTTGCTTTGTTATTAGTTGTCTCAATTGTGTATGGATTTACAGGAATAATTGCTGATATACTGACAAAAGCTTTAAATAAACCGGTTAGTAGAATGGACATCACAAATAGCATTGCTGTAGTTTTTCTTATGTATAGGCTAATGCGGATAGTTGGAGACCATTGGAGAAGCAATCCAAAAAATGAAATTGGAACAGCTGTAACCAATCTGCCAAATCCGTTTTATGACCCTAGCTTCAGGAAGGGGCCGCTTTTAATACAGAAAGAATACAGTGCTTTGGTTACTAAATACAAATTGACACAGTTAGCTATGAAAAAAATAAACGAAACATTAATAGCAGGAATGGATGCAGCATCCCGCCAAAAAGCTCAAATAAAAGTAATGTTAAGGCATAATGAAAATGCAAACCGCCTATTAAGGTCCTATAATTTTTTGCATTTCATAAAAGACGCTGATACAACACAGAAAATGTTAAAGAATATACTTGAGGAATGCATTACTGTGCTTGAAAAAGACCAAAGTGATAAATCTATTTCCCTTTTTCGAGTAAATGAAAATGAACAACTTGAAATTATTGAATCCGTAAGAATTAACGCAGAATCAATCGCCAAAAGAGTTTTTTCTAAGGGTGAGGGGTTTGCGGGTTCAGTTTGGGGTAAAGGAAAACCAGATTTTGAGAACAATGTTGTTTCTTCAGATCCAAGGTTTCATGACTTGGGATTACAAGCTACACCCATTGGTTCGATTTTGGGTTTTCCATTAAATGTAGATGATCAAATACTAGGGGTTCTTTGTATACAGTCAGAAGAAAAAGATGGTTTTGTTATCCCATCAGATTTAAGGACTGTAGAATTTTATGCTCGCCTTTGCACCTTAATTCTGTTATGTGATAAAATAAAGAATAAATCTAAGCGGGGAGGAATATAACATGGCAAATACTGCATTAAAAGAGACACCAAAGACAACCGGTTATAGTGATATAGATCAACTATTCCATGACACAGATAAATTCCTTCAAGACGCTGAACAAATACAAGAGGAAATCGTGGCATTACTGAAGTATAAGCCTGTCGATCCCTTTACAAAAACCCATCAGAGGCCAAGATTTCGGTTGAGAACTACAAAATAGTCAAAACCGCTAGAACATAAAAAGCAGTCAAAACCTATTACTAGTCACTAGTAGTAGGTTTTTTCATTTTTATGAGTAGTACTAATTGTTATAATGAAGGTAGAATAACCATTTACGGGGGATTGTTAATGATGAATTGCAAAGAAAATTGGGGTGCTATTCTTTGAATCAAGTCCGTATTCAAGCATTAGACTCTATTAGAGGATTTGCTATTGTCGGGATTCTCTTAGTTAATATAATTTCTTTTTCCTGGCCAGAACTATATGATTCTTTTCCTAGCTCGTATTGGCAATCTCCAACAGAACAATTCCTACATAACTTCTCTACAATTTTTGCCCAATCCAGCTTTTACCCAATATTTGCAACGCTCTTTGGCATTAGCATGAGTTTTGTTTTTAAAAGTGCGCTTCGCAAAGGATTGAATCCTTATATCATCTTCTCAAAAAGACTATTATTTCTTCTGTTAATCGGTGCTGCACATGCCTTTTTTATATGGCATGGTGACATTTTATTAATTTATGCTATTCTTGGATTTTTACTTATGCCTTTTTACCGCTTAAAACCGAAGGCGATTGCTAATACCGAATTATTTATCTGGTTAATTCCAAACTTCCTATATGGAATGTATCTTTATGGATCAAACTTCTCGTTAGTACCTTATAATAACAGCATCATTATCCAGGAGATTATTGACGTTTATAATAGCGAATTTTCGGCAAGGTTTTTTCAAAACTTTCATGACTGGCAGCTGTCATACGTTGATAGCATTCCATTTATTTTCATTAGCATATTCCCTATGTTCTTATTTGGCCTTGCAGCAGCTAAAAGTAATTTGTTCAATCAATTTAACAAAGAAAAACGTATACTTTATGTTTTTTGGCTTATTTCCGGAGCTTTAGGCTTAACACTTAAAACACTCTTTCTAATCGAGCCATCCTATGTACTCGTTATTCATTTATCTGAGGCGTTCGGAGGCCCCATTTTAGGCTTGTTTTACTCTTTAAGCATTATCATGCTCGGACAGAGGGGAACTCGAATACAGGCAATCCTGGCTGATATCGGAAGGACGTCAATGAGCAATTACCTATTTCAATCAATAGTGGGATTAATTATTTTTAGAGTGTTTGGCTTTTATGGAAAAGTTGAACCAATCGCAACTTTAACTCTGGCCGCTATTATTATTCTACTTCAAGCATTATTAAGCCGATGGTGGTTAATGTACCACAATTACGGACCATTAGAATTTGTTTGGAAAAAAGTAACCTTTCTTCAACTTAAACCTCGCGGTAGAGGGAATGTATCTGCCTAGATTGTTTGAACTATTTCAGATTCCCCCAAAAATGCTATATAATAATTTGCAGTTCATATTTTGGGAGGATTAAAATGAAGAGTACTGGAATAGTTAGAAAAGTAGATGATTTAGGGAGAGTCGTTATTCCCGTTGAACTAAGAAGGTCTTTAGAGATAGCGGTGGGTGATTCTTTAGAGATATTTAAAGATGACAATAAAATTATTCTTCGCAAATACAAACCGGACCATGTTTGTATTGTTACAGGACAAATTACTGATTCAAACTATGCCCTAGCTAATGGAAAAGTAGTCGTTAGTCCGGAGGGAATGGAAATATTACGAAAAGCAATTGAAGAAAATTTCTTAGTGCCAGCTAATTAAATCAAAAGATTTTTAATCTAGTAGAAGTGTCTAATTGAATGATAAATATTATTGCGTATTAAGCCAATTAATAGTAGACTTAATGCATACCTTGTTTTTATTTTTTGTTTTTCTGGCAACCTATTAGGTTTGCGGGCTAAGTTATTAAACGCAGCGTCCTTTGGGACTGACTTTAAACACATTTTTATGTGTCAATTAAAGTCCGTTCTGGAGGGCGCTTTTTTGCGTTCTAATAAAAAAAAATCCAGAAGGGTGGAAATGTAATGGCTACAATGTCGCAGTTATTAGGAACAAAAGAGGATGTAATTGATAATTGTCGTAGGCAATTTCAGGTATTAACCTCTAATCAAAAGTACCGCGTAACCGCAGAAATCTTGCTAAAAGAAGGGGAGCGTCGCATTTATCGCGCCAAGTCTTTTGACAGAAATTCTGCTACTCGGGAAGTATTAACATTCGTTGCAGCTGTAGAAAATGCAACCGGTGAAACAGTCATGTGGAGATTTAAGGGTGAAAAAACATATCACATGAGCACTAATTATAATGCTCAACCTTCTATCTTCAAACGTGCGAAATCTTCACTTCTAAACTATTTTTTTGACCTGGAAGCATAGAAAAACAAAAAACTTTAAGAGACTTTACGAAAGGTTGTTGTAGAAACTATGAACAAACATTTCGCTATTGCAAAAGAAGAACTATTATTTTATGGTACCGAAAATACTTCCCTACAGAACTTGTTGGCAGTATTAATCGGATCAAAAGCAAATCCATCCATTACTGGACAACTTGCTTCATTGGGAGTAAAAGGGCTCTCTTCTTTATCTAAAGAAGAGTTACTCCAATATGAAGGAGTTGGAGAAAGCGCTGCTAATCGCATTCTTGCATCTCTTGGTTTAGCCGGGCTAATGAATAAGTACAAAATTGAAAACAAGTACACTATTCGTAGTCCAGAGGATGCCGCGAGATTATTTTCAGATATGTCTATTCTAGACCAAGAACAATTTGAAGTTGTTTTTTTAAACACCAAGAATGTTGTTATTGGTAGAAAGACAATCTTTAAAGGAACTCTAAATGCCAGCATAGTTCATCCTCGTGACGTTTTTCGCGAAGCTTTAAAACTAAGTGCTGCCTCAATTATCGTGGCTCATCAGCATCCAAGTGGTGACCCTACTCCTTCTAGGGAGGACATTGAGATTTCTAAGCGTTTAGCTGAAGTTGGAAAATTAATGGGTATTGACTTGCTCGATCATATTATTATCGGAAGCGGCAGATTCAGATCAATAAAAGAATTGGGGCATCTATAGTTTTTGTTCAGCAATGTTGTGAACAAAGAAAGCACCAGATTGGGCTAAATCAGGTAAACACAAAACAATAAAGACGAGGAGTATGTATAATGAATTCTTTGAATTTAGTTGGGCGACTTACAAAACAAATGGGTGATCTTAAAGGAGACGAAAATAAAGTCGGTCTTTTCACCATTGCGGTTCAACGGAAGTATTTGAATCAAAAGAGGGAAAGGGAAGCTGACTTTATCCAGGTGAAGGTTTTCAACAAGCTTGCTGAGAATTGTAAAAAGTATCTTGGCAAGGGAAGTCTTGTTTCTGTTACTGGATTTCTAAGGACTAGTTCTTTTGAAAGAGATGGTAAGAGAAACTTTACTATGGAAGTCATTGCTGACGAAGTACGTTTCTTGGACAACAGGAACAATCCATCTAACAACGAAGATAACAACAGCAATAATAATAACAATTATGACCCTTTCTCTGGCGGCACTCCGACAGATGATTGGCCATTCTAATAGGGGAAACCGAAGCGTTCACACTTGTGGGCGCTTTTTCTTTTTAATTAAATCTCAAATATTGGAGGAGACAAAATGGAAACGACTTATAGCGTACTATTAAAAGATGGCTCTATTGCTTTCAGGGGAACAGCATGTGACTTACGTGAAGTTTTGGAAGAGAAAATTTGTGAAGTGCTCGATTTCAACCCTATGCTTCAAGAAAATGAGGATGACGGGCACTTGCAAATGTATATTCATACTGATTCTTATGAAGATCTTTCAGACGAGGAAGTTGCTAAACTGACTGAAATTGGCATTACGGAAGATGATTCACTGGAGGCTATTTGCCAGTTGTTAAATACCCGTATTGAAGTTTATTCTGATGAACAAATTGCTTCTTGCACAATTTGCAATAAACAATATCATGATTCCTTGGTTAATAAGAAGGATTTCGTGGAGGAAGATATTTGTGAAAACTGTTTACCTAAACATCCATTCCGAAAAGACTTGATCTTACTAGGCATCGATATTTATGGGAAGGTTGCTAACTAAGAAATTAAATGGAACTAAAAGAGAGGTCATATTTACCTCTCATTTTTATTATGAAAGGGGATTTCCAATGGGGCTACCGCACTGCTACGAAGACAGGGAAGCTGTTCAACCCTTCTTGGATAGAGCCAAAGAAAGCCTCCCATTTCTGGCTTATTTAGCTATTCAGGGGGCCTACGATGATGAAGATAAGATGTTTAAGGTAGTGGCACTTACGCATCTTAAAAATTATTTTAAGAAGGCCGCCATTCCAGAAGAGCTATTTCGAGAGCTTATTAGTTTACTAGATACGTTTCAAGACCCTTATGAAGAATTTCTTGATAAACGTAACTATAGGAGCTGGGCTCAAACCAAAACCAATCTTTTAGGAGGAATCATTTAATATGAGTCATGTTGGCAATAAAATAAGAGCGGGCTTTTTCGCGACACCGGATCGTCAGGGAGAATATTTAACAAACATACTGGAAGTGGAAGGCAGCGGTGTATGGCTTGATCCAACTTGTGGTGAAGGTGAGATTTTGCATCAACTTTCATCTCGGTTCAATCTAGAGGATTGTAGTATCTCCACATATGGGGTTGAGTTGGACAAAGCCAGGGCAGAAAAAGCAAAACAGCTATTGAGCCATTGTCTTAATGCACCAATTGAATCAATGGTAATTCAAAATGATGCTGTGTCTTTACTCTACCTAAATCCACCGTATGATTTCACGATGAAAGGTATGGACGATGAGTCAGCTGACCGTAAAGAATGGACCGAGCTTGCCCGTAATACCCGCTATCTAAAAGAGAAGGGATTAATCATATATGTCATTCCTTCTTATAGGTTTGCTGATAAGCGGATCGCTAGGTTCTTGGCCACCCATTTCTATAATGTCGGCATGATGCGTTTCTCCGATGAGGATTACGAAGATTTTCGTCAGTGCATTTTCATTGGAAACAAAAAATCCGGAAAGCATAAAGAGTTTAATCAAAAGCTTTTTGATTTCCTGGTTAATATGGAGTCCGATGAATTTGTATTTTCGAAAGTTACTCCTATCGACAAATTTGTTACTGCGGGAAAAAAGTGGAGTGTTCCCCCAGGTATAGAGGAATTAAGGACATTCTACACGAAGCTTGCCCACAAATCCGATTTCTCAGAAGGCATTCGGAACAGCAAGGGATTTCAAGCGTTTATGAACCGCTCTAAACCACGACAGCTTGAAATTGGCGGTGATCCAATTCTTCCTTTGAATGTTGGACAGCTTGCCCTTCTATTAGCTTCGGGCGCAGTAAACGGTGAAATTGGAGAAGGCGAAAATTATCATTTAGTCCAAGGCCTGGAATTGGTAAAGAAAATTCCAAGTGAGGAAAAGAAAACTCATGATAATGGTAGTGTCACTACTATAACCAAGATTAAAACCAAGAGGGAAGTTTCCGTAAAAGTAATCTGCCCAACAGGTAGAATCTTAAAACTGGTATAGGGGTAAAGAAAATTAAAAAGGATGGTCAGTATCTTCCGGTTTTGAATGAAGGATGCTGAACATAACGAGGGGCAAGGAAGAACTATCTTCTTTGTCTCTTTTTTTATTAAAAACCATTGTGGAGGTCAAAGAGATGGATACTAGTCAATTATCATTGTTCCAAGTGGCATCTGAAGAAAATGAAGAATTAGATATTAGAACCGAGCAACAGGCATCTAATAAGATTGCCTATGATGTGGGAGAAAAAATTGGCGGGGCCAGAAAGGATATGGCCGCATTAAGAAAAGCCTTTGAAGAAAACAATTCTGCTTCGCTTTTGGAAGAGATTGAAAGCTTCAGCAGCGCTTTGGCGGTTGAAGTCGTTACAAAAAACAATCTCTTCAAGGGTTTTTCTCTTGAACAAGAAAGAGAAAATGAGGTTGAACCAGCTGTAGCCAGAGCAAAACAGCTTTTGATTCAGCGTATTGATGCTAGTCCTGCTGATGATTCTAAAGATGGCCGGCTAAAATTTATGAAGGCTGCGCAACATCTCCTAGCTCTAATGGAGCCAGTGAAAACGTTGGATGAGTTTTATACCTTGATAAATGAAATAGCTGGTTTACTCCGAAATGAACGGACTAACCTGGCTTATTATGAAAATACTTTTGAAACTCTCAAAACAGAACTTGGTTGTCTTGAGAAAGGTTCGGAAGAGTGGAAACAAAAATACAATAAAGCTTTATGGACAAAGAAAACACTTAACGATACTAAAAAGGCACAAGAAATTGGGTTAAGGAGCTTGGGTGAGAAATTCATTAACTTCTTTAGAAATAAAGCCAGTTATACGAGCACCTTAACAAATGCCTTAAAGGTTACGACCTGGGAAGAATTGCTTTCCAAAAAGAAGAAAAAGCAACCCTCTACACGAAAGCCGGTATGGGAAAGGAATCTGCCTGACCGTCCAGATCGTATAGGAGGGGCACAGAGTCCTATCGAAAAGCCAGAGGATTTAGTAATGTTCTTTGACTTTCGCGGTGTGGAATTTGGCCATTATATGGGGGATGAAAAAGGCATGGAGCATCTTCTCCGTTCATCAGAAGCAATGATGGATTTGGCTGAGCTTTTAGGAGTTGACTATAAGGCTGTATCCCTCGGAGGAACACTTGCTATGGCTTATGGTGCCCGCGGCAGAGGTGGCAGTGCTTTAGCCCATTTCGAACCGATTTCTAATGTCATCAACATGACAAAAGAGAAAGGGTGCTTGGGGGTCTTAGGACACGAGTGGTTCCATGCTCTAGACTCAAGACTATATAACCTTAGCCATAACTCAAAAAACGGAAAACGCGGATTTGCTTCAGAACCGGATACACTTGGTAATCACATTGATTCGTTCCTTCAACTGTTGTTTGCTGAATTAATCGACGTAATTAAGAGCGGAAACAGCATTGGGTATTACGAGAATACCAACAAGCCGGGTGAAAGATGGAGAGGAACTCAATTTAAAATGGTTTATAAACGTCATGGCGGTGACCTCTTCAAAGCCATGGAAGAGAAAGTCAAAGATGCGAGCGCAAACCTTGAATCTCAGATCCGTTATTATTCTTCTCTTTCCTATGTTACCGAAAAGGATATCGAGAAATTGAAGAAGAAAACCGAAAGAGATATTAAGTCTTTTGCTCAAGCAATTGCTTGGTACCATGAGGAACAGACAGGAGAGCGGGTTGAACGTATCCCTTATCCTTCAAATATGTCCAATTACTATCAAGCAGCTATTGCCCTGGACAAAAACAAGGTAGGTCGTTATTGGTCCGCCAATTTAGAACTTTCCGCCCGAGCCTTCGAATCCTTTATACAGGATAAGTTGAAGGCTGCCGGCAGAAGATCAGATTACCTTGTAGCAGGTACCAGGGATGGACTGGCTTTTCCAATGGATGAAGAGCGTGAAGCCATTAATAAAAAATTCGAGCAGATTTTTGAGTTTATAAAAGAAGAAAATCTGCTGTAGGGGGAAAATAAAAATGACTATTGCGGAATTGCTAAAAGTTAAGCAGACCAATAATTTGGTTCAGCTATCTAAGGACCAGTTCTTATCGGATTGTCATTGTGAACGCTGTAACCGCTCTAGCCTTACAGTAATCGATAATGACGATGGAAAGAACATGTTGGGCTTTTCACTTTGTCTTAGCTGCCAGGAAGAATAAATCAAATTATAGGGGAAGCTGACTTATAACTGAGCAGCTTTCTCTTTTTAATAAGGAGGAATAGAAGGTGGGGAAAATGGAAGTATTTCCGGCAGTTACCTTAAACGATATTAGGGAAGCTGCACTAAACCATATTGAATGTTTTTTAAATACCTTGGAAAAAGGCAGATTTAAGCCAACTATTATTTGTATGGTAGGCAGCCGGCTAAATGGCAGGTTTAATGAAAACAGTGATCTAGATATTGCCATTGCCTACAAGGGGGATTTAAGGGAAGATGACTGCTTTAACGGCCTCATGGAAGAACCACTGTTCTTTGATGAAATTAAAGTGGATTTTATTCCCTACAGCCTTGATAAAGGTAATCAAATCAATTTTGAAAAGGAGTATTATATTCTTTTTAATAGTGAGGAAACGGTAGCTACAAATGCAAAGGTAAAGTGTTGTGGTTGTAATGAAGTTACTAATAAAAGTGAATGGTCACGACCGGTTATCATTAATAAAAAATTTGTTGGTGGCTGCCCTATTTGTAATGGTGCGTTCTATGAGGATTTGGTAATGGCAGGGGAAAGCTGCCATGTATGAAAGCACTAAAAATACAATACATCAGCTTATTGATATTTATTGGTCTGATATTAAAAACACACAGGTGATTGAGGAAACACTTTGTGCTGCATCTCATTTAATTATTCCATCTTCCATTCAAAGGTTTGTGGATTCTATGGAGCGATTAATTAGTGCAGAAAATAAATTTTCCCCTTTTCTAATTATCGAACCATATGGGGAAGCATTGGAACAATTAGAACCTTTTTATTTCGCGGCAAAGCGCCGAGGATTTTATCAAGAGGAACTGAATTGAAAATTATATTAAGTGTCTAAAAGCAGGGCGGCCGTAAAGGTGCCTTGCTTTTCTTTTACCAAAAATAAAATGCGGAGGAATAACATGCAACTATCAATTTTCGATGTTACATCAAAACCAACAGAAATAGCGGCGGCCCGGGGAGAAAAAGTTATTTTTGAAAGTTGGAGGATGCTAGAGTTACTGGATTCACTCAGTGGCCAGTTCTTTCTAGTTAAAGGTAAAGACCAGTACCAGGAGTTTTGCTTACCTTTCCAAGCTGGAGAAATATCCTTTAAGTCCATCTTTAAATCATCCTTTCCACCAATAAGCGGAATAGGTTCAGTCAAAAACAAAAAACTCATGAGCTATGCAAGCATGATTGGCGACTTGAATCTGGTGATAAAACAGAATGACCTTCTGTCCTTTAATTATGACCGAAGCGTTTATCGGAACAATCATGCCAAACAATTTATAACGGAGGATAGTGTCGTAACCTTTGATCTGTCACCTAACTTCATTGAACCAGGAACTGTACGGAAGGTTAAGAAGATAACCAATTTTGAGAAATTAACCCATGATGAACAAATTAATGCCATTATCGGTAACACCTATGGGGTTCAGGTACGTTGCCATAATGATTTTTTCAATGAAATCATTTCTTACCCGGCAAGGATAACGAACATCGAAATTCACGATGACGAGCTCCTGATTGAAGGTAGCAACCACCTATATATCAAAACAAAGGGATTTGTCCGACTTCGTTATACCGGAGATCTATTGTTCGATATTTACAATGATGATGGCGGCTATACAAGGACTATTCACCTTTCCGCTTGAAGGTCGAAAAAATAGGAGGAACTCATGATGAATCTGAGATTGACTAAAGTATATACAGTGTCCAAAAAAGGCAAACCAGAAAAACCGCGGCTTTTTCTACAACATTTAGTTTGTGAGGCAGCCGGCTTTAAGGCAAGGGGAGAAATATATATTCAAATTAATGAGGGAAAGGAAGAAGTCACTTTGCAAAACTATCCTTTTCCCGACAGCCAGGACATTCATACCGTTCATGTTGCATCTAGAAAAAGCAAAGTTAGCGGTGAGGAGCGGCCATTAAT
>NZ_QWEG01000011.1 GCF_003515685.1 Neobacillus notoginsengisoli | reverse complement strand
ACCTCACGTACGGTTTGATGAGGGGGAACAGGAAAAGGACTTGCCCACTTGTCTGGCTTAGTAAGGTGGAACACCCTGAAACCCGAGGACAAGAAGGGCAAAGTCTAATTCCTGTTTTCTACTCTACAAGGTCGGGATAGTAATCTATCAAAACGCACCTTTACTGTCGCAAAAATGAGTGTTTTCCCGCCGAAATACTTTCCCGTGATAATTTAAAGGTTTATGACAATTTATATAGGGGTAATATTTTTCTAAATACATCATCTATAGACCGAAGCAATTCCGATGGGCCCATTTGGATAACAATATCGCGATCAATATGACAGCCGCAAAGAATTTCAGCCTTTTTAACATCCTTAAGCCGTTGAAAGGAAGTACCCAATTCATCTTTTGAAAGGCTGCCATGGAAGGTCGCACCCGGCTTCATATGGTCTTCAGACCAGACATAGCTGGCTGGTATTGCTTGATGGATTTGATTTAACTGGTTTAAAAAGGTTTCTCCGATTTGCGGTTTTCCGTTACATTCATAAATGACCGCAAACCAGATGAATAGATGGGTCTCCCATAAACCAATTTGAAAATGGGGAAGCATTTTATACCCCCTTGGGTTACTTGCAAATGCAACCCAAGTATCATTCGGAGGATTCTTAGTCCGTCTGGCATGCTTTGCTACATGGGCAAACATCTCCTCCTCAGTCAGCTCGGATAATCTTGGAGCAAAGTGACTGCCGAGGAAATCGAGTTTTGGCCTGACCGTTTGGATAAGTGCTTCCATCCTTTTTTCAAGGCCATCAATTGTAAAAACTAGAAAATCATCTTCTGTAAAGCCGTTAAATTCCATAAAGCCCTCCTGCTGTTCTGCTTTGAAGCCATTTTAGCACACGGAGGCCTTTAGATAAAATTAAATACCGTGATAGTTGAATTTCGCATTTTTTGGTGCCGATTCTCGATTTAGCTCATATTATATTAAAAAAATCTGAAAAATCAGTTTAGTATCCGGAAGGAGTGCTTACTAATGAAACAATTGATTAATTCGACGAGGAAAAAAGCTTTTGATAAGGAAAGAACGGCAGTATTAAGGCTTGAAATGGATTATGAGCTTGCTACACTTTTCGATGCGATGTCAGAGAACAACGAAGAAATGAAAAAACATTGCAAATTAAGGCTTGAAAAAATCCGCCAAGAACTCCTCCGCCTCAAGGCACTTTAAACGGGATGGAGACAGGCAAGAAAAACGGGTTGGCAATAAGCTTCCATATTGAATCTAATTAAACGGACTCACTGGCTATGCCGGAGAGTTCGTTTATTATTTTTGATGAAGGAGACCATATAAGTTGAAGGACCATGGTGAATTAGATTAAGCTAGAAGGCAAAGGCATTTTCTATATGGAGGTCTTTAAATGGATTTGGATCATGTGTTTGAGCAAGCGAAGAGCTGGGTGCTGGAAGCAGGGGAACAAATTCGTTCCTCTTTTGATAAAACGTTGAATATCCATACGAAAGCAGACCCAAATGATCTCGTAACGAATATTGACCGGGATACTGAAAAGTTTTTCATTGAAAAAATCAGAGAAACCTTCCCTGGCCACCGGATATTAGGTGAAGAAGGGTTTGGGGACGAGCTGTCGGATTTGAACGGAGTCGTCTGGATCATTGATCCAATTGATGGGACAATGAATTTCATTCACCAGCAGCGTAATTTCGCCATATCTGTAGGGATTTATGAAAACGGAGTTGGTAAAATTGGACTTATTTATGATATCGTCCATGATGAGTTATATTACGCTGTCGTTGGGCTGGGTGCTTTTTTGAATGAAAAGAAAATTCCTAAATTGAAGCCTGCCATTGTCAAGGAAGCAATCTTGGCGATGAATATTACGTGGGTACTGAAAAATAAGAGGGTTGACCATAAACGCCTTATTCCACTCGTCCGTGAAGTTAGAGGGACGAGGTCTTATGGTTCGGCTGCTTTAGAACTGGTATACGTCGCGACTGGAAGAATAAATGCGTATATTTCACCCCGCTTAGCACCTTGGGATTACGCAGGCGGGGCAATTATTGTCGAAGAACTGGGTGGAATTGTGACGAACTTGGAGGGTGGTAAGCTCGATATGCTAACTACCTCATCTGTTTTTGCTGCCAGCCCGGGGCTTCACGGGGAAATTCTTGAGAAGTACTTAAAGTGATAAAATGTAGAACTGCAGGCGGAAACTGGAAACCAGTCCGCCTTTTTTTATTTATAGAAACGGACAGCCATTTCTCCAGCCAACGAGCTCTATTTTGTTCCTGGAAGTTTCTTGCTTTTAAATCCGCCGCGCATCGAAAAAGCCAATAGCCCAAGGCTTAAGAGGAAAACAATTACACTCTTTTCCCCAATGGCAATGCCAATCCCTGATAAAGATGCTGCAGCAAGAGCTGCATAGCCTAGTACATTCCACTTAATATTTCTCACGGGCACTCAATTCCTTTCAAAATTAAAGATAGGGAAAAACTTCTGGAAAATCAATTAATTTGAAAAAAGTTTAATTTATCACTAGGTAAGGGAAGAATAAATAATAACTAAAAATTACCGATTTTATATGTTCTATGTTATAATAGTTCAGTTGTACTTGTAAATAGTCTAGCCAAACACGGCTTAACCTCTAGAAAAGGCAGGAGTGAACCACATTGAAAAAAAGAATTGATATACGAAATATAGCCATTATAGCCCACGTTGACCACGGCAAAACGACCTTGGTTGACCAGTTGCTCAAACAGTCAGGAATATTCCGTTCCAATGAACATGTTGAAGAAAGAGCGATGGACTCGAATGACATCGAGCGTGAGCGAGGAATCACCATTCTTGCCAAGAACACAGCCATCCAATATAAAGACACGAAAATAAATATACTTGATACACCAGGACACGCTGACTTTGGCGGAGAAGTGGAACGAATCATGAAAATGGTCGACGGTGTCCTCCTCGTTGTAGATGCATACGAAGGCACGATGCCTCAGACACGGTTTGTTTTGAAAAAAGCTCTTGAACAAAATTTGACTCCAATTGTTGTCGTCAATAAAATAGACAGGGATTTTGCCCGGCCAGGGGAAGTTATCGATGAAGTCATCGATCTGTTCATTGAATTGGATGCAAATGAGGACCAACTCGAATTTCCGGTCATCTATGCTTCCGCTTTGAATGGAACGGCAAGTATTGATCCGACGAAACAGGATGAAAACATGCAGGTCTTATATGAAGCCATTATAGAGCATATTCCGGCTCCAATCGACAATCGTGAAGAACCGCTTCAATTCCAGGTTGCCCTTTTGGACTACAATGACTATGTTGGAAGGATTGGAATTGGCCGTGTATTCCGGGGAACGATGAAAGTGGGCCAGCAGGTCGCCCTTATGAAGCCGGATGGATCAGTCAAGCAGTTCAGGGTTACAAAGATTCATGGCTTTTTTGGTTTAAAGCGCCAGGAAGTTCAGGAAGCCTTTGCAGGTGATCTCATTGCCGTATCCGGGATGGAAGACATCAATGTCGGCGAAACGATCTGTCCGGTTGAGCACCAGGAAGCACTGCCAGTCCTCCATATTGATGAGCCTACCCTTCAGATGACATTCGCGGTTAATAACAGTCCGTTTGCAGGAAGGGAAGGAAAATATTTAACTTCGAGAAAAATTGAAGAACGTTTGCATGCCCAGCTTCAGACTGACGTCAGCCTCAGAGTTGAAAATACGGATTCACCGGACGCATGGATAGTATCAGGCCGAGGGGAACTGCACCTTTCCATCTTGATTGAAAACATGCGACGTGAAGGATACGAGCTGCAAGTATCAAAGCCTGAGGTTATTGTAAGGGAAATTGACGGAGTCCGTTGTGAACCGGTAGAAAGAGTCCAGATTGATGTTCCTGAAGAATATACAGGGGCAGTCATGGAGTCCATCGGCGCGCGCAAAGGTGAAATGGCGGATATGGTTAATAACGGCAATGGCCAAGTCCGTCTTACTTTCATGATTCCGGCCAGGGGATTAATAGGGTATACGACTGAATTCCTTACTCTTACAAGGGGTTATGGAATTATCAACCATACGTTTGACAGTTATGAGCCTATGCTTGCCGGCCAGGTCGGTGGAAGGCGCCAGGGTGTTCTTGTTTCCATGGAGTCAGGCAAAGCTACAACTTATGGGATTATGCACGTTGAAGATAGGGGAACCATTTTTGTGGAGCCTGGAACAGAGATATATGAAGGCATGATTGTGGGAGAACATACCCGTGAAAATGATATTACTGTAAATATAACGAAAGTAAAGCACGCTACAAACGTCCGTTCAGCAAATAAGGACCAGACTTCGACAATTAAAAAGCCGAGAATCATGACTTTGGAGGAATCACTTGAATATTTGAACGAAGACGAGTATTGTGAAGTTACACCAGTGTCAATCCGTCTGCGCAAAAAGATCCTTGATAAAAACGAGCGGGAGCGGTTTGCGAAGAAGATGAAATACGCTGAAACGAATCAGGATTAAGGGGGGGGGAATGCAAGAATGGAAGATCGGCTGTCCTTTTTTGCAGCTCTGTATAAAGTTGGGGAAAATCCGGATACGGGAATGTGGCTGCTTTACGGTACCATTGTTGCCCTTTCCATTGTTGTGTACAAGCTTGGTTTTGCAAAAAAACTGCCTCCAGCCAAATCGGCGCTCATTTATATATTTCTGGCACTTGGCAGTACAATCCTTACATTTTTAGGAGTTATGCTTCCGATAACCGAAGGCTTGGTAGTAGCCGCGCTTATCCTTTTTATTTACAAGATAAGGCTTAACCAAGAACGAAAGGCGAATACAGAAGCATAATGGACGGGGGTTCAGAGAATGAATTCTTTGCAGGACACATTATATAACTGGCTGACCATCAAAGTGGTCTGCGATGCGCGGCCTGATGACTTAGCCGCATCCGAGACGAAAGAACTGTTTGAGGAATTGCTCGTTGAGAAATACGAGCTTCCTGTTTCCGAGTTGACGATTGAAACGGAAGAAGATATGTACTATGTCCATTATGAGCGTAATGGCGAAAAGAAAAAAACACGCTTTCCAAGGGAACTGATTGAGGTTATGCTGAATCAGATTAACCTTGAACCGGAAAAGTTCGCCAACTATCCGAATGAAGCTGAAAATTGACATGAAAACCCCCTGAATCTAATTTCAGGGGGTTTTCCATTTTAAAATTCATCGTCTTCTTTTTTTGCTTGGTACAGCTTGAATTTACCACTAGCAAGCCGTTCGCTTGTCCGCATGCTGATCCTGTCATGGCATGTTTTGCACAAGTATGTATGGATTGGCCGGTTGCGAAGGCGTTTCGCATCGGGTAAGTCATCGGGAATTGTTTCAATCGTATCGCATATTACACACTTCACTCTCAAACTCGAATCCACCTCAAATCTGTTTACTTTCACATAGAGAAATTTACTGGCATACTTATAGTATAACACGGGAGCTTGCCGGAATGTAATCCACTCGCCCTTGCAAGTTGAACTCTAAAAAGGGGAATAGTAAGATGGTAGAGAGCCGCGTACCATACAGTTTGGAAAGGAGTAAATAGAATGGCGAATCAGGTTGAACCAAATCTCATTAAACCATTGTTTGATGAATTGCAAAAAGAAAGGTTTGTCACCTTTGCGACCATTGACCATGAGACTGGCGGGCCGAATGTTAACGCGATTTCATGGGTATTCGCAAAAGACGAGAGCACGATTTACGTAGCGGTCGATAACCGTTCGAGGATTGTCCACAATATTAAAAATAAAAGCGATGTTGTTATTACAGTTATTGCTAATGAAACTACATACTCAATTACGGGCAATGCTGATGTCAAACAAGAACGCCTCGAGGGTGTTCCATTGAAACTTGCGCTCGTAGAAGTAAAAATCAAAGAGGTCCGCGACGTTATGTTTTACGGTTCTAAAATCATTCAGGAGCCTGAATACGATAAAACGTATGATAAAGATGCAGCCACCCGCCTTGATAACCAAGTGATGGACGCATTCAGAAAAGCATAAAACCGCACCGCAAGACCGATTTCAGTAAATGAAAAAGCTCACGCTGTTGTGAGCTTTTTCCGGTTAAGAAAGGGTTTACTTATGGTTATAAGATTCTTTTTCCTGCTTTTGGTCAAGTTTTCTCTTGTCATTCCTGGGCAATGTTTCTTTCGGCTCTTCTGTCGACTTGTCCATATCCGGCTGGGGAATTTTCCCTGGTGCTTCAGGAATGATCCTTCCTGCTATATCTGCTAGTTCATATAAGATTCCTTGCAGCGGCTTACCATTTCGGATGTCGGCGGATAGCTCGCGCAGCCGTGCGTTCATATCCGGATCTGCCACCACCAATGCCTTTGCCCCGGTAGGATCATTTTTCAATGCTTCTGCAACAGAGTATTTAATAACTCCCGCCTCGGACCTTTCTGTGGCTGCGTCAATATTAATCCCAACAATCGCATACCTGCCAAGAACAATTGCGTTTGCACTGTTTACATTCGGCACTGAGGAAGCAATCTGTTCCAGATGCCTGGCTGCGCTTTCCCCTGTTTTCCGGTCTACATCCCGGACTTCAGTATTCCTGACTTTCATTCGATTTTGATTACTTTCCGGCTTACCGCCATCTTTTACTCCGCATGCAGAAAGAAAAATAATCAAACTTAAAAAGAACACTAATTTCTTCAATAGCACACCTCCCGTCCACTTTGTCCTGCTGGTTCAAAAGGCAGGCACTTCCATATTGATTATTGTTGTGAAAACCGTCTAACTTTATTCCTGAGGTCATATATTTTACCAAAAGTGCTAAGCGAGGACTTAAAGCGGGAGGCGTTCGATTGAGTAAAATATATGTATTGGACACCAATGTTTTATTGCAGGACCCATATTCGCTATTTTCTTTTGAAAACAATGATGTTGTCATCCCTGCTGTTGTATTGGAAGAAGTCGATTCGAAAAAGAGATATATGGATGAGATTGGCCGGAATGCCCGCCACGTTTCGAGGTTGATCGATGGGTTCAGGTCAATTGGCAAGCTTCATGAAAGGATTCCTCTTGAAAATGGGGGAAATCTTAGAATCGAGATTAATCATCGATCCTTTCATGAGCTCCAGGAAATATTTACGGAAAAGACAAATGATAATCGAATATTGGCTGTAGCGAAAAACTTATTTCTTGAGGAACAGGCAAAGAAAAACGGAAGGCAGGTGATTCTTGTCAGCAAGGATGCGCTTGTCCGCGTGAAAGCAGATGCAATTGGGCTCATTGCAGAGGATTTCCTGAATGATAGGGTCGTTGAAGCGGACCACTTATTTGACGGTTTTTTGGAAGTTCATTTGTCAAAGGAGATACTGGATACTTTTTATGCTAAAGGGGAATTGCAGCTTTCCACACTGCCAAACTATTTCTATTATCCAAATCAATTTCTCATTTTAAAAGATGCGCTTGGCAGTTCTGCGTCTGCGGTAGGGCACATCGATCCGTCAGGGAAAAAGGTGAGAAAGCTCTTTGTTAAGCAGGAGCATGTCTGGGGAATCAATCCCCGAAATGTCCAGCAAACGATGGCGATTGAATTGCTGCTTCGGAAAGATATCCACCTTGTTACTTTATCGGGGAAAGCGGGGACAGGGAAAACGTTGCTCGCGCTTGCTGCGGGGCTGATGCAAACAGAGGACTTGAAACAGTATAAAAAACTGCTGGTTGCAAGGCCAATTGTGCCACTAGGTAAGGACCTCGGGTATCTGCCAGGTGAAAAACAGGAAAAGCTAAGGCCTTGGATGCAGCCGATATTCGACAACCTAGAATTTTTATTCAACACTAAAAAACCTGGCGAGTTAGATGCGATTCTGGCGGGAATGGGTTCCATTGAGGTTGAAGGACTGACCTATATTAGGGGGAGAAGCCTTCCGGACCAATATATTATCATTGATGAGGCTCAAAATCTTACGAAGCACGAAGTGAAAACAATCCTGACAAGGGTAGGGGATGGGAGTAAAATTGTTTTGATGGGAGATCCAGAACAAATCGACCATCCGTATTTAGATGCCTACAATAACGGCTTGACCTATGTAGCAGAAAAATTCAAGGACCAGCCGCTTTCAGGCCATGTTAAGCTAATTAAAGGAGAACGATCAGGGCTTGCCCGTCTAGCCGCTGAATTGCTTTAAGGAAGTACAACAAAATGAATCCAGTCTGAATCAGCATGTGAGGAAGAAGGATAAGGATTGAAACCTACTAAAACGAAAACAGCCGCCTTGGACTGTTTTCGTTTATTGGTATGACAGGGCGGGGAAGGGAGCCGCCCCTCAGTTTTTTTTAGATAACCTTAAAACTCGCAACTTTTTTAATTGGATTTTCCTTGTTAGAGCCATCGGAGAAGTAAAGGTGGATTGGCCCGTCTCCGCGAAGCGGCTTTCCTTTTTTTGAAAAACAGGCAATAAGCCCGTATGACTCTTCAAGAGGAATTCTGTACTCTTGACCATCTGCTAGAATGAGTAAATATTCGGCATCTTCATCAGGTTCGCTGTTATGTAAAAAAGGTCCTAGCTTCATCCCAAAAGTTCCTTCAAGGACTTTTTGCTTTTCGAATTTTTTTTTGCCCGTTTCGGGAATCTGGGCTCCTTCCGTTATCTCCTTGTCCCATTGCTTTGAAACAGATTTCGTATAATCCGCAAGACTATTATCTTTTCTTTTGTATACGTCAAAATATGTATCCAGATCAATCCGACGATCATCAAAAATCCAGACGCTTGGATCAATTGTGATTGGGTATTTCACTTTCCCTGTAACCTGTATAATTCCATCCATTGCCATTCCTCCATTTTTCTCCGAATGTATTTTGAGTATATCCTGTTTAGGACTGAAAGTCATATCTCCTGAATTGACTGGCTGGTTGTTATAAGTCTTGCAATTTTAGGCCAGTAACGGTAAAATTTAAAGATAGTTGGGTAATCGCTCGGAAACGGGGGGATCGATGTTGGCGTCCGAAATGATCGTGAATCATCAGGAAAAAGCATATGCCATTTTAAAGGCTGACGCTGATAAAATATTGAAGTTGATAAAAGTCCAAATGGATAACTTAACAATGCCCCAATGTCCTCTGTACGAAGAGGTATTGGATACACAGATGTTTGGATTATCTAGGGAAATAGATTTTGCCTGCAGGCTTGGGCTCATAGATGAAAGAGATGGCAAAGCCATTCTGGAAAAGCTTGAAAGGGAACTTTCAGCACTCCATGAGGCATCTTTAAAGAAATAAGGTATAAACCCAAACACTGAACTTGTTTGGGTTTTGTTATTTTTAAGCCACTTTTTAAATTTAATTGTTCATCACAATTTTGGGGTAATCATTTTATTATGATCAACCATATAGGTTGAACTTAAATTTTATACAAATTAGTCAAGGAAGCAGGTTGATTGAAGCTGAAGGCACGAAGACTCCTCGAAAATGCTTTCGCATTTTCTTCGTGCAAAGCCTATTCGAAGAAGCTGTTTGTCCTGCGGGATGTGGCGGCAAGGTGGAGACCCCGCAGGCGCCAAAGCGCCGAGGAGGCTCCACTGACGCCCCGCGGAAAGCGAAGCGCCTCGTGACAGGCAAAAACCGCCTCGAGACAGGCAAAGAACGCCTGTCTCTGCGGTGATTATTCAAGGGCGCTTTCCCTTTGTGTCCCTGCGATGATTAACCTCAGAAGCTTTCCTTTGTGAAGCGAAAATCAACCAAGATTCACCTTGAAAAGAAAACTCTAGTTCAACCTATATATCAAAAATGCGTTTTTTGCACCTAAGAAACCCATTATCATTTATAATAGAATCATTCATTAAGGAATCGGGGAATTGCCATGCTGAAAAAAATATTAAAATCATACGATTTTTCATTAATAGCAGTGATGATTGTTCTGTCCATTTTTGGGCTAGTCATGGTCTATAGTGCGAGTATGGCATTTGCGGTCCAGCGATATCACGTTGCCCCGGACCATTTTTTTCAAAAACAGAAAATGTTTCTGATTGTGGCTGCGGGAATCTTTGCATTTTTTGCAGGCTTTCCTTATAAAATTATGAAAAGCACAAAAATGCTTGTCCCGATGGTCATCTTGTCGCTCTTAGGTCTCGGCGGTATATTTGTATTTGGGAAAGTAGCAGGTAATGCGCAAAGCTGGTATGAGATTGGCGGAATAAGTATCCAGCCATCCGAATTCGCCAAATTAGCCGTCATTATTTATTTATCAGCAGTTTACGCCAAAAAACAAAATTATATAAATGAGTTTAACCGCGGGGTAGTCCCCCCTTTGATTTACCTTATATTAATAAGTGGCCTCATTCTTTTGCAGCCTGACTTTGGGACGGCGGGACTGATCCTTTTGATTGCAGTTTCCATTATTCTATCATCAGGCATGAATGGGAAAAATATTTTCAAGCTTATTGCCATGGGAGGAATAGCTGGTGGTATTATTAGTTTTTTCCTGCAGGAAAAAATTTTTTCTGAAGTAAGAATGAGTAGGTTCACTGTTCTTGAGGATCCGTTCAGAGATGTCCTGAACGAAGGATTCCACTTGTCAAACTCCTTGCTGGCAATAGGATCAGGGGGCATAACAGGGCTTGGTCTTGGAAAGGGTGTCCAAAAACTTGGATATCTTCCCGAGTCCCACACTGACTTTATCATTGCAGTCATCGCCGAGGAGTTAGGGTTGATAGGGGTTGCCTTCGTTATTATCTGTCTTGGCTTTATCGTGCTTCGAGGCATCCATATTGGGCTAAAGTGTAAGGATCCTTTTGGGAGTCTGCTTGCCTTGGGGATATCCAGCATGATTGGGATTCAATCCATTGTTAACTTGGCGGGTGTCTCCGGGGTCATTCCCTTAACAGGTGTGCCTCTACCGTTTGTCAGTTATGGAGGATCATCGCTTATCCAATTGGCGGTTGCAGCCGGTATATTGGTGAATGTATCGATGTTTGCCAATTATGAGCAAAACTACAAAACGAAAAAGGCGGAAAGTCCACCCGCGACACTCGCAAGGGAACCAATACGAGCAAGACGATAAGTAACAAATTCATACAAAAAAGATGCCTGAAACAAGGCATCTTTTTTTATGTTGAGATTAAAATTGCTTACATACCCTTGTCCAGGTTGGTGGACTGTTTTGGTGTAATAGACTTTCCTTTGCTTCGGTAGACTAGAAGGAGGAAATAGCTAAACATGCCGAACAAGCAAGTTATGAAAAAAGCGTGTGATAAAGCAATGTATATATTCAGTCTAGTAAAAATGACGAGCGCCCCGGCAATGACCTGGAGTGATACAAGGATTAATGAAATCATCCAGCCCCAGTAAAGTACTTTTTCGTGTTTATATTGCTTTGCGGCAAGCCATGCTAAGTAGGCTACCCATATGAAGATAAGACCCGCGGCTGCCCTGTGTCCCATCTGCACCCACTCATAAATATTATCAGGCAGGCCAAAAACTGAATTTGAGCAGAGTGGCCAATCCGGACAAACAAGGCTTGCGTTCATATGCCTGACAAGAGCCCCTGTGTAAATGACGATATAGCTGTAAATTGTTAGCCAAATGATGTGAGATTTCATTTTGTGATCAATTATCAGCTTTTCAGCGTCAAATTTCTTATCAATCTCAAAAATAAGCAGAGTTAACAGGAATACAGACGCAAAAGAGATAAGTGATATCCCAAAATGGAGAGCCAGGACAAAATCAGATTGGCCCCAGACAACAGCTGCGGCACCAATCAACCCTTGCAGAAGCAAAAAAGCAAACGACAGGGCTGCCAAAAATTTAGTTTCCCTGATATGTCCGATAGCCTTCCATGCCCAAATGGACAGAATCAGAACCATAAATCCAACTGCACCCGAAACAACCCGATGCGCAAGTTCAATAACCAGTTCGGGGGTAATTTCATCCGGTACTAATTGTCCGTTACATAGCGGCCATGACCTGCCGCAGCCCATCCCTGAATCTGTCTTTGTAACAAGGGCGCCACCTAGTAAAATAAATACCATTCCAATTGTTGTTGCGACAGCAAACCATTTCAAAGAGCGACGCAAAATATTCACCTCTTAATTCAAAGTTCAATAATTTGTCATAAAATTAACTTGTAAGTATAATAAATGGGAGCCGGGGCAAAGGCCCCTTTTACATAATAGCCGAGAAAGGAAGAAAAGAACAGAGCCATGCATGATTAAATGTCCCGTCAAAAGAAGACTCACACTCAAATTTCCCTTTTAGGCAAGATGGTGGAACTCCATGGGGGGAATTCTAGGGCAAAAGAATGAAATGAGTTTTCTAACAATAATTTCAGCCTTGATTAATATTATATTAATATATAATAATCTAAAAATTGGGAATTGGGAAAAGGAAGATTATTCACTCTAAGAACATAACCAGCGAGGGACTTAACACTGTCTTCTATATAGTAACCTATTTATGGATTTACTAAAACTTGAAAAATTATGAAAACCGAAGGTGTGTCAAAAAAAGTCACATTAATTTCAAAAAAAGTTCACAAAAAAGACTTGAAGTGTGATTTAATATACAGAGAAAGCAATTACTATTTTCTTATATAATTAGCAACATCTTCATAGTGTAAAATAATTGCGATAAGAGAGAAAAAAGTTATTCGCGCTAACACCGTAACCAGAATGAAGAATATTATCTCATTTCGGTTATTCGGACGAAAAAGGGAGGAACAGGAATGTCCAATCCGAAGTCTGTTAATGAAAGCATTGGGGCAATCCGTTTGGATGAAACAACTCCATGGCAGGATTTTCTAGCTTTAATAAAAGTAGGGATAGTGAATTCGAATCTAATTACAACTTTTACAGGATTATGGCTGGCATTACATTTTACCGGTCTGAGGTTTCTTGAGAATCTTGATTTAGTATTCTTTACGCTTGCGGGTTCTTCACTCATTATTGCTGGTTCATGCAGCATCAACAATTATTATGACCGTGATATTGATCCGTATATGGAAAGAACAAAAAGCAGGCCGACTGTAAGCGGGAGAGTTCAGCCCCGGGTGGCATTATGGCTGGGAATTGCATTAATCGCAGCAGGGACCATATTTCTTTTCATGACCACTATTACAGCGGCAGTGATTGGTATCATTGGCGTTTTCAGCTATGTCGTCCTTTACACGATGTGGTCTAAACGGCAATACGTTTCAAATACGATTGTAGGCAGTATTTCTGGAGCTGTGCCCCCCCTTATTGGCTGGGCAGCAATTGATGGGAATCTGGACCCAATGGCTTGGGCGCTTTTTGCACTTATGTTCATTTGGCAGCCCCCCCATTTTTATGCCCTTGCCATGCGGAGGGTGGAAGAATACAGGGCCGCAGGCGTTCCGATGCTTCCTGTTGTAAAAGGCCTGAAAAGGACGAAGCTGTCCATTATCATCTGGGTTGCAGCTTTGTTGCCAATTCCGTTTTTCTTAAAATCTCTTGGGATCCCATTCCTGATACTGGCAACCATTTTAAATCTGGGTTGGCTGGCATTGGGGATTTATGGATATAGAAACAAAGATGAAATGCAATGGGCAAAGAGGATGTTTGTGTATTCCTTGCAATACATGACAATTATTTTTGTTTCAATGGTCATTTTCTCATTCATCTAATTTGCCCAGGATGGCCCTTCTGCTTCGGCAGTTGGGATGCGAACACAAACACTTAAGACTTTAATGGAAAGAGGGGTAAGATTAAGCTATGAAAAGGCTTGCGAAATGGCGTCTCATGTCTTTGCTGACAGCCCTGGCGTTCATACTCTCCGGCTGTGGAGAGCCATATCTGTCAGCACTCCGTCCAGCGGGGGAAGTTGCCGAAAAGCAATACTGGCTGATGAAGCTCAGCACTGGAATTATGGTTTTTGTTATTCTTGTAGTCGTTGTAATCTTTATCATTGTCCTGTTTAGATTTCGCCGGAAATCGGATGATGAAATTCCGAAACAGGTGGAAGGCAACCATATGATGGAAATCATTTGGACGGTCATTCCGATTTTCCTACTGCTTATTTTAGCGGTACCAACAGTTACAGCAACGTTTGATCTGGCGGATGTGTCGCCGATGGATAAAAAGAACAAAGATGGTACACGGGATGTCCTCGTAGTGAATGTCCGTGCAAGCCTTTACTGGTGGGAATTTGAATATCCAGACCAGAAAATCGTAACGAGCCAAGAGCTTGTTGTTCCGACAGATGAGAAGGTTTATTTTAACCTCAAAGGCTCCGACGTTAAGCACTCTTTCTGGATTCCACCTGTTGGCGGAAAAATGGATACAAATACAGACACGATAAACAAAATGTGGCTTGTATTTGACAGTAAAAAAGCAGAAGAAGCCGGGAATGTTTTCTATGGGAAATGTGCTGAGTTATGCGGTCCTTCCCATGCTCTGATGGATTTCAAAGTGAAGGCTGTATCACGGGCTGACTTTGACAAATGGGTAAAGGATATGCAGGCCGTTAAGGATCCAGCAAAACCGGCAACAGCTGACGCGCAGGCCGGGCAGGAAATCTTCAATAACAGCTGTATCGGCTGTCATGCTGTGACTCCGGCAAATACGACTCCGGAAGCGGCAAGGCAAGGCCCTAACTTGACCAACTTTGGTGAACGTGATTATGTGGGCGGTATTTTGAAAAATGATGAAAAGAACTTGAAAAACTGGATTAAAGAGCCTGATAAGTACAAACCCGGATCAACTATGCCTGGATTTGGCCATCTGTCAGAAGAGCAGCTTGACCAAGTGGCAGCTTATTTGATGGGATTGAAAGTCCAAGAATAACCGGGATGGGTGAAAGGGAGGTAAAACTGTGAGTACCTATGCTCAAAAAAGAGGATTCGGAGCAGTTTTATGGGACTATTTAACGACTGTCGACCATAAAAAAATTGGAATTCTATATTTACTCGCCGGCGGATTTTTCTTTATCCTCGGCGGCCTGGAAGCAATGTTTATCCGTATCCAGCTAATCAAGCCCGATAATAACTTTGTTTCAGCGGGTTCTTTTAATGAAATAATGACAATGCATGGAACGACGATGATATTTCTTGCGGCCATGCCATTATTATTTGGATTCATGAATGCGATCGTACCTTTGCAAATTGGAGCGCGCGACGTGGCATTTCCGTTCGTAAACGCGCTTGGATTTTGGCTTTTCTTCTTCGGGGGACTTTTCCTGAACCTTTCTTGGTTCTTCGGCGGTGCTCCTGATGCGGGCTGGACGTCTTATGCGTCCTTGGCCATCCATAGCGGGGGCCATGGAGTTGATTTTTATATACTCGGCCTGCAAATATCAGGTTTTGGGACGCTGATGGCCGGGATTAACTTTCTGGTAACGATTATTAACATGCGGGCGCCAGGTATGACATACATGAGACTGCCACTCTTTACCTGGACGACATTTGTCGCGTCAGCACTTATTCTCTTTGCATTCCCTCCACTTACAGTCGGTTTGACATTACTGATGTTCGACCGGATGTTCGGCGCAAATTTCTTTAATGTTGCCGCTGGAGGAAACACAGTTATTTACGAGCATTTATTCTGGATATTCGGACACCCTGAAGTTTATATTCTTATTTTACCGGCGTTTGGGATCTTCTCGGAAATTTTCAGTATATTCTCGAGAAAGCGCCTGTTCGGGTATTCATCGATGGTTTTTGCGACTGTCTTAATCGGCTTCCTAGGCTTCATGGTATGGGCCCACCATATGTTTACGACCGGGCTCGGCCCGATTGCCAATGCAATTTTTGCTGTAGCAACGATGGCGATCGCGGTACCGACAGGAATCAAGATCTTCAACTGGCTGTTTACGATGTGGGGAGGAAGCATCAAATTTACGACCCCAATGTATTGGGCGGTTGCGTTTATTCCATCATTTATCATGGGTGGCGTTACTGGCATTATGCTTGCATCCGCTCCCATGGATTATCAGTACCATGATACGTATTTCGTTGTTGCGCACTTCCACTATGTCATTGTAGGCGGGGTAGTGTTCGCTCTTATTGCAGGAACCCACCTATACTGGCCGAAGATATTCGGAACGATGCTGAGTGAAACACTCGGAAAAATTGAATTCTGGTTGTTCTTTATAGGATTTCATTTGACATTCTTCATCCAGCACTTCCTGGGGCTGATGGGAATGCCACGCCGTATTTTCACGTTTTTACCTGGCCAGGGCCTCGCAACTGGAAACCTGATAAGTTCTATAGGGGCATTTTTCATGGCAGCGGGCGTAATCGTTCTTTTAACCAATATTGTTAGGACAACTGTCCGGAACGAAAAAGTTGGAAACGACCCTTGGGAAGACGGAAGGACTCTGGAATGGGCCATCTCTTCACCGCCTCCGTTTTATAACTTTAAGCAGTTACCGCTCGTTCGTGGGTTGGATGCACTTTGGCTTGAAAAAATGGAAGGTAAAAAGGGTATGATACCTGCTGAGCCAATAGGGGATATTCATATGCCGAACTCTTCCTTTGTCCCGGTTGTGATTTCATTCGGATTTTTCGTTGCCGCATTCGGTGCAATGTACCAAATGGAACACAAATGGATGTTATCCGTCTTGATACTGGGCCTTCTGATTTCCTTCGGAGCGATGATTTTCCGTTCAGTCAAGGATGATCATGGGTACCACATCCATAAAGAGGACTTGATTGACGATGTTGACAAGGGGGTTAAGGCATAATGCAAACTGAAGAAAAAATGACGTTTGAAACATGGCCTGCCCTGCCTGAAAAAGCGACACTTGAAGGGAAAAACAAGTTTCTGGGGTTTTGGCTATTCCTTGGCGGGGAAACGGTATTGTTCGCTTCCTTGTTTGCAACGTATCTTGCTTTAAAGGATAAAGTACCTGATAATACGCATGCACTGGCAAAGGATCTTTATGATTTGCCGCTTACATTTGTCGCGACGATGCTTCTATTAACTAGCTCGCTGACAAGCGTATATGCCATTTACCAAATGAAAAATTTCAATCACAGGAAAATGATGCTTTGGCTTGGTGTGACTGTAGCACTTGGCCTAAGTTTCCTCTGTCTTGAAATTTATGAGTTTAACCATTACGTCACTGAATACAATCATAAGTTCACAGGCTCTGCTTTTGGATCCGCGTTTTATACGTTAGTTGGATTCCATGGAGCTCACGTTATCTTCGGGCTTGTCTGGATTATCGCTTTAATGGTCCGTAATGCTAAGCGCGGCCTGAACTTGTACAACGCACCTAAGTTTTATCTTGCGAGCCTTTACTGGCACTTTATTGACGTAGTGTGGGTCTTCATTTTCACAGTGGTTTATTTAATGGGAATGGTGGGATAAACTGATGGCGAATCAAAATTTGAACTCAGGGAACCCAAAAGTGAATCTGGCATACCGACTGCGAAAAAGCAAGGAAGAGATGCGATATCAAATCATCTCCTTCTCAATGATGCTATTCCTGACATTTATTGCGTTTGGGGCTGTAGGAGTTGGTTTTTCCGGCTGGTTCACGGTTCCGTTAATCATGCTGCTTGCTTCAGTGCAGGTGATTTTCCAATTATTCTATTTCATGCACATGAGCCATAAAGGCCATGAAGCCCCGACCATATTCCTGTTTACAGGATTGCTAATTGGGCTAATTACAATTTGGGCTTTTATGAAAATTGTTTGGTGGTAAGAAAAGCGGAAGGGCCTTGATTAGCGCCGCTGAAGCTGGACAATAGAAAAGCGAAAGCGGCTGGATTTAGTGTCGTTGGAGCTAGCCAAAGAAAAGAAAATCGGCGTAATGCCGATTTTCTTTTTGGTCGGAAGGTGGAGGCAGCTTCCTTTGCCAACTCGTTTCCCAACGTTTATAATGAAATAGGTTGAAAACTTTTCCGAGGTGGTGTTACGGTGCTTACTCTTGACATATTTGGATTTAAAGCGCTCTGGAGCCCGTACTTTTTTACTTCAATCGCATTATTTACCGCCCTTTATTTCATTTTGACGATCAAGTACAGGAGCAAATTTGAGGGCAGCGAGCCATTGCGTCCAAGGCAGATTGCCTTTTTCGTCACATCAATGGTTCTGTTATATATCGTTAAAGGCTCACCACTTGATTTACTCGGTCATATTACTTTTTACGCCCACATGATTCAGATGGGTTCCCTTTATCTGATCGTCGTCCCATTATTCATTATGGGAATTCCGCCATGGCTATGGCGGGCTGTAATAAAAATACCACTCATCAATAAAATATTTGCCTTTATGACAAAACCGTTGATCGCGCTTGTGGTATTTAACGGGATGTTTTCCCTATATCATGTCCCATTTATTTTTGATGCTGTGAAGCAATCATTGATTATACACGCCTTGTTTACCGCGGGTATCTTCATTTTCGCATTGTTCATGTGGTGGCCGATTGTGACAGAATTGCCCGAACACCAAACTTTGACAGGCCTAAAGAAGCTAGGTTATATTTTTGCGGATGGGATTTTAATTACTCCAGCATGCGCATTGATTATTTTCACGAATACTCCCCTTTATGCGGCGTATTCCGATCCTGCATTATGGGCCAAATCAATGGAGCTCTGCGTTTCGCCGTCACTCCTAGCTGGCCTTGACCTGAGCGGACCGGAAATGTTTAGTACATTGTCGCTGATTGAAGACCAACGCCTCGGTGGTGTCGTGATGAAAATGATTCAAGAAATTGTTTATGCTGTATTCCTGGCAAAAGTTTTCTTTGAATGGTATAGGCAGGAGCATTCAGGGATTGATCCTGAACCGGAGCCTCTTGCTGCGGAATAAAGTCCTTTTAAGAAGGACTTTTTTCTTTGCTCGCATTTCCATTTTCTGATCAGAATGATTTGAAAAAAGTAGATAAGTCGTCTAAAATTATAGTAGAATATAAGATTGTGAGGATTAAGCCATGGACCATTCAGTACCGATTTTACCAACCATCAGCACGAGCTTCATTTTCATTAGTGCCATTCTCGTTGCAAGAGGCTGGTATCTGATTTCAAAAGGGCGGATAGAAGCGCATAAAAAGACAATGCTGGCTTCAGGGGTGGCCGCTCTGACGTTTTTTATCATCTATATGTCTAGAACTATCTTTATTGGGAACACTTCATTTGGAGGACCTGATAAACTTAAACCTTTTTACACGATTTTTTTAATCTTTCATGTTAATCTTGCAACCATTGGCGGTATACTCGGACTGATCAATATTATTACCGGATTGAAGGATAAGCTGAAAATACACAGAAAGCTTGGCCCGGTTACAAGCATCGTCTGGTTTGCGACGGCTGTGACTGGACTTGCTGTCTATTTGCTTTTGTATGTTTTGTACGAAGGCGGCGAAACCACATCGGTTATTAAGGCGATATTAGGAACTTAATTGAAAGCTTTAAATAAAAAACTGGCTGCCTGATTGTGATAGACGCCAGTTTTTTTACTTATAACTTAATAGTATATTTCAATATTCCTGCTTCTCGTGCTGTTTTCAGTGCGACAACCGCTATCGGCCCCATTATGATTCCGAAAACGCCGATGATTTTGAAGCCAAGATACATTGCTGCCAGGGTAATAAGCGGTGAAAGGCGGGAATGGCGTTCATGTAGTTTAGGTTCCAGGTATTGGCGGACAGCAATGAGGATGGCGGCTAATAGGACAAGTTCAAATGACAGTAAAATGCTGTTTGTCAGTGCGAAAAACAAAGCCATTGGTCCGAGAATAATCAGCGGTCCAATTACCGGAATAAAATCAAAAATCCAAATTAGAGCGGCTGCCAATAATGCGGCATCCGGTGTGATGACAAAGAGTCCAACCAGTGAAATAATAAAAATCAATACGCCGACAAGGAACTGGGCTTTAATAAAGCCAATGATTAAGGTTGAAATTCTTGAGAACATGTTATTTACTTTTTCGGCAGTTTGTTCAGTCAAGTGTGCCTGAATGCCTTTTCGGAGTTTCGGAATATCAACCATAAAAAGGAAAAGGGCAACTAAATAAACAATAAAAGAAATGAAGAGATTTGGCACATTGGTTAATATGGATTTTATATTTCCTATACTTACATAGTTTAGCAGGACATTTTTTATAGAAATAATGAAGTTATCGACCTGGCTGGTCATCTGTACGACTAAATTTTCCGGCATGTCTTTAGACATTAAGCTGATCCGCTCTTTTGCCTCCAGCCAATAAGAGGAAATCTTGTTCACGTAAGCTGGCACATGATTGACCATGTCCACTGCTTCAGCGGCTGCTTTTACAGTCAAATAGTACCCAAGCGAGCCGATGAGGATGACGAACAGTGTAAAGACAGTCAATATGGATATATGCCTTTTAGCCTTGAATTTGTCAGTGACCATAATGACTGCGGGCTCTAGCAAAATGGCTGTGAATAAAGCCAAGATTAATGGAACCGATACAGGCAGGATGAAATAAAGAGCAATAATTGCAGCAATAATCCAGGCCATCCAAACAATTCTTTTTTTAGTGAAAAATGCTGTCAATTGTTTATACCTTCCTTGGGGTAAATTAGGTCAAGCCTTCTTAAATTATAGCTTTATCGACGGGTGATAAACAACAGTTTTTCGAGGGGAAAAATAAAAGGCACATGATTCCATGCACCTTTAACTTACTTTACTCCGCAAATTCTTCAATTTCTTCTTTTAGCTTGTCAAGAAGGTTTTTACACTGGGTAACGAGTGCAGCCGGGAAATGTTCTCCCTCGCCATATTCCACTCCATGCGGGTAATAATGCTTTCCAAGAAGCGGAGGCATAAGTTGAATTAACGCCCTGCCGGAGTCTACGTTACCTTCTACGGCATATCCGCGAACTCTGAGATAATAGGTTTCGTCCCGCATTTCAAATTTTTTATCAAATGTCACTCTGTCATAATCCCACTGGCCCTCCCTGACAAGGCCGTGCTTTAACATGACTTCATCAAGGTTGCCCAGGTCAGCTTTAAGTTTTTCCAATCCCGTGTTCTCAAACTTCAATTTAAATATCCCCCTTTAGTAAACATGCTGCAATTGTTTATTTCAAGCAGTTTAACTCATTTTTATAATAGTGTAAATCAAGCCAATATGCAATGAATTCACATACCCTGCTATGCGACAGGATTCGGTTCCAGCCCAGCAATGCAGTCGCATAAGCACTGGGAATAATTTGGCCGGACATTGTGAAAAATAGCATTGCAGACAAATATCATTACGATTTTTAATACGGCAGGAGGCATTATGATGGAAAAAGTCGGAGAAATTATGACTGAAAATGTTGAAACTTGTTCAATGCTCGATAATATGTACGAAGTCGCTGTCAAAATGAAAGAATTGAATGTCGGGGCTATACCTGTTTTGGATGGAGAAAAGCTAGCAGGCATTATTACAGACAGAGACATTGTCATAAGGGGGACCGCGGAAAAGAATCCAGGTTCTTCAAAAGTTGAGCAGCTAATGACGAAGGATCTAATCACTGTTACTCCGGATACTTCAACAAAAGAAGCCGCAAAGTTAATGGCAAAGCATCAGATTAGGAGACTGCCTGTTGTTGAAAACAATAAGCTGCTCGGCATTATTTCACTCGGTGATTTCGCCGTAAGAGAATTAACAGATGATCAGGCAGGAGATGCACTATCCGAAATCTCTGAAACAAACTATAATGGAGTTCAGCATTAAAAAAGCGCCGGAAAGGCGCTTTTAATCTGTTTACTAATAGAAAAAATCAGATGATCTTCCAAGCATGATTTGCTTCTTGCCCTTTTACACATTGATTTTGCTATAATAGAGAATGTAATAATGAATAAACAAATGTAAGCAATGGCTTCAATTAGTAGCTTTTTACCGAGGAAAGGTTATACGAAATAAATTTTTTCTCCTTTACATAAATATAAAAGAAAACGGGAGGGGGGATGGCTCTGAGGACGCTAGTACGGATAATGATACTGTCTGCAGTTTTTCTTACAATCGGATTTTATGTTAGTCAGGATGAAAATAGGGACAAGGATTCCCTCATTCATGAAGAGCCTATACCCGAACAGGAGCAGCCTGCCGAGCCAAATAAAGGTTCATCCAATTATGAAATTCCGGACAGGCCAGACTCAGGGCTGTCCACCTTGATAGGCGAGTCTGTCCATGAAGTGGAAAAGGTGCTAGGCAAACCAGCGAGGATCGATAAATCGAGTTATGATTATGATTGGTATATTTATAATCTTGATTTAAATAAATACGTTCAGGTAGGGATTGCTGACAAAAGGGCGGTTACTGTATATGCGATTGGGCCTGATGCGGCCGTTGCTCCTTTCACGATAGGTATGCCGCTTGAAGAAATTTTCACTTCGTTTTCCATACATACGAATATATCAATGGAATATGACGGGAACTCTTACCGAATTGAACTGACAGATACCGATGTTAATACAATGCCGCTTATTCAATTTGGGGACATTTTTGCCCAATTGTATGTCGATAAATTTACAAGTAGTTTGTCGAGTGTCAGGTTTATTGATGCCGAAACTTTAATTAAACAGAGGCCGTATGAAATTGCCTATAGGGGAGAGCTCATAGAAGCGGAGCCACTTGCTTCTGAAGAGTGGCATGAGGTTGAGGGCGGAGTAGAGAAACAAATCTTTGATTTGACGAATGTATTGAGGTTGCGGCATGAGTTAGAGCCGTTAAAATTGGATGAAAAGACGGCAGAAGTTGCTTATGGCCACAGCCTGGACATGTTTGAAAGCAATACTTTTTCCCATATTTCCGAAAAACACGGTAATTTGGCCGACCGCCTTAAAAAAGCCAAAGTCGTATATCAGGCGGCGGGAGAGAATATTGCGGCAAATTATATGGATGCCCCCGCTGTCATGGAAGGGTGGCTGAACAGCAAAGGACACCGCGAATCTTTGCTGAATGAAGAATTCACCCATATCGGTGTAGGAGTGCACCACAAATATTATACACAGAATTTTATTCAGAAGTGGCTTGAATAGGAGGCTTGGCACATGCCGGCCTCCTATTTATTTTGTTCCGTTGTTTCCACCCTGTTGGCGTGGAACCAATTTTTTTGCCAGCTTCCGTAAATTCGGACTGTCTGGCCGGGACGAAAATCCTTCAAATTGGCATCTTTCGTCAATGGTGTTATGATACGGGCCTGAACGGTCCCACCTGCAGACTTGATCGAAAGCTCCTGGACAGCCAAATAGCGGTGGTAATAAAATCTTTGTTTTTCTTGTAATATTGAAGTAATGGTTCCTTCTAAAAAAGCTTCTTCCTTAGCCTTTCCGGAATCAAGCCATTTCTCTTCATTCTCCCTAGCCTCTCTAATCGTGAGCCAAAGAAAATAAAGGCAAATGAGAGGAATCAGGATAGCTGTTACCAAAATGCATCACTCCCCGCTGCTGACCTTTTTTTCGACAATAAAAAAACTTCCGGTTGCCTGTGCAGCTTTTTTTCCATCGGTCCGGAAGACTTCCGCACTAATCACCATAGTGTTTTTCCCTTGATGGGCAACTTCGGCTCGGCAACGAAGACCATCTCCAATACCTGGGGCAAGATAATGAACATTCAGCTGGGAAGTGACAGCGCCGTATCCTTCAGGAACAAGGTTGTTCGCAAGTGTACCCATTGCCGAATCGACGAGTGTCGCCGTAATTCCTCCATGTACGATTCCTAAAGAATTAAAGAGAACTGGGTTTATAGGGATGTTTACTTCCCAGACGGTTTCCTCGGGATTCTTCTCATAATGAAGGATTCCGCCGATATAAGTTGACGAATGGCCTTCCAGTTTATTTTTCATGCCTTTTAAGACATGTAAAAGAGCTTTTACATCTGTTTCAGTTGCCTGTTCTACGTATTCCTTCAGAAGCTTTTCGAGTTTATTTTTCAATTCGTTCTCCCCTTTTCTATTGTAAATAGTACCATTCCCTTTTGTCTTTTTATAGTTTTAAGACTGTTTTTCACAATTTGGGGCTGACGGCATATCGTAATGCTATAGGCATGAAAAAGGAGTGGATGAATCATGGCGGAAAACAAGCTGCACCCGACTGTCAGCAAGTTTAAAGAATTTGTTTCAAGCCACCCCCATATCATCCAGGAAGTCCGGGATGGGAGGGCAACATGGCAGGAACTATATGAGGACTGGTATTTGCTTGGCGAGGAGGATCCCCGCTGGACCACTCAGAAGGAAGCTATTCATTCGGATAAGCCCGCTGCGGAAAACGTGGACACAGGGGCGGGGGCCTTGGTGAATCAATTCGTTACTCTCGCCAAAAAAATGGATCCGGCTCAACTGCAATCCCACCTTTATAATCTAAGTCAAACTCTTGGTACAATCCAGGGGCTGATTAACCAATTCCGCAGTGCGCCGCCTCCACAGCAGCCCCGTCCTGAAATAGCTCCGCCTCCGCAGCCTTTCCCATTCCGAAAAGATTGACAGGAGGAATCGGCCATGAGAACGGAAGTAATGGATTATATAATTGGAAGAAAGGATTTAAAGCAGTTCATTCGGGAGCAGCCAGTCTGGTACCGTAAGTTATCAAGGAATCCCCATGGACTGCAGGATTTTGAAACTGCATCTTTATATTATTTTGAAAGGACGATTCCACACAGAGTCGCGAAATTTTCAAATGGGGTACAAATGGCATCCATGATGTTCCAGATGTTTCAGTCAATGAAGAGTTCGGGAAGCTGATTAAAAACTCCTGATATGGTAAAAAAAGGACAGCGTTAAGAAAATTTCACCTTTTTCCTGCCTTCATGGTAAAATGTACAATGGAGGTGGGCAGATTTGCTTGCTACAATTGAGAGAGTAGAATTACTCGAACATGCCGAGCGGTTGGGAAAAATGGTCTTGGAGTCCAACGTTGCAGAGCATTATCGGGATTGTTTATATAAATTACGTACAAGCCGGGAAACCCAAAGCAAGATTTCCCGCTTTGTTAAATTGAAAGATCAGTATGAGGATGTCCAGCGGTTCGGCAAATATCATCCTGATTACAAGAGCATCATGATGCAAATCAGGGAAGCTAAAAGGGATATGGATATGGATAAACATGTCGCGGAGTTTAAGTTAGCTGAAAATGACCTCCAGTCGCTTTTGGATGAAATCAGTGTAATGATCGGCAGTTCTGTTTCAAAACATATAAAAGTCCCGACTGGAAATCCATTTTTCGATACCGGATCCAACTGCGGAACCGGCGGCTGTGGAACGGGCGGAAGCTGCGGCTGCTCCGCATAAGCAAGCCCGTAAAAAATCTTATTAAAAGGCCGGCGCACCGGCCTTTTTCCTTTTTCAACATAGTTCCAAGCAGTAATCTTTCATCTGTTTCGGAAGTTCTTCCCAACTTGTTAAGGGAAGCCAATTGATTAAACCGGTTTTCATATGCTAGACTAATAAGTAACACCTAGTATGAAGGGGAAAAAATAATGTTTGGACAAAGGCAAGGATTAGTGGTCTGGCTATATACGTTAAAACAGGCCAAAATGCTTAGAAGGTTCGGGAATGTCCATTACGTCTCTAAAAAACTGAAGTACGCTGTTATATACTGTGACCAAAGTGATATAGAAACCATTATGGAGAAACTGAAGTCATACTCCTTTGTAAAAAAGGTTGAACCATCGTACAAGCCTTTTATTAGAGTGGAATATGAAAACGCCGCACCCGATAAAGCGAAGGAATATGATTACAAAATGGGTATTTAAAAGTGAGGGCAATCTGCCCTCGCTTTTTTGCTCCCTTGACGGAATCATTGAGGAAAAGAAAAAACCCTGCGGCAAAAGCCTGCAGGGCCCTTCTATATCCCATCGGGGACAGAAGGCAAAGGGAGAGGAGAAACCGGAGGAAGAACTTATGGGGAAACGTAAGTCTTCTCCGCGGTTGGCAACAACATCTCGAATTGATGTTGTTACTACCATTATTTCCAGCGAGGTCCTGGTTATACACGCCTTTTCATAAAATTTTGCCCCTTATGCACGCTTTTACTTTTGGTTGGCTGTGAGCGCCAATTGTGTTAGGATTATGAAAAAAGTAAATTTATGATTTGCGGTGATTAAGATGAGAGTCGTTTCGGGAATCTGCAAAGGCCGCCCGCTAAAGTCGGTGCCTGGTACGGGTACAAGGCCGACTACGGACAAAGTAAAGGAAGCAATTTTTAATATGATCGGCCCATTTTTTTCCGGAGGAACAGGGCTTGATTTATATGCGGGAAGCGGTGGGCTTGGCATTGAAGCACTTAGCAGAGGGTTGGACCAAGTGATTTTTGTCGATCGTGATCCGAAGGCGGTAATGACGATAAAGGAAAATATTAAGGCCTGTTCTTTTGAGGAACAAACGGAAGTGTATCGTACTGATTCACAAAGGGCTTTAAAAGCACTAAAAAAGCGCAGCCTGGAGTTTGACTATATTTTTCTTGACCCTCCCTATAAGAAACAACAGCTTATCTCGCTGCTGGAGCGGATCAGTGATGATGAGCGACTCAAACTCGACGGAAAAATTATCTGTGAACACGGCAAAGAGGTCAAATTGCCTGAAACAGTGGGAAGCCTAAATAGAATAAAAGATGAAATTTATGGTATTATTGCAATTTCAATTTATGCCTTTCGGGAAACAGGGCAAGGGGGAAATGAAAGTGACTAGCATTGCAGTCTGTCCGGGAAGTTTTGATCCTGTCACATACGGACATCTTGATATCATCAGGAGGGGAGCGAGGGTTTTTGATGAGGTGTATGTCGTTGTTCTTAATAATTCCTCAAAAAACCCGCTCTTTTCAGTGGAAGAACGAATTTCTTTAATCAGCGAAGTGACACGCGATTTGAAAAATGTAAAAGTTGATTCTTTCCAGGGGCTTTTAGTTGATTATGCAAAGAGTGTGAATGCAGGTGCAATTATCAGAGGCTTGAGGGCGGTATCCGATTTTGAATACGAAATGCAGATCACTTCAATGAACCGGGTACTGAATGAAGAAATTGAAACTTTTTTTATCATGACGAATAACCAATACTCCTTTCTTAGTTCAAGTATTGTAAAGGAAGTGGCGAAGTATGGCGGAAAAATTTCAGAACTCGTCCCGCCTTACGTTGAAAAAGCTTTAAAAGAAAAGTTCAATACATAACAAAAAAGCCAGTCAACGGGTAACTATCCGACTGGCTTTTTTTTATGGGATCGCGCTTCTTGGTAGGCAGACTATACCCTTTGCCGTCGATATAAAATGATTATGTAAATAATCAAGGATGAAAGTGTAATGAGCGGTCCTAATTCTGCGATTGCAAAATGGGATATGGAAAACATGTTCTCTCCACCCTGTAACAAAACGGGAACGGCGTCCTGTGGAACGTTTGAGCCAGCAATCCTGATGTAGAAGGGTTCCCACAATAAAAATGAAAATATGCCTGCAAAAAATCCGTGTAGAATCCTTGCAAAGAAAAAAGGCCTAAATCGGATGTCTGCCTGGGCAAAAATGCTCGCTACTTGGGCCAGGACACTGAAACCGCTGAATGCTAGAATGAAACTTGTCGTAATTGCCTGTTGGCGAAGGGTTGCTTCCTGGACCTGGCTGATAAGCTGGCTTCCCAAGGTTATTTCGAATAGTCCTGAAATAAAAGGAATACTAAGCATTTCCGAGAAGGAAATGGAGGACAGCACCATATCGACACCATTAGCGAGGAAGGCTGTGACCTGCAAGTGAAAAAGCAACTTATTTATAACTGAAAATAAAATGATGAATCCACCAATCATAAGCAGTGTCTGAATCGATGATGTGACAGCATCGCCTAGGAGTTTTCCGATGGGCCTGTTATCTTTAATGCGGGTTCGATGTAGCGCGGCAAGGGCTTCACGAATCTTAAACTTTTTATGGCGCCCGCTACGGGTCAGACGTTCGTCTTTTCCATAAAATCGCATGAGCAGACCGACACACATGTTTCCGAGATAATGAGAAATAGCTAGCAAGATACCTAGATGCGCATTATGAAAGAATCCAACTGAGACAGCTCCAAAAATGAACAAGGGATTAGAACAATTTGTAAAGGAAGCGAGCCTTTCCGCCTCAATTCTGGTCAGATTCCCTTCCTGGCGCAGCCTGGCTGTCAACTTGGCCCCTGCGGGGAAACCCGAGGCCATCCCCATCGCCCATACAAAACCGCCCACCCCGGGAACTTTAAAAAGTGGTCTCATGAAGGGTTCAAGCAGTACGCCGATAAATTTAACAACGCCAAATCCAATCAGCATTTCGGAGACGATAAAAAAAGGCAAGAGCGATGGAAAGACGATTTCCCACCACATGTTCAAGCCGCGGATGGACGCCTGGAATGATTCTTGGGGGTAGGAAATCAGAGATGCGGCCATAATCGTAACAGAAACCGCCAGAAGGATTGTTTTTACTTTTGACCGGAACATGACAGGCCTCCTTGGAGAAGGAAAATGAATGATGCAGCGAATAAGGGCTAATGATAAAATGGAAAAAGCCGCCTTTATTCCTCTCGGCAATGATGGATTGTTTGCTTTTACAGTGAGAAGGTGTTGAAGCCGACTGCATGATAATAAGCAGGGATAACGCCTGTCCCTGTATCACAATATACTCATAGAAAAATGATTTAGACCATAAGATTGAAGGAGATTTTCAGTTGGGTAAGGTAGATACCATTCAAGGGAGGCGGGAATGGATGGTTCCAAAAATAGGTTTGGCACTTGGATCAGGAGGAGCCCGGGGGTTTGCCCACTTAGGGGTAATAAAAGTATTGGCTGATGAGGGCATCCCGATTGATCTGATTGCAGGAAGCAGTATGGGCGCGCTTGTTGCCTGCCTTTATGGGGCGGGGATCGACTTGGAGCGTTTTTATAAATTTTCTATTTCGTTCAAACGGAAGTATTTTCTTGATTTTACTGTTCCGAAAATGGGGTTTATTTCAGGAAAGCGGGTAAAGGAGTTCATCAGGCTGTTTACCCATAACAAAAATATCGAAGATCTTGATTTGCCTATCGCGGTTGTTGCAACCGATTTATTGACTGGAGAAAAGGTTGTGTTCAAAAGCGGACCTGCGGCAGAAGCAGTGAGAGCAAGTATTTCCATACCAGGAATTCTAATACCAGAAAAAATAGGCGGTAGGATCCTGGTTGACGGTGGGGTTGCCGACCGGATACCTGTCTCTGTCGTTAAGGAAATGGGAGCGGATATAGTTATTGCCGTCGATGTGTCTGGTGTAAAAAGGAATGCTGAAATTGACTCCATCTATGATGTTATTATGCAGAGTATCGATATTATGCAGACAGAACTTCTGCAATACAGGGAAGTGGCCTCGGACGTTATGATTCGCCCGCAGGTGGGCCGTTTCAGTTCACGAGCCTTTACCAATATTGAAGATATTATTAAAATAGGGGAAGAAGAGGCACGAAAACAGATTGGGCCAATTAGAACAGCCATTGGGCGCTGGAAGGAGCAGTAATAGAATGCGCAATAAAAACTCGAGGATTCCCTATATACTTGCCGCTTTGCTTTTCATGGCAAGTATATTTTATTCATTGCCATATTATGTGTCAAAACCGGGACTTGCCAAGGAACTGGAACCGATTATTACGGTGGAAAACGGATATGAGGAAGAGGGCAGCTTCATGCTGACGACTGTCCGGATGGGAAGGGCAAATATCTATACGTACCTTTTGGCAAAATTCGGCAAATACCAAGAAATTTATTCTGTTGACGAAGTCCTTGGCAAGGGTGAAAGCGAAAAAGAGTATAACACGAAACAAATGCATATGATGGAAGGCTCGAAATCAAGCGCGATTGAAGCCGCGTATAAAAAAGCCGGGATACCAGTGGAGTACAGATATAAAGGTGTTTACATAATGGGGATTGCTCCTGGCATGCCCGCTGAAGGGAAGCTGGAAACAGGGGACATGCTGTTGAAAGCAGACGGAAAAAGGCTACAATCAAGAGATCAATTGCTTAATTACCTGAATTCAAAAACTGCCGGAAATGAGGTAACCCTTACATTTAGCAGAAAGGGCAAAGAAAAAAATGTATCCCTTCAGCTAGAATCATTTAAGGATGACCCGAATAAGGCGGGAATTGGAATCTATCTGGTTGATGACATAGACATCATTGTCAAGCCGAAAGTAAAAGTGAAAACAGATGAGATCGGCGGCCCTTCTGCCGGCCTTATGTTTGCACTTGAAATTTATAATCAACTGACGGAGGATGATTTGACAAAAGGCTATAAAATAGCCGGAACAGGTACTTTATCCGAAGGGATTGTCGGGCCAATCGGCGGAATAGAGCAAAAAATCGTCGCTGCCGATAAAGCCGGTGCTGAAATATTTTTTGCTCCAAACGAAGAAGGCGCTAAGGATTCAAACTACCGGGCTGCACTCAAAACCGGCAAAGACATTAAAACAAAAATGAAAATTGTCCCCGTTGATTCATTTGACGAAGCCGTTGACTACCTTGAAAAACTAAAACCGAAAAAAAGAAAGAGATGAAGCACAACGCTTCATCTCTTTTCAATGAAAAGGGGAGGTTGGCTGTATTCCATTTCCAACAGTTTTTGGGACTTACTTCCCGCTAGCCCCAGTGCATAAATATAGGACGCCCTTTTATCGAGTTCAATCCCAATTCCTGAAAAAGCGGAGAGTTTTGAGACGACTGGCAGGGTAAAGTGTCCTTTATTCCTATTCAAATACAATTTACCAAGGCGAGACATCCCAAGCAGACGCATATATTCAGGGCTATCTTCCGTATTGGGCATTTCTTCTTTTTTTGCATTAACAAGGATGTGTGTGCATAACCGCTGGATTCTCGTCCATGTATACCGCTTTGTTTTCACAGCCTCCATAAATTCAAAAAAGCTTTCTGCTTTAAGAGCCACCGCCGCAAGCCTCTTTTCAAGTCCTTCCTCGGCTTCATAAATGGAATTCAATTCATCCGGAGAACTTTGAATTAGACGGTATTTTAAAAAAGGCCAATACATATCCCAAGAATGGAATTGCAAAAAATCTGCCAGGTATTCTTCAAGCGACTGCATCGTTCCGTCCGGTATGTACTGCTTAATAGAGTCAAGTCCGCCACTTCTTGTAAAAAGTGATTTCCGGATGCTAGTGGCGCTCGCGATTGTAGAAGAGGCAAAATCTTCATCATGATAATTAGCGCTTTTTCTTTTGACGGTTAATGGTTCTATCTTGCTTCCTAAGGACTGGATTGATTTTACATAGTGATACCCGAGAATGTTATTTGGCTCGGATAATGAAATAGTGCCATGGGGCGCCTTAAGTTCGTCCAATGCTAAAGAGGCTGCCTTTGGGTAACTGACACCAGTTTTAATGTGATTCCGAATTAGGCTGTCATAGATTGTCCTTCGTTGTTCGAGAAAGTTTACGGTTGCGGTGAATGATTCGGCGTCTCCGGACTCACTTCCAAAACAAAGAGTTGAACAGCCAACTGCATCAAGGATTTTTATAGCTCCGTTTGCGAAAACTTCGGCTTTCTGGGTACTGAATTGATATGGAAGTTCGAAAACCAGATCAGCCCCGTTCATTAAAGCCATCTTTGTTCTGGCCCACTTTGACACAAGTGCCGGCTCCCCTCTTTGAAGGAAGTTGCCGCTCATGACGGCGATCACAACATCCGCTTGGCTCATTTCTCTTGTCGCATTCAAATGATATAAGTGTCCATTATGAAAAGGATTGTATTCGACAACAACTCCTGCAGCTTTCAAAAAAAATCCTCCCTATCCAGTACAAACTACTTTTATAATAAATCAACGTTGAACAACAGTAAAATTATGATTTGTTCTATTATGTTTGTTGGTTATAATTAAGGTTAAACTAGTAGAAAACATCTTGTGTTAAAGCGTTTGGTATGCTTGCTGAGGAAGGAATAGGTGTAAAGAAAAAATATTGACAAATAGTTTTGTGGAAGCTATAATTACCTTTGTTGCCTTGGGGTGGTATAAATGAAATGGACAATTAACCAGCTGCAAAAAATACGGAACCAGGAACTAGCCATTGATGAAACAATCCGAGTTGATGAAATCAAGGAGATTGATTCCACAATTAGGGAAGTTTCCCCGATCCATATTACTGGACGGGCCGATATTGGTGCCACGAAAGTAGCATTCCATATCAGGATTAACGGTCATTTAATCCTGCCGTGTTCAAGGACTCTAGTTGATGTCAATTATCCAGTGGATGTCGAAACAACGGAAACATTCCTTTTCAATATTTCTGGATATGAAACAGATGAGGATGCCCACCAAGTAAAAGGTGATGTGGTCGATTTAATGCCTGTCATACGGGAAATCCTGCTTCTTGAGGTTCCCATGCAAGTATTTTGCGATGATGTAAATTCCGAAGGGGCTGCCCCGCAATCCGGAAAGGATTGGGAAGTCGTCACAGAGGAGAGCCAAAGCAATAAAATCGATCCAAGGCTTGCAGATCTGGCCAAGTTTTTTGATGACAACAAATCATCCGATTCATAATCGGCAAAAAGAAGCAAAGTGAAGAAACCAGCATCTCTGGGCTTCATAACTTTCTTAAACCCTTTAAGGAGGTGGGAAGAATGGCTGTACCTTTTAGAAGGACTTCTAAAACTGCGAAGAGAAAACGTCGCACTCATTTTAAATTAAATGTTCCTGGTATGGTGGCATGCCCAAATTGCGGAGAGATGAAGCTTGCTCACCGTATTTGCAAAGCTTGCGGAACATACAAGGGGAAAGAAGTTGTAAACGACTAATTTTCCATACGATCAAGCACAAGGGAGTGAATCCCTTGTGCTTTTTTCGTTTTTAATGCAATGATCTATATAGGTTGAATTTAATTTTTACACAAATTAGCCTAGGAAGCAGGTTGATTGGGGCAGAAGGCACGAAGACTCCTCGAAAATCCTCAATTATGCTAACGCATAATTTCGTGCGATGAGGATTCACAGAAGCTTTCCTTTGTGCTATCGCATTTTCTTCGTGCAAAGACTATTCGAGGAAGCTGTTTGTCCTGCGGAATGCGGCGGCAAGGTGGAGACCCCACAGGCGCCGAGGAGGCTCCACTGACGCCCCGCGCGGCGCTGTGTGCCTCGTGACAGGCAAAAACCGCCTGTCCCTGCGATGATTAATCTCAGAAGGTTTCCTTTGTGAAGCGAAAATCAACAAAGCTTCACCATGGAAAGAAAATTTCTAGTTCAACCTATATAGCTAAAAAGAGTCTTTTGGGGGTAGGAACTTGGCTTATTCAATTGGAGAGCTTGTAGATGGTGTCCTTCTTTTTACTATTGAAAGAGAAGAGAAACGGAATGCGATAAATTTCGATGTGATGGAAGGCCTTGAGAAACTGATTAAGGCAGCGCAGGATGACGATATAAAAGCTGTTGCAGTTACCGGAATTGGGCAAGAAGCTTTTTGCTCGGGTGGGGATTTATCCGTGTTTCATTCTCTGAAAACGAAGAATGAAGCATTTAACATGCTTTCGAGAATGGCTCGAGTCCTTTATGCTCTGCTGACACTTCCAAAGCCTACGCTGGCAATATTGAACGGGACAGCTGTAGGGGGTGGTTGTGAATTAGCGGCTGCTTGCGACTTCCGAATAGGCAAAAAAGGAACAAAGGCAGGATTTATACAAGGGCAGCAAGGGATTATAACAGGTTGGGGAGGAGGATCCATTCTGTCAGAAAAAATGCCGGCCCCTTCTGCAATGAGAATGTTAATGGGGGGTGGGCTTCAGCCGGTAGAGGAATTGTCGGAAATGGGTTTCATTGATTGGATTTACGAAGGGGACCCGCTTCATGCAGGAAGAGCGTTTCTCGCCCAGTTGACCCGCCATGAAGGAGCGGTATTACAAGGATTTAAGACAATCTGGATTCACAAGTGGGAAGAATCGCAGCTCCGAGGAAGAATTGAAAAGGAAGTTGGAATATGCGCCACTTTATGGGAAAGCGAAGCCCACCACAGGCAAGTGGCAAAGTTTCTAAACAAAAATCGGTAAGTATAAATTAAACGACAACATGCAAAATCAGCTGTCTTCTACTCATTCTATCTTTCCTATTACATGCATATGTATGAGTAAAAACAATAGGAGGGATGAAAAGAATGTCATCTACAAGACAAGATGCGTGGACAGCGGATGAAGACTTGCTCCTTGCAGAGGTGATTCTCAGGCACATCAGAGAGGGAGGTACCCAGCTGCAGGCATTTGAAGAAGTAGGCAGGCAACTTTCCCGGACGTCAGCCGCATGCGGGTTCAGGTGGAATTCGCATGTAAGGAAACAATACAAGTCAGGAATTGAACATGCGAAGAAGCAAAGAAAAGAGGGTAAAAAGGCTGGCAAGCAGATTTTGAAGGATACTGCTGGCCAGGAACCGCAAGTTGCAGAAACCCCCTCGCTTCCTCAGGCGAAACCCGAAATCGAACTGGACGTTGTTCTAAATTATATTGAGAAACTTTACAGAGTTGCTGGGAGGGCCGCCACAAATGAGGATGAGCAGAAACAGCTTCGTGAAAGAGTGAAGGAACTTGAAAAGGAAAACAACAGCCTGGCTATAGAACTAACCGGCCTGCGGGAGGATTATCAAGCACTAATAAATATCTTGAACAAGGCGAGGAAAATGGCCTCTGAAAAGGAGGAAGAAAGTCTAGGACAGCAAAAGGCAAAATTTCAAATTGATAAATATGGGAATCTTGAGAGAGTAGAATAAGAGAAAAAGTGGAGAATCACGTTGGATTAGATGAATTGAGGCCGCACGGAAATCTGTTGCGGCCTCTTAACGTTCTATACTATTTCCTTAGTGGTGCTGTGCCCCAACGCCCTCAGGATACCAGACAAGAGGGTTTTCCCCAAGATCGCGTTCGACTTCATAAGTAACATCAGTGAATCCGTGCCTCTCCCAGAAACTTTTCGAGCCGACACGCGGATTCGTCTTAATAGGAAAGCCGAAACTCTTGGCAAATTCAACAAGGGCTGTCCCGTACCCTTTTCCTTGGTAATCAGGAAGGACCTCGAGCTTCCATAGCTCAAGATACGTCTGGGGTGGGTCAAAATAGCGGTCGAACTTCGCATCAATTTCATATAAGCTCATTCTTGCAACGAGCTTATCACCGAAGTAGATGCCGTAAAAAGGCGACTGGCTGTCGTTTTCGATTATATTTGCTTCAAGGTCCTCCAGCATGGATAGCTCTTGAATTCCATACTCTTTAAATTTTTTAAACTCTTCCAATGTTTTGTAGTTAACTTTTAGTTTCTCCACTTTTATTGGCAATTGTCCAACCCCCTGTCAAAATACGCTCTTTATTTGAAGCTCAAGAAGAAACAATTCTAAAGATGTACAATTCTGAGAATACACTTATTATATAACAAAAAATCAAAAAATTCTGCTTCAGTGCCTAAAAATCAATTTCAAAATTTGCAGGTTATTCAGAGAATATGGTAGAAACATAGTAGAGGGATTCAATTTTTTGAAAAAAGAATAGCTAAAAGAAAAACCTCCATTCAAATGTTTGTCTCTCAATAAGTTACGTATGAGCTGGACAATCATAAAACCAGGGGGAGGAAGGGGTAAGGTGTGCAAAGGATATTGATTGCGAACAGAGGAGAAATAGCATTACGAATCATCAAAACATGCCAAAGAATGGGAGTTGAAACGATTGCCATCTATTCGGATGCGGATGAATCGTTGCCATATGTCCAGGCTGCTACTAAGGCTGTCCGGATAGGAGAACCTCCTGTCATGAAATCATACCTAAAAGGAGAGGAAATCATTCGTGTTGCTAAAGAGCTTGGAGCGGATGCCATCCATCCGGGCTATGGGTTTTTATCAGAAAATGCTGATTTTGCAGAGATGGCTGAAAAAGATGGCTTCACCTTCATCGGTCCCGATTCTGAAACAATCAGGTTAATGGGGGATAAAGTAGCATCCCGCACAACGATGGAACAGGCTGGCGTCCCAGTTGTTCCGGGCAGCAGCGGAGGAGTCGAAACAATTGAAGCAGCAGCGCGCATCGCAACGGAAATAGGTTATCCAGTAATGCTTAAGGCGTCGAGCGGCGGAGGCGGGATTGGCATGGTAAAATGCCACGGGCAAACGGAACTTGAAAAATCCTTTGCTTCGGTAAAGGCCAGGGCAAAGGCTTACTTTGGCTCCGATGCCGTTTTCCTGGAGAAATTCATTGAAAATGCCAGGCATATCGAGGTCCAGGTTTTTGGAGATAGCCATGGGAACATTGTCCATCTGTTTGAAAGGGACTGTTCCATCCAGAGACGGAACCAGAAAGTTGTGGAAGAGTCCCCATCCCCATTTCTATCAGAAGGGACAAGAAACAAACTTTTTGAAACCGCTCTCAAAGCTGCTAAGGCTGTCAGTTACAAAAATGCCGGGACAATTGAATTCATTTTTGATGAGGACGAAAATTTTTATTTTCTTGAAATGAACACCAGGCTTCAGGTTGAGCATCCGGTTACAGAGGAGATCACAGGGATTGATTTAGTAGAGTGGCAGATTCTCGCCGCTTCAGGTGAAAAAATTCCTTTAACGCAGTCTGAAATTACTTCACAAGGACATGCCATTGAATTTCGCCTTTACGCAGAAGACCCTGTGAGGTTTTTGCCTTCCCCGGGTAAAATAAATGCCTTTTCCTTTGAAAAAGGGAATGGTACGAGAATTGATTCGGGGTATGGGGAGGAGAATACTGTAACGCCTTATTATGACCCAATGATCGCCAAATGCATTTTTTCTGGTGAAAGCAGGGCCATAGCTCTTTCAAATGCCACGAAATTCTTTGACGGATTGACGATTGAAGGAATAAAAACGAACGCCCCTCTCTTCAAGCAAATTTTGCAAAATAAAGATTTCACACAAGGAAACTACACCACCGCATTTTTAAACGAGGCTGTGTTAAAAAATTAGGTCGAGTTTTTATAACGTTGATTGAAGCGAAGGGCACCGACTCCTCGTAAATCGTGAATTATGCTATCGCATAATTCTTGCGATGCCGATTCGATGATTGAAGCGGAGAGTACAAGGCAGGCCATAAAATATGTTGGGAGGAACAAGATATGAAAGAAGTCGTATCTTCAATGGCAGGGACAGTTTTTAATATTTTAGTAACTTCGGGGGATGAGGTAACAGAAGGGCAAACAATCCTCATCCTGGAATCGATGAAGATGGAAATTCCTGTTGAAAGTACTTCAGCCGGAAAAGTGAGCGAACTAAGGGTGGCCGTTGGCGACTTCGTAAATGAAGGCGATGTATTGGCGACTCTGGAATAGGGGGAGCAGCAGATGACGGGATTGAATCCAATTCAGCAGAAATTAATCGATAAAAGAAAAGAAGCGGAAGCGGGCGGCCAAGAAAAATACCATGAAAAGCTGAAGGAACAGAAAAAGCTTTTCGCCCGAGACAGGCTGTCACTTTTGTTCGACCACGGAGAGTATGAAGAGGATGGAAAGTTTGCCAATAATATGGCAGGAGGGCTTCCTGCCGATGGAGTCGTTACGGCAATTGGCAAGATTGGCGGCCAGACGGTTTGTGTTATGGCCAATGATTCGACGGTTAAAGCGGGTTCCTGGGGTTCCAGGACGGTGGAGAAAATCATCCGTATTCAGGAAACAGCCGAAAAACTAAAGGTGCCGTTACTGTATCTTGTTGACTCAGCGGGGGCAAGGATAACAGATCAGCTGGAAATGTTCCCAAACAGAAGGGGCGCTGGAAGGATTTTTTACAATCAGGTGAAGCTTTCGGGAGTGATTCCCCAGATTTGCCTCCTATTTGGGCCATCAGCGGCTGGCGGAGCGTACATACCGGCATTTTGCGATATTGTCATTATGGTTGACGGAAATGCGTCCATGTATTTGGGTTCGCCAAGGATGGCTGAAAAAGTGATTGGAGAAAAGGTGACGCTTGAGGAGATGGGCGGCGCGCGAATGCATTGTTCAGTCAGCGGCTGTGGCGACATTCTTGTTTCATCCGAGGAAGAAGCAATTGAAACAGCGAAAAACTATCTATCCTATTTTCCGGCGAATTTTACAGAGCGCCCAAAGATTGTAGAGGCTATTCCGACTGTGGAAGGAAGGGCCCTTGAAGCTATTATTCCAGAAAACCAGAATGCGCCGTTTGATATGGTTGAAGGAATCAATGCGCTTATAGACGAGGGAAGTTTTTTTGAAATAAAGAAGCTTTTCGCCCCGGAACTGGTTACAGGCTTGGCCAGGATAGGGGGCAGGACCATTGGAATCATTGCCAATCAGCCTAAGGTAAAAGGCGGTGTGCTTTTTGTTGATTCCGCCGACAAAGGTGCGAAGTTCATCCAGCTATGTGATGCCTTCCATATTCCGCTGCTGTTCCTTGCGGATGTTCCGGGTTTTATGATTGGGACGAAAGTGGAAAGGGCCGGAATTATCAGGCACGGAGCAAAACTGATTGCTGCAATGAGTTCGGCAACCGTACCGAAAATCTCCGTTATTGTCAGGAAGGCCTATGGGGCCGGATTGTATGCAATGGCGGGACCGGCATTCGAACCGGACGTGTGTATAGCCCTGCCGACGGCGCAAATTGCTGTCATGGGGCCAGAGGCGGCGGTTAATGCAGTTTATTCAAACAAAATTAATGAAATAGACGATCCAAAGGAAAGACTTGCTTTTGTTCAGGAAAAACACCAGGAGTATAAGGAGCATATCGATATATACAAACTGGCTTCCGAACTGATCGTTGATGAAATCGTCGCGCCTTCCGAACTCAGGGAAGTGTTAATTAAACGGTTTGGCCATTATGAAACAAAGGAACTGCACTTCAGCACAAGGAAACACCCAGTTTATCCTGTTTAAGCTTTCGACCGGCTTTCCCGCCATTTCTGGGGGAAAGCCTTTTAATTTTTGTATTTTAAGAGTACAAAGGTCCCGGAACTTTGGTAAAATGTAGGGAAAGAGAAGACGGGGAGTTTTTAACATGAGAATTGGAATAGTAGGTGCAGGTTCAATTGGATTGCTCTTTGCCGCCTATTTACATAGGGTTTTTGAGGTTACTTTATACACACGGACCGAGGCGCAGGCAGACTGGATCAATAAGCATGGGGTCCAGCTTAAGAAAGGAATTGGGCCTTTAACCGCCCAAGTCAACGCGGTTCCGTTGGATAAAGGAATCGGTGAGGCCGAATTAACCATTATTGCCGTAAAGCAGTATCAGCTTGAATCGATTCTGGAAGGCCTACCGCAGGGCGGGAATTACCTTTTCCTTCAAAATGGAATGGGCCATTTGAACGCTCTTGCTCACTTGAGTGCAGAGAATATTTATGTTGGTTCCGTGGAGCATGGGGCACTTAGGGAAAACCCGACAACTGTCAGCCATAACGGGGCAGGCATAACAAGAGTTGCGGTTTATCGGGGAAGCTCTGAATTATTAGAGAATTTCGCCCGAAATGTTCCAGATTTTTTTCCTATCCAAATTGCAGGCGATTATTACAAGATGCTGGCCAACAAGTTGGCGGCTAATGCCGTCATTAACCCTCTAACCGCCATTCTCGGAGTGAATAATGGGGAGCTTGTCAATAACAAATATTTTGAAAAGGCGCTGGAAGGGTTATTTGATGAGGTAGCCCAAATCCTTTCCTTCACCGACCGAACCAATGCTCTTACAAAAGTGAAGGGAATTTGCAGAAATACGGCTGAAAACCGTTCATCCATGCTAAAAGACCTGGATGCGGGGAGGCCGACTGAAGTGGATGCCATTCTTGGGTTTCTAGTGGACGAAGCCTATAGAAAAAAGTTGAAAACGCCAATGATCAGCACATATTATCACTTAATTAAGGGCAGGGAACTAGCTTCCAGGAGGGAGATGCGATGAGCACATTTTTATCATCGGTTGCTGCGTTGTTTATCTTCCTGCCAGTTCTGGGTTATTTGCTCGTTTTTGTCATTTTCAAGCCCATTACCGGGAACCATCGGCGTTCAGTAAACTATGCACTGAATGCGACTACATGCCTTCTAATTATTTCCGTGCATTATTTGCTCGTCACGATATGGAAAACATCTTTCGACTGGGTGATTCTTATGATCCTGATGACAACGTTGATGGGGTTCGCGGTCCTTCATTGGAAGGTAAAAGGTGAAATCTTGTTTGGCAAGGTTTTTAAGGGGTTTTGGAGATTCACATTTTTACTGTTTTTCATTGGGTATGTCGCCCTCATACTGTACGGGCTCGTTCAGCGCGCGATTGTCGCTGTCCATCTGCCCTAACTATTAGAAAAGAGGCTAAAGCAAAGTCTTTTTTCATTTGATTATGTTAGTGCTATACTCATATGGTATGAACAATTGTTAATTAGAAAGGGAGTACTGTATGGAGATTTCAAATCTCTTAATGCCCGCTGCCAACCGATTTGCCTCAGAGTATTTGCAGCAGACAGACCAAATTAAGCCATTTTTTCATTATACATATAATGAGCCTTCCTCCTACTGGAACAGAGTTGAGGAACTTCGCTCACGTGAGTTCCCAAGGGAAGGGCTTGCTAATCATATTGAAAGTTATATGGCCCGATTTACGGAATCAGAGGAAACAAGCCACTCAATTGTAAAATTGAAACATCCGGATAGTGTGGTGGTAATTGGCGGACAGCAGGCGGGGATATTCACCGGCCCGCTGTATACAATCCATAAAGTGATTTCAATCATTCAATTGGCACGCCAGAAGGAAGCAGAACTGGGAATTCCGGTAGTCCCGATTTTCTGGATCGCCGGGGAAGACCACGATTACCAGGAAGTGAATCATCTGTACGTTCCCGAGGGAACAATCGCAAACAAATGGATTTTTCCGCAAAAAGTACACGAAAAGATCATGGTAACGGATATAGAAATCAATAAGGAGCATTGTAAAAATTGGGCAGGCCAACTTGTCTCCCACTTTGGGGAAACGGCTCACTCAAGAGAATTACTCTATTTGATTGAAAGCACACTTGAAAAATCCGAAACTTTTACAGATTTTTTTGCAGGAATCCTTATGGAACTATTTAAAGGTACGGAACTGCTCATCGTGGACTCGGGGCATCCGGGATTGCGGCAGATTGAAAGCGGGTATTTCGATGCGATCATCCGAAACCATGCGGCAGTGGCTGACAGCCTGTCATTTCAGCAGAAGGCAATAATTCAAGAAGGCTTTCCTACTTTAATAGAAGCCACTGACCAATCTGCCAACCTTTTTTATTATGACATCAACACAAATGAAAGGGTCTTGCTCGAATATAACTCGGAAACAGCATTATTTGTCGGCAAAAATGCGGCCTTCTCTTTTTCAATGGATGAATTGCTGGAAATCGCCCGAGTCGAACCTCAGCTTCTGAGTAACAATGTGGTAACCAGGCCGCTCATGCAGGAATGGCTTTTCCCTGTGCTTGCATTTATCGGCGGTCCGGGAGAAATTGCCTATTGGGCCGAATTAAAACTGATTTTTGAGCACTTTGACATTAAAATGCCGCCAATTGTCCCGAGATTGAATATAACCATTCTTGAACGTTCAATTGAAACCGACCTACAAGAATTGCAAATGGATGTCTCCGAAGTCATCAGGCGGGGAACGGACAATGAAAAGCAGGCTTTTATGGACAGTATCCGTGATCGTGAATTGGAAAGTGTTTTCACATCTGCAAAGGACCAGGTTTTGGAACAGTACGACAAGTTCCATGAAAAGACGGCCCAAATTGCCCCATCCTTGCTGACAATGCTGAAGAAAAACGAAGAGATTGTCATCGGCCAGCTTACTTTTATGCAAAAAAAGCTGGAGGATGCAGTACAGCAAAGGCATCAAGTTACACTTGATAAATATTCCCGTATATCGATGGCTCTCCGACCTGAGGGATTGCCCCAGGAACGGGTCTGGAATGTCCTTTATTATTTAAATAAATATGGCCTTGATTTCGTAAATCGACTTGCAGAACTTGAATATGAATTTGATGGCACCCACAAATTGGTCCGCATTTAAGCGAAGCTCCACCTTCCAGGTGGGGCTTTTTTATTTTTTAAAAAAGGAGTCCGCTCTTGAATTCTGAATTTTTCGCTAACTATTTCGCATGTTTTTTAAAAAAGTGTGGAGGAAAGTGGTGGATTGTGGTACATTCTAATTAGAAAGTGGGGGTACCGGGTATGTTCATGGGTGAATACCATCATAACATCGATAATAAGGGACGCCTGATCGTACCATCCAAGCTGAGGGACGACCTTGGGGAAATGTTCATTATTACCCGTGGATTGGACCGCTGCCTGTTCGGATACCCGTTAAAAGAGTGGAGTGTCATTGAAGAAAAGCTTAAAGCTCTTCCGCTTACGAAAAAAGATGCCCGTGCTTTTACGAGATTTTTCTTTTCCGGGGCAACGGAAAGTGAAATTGACAAGCAGGGGAGAATCAATATCCCGGCTCCATTGCTGGACTATGCGCAATTGCAAAAAGAATGTGTAATTTTAGGAGTTTCCAATCGAATTGAAATCTGGAGCAAACAGATTTGGGAAGAATACTTCCAGGAGTCCGAGGATTCTTTTGCTGAAATTGCAGAAAATATGATTGGCTTCGATATTTAAAGGGAATATTATTTTAGTATAATTCTTTTTAAGTGTCGTTCGATTGGAAAGGTGGCTTGGCATGTTTGATCATACAACAGTGTTATTGAACGAAGCAGTAGACGGCTTGAACATCAAGCCTGATGGAACGTATGTTGATTGTACCCTTGGCGGAGCGGGCCATAGCTTCGAAATTGTGCGGCGGCTCGGCGAAGGTGGCAGGCTGATTGCATTTGACCAGGATGAGACAGCAATCCTTAATGCTAAAGAAAAGCTTCGTGGCTATGAGGACAAGCTTACGATCATTAAAAGTAATTTTCTTCACCTTGAAAGTGAACTCGAGGAGATTGGGATACATAACGTAGATGGTATTTTATATGATCTCGGCGTTTCGTCTCCCCAGCTAGACACTCCGGAACGCGGATTCAGTTATCACCATGATGCCCCGCTCGATATGAGAATGGACCGGAGCGCAGACATTTCCGCTTACGATATTGTCAACCACTGGCCATATGAAGACCTTGTGAGGATTTTTTTCCGTTATGGAGAAGAAAAGTTCTCTAAGCAAATTGCCAGGAAAATAGAAGCGGCAAGAGTGAAAAAGCCAGTAGAAACTACTTTTGAACTCGTCGAATTAATCAAAGAGGCAATACCTGCGCCCGCCAGAAGGAAAGGCGGCCATCCCGCTAAGCGGATTTTTCAAGCAATCAGAATAGCGGTGAACGATGAACTAGGTGTTTTTGAAAAATCGTTAAAGCAGGCAATCAGCCTTTTAAAAAGTGGAGGGAGGATATCCGTTATCACCTTTCACTCACTCGAAGACCGGATTTGCAAAGCAGCATTTAAGCAGGCTTCTGAAACACCTCCTCTACCGCCTGGCCTGCCAGTCATTCCAGAGGAATTTGAGCCCGAATTAAAACTAATTAACAGAAAGCCGATTGTACCATCGGAATTAGAACTCGAGGAAAATAACCGGGCCAGATCGGCCAAATTAAGAATTGCTGAAAAACGATAAGAAATTCGTGAGAACTAGATGAGATAAAAGAGGAAAAAGTTCAGGAGGGGAAAGAATGAGCAGTTTAGCCAGAAAACTCCAGGAACAGCAGAGCCAAGAAAGGCAACACGTTACAAAACCGGAAAGAAAAAGGGCGTTATGGCATCAGGTTACGCCAGGTGAAAAATTAATCTGGGTACTATTCGCTGCCCTTCTTTGTTTCGGAGCTGTTCAGATTGTTACTGCCCAATCGGCGATTTACAAAGTTAATAAAGATATTCAGGAAGTGAAAACCTCCATCAATGACCAAGAAAGAGTCAACGCAGACTTGAAGGTTCAAGTAAAAGAATTAAGCAAATATGACAGGATTATGTTAAAAGCGAAGGAACATGGCTTAAATCTTAATGAAAATAACGTCAAGGTTGTGCAATAAAGATGGCCAAGAAACAACCAAATATGAACAAAGGAGCAGTTGGATTGTTTTTTGTATTCAGCCTGCTCTTTTTTGTCATCCTATACCGCTTTTCGGTCATCGGCATCACTGGAGAGGCGGCTGGCCAACCGCTGGCAGCCAAGGCAGAACAAAAACACACACGGTACGGCACGATTGAAGCAGCCAGGGGAGCGATTAAGGACCGGTCCGGAGAGGTAATCGCCGAAGATACAGCCTCTTACACTCTAATCGCCATTCTAGATGAAAAAATGACGACGGATCCTGAAAATCCCAAACATATTGTCAACCCTGAAATGACCGCGGCGAAACTAGCAAAATATATTGATATGAAAGAAAGTGAAATAATAAGGATTCTTGAAAAAAAGAAGGAGAAGCCGGAACTTTTCCAGGTTGAATTCGGAAAAGCCGGGAGGGACATTCCTTTCCAGACGAAAAAAGAAATTGAAGCTGAAAAGCTGCCCGGGATAACCTTTAAACGCGATTCCAAGCGATTTTATCCGAATGGAATTTTTGCCTCCCACCTTGTCGGATTCGTAGAGAGAAAGGAAAGGGAAAATGGCACCTATGCGAGTTTCGGAAAACTGGGTATCGAGAAGTTGATGGACAAGCGCCTTAAAGGTGAAAGCGGGAAGATTGAGTACGAAAGCGATTTGTGGGGCTATCTACTTCCAAGCGGAAAAGAACTTGTTACACCGGCAAAGAATGGGAATGATATTTATCTGACCTTGGATAGAAAAATCCAGACGTTTTTGGAAGATGCCTTGAATAAGACCGTAGAAGAATATAATCCGAAAAAAATCATTGCGATTGTAGCGGATCCTAAGACTGGAGAAATCCTTGCAATGGGCCAAAGGCCGACATTTGATCCCAAAACGAGGGAAGGGATTGAAAAAGCCTGGCATAATGAAGCCATTGAGTATCCATTTGAACCAGGTTCGACAATGAAAATCTTTACATTGGCCGCCGCGGTGAACGAAGGGGTCTTTAAGCCAAATGAGCCATACAAATCAGGCTCGTATCAAGTAACAAAACGAGATAAGCCAATTAAGGACCATAACGGCAGTGGATGGGGTACCATTACTTATCTCGAAGGCGTCCAGAGATCCTCGAACGTCGCGTTTGCAAAAATGGCCAAGGAGAAACTGGGCTTTGACACCTTCCGTGAATACTTAACAAGGTTCGGACTCGATAAGCCGACAGGTATTGACTTGCCTTCGGAAGCAACGAGCCAGTTGAGATATGAATGGCCTATTGAAAAAATAACAACATCCTTCGGACAAGGAACAGCGGTAACTGCTATCCAGCAAGTTCAGGCGGCGACCGCGATTGCTAATGATGGCAAGATGATGAAGCCCCATGTAATCAAAAAAATTACGGATTATGATACAGGCGAAACAATTGAGGAAATAAAGCCAGAGGTTGTTTCTGAACCAATCACTCCTGAAGCCGCAAAAAAGGTGAGGGATATACTTGAAACTGTAATCACTTCCCCGAAAGGAACGGGTCACAACCGCTACAATATTGAAGGGTATAGCGTGGCGGGGAAAACAGGAACCGCGGAGTTGTCACAGGGACACGGATATTTAAGTGGAGCCGGAAACTATATTTTCTCATTTCTAGGCATGGCACCAGCGGATAACCCTGAGCTCATCGTCTATGTCGCAGTACAGCAGCCTGAAATAGACAGCTATTTCAAAGGCTCGTTGCCGGTTTCCATGATTTTTAATTCCGTTATGAAGAACAGCCTTCAATATTTAAATATTAAACCTTCGACGCAGGCGCCAGTAATGAGCGGAAAGCTCCCCGACCTTAAAGGAGAACCTGCTGTTAATGCGAAAAGGGATCTTGAAGCAAAAGGATATGATGTCATTGTCATCGGGGATGGAAGCGAGGTTGCCGAACAAGTGCCAACAGCCGGCGCAACAGCATTGGAGGGTGAAAAGGTCATCCTAAAGACGAACGGGAAAGCCGTTATGCCGGATATGGCGGGCTGGTCAATAAGGGATGTCATGAAAGCCGCAACCCTGACAGATTTAAAATTAAATTTTAAAGGATCAGGCTATGTTGTAAAACAAAGTATTACTAAGGGTGCGCCAATTAAAGGCGGTGACCAGCTAACGGTTCAGCTCGAAACTCCCCGTGAACAGAATCATGCAAAGGAAAAAGAAAAAAAAGACCCAGAAATAAAAGAGTGAACTCCGCCGGCGGGAAAATCTGCCGGCGTTCTATTTTTTGTACACACCGCATAAAAATGAACGATAGGCATGTCCTTCTTAAGAGGCTGCAATTTTCTCGCTGCCAGACAACGGGAAGGATGCAAGAAAGAAGGGGGAGCGTTCTGAATGCGGGTTTCGAATGTAACTGTAAGAAAACGGTTATTGGCAGTCCTATTCATTGGTGTCGCAGTGTTTCTCATTATTGATGTTCGCCTTGGTTATGTGCAGTTTTTTATGGGCGATATGCTGACTGACAGGGCAAAGAACTCATGGAGCCGGGAAATACCTTTTGCTCCGGAAAGAGGAGAAATCGTTGACCGGAACGGAGTGCCTCTCGCCACCAATATTAGTGCTCCGACTGTATGGGTCGTTCCGAGGCAAATTATCGATCCGGAGGATACAGCCTCCAGGCTTGCTGCCATCTTAAAAGCGCCGAAAGAACGTATCTTGAAAAGCCTGGTTGAAACGGAGTCCATGATCCGTCTGCCAGCGGGGAGAAAAATATCCCATGCCAAGGCGAAGGAAATACGCGCACTTGGATTGAAGGGGATCTATATTGGCGGCGACTCGAAGCGCCATTACCCATATGGAAAATATTTGTCCCATGTCCTCGGCTTTGCTGGAATTGACAATCAAGGGTTAATGGGACTCGAATTGTTTTATGATAAAGAGCTAAGCGGAGAAAAAGGTTCTGTCCAATTTTATGCTGATGCAAAGGGCCGCAGGATGGACGATATGGCTGATGACTATGAGCCGCCAACCGATGGCTTGGATTTAAAGCTGACGATTGATACGAAGATACAGACGATTGTAGAAAGGGAATTGGAAATCGCCCAGAAGACATATAATCCAGATGGATTGATTGCGATTGTCATGAACCCGAACAATGGGGAAATTTTGGCCATGTCAAGCAGACCGACATTTGACCCTGCAGATTTCCGATCTGTTCCCCAGGAAGTCTATAACCGGAACCTGCCTGTCTGGAGCACCTATGAACCTGGTTCTACTTTTAAAATCATCACCCTCGCCGCCGCACTTGAGGAAGGGAAAGTGAATTTGGAGAAAGAGCATTTTCATGATTCCGGAAGCGTCACAGTAGGCGGCGCCAGGCTTAAATGCTGGAAAAGGGGCGGACACGGAAGCCAAACTTTCCTTGAGGTCGTACAAAACTCCTGCAACCCAGGTTTTGTCGAACTTGGTGAAAGACTCGGAAAGGAAAAGCTATTCAGTTATATAAAAGGATTTGGGTTTGGGGAAAAAACAGGAATAGACCTGCAGGGAGAGGGGACGGGGATCCTTTTCAAGATGGACCGTGTCGGACCTGTTGAACTAGCTACAACCGCATTTGGCCAAGGGGTTTCGGTCACCCCCATTCAGCAGGTTTCGGCGGTAGCAGCAGCGGTAAATGGTGGGTATTTGTATACACCTTATATTGCAAAAGAACTGATTGACCCAGCGTCAGGGCAGATTGTCATGAAAAACTCGCCAAGCCTGAAACGAAAAGTCATCTCTGAAGAAACATCCAAACAACTCCGATTTGCTCTAGAAAGCGTTGTAGCACAAGGAACCGGGGGGAAAGCATTCATTGATTCCTACAGGGTAGGCGGAAAGACCGGGACTGCCCAAAAGGCGCAGGGTGGAAGATATCTTGAAAACAACCATATAGTTTCATTTATTGGTTTCGCGCCAGCCGATAAGCCACAACTCGTTGTTTATGTCGCTGTTGATAATCCGAAGGGGACTGTACAATTCGGCGGAGTTGTATCGGCGCCGATTGTTGGAAATATTATGAAGGACTCCTTGATTGCGCTTGGAGTTAAACCGAGGCATGAACAAATCGAAAAGAAAAAGACTTGGACAGATGTGCCCATGATTGCGATGCCTGAGTTAGAAGGGCTTACAAAGAAAGAAATCAGTGAGCAAATGATCAACCTGAGGATCGAAGCGAAAGGCGATGGTGATGTTGTCATGAAACAACTGCCTCAGGCGGGAACGAGAGTCAAGGAAGGCTCAACAATCATTCTTTATTTTGGCAAAAAGGAATAAAATAAAAAAGGCGGCGTAATCCTTGCCGCCTTTTTCCCTGTATCAACAAGGGATTTCAGGTAATTTTTATCGTAAAAAAAAGGCTTATGGATTAATGGCGAAAAGAAACTGTTTCATGTAAAATAGGTAACGATTGTTTGATATGAGAGGATTGAAAAAGAAATGAAATTGCATGACCTATTAAAGAGCCTCTATTTGCTAGGTCCATTCCCAGGCGGGAACCCGGAAATCAGCTCGGTGGAAAACAACCACAGGAAGGTCCGGGAAGGCAGCCTTTTTATTTGCATAAAAGGATATACAGCTGACGGACATGATTTTGCCCCGGAAGCGGTTGAGAGGGGGGCAGTTGCCATTGTCTCCGAGCGCAAGCTTGAAGTTGGCGTACCGGTCGTAATTGTTCCGGATACAACGAGGGCAAAGGCGATTCTGGCCGATGCTTTTTATGGCCATCCAAGCAAGCAGTTTCACTTAACTGGCATTACAGGGACGAATGGGAAAACGACCACCTCGCATTTGATTGAGAGGATCTTTGCTGATGCGGGGAGCAAGACGGGGTTAATTGGCACGATGTATACAAAGATTGGCGATGTTAAATTAGAAACAAAAAATACAACCCCAGAAAGCCTTGTTTTGCAAAAAACATTCCGGAAAATGGCAGACTCGGGTGTCAAACACGCTGTCATGGAAGTCTCATCCCATGCGTTGGACCTTGGCAGAGTGCATGGCACAGATTTTAATGTAGCAGTATTCACAAACTTGACTCAGGACCATCTTGATTATCATAAGACAATGGATAGGTATAAATATGCCAAAAGCCTGCTGTTTTCCCAGCTCGGGAATACGTATTCAGGCACTGCCCCAAAGTTTGCGATATTAAATGCGGATGATGCAGCTACAGTTGATTTTATCCGGGCAACTGCCGCCCATGTCCTTACATATGGAATTGACAAGAAGGCTGATTTACGCGCTGTTGATATTGTCTTGTCCCCGCAGGGAACAGCTTTTACACTTGAAACTGCAGGGAGAACTTTTCCTGTCAAAATGAAGCAGGTTGGCAAGTTCAATGTTTACAATGCACTAGCTGCAATTGGCGCTGCGGCCGTTTCAGGAATCAGCCTCGAGGACGCTATACGCTCGCTCGAACGGATCAAGGGCGTCGCAGGAAGATTTGAACTTGTCAATGCAGGGCAGGACTTTACTATTATCGTTGATTATGCCCATACCCCTGACAGTTTGGAAAACGTCCTGGCGACCATTAGGGAATTTGCTGAAAAAGATATTTATGTTATTGCTGGATGTGGAGGTAACCGTGACAGTGCAAAAAGGCCGCTGATGGCAAAAATTGCATGTGATTACGCGACAAATCCAATTTTAACGTCTGACAACCCCCGAAATGAGGACCCAATCGAGATTCTCCGTGATATGGAGAAAGGCGTTCAGGGTAGGGACTACAAAGTGATTCCTGACCGTAAGGAAGCGATTGAATTTGCCGTCAATGAAGCCAAAACCGGAGATGTGATTCTGATTGCCGGGAAAGGACATGAAACTTATCAGGAAATCAAGGGGATAAAATATGATTTCGATGACCGGGTCATCGCGAGAAATGCTGTGCTGAATAAGGCCTAAAAACCGAAAAAAATACATTGGAGATAGTAGATAGATATGATTACCACGAATACTTACCTTACTTATTATCATTTTGACATCTTGGAAAAGGATTCCTATGAAGGAGCGGTAATATTGGAAAACGCTATTGCCGCTGGCCCAGGAAGGGGGAATACCCATGCTTGAGCAAGTCATCTTATTTACGATTTTAATGGCGTTTTTAATAACCGTTCTTACGTCGCCTGTTTTCATTCCATTTTTAAGGAGGCTGAAATTCGGGCAAAGCATTAGGGAAGAAGGCCCTAAGTCGCACCAAAAAAAATCGGGTACTCCGACAATGGGCGGCTTGATGATCCTGCTGTCCGTTATCATCACAACAATTGTAATGGTTGGGAAATATGCAGAACCGACAGCTAAAACGTATATGCTGATTATTGTTACAGCCGGCTTTGGGCTTCTTGGCTTTCTTGATGATTTCATCAAAGTAGCAATGAAGAGAAACCTTGGCCTTACGTCTAAACAAAAGTTGCTTGGCCAAATCATCATCTCTGTTATTTTTTATCTTCTTTACAGAAGTAGTGAGCTGCCTTCTGCCATAAGATTGCCGTTTAGCGATGAACCCATCCACCTAGGCTGGATCTATCTGTTGTTTGTCATTTTCTGGCTTGTTGGTTTTTCGAATGCAGTAAATCTGACCGATGGCCTTGACGGGCTAGTATCCGGTACAGCGGCAATCGCTTTTGGCGCATATGCAGTTCTAGCATGGAACCAGTCACAATTTGAATTATCGATTTTTAGTGTAGCGGTTGTAGGCGCGGTATTAGGGTTCCTCGTTTTCAACTCACACCCCGCGAAAGTTTTTATGGGAGATACAGGTTCCCTCGCCTTGGGTGGGGCGATTGCCGCATTGTCCATATTGACCGGTCTGGAAATCCTGCTACTTGTGATTGGCGGAGTGTTTGTAATTGAAACACTTTCAGTCATCCTGCAAGTCATCTCATTTAAAACGACTGGAAAAAGAATATTTAAAATGAGCCCGCTTCATCATCACTATGAATTATCAGGCTGGTCTGAATGGCGTGTCGTCGTTACTTTTTGGTCCGTAGGCCTGCTGCTGGCAATACTCGGAATCTATATTGAGGTGTGGTTGTAGTGTTTACTATTGATACGTATCAGCATAAAAAAATTCTTGTATTGGGCCTGGCGAAAAGCGGAGTCACTGCCGCCGCACTGCTCCATAAGTTAGGCGCGTTTGTCACCGTGAATGATTTCAAACCCCTTTCGGAAAATACAGAGGCCCAAGGGCTTTTGGAGCAGGGGATTACAGTCATTTGCGGGAGCCATCCAGTCGAACTTATGGAAGAAGGGTTCGAGCTTGTTGTGAAGAATCCGGGCATTCCCTATTCAAATCCGATGGTCAAAAGAGCCTTTGAAAAAAACATTCCAGTCATTACCGAAGTGGAACTTGCATACCAGATATCTGAAGCTCCTTTCATCGCGATCACAGGGACGAATGGCAAAACCACTACAACAACACTGATCTTTGAAATGCTTAAGGAAGGTGCGAAGCATCCCCTCATTGCCGGCAATATCGGGACGGTCGCATCCGGGGTCGCCCAAGAGGCCACAAAGGAAAATACAATTGTCATCGAGCTTTCTTCCTTCCAACTGATGGGTATTGACACGTTTAAGCCTAGGATTGGAGTTCTAACCAATCTCTATGAAGCGCATCTGGATTACCATGAAACAAAGGCGGAATACAATCAAGCGAAAGCAAATATTACAAAAAATCAAGATCAAGATGATTACTTTATTTACAATGCGGACCAGGAAGAAGTAGAAGAAATTGCCCGTAAAACAAAAGCTACACTCGTCCCATTTTCAGCGGTAAAAGACCTTGGAAGAGGGGCGTACGTGAGGGATAGGTGGCTGATGTATGGTGATGAACGAATCATCAGGAGGGACGAAGTGGCGCTTCCAGGTGCCCATAACCTCGAAAACATTCTTTCGGCTATAGCTTCTGCAAAGCTATCAGGGGTTGCCAATGATGCAATCAGGATAGTTTTAAAAACCTTTACAGGCGTCCGCCACCGTTTGCAGTTTGTTGCAGAAAAAAGCGGCAGAAAAATTTACAATGATTCCAAGGCTACGAATATCCTTGCGACAACGAAAGCCTTGGAGGCGTTTGATGCCCCGGTCATTCTTCTTGCCGGCGGTTTGGATAGAGGGAATGAGTTTGACGAATTAATCCTTGCATTAAAAAAAGTAAAAGCATTGGTTACTTTTGGCCAAACGGCCGGAAAAATTGAAGAAGCAGGAATTAAGGCAGGAATAAAAACGATTGTCCGGGCCGATAATGTTGAAGGTGCTGTACCGAAGGCGTACCAGCTCTCAGAACCTGGGGATGTGATCCTATTGTCTCCAGCCTGTGCAAGCTGGGATCAGTACAAAACTTTTGAGGTCAGGGGCGACATGTTTATCGAGGCCGTGCATAAACTTTAGTAAGGGCTTGTCTTTTGCTGGAGCGGCCGCGCGCAACTCGTTTCCGGCCTTCGGAAAGGCCCAATTTACCGGGTTAGAGGGTGTAACCAAGTGCCTGCTAAGAAAAACACTCCTGATATGATTCTGTTAATTATTACCTTGGCGCTTTTAACATTTGGCCTCATAATGGTTTACTCCGCCAGTGCTGTTTGGGCGGAGTTTAAATTCGATGATTCCTTCTTTTTTGCAAAACGGCAAATGCTCTTTGCAGGGGTTGGGATTGCTGCCATGTTTTTTATTATGAATGTAAATTATTGGACATGGCGGACTTGGGCAAAAGTCATCATTATCGTATGTTTCTTTCTTTTGTTATTAGTCTTGATTCCCGGAATCGGAAATGTGAGAAATGGCTCGAGAAGCTGGATTGGCGTTGGGGCCTTCTCCATTCAACCGTCCGAATTTATGAAACTTGCAATGATCGCCTTCCTGGCAAAATACCTTTCTGAACGCCAAAAGCTGATAACTTCCTTTAGGAAGGGGCTCGTCCCATCGCTTACACTCGTTTTTACGGCATTTGGCATGATTATGCTTCAGCCAGACCTTGGGACCGGGACTGTCATGGTAGGGACATGCATGGTGATGATATTCGTTGCCGGAGGAAGGATTCTTCATTTTGCCGGCCTAATGCTGCTTGGTGTTATTGGTTTCGCCGGCCTAATCATTTCAGCTCCCTATAGGATCAAACGGATTACTTCGTTTTTAGATCCATGGTCGGATGCGCAGGACAGTGGCTTTCAAATAATCCAATCGCTTTATGCAATCGGGCCTGGCGGCTTGTTTGGACTTGGTCTTGGGGAGAGTAGGCAAAAGTTCTTTTACTTGCCGGAGCCACAGACGGACTTTATTTTTGCCATTCTAGCGGAAGAGCTTGGGTTTATAGGCGGCTCTTTAGTGTTGATTCTCTTTGCACTTCTTTTATGGAGAGGCATCAGGATTGCACTTGGCGCACCTGATTTATACGGGAGTTTTTTGGCAGTCGGAATTGTTGCTATGATTGCGGTGCAAGTCATGATTAATATCGGGGTTGTGACTGGTCTAATGCCGGTTACTGGCATAACCCTCCCATTCTTGAGTTATGGGGGTTCGTCTTTGACCCTGATGCTGATGGCAATCGGTGTCCTTCTGAATATTAGCCGTTATGTAAAGTATTGATTAAAGAACCCTGTCATAACGGGGTTCTTTTTTTTACCTCAGCCTTCAAGGCATGCTGGTAAGAAAATCCTAGCACCTTTTCAGTCGTTTCTAGGTTTAAATTATAGTAGAATGAGGTAAATAGAGCGGGTGCTCTTCTACAACTCTCATCCGCTTAAAAAAGCATGATTGATTAGTGAGGTGGACGTATGAAAATCGCCATTAGCGGCGGGGGAACCGGTGGGCACATCTATCCGGCACTAGCCCTGGTCAGGGAAATAAAAAAACAAAATCCGAAAGCGCAGTTTTTATATATCGGAACAGAGAAGGGGCTTGAAAGCAATCTTGTCCCACGGGAAAATATCCCTTTTAAATCTATACATATAACCGGCTTTAAACGAAAAATATCTTTTGAAAATGCAAAAACAATATGGAGATTCCTTGCGGGGGTTAAAAAAAGCAAAACGATTTTAAAGGAATTCAAACCGGATGTGGTGATTGGAACAGGTGGATATGTATGCGGGCCGGTTGTATACGCGGCGGCTAAGCTGAACATCCCAACTATCATCCATGAACAAAACAGCATACCAGGCCTTACGAATAAATTTTTAAGCAGATATGTAAATAAGGTTGCCGTTTGCTTTCAAGAAGCAGAGGGATACTTCCCGAAAGATAAAGTGGTCTTTACAGGGAATCCGCGCGCTTCGGAGGTAATTGGAAAGGATGGAATCAAAGGCAGACTCTCGGCTGGCCTCGAAACACGGAAACCTGCAGTTTTGATTTTTGGAGGAAGCCGGGGTGCCCGGCCAATCAATGAGGCAGTTGTTCAATCACTTGGTGAGTTTTCCTCTAAACCTTATCAGGTCCTTTATGTGACGGGAGAAGTGCATTTTGAGGAAGTACAGAGAGAGGCTGAATTGGTGGGCAGTCCTGCCAATGTAGTGATTAAGCCGTTTATCCATAATATGCCGGAGGTTTTGGCGGGGATGGATTTGGTGGTCTCCAGAGCGGGAGCAACCACTTTGGCTGAATTGACCTCTCTTGGCAAAGCGAGCATTCTTATCCCAAGCCCATATGTAACGGCCAATCATCAGGAGAAAAATGCGCTATCGCTTAGCTCAAGAGGAGCTGCTGAACTCCTAAAAGAGACTGAGCTATCAAGCAAAAAGCTTGTTGAAACGATCGATGGGATTCTCCTGGACAGGGAAAAGCTGGTTTCGATGGGGAAGGAAGCAAAGAAACTTGGCGTTCCTGATTCCGCGGCCAGACTCTATAAACTAATGCTTGAACTGTCAAAAAAATAATCGGGGCTACCAATCCTGATTTTAATTAGCGGCTGCTCAGGAAACTCCTGAGTGCCCACTGCATAAACTAAAAAAATTACTCTATATGAAAAAGGTAAAGGATGGGTTTTATGGAAGTGGTAAAAAAAGAACTTGAATTGGCTTCCATCGGCAGAGTGAAAGAATTAGAACCAATGTCCCAGCATACAACGATTAAAATAGGTGGTCCTGCCGATTTATTTGTGGAACCTTCATCGATTGCGAATTTGCTTAAGACAATGGAAATTATCAATGGGCATCATGTTCCATGGCGTGTGGTTGGCCGTGGCTCCAATTTGCTTGTTTCCGATAAAGGCATCAATGGTGTAGTAATTAAACTCGGCCAAGGCCTTGACGAGCTAAAGATTGACGATACAGAAGTCACGGCCGGGGGCGGACAATCTCTGATTTCTCTGGCGACAACGATCAGCAGGGGGGGACTGAAAGGGTTTGAATTTGCTGGCGGTATTCCGGGATCCGTTGGTGGCGCGGTCTATATGAATGCGGGGGCACATGGTTCGGACATCAGTAAAATATTGAAAAAAGCCCATATCCTGTTCGAAGACGGCAAGATGGAGTGGCTAACAAATGAGGAACTCGAATATTCGTACAGGACTTCAATCCTGCAGAAAAAGAGGCCCGGAATTGTATTGGAAGCTGTGTTCCAGCTTCAACACGGGAACCGGGAAGAAATTACAAAGGAATTACAAAAAAATAAAGACTACAGGAAAGAGACCCAGCCTTGGAACTTTCCTTGTGCAGGGAGCATTTTCCGTAATCCTCTGCCTAATTATGCTGGAAGGCTTGTTGAGTCAGCAGGCCTCAAGGGTCATCAAATAGGAGGAGCACAAATCTCTGAAATGCATGGCAATTTCATTGTCAATACAGGGAATGCCACCGCTGAAGACGTACTTGCCCTGATTCAGCACGTAAAAGATACAATCTCAAGCCTTTACGATATCAGGATGGAAACCGAAGTAGAAATCGTTGGCAGAAATTAGAGGGAAAATCTTCTGAAAGCCCCTAAAATGTATGCTATAATATTTCCATTGGATTAGGCGAAAAGCTGTGTACCAAAACGACGGCATGAGACTATCGTGCCGTTGTTTTAGATTGTCCCGCTTTTTATTCGGGATTTTTGCACTAATCATAATGGGGTGGACAAACATGCAAAAAAATAAAGTATTATCATTGGAAGACCGTATACCAAAATTGAAGGAGCAAAGGCGTAAAAAAGCAAATAGGAGGCTCATTCTTCTGCTTTTCATGTTCTTTATCCTGATTGCATGCGTCGTTTATATTCAATCCCCTTTGAGCCATGTCAGCTCAATTAAAGTAACCGGGAATTCCTTATACAGCGAATCTCAGCTTGCTCGTGCTGCAGGTATTACAAAAAAGGATAATGTTTGGAAAATCAAAAAAAGCGTGGCTGCTGAAAAAGTAGAAAAACTCCCTGAAATCAAGGATGCCGCAGTGAAGCTAATCCTGCCAAATACCATTATGATTCAGGTTAAAGAATATGAATGGATTGGTTATCTCGTTAAAGAAGGAGGATTTTTTCCGGTTCTGGAGAACGGAAAAATTCTGGAAGATAATAAAAAACAAACCCTATCAGAAAATGTGCCTGTCCTTGTGGGTTTTAAAGAGGGGAAAGCACTGGATGAACTGGCAGAGTCACTTGGGTCCCTCCCTGAGGAAATATACAACTCCATTTCAGAAATCCACTATACGCCACAAAAAACTAATAAATTCCATGTATCACTGTTTATGAATGATGGTTTTGAAGTAAGTGCTTCACTGAGGACCTTTTCTGAAAAAATGGTTCATTATCCCTCGATAGCCAGCCAGCTTGATCCCAACATCAAAGGGGTTATTGATTTGGAAGTCGGATCTTTCTTTAAAGCGTATGAAAAAGAAAGGGAGGAAGGCCTTGAAGAAGAAGGTGAAAGGTAATCAGGTGATTTTTTCACTTGTGTGCCTTGTACTAGGTTTTATTATGGCTTTTTCCTATCATCTGACACGTGTGGAAAATAAGCATAAAAATGAAGCTGTCACAGGTAGCCAGTATGAAAAGACGCTGGATTTGCGCAACCAGCTAATCGCCCTTGAGGAAACAAATAGACGCCTTCAAAATGAATATATCACGAAACAATCGAAAATGCGGGAGATTGAAAAGGAATTATCGAAAGAAGAGGAAGGATATTCTTCGATAGCTGCGGAAGCGGAAAAATACAGGATGTTTCTCGGGAAAATGAAAGTTAAGGGGCCTGGTATCCAAGTGTCGCTCCAAGATGGAGAGTATGATCCCAAAAATGAAAATATAAATAATTATCTTGTTCATGAATACCATGTGTTCAAAGTAGTGAATGAATTATATATTTCCGGTGCTTCTGCTGTTGCCATCAATGGCCAAAGGCTCTCGAGCCGTTCCTACATTGTTTGTAACGGGCCGGTCATTACAGTCGATGGAAAACAGCACCCAGCCCCGTTTGTCATTTCAGCAATAGGTGATCCGCCTGTTCTGGAACAGGCATTAAATATGAGCGGTGGCGTAAAGGATCAATTGGTAAATGACAATATTGTCTTTACACTTGAAAAAAAGGATTTAATCTTAATGAATCCTATATTGGGCAGCTAACGAATGGAATGGAATGTCCACTTAAGAAGGCCAGGTGAATCATGTGGACAAGCAGAGACATAAACTTACCAGCTTTTCAATTATAGCCGCTATAATCGGGTTTATGGTTGCAATTCAGTTTCAAACTGTGAAGGAACCAGTCGAGAGGGACACGAGGGATATATGGCAGCTTCGCCAAGATTTACTCAAGGAAAAGAAACTCCAGTCAGACCTGCTTACTGAAATACGTTCAACTGAAGAAAAATTAGCTGGTTACGAATCCAAACGGACGCACAGAAAGGAAACCGTGTTAAAGGATACTCTTGAGGAATTGAAAACCGAAGCCGGCTTATCCGAAATCACAGCACCCGGAATCATTTTAACAATTGAACCTGTGTTTGAAGAATTCATGCTCGGTGAACCGGCTGGCAGTTCCATTTCCCCTGATTTGTTAAAAAGGCTGTTAAATGAATTGAATATGTATGAAGCAAAGGTTATTTCGGTTGATGGCCAGAGAGTGATTAATTCAACTGTCATCCGGGAAGTCAGTGCTGAAACAAGAATTGATGGCCACAGGCTGGTTAGCCTGCCGATTGAAGTGAAAGTGGCAGCGGAAAGTATGATGGAAGCTGAGAAACTATCAAATAGAATGAAAGCCTCCCAGTCGGCGGAAGAATTTTTTATAGAAAACCTTAAATTAACGGTTTCAGACCCAATGCCGGAAATCACCTTTGAGGCGTATTCTAATAAAATCAGGACGAACAACATGAAACCCGCGAATGCTGATGAAGGGGGGGATTCTTAATGTGGCTTCCGCTTTTGGCGCTTATTATTGGAGTCATCCTCGGACTTATGACCGAAATCAGGATTCCTGATGAGTATTCCAATTACTTATCGATTGCGGTCCTGGCCGCATTGGATACCCTCTTTGGCGGAATTAGGGCGCAGCTTCAAAATATTTATGATGAAAAAGTATTTGTTTCAGGTTTTTTCTTTAATATTATACTCGCAGCAAGTTTAGCTTTCCTGGGAGTACATCTTGGTGTAGACTTGTATTTAGCTGCTGTATTTGCATTTGGGGTCAGGCTGTTCCAAAACATTGCGGTCATTCGCAGGATCATCTTGTCGAAATGGACAGCAGCCAGGGAAAAAACTGAAAAAAAATGATTTTTTTTAAAGGGAATCATTTCGTTCTGACGAATATTTTTATAATATATAATTATATTTACAATTTTATGAACTCTAAAATAAAATGGGTGCAGTATGGGCTAAAAGGAGGTGCCATAGGATGAACAGCAATGAGATATTTGTAAGTCTTGACATCGGTACATCCAGTGTAAAGGTGATTATTGGTGAAAAAGTCAATGACTCATTAAATATTATCGGAGTTGGCAATGTAAAATCAGCAGGCCTGAAAAAAGGGGCCATCGTTGATATAGAGGAAACCGTTCATTCTATTAAAAAAGCAGTTGAACAGGCAGAAAGAATGATAGGAATGGAGATACGCCAGGTGATTGTTGGGGTTACAGGGAACCATGTCCTGCTCCAGCCATGCCATGGTGTTGTTGCCGTATCTGGTGAAGACAAGGTGATAACCCGCGAGGATATTTACCGGGTTGAAGATGCGGCAAAGGTGATATCGATCCCACCAGAGAGAGAAATTATCGATGTCGTACCAAAACAGTATATTGTCGATGGCCAGGATGAGATAACAGACCCCATTAACATGATGGGAGTTAGGCTTGAGATGGAAGGTTCAATCATTACTGGGTATAAAACAATTTTACATAACCTTTTGCGGTGTGTTGAACGTGCAAACCTTGAGGTTTTGGATATTACACTTCAGCCGCTGGCGGCAGGCGTGTTTTCATTATCAGAGGATGAGAAAAATCTAGGCACTGCCCTGATTGACCTTGGAGGGGGAACAACGACAATAGCGGTTTTTGAAGAAGGGAGTTTAACCTCAACGAGTGTCATACCGCTAGGCGGCGAACATATTACGAAAGATCTTTCTATCGTCCTGAGAACCTCGACTGAGAATGCTGAAAAGATAAAACTGAAATATGGGCATGCCTTTTATGAGGATGCTGCTGAGGATGAGGTGTTCAGTGTCCCTGTTATCGGCAGCGACCAGCATCAGCAATTCAACCAGCTTGAGCTATCGGAAATAATTGAAGCACGGCTGGAAGAAATTTTTGAAATGGTCCTAAATGAATTAAAGCGGTTGGGTGTGAGGGATCTTCCCGGCGGCTTTGTCCTTACCGGCGGAGTCTCGAATATGGAAGGGGTTTTGGAACTTGCCCAGGCTGTTTTCCAAACAAGGGTGAGAAGGGCAGTTCCTGATTATATCGGGGTTCGGGAACCTCAGTATACGACAGGAGTCGGCCTCATTAAGTATGCGAGCAAAAACAGTAAATATGAGGATTATGGCACCGAATCGGTAAGCATTCCACATCCTACCGAGCAAAAAGAAAAAAGGCAAACGAAACCGCAGCCAAAACAAAAGCAGGCCAAACAGCCTGAAGAAAAAATGACGACCAAAGTTAAAAAGTTCCTGGGCTACTTTTTCGAGTAATTTGAAAATCGGTCAGGCTGGGTTTTCAGCTTATGACGGCCAGGGATACTTATGCCTCTTCATTTCCGAAGCCAGATGCCGGATGTGCCGGTGTACTGGCTGTAAGGACAGGCATTAACGAATATGGACGAATTAGGAGGATTTGTCATGTTGGAGTTCGATACAAATTTAGATCAACTAGCAACGATAAAAGTAATTGGGGTTGGTGGGGGCGGAAACAACGCTGTGAACCGGATGATTGAACATGGCGTCCAAGGAGTCGAATTTATCGCGGTCAATACTGATGCGCAGGCGCTAAATCTTTCAAAAGCAGAAGTGAAAATGCAAATCGGTGCGAAACTTACCCGCGGGCTCGGTGCCGGAGCAAATCCAGAGGTCGGTAAAAAAGCTGCTGAAGAAAGCAAAGAACAAATTGAAGAGGCTCTCCGCGGAGCAGATATGGTTTTCGTAACAGCTGGAATGGGCGGGGGTACAGGAACGGGGGCAGCCCCGGTCATAGCCCAAATTGCACGTGATCTAGGAGCATTGACTGTTGGGGTTGTAACCCGTCCGTTTACATTCGAAGGAAAAAAACGCCAAACCCAAGCGGCGATGGGGATTTCTGGTATGAAAGAAGCGGTGGATACGCTGATTGTCATCCCAAATGACCGCCTCCTTGAAATTGTTGATAAAAGCACACCGATGCTCGAGGCATTCCGTGAAGCTGACAATGTCCTCCGGCAGGGGGTTCAGGGTATTTCCGACCTGATTGCCGTTCCTGGATTGATTAACCTGGATTTCGCTGATGTGAAAACAATCATGTCTAGCAAGGGATCCGCCTTGATGGGAATCGGCGTAGCATCTGGCGAAAACCGTGCTGCGGAAGCCGCGAAGAAAGCAATCAGCTCACCTTTGCTTGAAACATCTATTGATGGTGCTCAAGGCGTCCTGATGAATATTACTGGCGGGACAAACCTCAGCCTTTATGAAGTCCAGGAAGCGGCTGATATTGTCGCATCTGCTTCTGATCAGGAAGTAAACATGATTTTCGGTTCTGTCATCAATGAAAATCTGAAGGATGAAATTCTTGTAACAGTCATAGCCACTGGATTCAATGAAGAAGTAATCCAACAAAGGCCGACAGCAAGGCCGTCATTTGGCCATGCGAAGCCTGCCCCGTCACCATCCGTAAAAAGGGAAGTTAAACGGGAAGAACCGATTGTGGAACCTGTCAGGCCTTCAACAGTTTCACAGGAAGATACACTTGATATTCCAACCTTCCTACGCAACCGCAACAGAAGAAGGTAATATCTCAATACTAATGAACCAACGGCATGGCTTATAGCTATGCCGTTTTTTGGGTTCGCTTTTTAAACAGCAATTTAAACAGAACCAGAATTCTTGGTTCTGTTTTTTTTTACTTTCTCGAGCTTATTTTTCCTGCAAAAAAATAATGACAAAAAACGCAATGAATAGTTGAAACTTCCTTCTTTTCACATACAGGAAGCGACACCTTCCATCTTCTTAATAAGATATACTTTTCCGTAAACAGAACACGGTTCGCAGGTTTTTCCAGGGGCCCAAAAAGGAGGTACGTGTGACTGTTTATCTTGATGTAATCTGGGCTTTGAATTTTCTGTTTGATTGCCTGCTTCTTTGTTTAGCGGCATTCATTCTCAAAAGGCGGGTAAAAATTTGGAGAATTGCAGCGGGCGGTTTTATTGGATCTCTTATTATCCTCCTTTATTTCACTCCGGCAGCTATCTATTCCGGACATCCGCTATCGAAAATGGGTTTTTCCGTTTTAATGGTACTTGCTTCCTTCGGATATAAAAGACTTAGGTTTTTTTTGTCAGCGTTAATGGCCCTTTATTTTTCTACCTTTCTGATCGGGGGGGCTTTAATGGGAACCCATTACTTTTTCCAATCAGGTAGTGGAGCAGTCCAAGCATTTCTTTCTTCTGCTTCGGAAGGATTTGGAGACCCTGTAAGCTGGCTGTTTGTCTTTCTTGGGTTTCCACTTGCATGGCATTTTTCCCGCAGCAGGCTTGAAAACCATGAAATGGCGAAAATCAAATATGAACAGACAGTTTTTGTGGAAATTTCGGTAAACAATGAAACTTTTGAATTAAAAGGGCTCATCGACAGCGGAAACCAATTGTATGACCCTTTATCGCGTCATCCAGTCATGTTTGTTTCAGTGAAATATCTGTTACAGGAGCTCCCAAAAGAATTAGCCCTTATCGCTTCATTTCCTGATGGGATTATTCAAGGAGAAAAATCCGTTCCGCCAAAATGGGAAAGCCGTTTAAGGATTATTCCATGTGCAGTAGTAGGACAAGAACACCAGCTCATTCTTGCTGTAAAACCGGAATATGTGTTAATCAGGCAAAGCGAAAAGAACTTTAGAACAAGCAAGGTTCTTGTATCCTTTACAGCTCAAGAATTATCATCAGATGGGTCTTATGAATGTATCGTTCATCCGAAACTGCTGGCTGGCATTCCGGAAGGGGAGAGGGTTCCGGCAAGTTAATACTAATATACTCGTAAAGACATTTTTTAGAAGGAGGAAAACAAGTGAAAAAATGGAGGCTCCGCTTAAACTATTATTGGTCCAAGCTGCTGATCAAGCTCGGATTTAAAAAGGATGAAGTTTTTTATATAGGCGGGAGCGAAGCCCTTCCTCCCCCTTTAAACAAGGAAGAAGAGGAAGTACTGCTGAAAAAACTGCCTGAAGGGGATAAGGCGGCAAGATCCATCCTAATAGAGCGGAATTTGCGCCTCGTTGTTTATATTGCAAGGAAATTCGAAAACACGGGAATCAATATTGAAGACTTGATTTCAATTGGAACAATTGGCCTCATTAAGGCGGTAAATACATTCAATCCGGAGAAAAAAATAAAGCTCGCTACATATGCATCCAGGTGCATTGAGAATGAAATACTCATGTTTTTAAGAAGAAATAATAAAATCCGGTCGGAAGTCTCTTTCGATGAGCCATTAAACATTGACTGGGATGGAAATGAACTCCTCCTTTCAGATGTTCTAGGAACGGATGAGGATATTATTACCCGGGATTTGGAGGCCAACGTTGACAGGAAACTACTTTCAAAAGCTCTTCACCAATTATCCGATCGTGAAAAGCAAATAATGGAACTGCGCTTCGGTCTTGCAAATGGGGAAGAAAAAACGCAGAAGGATGTAGCCGACCTGCTTGGCATATCTCAGTCCTATATATCTCGCCTCGAAAAGAGAATTATCAAGAGACTCCGAAAAGAATTCAATAAAATGGTTTAGATGATTTTATAATTTTTTCTCGAAAAAAAAAGACAATACTAGCAAGGATTTTCGGCCTTTTTTGCCCATATTTACGGCAGAGCAGAAATCTCGGTTCTGCATATTTTTCCACTCCAAGGAGATACTGTTTTTTGAACAGCAGCTCCTATAAGGAGGGAAAAGAGCATTGACTCGAAATAAGGTTGAGATTTGCGGTGTTGATACATCGAAACTTCCAGTTCTAAAAAACGAAGAAATGCGGAAGCTTTTCAGAGAAATGCAGGATGGGGACCTGTCAGCCAGGGAAAAATTGGTCAACGGAAACTTGCGCCTTGTTTTAAGTGTCATCCAGAGATTTAACAATCGCGGGGAATTTGTTGATGACTTGTTCCAAGTTGGCTGCATCGGCCTAATGAAATCGATTGACAATTTTGATCTTGGCCAAAACGTTAAATTTTCAACTTATGCTGTACCGATGATCATTGGTGAAATACGCCGCTACTTAAGGGATAACAACCCTATTCGGGTATCCAGATCCCTGAGGGACATTGCCTATAAGGCCCTTCAGGTAAGAGAGAGGCTGATGAGTGAGACGTCCAGGGAACCTACGGCAGAAGAAATAGCGAAAGTGCTTGAAGTTCCCCATGAAGAAATCGTATTTGCCATGGATGCGATTCAGGACCCCGTTTCTTTATTCGAGCCAATTTACAATGACGGTGGGGATCCTATCTACGTCATGGATCAATTAAGCGATGAGCGAAATAAAGATACACAATGGATAGAGGAAATCGCCCTTAAGGAAGGGATGAGAAGACTGAATGAACGGGAGAAACTGATTTTGAGAAAACGGTTCTTCCAGGGAAAGACGCAAATGGAAGTAGCCGATGAAATAGGCATTTCCCAGGCACAAGTATCCAGGCTTGAAAAAGCGGCCATTAAACAAATGAGTAAAAATATCCAAAGCTAAAGCTGCCTTTTGGGCAGCTTTTTCAATTTATTCGTGTTAAAGTGTTAAAGTCCAATAATGGAATATATGCGTTAATTGGAACGGAGGGCGCCGACTCCGGCGGGATGTAGCGGCAAGTGGAGAACCATGAAAAGCGGAAGCGCCTCGGTCAGCTCCGACTAGCGGTGGAGGGCCTGAAGGAGAAGTCGGTCTTTGACTTCACCTGAAGGACCGAAGCGACTCGAGGGGCTAGGCGCAGCAGCTGGCCAAGCAGGCGCCAAAGCGCCGAGGAGGATTCACTGGCCCCCCGAGGAAAGCGTGCGCCTGGAGTGGAAGTCAACTACAAATATTATTACATTGCCCAATAAAAGCCATTGTTTACTGAAGTTGAGTACAGTTTCCTCCAATCGTGTCATATATTTTTACTAGTACAGGACAGGAGTGAAACGAGATGGTGAGAATATCTGATTTTCAAATGAAAGATGTTATCAATGTAGCGGATGGTAAAAAACTTGGAAATGTATCGGATATCGACATTAATTTAAATTCCGGTAAAATTCAGTCTGTAGTGATTAGTGGGAACGGGAAGGTATTAGGTTTCTTTGGGAAAGAGGAAGATACAGTCATCCCATGGACAAATATTTTAAAAATCGGCCAGGATGTTATTTTGGTCAGGATGACAGGCCTTCCTTTACAAACAAGCAAGGAAGAGCAGGAAAACACTGTCAGTTAGGCTAACTGGTACCGGAATGCTCCCTTGTATGGTAAACTATAGAAAAAAACAGGGGATTTTGAATGGAGCCATTTTTTTTATCAAACGAGACAACTTATTTTTTGAGAGATTGGATGGAAAAGCATCCTGGATTAGCTGCCGGTTTTTCTTCGCGAAATGGCGGGGCAGGGACGAACGAATATGGAAGCCTGAATACAGGCTTCCATGTTGGTGATGATTTTTTAGTTGTCCAGAAAAACAGGAGGTTGATCGCTGAAACGGCCGGTTTCAGTGCAGCAGATATGGTTGGTGCGGAGCAGACACATGGCATTCAAATTAAAAAGGTTGGAAATCGGCATAAAGGCATGGGAGCTTCCGATTATGAACGTTCAGTAAAAGACACGGATGGCTTTTATACGGATGAGGCCGGAGTCCTCCTGACAATGTGCTTCGCTGATTGTGTTCCGCTTTATTTCTTTGATCCAACCAATAGGATGATTGGTATTGCCCATGCTGGATGGAAAGGGACAGTTAATGGAATCGGCCCTGAAATGGTTAGGCTATGGAAGGAAGAAGGGATTCGTTCCGACAATATTTTTGCTGCCATCGGGCCTTCCATCTGCAAAAAATGTTATATTGTTGATGACTATGTTATTTCTTTTGTAAATAATAGACTGGAACATGTCGAAAAAAAACCATATAATCAAATTAGTCCAGGGCAATATTCTCTAGATTTAAAGGAAATGAACCGTATGCTGTTAATTGAGGCAGGCATACAAGAACAGAATATTGCCGAATCAAATCTTTGTTCAAGCTGCAGCAGGGAACACTTTTTCTCCCACCGCAGGGACAATGGGAAAACTGGAAGGATGCTTGGTTTTATTGGCTGGAAGGAGGATTCTTTGCGGTAATGGGAATAGCAGGAAATCTTAAAGAAATAAACAAAGAGATACATCATGCATGCCTTAAAACTAACAGAGATCCTGCCGATGTAAAGATTATCGCTGTCACGAAGTATGTTAGTAAGGAAAGAGCGGCAGAGGCGATTGAAGCGGGAATTACCCATATTGGGGAAAACCGTGACGATGGTTTTTTGGAAAAATGGGAAGCTTTAAACGGAAGAGCGGCATTTCACTTTATTGGGACTTTGCAGACGAGGAAAGTTAGGAACATTATTGATAAGGTGGATTATATCCATTCTTTGGACAGGCTTTCACTTGCGAAAGAAATCAATAAGCGTGCTAATGCCCCGGTTAAATGCCTAGTCCAGGTAAATGTATCTGGCGAAGATTCAAAGCATGGGATTAGTGCCTCTGATACATTCGAATTTATTGAAAAGCTGGCCGACTTTAAAAATATCCGTGTCGAAGGGCTAATGACAATGGCCCCTCTGACAGATGATGAAGAGGTTTTAAGAGCATGCTTCAGGAACCTGCGTGTCCTCAGGGACCGTATACAGGAAATGGGACTTGCCCATTCCCCATGTCAGGAACTGTCGATGGGAATGTCGAATGATTATACGATTGCGGTTGAAGAAGGGGCAACAATGATCCGGATCGGTACAGCACTGGTCGGGGAAAAATGATTTGGAGGTGCAGAACAAATGAGCATTAAATCAAAATTTAAAACTTTCTTTTTCTTGGATGATCAATACGATGAAGAAGAGGAATATGTGGAAGAGCCTGAACCAATCAGGCCACAAAAAAACCAGGCTGTTAAAACTACACAGAATGTTGTGAGCCTCCAAAGCGTGCAAAAATCTTCGAACTCTAAGGTTGTCTTAATTGAACCAAGAATGTATTCTGAAGCTCAGGAAATTGCCGACCACCTTAAAAACCGTCGGGCGGTAGTTGTCAATCTGCAGCGGATCGACCATGATCAGGCAAAAAGAATTGTAGACTTCCTCAGCGGTACAGTGTACGCGATTGGCGGAGACATCCAAAAAATAGGGATTAGCATTTTCCTGTGCACTCCTGATAATGTAGAGGTTTCCGGAAATATTTCCGAGTTGATGCAGGAACAAGATTTTTCTGATAAGAGGTGGTAACGGATAGATGGGTATAATTTTTGATATTTTAAATAGGGGTTTTGATTTGTACTATTGGGCATTGATTATTTACATATTAATGTCGTGGTTCCCTAACGCAAGAGGATCAGCTATTGGTCAGTTTCTTGCGAGAATATGCGAACCATACCTGGAATTGTTCAGAAGGTTTATTCCACCGCTTGGCATGATTGATATTTCGCCAATCGTTGCAATCATCACGCTGAATTTTGCACGAAAAGGTCTGTTCAGTTTATTTGGATGGTTTATGTAACCATTTTGTTTAAAGAGCAAGCGTACTTGGTTTATAGGCCAGTCTTTTGCTTTAGGATTAATTAAGTAGGAGCAGGAAGATGAACATTTATCAGCATTTCAGGCCGGCGGAAAGGGAAATTATTGACCAGGTACTGCAGTGGAAGAATCAGGTTGAAACGATGTACGCGCCTAAACTGACTGATTTCCTCGACCCAAGGGAACAGTTTATTTTAAAGGCACTTGTTGGCGAAAACGGGGATATCCGTACCGAACTGTCTGGTGGCCCTTCTTTTGCAGAGCGGAAACGGGCTCTCTTATTGCCTGATTATGCGATTTTCGAGCCGGAGGACTTCCAAATACGCCTGATCGAGGTCCAGTATCCTGCTAAATTCGTGACAGTGGAGCATCCCCATGTCCTAGGAAGTCTTATGTCACTTGGTCTTAAACGAGGTAAATTCGGTGATATTCTTGCAAGGGATGATAGAATTCAATTCCTCTGTGCGGCAGAAGTCGCCGACTTTGTAAAAATGAATCTCGAATCGATAGGAAAGGCTTCCGTCAGCTTGAGGGAAGTCCCTATAGATGGGGCAATTGAGCCGGCCGAATCCTGGTCAGAAGTAGCCACTACCGTCAGTTCATTAAGGCTTGATGCGGTCCTTGCCGCGATACATAACTTGTCTAGACAAAAGTCGCAGCTTATGATTCAGCAGGGACTTGTGAAAGTGAATTGGACTGAAATAGCGAGTCCTTCATTCGAATGCGGAGAAGCGGATATGATATCGGTCAAGGGCTATGGAAGAGCAAGGTTAAACTCCATTGAAGGCAAAACGAAAAAGGAAAAATGGCGGATCCTTGTCGGTAAACAAAAATAATTTTCACAAGAGACTTGAAGGAAAATGAAGGTTCCTGTCGAATAATAATATACAGTACATAGACAGCAAGCAAGGCTGAATCGTGCTGCTTGCGGGGAGAAGGACGAAACTTAATTAGGGAGGTGGCGTCATGCCATTAACGCCGTTGGATATACACAATAAGGAATTCACAAAAGGATTCCGGGGTTATGATGAAGATGAGGTAAATGAATTCCTCGACCAGATAATCAAGGATTATGAGTTGATTCTTAGGGAGAAAAAGGAGCTTGAAGAGCGCCTGAATGATATGAATGACCGGCTCGGCCATTTTACAAATATTGAGGAAACATTGAATAAGTCCATTATTGTCGCCCAGGAAGCTGCCGAGGAAGTGAAAAGAATCGCCCAGAAAGAAGCGAAGCTGATCATTAAAGAAGCGGAAAAGAATGCCGACCGGATTGTGAATGAGTCATTATCGAAGGCGCGTAAGATTGCTCTTGAAATCGAGGATCTGAAAAAACAATCCAAGGTATTCAGGACTCGCTTTAAAATGCTGATCGAGGCCCAACTTGATATGATCAATACCGATGACTGGGATCACTTGCTAAATTATGAGCTGGATGCAACCGAGTTAAAAGCAACGGAGGAAGAAGATTCGCTCGCTTGACGGACAGGCATGAAATGGCATATAATTTCCTAATAAGAAGAGGTAATAGTGTATACAGGCTATGAAAGGGACAGTACAGCTTATACATGCTTATGTAGCGAACCGGGGATGGTGGAAGCCCGGTAAAGCAGAAAGCTGGAAAATCACCCATGAGTCCCGCACTGAAAGGCTATAAGCCGAATAAGCTGCGGCGTCCCATCCACGTTAAGGATGCTTTGAGCGGGCAATTTTTCGTTGCCTATCAGGGTGGTACCGCGGGGAATCTTACCTTCTCGTCCCTATTTGGGATGGGGAGGTTTTTATTTTTTGCCTGTTATAGGCTGTGTTTGAATGCGTAAGTTCAGGAGGAAAAGAAAATGGATTACAAAGACACATTATTAATGCCGAAAACGGATTTCCCAATGCGCGGCAACCTACCGAAAAGGGAGCCGGAAATCCAGGCGAAATGGGAAGAAAAAGATATCTACAAAATGGTTCAGGAAGGGACAAAAGGAAGGCCGCTGTATGTCCTTCATGATGGCCCGCCTTATGCCAATGGCGATATCCATATGGGTCATGCCTTGAATAAAATTCTCAAGGATTTCATTGTCCGCCATAAGTCGATGACGGGTTACCAAGCACCTTATGTGCCTGGCTGGGATACACATGGCCTGCCAATCGAGCAGGCATTGGCGAACAAAGGGGTAAAACGCAAGGAAATGACAACGGCTGAATTCCGCCAGCTTTGCACTGAGTACGCACTTGGCCAAATTGACAGCCAGAGGACTCAGTTTAAGCGTCTTGGCGTCCGTGGGGACTGGGAAAATCCTTATATCACTCTAAAGCCAGAGTATGAGGCACAGCAAATCAAGGTATTCGGGGAAATGGCCAAGAAAGGATATATTTATAAAGGCAAAAAGCCGGTCTACTGGTCACCTTCGAGTGAATCAGCTCTCGCTGAAGCCGAAATTGAGTACAAAGATAAAAGGTCGCCGTCCATTTATGTTGCTTTTACCATTAAAGATGGAAAAGGCGTTCTAGATGCCGATACTAGCATGGTCATCTGGACGACAACTCCGTGGACGATTCCTGCCAACCTGGGAATTTCTGTCCATCCTGACCTTGCCTATGTAGTTGTTGCTGCAGGTGGGAGAAAATATGTATTAGCTGAAGCGTTGCTTGAAGTTGCGGCAAAAGAAATTGGCTGGGACACTTATGAAGTTGTTCAAAAGGTAAATGGGAAAGATCTTGAATATATTGTCGCAACGCATCCTATTTATGGACGTGATTCACTTGTCATGTTAGGTGAGCATGTTACAACAGATGCAGGTACGGGCTGCGTCCATACCGCTCCTGGACATGGGGAGGATGACTTCCAAATCGGCCGGAAATATGGCCTTGATGTACTGTGTCCAGTCGATGACAAGGGCTACATGACGAATGAAGCAGACCAGTTTGAAGGACTGTTCTATGATGAGGCCAACAAGCCGATTACAGAAGCATTGGATAAAGCAGGAGCTCTTTTAAAACTATCATTCATTACCCACTCCTACCCGCATGACTGGAGAACGAAAAAGCCGGTTATTTTCCGCGCGACAGCTCAATGGTTCGCATCTATTAAAGACTTCCGGGATGGATTGCTTGAAGCGGTTAAAGAAACAAAATGGGTTCCGGCCTGGGGGGAAACCCGCCTATTCAATATGGTCCGTGACCGTGGAGACTGGTGTATCTCACGTCAGCGAGTATGGGGCGTGCCAATCCCTGTTTTCTACGCGGAAAACGGTGAACCGATCATCACGGACGAAACAATTGACCATGTATCCAATTTATTCCGCGAGCATGGCTCAAACATTTGGTTTGAAAAAGAAGCAAAGGATCTGTTGCCAGAAGGATTTACACATCCTGATTCACCGAACGGGAAGTTTACAAAGGAAACAGATATCATGGATGTCTGGTTTGATTCTGGTTCCTCCCATCAGGCAGTGCTTGAGGAACGGGATGACCTCCAGCGGCCGGCGGACCTTTATCTTGAAGGCTCCGACCAGTATCGCGGCTGGTTCAACTCTTCACTTTCTACAGCTGTTGCCGTAACAGGTAAAGCACCATATAAAGGAGTCCTAAGCCATGGATTTGTCCTTGATGGTGAAGGAAGGAAAATGAGTAAATCACTCGGGAATGTCATGATTCCGGAAAAGATTATGAAACAGCTTGGAGCGGATATTTTGCGCCTATGGGTTGCATCTGTGGACTATCAATCAGATGTCCGTGTTTCAGACGCAATTTTAAAACAGGTTGCGGAAGTTTACAGGAAAATCAGGAATACATTCAGGTTCCTGCTTGGAAATCTGGCTGATTTCAATCCTGATACAGATGCGGTTGCCTATGAGAATTTACGCGAAGTCGATCAGTTTATGCTCGTCAAGCTTAACAAATTGATTAAACACGTGAGGCAGTCATTTGAAAAATATGAGTTTTCGGGCATTTACCATGCGGTAAACAATTTCTGTACACTGGATTTAAGTTCGTTCTACCTTGATTTTGCAAAAGATGTCCTGTACATCGAAGCAGCTGACAATCAGGAACGCCGTGCCATCCAGACAGTCCTTTATGAATCGCTTGTCGCTTTAACCAAACTTGTTTCGCCAATCCTTTCACATACTGCGGATGAGGTATGGGAGTTTATCCCTGGCGTTAATGAGGAATTTGTTCAGCTGACGGATATGCCAGAGCATAAGGAATATCCGAATGCAGATGAGCTTGTGAAAAAATGGTCTGCTTTCATGAGGCTGAGGGACGATGTCCTAAAGGCGCTTGAAGAGGCGAGAAATGAAAAAATCATCGGCAAGTCACTTACCGCGAAAGTGACCCTTTATGTGAATGAAGAGAGCCGTGCTCTCCTCCATTCAATTAAAGAAGATGTAAAGCAGCTTTTCATTGTGTCAGATTTTGAAGTGGCGGGAACGCTTGAACAGGCTCCAGAAAGTGCCTTGAAGCTTGAAACAGCTTCAATCGTCGTTACAAAAGCCGAAGGTGAAACTTGCGACCGCTGCTGGGTTGTTTCGAAAGAAGTAGGCAGCAATCCCGAATATCCGACAATCTGCCCTCGCTGCGCCAGCGTAGTGAAGGAATCTTACGCTGAAGAAGCAGCCGGAGAATAATTGTGTTTGGGCCGGAACCTGCATATGCAGGCCGGCCTTTTGTTTTTACCCGATTTTTCTTTGTTGTTTCATGCGGGTTTGTGCTAAAATGCAAAAGAAGTCATCGACAGGATGTGGAGGGTTCACTCAGTGTTTTATTATTTAATAGCGGCATTTATTATTATCCTTGATCAAATCACTAAATGGCTGATTGTTAAAAATATGAATATAGGCGACAGTATTCCTATCATTGAGGATTTTTTGTATATTACCTCACATCGAAACCGCGGCGCGGCATGGGGAATCCTGCAGGGGCAGATGTGGCTGTTTTATGTCATTACAGTCATCGTTATCATCGGAATTGTTTACTATATCAATAAAGCCGCGAAAGGAAACGCCCTCCTTGGTGTATCGCTTGGCTTCATGCTGGGCGGGGCAATTGGCAACTTTATTGACCGCGTCTACAGACAGGAAGTGGTTGATTTTATCCACACCTACATTTTCAGTTACAATTTCCCAGTTTTCAACATAGCAGATTCCGCCCTGGTCATTGGTGTATTTTTCTTAATGATCCAAATGCTAAAAGAAGAACGGGAAGCCAAAAAGGAGAAGTCATATGGAAAGAATGGTACACACCATCCTTGAGAACCAAAAGGGTGACAGAATTGACAAGGCCGTTTCAACACTAAATGAGGAATGGTCCCGGACTCAAGTCCAGCAGTGGATTAAGGATGGGAATGTTCTTGTTAATGGCAAACAAGTCAAGTCAAATTACAAATGTGCAGAAAACGATGTCATTGAAATCACAATTCCCGAGCCGGAAGAGTTGGATGCCATTCCGGAAGAAATGGACCTTGATATTTACTATGAGGATGGCGACGTCCTTGTCGTAAACAAACCGAAAGGAATGGTCGTCCACCCGGCACCTGGCCATTTAACAGGAACACTTGTAAATGGATTAATGCATCATTGTAAAGATCTTTCAGGCATCAATGGCGTATTAAGGCCTGGAATTGTGCATAGGATTGATAAAGATACTTCGGGATTGTTAATGGTGGCAAAAAATGACATGGCACACGAAAGCCTTGTCAATCAGCTTGTCGAGAAATCGGTGACAAGGAAATACAAAGCGATTGTCCACGGAAACATTCCTCATGATTATGGAACAGTCGATGCCCCGCTCGGAAGGGACCCGAAAGACAGGCAAAGCATGACTGTAGTCGACAATGGCAAACATGCTGTCACACACTTTCAGGTGATTGAACGGCTCGGAAATTTTACATTCGTTGAATGCCAGCTTGAAACAGGCCGAACTCATCAAATTAGAGTGCACATGAAATATATAGGGTATCCTCTTGCAGGTGACCCGAAGTATGGGCCAAAGAAAACCCTTGAGTTGGGAGGCCAGGCGCTCCATGCCGGTGTCCTGGGTTTCAAACATCCACGGACCGGTGAGTATCATGAATTCGAGGCACCACTGCCGGCATACTTCGACAAATTGATTGAAGAATTACGCCATAATCATTGACATCACCTCTTCATTGAGATACTATGGCTATAGTTTTATAAGCCCTTTAAAGCAGTCCTGTGAGGCTGGGAAGGAAACGGAATTGCCCTGATGGGGCATAAAACCATGGTTTTCTAACCTCCCGCGCGCTGCGGGAGGTTTTTTTATGTACTTCTTAACAGAGAAAGAAGGGTTGAATTTGGGCCAAAAAGCAATTGTCTTGGATGAACAGGCAATCAGGAGGGCGCTTACTCGGATCGCCCACCAGATCATCGAGAAAAACAAAGGGATTGAAGACTGTGTCATCGTCGGCATTAGGACCAGGGGCATCTACATTGCCGAAAGGCTTGCCGAGCGGATTAAGCAGATAGAAGGTACCCCAATTGCAACAGGGGAATTGGATATTACCCTGTACCGTGACGATCTGACAAAGGTGACAGAGGACGAGGAACCCCATGTAAAAGGATCTGATATCCCGGCTGGAGTGAAAGACAAGAAGGTCATTCTAGTCGATGACGTCCTCTACACTGGCAGGACGGTCAGAGCTGGAATGGATGCAATTATGGATCTTGGGCGCCCCGCTCAAATTCAGCTGGCTGTTTTAGTCGACCGCGGTCACCGCGAGCTGCCGATCAGGGCGGATTATGTTGGCAAAAATATCCCGACTTCAAGCTCGGAAAGGATTGTCGTTGAACTCGAAGAAGTAGACGGATCCGACCAAGTAAGCATTTACGAATAAGTTATTATACCGTACACGATTTTAAAATGAATATCCCTTTTAAACGCAGTCCAGAGAGTCTGCAAAGGGGGAAATGCCGGGACGCTTCCATATTAGGTATGACTTAAGAATGGAAGATATTTATACCCTTACGCATTTTTACCTCCTTGCACTCGCTGCAGGGAGTTTTTTTATGGCATTAAAAGCTGAATACACAACGTACGGAGGAGAAATGATGAATAGACCTATTTTAGATGTAAATGAAAAACCGAATTTGGGACAATTAATTACTTTAAGCTTGCAGCACTTATTCGCCATGTTCGGAGCTACGATACTTGTGCCGTACCTTGTCGGTTTAAGCCCTGCAATAGCACTTATTTCAAGCGGAGTTGGAACGTTAGCGTTTCTGATGATTACTAAATGGCAGGTACCTGCCTACCTCGGTTCCTCTTTCGCATTCATCGTTCCAATCATTGGTGCGAAAACAATCGGCGGACCCGGGGGGGCAATGATCGGAAGCTTTATGGCTGGGCTTGTGTATGGAATTGTCGCCTTGGTTATAAAAAAAGCTGGCCACCGCTGGATTATGAATTTGCTGCCGCCAATTGTGGTCGGCCCAGTGATCATGGTCATCGGTCTTTCCATGGCTGGGACCGCAGTAGGAATGGCGATGAATACAATGAAGGGCCCTGAACATTACAGTATGGTCCACTTTTCGGCTGCTTTGGTCACGCTTGTGGCAACCATCATTTTTTCTGTCTATATGAGAGGGACACTTAGCATTATCCCAATCCTCGCCGGGATTGTTATTGGATACGTGTATTCACTTGCGGTCGGACTGGTTGACTTCTCACCGGTTATGAAAGCGAAATTCTTCCAATGGCCTGATTTCATTATTCCTTTTGTCGATTATAAAATTAAGGTTACTCTGGACCTGATTCTTCTAATGGTTCCAGTCGCTGTTGTAACGATATCAGAGCATATTGGCCACCAGCTCGTACTGAGCAAAGTTGTCGGCCGGGATTATATTAAACAGCCTGGGCTCCATCGTTCCATGCTTGGTGACGGCACAGCCACGATGATTTCCGCGCTGATTGGCGGCCCTCCTAAGACAACTTACGGTGAAAACATCGGCGTCCTAGCGATTACGAAGGTATACAGTGTCTATGTGATTGCGGGTGCGGCTGTGGCAGCAACAATTTTCGGCTTTATTGGCACAATTACCGCGCTCATTAGTACAATCCCGACTGCGGTAATGGGCGGCGTGTCAATCCTCCTTTTTGGAATCATCGCTTCTTCGGGGTTGAGAATGCTTGTTGACAGCAAAATTGACTTTGGAAGCAATCGAAATCTCGTCATTTCATCGGTTATCCTTGTCATTGGGATTGGCGGAGCATTTATTCAGGTGACGGATGGATTTCAAATCCAGGGGATGGCATTAGCCGCAATTCTGGGAGTTATTTTGAACTTAATCCTCCCAGGAAGAGAAGCTGCAATAGATGATATGTTTGAAGCTTCAATAGAAGATCATAAAGTTAACACCTTTTAAACCGGTCCTGAGAGGCCGGTAAGGGTGCCCTCGCTAGCAATAGGTTGCAGTTCTGCCTGCCTATTGCTGGAACTTGGTCGCGCCCTGGCTTTGCTTAGGGCGCATTTTTTACGCCCTTATGTAAAACATCTGGGGAGGAATGAATGATGCACCTATTGACGATGGCTGATTTACAGCCAGAAGAAATCACTAGTTTAATCGTCGAAGCGGAAAGTTTTGCTAAAGGGGCTGTATGGCAGCCAGAACGGAGCGTTTATGTATCGAATCTCTTCTTTGAACCGAGCACACGCACGAAATGCAGCTTTGAAATGGCTGAAAGGAAACTTGGCCTTGAGGTTATTCAATTTGAGGCTAGCGCATCAAGCGCTCTGAAAGGTGAAAGTCTCTACGATACTGTAAAAACAATGGAGTCGATTGGGGTGGACGCGTTAGTCATTCGCCACCCGGAGGATCAGTATTATGATGAACTTAAAGAAACTTGCGGTATTTCCATTTTGAATGCAGGGGATGGATGTGGCCATCATCCAACACAATCCCTTCTTGACCTCATGACAATAAAGCAGGAGTTCGGGAGGTTTACTGGATTGAAAGTAGCAATCGTCGGGGACTTTCGCCACAGCAGGGTTGCTCACTCCAACGCAGATGCATTAAGACGTCTAGGGGCCGAGGTTGTTTTCTCTGGACCGCCAGAATGGTTTGACGAAAACAGCCCGTACGAACCGATTGACAGGGCGATCAGGACCGCGGATGTCATTATGCTTCTGAGGATCCAGCATGAAAGACATGAAAGAAAATACAGGATTACGAGAGAAGAGTACCATCGCAGGTACGGGCTTACTCCAGAAAGAGAGAGAAGAATGAAGCCTGGCAGCATTATCATGCACCCTGCACCGGTTAACAGAGATGTAGAAATAGCCGGCGGCCTGGTTGAATGTCCCCGTTCAAGAATTTTCAAACAAATGGAAAATGGCGTTTATGTCAGGATGGCTGTTTTAAAAAGGTCGCTTTCACAAATAAAAGGGGGGCATAATGTTGAAGTTTTTGCTAAAAAACGTGCACTTGCCAGATAATCTAGAAACTGAATGGGAAAAAATGACTGATATTTACATAGAGGATGGACTGATTGCCGAGATCGGGCCCTCCCTTAACAAGGATGCCGACAGAATTATCAACGGAAGCGGACTGGTAGCTTCGCCAGGGTTTATTGACCTCCATGTCCATCTTAGGGAGCCAGGAGGAGAGAAAAAGGAAACGATCGAGACTGGGACGAAAGCAGCCGCCAAAGGAGGCTTCACAACAATCGCCGCAATGCCTAACACAAGGCCTGTACCTGATACAAAGGAACAGCTTGACTGGCTCCAGGACCGGATCGCCCAGACAGCGGTTATCCGGGTTCTCCCATATGCCTCAATCACACTTCGAGAATTGGGCCGGGAATTGACAAACTTCAAGGAATTAAAAGAGAGCGGCGCATTCGCCTTTACGGATGACGGCGTCGGTGTACAGTCAGCGGCAATGATGCTTGAGGCGATGAAAAAGGCAGCTGCTCTAGATATGGTCATCGTCGCCCACTGCGAGGAAGACTCACTCATTAACAAAGGATGTGTCCACGAAGGCTCTTTTTCTAAAAAGAACAACCTGGCCGGTATACCTTCAGTATGCGAATGCGTCCATATTGCAAGGGATGTGCTGCTTGCGGAAGCAGCAGGCTGCCATTATCATGTGTGCCATATTAGCACAAAGGAATCAGTCCGCGCGGTGAGAGATGCGAAGCGGGCGGGCATCAGGGTAACAGCGGAAGTAACCCCGCATCATTTGCTAATGTCCGAGGAGGATATACCTGGTCTCGATGCCAATTATAAAATGAACCCGCCACTCCGTTCAAAAGAAGACCAGTTGGCGTTAATTGAAGGGCTTTTGGACGGAACAATCGATTTTATTGCCACTGACCATGCACCACATACCGAAGAAGAAAAAGCGTGGGGAATGGAAAAAGCTCCTTTTGGTATTACAGGTCTCGAAACAGCTTTCCCACTCTTGTATACCCATCTCGTTGAGAAGGGAATATGTACGCTTATGGAACTGATTGAATACTTGACGATAAAGCCAGCGCGCGCATTCGGCCTTCCATACGGCACACTTGAGGTTGGGGGGCCAGCAGATCTCGTTTTGCTCGACTTGGAAGAAGAGAAGGAAATCAACCCCAATGAATTTTTGTCAAAAGGAAAGAACAATCCGTTTGGCGGCTGGAAGTGCAAAGGTTGGCCTGTTCTTACAGTTGCCGGAGGGGAAATCGTCTGGGAAATGGAGCGAAAGGAAGCTTTCATTAGATAAAGGCTTTCGGGAGACGGTTGTGTGTCATCCTGATTAATTGAAAAGGGCGTGGAACACTTGATATTGAAAGAGGATTGCAGAGTAATAGAGCAAATCGAGATAGCGGATTCTATTTATAAACTGACCGTTGAAGGAGATATCGCCCTAACCGCTGAACCTGGGCAATTCGTCCATGTTAAAACAGGCGGGCGGGAAGGACCGCTATTAAGGCGCCCAATCAGTATTAGTTCAATCAATAGAGAAGCCCGCCAGTTTACGATGATTTTTCGGGCAGCAGGGCGGGGGACTTTCCTTCTTGCCAGCTTGCTTAATGGAATGGCGGTTGATATCCTCGGTCCGCTCGGCAACGGATACCCATTGTCCGAAGCTTGGCCAGGCAGTACAGCGCTCCTTGTTGGAGGAGGAATCGGTATCCCGCCTCTTTATGAATTGTCCCGCCAGCTTACACTTCAAGGTGTCAAAGTTACTCACGTCTTGGGTTTCCAGACTGCATCTGTCGTATTTTATGAGCAGGAGTTTTCCGCCTTAGGAAAAACGTATATTACGACAGTTGATGGAACCTATGGTGAAAAAGGATATGTTACGGACACGATTTTTAAAGAACAAATAGACTTTGACACCCTTTTTGCCTGCGGGCCGATCCAAATGCTGAAGGCGCTCGAGACAGGCTTCCCGAACAAAAAGGCATTTTTATCCCTTGAAGAACGGATGGGCTGCGGAGTCGGGGCCTGCTTTGCATGTGTATGCAAGGTTCATGGGGATCCCGATGGCCGCCTTTACAAAAAGATTTGCAGTGACGGTCCGGTATTCCGGGCAGGGGAGGTAGTTTTATGAGCATGCTGGATGTAACATTGCCAGGCCTTTCTCTGAAAAATCCTGTCATGCCTGCTTCCGGCTGTTTCGGGTTCGGGCGGGAGTTTAGCCAGTTATATGATTTGAACATATTGGGGGCAATCATGATAAAGGCGGCGACAGCAGAGCCCCGTTTTGGGAACCCGACTCCGCGGGTAGCGGAAACCCCATCCGGGATGTTGAATGCAATTGGCCTGCAAAATCCCGGGTTTAAGGAGATTATGGCACAGGAGCTTCCGTGGCTTGAACAGTTCAATGTACCAATCATTGCTAATGTGGCCGGTTCTACGGAAGAAGAATATGTGGAGGTTGCCAGAAATATTTCCAGAGCAAAAAATGTTTCTGCACTCGAATTGAATGTGTCTTGCCCAAATGTAAAGGAAGGCGGAATCGCCTTTGGCACCGATCCTTTAACGTGCCAAGAGTTGACGAGAAAAGTGAAAGCCGTCTCAGCCGTACCTGTCTATGTGAAGCTTTCGCCAAACGTTACGAACATTGTTGATATAGCCCTTGCAGCAGAAGCCGGGGGAGCCGACGGACTGACGATGATCAATACACTCCTTGGAATGAGACTTGATTTGGCAACAGCCAAGCCGGTATTGGGGAATACAACCGGGGGCCTTTCTGGGCCGGCAGTCAAGCCGGTTGCCCTCAGGATGGTGTATGAGGTGAGCATGAAGACGACTCTTCCTATAATTGGAATGGGTGGCATTCACTCGGCAGCCGATGTGATTGAGTTTTTCTATGCAGGAGCCAGTGCCGTGGCGATTGGGACAGCGAATTTTACGGATCCGTTCCTTTGTCCTGGGATTATCGAAGAGCTGCCTGTCCTTTTAAAGCAACTCGGTTATGAACATATACTTGAATGCAAAGGAAGGAGCTGGAACCATGGAAGAAAACCCGCTTATCATCGCGCTTGACTTTAAGGGAATGGACGAAGTTGAGGCATTCCTTGAACCGTTTAGGGGACAAAATCTGTTTGTTAAAGTTGGGATGGAGCTTTTTTATAAGGAAGGGCCAAACACTGTCTATCGATTGAAGGAACTAGGCCATCGCGTTTTTCTTGATTTGAAGCTTCATGATATTCCGAACACCGTCATGAGGGCAATGAAATCTCTGGCCGGCCTCGGATGCGATCTCGTCACTGTCCATGCTGCGGGGGGGAGAGCCATGATGGAAGCTGCGTTGGAAGGGCTTGAAGCAGGTGTGCCATCTGGGTTAAGCCGTCCATCATGTGTAGCGGTCACACAGCTGACGAGCACCGAGGAAGCACATATGAAGACTGAGCAGCTCATTTCAGTCAGCCTGAGAGAATCTGTTTATCATTATGCATCGCTTGCGAAAATATCTGGTCTTGATGGAGTCGTATGTTCTGCATGGGAGGCCAGCGGGATTATACAAAGGCTAGGCAATGGATTTTTGACAGTCACTCCAGGAATCCGCATGGGCACAGAAGACCATCAAGATCAAAAAAGGGTTGCCACACCAGAAATGGCAAGGGAGCTTGGCATTCATGCAATCGTTGTCGGACGTCCTATAATACGGGCTGCCAATCCGGTGGAAGCTTATGGGACTTGGATGAAATCATGGAGAGGAGCGTCACAATGAGCAAAGAAATAGCAGCATATTTATTAGAAATAAATGCTGTTACCTTAAGGACCAATAATCCTTTCACTTGGACATCCGGCATGAAGTCGCCGATTTATTGCGATAACAGGCTGACCCTGTCTTTTCCGGAAATCAGGACGGCCATCGCTATTGAGCTAACAGACCGGATCAAGGAATATTTTTCCGGAGTGGATGTCATTGCCGGAACTGCAACCGCGGGCATTCCCCATGCCGCATGGGTCAGTGAAAAAATGGGGCTTCCTCTGTCCTATGTGCGAAGCAGTGCAAAAGGACATGGAAAAGGAAATCAAATCGAAGGCAAGGTCAGCCCCGGGCGAAAGGTGGTCATTATCGAGGATCTTATTTCTACCGGAGGAAGTGTCATTGCAGCCGCCAACGCCCTTAAAGAGGCAGGTGCGGAGGTTCTGGGGGTAGCGGCAATCTTTACTTATGGATTGGAAAAGGGGCGCAAGAAGCTCGAGGAAGCAGGTCTCCATACGGTTACAATCACTGATTTTCCCGAACTTGCGCAGGTTGCTGTGGAAAAAGAATATATTAAACAGGCCGAACTTGCATGCTTAATGGAATGGTATGTAAACCCGGAAGAATGGGGAAAAGCGAAAGCATAGCAAAACAAAGCGCCCAGCTTGATGAATGAGGCTGGGCGGCCGAAGTTTATGGAGATTTTTTATCTATTTATTCCGGCTATTTTGCCTAAGCGATAAAATCATTTCTTCTTCCGGAGTAACGTAGGCCGTTTTCTGGCTATCATATATCACGAAACCAGGCTTTGCCCCGCTTGGCTTTTTCACATGCCTGACACGCGTATAATCTACCGGCACCGAGCTGGAATTGCGAGCCTTTGAAAAATAGGCTGCCAGAATGGCTGCTTCCCTAATTGTATCGTCTGATGGGTCCTTGTGCCGGATTACGACGTGGGAGCCGGGAATATCCTTCGTGTGGAGCCAGAGCTCATCCCTGCCTGCAAGCTTAGTTGTCAAATAGTCATTTTGTTTATTATTTTTGCCTACAAGGATTTCTGTTCCGTCGGAAGCTGTATAAACATCAAGAACAGGCTTGGCGTTTTGTTGTTTTCTTACATTCTTCCTGTTGCGCTGCCTGATGTAGCCGCCCTCGGCAAGTTCTTCTCTTATTTCCTCTATGTCTCTAGGAGAAGCCGAATCGAGTTGCTGAAGGAGGCTGTCAAAATAGACCACTTCATTTTCCGCTATCTTAATCTGCTCCTGGACGGCTAAAACAGCATTTTTAGCCTTCTGGTACCTCGAAAAGTACTTCTGGGCATTTTCAGGCGGGGTTTTCTGCGGATCAAGCGGAATGACGGCCGTTCCGCCATTTTCATCATAATAATCAAGAACTTCAATTTCCTTCATACCTTTTTTGGCTGCATGCATATTAGCAGTAAGAAGCTCCCCGAATTTCTGGTATTGATCCGCTTTTTCAGCATCCTTCATCGTTTTTCTTAACTTTTCAATCTTCTTTTCATTTTTTTCCTTCTCGTTGGCAATAAAACGATCTAAATCACCGGCCCGCTGTTTCACCCGGTCCCGTTCTGCCTTTCCAAAATAAAAACGGTCCAGCATCTCACTTAATGAGCCAAAGGTTTTCGATTCCCCTTTCAAATGGAGAAGGGGGAATAAATAAAAAGCGTCCTTACTACCTGTAGAGGTTATAGCAGCTTCGATTTTATTTTGTCGCAAATCCTCAATCATGGATAGAAACGCATTCGGCAAAGTGGCCCTGTTGGCAAGCCCGCTCCTAAAAACAGCTTCTCTGGAAAACAGCGGCGAAACGCCCGAAAAAGCATCAACAAGCTGTTTATCAAGCTTCCCGCTGTTAAAGTCGATGGCCTGTAGGACATCTTCAGCAGTCGCCGAAAAGGGATCCTGCTTATGTTGCTCAGGCGGAGCGATGTATGTCTGTCCGGGTAGGACGGCCCTGTGTGTATTGACTGCAAAGGAAACATGCTTGATGCTGTCAAGGATAATTCCCCGGCTTTTATCAACAAGGATGATATTGCTGTGTTTTCCCATGATTTCAACAATCAATTGTTTATAGCTGACGTCGCCAATTTCATTTCTTCCTTTTATTTCAAAAATCAGGATTCTGTCTGTCCCGGATTGCCGGACACCTTCTAGGATATAACCTTCGATATGCTTTCTGAGCAGCATGCAGAACATTGGCGGTTCACTTGGATTTTCGTGGAATTCGCCAGTCAGCTGGACACGCCCGTAACTTGGGTGTGCTGACAGAAGGAGGCGGTGATTCGTTCCATTAGCACGGATGACTAAGATGATTTCATTTTTAAAAGGCTGCTGGACTTTATTGATCCGGCCGCCGGAAATGGTTTTTGCCAGTTCGCCGGTCATAGCTCTCGTAAATAATCCATCAAATGACATAAGTAGTACCTCTTTCTCCAGATAACTAGATAATTATTGAACATTGTTGTTGATTTGCGCTCCACAAAGGGAAGCTTCTGAGAATAATCATCGCAGGGACAGGCGGTTTTTGCCTGTCACGAGGCGCTTCGCTTTCCGCGGGGCGTCAGTGGAGCCTCCTCGGCGCTTTAGCGCCTGCGGGATTCTCCACCTTGCCGCTACATCCCGCCGGAGTCTTCGCACCTTCCGCTCCAATCAACTATGCATAATTATTTTGTTCAATCTATTTTTTAGTAGTTTTTTAATCCCGGTTAAAACAGCCGATTACCTCTATTTTAGCATTTTTTTGGACGAGGCTGAATAAGCTTACGTGAGAGCCTAAGATTGCGGCTTTAAAAGGCGAATCTGGAGGTAGTTAAAGGGGGAAGTGAAATGGCCGGATGAAATTCCACGAAATGAATGTAAAACAAGTTGAAAAGGCACTGAATACTGATTTTTCGTCTGGATTAACAATGGAAGAGTCGGCCAGGAGAATCAGCATCCATGGCTATAATGAGTTGGCTGAAGGGGAAAAGCAATCTGCATTGCTTCTATTTCTGAGCCAGTTTAAGGATTTCATGGTTCTAGTCCTGCTTGCAGCAACACTCGTATCAGGCCTGCTAGGTGAGTATATTGATGCCATTGCCATTATTGCCATTGTCATTTTAAATGGGTGCCTTGGCTTTTTTCAGGAAAGAAAGGCCGAAAAGTCTCTCCAGGCTTTAAAGGAATTATCTGCCCCCCAGATTATTGTGCTCCGTGAAGCGAAATGGATGAAGATTCCCTCAAAAGAGGCCGTACCAGGCGATGTAGTTAAATTTTCAAGCGGAGATCGAATCGGGGCGGATATTCGCATAATCGAATCGAACAGCCTTGAGATTGAGGAATCAGCCCTTACCGGAGAGTCAGTTCCTGTTTCAAAGGATGCGGACGTTCTCGTCGCAGAAAGTCCTGGATTGGGAGATATGGAAAATCTCGCATTTATGGGAACGATGGTGACAAGGGGAAGCGGGACAGGTACTGTTGTAGCAACCGGTATGAAAACGGCAATGGGACAAATTGCCGACTTGCTTCAAAATGCCGAAGCGGCAGAAACTCCGTTGCAGCGGAGACTTGCCCAGCTTGGTAAAATTCTTATTACAGTTGCCCTCATGTTAACCTTACTGGTCGTTATCATAGGATTGCTTCAGGGTCATGGGCTATATGAGATGGTCCTAGCCGGGGTGTCACTGGCCGTTGCTGCCATTCCTGAAGGTCTTCCTGCCATTGTAACAGTTGCTCTGTCACTTGGCGTCCAGAAAATGATTAAAAATAATGCAATCGTCAGAAAGCTTCCAGCCGTTGAAACCCTTGGCTGTGCTTCCGTCATTTGTTCCGATAAAACCGGTACGATGACGCAAAATAAAATGACTGTGACTCATCTTTGGAGCGGGGGGAAAACGTGGACAGTAGATGGAACAGGCTATCAGCCAAAAGGAAATTTTTATGCCGATAGCCGGGAGCCCATCAATTTACGTAAAGAAAAAGCGCTACAGCAAATGCTGATGTTCGGTATGCTCTGCAACCATTCTGAGCTTGTTTCAAAGGACAGGGAACTGGTGCTGGATGGAGACCCAACAGAGGGAGCGCTTCTTGTCAGTGCAATGAAAGCAGGCTATGACAGAAAAAAACTGCTTGAAGAATATGAAATTATCAACGAATTCCCATTTGATTCCACCCGGAAAATGATGAGTGTGGCCATTAGGGACAAGCACGGAAAACAATTTATTGTCACAAAAGGCGCACCTGATGTTTTAATCGGGGTAAGCAGCACGATCCTTGTTAACGGGAAAGTCCAGGCGATGAAGGGAGAGGCAAAAGCGGAAGCTTTAAAAGCTGTGGATAACCTGGCTGGAAAGGCTCTCAGGACGATTGCAGTCGCTTATAAACCAATTTCTTCAGGCTCCCTGATTTTGACTGAAAGGGAAGCGGAAAAGGATTTGATCTTCATTGGCATTCAAGGCATGATTGATCCGCCTCGCCCTGAAGTAAAAGATGCCGTCAGAGAATGCCGTGAAGCTGGAATAAAAACGGTGATGATAACCGGGGATCATGTTGCAACAGCTAAGGCGATTGCCAAGCAGCTTGGCATCCTTGAAAAAAACAGTACGGTTATGGACGGAAATAAACTGTCCGGACTTTCTGTTGAGGAACTGGAGAAAGTGGTGGAGGGGGTCTCGGTCTTTGCCAGAGTTTCTCCCGAACATAAATTGAAGATTGTAAAAGCCTATCAAAACCGGGGGCATGTTGTGGCGATGACGGGTGACGGAGTGAATGATGCACCTGCCATAAAGGCGGCTGATATTGGCGTAGCGATGGGAATTGCCGGCACCGATGTTGCAAAGGAAGCGTCCGCTCTCGTCCTTCTGGATGATAATTTTGCGACAATTAAATCAGCCATAAAGGAAGGCAGGAATATTTACGAGAATATCAGAAAGTTTGTTCGTTATTTGCTAGCTTCAAATGTTGGTGAAATTCTTGTTATGCTGTTTGCAATGATTCTCGGACTTCCCCTTCCGCTCGTCCCTATCCAGATTTTATGGGTTAACCTTGTGACAGATGGCCTGCCGGCTATGGCGCTGGGCCTTGATAAGCCGGAAGAAAACGTCATGAGGCGCAAACCAAGGAGCCCGAAAGAAGGGGTGTTCGCCCGTGGGCTTGGCTGGAAGGTCATTTCCCGGGGATTCTTAATTGGCATCGTTACCCTTGCAGCCTTCTTGGCTATTTATTACCGGCATCCCCAAGAGCTACATTATGCCCGGACAGTCGCATTTGCGACACTTGTCCTCGCTCAGTTAATTCATGTTTTCGACTGCAGAAGTGAAATATCTGTTCTTTCCAGAAATCCCTTTGGGAACCAATACCTTGTCTGGGCAGTCGTTTCATCCGCTGCTCTGATGGTTGCAGTTATCTACTATCCACCTCTGCAGCCTGTTTTCCACACGCTGCCGATCAAGGCGAGGGACTGGATGTTAATCGTAGGGTTATCCGCAATTCCAACTTTTTTATTGGCGGGAACATTTTTGGCAAGAAAAACAAAATAAGGTATGATATAATCACAAAGGTAGTAGAGAAGTCTCTATTACCTTTTCTTTATGGAACCGGAAGGATGTGCTGATGATGGTTATAAGCATGACTGGTTTTGGACACAGCAAAAAAGAGGCCGAAACCTTTTCCATAAATGTTGAAATAAAGACTGTGAATCACCGGTTTTGTGAATTTAGCTTCCGGATGCCGCGCTATTTGGTTAGAATGGAAGAGAAGATGAAGAAAACACTAGGCCGCCATATAAAAAGAGGGCGTGCAGAAGTGCATATCTCAATTGATGGTGACGGTCCCCACACGAAAAAACTAAAGGTTGACTGGAACTTGATTGATGATTTTTATCGTTTTGTTTCTGAGGCAGGCCCAAAATACGGATTCCATTCTGATGATGCGTTTAAACAAATTCTTACACGTGAAGACTTTATACATATTGAGGAATATGAGAACGGATTTGATAAATTCGAGCCCCTGATCCTCGAAGCATTGGATGAGGCCGGCGCCATGGTAAAGGAAATGCGATTGGCAGAGGGGGCCGAGCTCAAAAAGGATTTAATCGGAAATTTGCTTGAAATAAAGGAAATCGGCTTTGAATTGACCGGCTATGCCCCTTCCGTTGTTGAGCACTATAGAGCAAGGCTCGCAAAAAGAATGACAGATTTTCTTGGCGGGGAACTTGATGAATCCAGGCTTTTGGCTGAATCAGCTATTTTTGCTGATAAATCAGACATAAATGAAGAACTGGCAAGGCTGAAAAGTCATATAAGACAGTTTCTAACCATAATAGAAAAGGCCGAACCGATTGGCCGAAAGCTTGACTTTCTTGTACAGGAAATGAATAGGGAAGTGAATACGATTGGTTCCAAAGCAAATGACGCCGGAATTTCAGAAAAGGTTGTTGATATGAAAAGCCTGCTTGAGAAACTGAAAGAACAGATCCAAAACATTGAGTAGGCATTGTTTAGAAAGCGGCCCGAGGGTCGAAACTAACTTTTTGACGAGTGGAGAATTGGCATGCATATTAAATTGATAAACATTGGATTTGGCAATATCGCAAGTGCAAACCGGATCATTTCGATTGTAAGCCCAGAGTCCGCGCCGATCAAAAGAATTATTCAGGATGCCCGGGACAGGGGCTCATTAATTGATGCGACATATGGAAGAAGGACGAGGGCTGTCATCGTAATGGATAGCGATCATGTCATTTTATCGGCTGTCCAGCCTGAAACGGTGGCAGGAAGGCTTTCGGACCGTGAAGATATTTCGGAAGAAGGGTAGGATATACTAAATGCAAGAAAAAGGATTGCTTATCGTGCTTTCAGGGCCTTCAGGAGTAGGAAAAGGGACTGTTAGAAAGGAAATTTTCAGTCAGCCGGACACCTCCTTTGAATATTCAATTTCGATGACGACTAGGAAGCCCCGTGAAGGGGAAGTACATGGTGTGGATTATTTCTTTAAAACACGGGAAGAGTTTGAAGAGCTGATTTCCCAGGGCAAGCTTCTTGAATATGCTGAATATGTTGGCAACTATTATGGGACTCCTGTAGACTATGTAAGGGAAACTCTTGATGCCGGCAGAGACGTATTCTTGGAAATAGAAGTAAAAGGAGCGCGCCAGGTTCGGGAAAAGTTTCCTGAAGGGCTGTTTATTTTCCTGATGCCGCCGAGCCTGACAGAGCTTCAACACAGAATTGTGACAAGAGGCACCGAAACAGAAGATCTCATCCGCAACAGAATGCTTACAGCGCGGGAAGAAATTGAGATGATGCATCTTTATGATTATGTGGTTGAAAACGATCAGGTGGAACTTGCCTGTGAGCGCATTAAAGCCATCGTGACTGCGGAACACTGCCGCCGGGAACGAGTGGAACAACGTTATATCAAATTACTGGAGGCGGAATAAATTGCTATATCCATCAATAGATTCACTACTGAATAAAATTGATTCAAAATATTCGCTGGTATCTGTCGCTGCAAAACGCGCACGCTTTATGCAGCAACACGAGGACATGCGCCTTGAGAAATATGTATCCCATAAATTTGTCGGCAAGGCACTCGAGGAAATTGAAACCGAGGAATTAACCTACCGTATTAGTAAATAGCCAAAACATCGACTGAATCTGTCGGCTTTTCATTTTTTTTGCTTATTTAGCTAGTAAAAATCACGCTTGATAACAACCGGGAGAGGCTGGATGTGGGCAACTGCCCGTCAGCCTCTTTCTTTTTAAAAAAAGTCTGTGTTTAAGTGCAAGTGACGAGTTTTTGTAGTGTTGATTGGAGCGGAGGGCGCGTAGACTCCTGCGGGAGAAAAGGTCAGTGGGAGACCCCACAGGCGCTTGCGCCGAGGAGACTCCCAGACCGCCCGCGGAAAGCGAAGCGCCTGGAGCAGAAATCAACAGACTTGGTTAACACCGCTTTTAAAAGAAGCATGTGCCAAAAGCGGAAAACAATAAGAACAAACACAAGCGCCCATTGCCGGCGCTTGTGTTTTTAAAGAGGCAAAACGTGAAAAATTACCTCTATTCCTTCATAATGGAGACAGGAATTGTGAACCAAACAAGGCGGTGGATGCAAAAATGCTTAATAATAAAAAAATCCTGTTATGTGTGACAGGTGGAATTGCCGTTTATAAAGCAGCAGCTCTTACAAGCAAGCTCGTTCAGGCTGGCGCTCAAGTGAAAGTCATCATGAGCGAATCGGCTGCCAAATTTGTTGCGCCGTTAACTTTCCAAGCATTGTCCAGGAATGACGTATATACCGATACATTTGAGGAAAAGATACCCGGCGCGATTGCCCATATCGATTTGGCTGACTGGCCAGATCTGATTATTTGCGCTCCTGCAACGGCCAATACGATTAGCAAACTTGCTGCCGGAATTGCTGATAATATGGTTACGACTACAATGTTAGCTTCAACCGCTCCAGTGTGGATTGCTCCGGCAATGAATGTCCATATGTACAACCACCCGGCAATAAAGCGGAATATCGAAACACTTTACGAGTTCGGATATCGGTTTATTGAGCCGGCTGAAGGGTACCTGGCCTGCGGGTATGTGGGTAAGGGGCGGCTTGAAGAACCTGAAAAAATCGCAGAATTGGCAGACCGTTTTTTTCAGGGTGGAAAAGGGGACTTAAAGGGAAAAACCATTCTTGTCACCGCGGGACCGACAAGGGAGAGAATCGACCCAGTACGCTTTATTTCTAATGATTCAAGCGGGAAAATGGGCTATGCAATTGCGGAAGAAGCCGTAAAAAAAGGGGCCAACGTCATTCTTGTTTCCGGACCTGTAACCATTCAGCCGCCCAACGGAGCGATGGTCATTGATGTCGAAAGTGCCGAAGAAATGTACCATGCAATCCTTTCCAATTTTGATAAAGCCGATATTGTGATAAAATCAGCAGCTGTCTCTGATTACCGCCCGAAAACCTCATATGAGTATAAAGTGAAAAAGAAGCCGGGTGACGAAACAATCGAGCTCGAAAGAACGAAAGATATCCTCAAAGAGCTTGGGACACTTAAAACACATCAGGTGCTAATAGGGTTCGCAGCGGAAACAAATAATCTTGAGGAATATGCAAGGAAAAAGCTATTGGAAAAGAATGTGGATTTAATTGTGGCCAATAACGTAAAAACCAAGGGAGCCGGTTTCGGAAGCGAGACGAACATTGTGACACTGTTTAGACGTGACGGCTCTGGTGAAAGTCTTCCGATTATGTCAAAACACGAGGTCGCAAAAAGGATCTTGCGTGAAGCTTTTATTCTGGCAGAGGAGGCCGGTAAATGAATATTGCCAGTGTCATCGTCGATGTGCCTGCAAAACAAACGGATAAACCTTTCGACTACAGGATTCCTGAAGGGTGGCTAGGGACGATTGTTCCGGGGATGAGAGTCGTCGTACCATTTGGGCCGAGAAGGGTGCAAGGGTTTGTAGTCGCTTTAAAGGATCATTCAGAATTTAATAAACTCAGGGAAATCCATGAACCAATGGACCTGGTGCCTGTCTTGAACAAAGAGCTGCTGGAACTAGGAAATTGGCTTACTGACCATACACTCAGTTTTAAAATATCTGCTTTTCAGGCCATGCTTCCTGCGGCTCTGAAAGCAAAATACAATAAAAAGGTAAAGCTCGCCCAAGGAGTGAGCATCGAGGAACTGCCTGAAGGAATTCACCATTATTTTGAAGGCGGCCAGTCCATCGGCTGGGAGGATGCTGTAAAAGGAGGGCTTGTTCCCGTCCTTCAGAAGGAAGCTGCTGCGGGAAATGTAGAGGTCCTTTATGAAGTGCGTGAAAGGCTGGGCAAAAAGCAAATAAAATTTGTCTTCCCGCTCCTTTCACAAGATGAATTAAGATTAGCTTTGGAGGAAATATCCCCAAGAGCCGCCAGGCAAAAGGACCTTTTGGAATACTTCATTGAACACCCAGACCCCGCTGAGGCGCGAAAGCTTGTGGGGGACTCAGGCTTTTCCCCTTCTGCAATTAAAGGTCTTGTAGACAAAGGGCTGCTTGGCGAGAAAGAGCTTGAAGTTTACAGGGACCCATACGAAGATCGGGAATTTCCGAAAACTGAACCGCTTAAGCTGACTTTTGACCAGCATACGGCTATTGCACCAATCCTATCATCTATAGAGGAGAACCGCCACGAGGTGTTTTTGCTCTATGGAGTGACAGGCAGTGGGAAAACAGAAATATATTTGCAATCGATTCAGGAAGTTATCGAAGAAGGGAAGGAAGCAATTGTCCTCGTTCCTGAAATTTCCTTAACCCCGCAAATGGTCGAGCGTTTTAAAGGGCGGTTTGGCGCCAAGGTTGCTGTCCTGCACAGCGGACTTTCGGCAGGTGAGAAATACGATGAATGGAGAAAAATCCAGCGTCGCGAAGTAAAAGTCGCTGTCGGGGCGCGATCCGCCATTTTTGCCCCATTTGAAAATCTCGGAATCATCATTATTGATGAAGAGCATGAAACGAGCTATAAGCAGGAAGAAATGCCGCGTTACCATGCAAGGGATGTGGCAATTGAAAGGGGACGAAAGCACAAATGCCCGGTTATTTTGGGCAGTGCAACTCCTTCCCTTGAATCGTTTGCAAGGGCGCAAAAAGGGGTTTATTCTCTACTGAAGCTTCCGGATCGAATGAATAACCAGCCAATGCCGGAAGTCGAGATTGTCGATATGAGGGAAGAGTTGCGCTCAGGTAACCGGTCGATGTTTTCTCGTAAACTTTTTGAGAAAATGGAGGACAGGCTTGAAAAAAAGGAGCAGATTGTTCTTTTCCTTAATAAACGCGGCCACTCTTCATTCGTCATGTGCCGGGATTGCGGTTATGTCATGGGCTGCCCGCATTGCGATATATCGTTAACGTACCACAGAAGAAATGAGCAGATGAAATGCCATTACTGCGGCTATGAAAGCCGAGTGCCGCTGCAGTGCCCGGAATGCTTGAGTGAGCATATCCGCTACTTCGGCACCGGCACCCAAAAGGTTGAAGAAGAACTAGGCAAGCTCCTCCCTCATGCTAGAGTGGTAAGGATGGACATGGATACGACCGGGAGAAAAGGATCCCATGAAAGGCTTTTAAAAGAATTTTCCGAGGGAAGGGCAGACATCCTGCTCGGAACGCAAATGATTGCCAAGGGTCTCGATTTTCCGAATATCACACTAGTAGGTGTCTTGTCCGCCGACACGATGCTTCACCTTCCTGATTTCCGGTCTTCGGAAAAAACGTTCCAACTTCTGACACAGGTAAGCGGGAGGGCAGGGCGCCACGAACTTCTGGGAGAAGTCGTCATTCAAACGTACACGCCTGAACATTACAGCATTGAGCTCGCTGGCAGCCAAAACTATGACCTTTTTTATCAGAGGGAAATGATGAATAGAAAAGTCCATAAATACCCGCCTTTCTTTTACCTGGCCATGGTGACCGTCAGCCACGGCGAGCTGATGAAGGCAGTATCAGTCACAGAGCAGATTACTGCATTTTTGAGGGCAAGGGTATCAGAGGAAGCGGTCGTACTTGGGCCGGTCGCTTCTCCAATTCCCCGAATTAACGACCGCTACCGCTACCAATGCCTCGTGAAATATAAGCGGGAACCGGCCCTAGGGGAAAATTTGAAGCAAGTGCTTGATCGCTACCAAAAAGAAGATGGTTCCGGAGGCCTCCAAGTCTCAGTCGACCTCAACCCCTACCTGCTCATGTAGTAAGCGAGAAAATAGATTAGAAGAAACTTTTTTTGGCAAAAGTAATAAAGTGAAACTTCCATCAGTGGGGCGCTTTTTCCCCGCTGATGGTTAGTTGAACCAATCGGACCTTTACGGGCAGTTGACCCCCCTTATCTTTTTTGTACCCTAATTCTTGAATTTGGGGTCTTACTGCCCGTTAAGAGTGGGATATAAAAGGAAATTGGAGGAACAATCATTTGGCAATACGAAAAATAGTTCTGCATCCTGCAGAAATACTTGAGAAAAAATGTAATGAAGTGTCGCGTTTTGATAAAAAGCTCGCGAAGCTTCTTGATGATATGTACGATACGATGATTGAGTTTGATGGAGTAGGCCTCGCTGCCCCGCAAATCGGGCAACAAGTCCAAGTGGCGATTGTGGATGTCGATGATGAATCCGGGACAATTGAGATGGTGAATCCCCGCGTTCTGTCCGTTTCGGGGGAACAGACCGGGGCGGAAGGCTGCTTGAGCTTTCCGGGTCTTTATGGCGAAGTAACGAGACCTAATTATGTGAAAATTGAAGCCTATGACAGGAAGGGAAAAAAGTATTCACTTGAGGCGGAGGGGTTTCTTGCGCGGGCAATTCAGCATGAAATCGACCATTTAAACGGAATCCTTTTTACTTCTAAGGTAACGCGGTATTTGGAAGAAGACGAACTTGAGGGAGTGGCAGACGAGTGACGAAAGTAATTTTTATGGGGACGCCCGATTTTTCGGTGCCGGTACTAAGAAAGATTTTGGAGGATGGCTACAATGTCATCGCCGTAGTAACTCAGCCTGACAGACCGGTAGGGAGGAAAAGGGTATTGACACCTCCACCTGTCAAAACCGAGGCTTTAAAACATGGAATTCCTGTCTATCAGCCCGAAAAAATAAGGAACAGAGAAGAACTTGATAAGGTTATTGATTTAAAGCCGGATTTAATTGTGACAGCGGCTTTCGGGCAGATTTTGCCAAAAGAATTGCTTGAGGCCCCGGAATATGGCTGTATCAATGTCCATGCCTCACTTCTCCCTGAACTGCGCGGCGGCGCGCCAATTCATTATTCGATTATCCAAGGGAAGGATAAAACCGGGATTACCATTATGTATATGGAAGAAAAACTTGATGCAGGGGATATTCTTTCACAGGTTGAGGTTCCCATTACGGAAACGGATAATGTCGGAACGCTGCATGATAAGCTGAGCGTGGCGGGAGCGAAGCTTTTATCCGAGACACTGCCCCGGCTTTTAAAAGGGGAATTGACTCCGTTGAAACAAAATGATGAAGAGGCAACCTTTGCCTATAACATAAAAAGAGAACAAGAGCGAATCGACTGGTCAAAGGGCGGAAAAGAGATTTACAATCATATCCGCGGAATGAATCCGTGGCCGGTAGCCTATACAACGTTGGACGGACAAGTTGTGAAACTATGGGAAAGTGAAAAAGCACACGATTCCAAACAAGGCGGACCGGGTGAAATCCTATCCATCGATGAGAATGGAATCATTGTAGCGACTGGTGATCAAACTGCAATCAAAATCCTTAAGCTTCAGCCTTCTGGGAAAAAGCCAATGGACGCGGATGAATTTTTGCGCGGTGCTGGAGTGAAACTTCAGGCTGGGAATAAATTTGGCAGTTAAATTCATCGCTTCTTGATAGATTGAAAGGAGAGAAGGGCCCTTCTCGATCCAGTGGCCCGAAATGAGTGGCGGCAAAAACGAAAAATGTCAGGGAGACAGCTTTGGAGCTTCTCGAAACGATAGAAAAGAACCAGGCATACAGCAACTTGCTGTTGAACCATACGATTGAAAAGAATAAGCTGCCGCAAAAGGATATCGGCCTATTAACAGAGCTAGTTTATGGAACACTACAAAGGAGCATGACCCTTGATTATTTTCTTTCTCCCTTTCTGAAAAAGGGGAAGAAAGCAGACCCGTGGGTGATTCATTTGTTAAAACTGACAGTTTATCAAATGCTTTACCTTGACAGGATACCAGACAGGGCAGCTATTTTCGAGGCTGTGGAAATTGCGAAAAAGCGGGGGCATAAGGGGATCTCTTCCATGGTAAACGGGGTATTGAGAAGTATACAGAGAGAAGGGGTTCCTTCACTTGAAGAGATTAAAGATCCATCAGAACGCCTCGCTATAGAGACAAGCCATCCAACGTGGCTTGTAAAGAGATGGCTTGATCAATTCGGATATGAAAAGACGAAAGAAATGTGTGAAATCAATTTGACCGCTCCACTCCAGACTGCAAGGGTCAACTTAACAAGGATGACCAGGGACGATTGCATAAAGCATTTGGAATCGGAGGGCTTCAAGGTAGAGGCAAGCCCGATTATCCCGGAGGCAATCAGGGCGCTAAAAGGAAATCTCGCTCATTCTTCGGCTTTTAAAGAGGGACTCTTGACCATTCAAGATGAGAGTTCCATGCTTGCTGCCTACGCACTTGGGGTAAAAGAGGATGAAACAATCCTCGATGCATGTGCCGCGCCAGGGGGGAAGAGCACCCATATCGCTGAAAAGCTTTCCGGGACGGGAAAAGTTATTTCGCTCGATCTGCATGAACACAAAGTGAAGCTAATCAGGGATAATGCTTCAAGGCTGGGGCTTCGGAATATAGAAGCCAGTGCGATGGACAGCAGAAATGCATCAGGCAGTTTTCAGCCTGAAACGGTTGACAGGATTCTCCTTGACGCGCCTTGTTCAGGCTTGGGCGTCATGAGAAGGAAACCTGATATGAAGTATACGAAAAGGGAAAAAGACCTTGAAAGACTCGTTCAGATTCAGCAGGAACTCTTGGATTCGGTTGCTCCATTGTTAAAAAAAGGTGGAATTCTTGTCTACAGTACGTGTACAGTAGATAAAGGAGAAAACCAGGACAGTGTGGCGGCATTCCTTCAAAGGCATCCCGAGTTCGAATTCGATGAAAGTCTCATTGATAGAATGCCTGCGGCTGTAAGGCCACTCATAACAAATAGCAGCCTGCAAGTAATGCCTCAGGATTTTGGCTCTGACGGTTTTTATATTGCAAGTCTGCGAAAGAAGGTGTAACGGTTGGAAAACGTAAATACAACAAAGAAAAGCACAGAAGAAGAAACACAGAAACCGTCGATTTATTCCCTTCAGCTTCATGAACTGAAGGAATGGCTTACAGATAATGGGGAAAAACCATTTCGGGCTGAGCAAATTTTTGACTGGTTATATCAGAAAAGAGCTGGGTCCTTCGAGGAAATGAGCAACCTTTCAAAAGGTCTAAGGGAGAAGCTCGATCATCACTTCAACCTTACAACCTTAAATACGGTCATCCAACAAACCTCCGCGGATGGCACCATCAAGTTTTTATTTGAATTGCATGACGGGTATTCCATTGAGACAGTGCTCATGCGCCATGAGTACGGAAATTCTGTTTGTGTCACAACACAGGTTGGCTGCAGGATCGGCTGCACCTTTTGCGCCTCCACGCTGGGAGGATTAAAGCGTCATCTTGAAGCGGGGGAAATCGTCGCCCAGGTTGTCAAGGTCCAACAGGCATTAGATGAATCGGATGAGCGGGTAAGTTCAGTGGTCATTATGGGAATTGGCGAACCTTTTGACAATTATGATAACATGCTATCTTTCCTGAAAATCATTAATCATGACAAAGGACTGAATATAGGTGCTCGCCATATAACAGTGTCAACAAGCGGAATCATTCCGAAAATCTATCAGTTTGCAGATGAAAACATGCAAATCAATTTTGCCATCTCCCTCCATGCCCCTAACACAGAACTCCGGAGCAGGCTGATGCCGATTAACCGTGCCTATAAACTTGATGACTTAATGAAAGCTGTAAGGTATTATATCGATAAGACAGGGAGAAGAATAAGCTTTGAATACGGGTTGTTTGGGAATGTAAACGACCAGCTGGAGCATGCTGAACAATTGGCTTCTCTCGTAAAAGGGCTAAAATGCCATGTCAATTTGATTCCTGTCAACTATGTTCCGGAACGGGATTATGTCCGCACACCAAAAGACCAAATTATTGCTTTTGAAAAGGCTTTGAAAAACAGGGGAATCAATGTGACAACAAGAAGGGAACAGGGCCATGATATTGACGCTGCCTGCGGACAGCTGCGTGCGAAGGCGCGTCAGGAGGAGTTGGAGAAGTAGATGAAAGCGGTCTATATGACTGATCAGGGGAAAATCAGAAGCCATAACGAAGACTGTGGAGGCATTTTTTTGAATGGCGACGGAAACCGGCTCGCTATAGTTGCGGACGGGATGGGCGGCCACAGGGCTGGCGATGTTGCTAGTGGAATGGCTTTGACGGAAATGAAGAAGTTCTGGGAAACATCCTCGGGCATTAATCGGCCTGACCAGGCCGAGACTTGGTTTAAAGAACATATCACACTTGTGAATGACTCACTTTTTAAACATGCCCGGGCAAATGAAGAATGCGATGGAATGGGGACAACGATTGTAGCAGCGATTATGCTTGAAGATTTTGCAACGATTGCAAATATCGGCGATAGCCGCTGCTATATTCTTAATGAGTCCGGGTTCAGGAAAATTACCGAGGATCATTCACTTGTTAACGAGCTGCTGCGCTCTGGTCAGATTTCAAGGGAAGACGCGGAAAATCATCCCCGGAAGAATGTCCTGCTCAGAGCCCTTGGTACGGAAGAAAAAGTTGAAATGGACGTAAGCACGATTATGTTCGAAGAAGGGGATGCCCTATTGCTTTGCTCTGACGGCCTTTCAAACAAGGTAAACGAGAAGGAAATGGCTGAAGTGCTAAAGAGCGGCGACAGTCTGGAGGATAAAGCAGCCCGTCTTGTTTCGCTTGCCAATGAATATGGCGGGGAAGACAATATAACCCTGGCGATTGTCGAATTTACCCGAGTCAGCGAGGGTGATGACTAAATGATGATTGGAAAAAGGATCAGCGGCCGCTATAAAATTTTGGATGCTATCGGCGGCGGTGGCATGGCCAATGTTTACCTTGCTCATGATGTCATTCTTGACCGGAATGTTGCCGTTAAGGTGCTCCGTCTTGACTTTGCAAATGACGAAGAATTCATCCGCCGCTTCCATCGCGAGGCCCAGTCGGCAACGAGCCTGGCCCACCCGAATATTGTCAGCATTTATGATGTTGGCGAGGAAGAGGGCATTTACTATATTGTCATGGAATTTGTGGATGGCCAGACCCTTAAGCAGTACATACAGCAATTTTCCCCGCTAAGGGTCGATGCTGCAATTGATATTATGAGGCAGCTGACGTCAGCGATCGCCCATGCGCACCAAAATCATATCGTCCACCGGGATATTAAGCCGCACAATATTCTTGTTGACAATAAAGGCAATGTAAAAATTACCGATTTCGGAATTGCCATGGCGCTAAGCGCGACAAGCATCACTCAGACCAATTCAGTTCTCGGTTCTGTCCACTATCTGTCACCTGAACAGGCGAGGGGCGGAATGGCGAATAAAAAGTCTGATATTTATTCCCTGGGGATCGTCATGTTTGAACTTTTGACAGGCCGGCTTCCTTTTTTCGGGGAATCCGCGGTTTCAATTGCGCTAAAGCACTTGCAAACCGAAACGCCATCCATCAGGAGATGGAACCCGCAAATTCCCCAAAGTGTCGAAAACATCGTCTTGAAGGCAACGGCAAAGGACCCTTTTCTTCGATATGACAGTGTTGAGGAAATGGAAGAAGATTTACAGACATCTCTTTATCCAGAGAGATTAAATGAACCTAAATTCTTTGTCCCTGAAGATATCGACGCAACGAAAGCTATTCCCGTCATAACGGCGGAGCAATCCGTGAAAAATCTTGACGAGACAATCGTCCATGGACAGGCAAAGCATGAGGAAACCGCGGCAAAGCCAAAACAAGGAAACGAAAAGAAAAAGCGAAAAAAATGGCCGATTATTCTTGTTTCGACCTTTATTTTATTAGTACTCCTGGGTATAGGCGCAATTACGGTGTTTCCCGGAATATTCGGCGCAAAGGATAGAGAAATTCCTGATGTGAGTGGCGGAACGCTGGACAATGCCATTTCCGAGTTAAAGCAAGCTGGCTTTACCATTGGAGATACAAAGGAAATAACCCATGAAGATATACAGGAAGGTTTAATAGTGAAAACGGACCCGCCAGCCGGTAGAACGGTTAAGGAAGGTACGGAGATAGATTTGTATGTCAGCTCTGGCAAGGAAAAATTCGAGCTATCTGATTATAAGGACAGGCAATATGATACGGTTGCGGCCCTCTTGGATAAGGAGAATTTCAAGGATATCAGGGCAAATGAAATTTATGACGACAGTGATCCGGGAACGATTCTTAAACAGAACTTACCTCCGGGAAGATCGGTTGTCCCTGAAGAGACTGAATTAGAATTCACTGTCAGTAAAGGTCCTGAAAAAATTACCCTGCGCGATTTAAGAGGGTACAATGAAAAGACACTTGATGATTATGCGGACCTCACTGGACTGAATATAAAAAAAGCCGAACCAGTCTACGATGATAACGTGGATAAAGGGCTTGTCATTTCACACACGCCTCCTCCAGGCACTCAGCTTGTAAAGGGGGAAACCGTCACGGTTGTCCTTTCTAAAGGGAAAGAAGAAATTTTGCCGAGAACATACAGAAAAGAAGTAATGGTCGAATACAATCCAGACGTGCCCGGTCAGCCGCAGGAATACGCCATTCTTATTGATGATGTTGAGCACAGCATGACAGAAGCTGCGGATACAGGCGTGATTACAGCGAACAGGACATTTGTCATTGAGTTGAAAGTGCCTTATGGCAAAAAAGCAGGCTACAAGATTATGCTGGACAATAGAGTGATTGAAGATGAAACAATCACTTATGATGAAGCGCAATAACTTTAACCGGAGTATTTATCGGCCAGTGCGAATGAATAATCAAGGAGTGTGTATATGCCTGAAGGAAAAATTATCAAGGCATTGAGTGGATTTTACTATGTGGTGAATGAAGATGGAGTGACTCAGTGCAGGGGAAGAGGAGTTTTCCGGATAAACAACATTACTCCACTAGTTGGGGATAATGTTGTATTTCAAGCGGAAAATGATAAGGAAGGATACATTCTGGAGGTCAAAGAGCGGAAGAATGAGCTAGTCAGGCCGCCAATCGCGAATGTTGACAGAGCTTTTTTAGTCTTTTCGGCTGTCGAACCTACCTTCAGCCCGGCATTATTGGACCGTTTCCTCGTTCTCGTTGAGTACAATCACATTGAGCCTATTATTTGTATCACGAAAACGGATCTCGCAAGCGAGGCGGAGTTGGAAATGCTTGAGGACTATGCAACGGGATATAGGGCGGCTGGCTATGAAGTTCTTTTCGTCTCGTCCGAAACCGAAGCTGGTGTTGAACAGCTCTATCCGCATCTTGAACAAAAAATTTCCGTTTTCGCGGGGCAGTCCGGGGTAGGCAAGTCCTCCCTTTTAAATGTGCTCAGACCAGATTTGGATTTAAAAACAAATGATATATCTGCCCATTTAGGAAGGGGACGCCACACGACCCGCCATGTTGAACTAATTGAAATTGGGGACGGGCTTGTAGCTGATACCCCCGGATTCAGTTCGCTCGAGTTCCAGGAGATTGAAGCGGAAGAGCTCGGTTCATGCTTTCCGGAAATCATGAAAGCAAGCGAACGCTGCAAGTTTCGTGGCTGCCTTCATGTGAAGGAACCGAAATGCGCTGTAAAAGCAGCCGTTGAGGAGGAGGTCATTCCTCGTTACCGGTATGAAAATTATTTAAACTTTTTGCAGGAAATAAAAGATAGAAAGCCGAGGTACTAATGAATGGTGAAAATTGCACCTTCCATCCTTTCAGCAGATTTCTCTAAGCTGGGAGAGGAAATTAAAGATGTTGAACGAGGCGGAGCGGATTATATCCATGTCGATGTCATGGATGGCCATTTTGTCCCGAATATCACGATTGGACCGCTCATCGTTGAAGCAGCAAGAAGAGCAACAAGCCTCCCACTTGATGTCCATTTAATGATTGAGAATCCCGATCTTTATATTGAGGATTTTTCAAAAGCGGGTGCAGATTACATTACTGTCCATGTTGAGGCATGCCGCCATTTACACAGGACCATTCAACTGATTAAAAGTTTCGGGGTGAAAGCAGGCGTTGTCCTGAACCCTGCAACTCCGGTCAGTTCAATAGAACATGTCATTGAAGATGTGGATATGGTTTTGCTAATGTCCGTTAACCCGGGTTTTGGCGGGCAAAAATTCATTCCGGGAGTACTACCGAAAATACGGGAAGTGAAGTCAATGGCGGACAGGTTCTCTACAGAGGTTGAAATTGAAGTGGATGGCGGCGTAAACGCTGAAACGGCCAGGCTTTGTATTGAGGCTGGAGCAACGGTCTTAGTCGCTGGTTCTGCAATCTATAATCAGTCTGACAGGGCCAAGGCAATTGCCGAAATCCGCGGCAGCTGAACCTAACGTATTTTGCCAGCTTTGTGCTGGCTTTTTCTTATTGTCAAGAATATTTAACGATAGGAGGCAAGTAGTTTGAATATAAATATTATGGGCGGAGGACCGCCTGCCCTTATCCCGTCACTTGAATCCTATAGAAGTCCTGAAGATAAATGGATCGGAGTGGACCGGGGGACGGCCGTGCTGTTGGAGCGAGGTATTAATCCGTATGCTGCTTTCGGGGACTTTGATTCGGTAACCGAAGAGGAATTAGCCTTCATTAAAACGAGTATTCATAATCTCCGAAAAGTGAAACCCGAAAAGGATGAAACGGATATGGAACTTGCCCTCGAATGGGCTGTTCAACAAAATCCTCGTATGATTCGGCTTTTTGGAGCGACAGGGGGAAGAATTGATCATTTCCTTGCAAACCTTCAGCTCATGCAAAGATATAATGAGAAACAATATGCTCCTGAGCTAAAGATGATTGATATCCGTAACACCGTATACATAAAATCCGCTGGTACTTATCAGGTGAAAAAAGATGAAAATAAATATATATCCTTCCTGCCTGGAACGAGTGATGTGTCTGGCCTGACATTGAAAGGGTTTAAATACCCTCTAGAAAACCGCCATATTCCAAAGGGTTCAACATTATGCATTAGCAATGAACTTGTTGGCGATTATGGTACTTTTTCATTTTCCGAAGGCATATTAATAATCATAAGAAGCGATGACTGAGTTGCTTTCGGATTTTATGTACTTATTTATAATGAAAGAATATCCTGAATATGAATGAGGTAGAGATTAAGGCGTGTGAAAAGGTGAGGAGGGGCATTATGAAATTCTATACAATCAAACTGCCAAGGTTCCTAGGCGGACTGGTAAGGGCCATGATCGGGATGTTTAGAAAAGGTGAATGAAAAAGGTGGCACCCTTCTGCAGGGTGCTTTTGTTTTCGTGTAGGAAACCAACTAAACGCGGTTTTATTCGATGCAAGGAACCGAATTCGTGATAGTAACCCAGTAAATCGAGCCTTCGGGGTATCGTTTTATAAGCAAAAAAGGCACCCATTTGGATGCCTTTTTCTGATTGTATTAAACGCGTTCAACTTTGCCTGATTTAAGCGCCCTTGCGGAAACCCATACGCGCTTAGGCTTCCCGTCAACAAGAATGCGTGCTTTTTGAAGGTTTGCACCCCATGTGCGCTTGTTTGCGTTCATAGCGTGAGAACGTTTATTTCCTGTTGTTGTTTTCCTGCCGGTAATAACACATTTGCGTGGCATATTCTTTCCCTCCTTAACATCCAAAAGCAAGTACTTTTAAGAGATCGGTGTCAATATCCGGTACAAATCCGGTGCGGGGAAAATAAAACTATCCCCGTTTATAAAAGATACTTTAATAATTTATCACACAACCATTATGATTGCAATAGATGAACAAAAAGCTTTCAAGAAAAAAACCTTGACATCAAAGCCAAAGTGTTGCTGTATTATTAAAGGGCAGTATAACTTTTAAAAAAGACGGGACTATAGTAAAATGACTTTAGCTAATGAGCAAGAAGGAATGGCGAAATCGCCTCGATATAGGTGAAGAACACTGTACCGAGGCTCAGTAGCTGGACAAATCTCGAGTAGAATAGTTGCTTTTGGATTTTTATTAAAAGGGGGAACGTTCATGTCCATCGAAATGAAAACGAAGTTCGGGCAAATCGATATTTCAAATGAAGTAATCGCAACCATTTCAGGCGGCGCGGCAATAGACTGCTATGGCATCGTTGGGATGGCTTCGAAAAACCAAATCAGGGACGGCCTCACTGAGATCTTGCGGAAGGAAAACTTCACACGCGGGGTGATTGTCCGCCAGGAAGAGGGCCAGGTCCATATCGATATGTACATTATCGTAAGCTACGGAACGAAAATTTCCGAGGTTGCCCACAACGTGCAATCGAAAGTGAAATATACCCTCGAAAAAACAGTTGGCTTAACGGTTGACTCGGTAAATATTTACGTTCAGGGAGTTCGTGTAGCGAACCCGTAGTGAGGAGGAAGTTTTTGTGTCTATGAAAGAACTAAATGGTGCACAGTTTGCGGAGATGGTTATCCAGGGGGCCAACCACCTTTCAGCTAATGCGAAACTGGTTGACTCTTTAAATGTTTTTCCTGTACCGGATGGCGATACTGGGACGAATATGAACCTGTCCATGACATCGGGCGCCAAGGAAGTTAAGAACAATGTACAAAAACATATTGGCAAAGTCGGATCAGCTCTTTCAAAAGGGCTTTTAATGGGTGCGCGCGGAAATTCCGGCGTCATTTTGTCTCAGTTATTCAGGGGCTTTGCAAAAGCGATTGAGAACAAAGAGTCGATTGGCGGGAAAGAATTTGCTGCCGCGCTTGAAGCTGGAGTGGAAACTGCCTATAAAGCTGTTATGAAACCAGTTGAAGGAACGATTTTGACCGTTGCTAAGGATTCAGCGCGCAAAGGGGTACAGGCAGCAACGAAGTCGGATGATATTATTGAAATAATGGAAGCGGTATTTGCTGAGTCAAAGGCCTCCCTAGAAAGGACACCTGACTTGCTGCCGGTGTTGAAAGAGGTAGGCGTTGTTGACAGCGGCGGGCAGGGGCTCGTCTTTGTTTATGAAGGCTTCCTTGCAGAGTTGAAGGGAGAAAAACTTCCTGATTCGCCAGCAGCGATGCCATCTATGACTGATCTTGTGAGTGCCGAACACCATCGGAGCGTTCAAGCCTACATGAATACAGAAGATATTGAATTCGGTTACTGCACCGAATTCATGGTCCGATTTGAAAAGGACAAGCTTGCTGGAAGAACTTTCAAGGAAGAACTATTTAGGCAGGACCTTAGTAAATATGGTGATTCTCTTCTCGTCATTGCTGATGAGGAAGTTGTCAAAGTCCATATCCACTCCGAAGAGCCTGGCACAGTCCTAAGTTATGGCCAGCGGTATGGAAGTTTGATTAATATTAAGATTGAGAATATGCGCCAGCAACATTCCACTATCATTGGTGAAACCCATACTCCTCTTGTAACAGGGAACAAAAAAGTGGAACGACGCGAATATGGGGTTGTTACAGTATCAATGGGTTCGGGAATAGCAGAATTATTCAAAAGCATTGGGGCCCATTCCGTGATCGAGGGCGGACAGACAATGAATCCGAGCACTGAAGATATTGTCAAAGCAATTGAAGAAGTAAACGCTGATAAGGTGTTTATTTTGCCAAACAATAAAAATATTATTATGGCAGCGCAGCAGGCTGCAGAAGTAATCGGTTCACAAGCCGTCGTCATCCAGTCGAAGACGGTTCCTCAGGGCTTGTCGGCATTGCTTGCCTTTAACCCGGGTACTGATATGGATTCAAATGAAGCCGCGATGAACGAGGCTATGAGCCATGTAAAAACGGGACAGATTACCTATGCTGTACGTGATACGAGCATTGACGGGCTTGAAATCGAAAAAGACGATTTCATGGGAATCAATGAAGGTAAAATTGTTGTGAAGAGCAGGGAAAAGGCGGCTGCGGCCCGTGAACTTCTCGCCAAAATGCTTGATGAAGATTCTGAAATTCTCACCATTCTAAAGGGCGAGGATGTAACGGATGAAGAGGCCGAGGCAATTACCCAGTTTGTTGAAGAAAACTTCAAGGATGTCGAAGTTGAAATCCATGATGGGAAACAACCGCTTTATTCCTTCATTTTCGCAGTCGAATAAGATAAAAAAGGCATTCCTCCAGGATAGGGGAATGCCTTTTTTGTTAATTATATAGGTTGAAATTAATTTTTACACAAATTAGCCAAGGAAGTAGGTTGATTGGAGCGGAAGGCACGAAGACTCCTCGAAAATGCTATCGCATTTCCTTCGTGCAAAGCCTATTCAAGGTAGCCATTTGTCCTGCGGGATGCGGCGGCAAGGTGGAGACCCCACAGGCGCCAAGGCGCCGAGGAGGCTCCACTGACGCCCCGCGGAAAGCGAAGTGCCTCGTGACAGGCAAAAAGCCGCCTCGAGACAGGCAAAGATCGCCTGTCTCTGCGATGCAAATTCCTTGGAGCTTTCCTTTGTGTCCCTGCGATGATTATTCTCAGAAGCTTTCCTTTGTGAAGCGCAAATCAACAAAGATTCACCATGAAAAGAAAACTTCTAGTTCAACCTATAATAGGAGCAAAATAAACAGACTGGCACAGACTTAATAAAAAATTGTCAAATCGCGTTGAGATTCGGTAAAATAAAGGATAGGTTTCAACAAATGAACGGGTTCTGCCCGGAGTCGACAAGGGGAAGTGGAAAATGAAGTATAAAAGTGTTTTTGATATCATCGGCCCGGTCATGATTGGGCCTTCGAGTTCCCATACGGCTGGTGCCGCGCGCATTGGAAAAGTAGCGAGAAGCCTTTTTGGCCGGGAGCCTAAATGGGTGAACATTTCGCTATACGGGTCTTTTGCAAAAACGTACAAGGGCCATGGGACAGATGTGGCGCTTGTAGGCGGCTTGCTTGATTTTGAAACAGATGATCCAAGAATTATTGACGCTATTGACCTTGCAACTGAAAAAGGGATGAAAATTAGATTCATAGAAGAAGATGCCCTGGCAGATCACCCAAATACAGCGAGAGTTATGATTGGTGATGATAAAGGAGAGCTTGAGCTTGTTGGTATATCAATCGGCGGAGGGAAAATAGAAATAACCGAACTGAATGGTTTTGAATTGAAACTTTCCGGCCATCATCCGGCAATTTTAGTTGTCCATAATGACCGGTTCGGCGCTATTGCGAATGTGGCAAATATTCTTGCCAACAATAAAATTAATATTGGCCACATGGAGGTCTCGAGGAAAGAAGTAGGGAAGATGGCCTTGATGACCATTGAGGTGGACCATAATATTGGGCAGGATATACTTAACGAGATAGAAAAACTGCCTAATATCTTAAAAGTGACCAAAATTGTTGATTAGACAATTGGGGAAATAAAGGGGTGAAGCGGATGTTCCGCAACGTAGCAGAGCTGGTTGAACTTGCGACCAGCAGAGATGTAAAAATATCGGAAATCATGATTGAACAGGAAATGGAAGTGACCGGCCGTTCGAGGGAAGAGGTGCTCGGCCAGATGGACCGGAATTTAGAGGTCATGGAACAAGCTGTTGAACGGGGGATAAGTGGAGTCAAATCTCACTCCGGACTGACTGGCGGAGATGCCGTTTTATTACAGGAATATATCAAAAAAGGGAATTTTTTGTCCGGCGAAACGCTGCTTGACGCGGTCAGTAAGGCTGTAGCCACAAATGAGGTGAACGCAGCAATGGGAACCATTTGCGCGACTCCTACGGCTGGTTCCGCTGGTGTTGTGCCTGGTACATTATTCGCTGTAAAACATAAATTGAACCCGACAAGAGAGCAGATGGTCCAATTCTTATTTACATCCGGCGCTTTTGGGTTTGTTGTCGCTAATAATGCCTCGATTTCCGGCGCCGCGGGAGGCTGCCAGGCGGAAGTAGGTTCGGCAGCGGGTATGGCTGCCGCCGCTTTGGTAGAACTAGCCGGAGGAACTCCCGAGCAATGCGCCGAAGCAATGGCCATTACATTGAAAAACATGCTTGGACTCGTCTGCGATCCTGTTGCCGGGTTAGTGGAAGTCCCGTGTGTTAAACGAAATGCGATGGGGGCATCTAACGCGATGGTTGCCGCGGACATGGCTCTTGCGGGAATCAAGAGCAGGATTCCTTGCGATGAAGTCATTGACGCGATGTACAAGATTGGCCAGTCGATGCCAACTGCTTTAAAAGAAACCGCACAGGGAGGGTTGGCGGCGACTCCAACCGGCAAAATGCTGGAAGCGAAAATCTTTGGAATCCCGCACATAAAACAGTGAATAAGAACCTCATGCAATCAGTAAAAGTGCTGAAAGGAATTGGCGACGAAACGGCAGATCTTCTTGCCGGCCTGAATATTGTAACAATTAAGGACCTGCTCGAACATTTTCCGTTCCGTTACGAAGACTACAGGCTGCGCGACCTCGCTGATGTGAAGCATGATGAGAGAATAACCGTGGAAGGGAAGGTTCACAGCGAGCCTTCCCTTGCCCGTTTTGGCAAAAAGAGGTCCAGGATGACGGTCCGCCTGCTCATCGGGCGCTATCTCGTCCAGGCGATCATCTTCAATCAGCCTTATTTGAAGAATAAAATTACGATTAACGAAACTGTCACGGTTACCGGCAAATGGGACCAGCATCGGATGGCGATTACGGTCTCCGAAATGCACTTTGGGGAAAACAGACGCGGGAAATTGTTCGAACCTGTTTATGCTTTGAAGGGAAGCCTGACAATGAGGAACATGCGCAAGTATATTGCTCAGGCATTCGCTATGTATGGGGACGATATTGAAGAAACGCTGCCGGATGGGTTAGTCAGGAAATACAGGCTTCCAAACCGGAGAGAGGCGCTTGAAACGATGCATTTTCCTGAAATACCGGAAGATGTTCAAAAGGCGAGGCGCCGGTTTGTTTACGAAGAGTTCCTATCCTTCCAGCTGAAAATGCAGGCCCTTAGGAAAATTGAGCGGGAGCAAACCCCGGGGATCGTCCAGAAATATGATTTGGATAAGGTAAAAGAATTTATAGACCGTCTCCCATTTCCGCTGACAGGCGCACAAAAAAGAGTCGTGAATGAAATCCTTACTGATATGAAATCCCCGTACAGGATGAACCGCCTGCTTCAGGGGGACGTTGGTTCAGGGAAGACTGTCGTCGCGGCCATTTGTTTGTATGCCAGTGTAACCACGGGTAGGCAGGGAGCTTTGATGGTCCCAACAGAAATTCTGGCGGAACAGCATGCAGCTTCTTTAAAAGAGATTTTCGATCCCTTTCATGTCAGATGCGCGCTTTTAACAAGTTCAGTAAAAGGAAAAGCGAGAAAAGAACTACTAGCGGAATTAGCTGAAGGAAAGATCGATATTCTTGTTGGAACCCATGCACTCATTCAGGAGGAAGTTTCTTTTGCTAGACTTGGATTTGTTATTACGGATGAGCAGCATCGGTTTGGGGTCGAACAGCGCAGAATTTTAAGGGAAAAGGGAGAAAAACCCGATGTGCTCTTTATGACGGCTACTCCGATTCCAAGGACTCTGGCTATCACTGTCTTTGGTGAGATGGATGTATCTGTCATTGATGAAATGCCGGCCGGCCGGAAAACGATTGAAACATACTGGGCGCGCGAAGATATGCTTGAGCGGGTGCTTGGGTTTATCGAGAAGGAATTGCACAAGGGACGTCAGGCTTATGTCATTTGCCCGCTTATTGAGGAATCCGACAAACTGGACGTACAAAATGCGATAGACGTCCACAGTTCACTCACCTTCTATTTCCAAAACCGTTTCAAAGTCGGCCTTATGCACGGCCGTCTGCCTTCTGCCGAAAAGGAAGAGGTGATGCGGTCGTTCGCAGAAAATCAAATCCAGATTCTTGTATCGACAACGGTGGTTGAAGTGGGCGTCAATGTGCCAAATGCTACAGTGATGGTTATATATGATGCAGAGCGGTTCGGGCTTGCACAACTCCATCAGCTTCGAGGAAGGGTTGGCAGGGGAAGTGATCAGTCGTATTGCATCCTCTTGGCTGAACCGAAATCAGAAATCGGGAAAGAACGAATGAAGATCATGACTGAAACAAATGATGGCTTTGTTGTGAGTGAAAAAGATTTAGAGTTAAGAGGACCGGGGGATTTCTTTGGCAAAAAGCAAAGTGGCGTCCCAGAATTCAAAGTAGCTGACATGGTCCATGATTACCGGGCTTTGGAAACAGCGAGGGATGATGCCGCAAAACTTGTCCAGTCAAGGGCGTTTTGGGAAGCACCTGAATACGGGAGACTCCGTACTGAACTCGAGGAGGCCGGGGTGTTGAAAGGGGAGAAGCTTGATTGATCCCCCTTTCAAGCATTTTTTTGTCTTGCATTCTAGATATCTTGCTTATATACTACTATTAGTACCTAGTCATAAGAGTAATGGCGGTGGATCGGATGAGGCGAAATAAAAAGGAACGGCAGCAGGAATTGGTGTTGACAATAAAGGAAAATCCTTTTATTACGGATGAGGAACTCGCGGAGCTTTTTTCTGTCAGTGTCCAGACGATCAGGCTCGACCGGCTCGAGCTATCGATTCCAGAGCTTCGGGAACGGATTAAACATGTTGCCGAAAAAAGATTTGAAGATGAAGTGCGCTCCCTCCCTCTTGAGGAGGTCATCGGGGAGATTATTGATATGGAACTGGATCAAAGCGCCATTTCCATATTGGATATCAAGAAAGAGCATGTATTTAAACGGAACAGGATCGCCCGTGGACATCATTTGTTTGCACAGGCAAACTCGCTTGCGGTAGCGGTCATTAATGATGAACTTGCTTTAACGGCCAAATCATCCTTGCGATTCAAACGTTCAGTGCATGAGGGTGAGCGTGTAATCGCAAAGGCAAAGGTCACCGGATTTGATCATGAACACGGCAGGACGTTTGTGGAAGTCAAAAGCTATGTGAATAATGAGCCCGTATTCATTGGCGAGTTTGAAATGTTCCGCTCAAATAAAAATAGAGGTGGCAATGAACATGAGGCTGGCAATTGATGCGATGGGCGGCGACCATGCGCCTAAGGAGATCGTCCTTGGTGCCATAAAAGCAGCCGACCTTTTTAGCGATATACAAATTACCCTTGTCGGGGACGAGAAAAAAATTAAGGAACACTTTTCAGGACATGACCGGATATCCATTTTACATACAGAAGAAGTGATCCTTGGGACAGACGAGCCTGTCCGGGCTGTGAGAAGAAAAAAGAATGCTTCGATGGTCCTTGCGGCGCGCCAGGTCGCTGATGGACAGGCAGATGCCTGCATCTCGGCCGGCAACACTGGGGCCCTCATGGCTGCCGGACTGTTCGTAGTCGGCCGGATAGAAGGGATCGACAGGCCTGCGCTGGCGCCAACATTACCGACAATCGGGAACGAAGGGTTTTTGCTGCTCGATGTCGGAGCGAATGTTGATGCAAAACCAGAGCATCTTTTCCAATACGGATTAATGGGCTCCGTATACTGGGAAAAGGTGGGGGGGACGGCGAACCCGAGGGTCGGCCTTCTGAATATTGGTACAGAAGAAAAGAAGGGCACAGATCTGACAAAACAAGCTTATGCTCTATTAAAGGAATCCAACCTTAATTTTGTAGGCAATGTTGAGGCTAGGGACTTGCTGAACGGAGTAGCTGATGTTGTCGTGACAGACGGGTTTACCGGGAACATGGTTTTGAAAACCGTCGAAGGGACAGCGATGTCAGTCTTCAAAATGCTTAAAGGAGCATTGACTGCATCTCTAAAAAGCAAGCTTGCTGCAGCTGTTTTAAAACCTGATTTAAAAGTGCTGAAGGATCAAATGGATTACTCCGAGTACGGAGGCGCGGCCTTGTTCGGGCTGAAAGCGCCTGTCGTCAAGGCGCATGGTTCCTCGAATGCACAAGCCATCTTTAGCGCGATTAGGCAAACTCGCGAGATGGTTTCTAACAATGTAACCGGACTAATTAAACAAGCTGCAGAAGATTCTGCTGCAGCCCGTACTGAATCTTAACATTGAGGTGTGAAAATGGGTAAAATTGCATTTATCTTTCCCGGGCAAGGTTCCCAGACTGTAGGCATGGGAATGGAACTTGCCGAAAATCATGAACCGAGCAAAACTCTTTTTAAAAAGGCAGATGAGTTGCTCGGATACAACTTAAGCAGCATCATGTTTGAAGGCCCTCAGGAAGTGCTTACAAAGACAGTCAACACACAGCCTGCTCTTCTGACTGCCAGCACCGCACTTTTGGCATTATTCCGTGAGTCTGGCATCGAAGCGGACTATGTAGCCGGACACAGTCTTGGTGAATATTCTGCGCTTGTTGCTGCCGGAGCTATTACCTTTGATGACGGGGTGCGCATCGTCAGAAAAAGAGGCGAATTTATGGAGGAGGCTGTGCCGGACGGCCTTGGAACGATGGCTGCTGTCCTTGGGCTGGATAGGGTTCCTTTGAGGGAAGCAACAGCAGCTGTCACTGATTCTGGTTATCCAGTTCAATTGGCAAATATTAATTGCCCCGGTCAAATTGTCATATCTGGAACAGTCGAAGGAGTAAAGCGTGCCGGTGAAAAGGCAAAAGAGGCAGGAGCGAAAAGGGTCATTATGCTCGAAGTAAGCGGACCCTTCCATTCGAGCCTAATGGAGCCTGCCGCCAACAGGTTGAGCGAAGTGCTGGATGGGGCCGAAATTAAGACTGCTTCCATACCGGTTATTGCGAATGCAGACGCCCTCCCAATGGAAGACGCGAATCAAATTAAACAGAATCTTGTGAAACAATTGTACTCCCCGGTTCTTTGGGAAGACTCGGTCAAGAAAATGATTGAGCTTGGCGTCGACACTTTTATTGAATTTGGTCCCGGAAAAGTCCTTGGTGGCCTGGTCAAAAAAATCGACAGAAACGTTGCCATTTATTCTGTTTCAAATGAGGAGACTTGCCGTGAAACGATTAGGGCCCTTAAGGAGGAAAAAGAATGAGACTGGAAGGGAAAGCAGCCCTTGTAACAGGTGCTTCAAGGGGAATCGGACGTGAAATCGCCCTTGAACTAGCCAGGCAGGGAGCAAATGTCGCCATCAATTATGCAGGCAGTGAAGCAAAAGCAAATGAAGTGGCTGAAGAAATTAAGGCTATGGGAAGAGAAGCGTTTGCTATCCAGGGAGATGTCTCTGACCCAGATGCCGTCGCCATGATGGTAAAAGAAACGATCGGCCGCTTCGGAAGCCTTGATGTTCTCGTCAACAATGCCGGGATTACAAGGGACAACCTTTTGATGAGAATGAAGGAAGACGAATGGGATGATGTCATCAATATCAACCTGAAGGGCGTTTTCCTTTGCACGAAAGCAGCCACGCGCCAAATGATGAAGCAGCGCAGCGGAAGAATTATTAATATTGCCTCGATTGTCGGGGTAAGCGGAAATCCTGGGCAAGCTAACTATGTTGCCGCAAAAGCAGGCGTAATCGGTTTGACAAAAACGGCCGCCAAAGAATTGTCTTCAAGGAATATTACCGTGAATGCGGTCGCTCCAGGTTTTATCACGACTGATATGACAGATAAGCTGACTGAAGATGTAAAGGCGGAAATGCTAAAAATGATTCCGCTGGCAAGATTCGGTGAGCCGCGTGATATCGCCAAAGCAGTTGTTTTCCTAGCATCAGATGACGCCTCCTATATGACAGGGCAAACCCTGCACATAGACGGCGGAATGGTCATGTAATAAGAAAAGCAGAGGCGGCCGTTTAGCGCCGTATGGACTGGAGGGCTCCGAACGAGATAAAGGAAACACGATGAACGGAGTGAATCGATGTTGACTTATCGTAAGGAGGAGACCGAAGTCCACTAGGCGTTGGCCGCCGCAGCTGGACAGAGAAAAGCGGAGGCGGCTCCCAGGGGTGACAGGCTTAAGACGAGCCGGCCAGAAGGCGTTCTTTGCCTTCTTGCAGGATTGGCTTAAGACCCCGAGCTCCTAGCCGCCGCAGCTAGATCATAAGAAAAGCAGAAGACGAAATTTCGTTCAGTTTTAACTTTATTCCTATAGGGAAATAATCTATAATAGCTTGAGGGGAGGTGACAAGCATGGCAGAAGTACTAGAACGCGTAACAAAGATCATCGTAGACCGCCTAGGTGTGGACGAATCCCAAGTGACACTTGAAGCTTCCTTCAAAGATGATCTTGGCGCTGATTCCCTTGATGTAGTTGAACTTGTTATGGAATTGGAAGATGAGTTCGATATGGAGATTTCAGACGATGATGCTGAGAAAATCGGCACAGTTGGTGATGCTGTTAACTACATAAATAGCAAAAAATAATCGCTGCTTATCTTCAAGGCTCCGTTTTCAAACGGAGCTTTCTTCTGTATTATAGAACTATTGGATCTATTCCTATAAGTACATATAAAAGCAAGGTGGAGACTTATGCGCAATAAAAAGGAAAAAACCTCAGCCGCATACCGCGCAAAAGAAAATTTATTTAAAGAATTCCAGGCCCGTATCGGCATCCAATTTACGGATGAAAAACTATTGAGGCAGGCATTTACCCATTCATCCTACGTGAATGAACACCGCCGTAAGCCTTTCGAAGACAACGAGCGTCTTGAGTTTTTGGGGGACGCCGTATTGGAATTAACCGTATCAAAGTTCCTTTTTAAAAAATATCCAATGATGAGCGAAGGGGAGCTGACAAAGCTCCGCGCTGCCATTGTCTGTGAACCATCATTGGTATCTTTTGCAAATGAACTTTCATTCGAAAAACTTATTTTGCTCGGCAAGGGCGAAGAGATGACGGGAGGCCGTGAGCGCCCGGCACTATTGGCGGATGTCTTTGAAGCTTTTATTGGCGCTCTTTACCTTGATAATGGGCTCCAGGCAGTCAATGGATTCATGGAGAAAATAGTGTATCCGAAAATTAATGCTGGTGCTTTTTCACATGTCATGGATTATAAAAGCCAACTGCAGGAATACGTTCAACGAGATGGTGCAGGAAACATCGAATATAAAGTACTTCAAGAAAAGGGCCCTGCCCATAATCGCGAGTTTGTCTCAAGGGTTTCTTTAGATGGCAAGGTACTTGGAACCGGGACGGGCCGGTCTAAAAAAGAAGCTGAACAGCTAGCTGCGCAAATGGCATTATCCCGGCTAAAGCCAGGGGAACAGCCATAACATCAGAGAAAACCGGCGCATGCCGGAGAAGGAGCAAGGAATGTATTTAAAACGGCTTGATGTGGTAGGTTTCAAGTCTTTTGCCGAACGGATTGGAATCGACTTCGTTCCCGGGGTTACAGCGGTAGTCGGTCCGAACGGAAGCGGAAAAAGCAATGTGATTGACGCCATCCGCTGGGTGCTAGGGGAGCAATCGGCAAAATCACTTCGCGGTACGAAAATGGAAGATATTATTTTTGCCGGAAGTGATTCGCGCAAGCCGCTCAATTTTGCGGAAGTGACTCTAACACTCGATAATGAAGACGAGAAGCTTGCCATTGATTATAACGAGGTCAGTGTAACAAGGCGGGTATTCCGCTCGGGAGAAAGTGAATTCCTAATCAATAAGCAGCCATGCAGGCTGAAGGACATCGTAGAACTATTTATGGATTCCGGCCTAGGACGCGAAGCTTTTTCAATCATCAGCCAGGGGAAAGTCGAGGAAATCCTTAACAGTAAAGCAGAGGACCGGAGGACTATCTTTGAAGAGGCAGCCGGGGTCCTGAAATATAAGCAGAGGAAAAAAAAGGCTGAAATGAAATTGGCCGAGACACAGGACAACTTAAACAGGGTCCAGGATATACTCCATGAATTGGAGGGCCAGGTGGAGCCTTTAAAAATCCAGGCTTCTATCGCGAGAGATTATAAAGATAAGAAAGAAGAACTTGAAACAATAGAAGTTGCTTTGACAGTCTACGATATTGAAGAACTTCATGGGAAATGGGAACAGCTCTCACAAAAGCTGAAGGAACATAAACAAGAGGAAATGAAACTTTCTGCAACGTTGCAAAAACGAGAGGCGGAAATTGAGCAGACACGGGACAGGATTGCCGCCTTAGACGAATCAATCAGCGATCTGCAAACGGTTCTGCTTCACGCAAGTGAGGAACTCGAAAAGCTTGAGGGAAAAAAAGAAGTCCTCAAGGAGCGCAAGAAAAATGCAGCACAAAACAGAAAGCAGCTTGAAAACAGCATTGGGGAGTTAACAGATAAAAAGAAAGCCCTTGATGCTGAAAGGAAAAAGCTCATTGATATTGCGGCAAATCTCGGCAGGGAGGCGGCTGACCTTCAGCAGCAGCTGAAGGACAGGCAAGCAGAGTTAAGCCTGTTCAGTGGGAACACGGAAGAAAAACTAGAATCACTCAAAAGTGAATATATTGAGGAACTGAATGCACAGGCGGGAGCGCGGAATGAGGCAATGCTTGTCGGCCAGCAGCTTGAACAGCTTGAGAGGAGAGGCGGACGCCTAGATGAGGAAAATCGGCGATTCCTCGATGAACGAGAGGGAGCAACAAGCAGAACGAAGGAAATTCAAGCGGAACTTGACATAGCTGCTAAAGAACTTGAAGGCCAGGTTAAAGACTACCTTGTTGAGAAGCGGAACTTGGAGAGTCTCGAAGCCGAATACCAAAGGCAGGAAAAGTTGCTCTATCAAGCCTATCAGTTTTTGCAGCAAGCAAAATCGAAAAAAGAAATGCTGGAAGATATGGAGGAGGACTATAACGGCTTTTTCCATGGGGTAAAAGAAGTCCTTAAAGCCCGGGGAGGAGAGCTTCAAGGAATTGAAGGAGCGGTCGCTGAAGTCGTCGATGTTCCGAAAGAATATCAGACTGCCATTGAAACAGCACTTGGCGCCTCACTTCAGCATATCATTGTGGATACAGAACAAAGCGCCCGGAATGCGATTCAGTTTTTGAAAAAGAAAGCTTCCGGAAGGGCAACGTTCCTCCCGTTGAGTGTCATTAAAGGAAGATTTCCCGGTGCTGCCCAGTTAGAACAAGCAGGGAACCATCCCGCTTTTATTGGGACAGCTTCAAGCCTGGTTACCTTTGAAGGGAAATACCGGCAAGTTATAGAGAATTTGCTTGGAAATGTGTTGGTTGCAAGGGATTTAAAAGGTGCTAACGAAATTGCCCGTGCTTTGCAATACAGAATGAGGGTTGTAACGCTAGAAGGGGATGTCGTCAACGCTGGCGGTTCTATGACTGGCGGATCAGTAAAACAGAACTCCTCTAGCCTGTTGAGCAGGAAAACCGAACTCGATGAAATAAAAGCGAAGCTTGGGGATATGGAAGAGAAAACGGTCCAGCTTGAATCATTGGTAAAAACGCTTAAAAGTAAAGTTCAGGCTAAAGTGGATTCCCTTGAAGAGTTTAGGAGGACAGGAGAAGAAAAACGTCTTGAGGAGCAGCGCTTGAAAGGGAAGCTGCGCGAGGCCGAGTTGGAACTTAAAAATATCAGTGAGCGGCTGTCTATTTATGATATGGAGAAAAGCCAAATTGAAGAAGATAGAAATAAGCTGCTAGCTAGAAAGAAAGAGCTTGAACAAAGTCTTCAATCCGCGAAAGATCGAATTTCTTCTCTGGATAAGAAAATAACTGAGCTATCTGAGCAAAAAGCAAAGGCCTTGACGTCCAGAGAGGCCTTAAATGATGAGATCAATAACCTAAAAGTGATGTTTGCTTCCAAAAACGAACAATATACGCATGCAAAAATTCAGGTTGAAAGAGTGACAGAGGAGCTAACCGCGCTAACTGAAAGGCTTGATACGCAAACGGAAGACTTGCAACTGCTCATTTCTGAAATGGATGGGAGCTCGTCAGGGGAAGAACAGCTTCTTGTCGCTGCTGAAGAAAAACTCAGCGATAAAGAAAAAACTCTGAAATTGATTTCCGAACGCCGCAAGGAAAGGATGAACCTTTTCGCTGCATTAGAGCAGTCCGAAGCTGAAACGAAAGAATTAAAAAGACAGCATCGCGGCATGGCAGAAGCATTAAAGGATGAGGAAGTAAAACTGAATAGGCTTGATGTCGAGCTGGAAAATAAACTAGTCCATCTTCGTGAAGAATATTTGCTTACATTTGAAGGGGCAAAGGAAAAACATCCATTGACGATACCGCCGGAAGAGGCACGCCGAAAAGTCAGGCTAATTAAACGGTCTATTGAAGAACTTGGTAATGTCAACCTTGGAGCAATTGAAGAGTATGAACGGGTCTCCGAACGTTATGAATTTTTGCTTGAGCAAAAAAATGACCTTCAGGAAGCCAAGGATACCCTTTTTGTTGTCATCGGGGAGATGGACGAGGAAATGATTAAGCGGTTTGAAGAAACCTTTTCTGCTATCCGGATGCATTTCGAGCCTGTCTTTAAGGCGTTGTTTGGAGGAGGGCGTGCAGACCTTAGACTGACAGTGCCCGAGGACCTATTGAACACGGGTGTGGACATTGTTGCCCAGCCGCCAGGTAAAAAACTGCAAAACCTGGGACTGCTTTCCGGCGGCGAGCGGGCATTGACTGCCATTGCACTCTTGTTTTCGATTCTTAAAGTAAGGCCGGTGCCTTTTTGCATACTAGACGAAGTAGAAGCGGCCCTTGATGAGGCGAATGTCTACAGATTCAGCCAGTATTTGAAGCGGTATAGCGCAGGTACTCAATTCATTGTCATCACCCACCGAAAGGGAACAATGGAAGAAGCCGATGTCCTCTACGGCGTCACAATGCAGGAATCAGGAGTATCGAAGCTAGTTTCCGTAAGGCTGGAAGAAACAAAAGAACTAGTCGGGCACTAAAACCATGCGGAAGCGGCCGTTTAGCGCCGTATGGACCGAAGTCCACTAGGCGCTGGCCGCTGAAGCTGGACAAAGAAAAGCGGGAGCGGCTCTCATAAGATAGTTGATAAGGATGTGTCAAAATGAGTTTTTTCAAAAAGTTAAAAGAATCATTCACCAAACAAACTGACAGTGTGACAGAAAAATTCAGGGATGGTTTAACGAAAACACGCGATAGTTTTTCCGGGAAAGTAAATGACCTTGTTGCCAGGTACCGTAAAGTAGATGAGGATTTCTTTGAGGAGCTCGAAGAAATTCTCATTCAGGCGGATGTAGGCTTTGACACTGTGATGGAATTGATTGATCAATTGAAATATGAAGTGAAACGCCGTAATATTACCGACACCGCTGAGGTCCAAACTGTCATTTCCGAAAAACTAGTTGACATTTATAATAGTGGCGAGAATCAAACCTCAACACTCAACATCCAGGACAATGCACTGACTGTCATTCTTTTTGTTGGAGTCAATGGTGTCGGGAAAACGACAACCATTGGCAAGCTTGCCCATAAATTTATTACTGAAGGCAAATCTGTCTTTCTCGCAGCAGGCGATACGTTCCGCGCCGGTGCTATTGACCAGCTGGAAGTATGGGGAGACCGAGTCGGTGCACCTGTAATCAAGCAAGCAGAAGGTTCTGATCCGGCGGCCGTTATGTTCGATGCCATCCAGGCAGCCAAGTCAAGAAATGCGGATATCCTTCTGTGTGATACAGCCGGCCGGTTGCAAAATAAAGTAAATTTAATGAAAGAGCTGGAAAAAGTAAAAAGGGTAATTGAAAGAGAAATTCCGGGCGCACCGCATGAGGTGTTGCTCGTCCTCGATGCAACAACTGGACAGAACGCCCTCATCCAGGCAAAAACTTTCAAAGAAGCCACGGATGTTACAGGAATTGTCCTGTCAAAACTTGATGGTACGGCTAAGGGTGGAATCGTTCTTGCAATTCGGAACGAATTAAAGATACCTGTAAAATTCGTCGGCCTTGGAGAAAGAATGGATGATCTACAGGAATTCGATCCTGAAAAATATGTATACGGCCTGTTTGCCGACCAGGTAGACAAAACCGATTAATAAAACTCGAACAGTATCGAAAATTTTTTCGATACTGTTTTTTTTCTAGATTGCTCTTTAAAAAATAAAAGTGTAAAATTACACCAAAGAATTCCGGTTTTTTGAAGCGTATTCCAATTTAATTACGTCTAATGAGTGAGGATTAGATAGGGGGAATCATGGTGGCTGGCTGCTATAGAAAATGTGCATTTTTTTTGATTTTCATTTTTGTGTTCAGCTTAATCGGAATGCCTGTACAGGCTGCCGAAAACGAAATTAAAATTACGACTAAAACAGGCTTTGATGGAAAAGTAAAAACAGGTCGGGGGTTTCCCGTCCAGGTAACAATCGAAAACAACGGCAAGGATTTTAAAGGAGACCTTCTTGTCAATTTTTACCCGACCTATAATTCAACAGGTTCGAAGGTACTGCACATTGATGTCCCAAAAGGGAGCACCAAAACATTTAATGTATCCCTCCAAGGTTTATCCGAGGAAAATCAATATAATAATCAAAATGTCCAATCATTGTTCCTTTACGAGGGCAGCTGGAAAAACGGTAAAGAAGTTGGGTTTCGCGGATCAAAAAACCTTTCGCCCAGATACACCGACCCGGAACGGAAAACACTCGGTTTACTAAGTGAAAACCCCGATCGGCTTAAAGAACTGAAATCGCTTCCTTCAGATGCGATGATTGATACAATTGTTATGGATGAAAGTATACTGCCTGAAGATCGTCTTGGCCTTGACTTGATTGATTACTTGGTCATTGACGAATACCCGTTTTCAAGCCTGAAACCTGCTCAGCAAGAGGCTATTTTAGAATGGGTGAAAAATGGAGGTATTTTAATTGCTGGTGGGGCTCCTGATGCGGTTCAGGCGTATGGAAGCCTAATTCATGACCTTCCGATGGAGCCTGTAAATGAAGCGGAAGCGAATTTAACAGGATTGAAAAGTGCCATAAAGCCTGGCAAGGAATTGGAAAAGGTGCCTGTATTCTACGGAAAAACGAAAGCGGATTCGGAAATCGTCTACAAAAGCGGCGATATTCCAATTGTGGCGAAGCGTATTTCCGGCTCAGGCGAAATATGGCAAACCGCTTTTTCAGCAGGGGCCCAGCCAATTGCATCATGGAAGGGCTATGGAGACTGGCTTGCCTTTCTTCTATCGCAAAGCCACGTATCCACAAATGTAACTTCGCAAGGTTTTATTAATCCATATGAACAGTATTATATGGATTTTGCGGAAGTGAATTCCTACTTTCCTTCTTCCCATTTCTCACTCGGGCAAATTTTTCTGATGCTGCTTGCTTATGTAGTCCTCATCGCGCCAGCTCTTTATTTCGCGTTGAAAAAGTGGGATAGACGGGAACAGGCCTGGTGGATCATTCCCTCTTTTGCCCTCCTTTGTTCGGCTGCTATTTTTGGCATTGGGGCGAAAGACAGGATTGCAAGCCCTCAGGTCAGCCAGATAGGAGTTTTTAAGGCCGAGGGAGGACAGCTGCAAGGGATAAAGGCCGTTTCACTTTTATCGAATACGAGTGGGGATTATGGATTTGCCTTCCCAAGGGGGGAATTTAGCGGTATTCCGGAATCTTCTTACAACTCACCGAAGCATTTTTCCGTTTTTGAGTCGGGCAGAAAAGAAGACATTGTCACATTCCCGAATGTTGAGTATTGGGCAACACGGACATTATATGGGCCTGCGACAAAGAAAGAAGCAGGGGAATTTGTAATGGACTTGAAGTTTGCGGGAAGTAAATTAACGGGGACAATTGAGAATCGGTTCCCGTATGATTTTGAAAATGTGTATGTCTGGTCGGGCTCAAAACAAATAAAACTAGGAAAATTGGACAAAGGCGGATCTTTAAAGGTCCATGAAACGCTAGGGCAAAATTATTTATCAGGCCCGTTAACCCCCGGCTATGGGCATCAGATGCCTAGTACGGCGCAGGATATTCCAAAAATGAAAAAATCCAAATTGGAGTATGGCGCAGTTGAATTTCTTTACAACAAGTCTAGGCTTAGAAATATTCCGATCGTGTATGGTTTTACAAAAGATCCAGTTGTAAATGCCGACTTGACCGGACAGTCAGAAAAAAGCACGAGCGTATCGCTCATTTATCAGGCTGCCGAAATCGAGATGGAAATGAGCGGCCCTTTTTCCCTCAAAGAGGAAGAGCTTTCGGCAGACCTTGTTGCCATTAAAGGGGAAGTATTCGAGGTTCCCCGGGGAGGACGCGAGGCATCGATTGATGTTGGGCAATATGAGTATATTCTTCATGTGCCTTCTCAGCTGAATAAAGATTCTACCCGATTTGAGGAAATTTCCGTTACCTTGATCCCTGGGAATGCGGTTTTTTCACTCATAAATGCGGAAACAGGGGAATCCATCAAACTTACAGACAAGACAACTAAATTCACTGACAAGCCAGGGAGATTTATTACAAAGGATGGGTTGATAAAAATCAAGCTGGAAAAAACCGGGCAGAATGACCCGTTTGTCAGAATGCCATCGGTAACGATCAAGGGGGTAGCGGGTAAATGATTGAAATTCATGGGCTTACAAAAAAATATGGTAGATTCACCGCGCTTGATTCGCTTACCCTTACGATAGAGAAAGGAACGGTTTTCGGCTTTGTCGGCCAAAATGGAGCGGGGAAATCAACGACTTTCTCAATATTGGCAACCCTGATGGCACCCACTTCGGGAACAGCTTATATTAATGGATACAATATTTCAAAAGAGCCTGCGAAAGTCAGAAGCCAAATTGGGTATATGCCGGACTTTTTCGGAGTGTATGATCAATTGAGAGCAGTGGAATACCTGGATTTTTATGGCGCCAGCTACGGGATTGGTACAGGGGAAAGGGAAAAGCTTATTCCCCAGCTGCTTGAGCTTGTCAACTTAACCAATAAGGCGGATTCGTATGTAGATGTTCTTTCCCGCGGAATGAAGCAAAGGCTTTGTCTCGCTAGGTCATTGATCCATGATCCTGAAGTTCTTATTCTTGATGAGCCGGCTTCAGGGCTGGACCCCAGAGCAAGGGTCGAAATGCGGGAAATACTGAAAGAACTGAAATATATGGGGAAAACGATCCTGATTTCCTCCCATATTTTGCCCGAGCTTGCTGAAATGTGCGACACAATTGGCATCATTGACCAAGGCAGACTTGTTGCGCAAGGATCAGTTGCAGAGATACAGCAGAGGCTAGCAGGTGAAAAGCTTATCACTGTAAAAGTTTGGGGAAGCTTAAATGAGGCTGTTGCCTATTTCGAGGATCACCATCTAGTCAGTCAACTTGAAAAGCGGAATGACGGCTCTGGCATACAGTTTGTATTCAGCGGCAATGAGGAGGAACAGTTCAGCCTTCTTCATAACGCACTTCTTGCAAAAATTAAGATTTTCAGCTTTTCAGAAACAGAGACAAATCTTGAAGATGTGTTCATGGAAATTACGAAAGGAGTGGAGCTTTCATGAAACTGTTGATGAATCCAGTAATGAACAAGGAATTCAAGTTACGGTTCCGCTCCTTTAAAAGTTTCCTGGGGCTGATGTTTTACCTGATTGCCTTATCGATCATTATAGTCGGTTTTATCTTTATTCAATCACAATCTTATGGAACCAATTATTTCCGTCCTGAGGAAAGCAGGATTATGTTTATGGTCCTCTCATTTATCCAGCTGGGACTAATTCTGTTTGTCACACCGGGGCTGACGGCCGGAGTGATTAGTGGAGAAAGGGAAAAACAAACACTGAATATCCTTTTGACTACGACACAGACTTCGGCAGGGATTATTATTGGGAAGCTAATTTCTTCTGTTTCCTTCCTGCTGTTAATGATTGTCGCGAGTATGCCAATCTACAGTATCGTGTTCTTATTCGGCGGCATTTCACCCCTCCAGGTTCTGACGGTACTCGGCTACTATATCCTCATTATTTTCGTATTTGGAAGTTTCGGAGTTCTGTTTTCCACACTCATCAGAAGAACGATCATTTCAATGATTACAACATATGGAACAGCCTTATTTTTCGCAGGAGGAACGGCATTCCTGTTCGTTGTATCGATGGAGTTCGGTGGGCTCATGCCGGGGTCTTCACCGGTACCATACTTTATTGCGATATTGAATCCGTTTATTGTTTTAATGGGATTTCTGGAACCTTCTCTCGTACAAGAAATTAACAGGCAGACAGGGATCTTGTTCCCGCTGTGGGCAAGCCAGCTGATTGTTTATGGTATCCTATTTTCTGTTGCATTGGCTGTAAGTATTAGGAGATTGAGGCCGAGAGCAGCAACAAAATAATTTTGCGAAGGGTGAATGGAAATGGATGATCAACAGCAATTCCTAAAGCTCCTCTCATCTGTCTTGAAGCAAATCCGGTTGAATTGGGCTTGGCAATGCTTTCAATATGGAATTGCGGGGGCTGGGGGAGCTGCCCTATGCATACTCCTTTTAGCCCGAATAATCGTTTTTCCATATTATCACCAGGCCGCTCTTTTCAGTGCGGCCGTTGCCCTGGCCATCTCTTTCATATGGGCTTTCCGGAGTTGGCCCGACTTCAAGGAAGCAGCGAATCTTTATAATCGATATGTTCCAGAAGACAGGGTGATTTCCGCTTTTTCCTTTTACAATAAGGATGGAATTGTGCAAAGGCTTCAGTTGGCTGAAACTGTTTCGTATATGAAAAGAGAAGAGAGTGCTGTCCTTAACCGGAAAAATAAATATCCTTTAACAAAATGGATTGCCATCGGGCTACTCTTTCTTGCATTTGGTTTTCTGTCGGATTTAGTACCAACAAAAAAAATGGAACTTTCCGAAAAACGAGAGACCGAGCTGGAGGTAGTGAAGAAAACCGAAAAGTCCCTTAAAAAGAAGATAGCACAAGAAAAAGATCCTTCTGCTAAGAAGGCTCTGGAGGAACTTAAAAAGGAACTTGCAAAAGCAAAGTCTCCCGAAGAAGCATTAAAAATGATGGATAAAAAGAAAAAAGAACTCGCGCTAAAAGAATTAAAAGAAGCTGAAAAAGGGAATGAACTGGCGAAGCTGGCAGATGAGCTGGAAAAAGCGGGGCTCGAAAAGCTGGCGGCCGCAATCGACCAGAAAGATATTGAAAAGGCGGTCAATGAGCTCGGGGAGCTGAACAAAAGCCGTAGCAGTTTGACAGATTCCCAGAATCAGGCTTTAAAGAATCTGACCGGTCAAGAAACGGAACTTTCGGCGGAACAGCTCGACAGCCTTCGCAAGAAGCTCGAAGAAGCAATGAAGTCCGACGAAAAAATGAAACAGCTTGCTTCCGCGCAAAATTCTGTCACGAATGTAGGGAAGGCGATGCAAAAACTCATGGCTTCCAACGGGCTGCCGCCGAGTCAAATAGCGATGGGTTCTTCTGGAGGAAACCAGCCGGGACAAAACTCTTCTGGAAAATCCGGAGGCAAGCCTCCATCGGGAAATGCTGGCAATCCTGGTTCTCAGCCCGGCAACCAGCCGCAAAATGGCGCTGCCGGCGGAAACAGCTCTGGCAGCGGACAAGGTGAAGGCCAGGAGAACGGCCAAGGAAGCGGGCAAGGAAGCGGGCAAGGCAATGGTCAAGGAAATGGTGGAACTGGCGCTGGAGCGGGATTGGGGCAAGGATCAAGGGAGTTCCTGACGATTCCGGAAATAACCGAAGGAAAAACAAATGTTGAGACCGATTCCGGGGGGCTCGGCGAAGGAGGCCCCCGCGAGCAATTTGAAAGTGACGGGCCGGTTCTCAAAGGGACGATTAGGCCGTACGAACAGGTCTACAATGACTATGCAGCCTCTTACCGGAACAGCCTTGATCGAAGAAAGCTACCCGGCGGACTTGAAAATATCGTAAAAAATTACTTTTCGGATCTTAACCCTAACAAGGAGTGATTCTATGGATGCTTTAAAAGATAAAGAAAATCAGTTCCGTTCTGCGGCCAATCAACTGGAAATGGTCAGGCAGGAAATAAAAAAATTCATCGTTGGCCAAGATGAAGTGATTGAACAAGTTCTTTGGTGCATCATTTCCGGCGGACATTCTCTATTGGAAGGCCTGCCTGGGCTAGGAAAGACGATGATGGTCAGGACGATTGCTGAGTGCATTGACCAATCCTTTAACAGGATTCAATTCACTCCGGATTTAATGCCGTCCGATATTACCGGTACGATGCTCCTCCAACCAGGATCAGATGGCAGGCAGGAATTCACTTTTCATGAGGGGCCTGTTTTTTCCAATATTGTCTTGGCTGATGAAATAAACAGGGCAACCCCTAAGACCCAAAGTGCCCTCTTGGAAGCAATGGCTGAACGAACTGTGACGGTTATGGGAAGCACAAGAGAGTTAGATAAGCCGTTTTTTGTCCTGGCGACCCAAAACCCTATCGATATGGAAGGGACTTATCCGCTGCCTGAAGCGCAAATGGACCGCTTTATCTGTAAAATCCTTGTCAGCTACCCGACCGCAACAGAATTAAAAGAAATTGCGAGACGGACAACAGGAACAGAATTTCCAGTTCTAAAGCAAGTAGTATCGGCGAAAGAGGTTTTAACCCTCCAGCAGCTAGCCAGAGAAATTCTTGTTTCGGAAGAGATGCTTGATTTGGCCGTATCCATTATTACGCGGACCCATCCTGAAAATGAGGGCGCCCCTGAAGTTGTCAGGAATTATGTCCAGTATGGGAGTGGCCCGAGGGGTCTGCAGAGCCTGCTGCAAATGGCTAAAGCCAGGGCTCTGTTTGCAGGGCGCTACCATATATCTACTGGAGATTTGAAAAAGTGTGCAATCCCGGTACTTCGCCATAGGCTGCTCATGAATTTTGAAGGGGAAGCGCGCGGGATTTCAACGGATGAAATTATTACAGACATTCTTGAATCCACCAGGCAAGGTGCTGAAGCGAAATGAGGAGCGGTCATGAAATGATGCTTGGCAGGCTGCACCGGAGGAAGCTTTATGTCAAGACTCGGAGGCGTGGAACCCAAAAAGGATCGCGGCGTGCGGGAAAGGCAGGAACTTCTTTGGAGTTTTCTGACTTTCGTTCCTATCAGCCCGGTGATGATATCCGCCTGATTGACTGGAATATTTACGGCAGGACCCAAAAGCACTATATTAAAAGATTCCTAGATGAACAGGAAATCCATGCCGCTATTTTGCTCGATGCTACCCTATCCATGCAGGCGTTAGACACGAAATGGGTTCGGGCAAAGGAAATTGCCGCTGCCTTAGCCTATATTGCATTAAACGGAGATGACCGGCTGACGTTCATACCTGTCTCGGCTTCGGCCGCCGGGAAAATAACCCGTAAAGGAACTGTTTATGCAAAAAATGTTTTTAATAGCATCCTTTCAGTCTCCGGCTCGGATAAGCCGGAATCCTTTACTGAAAGCATCCTCAAGGAAAGCCTAAAACATACGCAGACGGCAATCCTGATTACGGATGGTATGGAGAGTCTTGAAGGTTTCGAAGCGCTGTTCCGGAAGCTTGCAGGGTTAAGGATTGAAGGAAAACTTATTCAAGTATTGTCACGTGAGGAGGTTTTTCCTGAAAAAACAGGGGACTTAATGTTAATAGATAGTGAAACGGGGCAATCCGTCAATGTCAGCATGCACGAAAATGTCATAAAACTTTATCAAAAAAGGCTTGATAGCCATAATGGCAGACTTGAAGACTTGTGCAGGAAATACGGTTTTACCTATATCACCGTTACGGATGCCGACGATTTACAACAATTTATTTTCCATACTTGCACGGCCAAAAAAGTGCTGGAATGAGGTGAACTGATATGCACTTTGCCAATCCTGCCTATTTCTTTCTTGCAAGCCTGATCGCTTTTATCATTCTCCTCTATTTTTTCCGGAAACAGTATAAAACCGTTCTAAATCCTTCCAATCTTTTATGGACACAGGTAATGAATGAATGGCAGGCATCTCCATGGCTGAAGAAACTTCAGCATAATCTTATCTTTTGGCTCCAGATTGCCGCGCTTTTGCTATTGATGCTCGCCCTTGTAAAGCCTATCTGGCAAAGTGAAGGAATAGCGGGGGAACATCTGATTTTCATCGTGGATTCATCTGCGACAATGTCTGCGGTAAATGAAGGTGAGACGAAGTTCAATTTTGCAAAAAAAGACATGTTGGAAATATCGGAAAAAATTGAGAATCAGGAAGTGACGATAATTACCGCCGGGCAGAGGCCTGAAGTCGTTCTTAACAGGGAGTCAGCGAAAGGACCTGTTAAACGGGCAATCAACTCCCTTGGTCTTACCTATGAACATGACAATATTGAAGAAGCAGTAAAGCTGGCGGTCTCCATGTCCGGTGGGAAAAGTACTGCGATACATATATTTTCTGACTCCGCAACGAAAGAAGACATCCAATCATTTGCCGGTAAGCAGTTTATCCAGGTACATAATACGGGCAAAGCCATTGAGAATCTGGCTCTTCTCTCGTTCGGGGTCGCCAGGATGGATCAATCGATTTCCGCGGCGGCTGTAGTGGAAAACCAGGGCAAGGAAGAAAGGGAGACGATTTTCCGTGTCAAGAGCGAGGGGGAAGTGTTGTTTGAGGAGAAGGTAGCCATAAAGCCTGGAGCTCAGGAGATTATTGATATCCCAGTCCTGCAGGAGCATCGGTATTATATTGCCGAAGTGACCGCTGATGACGGATATCAGGCAGACAATGAGGCCGCAGCAGTGCTGGCACCCGCCGAACCTCCTGTTTTTGCAATCGGAGATGTAAACCCATTTTTGCTAAAAGGGTTAAGATCCATCGGGATTGAAAGCTATCAACTAAATAACGACTACGAGTCAATGAACGAAGGGATCCTCCTTTTTGAAGGCGAAGTGCCTGATCGTCTGCCGAATTTGCCGGTTTTACTTGTGAAAAAGCAAAAAACGAAAAAGATTACAGTAACAGAACAGGTGAAGACTTATCAATCACCGCTGCTTGAATATACAGAGTTTGAAAAAACGTATATTCAAAGCACTTCCGAACCTTTTAGTGAGGATTTGGAAACCGTAGCCGAAAGTGGAGGGCATCCATTAATCCAATCAGGGTTCTTAAAGGGGCAGCCGGCCATTGCAATCAATTTTGCAATAGAGGACTCTGATTGGCCGCTTCAGCCGGGGTTTCCAATCTTCTTATACAATAGCTACCATTGGCTGTCACAGCAGTCAGGGTTTTTAGGTTACTTTCAGCCAGGGGAGGAAAAATGGCTCAATATGGATGCTCCTGAAGGGAAGGTTGAGGTGTTCGATGTGAAAGGAAATAATCTTGGGGATTTCAATCCGGCAAAAGAAAACTTCAAGGCTCCCTTCACCCCGGGAATCTATCAGGCATCGGCCGGAAACCGGATTGACTATTTTTCTGTAATTCTGGATGACCGCGAGAAAACTCCTTCCCATTCGGAATCGTTTGTTTTAAACAAAGGTTCGATCGAAAGCCAGGAAAAGGGGATAAAGGAAAATGAGACATTCTGGCTCCTTTCAGGCATCCTTGCCCTGGCGGTTTTATGGATAGAATGGGAGGTGTACAGGCGTGGGTTTGGACGTTAAATATCCATTGATGTTCGCCTTAGCCCTCCCGGGGGCCTTCCTAATGTATTTGTATTTCAGGCGGGCAGGCACGGTAGAGAAAAAGGTGGTCGGCCTACTCCGGAGCATCGTTTACCTACTAATCATTTTCGCACTGGCCGTTCCCCAGCTTCTGCTCCCGGTAAAGACAGAAACAGTCGTTTTCCTAGCCGACCGGTCCAAAAGCGTCGAGAAGTCCGAGGAGGAAATACTAGACTGGATTAGCGAGGCTGTGAAAGGGAAAAAGGCTGAACAAAAGTATGCGATTGCCTCCTTCGCAAATGGGACGCAGATGGAAGGCTCGTTGTCAGGCAGCGGGAATATACCCGAACAATTCAGCGGACAGCTTGATCAGTCTGAAACAGATATCGCATCAGGCCTGCAATTTGCCTCCTCACTTATTCCGGGCGGGAAAGGCGGAAGGATCGTCCTTCTTACGGACGGCAATCATACAACTGGAGATGCGCTGTCCGCGGCGCGTCTATTGAAAAATAGGAATCTTGAAATCGATTACGTCCCGCTGAAGCATGTGAGCCTGATGGATGCTGCTGTCACTTCACTAAAAGTTCCCCCCTCTCTCTATGAAGGGGAGGAGACTTCTGTAAGTGTCACAGTTTCCAGCAACACGGCGGTCAATGCAACAATCAGGTTATCGGTGAATGACAAAGATATTTTACGGCAAAAGGTAAATGTCAAAGAAGGAGATAATGTTTTTACCTTCACACATAAGGCAGCCGAACCGGGCCTTGCTGTCTACAAGGCGGAACTGGTCAATGCCGGAGATGCCCATATTGAAAACAATTCACTCCATGCGGTATCGACAGTAAAGGGTACCCCAAGGGTTCTCGTTGTTGAAGGGAACACAGAGAGCCCGCTCCCGGGAATTTTAAAGGGGTCGGGCCTTGTTGTCGACTTATTGGCCCCGGAAAAACTTCCGACTGCTCTTGGCGGGTATCTTCGGTACGAATCGATTGTTTTTAATAATGTATCCGGCCATCGAGTCACTGAGGGACAAATGGAATTGATCGAAAAAGCAGTCCGGGAATTTGGAACAGGTTTTGTGATGACAGGCGGGGAGGACAGCTTTGGCCTCGGAGGCTATTTCAAAACGCCAATAGAAAAACTTCTGCCCGTTGATATGGATATTAAAGGAAAGAACGAGATGCCTTCCCTTGGCCTTGTTATCGTCATTGACCGGTCCGGGAGCATGAGCGGGAACAAATTCACCCTAGCAAAAGAGGCAGCGGCTCGCTCAGTCGAATTGCTCCGGGAGGAAGACACCCTGGGTTTTATTGCGTTCGATGACCGTCCCTGGGTCATTGTCGAAACGGCCCCAATGAAAAACAAAAAAGAAGTCATCAAAAAAATCCGCTCCGTTTCGGTTGGCGGAGGAACGAATATATATCCTTCCCTTGAAAAAGCCTATGAGGAGCTGCGTGAATTAAAACTGCAGCGGAAACATATTATCCTTCTTACAGACGGACAGTCGGCCACTGGAGGGGACTATGAAAAATTAATAGAGGACGGAAAAGCAAAAAATATTACTCTTTCAACTGTTGCGCTCGGCAGTGACGCAGACCGGGCTCTCCTTGAGGACCTCGCGGAAATGGGCAGCGGCCGATTCTATGATGTTGCCGATGCTTCTGTCATCCCAAGTGTTTTATCGAGGGAAACCGTCATGACAACGAGGACATACATTGAAGATAATCCGTTTTATCCTATTATTGCGCCTTATCCTGAATGGTCATCCCGGTTTTCAAAGGGCGTTCCACAAATGAATGCGTACATTGCTGTCACCCCGAAGGACCGGGCGAGAGTTCCTGTTTCAAGTGCAAAAGATGACCCTGTCCTTGCTCAATGGCAGTATGGGCTTGGTTCAACACTCGCATTCACTTCGGATGTTTCCGGCAAGTGGTCCGGTGACTGGGCAAGATGGGAGGGTTGGCCGGGATTTGTTAATCAGCTCATTACAGCGTCACTGCCCCAGTTCGATAGTGAGCCTTTTTCAATTTCAGTCGGGAAAGAAGAGGGGAATACAGTGGTTTCCCTGGCGAGCAGCAGCAAAGATCCGCTTCCTATTGAAGCGGCTGTATTGTCGCAAAAAGGCGAGCAGATTGATGCAAATACAAAGCTCGTTTCACCTGGTAAATATCAATTGGTTTATCCGGGTAAACCGGGGATGTACTACTTATCCACAAGGCAAATGCAGAAAAACGGGGTAATGAAAGTATATCGGACAGGTTTTTCAGTTCCTTATTCCGAGGAATTTTTGCTAAAAGGAACAAATAAAGAGTTTCTCAAAGAATTGGTTTCAGGTAACGGAGGAAGGGAGCTTACTGACCCGAAAGAAGCATTCAGGCCTTTGAAATACAAACCGGAGGACAAACAGCCGATCAGTGAATATTTGCTGCTTGTGGCATTTTTGGTCCTAGTACTGGAAATTTTCATTAGGAGACTAGGCATATCGGTATTTGGCAGGCTGTTGCCTAAACGGAAGCTTCAGGCAGAGAGCGATCTTCCTTCTGGGGGCGAAGCTGTTTTCGGCAGGCTTGCCGGCGCAAAAGAAAGGGCTGAGCGAAACCGTCTGGCTAAAGCGGTGGAACTAAATGCCGCGGAAAATGCCAAAGTTGTTCCCAAAAGGAAAGAACCACTAACGGGGGTCTCTACGGGAAAAAGGGACAAAGTAACGGTTGAACAAAAGCATGCTGTTCCTAAAGAATTGACTGCCGAGGAGAAACAGGACCGGATGCAACGGCTCCTTGAAGCGAAGAAGAGGAGAACATAAGCCGAAAACACCGCATTTATCCTGCGGTGTTTTGTTTTTGGGAATGATTTTGTACGCGTGGATTATGATTGGGCAACCAGCGATGGGGAAAAAAAGGGGAGATTTTCCCCTAATGCTGGAGAATAGGGCTCGGTTTGCAGGATATAAGGGAAGATTTTCAGCTTAAGCAATGCAAAATTACTCTTTTTTACGTTTTATTAGGAAATAGGAGAAATTTCTCCCTCTATTTAAGCTATTTTCAGTGCTATTTTCTAAATAAGAGAATTTTCTCCGCTTATTTATTAAACATTGATTTGTCAACCCTCGAAGCACCTTGACACCACTACGCCTTAACTGTAAACTAGCGATGTAAAGGTTTTTCACTTAACAAGGAGGGATAGCATGCTTGAGAAAACAACGAGAATAAATTATCTTTATGATTTTTACCATTCGTTGTTGACAGAAAAACAGCAGAGCTACATGTCTCTCTACTACCTGGATGATTATTCGCTCGGGGAAATTGCCGAAGAGTATGATGTCAGCCGCCAGGCGGTATATGATAATATTAAACGTACTGAAGCAATGCTTGAGGAATACGAAGAAAAGCTTCTGCTGCTGCAGAAGTTCCAGGGGCGCGTTGCCCTTTTAGGCAAAATCAAAGAGTTGATCAACTCCGATCCACCCCCTAAGCAAGCCCTGCTTGATGCAGTGGCTGAGCTTGAAAAACTAGATTAGGAGGCGGCATTATGGCATTTGAAGGATTAGCCGACCGACTGCAGAATACCCTCCAGAGAATCCGTGGAAAAGGCAAGGTAAATGAAGCGGATGTCAAGGAAATGATGAGGGAAGTCCGGCTGGCCCTGCTTGAAGCAGACGTCAACTTTAAAGTAGTCAAGGAGTTCGTTAAAAAGGTCAGCGAACGGGCTGTCGGCCAAGAAGTCTTGAAAAGCCTGACACCAGGCCAGCAGGTCATCAAAGTGGTCAAAGAGGAACTGACCGAGCTGATGGGCGGCGAACAAAGCAAAATCGCTGTTTCAAACCGGCCCCCAACCGTTATCATGATGGTCGGCTTGCAAGGTGCCGGTAAAACAACCACAACTGGGAAGCTCGCCAATCTGCTCAGGAAGAAATATAACAGGAAACCGCTGCTTGTCGCAGCCGATATATACAGGCCGGCGGCCATCAAGCAGCTTGAAACACTCGGGAAGCAGCTTGATATGCCGGTGTTTTCACTCGGTGACCAAGTAAGCCCTGTTGAAATTGCGAAGCAGGCGATCGCCAAAGCGCGCGAAGACCATAACGACTATGTCCTGATTGATACCGCGGGACGCCTCCATGTCGATGAGGCGCTCATGGATGAACTGAAGGACATAAAGGAACTGGCAAAGCCAAACGAAATTTTCCTAGTCGTAGATGCGATGACAGGACAGGACGCCGTCAATGTTGCCCAAAGCTTCAATGAGCAGCTTGGCCTGACAGGTGTTGTCCTGACAAAGCTTGATGGCGACACGAGAGGCGGTGCTGCGCTTTCCATCCGATCCGTAACCAACACTCCGATTAAATTCATTGGTCTTGGTGAGAAATTGGACGCCATTGAAGCGTTTCACCCTGAAAGGATGGCATCCAGGATTCTCGGCATGGGCGACGTCATGACCCTCATCGAAAAAGCCCAGGCGAATGTTGATGAGGAAAAGGCGAGAGAGCTTGAGCAGAAAATGCGGACAGCATCTTTCACGCTCGATGATTTCCTTGACCAGCTCGGACAAGTCCGAAATATGGGTCCCCTCGAGGATATCCTGAAAATGCTTCCAGGGGCCAATAAAATCAAGGGCCTGAACAACGTCTCCATTGATGAGAAGCAAATTGCCCACGTTGAAGCAATTATCAGGTCGATGACTCCAAAGGAAAAGGAACATCCCGAGATCATCAACTCGAAGCGCAAGCAAAGAATTGCAAAAGGAAGCGGAAGGACCGTACCCGAGGTCAACCGTCTGCTCAAGCAATTCGAGGACATGAAGAAAATGATGAAACAAATGACAGGCATGCAACAAAAAGGCAAGAAAAAAGGCGGCTTCAAGCTTCCGTTCAATCCTTTTTGATAGGAAACAGTTCGTTGAGTTTCTCCCTTTGTAGATTTGAGCGGAGGGCACCGACTCCGGCAGTATGTAGCGGCAAGGTGAAGACCCACAGGCGCTAATGCGCCGAGGAGGCTCCACTGACCCCCCGCGGAAAGCGTGTGCCTGGAGCGGAAATCTACAGAAAAAGCAGCATTATTTTCCTGATTTTAGGTGTTAAGAAAAAAAGCTTTACAAACTAAAAAACAATTGGTATTATACTATCTTGTGTGACACTATTCGGAGGTGCAAGTAAAAATGGCAGTAAAAATTCGTTTAAAACGCATGGGAGCTAAAAAATCTCCTTTCTATCGTATTGTAGTAGCAGATTCCCGTTCACCACGTGATGGACGCTTCATTGAATCAGTAGGAACTTACAACCCTGTAACTGCTCCTGCAACAGTGGACATCAATGAAGAATTGGTTCTGAAGTGGCTTCAAAATGGCGCAAAGCCATCTGACACAGTACGCAACCTATTCTCCAAAGCTGGCATCATGGAAAAATTCCACAATGCCAAGCTTGGCAAATAATAGCGGCGGTTCACGATGAAACAGTTGATTGAAACGATTGTAAAGCCTATTGTTGATTTTCCTGAGGATGTTCGTGTGAATGTTAGTGAAGAAGATCAACGCGTTACCTATCATCTTTCCGTCAACAAGATTGACATGGGAAAAGTAATTGGGAAGCAAGGGCGTGTTGCAAAAGCAATCCGTACCGTTGTCTACGCGGCAGGTGCATCAGAACAAAAGAAACTGTTTTTAGAAATCGGTGAATAATTTAAAGCGAAGGCGGCTCGTTCAGCCCCGACAAGCGCTGGAGGGCACGAAGGAGAAGTCGTTTTTTGACTTCACCTTCGGGACCGAAGCGACCTCGAGGGGCTAGCCGCCGCAGCTAGATAGTATTAAAGCGGAAACACCATTAAGGCGCTTTCGCAAAGAAAGGAGGGAGAAATCCCTCCTTTTTTGGTACGTTTACATAGGGAGGCTTTTTCATGAAAATTCTCCAAAACATAGCAGTGAAGCAAATATTGACTGAAGAAAGCCGCCAAAAGCTGTTAGCGCAATACACGGAAAAGAAGCTGCGGCTTGAAAAGGAATGCAGCCAGCTCCAGTTCGAGCAAAAGAAAATGGAGAAAGCGGGAAAACTGCCGTCTGGGCAAATAAAAAAGTATTTTGAATATGAAACCCGGTCCCGAAGAGAAAGAATTGAAGTAATCGAGTTTCAAATCAGCCAACTGCATATGCTACCATTAGGAAGTGAACTGAAGGAAACAGAGGTTCAGGCGATCATTGAAATAAAGCCAGGCGACATTTGGGAAGCAGGCCAGCATCAAGTGGAAATTATAATTCGAAATGGTAAAGTAGAAGAGATTCGCAAGAGGTGATACAGATGGATAATTGGTTTAATGTTGGCAAAATTGTCAATACCCATGGAATAAAAGGTGAAGTCAGGGTGATTTCGCGGACCGATTTCGCTGAAGAGCGGTACAAGCCCGGGAGCAAACTTTATTTGTTCCTGCCAAAAGAAAAAGAACCGCTTGAACTGACCGTAACAGCCCACCGGCAGCACAAAAATTTTGATTTGCTTATGTTTGAGGGATACCCAAACATAAATGATGTGGAAAAATTCAGAGATGGCATCCTTAAAGTGCACGAATCCCAGTTGGGTGAGCTTGAGGAGGATGAATTTTATTTTCACGAGATTATTGGTTGCAAGGTTTTGACAACAGAGGGAGAAGAGATTGGGAAAGTGACTGAAATCCTTACTCCAGGTGCGAATGATGTCTGGGTTGTGAAAGGAAAAGGCGGGAAGGAGCACCTAATCCCGTATATTGCCCAAGTTGTTTTAAAGGTCGATATACAAGGAAAACTGGTTGTGATTGACCCTCTGGAAGGCATGCTGTCATGATGAAAATTGATGTTTTAAGCCTTTTTCCGGAAATGTTTACAGGTGTATTCGGAAGTTCCATTTTAAAAAGGGCGGAAGAAAAACAGGCGGTTCATTATCGTGTCGTTAATTTTCGCGAGTACTCGGATAATAAGCATAAAACAGTCGACGATTACCCTTATGGTGGCGGGGCAGGCATGGTGCTTAAGCCGCAGCCTATTTTCGATGCTGTCCGCTATTTAACCGAAACGTCCGAAACGAGGCCAAGGGTCATTCTTCTTTGCCCGCAGGGGGAACGCCATACACAAAAGAAGGCAGAAGAATTAGCTGGTGAAGAGCATCTGATCTTTATTTGCGGCCATTATGAAGGGTACGATGAACGGATTAGAGAAATCGTTACCGATGAAATTTCGATTGGCGATTTTATCCTTACGGGCGGAGAGCTTGGTGCCATGACCGTAATCGATAGTGTCGTCCGCCTTCTTCCGGAAGTGCTTGGAAAAGAAGAATCACATCTTCAGGATTCCTTTAGCACTGGATTGCTGGAGCATCCTCACTATACGAGGCCCGCTGATTTCAGGGGGCATAAAGTGCCTGATGTCCTTCTTTCCGGCAACCATAAGCATATCGATGAATGGCGCGTGAAAGAATCGCTCCGAAGGACATGGGAGCGTAGGCCGGATCTTTTTGATCATATTGAGCTCGATCCACTCCACCAAAAATGGCTCGAGGAAATCAAAAAAGAAAGCCGCTAGTTATTGCCTAACCCCTATGTTTATGGTAAGATACATCTTGTGACTTAGGCCGGCCAGTCTTGCCTTTGTCTTAAAACGATGTTCCGCTGCACAAAGTATTTGATTGCAAGAGCATCTGTGGGAGGAGTTGAATACGATGCAACAATTAATCAATGAAATCACAAAAGAACAGCTACGCACAGATCTTCCTGCATTCCGCCCTGGTGACACAGTACGTGTACACGTTAAGGTTGTCGAAGGAACACGTGAGCGTATCCAGCTGTTTGAAGGTGTTGTGATTAAGCGTCGTGGTGGTGGAATCAGCGAAACTTTTACTGTTCGTAAAATTTCCTATGGAGTAGGCGTAGAGCGTACTTTCCCTGTCCACACACCAAAAATTGCGAAATTGGAAGTAATGCGCCGCGGTAAAGTACGCCGTGCGAAACTTTACTACCTGCGCAAACTACGTGGCAAAAAAGCCCGTATCAAAGAAATTCGATAAGAGCACAAGGAAGCGCCTTCGCCAGGTCCCGCTGCCATTTCGGCCGGTGCCCCGATGGCGCTTCATTTGTTTTTCCGGGGCTGTTCATCTAACAGTCCTTTTTTTGGCTTAAATGTGAACAGGCAAAGTGAAAGAAGATATTCTTTATTTGATGGAGCAATCGGTTTGTGCCGGAAGTTCATTTTGAAAGAGGCCGCTTTAAAAAATGTTTCATATTTTTTACAATCATCTGTCCAGACGCTAATAAATTCAAATAAATCGTGTTTACGTACATAATGTTATGTAAAATAGATGTAGGACAATATATTTTTTAAAGGAAATGGGTGGGAAGAAGTTATGACAAAAAAGAAAAACGAAGTATGGGAATGGACTAAAGCACTGCTTGTAGCAGTAGCACTAGCTGCAGTCATCCGCTATTTCCTTTTTGCCCCGATTGTCGTTGATGGACAATCCATGATGCCAACCCTGAAACATCAGGACAGGATGATTGTGAATAAATTCAGCTACCAAGTTGGCGAGCCCGAACGTTTCGATATCATCGTCTTTCATGCTCCGGAGCAGAAGGATTATATTAAGAGGGTCATTGGGCTGCCAGGAGATCACATCGAATATAAAAATGATGTTCTTTATGTGAACGGCAAGGCGTATAAAGAGCCATATTTGGATGAATATAAGAAAATGGTAGTTGACGGACCGTTAACAGACCCTTTCACTTTAGAGGAGAAAATCGGCAGGAAAACTGTTCCGAAAGGTGAATTATTCGTAATGGGTGATAATCGCAGGTATTCGAAGGACAGCAGGCACATTGGCACGATCCCGATGGAAAAAGTCCTCGGAAAAACGAGTATTGTCTATTGGCCGATCGAAGACATGCGAGTTGTTAAACCAGACGAATAAACAACAGCCTTGTAAAAGAAATAATAGGATTTTAGGAGGTGGCCGCTTTGACCATCCAATGGTTTCCGGGCCACATGGCAAAAGCCCGCAGGGAAGTAACAGAAAAACTTAAACTCGTTGATATTATTATTGAACTGATTGATGCAAGGATCCCTTATTCATCGCGAAACCCGATGATTGATGAGATCATCCAGCACAAACCAAGGCTCGTTCTCCTTAATAAAGCAGATATGGCCGACAGGGAAGCGACAAAGAAGTGGATTCGCCATTTTGCAGATAAAGGGGTCCGCGCCATTGCAATAAATGCCCAGGCTGGTGAAGGGCTGAAGCAAATTACGGCAGCTTCACATGAAATACTTAAAGAGAAGTTCGACCGTCTGAAAGCGAAAGGCGTCAAGCCAAGAGCCATCCGGGCCATGATTGTTGGTATCCCAAATGTAGGGAAATCGACATTGATCAATAGGCTCGCAAAAAGAAATATAGCTAAAACAGGCAATACCCCGGGTGTTACGAAAGCCCAGCAATGGATTAAAGTTGGCAAGGAGATGGAACTCCTTGATACTCCAGGGATATTATGGCCTAAATTCGAGGATCAGGTAGTCGGCAAAAAGCTTGCCATTACAGGCGCGATAAAGGATACACTCTTAAATCTTCACGATCTTGCCCTATATGGCCTGAAATTTCTTGAGGAAAAGTATCCTGACCGCCTCCAGGAGCGTTTTAAACTCACGGCCCTGCCAGAGGACCCAGTTGAACTGTTCGAGCATATCGGACGGCTCAGAGGGGCTTTGGGCGGTGGCGGGCTTGTTGATTATGATAAGGTTGCCGAGCTTGTAGTTAGGGAAATCAGGTCGGAAAAATTCGGTCCGCTAACATTTGAATGGCCTGAAGAAGGCTTGGCAGAATAAACATGGCGTGTTTAGCAGCGAAAAGTTGCTGTAAACTTGCCAATACCGTTTCTTGGCGAGTTTATCATATGAAAAGTAGGCGTATGTTCGACAATAAAGCATCTTGGCGAATTTAGCGGAGGAAAAGCCGTCCATAGTTCGCCAATAGCCTTCTATCGAGTTTGTATTATTTTAGCCGGCTCTCAAAAATGAGGGCCTTTTACTCTTTGTTATAAGCCGGCAGGTTCCGAAAATAAGATACATAGAGGGTGAAACAGGATGGAGAAACTTAGCATAGGTGAAATTGGGGCAATCCTTTCTTTAAAGAAGGACGAAACCGATCCCTTTATCTCAGAGGCTGAGAAAGATGGCCGCAAAGGCGTTCAAAAGCTGTTAATGAAATGGAAAAAGGATCGTGAAGAAGAGAAAAAGCTGAAAGAAAAGTTTTATGAGATGACGCTATTTGAGCGGAAAGCAAGGAGCAGAGGCTATAAGCTGATTGCTGGAATCGACGAGGCTGGACGGGGTCCGCTAGCTGGCCCGGTTGTAGCTGCAGCTGTTATTTTACCTGAAGATTTCTTTCTTCCAGGCCTGGATGATTCAAAGAAAATACCAGCCAGAAAACGGCATGAGTATGAACGAATCATTAAACAGGAAGCCCTGGCATTCTATGTCAGTTTTGTAAGTGCTCAAGAAATAGATAGGCTGAATATATACCAGGCTACCATAAAAGCGATGAAGACGGCCGCCGCTTCACTTAATCCCATTCCGGATTATTTACTCGTTGATGCTGTCAATCTTGAAACGCCATTTCCAGTTGAACCAATCATTAAAGGCGATGCAAAGAGTATTTCAATTGCCGCGGCTTCCATTTTGGCAAAAAGCGCGCGGGACAGGTTCATGGTTGAATTAGCACAGATGTACCCTTCTTACGGGTTCGAGAAGAACATGGGCTACGGTACAAAAGAACATCTTGGAGCGATTGAAAAATATGGTGCAACTCCATATCACAGAAAATCCTTTGCTCCAATAAAACCAACAATGTAAACGATAAAATTGACGTGTAAGACGAATGAAGCCAGCTTAATTTTAAGCTGGTTTCAATTTTTTATATTAAAAACTGAAGATTCTTAACATTTGGAGCAATAGGAATGTTTAACCCTAAAGTGTGGACAAGCCTGCAGGCATTATATAAAATGAAAGCGCAGTGCAATTATGAGATAGGTTGTTAGGAGGATGGGAAATGAATATCCACGAGTATCAGGGGAAGGAAATACTCAGGAGTTACGGGGTAACTGTCCCTAATGGAAAAGTGGCATTCACGGTTGAAGAAGCGGTCGAGGCTGCCCGTGAGCTTGGAACACAGATTTGTGTTGTAAAAGCACAAATTCACGCAGGCGGCAGGGGGAAAGCCGGCGGTGTTAAAGTTGCCAAAAATCTTGACGAAGTACGTACATATGCAAGTGAAATTCTCGGAAAAACGCTGGTAACGCATCAAACTGGCCCGGAAGGAAAAGAAGTGACACGCCTCTTAATCGAAGAAGGCTGCGATATTAAAAAGGAATATTATATCGGCCTTGTTCTTGATAGGGCAACATCACGCGTTGTCCTGATGGCATCCGAAGAAGGCGGGACAGAAATCGAAGAAGTGGCGGAAAAGACGCCTGAAAAGATTTTCAAAGAAGAAATCGATCCGGTCATCGGGCTCCAGCCTTTTCAGGCCCGCCGCGTTGCGTTTAATATTAATATTCCAAAGGAACTTGTCAACCAGGCTGTTAAATTTATGCTGAGCCTTTACCAGGCTTATATTGAAAAAGATTGCTCCATTGCTGAAATCAACCCTCTAGTTGTAACTGGCGACGGAAAAGTGATGGCACTCGATGCGAAGCTGAATTTTGATTCCAACGCCTTGTTTCGCCAAAAGGATGTCCTTGAGTACCGTGACCTTGATGAAGAAGATCCAAAGGAAATCGAAGCCTCCAAATACGACCTTAGTTATATTGCCCTGGATGGAAATATCGGCTGCATGGTGAACGGGGCCGGGCTTGCAATGGCGACAATGGATATCGTCAAGCATTATGGCGGGGACCCTGCGAACTTCCTTGACGTTGGCGGCGGCGCAACTGCTGAAAAAGTAACCGAAGCTTTCAAAATCATTCTTTCCGATTCAAAAGTAAAAGGCATTTTTGTCAACATTTTTGGCGGAATCATGAAGTGTGATGTCATTGCAACAGGTGTTGTCGAAGCAGCCAAACAAGTTGGCCTTGAAGTGCCGCTTGTTGTCCGTCTTGAAGGGACGAATGTTGAACTTGGCAAGCAAATCCTAAACGAATCCGGCCTGAATATCGTTGCTGCGGAATCAATGGCAGATGGTGCCGAAAGAATCGTTTCCTTGGTGAAATAAGAGGGGGGAAAAGTTGTGAGCGTTTTTATCAATAAAGATACAAAAGTCATTGTCCAGGGAATTACTGGCTCAACAGCACTTTTCCATACAAAGCAAATGCTTGAATACGGCACGAAAATCGTCGGCGGTACGTCGCCGGGAAAAGGCGGCCAGGAAGTGGAAGGCGTGCCTGTTTTCAATACGGTTCGTGAAGCTGTAGAGGCAACCGGTGCCAACGCATCCGTCATATATGTGCCGGCTCCTTTCGCCGCTGATGCAATTATTGAAGCTGTGGATGCCGACTTGGATTTGGCCATCTGCATTACCGAACACATTCCTGTCCTTGACATGGTGAAAGTCAAGCGCTATATGGAAGGGAAAAAGACCCGCCTTGTAGGACCTAACTGCCCTGGTGTCATTACGCCGGATGAATGCAAAATCGGCATTATGCCCGGTTATATCCATACAAAAGGGCATGTCGGTGTTGTATCCCGTTCCGGAACTCTCACATATGAGGCTGTCCATCAACTGACTCAGGCTGGCATCGGCCAGACGACTGCCGTTGGAATTGGCGGCGACCCTGTCAACGGGACGAATTTCATCGATGTCTTAAAAGCGTTTAATGAAGACCCTGAAACATATGCTGTTATTATGATCGGTGAAATTGGCGGTACAGCCGAGGAAGAAGCTGCCGAGTGGGTAAAAGCGAACATGACTAAGCCTGTTGTCGGGTTTATCGGGGGCCGAACAGCTCCTCCTGGCAAAAGGATGGGGCATGCCGGCGCCATCATCTCTGGTGGCAAGGGAACGGCTGACGAAAAAATCCGCGTTATGAATGAATGCGGTATTAAGGTTGCAGCCACTCCGGCTGTAATGGGCGAAACGCTTATAGAAGTTTTAAAGGAAAAAGGCCTATACGAAAAATGTAAGACCCATTAATAATGGACAATCAGGGATGAAGCCCTTCAGTTATTAGAAGGGCTCATTCCGGTACAAAAAAATACGGAGGGCATTATATGGAACCAATCAGAAGAAAGCTGATCGAGTTAATCCACTATCCCAACGCGACCTGGAATTCGACAGCCCGCGCAATGAAAAAAGAGCTGCTCCTAGAACAACTCCCCGAATCCTCTTTAACTGGCAACATGCAAACATTCGAATCTCCACTCCACGATGCCCCAACATCAATTCTTCAAACCGAAAGAATCTCCAGACTGCTTCTCCAATACGCAGCGAACAAAATCTCCATCATAACAATTTTTGATCCGGAATACCCCTATTGGTTAAAAAATATTTATCAGCCCCCCTGGGCACTTTTTGCAAAAGGCGACTTGTCGCTTTTGCAAAAAGAACCTAAACTCGCCGTCGTCGGATCCCGCCAGGCAACCTCATACGGAAAAAATGCCATTAGGCTTCTCTTTCCTTCGCTTATTGAAAAAGGGGTCGTCATTGTAAGCGGCCTAGCAAAGGGAATTGATACCTCAGCTCATGTTTGCGCGATGGGGAATGGAGGCAGAACAATTGCAGTTATTGCCGGAGGCTTGTATCATGTATATCCTGAAGAGAACAGACAGCTTTTTGGTGAAATGGCGAAGAGCCAGCTGGTCTTATCGGAGTTCCCTCCGGATACAAAGCCAGCACGGTGGCATTTTCCAATGCGAAACCGGATTATCAGCGGCCTTTGCAAGGGTACATTTATTGTGGAAGCGAAACAAAAAAGTGGTTCGCTCATAACGGCAAATTATGCTGTGAACGAGGGACGAGAGGTCTTTGCCCTTCCCGGCAGTATTTTCAATCCTTTTTCGAATGGAACGAATGATTTTATTCGGGAAGGGGCGAAACTTGTGACAAAAGCGGAAGATATCCTTGAAGAAATGTCTTTTTACAAGTAAACTTGGCAGGGACAGTCAGACAGTCGGAGTTCAGATAGGAAACGAAAATCAATCGTCTATATAGGCTGAACTTAAGATTTGCACCTAGTTGATTGGAGTGGAAGGCACGTAGACTCCTGCGGGATGCGGCGGCAAGGTGGAGACCCCACAGGCGCCAAAGCGCCGAGGAGGCTCCAATGACGCCCCGCGGAAAGCGGAGTGCCTGGAGCGCAAATCAGCGACAATGTTCAAAAGTTAAGTTCGTTTTATATAGATATTCTTAGGACTTTTCTTAAAATCATTCCAAAATCTCGTTTTTTTGGAAAAATTTGCGTAAAATTAATGAAAAAGGTTGAAATTATCAGGAAACTGGTATACATTTTGCAACAGGTATTAGAATAACCCTCGCAAGGAGGACGGCAGAATGGCAGAATTTCTTGTCATCGTAGAATCGCCTGCTAAGGCGAAGACAATAGAACGGTATTTAGGAAAAAAATACAAAGTAAAAGCGTCCATGGGCCATGTGATTGATTTGCCCAAAAGCCAGATGGGCGTTGATATAGAAAATAACTTTGACGTTAAGTACATCACGATCCGCGGCAAGGGTCCTGTTTTGAAGGAACTTAAAACAGCCGCCAAAAAGGCGAAAAAAGTATATCTTGCAGCCGACCCCGACAGGGAAGGAGAAGCAATTGCCTGGCATTTGGCCCACAGCCTTAATGTTGATGTGAATTCAGATTGCAGGGTTGTTTTCAACGAAATAACGAAGGATGCAATTAAAGAGTCCTTTAAACATCCAAGAGCAATTAATACGGATCTCGTGGACGCCCAGCAGGCTAGGAGGGTCCTGGACAGACTCGTCGGCTATAACATAAGCCCGTTGCTTTGGAAAAAAGTAAAGAAAGGCCTTTCAGCAGGCAGGGTTCAATCAGTCGCAGTCAGGCTGATTAATGACCGCGAAAAAGAAATAAAGGCTTTTGTTCCGGAAGAATACTGGACAATTAATGGAAAGTTCATAAAGGGAAAGGAAACCTTTGAGGCCTTCTTTTATGGTGTAGATGGGAAAAAGAAGGAACTCAATTCCGAGCAGGATGTAAATAGTGTGCTTAAAGGAATGAGCGGGGACCATTTCAAAGTCGCCTCCGTAACAAAAAAAGAGCGAAGAAGAAATCCCGCTCCACCATTTACGACTTCTTCCCTTCAACAGGAAGCGGCTAGGAAATTGAATTTCCGTGCTAAGAAAACCATGATGCTTGCCCAGCAGCTTTACGAAGGGATTGACCTAGGCAAAGAAGGCACAGTCGGATTAATTACGTACATGAGAACAGATTCAACAAGGATCTCCGAAGTAGCCCAGGCGGAAGCGAAAAATTATATTCGGTCGGCCTATGGTGAACAGTTTTTAAAAGAGGAAGCGGGCAAAGAGAAAAAACAGACCAATTCCCAAGACGCTCATGAAGCTGTTCGACCGACCTCTGCATTTAAGGAACCCGCGTCTTTAAAAGAATTTTTAACTAGGGATCAGCTTAGGCTGTATAAGTTGATCTGGGAGCGTTTCCTGGCCAGCCAGATGGCCCAGGCAGTCATGGACACAATGAGTGTCGACCTTATAAATGGAAATGTGACATTCCGTGCCACAGGCTCAAAAATTAAATTTCCTGGTTTTATGAAGCTTTACGTTGAAGGGACAGATGACCAGGTTGAGGAAAAAGACCGGATGCTCCCTGATTTAAAAGAAGGCGATGAAGTAAAAAAAGCTGACCTTGAACCAAAACAGCATTTTACACAGCCACCACCGCGCTACACAGAGGCTAGGCTTGTCAAAACCCTGGAAGAATTGGGTATTGGAAGGCCGTCAACATATGCGCCGACTCTTGATACAATTCAGAAGCGCGGCTACGTTGCACTTGACAATAAACGGTTTGTCCCTACAGAACTAGGAGAAATCGTCATTGACCTAATGATGGAGTTCTTCCCTGAAATCCTTGATGTCGATTTCACCGCAAAAATGGAACAAAACCTTGATGATGTTGAAGAAGGGAAAATGAAATGGGTAGAAATCATAAGTGATTTTTACGAGGACTTCGAAAAGCGTCTGAAAAAGGCAGAACTAGAAATGCAGGAAGTAGAGATTAAGGACGAACCCGCAGGCGAAGATTGTGAAAATTGCGGAAACCCAATGGTTTTCAAGATGGGCAGATTCGGTAAATTTATGGCCTGTAGCAATTTCCCTGATTGCCGGAACACAAAGGCAATTGTCAAACACATTGGTGTTACGTGTCCAAAATGTGAAAAGGGGCAAGTCATAGAGCGGAAAAGCAAGAAAAAGCGTATTTTTTACGGATGTGATCGTTTCCCAGAATGCGATTTCCTTTCTTGGGATAAACCGCTGCCAAGAAACTGTCCAAAATGTGACAATGTTTTGATAGAAAAGAAGTTGAAAAAAGGTGTTCAGGTACAGTGTTCCTCTTGCGACTATAAGGAAGAGCAGCAAAGTTAGGAGTGGGCGGACAGCCCGCTCCTTTCATTTGCAGCAGAATCATATGGTAAGTTTTTGTTTTCAACTTCATCCATATGAAACTTTTTGCTTGCCTGTACGTATTGATAAACGCATGATGGAGATGAATGAAATAACACAACCTTACATAAATTTATTTGGGGTATACATTTTTTATGGGTTATGTTGTTGGTGCTGGCAGTGAAGCTGCATGGCAGATTGCCAAAGAGGAAGAAAGCTACGATTTTATGAAAAGAAGAACCGAACCGCAATACACAAACAGAGCGCTTGAAACAATTCAGAAATTTGTGAAATGTTTGTAAAGTCCTTGCGCAGCTATTTTTATTATGATACTATTTAAAAGGCCGTGCGAGGTGATTTTAATGGGAAATGTGAACGTTTGTTTAAAGTTATTTGTTGAATATTTACAAATTGAAAAAAACTCCTCACAATATACAATTGATCATTATGAATATGCAATTGTTGAATTCTTCGAAATGTTGGCTGAACAGGGCATTGTAAACGTGGAGGAAGTTCAATATCATGATGCCCGTCTATATTTAACGCGATTGTTTGAGTTAAAACAGGCGCGGAAGACCATTTCGAGGAAAATTTCGAGTCTGCGCAGTTTCTACAAATTCATGCTTAGGGAAAACTTGATTAAAGAGAATCCTTTCTCACTGGTTGTTCTGCCGAAAAGTGAGAAAAGGCTTCCGAACTTTTTTTATGAGGATGAGCTTGAAGTTTTGTTTCAATCCTGCAAAACAGATACACCTTTAGGCGAGCGGAATTTAGCAATTCTTGAGCTTCTTTATGCGACTGGCATCCGAGTCAGTGAATGCTCGACAATTGCTGTCAAGGATCTGGATTTCTTCCTTTCTACAGTCTTGGTTAAGGGAAAAGGCGGCAAGGAAAGGTATGTGCCTTTTGGCACAAAGGCGGCTGAAGCTTTAAAACTGTATGTTGATAATGGGAGGAAGCGGCTTCTTGAAGGCAAGCCTAACCAGGATGCGCTCTTTCTTAATAGCCGAGGCGGAGCGTTGACTGCGAGAGGAATCAGGCTAATTCTGGATAAAATGATTGAGCAATCATCCCTTACTGCTAAAATTCACCCTCACAAACTCAGACATACGTTTGCCACCCATCTACTTAATAATGGAGCCGATTTGCGGACAGTTCAAGAATTGCTTGGGCATGCGTTTTTGTCATCGACACAAATCTATACGCATGTCACAAATGAAAAATTGAAGAAAACATATATGGCCCATCACCCAAGGGCATAATATAGTAATAATGCTCACTTTTTAGGAGGGACACGATGTCTCAATTTCACGCCACGACCATATTTGCAATTAAACATAAAGGGAAGAGTGCCATGGCTGGTGACGGGCAGGTCACCTTTGGCAATGCAGTAGTGATGAAACACACAGCAAAAAAAGTCAGGAAGATATTTAATGGTAAAGTAATAGCGGGATTTGCGGGATCCGTGGCTGATGCCTTCACTTTATTCGAACTGTTTGAAGCAAAGCTTGAAGAGTATAACGGAAACCTCCAGCGGGCCTCTGTGGAATTAGCAAAGCAATGGCGCAGTGATAAGGTTTTAAGAAGGCTGGAAGCGATGCTGATTGTAATGAATGAAGAGTTTCTTCTCCTGGTAAGCGGAACAGGGGAAGTCATTGAACCTGATGATGGCATCCTGGCCATTGGTTCAGGCGGGAACTACGCACTCGCTGCAGGCCGGTCACTAAAGAGCTATGCTGGGGAGCATTTGTCTGCGAGAGAAATCGCTAAAGCTTCTCTTGAGGTGGCAGCTGATATATGCGTTTATACAAACACCAATATCATAGTGGAAGAGCTTTAACGGGAAGGAGAATGCAAAAATGACAAACGCAGCAAATTTAACCCCCCGCCAGATAGTTGAAAAGCTTGACCAGTATATAATTGGCCAAAAAGAAGCAAAAAAAGCTGTTGCTGTGGCTCTTAGGAACAGATACCGCAGGGAGCGTCTGGACGAAAGGTTACGGGATGAAATCATTCCGAAAAATATCCTTATGATTGGTCCGACTGGGGTAGGAAAAACCGAAATAGCTCGCAGAATTGCAAAAATTACTGGTGCTCCTTTCATTAAAGTAGAGGCAACGAAATTCACTGAGGTCGGCTATGTGGGCAGGGATGTCGAATCAATGGTCCGCGACCTTGTTGAAACTGCTGCCAGAATTGTAAAAGCAGAGAAAATCCAGAGAGTGAAAGGGCGGGCGGAGGAAGCTGCCAACCGCAGGCTGATTGATTTGCTCGTACCGACCGCAAAAAAACAGACCAATTACAAAAATCCGCTTGAAATGCTGTTTGGCGGAAATGCTGAGCCGGAACCGGAAACGGAAACGACGGCTTCCGAGGAGTATTCAGTCAAGCAAAAAAGAGCTGTGATAAAGGAAAAGCTGGCGAATGGGGAACTGGAAAATGAAATTGTCAGTGTGGAAGTAGAGGAACAAACGCCATCCATGTTCGATATGCTTCAGGGGTCTGGAATGGAACAAATGGGTATGAATATGCAGGATGCACTGAGCAGTTTCATGCCGAAAAAGCTTAAGCGCAGGAAGCTAACGGTCAGAGAAGCGAGAGTGGTTCTGACAAATGAAGAAGCCGCCAAGATGGTTGACATGGATGAGGTAACCCAGGAGGCTGTCTTCCGAGCAGAACAGTCGGGGATCATCTTTATTGATGAAATCGATAAGATTGCCAGCCGGAACACAGGAGGGTCTTCTGCTGATGTTTCCCGGGAAGGAGTTCAGCGTGATATTCTGCCAATTGTAGAAGGTTCTACAGTGGTAACAAAATACGGACCGGTCAAAACAGATCATGTCCTATTTATCGCTGCCGGGGCGTTCCACATGGCTAAGCCATCAGACTTAATTCCGGAGCTGCAGGGCCGGTTTCCAATTCGTGTGGAGCTGGGCAAACTGACAGTCGATGATTTTTACAAAATCCTTGTTGAACCGGACAACGCTTTAATAAAACAATATATTGCATTACTTGAGACGGAAGGTATACAAATTGAATTTTCTGACGAAGCTATTCAAAAGATTGCCGAGGTTGCCTTTGAAGTGAATCAAAATACCGATAATATCGGTGCGAGGCGGCTGCACACAATTATGGAAAAGCTTCTCGAGGATCTGTCCTACGAAGCTCCGGATATCAACCTCGAAAAAATCACAATCACTCCGCAATATGTTGAGGAAAAACTAGGGCCGATTTCCCGTAATAAGGACTTAAGCCAGTTTATCCTTTAATGCGCTGTTTACAGCGTTTTTCAAAGGGTAAATTCTTATATACATTTAAAATTTTATTCAATTAAACGAAGTAATGGATGCAGCTAATAGGAGGAATAGAAAATGGATTTATTATCAAAAACGAGGAAGATCAATGCGCTTCTTCAAAAAGCAGCAGGAAAACCAGTTAACTTTAAGGAAATGTCCGAAACATTGAGCGAGGTCATCGAAGCAAATGTTTTTGTTGTCAGCCGCAGAGGGAAACTGCTAGGTTTTGCCATCAACCAGCAAATTGAAAACGAGCGGATGAAAAAAATGCTTGAAGACCGCCAATTCCCTGAGGAATATACAAATGGCCTGTTTAACATTAAGGAAACATCTTCTAACCTCGATGTTGAAAGTGAGTACACTGCTTTCCCAGTTGAAAACAAGGACCTTTTCCGCGAAGGCCTTACAACCATTGTTCCGATTATTGGTGGCGGGGAGCGCCTTGGAACATTGATTCTTGCAAGGCTCCATGAGAAGTTCCAAGATGATGACCTGATTCTTGGCGAATATGGCGCAACTGTTGTCGGTATGGAAATTCTCCGTGAAAAAGCGGAAGAAATTGAAGAGGAAGCAAGGAGCAAAGCTGTTGTCCAAATGGCGATCAGCTCCCTTTCCTACAGTGAGCTTGAAGCGATTGAGCATATTTTTGAAGAGCTGAACGGTACCGAAGGCCTTCTTGTTGCTTCCAAAATCGCCGACCGCGTCGGTATTACTCGCTCCGTCATTGTAAACGCCTTGAGAAAGCTTGAAAGCGCCGGGGTAATCGAATCCCGTTCCCTCGGAATGAAAGGTACTTACATTAAAGTTCTGAACGATAAATTTTTAGTTGAACTTGACAAACTGCGTTCAAATTAATTATCACCCGCCTGCCGGCCAACCGGCAGGTGTTTTTTTCAAAAAGAATAAAAAACGCTTTTTTCTGAGGTATTTCTTGATTGTCAAATCTACTTATGCTATATTACTACATGGTGTTAATCACACACGCCTGCTGATTCAAGCGGATGGTGCCGGCTGGTCCGGTTCCCGCTGAAACTGAAGCTGGCGGAGGAAAACAAACCATTAGGAGGAAAAAACATGTCAGTCATTTCTATGAAACAACTGCTCGAAGCTGGTGTACACTTTGGTCACCAGACACGCCGTTGGAACCCTAAGATGAAGAAATACATCTTCACTGAAAGGAACGGCATCTACATTATCGACCTTCAAAAAACTGTTAAGAAGGTTGAAGAAGCTTACAATTTCGTTAAGGAGCTTGCTGGCCAGGGCGGAACTATGCTGTTCGTAGGCACAAAAAAGCAGGCCCAGGATTCTGTTAAAGAAGAAGCAACTCGCTCTGGTATGTTCTACGTTAACCAACGCTGGTTGGGCGGAACATTGACAAACTTCGAAACCATCCAAAAGCGTATCGCGCGTCTGAAAAATATCGAAAAAATGGCAGAAGACGGTACTTTTGACGTCCTACCTAAAAAAGAAGTTGTTCAATTGAAAAAAGAGCAAGATCGTCTTGAGAAATTCCTTGGCGGTATTAAGGATATGAAGACTCTTCCAGATGCATTGTTCATCATTGACCCTCGCAAAGAGCGCATTGCTGTTGCAGAAGCACGCAAATTGAACATTCCGATCGTAGGTATTGTTGATACAAACTGTGATCCGGATGAAATCGATGTTGTCATCCCTGCAAACGATGACGCTATCCGTGCTGTAAAGCTTCTAACAGGCAAAATGGCTGATGCGATCCTTGAAGCGAAACAAGGTGAAGAAACAGCTGTACCCGCAGAACAAGCTTAACGGATTATTCATCTACGTATGAAAACAAAAAGGTGATTAGAGGGAACCCCTTTATCACCTTTTTTTAAAGTGGAAATCAGGTTTAGATTGGCCCAGGCCGGCTATGATAATAGAGTGAAAATCTGCACAGAGGCCGCAATTACGATTGAACCTTATGTACATAGATTAAAAGGAGGAAATATTAATGGCTATTACGGCGCAAATGGTAAAAGAACTTCGAGAAAAAACAGGTGCTGGCATGCTTGACTGCAAAAATGCGCTTCAGGAAATGAATGGGGATATGGAGAAGGCAGTTGATTTTCTTCGTGAAAAAGGAATTGCTAAGGCTGCCAAGAAAGGTGACCGTATTGCTGCGGAAGGCCTTGCTTCCATTAAAGTGGAAGGAAACGAAGCAGTCATTCTTGAAGTGAACTCTGAAACAGACTTCGTTGCTAAGAATGAAGGTTTCCAGGCACTTGTTGAAGAGCTTGCTTCCCACCTTCTTAACAACAAGCCTTCTACTGTTGAAGAAGCAGTAGGACAAAAAATGGGCAATGGCCAATCCGTTGAAGAGCATATTAATGCTGCAATTGCTAAAATTGGTGAAAAGCTTACCCTTCGCCGCTTTGAAATCAAAACAAAAGGCGACAACGACGCATTTGGAGCTTACCTCCATATGGGCGGACGCATTGCGGTTCTAACTGTTCTTGAAGGATCAACGGACGAGAGCGTTGCAAAAGATGTTGCCATGCATGTTGCTGCGCTTAACCCGAAATACGTTTCCCGCGATGAGGTTTCTGCCGAAGAAATCGAACGCGAGCGCCAAGTTCTTACTCAGCAGGCCCTAAATGAAGGCAAACCTGAGAAGATCGTAGCAAAAATGGTTGAAGGCCGCCTTGGAAAGTATTTTGAAGATGTTTGCCTTCTTGACCAGACATTTGTTAAAAATCCGGATCAAAAAGTTCGCCAGTTCGTTGAATCCAAAGGCGCTACAGTACGTGAATTCATTCGCTACGGAGTAGGCGAAGGCATCGAAAAGCGCGAAGATAATTTCGCTGAAGAAGTTATGAGCCAGGTTAATAAAAAATAAGGCGTTTGCAACTGTTTTAAATGGATAGGGAACACGGAGTGTTCCCTATTTTTAAAGATATGATTAACTTAGGACAAACAGCCTGGGTTTTAACCCGGGCTGGGTCCCTAATTAGTGGCATACAATGGCCTCAAACTACATAGGAGGTTTTTATGAGCAGTCCGATATACAAACGAGTTGTCTTGAAATTAAGTGGTGAGGCCCTTGCTGGCGAAGCAGGCTTCGGAATCAATCCTGCTGTTATTAAATCCATTGCTGAACAAGTTAAGGAAGTAGCCGAGCTGGGAGTCGAGGTTGCGGTCGTTGTTGGGGGTGGAAACATTTGGAGAGGGAAAATCGGCAGTGAAATGGGAATGGACCGTGCAACCGCCGATTATATGGGTATGCTTGCCACAGTCATGAATTCCCTTGCCCTCCAGGACAGCCTTGAGCAACTCGGCATAGAAACCCGTGTACAGACCTCAATTGAAATGCGCCAAGTTGCCGAACCTTATATCCGTCGCCGAGCAATCCGCCATCTTGAAAAGAAGCGGGCTGTCATTTTTGCAGCTGGTACAGGCAATCCTTATTTTTCTACAGACACAACCGCTGCGCTTAGGGCGGCTGAAATCGAGGCAGATGTCATCCTGATGGCTAAGAATAATGTGGATGGAGTGTATTCTGCTGATCCGCGCCATGATAAAAACGCCACGAAGTATGAGCATCTCTCATATCTAGATGTTTTAAAGGAAGGGCTTGCCGTTATGGACTCAACAGCATCTTCGCTGTGCATGGATAACGATATCCCATTAATTGTTTTCTCTATTATGGATAAAGGCAATATCAAACGTGCCGTGATGGGCGAAAAAATCGGAACTATTGTTAGGGGGAAATAATAATGCCGAAACAGGTCATCAGCAATACAAAGGAAAAAATGGAAAAAGCGATTCAAGCATACTCCCGTGAACTGGCAACAATCAGGGCAGGAAGGGCCAGCGCTTCACTTCTGGACCGTATCACAGTAGACTATTATGGTGCTCCTACACCTGTTAACCAACTAGCCGGAATCAGTACGCCAGAAGCAAGGTTGCTAGTGATTCAGCCTTATGACAAGAGCATCCTAGGGGATATTGAAAAAGCGATTCAGAAATCAGATTTAGGACTTAATCCGACGAATGATGGTTCTCTTATCCGCATCGCTGTTCCGCAATTGACCGAAGAGAGACGGAAAGAGCTTGTAAAGCTTGTGAAAAAAGAAGCTGAAGATGCAAAGATCGCCGTTCGGAATATTCGCCGTGATGCCAATGATGAACTGAAAAAGCTGGAGAAAAACGGTGAAATTACAGAAGATGATTTACGCGGTTATTCCGAAGATATCCAAAAGCTGACAGATGATCATATCAGCAAGGTGGATCAAATTACAAAGGATAAAGAAAAGGAAATCATGGAAGTATAATCTCCAATTCAGTACGTTAAAAGCCCCTTTACGGGGTTTTTTCACTTGAAAGCACTGAAAAACAGTTTTCATGCATCTTTAAAGAGATATCTTGATGCATTTTTGGTATGATAAAAACATCCATAAAATATACATAGAAAAGCGAAGGCGTCCGTTTAGCGCCGCAGCTAGCCAAATAGAAAAGCGAAGGCAAGCTGCTTCCTGAGAAACTTCATTGCAGCTTTGCGCCGAGCTGAACGAAGCTTCCCCGAATAAGCTGGCGCAGGAGCACCTTGGCATCTGGCAGCTAGACAAAAAGAAAAGTGGAAGCGTCCTTCTCTGCAAAATGTTTACCCTTTTTCGGAGGGAAGATCCATTGAATTGGAGGAGTAAGATAATGTTCAATAAATTAAAACGCTGGAAACCCCAAAATTCCTCTTCCTCTCTCCGAGATAGGATAGAATCTGTAAAAAAAGCGGGTGTTCCTTCCCATATTGCAATTATCATGGATGGAAACGGCCGCTGGGCAAAAAAAAGGGCGATGCCGCGAGTCGCTGGACACCATGAGGGTATGAAAGTTGTCAGGAAAATTACCCGGCTAGCTAACGAACTTGGAATCGGTGCTTTGACCCTTTATGCCTTTTCAACAGAAAACTGGAAAAGGCCTAAAATGGAAGTAGACTATCTTATGCAGCTTCCGGAAGAGTTTCTTGGGTCCTTTCTTCCGGAGCTCATTGAAGAAAATGTCCGGGTCGAAATGATGGGATATCAGGAAAATCTGCCGGTCCATACTTTAAGGGCCATAAATAAAGCGAGTGAAGAGACAAAGAACAATACCGGGCTAGTCTTGAATTTTGCATTGAATTACGGGAGCAGGGCTGAGATACTAGATGCAGTCAGGCATGTCTTAAAAGACTGTCAGAGTGGTATAATGGATGCTAATAGTCTGAATGAGGAAGCTTTTTCTTCTTACTTGATGTCATCCAAGCTGGCAGATCCCGATTTGCTTATCCGTACGAGCGGAGAAATACGGTTGAGTAATTTTATGCTTTGGCAGCTCGCTTATACTGAATTTTGGTTTACGGATGTATTATGGCCGGATTTCAATGAAGAACATCTCCTTAATGCTGTCGAAACCTTTCAGAACCGGCAAAGAAGATTTGGCGGAATACAAGGTTCTTAGTGTGACTGATTGAATGAGCCTGCAAGTGGGCCGGCCCGACTTTTTAAAAAGTTGGCTGTGTTAAAGGGTTCTTGATTTTCAACTACGTTGATTGGAGCGGAGGGGACCGACTCCGGCGGGATGAAGCGGCAAGGTGGAGACCTCGCAGGCGCTTTTAGCGCCGAGGAGGCTCCACTGACGCCCCGCGGAAAGCGTGTCCCCGGAGTGGAAATCAACAGCCATATTTAACATAGCCAAAATGTAAAGGAGGAAAGGCAATATTCCCTTTTTCTAGAGTTTTATTGGGGGCTATTTGCCTGAAGAAATATGAAGCAAAGAATTATAACAGCAGTCGTGGCAGCGGCCCTATTCCTGCCGATTGTCATTATTGGTGGTAGGCCGCTTATCCTGCTGGCATACTTGCTTGCAAGTGCCGGCTTTTATGAACTTGTAAAAATGAAGAAATTAAACCTGGCTTCCTTTCCCGGAATTGTGTCCCTCGTTACGTTGTGGCTTCTGATTTTGCCGCCAGACTATACTGAATGGATTGGGCGCTTTGGCTATGGAAAACAGGACATAGCCGTTATAGCAGTCCTGCTCCTTTTGGCATATACTGTTGCCTCTAAAAACCGCTTTACATTTGATGATGCGTCATTTTTAGCAATGGCCGTTGCCTATGTAGGCGCTGGCTTTTACTTTTTTATGGAAACAAGAAACGCTGGCGGGCTCTCATGGCTCTTTTATTCCCTGTTCATCATGTGGGCTACTGACTCAGGAGCTTATTTTGTCGGCAGGGCCAAAGGCAAAAGGAAGCTCTGGCCTGAAATCAGCCCAAATAAAACGGTAGAAGGCTTTTTGGGAGGAATTATGTGTGCACTGCTGGTCGCAATAGGCTTTGTCGTCTTTAGTGATTTGGGTGTACCCGCCGTTAAACTGCTTATAGTGACTGCTTTTTTGTCTGTATTTGGACAACTTGGCGACCTGGCGGAATCAGCTTTCAAGAGAAATTATCATATTAAAGATTCAGGCAACATCCTTCCTGGCCACGGGGGTATTCTAGACCGTTTTGACAGCCTCTTGTTTGTCTGGCCCTTAATTCATATATTTCAGCTGATTTAGTCCCGCCAAGCTGCATTTAACCTGCGGAAAGCTTTAGGAGAGATTAATTAATGAAGAAAATTAGTTTAATGGGTGCCACAGGATCAATCGGCATTCAAACCTTGGATATCCTTCGGTCAAATCCGGAATCATTCAATCTTGTCGCCTTTTCGGCAGGCCGGAATATCGGACTGGCCAGAAAAATTATCGAAGAATTCAAGCCCGCGTTTGTATCAATGCAGGAGAAGGAAGATGCGGAAAAACTCCGAAGTGAATATCCAGGAATCACTTTTTCGTATGGAGAAGAAGGCCTTTCTGGAACAGCAACTCACGAACAGGCGGAGATCGTCTTAAATGCGGTTGTTGGCAGTGTTGGCCTCAAGCCGACACTGGAAGCGATTAAATGCGGAAAAACAATCGCGCTTGCAAACAAAGAAACGCTTGTTACCGCGGGACATCTCGTTATGAGCGCCGCTAAAATGAAAGGGGTCAGCCTGTTGCCGGTCGATAGTGAGCATTCAGCCATTTTTCAATGCTTACAGGGTGAGAATGATAAAAACATTGAAAGGCTGATTATTACTGCATCAGGAGGAAGCTTCCGGGACCGAACCCGAGAAGAATTGGCTGATGTCGCGGTTGAGGATGCCCTTAACCATCCAAATTGGTCAATGGGAGCAAAAATAACAATCGACTCTGCTACAATGATGAATAAAGGCCTGGAGGTCATAGAGGCGCATTGGCTATTTTCACTTCCATATGAAAAAATCAGTGTTCTCCTGCACCGGGAGAGCATTATCCATTCAATGGTTGAGTTCCATGACTCAAGTATTATCGCGCAATTGGGGAGCCCTGATATGAGGGTACCAATTCAATATGCGTTGACATATCCGGACAGAATGCCACTTGAGTCGGCAAAAAGACTAAACCTTGCCGAGGCAGGGAAATTGCATTTTCAAGAAATGGATTTTGAGCGGTTCCGCTGCCTGCAATTGGCGTATGAAGCTGGCAGAGAGGGTGGTTCCGCCCCAACAGTATTAAATGCGGCAAATGAGATTGCGGTTGCTGCATTCCTTGATGGCCGTATCCGTTTCCTTGAAATAGATGACCTGGTAGAACGTGCTTTGGAGACCCATAGCCTAATAAAAGAGCCAGATTTGGAAGCAATTCTGGAAACCGACAAAAGAACAAGGCAATACGTCCAATCGCTACTTGCCTAGACAATTGGCGGGATAGTGCTCAGCCTAAAGTATAAAGGCTGTGCCCGTAATTACCCTTAAGCAAGACAAACCCCGGAAGTTCTTTCGGGACTCTTAAAAAAAGGTGGTAGGTCTTATGAGTACAGTCATTGCGTTCATCATCATATTCGGGGCGCTCGTCTTCTTTCATGAATTAGGGCATTTTATTTTCGCGAAAAGGGCGGGAATCCTTTGCAGAGAGTTTGCCATTGGCATGGGCCCGAAGGTTTTCAGCCATAAAAAAGGAGAAACGCTCTATACGATCCGTCTCCTCCCGATAGGCGGGTATGTAAGGATGGCTGGTGAAGATGCTGAAGCGGTTGATATTAAACCGGGATATCGGATTGGCCTGCTGTCAAGTCCTGACGGAAAAGTCGAAAAGATCATATTGAATAATAAGGATAAATATCCTGATGCAAGAATTGTTGAAGTCGAGCATGCCGACCTTGACCGTACCCTTGTTATTAAAGGTTATCCCGAGGATGAAGAAGAGACGCTTCGGGCATTCTTAGTTAACCCAGATGCGGTAACAATTGAAAACGGGGTTGAAAACCAAATAGCTCCCTATAACCGCCAGTTCGGTTCCAAAACACTGTGGCAAAGGACGCTGGCCATTTTTGCCGGGCCAATGATGAACTTTGTTCTAGCGTTTTTCATTTTTCTAATCCTAGCTCTTGTCCAGGGCGTCCCTTCCAATGAACCAAAGCTCGGAAAGATTACTCCAGATGGAGCGGCACTGCAAGCAGGCCTAAAAGAAGGGGACGTTGTTCAAAGTATATCCGGATCGGAAATTTCCAGTTGGACTGATGTCGTGGAAGTTGTCCGGAAAAACCCGGAAAAGGAAGTCAATTTTATCGTTGAACGTGACGGCAAGGAAAGGGAAATCCTCGTTACCCCACAGGCACGAGAAGCTGAAGGAGAAAAGATTGGGATCATTGGCGTTTACAGCCCGGTTGAAAAATCACCATTGCGCGCGCTAAGTTATGGTTTTGAAGAAACAGTATTCTGGACTAAGGAAATCTTTGTTATGCTCGGTAAGCTTGTCACGGGACAATTTTCGATCAATATGCTGAGCGGCCCGGTGGGCATTTATGTTTCAACAGACACTGTTGCAAAATCAGGCGTTTATTATTTAATGAAATGGGCTGCCATTCTAAGTATTAACCTTGGTATTATGAACCTTCTGCCATTTCCGGCTCTCGATGGAGGTCGACTAATGTTCTTTGCTGTTGAGGCTTTGAGAGGAAAGCCGGTAGACAAGCAAAAAGAAGGAATGGTCCATTTTATCGGATTCGCCCTTCTCATGCTCCTCATGCTCGTCGTAACGTGGAACGACATCCAAAGGTTTTTCCTATAAAGGTTTAAGCAGCGATTTTCCTGGAAACGATTGTTAATTATTTGAAAAGTCGCCGGCGGGAACCCTTTCCGCCGGCATACATATGCAAACGATTTATGTTTAGGCAAGTTTAGATAAAGAATGTTGGAGGCGAAAAAAGTGAAGCAAAGTATGACCTTGATCCCTACATTAAGGGAAGTGCCTGCGGATGCGGATGTAAAAAGCCATAAGCTTCTGCTTAGGGCCGGTTTCATTCGGCAGAACGCCAGTGGAATTTATAGCTATTTGCCCCTGGCTAAACGAGTATTAACAAAAATAGAATCCATTGTCCGGGAAGAAATGGACAAAGCCGGTGGGGTTGAGCTCCTCATGCCAGCTCTACAGCAGGCAGAGCTATGGCAGGAATCGGGGCGCTGGCAATCGTATGGGCCGGAACTCATGAGGCTCCATGACCGCCATCACCGGGAGTTCGCACTGGGCCCGACTCATGAAGAAGTCATTACAAGCCTTGTCAGGGATGAAGTGAAGTCCTACAAGCGGCTCCCCTTGACTCTATATCAAATCCAAACAAAATTCCGTGATGAAAAACGTCCACGGTTTGGATTGCTTCGGGGACGGGAGTTTATCATGAAGGATGCTTATTCCTTTCATTCGAGTAAAGAAAGCCTTGATGAAGTATATGATAGGATTTTTAAGGCCTACTCAACTATTTTTTCACGGTGCGGCCTTAATTACCGAGCTGTCATAGCAGACTCCGGAGCTATGGGCGGGAAGGATACACATGAATTTATGGTTTTGTCAGACATCGGCGAAGATACGATTGCCTATTCGGATACCTCCTCATATGCAGCTAATATTGAAATGGCACCTGTTACAGCTACATATGTTAAAAGCGGGGAAGCTCAACAAAAAATAGAAAAGGTAAAGACTGAAAACAAGAAGACAATTGCCGAGGTTTCTGAGTACTTGAATGTAAATGAGAACCAATGCATTAAATCACTGTTATTTAAAGTTGACGGACGCCAAGTACTCGTATTGGTCCGGGGCGATCATGAAGCAAATGATATCAAACTTAAAAATCTCTTCGAGGCCAGCACTGTCGAACTTGCAGAAGCTGGAGAGACGAAGGAAATCCTGGGCTGTGAAGTTGGTTCAGTGGGGCCGGTCGGCGTTTCAAATGTAGAAATCATTGCGGACCATGCAATCGAAGCAATTGTCAACGGGGTTTGCGGCGCGAACGAAGAGGATTATCATTTTATAAACGTGAATCCGGGCACCGACTTTGAAGTTACCCGCTACGCGGATATTCGTTTCATACAAGAAGGAGATCCTTCTCCAGACGGCCAGGGCAACATTCTTTTTGCAAAGGGAATTGAAGTCGGCCATGTCTTTAAACTTGGAACCCGTTACAGCGAAGCGATGGAAGCATTCTATCTGGATGAAGGCGGCAAATCAAAGCCGATGATTATGGGCTGTTACGGTATTGGGGTATCGAGGACACTTTCTGCTATAGCCGAGCAGTTCAATGACGACAGAGGCATAATATGGCCTTCAGCGGTTGCTCCCTATCATGTACACCTTATTGCGGTGAATATGAAGGATGAGGCTCAAGCCAGTCTTTCTGAAGAGTTATATGAATCGATTGGCCAGCAATTTGAGATTCTGTTCGACGACCGCCAGGAACGCCCTGGGGTGAAATTTGCCGATTCTGATTTGATTGGCATCCCAGTACGGGTGACTGTTGGCAAAAAGGCGATGGATGGAATTGTCGAAGTAAAGAATCGAAAAACCGGTGAAGTCATAGAAGTGCAGACCGAAAAACTTTTAGACACAATCCAATCGCTGCTTGAAAACAATTAAAGAAAAAGGTGCCGATTTGAATGCGGCACCTTTTTCTTTTTTGCAGCTTCATGCCGAAAGGGTTCGGTTTCTATGATATAATTAACTTTTGAAAAATAGACAGTACTAGATGGGGAGAGTGAAGAATGAACACCCATTCAGATGAAAGAATAGAACGGTTTCTAATTTTACTGCAACAGCTAGGCATGACAGACGACGCGATTGTCCCTCATTTTGAAAATGCCCGGATAGACCAGGTGCAAATCAGCAGAAAACAAAAAAAGTGGCATTTTTTATTTACAATCGGCAAGATTCTTCCTGCCAGCCTTTTTACTATGCTCGAAACACAGCTTAAAGAGAAATTTTCATCTTATGCAGAGGTTGTCTCTTTTGAAATAAATGTTTTAGACCAGGCTTTTACGAAAGAAATGATTTGGGATTACTGGAAGAGATGCCTAAATGAAATTGATGGCATGGCCCCTCCGCTCATGAATCTTTTGTACGGGCAAATGCCTGAACTTCATGGCACGAAGCTTTTGGTTAAGGTTAGGAATGAAACGGAAGGCGGCGCCATAAAAGGCAAATACAGCGCACTTTTTTCCTCTATCTATCAGTCTTTCGGATTTCCATTTCTTGTTGTGGATGTAGAGCTACAGGAAGAGGAAAAAAACGAGGAATATCAGCAATTCATGGAGGCAAAGCAAAAAGAGGACGACGAAAGAGCCATGCTTGCCCTCATGGAAATGCAGAAACGCGAGGCCGAAAAAGACCGAAATGGAGCAGGGGGAGATGGGCCGCTCGTTATTGGGTTGACGATAAAAGGGGATGCCGATTTCCGCAACCTTATTGAGATTGTCGATGAAGAACGAAGAATCGCAATTGAAGGGTATATTTTTGATGCGGAAACACGGGAGCTTAGAAGTGGCCGGACATTGCTGACGTTTAAGATAACAGACTACACTAGTTCGATCATGGTAAAAATGTTCTCGCGGGATAAAGAGGACGCAGCCCTTTATCAGCGGGTGAAGAAAGGCATGTGGGCAAGGGTCCGCGGAAGCATTCAAAACGATACGTTCGTCCGCGATCTGATAATGATTGGCAATGATGTCAATGAAATCAGGCCAGTCACTAGGCAGGATAGTGCACCGCCAGAGGAAAAGCGGGTTGAGCTGCATCTCCATACCCCGATGAGCCAAATGGATGCCGTCACTCCTGTTGCCTCACTCGTCGAGCAGGCGAAGAAATGGGGCCACCCGGCAATCGCTATTACGGACCATGCTGTCGCTCAATCTTTCCCGGAGGCTTTTGCTGCAGGCAAGAAAAATGACATAAAGATACTTTATGGGATTGAAGCGAATCTTGTGGATGATGGTGTTCCAATAGCCTATAACGATTCACACAGGAAGCTCGCCGATGAAACCTACGTTGTCTTTGACGTCGAAACGACCGGATTATCCGCCGTTTATGACACGATTATTGAATTGGCAGCTGTCAAGATTAAGGATGGGGAAATTATTGACCGCTTTGAGTCTTTTGCGAATCCTCATCACAGATTGTCAGCCACAACCATTAATTTAACAGGCATCACAGATGATATGGTGCAAAACGCCCCAGAAGTAGGGGAAGTTGTTCAACGGTTCAGGGAATGGACGGCCGATTCAATTTTCGTCGCTCATAATGCCTCTTTCGATATGGGATTCCTGAATACAGTGTATAGAAAACTGGGCTTTGAGAAAGCGAAGAACCCTGTCATTGATACATTGGAACTCGCTCGTTTCCTGTATCCGGAAATGAAAAACCACCGCCTGAATACATTGGCGAAGAAATTTGATGTGGAGCTAACCCAGCATCACCGGGCCATTTACGATGCCGAGGCAACAGGCTATTTATTGATGAGGATGTTGAAGGACTCACTTGAACAGGGCATTGAGTACCACGATCAATTCAACGACAACATGGGGAAAGGCAATGCGTTCAAGCGCGCGCGTCCTTACCATTGCACACTCCTTGCCCAAAATGAGACAGGGTTAAAAAACTTATTCAAGCTCATTTCAATTTCGCTGATCAACTATTTTTTTCGGGTTCCACGCATTCCAAGGTCTGTTTTGCAGAAGTACCGGGAAGGAATTCTAGTCGGCTCGGGATGTGACCGCGGCGAAGTTTTTCAAGGGATGATGCAAAAGTCGCCGGATGAAGTTGAAGAAGCAGCTGGGTTTTACGACTACCTGGAGGTTATGCCGAAACCCGTTTACGCTCCATTGCTCGAAATGGAACTGGTCAGGGACGAAAGGGCACTTGAGGAGATTATCGGCAATGTCGTAAAACTGGGTGAAAAATTGGAACTGCCGGTTGTCGCAACCGGGAATGTCCATTACCTGAATGAAAACGATAAAATCTACCGGAAGATCCTTGTCAATTCGCAGGGCGGCGCCAATCCTCTGAACAGGCATAATCTTCCTGATGTCCACTTTAGGACAACCAACGAGATGCTCGATGCTTTCAGTTTCCTTGGCACAAAAAAAGCTAAGGAAATTGTTGTGGAAAACACGAATAAAATTGCAGATATGATTGATGCGATTAAGCCAATCAAGGATGACCTCTATACGCCTAAAATTGAAGGCGCCGATGAGGAAATGCGGGAAATGAGTTATTCGATGGCGCGCAGAATCTACGGGGATCCTCTGCCTGAAATTGTCGAGGCCCGACTGGAAAAAGAATTAAAGAGTATCATTGGCCATGGCTTTGCGGTTATTTATCTCATTTCTCATAAACTTGTAAAGAAATCACTTGATGATGGGTATCTGGTTGGATCGAGGGGTTCGGTCGGTTCCTCCTTTGTTGCGACAATGACGGAAATCACCGAGGTAAATCCGCTTCCACCTCATTATGTTTGTGTAAAGTGCAAGCACTCTGAGTTCTTTAATGATGGGTCAGTTGGTTCCGGGTTCGACCTGCCTGATAAAAACTGTCCTGAATGCGGGGCTAAATACCGGAAGGATGGCCATGATATTCCGTTTGAGACCTTCCTCGGCTTTAAGGGGGACAAGGTTCCGGATATTGACCTTAACTTCTCCGGGGAATACCAGCCAAGGGCGCATAACTATACGAAGGAATTATTCGGAGAAGAGTATGTCTATCGCGCTGGAACAATTGGCACGGTTGCTGATAAAACGGCTTTCGGTTACGTAAAAGCGTATCAGCAGGAGAATAATCTTCAATTGAGGGGCGCGGAGATTGACAGGCTCGCTTCCGGCTGTGTCGGTGTTAAGCGGACAACCGGACAGCACCCGGGGGGAATCATTGTTGTCCCGGACTATATGGATATCTATGACTTTTCGCCAATTCAATTCCCTGCCGATGCGGCCACGTCGGAATGGAAAACGACCCATTTTGATTTCCATTCCATCCATGATAACTTGCTGAAACTCGATATACTTGGCCACGATGATCCGACCGTCATCCGTATGCTCCAGGATCTTAGCGGCATCGATCCGAAAACAATTCCGACTGATGACCCTGAGGTCATGAAGATTTTCAGCGGGACGGAATCACTGGGCGTGACAGAAGAACAAATTATGTGTAAAACAGGAACATTGGGTATTCCGGAATTCGGAACAAGGTTCGTCAGGCAAATGCTTGAAGATACGAAACCGACGACGTTCTCAGAGCTTGTCCAGATATCCGGATTGTCCCATGGGACGGATGTATGGCTTGGAAATGCTCAAGAATTGATCCATAACAAAATCTGTACACTGAGCGAGGTCATCGGCTGCCGGGATGACATTATGGTTTATTTGATTTACCAGGGCCTAGAACCTGCCCTCGCTTTCAAAATTATGGAGTCAGTCCGTAAAGGAAAAGGACTTACAGAGGAAATGGAAGCGGAAATGCGAAAAAACGAAGTGCCTGAATGGTATATCGATTCATGTAAGAAAATTAAGTACATGTTCCCCAAGGCGCACGCGGCTGCTTATGTTTTAATGGCTGTAAGAATTGCCTACTTTAAGGTACACCTCCCTCTTTTATATTATGCAGCGTATTTTACTGTCCGGGCGGAGGATTTTGATATTGAAGCAATGGCCAGGGGCTCTGAAGCCATCAGGGCGATCATTGAGGAAATCAATGCAAAGGGCCTTGATGCGGCTCCTAAAGAGAAAAACTTGCTGACTGTTCTTGAATTGGCCCTTGAAATGTGTGAGCGCGGATTTTCGTTCCAAAAAATCGACTTGTACAAGTCTTCTGCGTCTGAATTCACAATTGAGGGAACAACATTGATCCCTCCTTTCAATTCAATCCCTGGGCTTGGAACGAATGCAGCAGTGAATATCGTCAAAGCAAGGGAAGAAGGAGAATTCCTTTCAAAAGAAGACCTCCAGCAGCGTGGAAAAGTTTCTAAAACCGTCATTGAATATCTTGACAAACAAGGTTGCCTTGACGCACTTCCCGAGCAGAACCAGCTTTCCCTTTTTTAGGGGTTTTCAGGCAGTCCGCTTCATTTGCTTTCAGTAATTGTGTATGGTATAGTTTTATTGGAAATACTAAGCAAAATGTCCGGAAGAGTGGGGAAACCCACTCTTTCGTTGTTGTCCAGGGCATTTTTCGGGTATAAATGATAAAAGTCTCCGTTAGTAGTGCAAAATACCGGTTAGTAGCAGTAAAGGAGGTTAGCAATGAGTAAAGTGACAGAAATAGTAGAAAATTTGGCTACCCCGATTGTAGAAGAACTTGGATTGGAATTAGTTGATATTGAATATGTAAAAGAAGGCCGGGATTGGTTTTTGCGGCTATACATTGACAAGGAGAACGGGGTCGACATAGAAGAATGCGGAATCGTCAGTGAACGTGTAAGTGAAAAGTTGGATGAACTTGATCCAATCCCCCACAATTATTTTCTTGAAGTGTCTTCACCTGGTGCCGAAAGGCCGCTAAAAAAGGAGAAGGATTACCGAGATTCCATCGGAAAAAATGTTTACGTGAAAACATATGAGCCGATTGATGGAGAAAAGTCATTTGAGGGCATTTTGCTTGATTTTGACGGTGAAACCGTAAAACTGGAAATCAAAATAAAGACACGTAAAAAGACAGTTGAGATTCCTTTTGACAAGGTGGCAAACGCCAGGCTTGCAGTCACGTTTGGCTAATTCAGCCCTGCAGGCAAATATTCGCATGGGAATATTTACACACTGTGATCCTGGACTTAAGATAACTCATGACTGACTAAAGGGGGATAAGTACCAATGAGCAGCGAACTTTTAGATGCTCTGACAATACTGGAAAGAGACAAGGGTATTTCCAGAGATGTATTAATTGAAGCAATTGAAGCGGCCCTAATATCGGCATACCGAAGAAACTTCAATCAGGCGCAAAATGTAAGAATCGATATTAATACCGATAATGGGTTGATGCGTGTTTTTGCCCGGAAAGAAGTTGTCGATGAAGTTTTTGATCCGCGGCTGGAGATTTCCATTGATGAAGCCCGGGAAATCAATCCGAATTACCAAGTGGAAGATGTAGTTGAAATGGAAGTAACGCCGAAAGACTTCGGTAGGATTGCCGCCCAGACAGCGAAGCAGGTTGTGACCCAGCGTGTCCGTGAAGCGGAGCGGGGCATCATTTATTCGGAATTTATCGATCGTGAAGAGGATATTATGACAGGAATCGTCCAAAGGATTGATTCCAAGTTCATCTACGTCAGCCTTGGAAAAATTGAAGCACTTCTTCCGGTCAATGAGCAAATGCCAAATGAGCATTATAAACCCCATGACAGGATTAAGGTGTTTATTACAAAAGTGGAAAAAACAACAAAGGGTCCCCAAATCTTTGTGTCCAGAACGCATCCAGGCTTGTTGAAGCGGCTATTTGAAATTGAAGTGCCAGAGATTTATGACGGTACGGTTGAAATCAAATCAGTAGCCCGCGAAGCAGGAGACAGATCCAAAATTTCCGTCCATTCGGAAAATGAGGAAGTCGATCCGGTTGGTTCTTGCGTCGGCCCTAAAGGGACGAGAGTCCAAGCTGTCGTGAATGAACTGAAAGGGGAAAAAATCGATATCGTCAAATGGTCGGAAGATCCGGTTGTTTTCGTGGCGAATGCGCTCAGTCCGTCCAAAGTGCTTGATGTACTTGTGAACGAAGGTGAAAAGGCAACAACAGTCATCGTTCCGGATTACCAGCTTTCCCTTGCAATCGGCAAGCGGGGACAGAATGCACGCCTAGCGGCAAAGCTAACTGGCTGGAAAATCGATATCAAGGCTGAAACCGAGGCAAGAGAAATGGGTATTTTCCCTCGTGAAGAAACGATTAGGCTTTTTGACGAAGAGGAAGATTTTTACGAAGAAGATGAAGATTACGATTACGAAGACGATAAAGAGTAATAAGCGGAGGGAATAGACGTGAACAAAATGAGAAAAGTTCCGATGCGTAAATGTGTCGCAACAGGGGAAATGAAACCCAAAAAAGAACTTGTTCGCATCGTCCGCTCAAAAGAAGGAGACGTTTCAGTCGACCTGACAGGAAAAAAATCGGGCCGCGGCGCGTACTTGTCTTTAGACCGTGAAGCAATCCTTTTGGCAAAGAAGAAAAATGCACTGGCAAACCATTTGCAAACTGATATAGATTCAGCTTTATATGACGAGCTCCTTGAGCTTATGGAAAAGGAGAAACGGCAATCCTGATGAAATCAAATCAATGGATGTCATTGCTTGGCTTGGCAAATCGGGCACGAAAAGTCATTTCAGGAGAAGAGCTTTCCATAAAGGAAATCCGAAGCAATAAGGCAAAGCTCATCCTGTTATCCGCAGATGCTTCCGCTAATACATCTAAAAAAATCACCGATAAGTGCAAATCCTTTCACGTACCGTGGAAAATAGTCGATAACAGGTATGACCTCGGTTCGGCAATTGGAAAGGAAGCACGTGTGGTAGTTGCTGTATTGGATGAAGGGTTTGCGAAAAAACTAATGACACTGCTCGATTAATTTCAGCGGGGGTGAAAGAATGAGTAAAACACGTGTATACGAATACGCAAAGAAATACAATGTTTCTAGTAAAGATGTTATTGCAAAACTGAAAGATATGAATGTAGAAGTTTCTAACCATATGTCTACAATTGAAAAGGACGCCTATAATAAATTGGAAGCCATCTTCAATAAGAAGGATGAAAGGCAGGCAAAGCCTCAGCAGCCAAAGCAGCAGCAGGGAAGCCAGCAGGGCCGTCCGCAAGCTAGCCGTGAGGGAAGGCCTCAGGGCAGCCAGCAAAACCGTCCGCAAGGTAACCAGGAAGGGCAAGGGCGGTCCCAGACCAGCCAGCAAAGCCGCCCTCAAGGGAATAGGGATAACCGTCCGCAAGGGAGCAGAGATGGAAGGCCTCAGGGCAGCCAGCAGGGCAGCCAGCAGGGACGCGGGCAGGGGACCCAGCAAAACCGAAACCAGCAAAGCGGACAAGGCAGGCCGCAAGCAAGCCGTCCGGGTGCTCAAGGCCAGCAGAGCCGTCCACAGGGCGGACAGCAAAACCGCAGCCAGGGCGTGCAGCAGGGCAGGCCGCAACAAGGCGGGGCTTCAAACCAACAAAGGCCAAACAGGCCATCTGCTCCTAAGCCGGCAGATAATAAAAAGAATGAAAATAAACCGTTCAATAAAGGGAAAGCTCCTAATAGGCCAAACCAGGGCCAAAACAGGAACAGACCTGGCAAAAAGCAGCATCAGCAGCAGGCCGCTCCACCGGTTCGAAAGGAAAGGGAACTTCCGGCAAAAATTACTTTCAGTGAATCGCTGACAGTCGCGGAGCTGGCGAAAAAGCTGTACCGGGAGCCTTCTGAAATCATTAAGAAACTTTTCCTTCTAGGTGTAATGGCCACCATTAACCAAGAACTCGATAAAGATGCAATTGAACTCATTGCAAGTGAATATGGAGTGGAAGTGGAAGAGGAAATTAAGATTGATACAACCGACCTTGAGGTTTATTTCACTGAGGACGAATCAGGTGACTTGGTTGAAAGGCCTTCAGTTGTAACGATTATGGGACACGTTGACCATGGGAAAACCACCCTGCTTGATTCCATCCGCCATACGAAGGTAACGGAAGGTGAAGCAGGCGGGATTACTCAGCATATCGGTGCTTATCAAGTGGTAGAAAACGGCAAAAAAATCACTTTCCTGGACACTCCTGGACACGCAGCATTTACAACGATGCGTGCTCGTGGAGCAAAAATTACCGATATCACCATTCTTGTTGTGGCAGCTGATGACGGCGTCATGCCGCAGACTGTAGAGGCGATCAACCATGCCAAGGCGGCGGAGGTTCCAATCATCGTAGCGGTGAATAAAATGGATAAGCCGGCAGCAAATCCTGACCGAGTCATGCAGGAGCTGACTGAGCACGGATTAGTCCCTGAAGCTTGGGGCGGTGATACGATTTTTGTTCCGATTTCGGCTAAGAATAGGGAAGGAATCGACAGCTTGTTGGAAATGATTCTTCTCGTAAGTGAAGTTGAAGAGTACAAAGCAAATCCGAACCGTAAAGCAGTGGGAACGGTTATTGAAGCCCAATTGGATAAAGGGCGCGGTTCGGTTGCAACCTTGCTTGTCCAAAATGGAACCCTTAAAATTGGTGACCCAATCGTTGTTGGTGCCACATTCGGCCGCGTGCGCGCAATGGTCAATGACAAAGGGCGCCGCGTAAAAGAGGCAGGTCCTTCCACTCCGGTAGAAATTACCGGTTTAAGTGACGTTCCACAAGCAGGGGACCGCTTTGTTGTATTTGATGACGAGAAAACCGCACGCCATGTTGGTGAAGCACGCGCCCAGCAATCTTTGGCTGCTTCCCGCGGTGAGAAAACCCGCGTCAGCCTTGATAACTTGTTTGAACAGTTAAAGCAAGGGGAAATGAAAGATTTAAACATCATTATCAAAGCGGATGTTCAGGGGACCGCTGAAGCGATGGCCGCTTCACTGATGAAAATTGATGTTGAAGGCGTCAATGTCCGGATTATCCATTCGGGCGCGGGAGCAATCAATGAGTCTGACATTACCCTCGCAGCAGCTTCCAATGCAATTGTCGTTGGTTTCAACGTACGACCGGATGCGAACGCCAAACGGGCTGCAGACGCGGAAAAGGTAGATGTACGCCTGCACAGGGTCATTTATAAAGTCATTGAAGAAATTGAAGCCGCAATGAAAGGAATGCTGGATCCGGAATTCCAGGAGAAAATCATTGGCCAGGCCGAAGTGCGCCAGACCTTCAAAGTATCTAAAATTGGAACGATTGCCGGTTCATATGTCACAGATGGAAAAATCACCCGTGACAGTGGCGTGCGCCTCATCCGCGATGGCGTAGTTATTTTTGAAGGAACAGTCGATGCCCTTAAGAGATTTAAGGATGATGCCAAAGAAGTGGCACAGGGGTACGAGTGCGGAATCACCATTAAAAACTTTAATGATGTCAAAGAAGGAGATATCATCGAAGCATTTGTAATGGAGGAAGTGGAAAGGAAATGATTGTGGGCCTTGCAAGATGCGAGTGCATCATTTATGATGCCGGCTCGCTTAAGGATAAGCGGGCAGTCCTGCAAAGGATCATGACCCGCATCAGGCAAAGACTGAACGTTTCCGTTTCTGAAGTGGATTATCAGGATGCCTGGCAGCGTACCGCTATAGCGTTAGCTGCCGTGGCCTCCTCGAAAGTCCCTGCTGAAAAGGAAATACAGAATGCCCTAAAATTGATTGATTCCTTTCCGGAAATAGAAAGAACCATCACCGATATAGAATGGCTTTAAAAAGAGGTGACATAGATGAGTCTTAGAGCGAACCGGGTTGGAGAGCAATTGAAAAAGGAACTTGGTGAAATCATCGGCCGAAAAATTAAGGACCCGCGCATCGGCTTCGTTACCGTAACCGATGTCCAGGTAACTGGTGACCTTCAGCAGGCAACTGTATATATTTCAGTGTTGGGCGATGAGGAACAACGGGAAAACACCCTAAAGGGACTCGCAAAAGCCAAAGGTTTCATCCGTTCCGAAATTGGAAACAGGATCAGGCTCCGCAAAACCCCGGAAATTGCTTTCGAATTTGATGAATCCATTGACTACGGAAACAGAATTGAAACACTCCTCACAAAAATCCATAACGAAGAAAAACAATCTGGAAACGATAAAGAGGAGTAAAGCGGATGGATAGACGGAAGTCTATCCATCTTTTTTGAGCTTTAATCTGGAAATAAAAAAAGATATGGAGTGTAATCAGATGATTGAAGCGGAGGGCACCGCCTCCTCGAAAATGCTATCGCATTTTCTTCGTGCGATGATTATTCGAAGAGGCGGGTTTGTCCTGCGGGATGCGGCGGCAAGGTGGAGACCCCACAGGCGCTATAGCGCCGAGGAGGCTCCACTGACGCCCCGCGGAAAGCGTGTGCCCGCAGCGGAAATCATAGTTAAAACTTGAAAGGAGCAGGTGAAATGGAAGGAATTTTGCCACTATATAAACCAGCAGGCCTTACCTCCCACGACTGTGTCTTTAAACTCCGGAAACTATTAAAGACAAAAAAGGTTGGCCACACAGGCACACTTGACCCTGATGTAACGGGGGTCCTCCCAATCTGCATAGGAAGGGCGACCAAAGTGGCCGAATATATTACCGACGCGGGCAAGGCGTATGAAGGAGAAGTTACTCTTGGAGTTTCAACAGAAACAGAGGATGCTTCTGGAGAGATTATTGAAGAGATAGCCATTAATCGTACCATCACTAGGCAGGAAGTCCTTGATGTGCTTGCCTCACTGACAGGAGAAATTGTCCAAATTCCGCCAATGTATTCGGCTGTAAAAGTGAATGGGAAACGCCTGTATGAGTATGCCCGAAAAGGCGAGGTAATTGAGCGTCCGTCAAGGAAAGTGAATATTTATAAACTCGAATTACTGGATGGCCGGACGGAGTTCAGCGGTGATAAAATAGCTTTCCGGTTTAGGGCGGAATGCAGTAAAGGTACATATATTAGAACTTTGGCCGTCATGATTGGCGAACGGCTTGGTTTTCCAGCCCATATGTCTTCTCTTGTGAGGACCCGATCGGCCTCTTATACCCTAGAGGACTGTTTCCGTTTTAGTGAAATAGAAGAACTCGTTGAGAAAGGTGAAATACTCAATGCTTTAAGGCCGATTGAGTCTGCATTAATGCATTTGCCGAAATACAGGATAAGTGATAAAGTAGCAGAGAAAGTGAAGAATGGCGCGCGACTGCCGCTGCCTGAGCAGTTTGGCAAAGAAGCCGGCCCGATTGCTGTCGAAAATATGGCAGGGGAAGTTCTCGCCATTTATCGTAAACATCCGGACAAAGAAGAGCTGATGAAGCCAGTAAAAGTGCTCCGGATTGAATAGGAAATTTCATAAATACTTTTCCCCTGACATGTATTTTAGCTGGGGAATAGGTTTTTCTCAGGAAAGGTGAACCATTGTGGAAGTAATTAGGCTGGGTTATCCCCATTACAAGGATAAAAATAAATTGCCGGCAACAGCTGCTGCTCTTGGGTATTTTGACGGTGTCCATTTAGGCCATCAAAAAGTCATAGGCAATGCGATGGAAATAGCACGAGAAAAGGGTTTGGAATCAGCGGTTATGACCTTTTATCCCCATCCGAAGGCCGTGCTAGGACAAGTGAAACAGGAAGTAAAACATATTACTCCTCTGCCTGAAAAGATTTCTCTTATTGAACAACTCGGAGTAGATTATTTGTTCATTATTGATTTTTCAACTCAGTTTGCAAGTCTGACTCCTCAGGAATTTGTTGATCAATATATTATCGGGCTGAACATCGTTCATGTTTCTGCTGGTTTTGACTATACTTACGGCCGGATGGGAAAAGGAACGATGGAAACTCTGCCCTTTCATTCAAGGGGAATGTTTTCCTATGCTACTGTCGAAAAATTGGCCAAGGACGAGGAGAAGGTCAGTTCAACAAAAATCAGAGGACTCATTTCCAATGGACTGACAGACGAGGCTAAGGGCCTCTTGGGAAGGCCGTATACAACTGCCGGAATAGTCGCCCATGGAGATAAACGCGGCAGGACAATTGGATTCCCTACAGCAAATATAGAGTTTAATGACCCGTATGTCCTGCCTTCACCAGGAGTATATGCGGTCCGCGTCAGAATCCGCGGAACTTGGTATTATGGGGTCTGTAATGTCGGTTATCGTCCTACATTCGAGATTGATCAACCTAAGCGCTCCTTTGAGGTTCATATTTTCCATTTTAATGATGAAATCTATGGGGAACAGGCAACAATTGAGTGGCACAAACGTTTGAGGGAAGAAAAGAAGTTCTTAGGTATCGAGGAGCTTGTTGCCCAAATCTCGCTGGATAAACAGCGTACCGCGGCATACTTTGGAATAAGCGGGGATTGACCCTTACACCGTAACGAGCAGTTCAATGATAATGCTTGCTTTTTGCAAGAAAAAGATGTATTCTTATAAACGTATTAAAAAGAACCTTTGCTTGGCAAGACGAGTCACCGACGTTTGCTCAGTAAATGGGGATTGAAATTTTAGGAGGTGAACCAGGATGGCAATCACACAAGAACGTAAAAACGAATTGATCAATGAGTTCAAAACTCATGAAAACGACACTGGATCCCCAGAGGTCCAAATCGCTGTCCTTACAGAATCGATTAACAATTTGAACGATCACTTGCGCACACACAAGAAAGATCACCACTCACGCCGTGGTCTTCTGAAAATGGTTGGTAAGCGCCGTAACCTTTTGACTTACCTGCGTAACAATGACGTTCAACGCTACCGTGTGTTAATCAATAAGCTTGGCTTACGTCGATAGTCAAAAAAAGCGGGATTTTTCCCGCTTTTTTGTTAGGTAAAAATATGGCCAAGTCTCTATACATATTTTAAGTTACTTACAATTTGAGCATACTAACATTAATTTGTTATGAAATAAATGAGTTGCATTTTGAATGCATAGAGCCAGAAAGAGGGGAATAACTATATGGAATCAACGAAACAAGAGTTTTCCATGGACTGGGCGGGACGTAAACTGACCGTCGAAACAGGACAGCTTGCAAAGCAGGCGAATGGAGCGGTGCTTGTCCGTTACGGTGATACCGCTGTACTTAGTACCGCAACAGCTTCGAGAGAACCAAGAAACGTCGACTTTTTCCCGTTAACAGTGAACTATGAAGAGCGCCTTTATGCCGTAGGCAAAATTCCTGGTGGCTTCATTAAACGTGAAGGACGCCCAAGTGAAAAAGCGATCCTTGCGAGCCGCCTTATTGATCGTCCGATCAGACCGCTATTTGCGGAAGGTTTCCGGAATGATGTTCAGGTTATTAGTATCGTCATGAGCGTGGACCAGGATTGCCCATCAGATATGGCAGCCATGTTCGGTTCATCTTTGGCATTATGTGTATCCGACATCCCTTTCCAAGGGCCGATAGCCGGTGTTATTGTCGGCAGGGTGGATGGCAAGTTCGTCATCAATCCGACTGTCGAGCAAAGCGAATCGAGTGATATCCACTTGGCTGTTGCGGGGACAAGGGATGCTATAAACATGGTTGAAGCTGGTGCCCAGGAAGTTCCGGAAGAAGTTATGCTTGAAGCGATCATGTTTGGACATGAGGAAATTAAAAAGCTCATCGCGTTCCAGGATGAAATCATTAAGGCATGCGGCAAGGAAAAACGCAAGATTGCTCTTTATGAAGTTGACCAGGATTTAAAGTCAGAAGTACTCGAGCTGTGTGAAAAAGACATGATTGACGCAATCCAGGTACAGGAAAAGCATGCACGCGAAGTAGCCATCAAAGAAGTCAAAGACCGGGTCCTGGATAAATATATTGAACAGGAAGCTACGGATGAAGACCTGAAGCAGGTTAAACAAATATTGGACAATCTTGTTAAAGATGAAGTCCGCCGCCTGATTACAGAAGACAAAGTCCGCCCGGATGGACGGAAACTGGATGAAATTCGCCCACTATCCTCACAGGTTGGTGTTTTGCCGCGTACCCATGGCTCTGGCCTGTTTACACGTGGTCAAACACAGGCCTTAAGTGTTTGTACGCTTGGTGCGATGGGAGACGTCCAAATTCTTGACGGCCTGGGACTGGAAGAAGAAAAACGATTTATGCACCACTATAATTTCCCTCTGTTCTCTGTCGGGGAAACAGGGCCAATCAGGGGACCGGGCCGAAGGGAAATCGGCCATGGCGCGTTGGGTGAAAAAGCGCTTGAACCAGTCATTCCGGCTGAAAAAGACTTCCCTTATACAATCCGCCTTGTTTCTGAGGTGCTTGAATCCAATGGATCAACCTCCCAGGCAAGCATTTGTGCCAGCACTCTGGCTATGATGGATGCAGGTGTCCCTATTAAAGCACCGGTTGCGGGGATTGCAATGGGCCTAATTAAATCAGGTGAAAATTATTCAGTATTGACTGATATCCAGGGGATGGAAGACCACCTTGGCGATATGGACTTTAAAGTTGCCGGAACTTCTAAAGGGGTAACGGCACTGCAGATGGATATTAAAATTGAAGGGCTTTCCCGTGATATCCTTGAGGAAGCACTTCAACAAGCCCAAAAAGGCCGGATGCAAATCCTGGACTCCATGCTCGCAACGATTTCCGAACCAAGGCCACAGCTGTCTAAATATGCTCCTAAGATCTTAATCATGACAATCAATCCTGACAAGATCAGGGATGTTATTGGCCCGAGCGGAAAGCAAATTAATAAAATCATCGAAGAAACCGGTGTAAAAATTGATATCGAGCAGGACGGAACGGTTTTCATTGCTTCTTCCGATGAAGAGATGAACCAAAAAGCAAAGCGGATTATAGAAGATATTGTCCGCGAGGTCGAAGTAGGCGAAATGTATCTCGGTAAGGTAAAAAGAGTTGAAAAGTTTGGCGCGTTCGTCGAGATTTTTGCTGGTAAGGACGGGCTCGTGCATATTTCCGAGCTTGCTGAAGAACGAGTCGGAAAAGTGGAAGATGTTGTTAAGATTGGTGATGAAATGCTCGTAAAGGTTACTGAAATCGACAGACAGGGACGAGTCAATCTTTCCCGTAAAGCCGTTCTAAAAGAACAGCGTGAAAAAGCGGAACAAAACAAGTAATCCTCTTTTCTTCATCCGGATAGTAGGAATTGACAAAAAAACCATTTCGAAGCCAGGGGATACCCTGGCTTTTTTATCTTTGGGCTAAAAGAACCCTCCGAAACATTGCAAGCTGCCTTGAAGGCTTGTTCTATCCCACTTGAGGTAAACATACTGTTTATGGAAGGGAGAAGGATAGGATGAGACGGACTGGCTTTTTTCTTTTTGCAGGTCTTCTTGCAGTTGCTCTAGTGGCGAACCCTTATGTAAGCAGCTATCTTCATACGTTGAAAACTGGCGGGGAGCCGGTTTTAAAGCAGAGTGATCCGTTATACGATAAAATTTCGGTTTCCGCAGCGGAACTTCGCATACCGCCAACAGATGCGAGAATCGATAAAGTATGGAAAGCCATACCAGGTTATAATGGACTCGAAGTAGATATTCCAGCTTCTTATAAAAAAATGAAAACTGTGGGAAAATACACGGAAGCTAAATTGGTTTTTAAGGAAGTAAAGCCAAAGATCCATTTAAAGGACCTTCCGCCCGCACCTGTCTACAGGGGGAACCCTGACAAACCAATGGTTGCCTTTATTGTAAATGTGGCATGGGGAAATGAATATTTGCCCGATATGCTGGCAACGTTGAAAAAACATAACGTTTATGCGAGTTTCTTTCTGGAGGGAAATTGGGTAAAGAAGAATCCCGAACTTGCAAAAATGATTGCCAATGCGGGACACGAAATTGGGAACCATTCTTATTCCCATCCTAATATGAAGAACATTTCTTCTGAAAAGGCGATAGAAGAAATGAAAAAAACAAATGAAGTCATTAAAGCTACCACAGGCATCACTTGTAAATGGTTTGCTCCTCCAAGCGGGGCCTTAGGTACGAATACACCAGAATTGGCCGCAAGCCTTAATATGGGAACAGTCATGTGGACCGCTGATACAATTGACTGGCAAAAACCGAGCCCTGAAACAATCATAAACCGGATTATTCCAAAGGCCGAAAAAGGAACCATTGTCCTTATGCATCCTACAGAACCTACTGCGAAGGCACTTGAAAGAATGATTGTATCTATTAAAGAAAAGAAACTTAAAATAGCCCCCATTTCAGAATTGCTTTCAGAAAAGAGGGCCGGGGGTATAGAATAAGAATGGGAAATATAGTTGGAATTTGGAGAAATCCCATTAAACATGTAAAATGATTTCAGAACAGCCGCAGCAGTTGTCCAAGAACAGGAGGATTTCGATGATTAACAAGTATACTTGCCAAAATGGAGTAAGAATTGTTTTGGAAAATATCCCGACGGTTCGATCCGTTGCAATAGGAGTATGGATAGGTACAGGATCCAGGAATGAGGGGCCTGTAAACAATGGAATTTCTCATTTTCTGGAGCATATGTTCTTTAAGGGAACAAAAACACGCTCAGCCCGCGAAATTGCCGAATCCTTCGACAGTATCGGAGGGCAGGTAAATGCATTTACTTCCAAGGAATATACCTGCTATTATGCAAAGGTACTCGATACCCACGCAGATTTTGCGCTGGAAATCCTTTCCGACATGTTTTTTAATTCGACTTTCGATAGTGAAGAACTAAAGAAGGAAAAAAACGTTGTTTTAGAAGAAATTAAAATGTATGAGGATACCCCTGATGATATCGTGCATGATATCTTAAGCCAGGCCGTATATGAAGAGCATCCGCTTGGGTACCCGATCCTTGGGACAGAGGAAACGCTTGAAACTTTTACAAGTGAAAAGCTTCAAGAATATATCTATAACCATTATACTCCTGGCAATGTGGTCATCTCGATTGCAGGGAATATTGAAGACTCTTTTATTAGCAAGGTTGAAAAGCAGTTTGGTTCATATGAAGGAGGGAACGGGGCGGCTGTGGAAGAAAAGCCTTTTTTCCATGCCAACCGCCTTTCAAGGAAAAAAGAAACGGAACAAGCTCATCTCTGTATTGGCTTTGAAGGGTTACAAGTAGGCCACGACGATATTTACAACCTCATCGTCCTGAATAATGTATTAGGAGGAAGCATGAGCAGCCGGCTGTTCCAGGAAGTCCGTGAACAAAGGGGCCTTGCCTATTCTGTGTTCTCGTACCATTCTGCTTATCAGGACAGCGGCATCGTGACCATTTACGGTGGGACAGGTGCCCGCCAGCTCGACCTTCTGTACGAGACAATCCAGGATACACTTGATACTTTGAAGCGGGATGGAATCACGGACAAGGAGCTTAACAACAGTAAAGAACAGCTAAAGGGCAGCCTGATGCTTAGCCTTGAAAGCACAAACAGCCGGATGAGCCGGAACGGGAAAAACGAATTAATCCTAAAACGGCACCGATCTCTCGATGAAATAATTGATTTAATTGATCGTGTGACTAAACCAGGTGTTGATGAACTGGCGAACAGAATTTTTACAGACCATTACTCCCTTGCCCTCATCAGCCCGGACGGCACTCTTCCAAAATAAAACGTTTTAATTTGAAAATGGCTGTCGCTTTTGCGGCAGCTTTATTTTGTAGAGCGAGTAACACCATATGCTTTATTCGAGTTTTGGAGCCACTAACCAATCCTCTGTCCTAATTCACTTAGTCTATTTCCGCCCAAAGGAAGATAAACTATACAAAGGAGATAGGGGGAGGGAGTTCATTGAGGCTAAGTGAGTTAAGCGGGAAAGAAATCGTCGATGTGAAAAGAGCTGAACGGCTTGGAGTACTTGGACAGACAGATTTGGAAATCAATGAGCAGACAGGGCAAATACAGGCTCTGCTGATTCCGTCATTGAAATGGTTCGGGCTCCGCAAGCAGGGGGAAGAAATCCGTGTGCAATGGAAGCATATAAAAAAAATTGGTGCAGATATGATTATTATCGATTTACCGGGAAGTGAATTTGAGTAAACAGGCAGTTATGGACTTTCATTGGATAGTGTGGGATTTTGACATCCGATAAAAAAATACACGGAATATAACGGCATCCGCCTTCAAAAACGGCGGGTGCCTTTTTCTTTTTCACCGAAGTCCGCTATTGCACATAAAATGTTAAGTAGCTTGAAGACTTGGTCAAAAGGTATGATTTTGTAAAAAAGAAGGTGAACGGTTTCATGCTGACAGGGATGCAGATAGCCATTATCGGCGGTGATGCGAGGCAGCTTGAGATAATCAGGAAACTGGCCGAGCTGGATGCGAAGCTTTCACTGTTCGGATTCGAACAATTGGATCATGCTTTTACAGGAACGCACAAAGAAAAGATATTTGAGGCAGATTTCTCTGGAATAGATGCGATTATTTTGCCTGTTTCGGGAACCAGCCTTGAAGGCCACGTAGAAACGATTTTTTCAAATGAACAGGTTATTTTGACTGCAGACATAATTGCAAAAACGCCTGAAACATGCACGATCTACTCGGGTATCAGCAATTCTTACTTGACAGGGATTGCAAAGCAGGCAAAGCGGAAGCTTGTGCAGCTTTTTGAACGGGATGATGTTGCGATATACAACTCGATTCCAACTGTTGAAGGAACCATAATGATGGCGATCCAGCATACAGACTTCACGATCCACGGATCCAAAGTGGCCGTACTTGGGTTAGGAAGGACTGGAATGAGTGTAGCCAGAGCTTTCTCTGCTCTAGGCGCAAAGGTCAAGGTTGGCGCGAGAAAGAGTGAATATTTGGCGAGAGTTACTGAAATGGCACTCCAGCCATTCCATTTATCCGAAATTGAAAAGGAATTATGTGATGTAGATATTGTGATTAATACGATTCCTCATCCGATTGTTACGGCTTCAGTTATTTCGAAAATGGCCGCACACACTTTAATCATTGACCTCGCTTCGAAACCTGGGGGAACAGATTTCCGCTATGCAGAAAAACGGGGGATAAAGGCGTTATTGGCCCCTGGATTGCCGGGGATTGTCGCACCAAAAACAGCTGGGCGGATTTTAGCGAATGTTCTCTCGCAATTACTGCAGGGAGACCTAAAAAACCGAAAGGGGAAAGCAATATGAGTCTAAAAGGGAAAAGAATCGGTTTTGGGCTGACAGGGTCACATTGTACGTATGATGCCGTCTATCCGGAAATCAAGCGGCTTGTAGAAGAAGGAGCTGATGTTGTCCCCATCGTCACTTTCACGGTAAAAAACACAGAAACCCGCTTTGGCAAGGGGGAAGACTGGATTGAAAGAATCGAAACACTGACAGGGAAAACAGTCATTGATTCAATTGTAAAAGCTGAGCCTCTCGGTCCCAAAGAACCGCTTGACTGCATGGTCATTGCCCCGATGACAGGCGCATCGATGAGCAAGTTCGCAAACGCAATCAATGACTCGCCGGTACTGATGGCAGCTAAGGCAACGCTAAGGAACCAAAAGCCCGTCGTACTTGGGATCTCGACCAATGATGCTCTCGGACTGAATGGAGTCAATCTTATGAGGCTTATGGCTTCGAAAAACATCTATTTTATTCCATTCGGGCAGGATGATCCAACTAACAAGCCGAACTCCATGGTCGCAAGAATGACGCTGCTAAAAGAATCAGTAGAATTCGCCATACAAGGAGTCCAACTACAGCCAGTTCTAGTTGAACGGTATTTAGATTAAGGAAAGGTCCTGGTTACCAAATGGTTAGTGTGTTTTTCGCTATGAGATTATGATAGAATGTTTAAAAGTTTGTCGGCGGGCATGTCCCGCTGATATACTTTAAAAGGGACGTTAACTGTTCCGAAAAAGTGAAAGATCATCATCGTACGCTTTTTAAACGGGAAGGAGCATTCAAAAATGAACGATCAAAATGGATTAACTATCGCAGTAGTCGGCGCAACAGGTGCTGTTGGCCAGCAAATAATTGAAACTCTTATGAAACGGGACTTTCCGTATAAAAAGCTTGTCTTGCTATCATCAGCCCGCTCTGCGGGAAAGAAAGTCAATGTGGGTGGAAATGAACTTATAATACAAGAAGCAAGGCCTGAGAGCTTTGACGGGATAGATATTGCCTTGTTCAGCGCAGGAGGAAGCGTATCGATGGAACTCGCTCCGGAGGCTGCAAAACGCGGGGCCATCGTCATTGATAATACGAGTGCTTTCCGGATGGATCCGGATGTTCCGCTCGTGGTACCTGAGGTAAACGAAGAGGATGTCCGCTCCCATAAAGGAATTATTGCAAATCCGAATTGCTCGACCATTCAGATGGTTGTCGCATTGGAACCAGTCCGCAAGAAATACGGCCTGAAAAAGATTATCGTGTCCACTTATCAGGCAGTCTCAGGTGCGGGGAATGCGGCGATTGAGGAACTCGAACTTGAAACACGCGCACTGATTGATGGGAAACCATATGAACCGAAAGTGCTCCCTGTGAAAACAGGAGAAAAGCATTATCAAATTGCATTCAATGCGATACCGCAAATCGATAAATTTGAAGATAATGGGTATACATTTGAAGAATTGAAAATGATGAACGAAACAAAGAAAATCATGCACGATTCAAATCTTCACGTTGCTGCTACTTGTGTCAGGCTTCCGATTGAGACGGGCCATTCAGAATCTATTTATTTTGAAATAGAATCAGACGATGTGACTGCGGACTCGATTAAGGAGCTTTTGAAAGAAGCGCCTGGAGTTGTCCTCCAGGATGATCCCGCCAATCAAGTTTATCCAATGCCTGCTGATTGTGTTGGCAAAAAAGATGTGTTTGTCGGAAGGATTCGAAAGGATTTGGATAACAACAAAGGTTTCCATATGTGGGTTGTGTCAGACAATCTACAAAAAGGCGCTGCATGGAACACCGTCCAAATTGCTGAGAGCCTCGTCAACTTAGGCGTTGTCAAGAAGAAATAAACAGAAACCAGTTTTGGGGTGCTTGAATGAAAGTCATAGTCCAGAAGTTTGGCGGTACATCCGTCAGAAATGAAGAGAGCAGGCAGAATGCAAAAAAACATATAGAAAATGCCCTTTTAGAAGGCTATAAGGTAATCGTTGTCGTATCGGCGATGGGCCGAAAAGGCGATTCGTATGCGACGGATACATTATTATCATTAATTGAAAAAAGTTACGGAAAAATCAGCAGGCGGGAGATTGATATGCTGATGTCCTGCGGTGAGATTATTTCCAGCATTGTATTTACGTCACTTTTGCTTGAATCAGGTATTAAGGCTGTTGCCCTTAATGGAGCCCAGGCAGGATTTCGGACAAATGATGACCATACAAATGCGAAAATAATGGAAATGCAGTGTGGCAGGCTCCTCGAGGAACTGGAAGAGGCAGATGTGGCTATTGTGGCAGGATTCCAGGGAATAGCCGAAAATGGTGATGTCACCACCATCGGAAGGGGAGGAAGCGATGTGTCAGCCGCCGCTATTGGGGCTGCCCTTAACGCGGAATGGATTGATATTTTTACAGATGTAGAAGGAATTATGACAGCAGATCCGCGCATCGCCGAAAATGCGCGGCCGTTGCCGATTGTCACCTATACAGAGGTCTGTAATTTGGCCTATCAGGGAGCCAAGGTCATCCATCCGCGCGCAGTTGAAATTGCCATGCAGGCAAAAGTCCCAATGCGCATCCGTTCCACCTATTCCGAGGGGCAAGGCACGCTTGTCACTGGCCAGTCGAAATCTGGTGCGGGAATTGATGTAAATGAACGGCCAGTGACTGGAATTGCCCATGTCCCACATGTAACGCAAATAAAGGTTTTTGCCAAGAAGGACCAATATAATTTGCAGTCAGAAGTCTTCAAGGCCATGGCAAATGAAAAAATCTCGGTAGACTTTATTAACATCTCTCCTAATGGGGTGGTGTACACGGTATCCGAAGATTCAGCTGACAAAGCAATCTCGGTATTAAACAGCCTTGGCCATGAACCTTCTGTTGAAAGGGCATGCGCCAAAGTATCGGTCGTCGGCGCAGGAATGGCGGGGGTTCCCGGAGTCACCGCGAAAATTGTGACCGCACTGGCGGGCCAAGGAATTCGGATCCTTCAATCTGCGGACAGCCATACAACCATCTGGGTGCTCGTAAAACAGGAGGACTTAGTCAAAGCCGTCAATGCACTGCACGACGCATTCGAGCTTGAAAACGAAACAGCAGAACCGTACAGATCAGATTATTACTAACGCTTTTTCCAAACACACTCAGCCGGCAGGTGCCGAGCCTGCCAAATCATTCAGGCTTTGTTAAAGGAGAAGGGTGATTTTAAACTACGTTGATTGGAGCGTAGGGCACCGACTCCGGAGGGATCTAGCGGCAAGGCGGTGACCCCACAGGCGTTTTATGCGCCGAGGAGGCTCCACAGTCGCCCCGCGGAAAGCGTCTGCCCGTAGTGGAAATCAACAGCCAAATTTAACAGAGCCACCAATTAAAAGGACGGGTGATAAAGAAAATGATTAATTTTGGAAGAATCTCGACAGCAATGGTAACCCCTTTTGACAAAAAAGGCCATATCGATTTTCAGAAAACAACTCAGTTAATTAACCACTTAATTGACAATGGGACAGACTCTTTGGTAATAGCAGGAACTACCGGTGAATCACCAACAATGTCAAAGGAAGAAAAGCTCGCCCTGTTCGCGCATGCAGTCAAAACAGCTGCCGGAAGGATTCCTGTGATCGCTGGAACAGGTAGCAACAATACCTACGAATCCATTGAAATGACGAAGAAGGCTGAACAACTTGGCGTGGATGCTGTTATGGTAGTTGCCCCTTATTACAATAAACCGAACCAGGAAGGGCTTTACCAACATTTTAAGGCAGTGGCTGAATCAACTTCATTGCCAATCATGGTCTACAATATTCCAGGCAGGGCATCAGTCAATATTTCCCCGGATACAATCATCCGCCTGTCCCAAATCCCGAATATCATCGCTGTAAAAGAAGCGAGCGGAGACTTGAACGCAATGACCAAAATCATCGCAAATACTCCGGATGACTTTATTTTATACAGCGGGGATGATGGATTAACACTGCCAGTTCTTTCAATTGGCGGGTATGGCATCGTATCCGTTGCCTCCCATGTCATTGGCAAAGAAATGCAGGAAATGGTTCAGGCCTTTTTTATGAACGACACAGGACGCGCGGCAAAGCTTCATCAGGAACTGCTACCGGTCATGCTTGGTCTTTTTACGGCACCTAGCCCTGCTCCAGTAAAGACAGCATTGCAGCTAAAAGGGCTTGATGTTGGATCAGTGAGGCTTCCGCTTGTTCCTTTAAATGCTGAAGAACGTGCAACATTATCATCCGTTTTAGGCATCCATCAGCCATCGTAATCGGTACAAAGACAATTCCAGTGAATACATCAGCAGCAGGCATGATGACAGCCTGCTGCTTTTTTTGCCGGCCAGAAAGATTGTTTAGTTCAGCCAAGTGAATTTTATGATTTCAAGGGGGTAAAGGGTATAGGGTTGTAAAGATTTTCCGCATTCAAGTATAATGATGATAACTGATCTAGAGTCGGGCTAAATCATCGTAGGAGGAAACAGAAATTGCGAAAGAAAAAGAATAAGTCAATTAGAATCATCGCCCTTGGGGGAGTGGGAGAAATAGGAAAGAATATGTTCCTGTGCGAGGTGGACAGGGATATCTATGTCATGGATGCGGGCTTAATGTTCCCCGAGGATGAAATGCTTGGCATCGACATTGTGATTCCTGACATCTCTTATTTGCTTGACAATAAAGAAAGGGTAAAAGCCGTCTTTCTTAGCCATGGGCATGAAGACCATATCGGTGCGCTATCCTATCTGCTCCGCCAAGTGAACGTACCTGTTTATGGCACCGAGTTCACTTTAGCGCTTGCTACCGCCAAGCTAAAGGAACAAGAATTTAAAAGCAATGCGGAGTTTATTGAAATTACTTCAGACTCAGTCATTGATCTAGGAAGCGCAACTGCTTCATTCTTTAAAACGAACCATAGCATTCCCGGGTCAGTGGGAATATGCATCAATACATCCGAGGGAGCAATTGTCTACACTGGGGATTTCAAATTTGATCAGGGTGCCACAGAATTGTACAGGCCCGAAATCGGCAAAATGGCAGCAATCGGCGAGCAGGGGGTCCTTTGCCTGCTCTCAGATAGTACTGAAGCTGAAAAACCGGGTTATACCGTTTCAGAAGCCATTGTCGCCAGGGAAATGTGTGATACATTTTATAGCGCTCCCGGACGGATTATTGCCGCATGCTTCGCCTCGGATATAAACCGGGTACAGCATGTTTTTGATGCTGCAAGGGAAACAGGCAGAAAGGTCGCTGTCGTAGGCAAAAGCCTTGAGCGTATTTATCATATTGCAGTGGAGCTTGGGTATTTGGAGATCGGTGAAGACTTAATTGTGCCGGCCGGTGAAATCGGCCGGCTCCCTGACAAAGAAATCGTTGTCCTTATGACCGGGTCACAGGGTGAGCCAATTGAAGGTCTTCAGAAAATGGCAAGAAAATCCCACCGCCAATTGAATATTAAAGAAGGAGATACTGTCCTTATAGCTGCCTCCACTCTAAGGGGAAGCGAGCTTTTTCTCGCAAAAACGGTCGATATGCTCCTCCGTGCCGGAGCGAATGTGGTATCCAATAGGAAAACGATTCATGTTTCGAGCCATGGCAGCCAGGAAGAATTAAAATTTATGATCAACCTGATGAGGCCGAAACTTTTTATTCCGGTACACGGGGAATACCGGATGTTGAAGGCGCATGAGAAAATTGCCAGAGACTGCGGTCTATCAAGAGAGCAGATTTACATTCCCGACAATGGGGAAGTTGTTGAAATTAAAGATGAGAAATTTGTGCCTGGCGGTAAGGTACCTTCCGGCAATACCCTGATTGACGGAATTGGCGTTGGGGATGTTGGAAATATTGTCCTCCGTGACCGCCGATTGCTATCACAGGATGGGACATTGATTGTTGTAGTGACGTTGTCGAGAAAGGAACGGAAAATCCTGGCGGGCCCAGAAATTATCTCTCGCGGGTTCGTTTACGTACGCGAATCAGAAAAACTGATGGAGGAATCAGGAAAGTTGGTCAGGGATATTGTTGAAAAAAATATCTCCCGTGACTTCTTTGATTGGTCAAGTTTAAAGCAGGACATCAGAGATGATCTGAACAAATATCTTTACGAGAGAACGAAAAGGCGTCCAATGATTTTGCCTATTATCATGGAAGCATAAACATACAAGTGGTCACCCTTGTATCTAACTTTCCGAGTTTATCTTGAGCACCAGCATCTGCTGGTGCTTTTTCCTATTCAGTTACATGAATTTCCTTCCGTGGTTTCATACTAACCGTATAAACTGAAGGGAGAAGGTTGTCATGGACCAAACCAATCCAAATGGAAGAATGGCGGATCCGGATGAAGGGAACGAGGAAAAAGAGGAGAAAAGATCTTCCGGACTAATTGAGAAAATCCAGCAATTAGGGGTAACAAATGTCCCCCAGCTGTCAAGTGACTCACGAATCCATTGTATGACGATAGTTGGCCAGATTGAAGGTCATCTCGCCCTGCCCCCGCAGAACAAGACGACTAAATATGAGCATATTATCCCGCAATTGGTCGCAATAGAGCAAAATCCGAAAATTGAGGGGCTTCTGGTCATATTAAACACTGTCGGGGGGGACGTAGAAGCAGGCCTCGCAATTTCAGAAATGCTGGCATCCCTGTCTAAACCAACCGTATCAATCGTCCTTGGCGGTGGACATTCAATAGGAGTTCCGATTGCAGTATCCTGCGACTATAGTTTTATTGCAGAAACAGCGACAATGACCATTCACCCCATTCGGTTAACCGGGCTTGTAATCGGGGTCCCGGCAACATTTGAATATCTTGATAAAATGCAGGAGCGGGTCGTCAAATTTGTCACAAGCCATTCAAATATTCCTGCTGAGACCTTTAAAGACCTTATGTTTGCAAAAGGGAATCTGACACGGGATATTGGAACGAATGTTGTTGGCGTCGATGCAGTTGCCACAGGCTTGATTGATGAGGTTGGCGGGCTTGGAGTGGCAATGAGGAAGCTAAATGAGTTAATCGAGTTGCAAAAGACTGAAAAAGAAGTGTTGATTCAATGATTCTATACACGATGATGCCTGAGGAGCTAATTTATCCCCCTGTGGACAGTTTGAACGCCGACCGACAAATCATTCAAGTAGACGGGGTGCCTTTGGAGGCGGAGCAAGACGGTCAAGGGTATACGATTGTCAGAATACTAAGTACAGATCCCGCCCATTTCATGGATAGCCGATTCATGCCGGGTTCGAAAATTTCCGGTTAAGAGAAAGTCCATTGTATGCATGGTTTATGTTATAATCAGTTTACGGTTTAAGAGATAAGGCGGTTTGCATGTAGTTACTTACTGTGAATGGCCGTTGGAGAAAGCAGCCGGAGGGCTGCTTCTTCTATTTATATTTGGCGGCAATTTAGCAATCGCCCAATATACATACAAGGTGATAATATGGCAAAAAGAAAAAGAAGACAGGCACGAAAAAAAGAAAGTCAATTACTATCTACAATTAAATACGAGCTTACCGGGTTAATTTTGCTGGCCTTATCGGTCATCTCGATGGCTGAGTTGGGAGCAGTCGGAAAAGGAGTATCGATGTTTTTCCAATTCTGGCTCGGGGAATGGAGCATGGCAGGGATGGCAGGGTTGCTCCTCTTCAGTATCGTTTTAATGTGGAAAAGGGCATTACCTGCTCTGTTTCCGGCAAAGCTAGTTGGGGTTTATCTTATTCTTACTGCTTTGCTTATCCTTAGCCATATGACCCTATTTGGGCTTTTGGCGCAAAATGGCCTTTTTGAGAATCCGAGTGTCATTGCGAATACATGGACACTTTTTTGGGATGAGGTTAAAGGCAGGCCAGGTCTGGATGATTTAGGCGGCGGTATGATTGGGGCTGTCTTGTTCGCGATGTTCCACTACTTATTTGCGGAAACAGGGACTAAAATTATTGCAGGCCTGCTCATAGCTTGTGGTCTCATTCTCTTAACAGGGAAAACATTCGGTGAAGTACTCGGTAAACTATTCTCGTTTTTTGCAAAAACGTATACTTCACAGTTAGAGGCATTTAAAGCAGATTTTGCCGAGTGGAAAGAAAAAAGAAAAAAACAGCGTAAAAAGCAAAAACAGAAAAAAACAGAGATTGCGACAGCAAAAAAACAGCCAATCGACAATGAAGAAGCAGAGACTCCTGTTGTTGAAATACCGCAAGAGCCCTCCCAACCGGAACCGATTATATCTAGCTTTGCAGATAAAGCCTATCATTCAATGGATGGAACCGCACCTGAAGAAAAAGAGGAACTACCAAGAGGGGGGAGCGGCGAAGAGGAAATTACCCCTCCGATTACATTTACTGAGGTAGAGAACAAGTCTTATGAGCTTCCGCCCCTAAGTCTCCTAAAGCCTCCTGGGAAATCCGACCAGAGTGGTGAATACGAATTGATCCACGCAAATGCTGCCAAGCTGGAGCGTACTTTCCATAGCTTTGGGGTGAAAGCAAGGGTTACCCAAGTCCATCTCGGACCGGCTGTGACCAAATATGAGGTACATCCGGATGTAGGGGTTAAAGTCAGTAAAATTGTCAGCCTGCACGATGATTTGGCCCTCGCCCTTGCAGCAAAGGATATTAGGATAGAGGCGCCGATTCCTGGGAAATCAGCAATTGGCATCGAGGTGCCAAACTCTAAAGTCGCAATGGTTTCTCTTAGGGAAGTATTGGAGTCATCGCAAAACGACCGGCCGGAATCCAAGCTTCTTATTGGGCTTGGCAGGGACATTACAGGCGAAGCTGTTTTGGCAGAATTGAATAAAATGCCCCATCTACTGGTCGCCGGCGCGACAGGGAGCGGAAAAAGTGTGTGCATAAACGGTATCATCACAAGCCTTCTCATGCGGGCAAAACCGCATGAAGTAAAATTGATGATGATTGACCCTAAAATGGTTGAGTTGAATGTATACAACGGCGTTCCTCATTTGCTCGCTCCAGTCGTAACTGACGCAAAAAAAGCCTCACAGGCATTAAAGAAAGTCGTCAATGAAATGGAAAGAAGATATGAACTGTTTTCATTTACTGGCACACGGAACATAGAAGGCTACAACGATCATATCCGCCGACACAATGCCGAGGAAAATGAAAAACAGCCATTGCTTCCGTTTATCGTTGTAATTGTTGATGAGCTCGCAGACTTAATGATGGTTGCTTCCTCTGATGTGGAAGATTCAATTACGAGGCTTGCACAAATGGCAAGAGCAGCGGGAATTCATTTAATCATCGCTACCCAGAGGCCTTCTGTTGATGTTATTACCGGGGTTATTAAAGCCAATATCCCATCGAGAATTGCATTCGCCGTATCTTCCATGACGGATTCAAGGACTATCCTTGATATGGGCGGCGCGGAAAAGCTACTCGGCCGTGGAGATATGCTCTTCCTTCCAGTTGGAGAGTCCAAGCCGATTAGGGTCCAAGGTGCGTTTCTTTCAGACGAAGAGGTAGAAGAGACAGTCGATTTTGTCATCTCACAGCAAAAAGCCCAGTACCAGGAGGAAATGATTCCGGATGACATCCAAGAGGTAACTGGAGAAGTGGAAGATGAACTATATGATGATGCTGTGGAATTAATTGTAGAAATGCAGACTGCATCCGTTTCCATGCTCCAAAGGAGGTTCAGGATCGGCTATACAAGGGCTGCGAGGCTGATAGATGAAATGGAAGCCCGTGGAGTTGTTGGGCCATATGAAGGCAGCAAACCAAGGACTGTACTCATAGCAAAACAAAAAGAAGAAGCGGGATCATAATAATAATTCCTTAAAGGAGCCGGTTTTCCGGCTCTTTTTTCTATTACTTGCTCCTGCTAGGTCATACCAAAGTGATAGAATAGGAGCTTTTACCTATTTTTGAGCATTTTTTTGGAACTTAGACAAGGAAAAATCAGAAAAGTCAACAAAAAAATTGCTGAACAGACTATTTATTTATGGAATAAAAAGTGTTATAGTATTGTCGATTAGTAGGAATGATAATACATCAGATGTCTGATGTCTCAGAAAACCCTGGAGGATGAAGAATGTCTATTAAATCTGATAGCCGTCACTTGTATTTACAAGTAATCGATCGGTTAAAGCAAGATATTGAAGAAGGCGTTTACAAGGAGAGAGAAAAACTACCTTCGGAATTTGATCTTGCCAAGCAACTTGGGGTAAGCAGGGCGACTCTTCGGGAAGCTCTTCGCATACTGGAAGAAGAAAACGTTATCATTCGCCGGCATGGCGTAGGTACGTTTGTTAATGCGAAGCCGCTGTTTACTTCAGGGATCGAACAGTTAAATAGTGTGACGGATATGATTTTGCAGGCAGGAATGAATCCAGGAACTATCTTTCTGAGTTCATCAACACAGTTTCCTGGAGAGGAGGACATTCGCCGCTTTTCAGCATCCAAGGAAGAAGGGATTGTTGTAACCGAAAGGGTCAGAACGGCCAACGGGGAACCAGTTGTCTACTGTGTAGACAAAGTTCCTGTAAACATTTTGCCAGAAGGGTTCTCCCATCAAGAGGAATCACTCTTTAGTATTTTGGAGGGTCAGGCTGGCAGGAGGATTACATATGCCGTGACACAAATTGAGCCACTCGGTTACCATGATAAGGTTTCCCCGATACTTGAATGCGAGCCTGAAACAGCGCTTCTTGTCCTGAAGCAGCTTCATTTCGATGAGGCTGATGAACCAATCCTCTATTCGGTGAATTATTTTAAAGCCGATAAATTCAGTTTCCGTGTTCTTAGGAAACGACCTTAATTTATGGCTGCATTTCTACTTAATCAAACAATCCATTAGGGGGTTAATTCCTTGAAGAAACGCAAATTTGGTCTGTTTATGTCCTTGCTATTGTCTGCAGGAATGCTTTTGTCCGCTTGCGGCGGCAAAGATGATTCCAAAGGCGGTAAAGATGCTGAAAAGAAAAATGACCTTAAAGTAGGGATGGTTACCGATGCTGGGACGATTGATGACAAGTCGTTCAACCAAGGTACTTGGGAAGGAATTTTGAAAGCGAAGGACGAGCTTGCGGTTCAAAACAAATATCTGAAACCATCAGGTACAACAGAAGCGGATTACCTTAAAGAAATTGGTAACCTGTATGATGCTGGATACAAGTTCATCGTAACTCCTGGTTTTAAGTTTGAAACTGCTGTGTTCAAGGCACAGGACAACTATAAAGATGCTAAATTTGTCATTATTGATGGAAATCCGCATAGCGGAGATTTTAAGCCAGTGGTGAAGGACAATACAGTTGCGATTTTCTTTGCAGAGCATGAAGCAGGCTTCCTTGCGGGTGTCGCTACCGCCCTTGAACTAAAAGAAGGGGAAGCGGGCTTTATCGGCGGTATGGAGATTCCTCCAGTCCAAAAGTTTAACTGGGGCTTCCAGCAGGGGATTAAGTACGCGAATGAAAACCTTAGCACAAAGATTGGCATGAAGCCAGAAAACTTCCTGTACCAAGGATCATTTGACAACGTAGCTGCGGGCGGCCAGATCGCAGCCTCAATGTTCGACCGCGGGGTTGACGTTATCCACGCGGCTGCTGGCGGAGTAGGAGTCGGCGCAATTAAGGAAGCAATCAACCGTGTTAAAGCCGGTGAAAAAGTATGGATCGTCGGCGTTGACGTAGACCAGTATGAAGACGGTAAATATGACGGTGACAAGTCTGTCATCCTTACTTCCGCAATGAAGAAGATTGACCAATCTGCATTCGACATGATTAAGGACGAACTTGACGGTAAATTCAAGGGCGGAGAGACCCTCGTTTTTGATGCTAAAAACGACGGTGTCGGCATTCCTGAGAAAAACCCTAACCTGAGCGATGATACACTCAGCAAGGTTAAAGAGGTTTTCGAAAAAGTTAAGAGTGGAGAAATCGAAGTAAAAGGCGAACAAGGCGATTTGTTCAAGTAAAAAAGAACTATACAATTGAGACGGTTTTTCCGTCTCTTTTGTATATTGGCTCTCTTCGAATCTACTAAAATTGCAGTTAGGGAAACTCGGCTGGCTTCATGGCCGGATATAATAGAGCGTTGCCTAGAAAATAAGGAATCAGTAAATGGCAAAGGTGAGTGTTACGATGAGCTATGTAGTTGAAATGCTGAATATCCGGAAAGAGTTTCCGGGTATAGTTGCCAACGATAATATCTCCCTATCTTTAAAAAAGGGAGAAATACACGCTCTCCTCGGTGAGAATGGAGCAGGTAAGTCCACCCTGATGGGGGTCCTGTTTGGAATGTACCAGCCGGAAAAGGGAGTCATTAAGGTGCGTGGCGAGGAAGTGCGCATTACCAACCCTAACGTGGCGACAAGGCTCGGGATCGGAATGGTGCACCAGCATTTTAAGCTGGTTGACAATTTCACAGTTACGGAAAATATCATTCTAGGAAGCGAGCCGTTAAAAGGCGTTGTTCTAGATATAGATGGTGCGGCCAAAAGGATTGAAAAGTTATCAAAATCATATGGCTTGAATGTTGATCCCCACGCGAAAATTGAAGATATTTCTGTAGGGATGCAGCAGAGGGTTGAAATTCTCAAAATGCTTTATAGAGAAGCCGAAGTACTTATTTTTGACGAACCGACAGCGGTATTGACTCCAAACGAAATCGACGAACTGATGAAAATTATGCGGAACCTTATAAAAGAAGGTAAATCGATCATCATCATTACCCATAAATTAAAGGAAATCAAAGCAGTGGCAGACCGATGCACAATTATCAGAAGAGGCAAGTCCATTGGGACAGTCGACGTGGCTGAGGCAAGCACACAAAGCCTTGCTGAGATGATGGTTGGCCGCCATGTTTCATTCAAAGTGAATAAGAAAGAAAGTACGCCAGGCGATGTCGTATTGAAGATAGATTCTCTTTCTGTAAAAAACAGCAGGAAAGTTTTGGGGCTTAAGGATTTCTCGATTGAAGTCCGTTCTGGTGAAATCGTCGGGATTGCGGGTGTAGATGGAAATGGCCAGACCGAGCTTGTCGAGGCGATTACAGGATTAAGGAAGGCTGAGTCAGGCAGGATTGAATTAAATGGCGAAGAGATCACTTCCATTCCAATTAGGCAGCGTATTGAGAAGGGCGTCGGACATATTCCAGAAGACAGGCAGAAGCGCGGCCTTGTGCTAGATTATACATTGGAATCCAACATGGTTCTTGAAGTCTATAACAAAAAGCCATTTTCAAAATACGGCTTACTGAATGAATCCGCTATGAAAACGTACGCCAAGAACATCTTGGAGAATTTCGATGTTCGCTCTGGTGAAGGGGCGGCGTCAATTGCACGGACGCTTTCGGGAGGAAACCAGCAGAAAGCCATTATTGGAAGGGAAATTGAACTAGATCCGAAGCTGTTGATCGCGGTACAGCCTACGAGGGGCCTCGATGTCGGTTCAATCGAATACATCCATAAAAGGCTAATTGAGCATCGTGATAAAGGAAATGCCGTCTTGCTCGTTTCACTCGAACTTGACGAAGTTCTTCAGCTTTCCGACCGTATTGCCGCAGTAAACAACGGGGAATTGATCGGAGTCGTACAAGCTTCCGAAACGAATGAAAACGAAGTTGGCCTAATGATGGCAGGGGTTGCTAAGGAGAGAAGCTTATGAGAAATACCATTGTATCATTAATATCGATTGTCCTGGGACTTATTGCCGGCGGTCTCCTGATGCTTATGATCGGGAGCAACCCGTTTGAAGGATATATGTATTTAATTCAGGGAGCTTTTAAAAATATCTCGCGTATTGGTGACACCCTTGCCACCGCAACGCCGCTTATCTTCACAGGATTATCCGTCGCATTTGCGTTCAGGACAGGTCTATTCAATATAGGTGCTTCCGGCCAAATGCTGATTGGGGGCCTTTGCGCAACGGCTGTAGGTCTAACGTACGATTTTTCCAGGCCGGTCCTTTTGCTGGCCATGATTCTGGCAGGCGCTTTGGGAGGTGCTCTTTGGGCATTTCTTCCAGGTTTGCTCAAGGCGAAGTTTAATGTTCATGAAGTTGTAGCAACTATTATGATGAACTGGATTGCCTATTGGACCGTTTATTATGTTGTGCCAGGATATTTCAAAGGCGAATTCCTTGAAACTGAATCAAAGACTCTATCAGAAAAAGCATCTTTAAAAATGCCTTTTTTGACAGAAATGTTCCAAGGATCTTATATTAACTTTGGAATCTTTCTTGCTGTAATCTGCGTTATTATCATTGCTTTCATCATTAACAAAACAACACTCGGTTTTGAACTGAAGGCAGTTGGCTTTAACAGGCATGCTGCGGAATATGCCGGCATGCGGGTGAACAGAAATATCATTCTCTCAATGGTCATTTCCGGAGCGCTTGCAGGCTTGGGCGGAGTCGCTTTATATACGGGCAATGCATCAAGCATCCAGATTGGGATTCTCCCATTCCAGGGATATGACGGCATTGCTGTCGCTCTGCTTGGAAATAATGCACCTTTTGGTGTGTTCTTTGCGGCAATCTTATTTGGTATCCTATACTCCGGTACAGGTTTTATGAACGCAATGACAGAAATCCCACCGGAGCTTGCAAATACAATTATTGCTATCATTATATACTTTGCGGCAACTAGTGTCTTGATTCACCGCCTTGTCAATAAATTCTGGAAGCGCGGTGGCGGTAAAGATGTCAATGCCTCCGCAGTTAAGAAGGGGGAAGCATAATATGTGGACCATCATAGAGCAAATATTTCCTTATGCGATTGCTTTCACAATTCCTCTTCTCATCACTGCATTGGGCGGCTTATTTAGTGAAAGAAGCGGTGTTGTCAATATTGGTTTGGAAGGATTAATGGTCATCGGCGCTTTTTCGAGCGCGATCACGGTCCACTTCCTTAATGGGGTCTGGTCGAATAATACGGCGGTCCTTTGGGCGGGTATTTTAGCGGGAATGGCTGCGGGACTGCTTTTCTCCATCCTTCATGCTTTCGCCAGTATCAATTTGAGTGCAAACCAAATCATTAGTGGTACAGCCATCAATCTAATCGCAACTGCGCTAACGATTTTTTTGGCCAGGAATATTACCGGGAGTGGAAACATTCGGATTAAAAGTGGCTTTTCGCCGGATACGATTCCCGTTCTTTCAAAAATACCGGTTATTGGTGACTTGTTCTTTACAAAGACTTACCCAACAACATGGTTTATTCTGATTATCCTTTTTGTGAGTACCTTTATGTTGTATAAAACAAAATTCGGACTGCGCTTACGTTCATGCGGTGAATATCCGCAGGCAGCTGAAGCAGCGGGAATTAACGTAAGAAGCATCAGGTATGCGGGTGTCCTCATTTCGGGCGCTTTTGCGGGATTGGGCGGTGCCATCATCATCCTGACTTATGCAGGTGAGTTCACGGGCACAGTTGCTGGCCTAGGCTTCCTTGCACTCGCCTCCTTAATATTTGGGCAGTGGAGGCCTCTAGGGGTGCTGGGCGCTACATTCTTTTTCGGTTTCGCCAGCACAATTGCCAACGTCTCACAGGTTATACCTGAACTGGCAGTCATTCCGCCAATTATATTAAAAATATTCCCTTATGTGGTCACATTGATTGCACTAGTTGTCTTTTCGAAGTCGTCACAAGCACCAAAGGCTGTTGGTGAGCCATTCGACTCAGGTAAGCGTTAAAAGGGCAAATCATCGAAAAAAATCCTCCTGTTTCCCGGGAGGATTTTTTTGGTGTCCGCTGACAACTGATAGGCGTGAAGCGATATCATTTGTAAATACGTGCCCTGAGAAATTATAGTTAGAATAGAATATTATTGCTGTGGGAAAATTAGAATGGAATCATAATGGGTATTATTGTAGAGTGTGTAAATAAGAGGGAGGCATCGCAATGGAAATTTTGCCAGAAAGAACGTTTCCCATGGAGGGGTTCAAGCTCCATGTTGTAAAAACGGGAAAATATAAAACAAATGCTCTTGTCTTTAAAATGAAAGCCCCACTAAACGAAAAAGAAGCAACACTAAGAGCTTTATTGCCGCATGTCCTGCAGAGCAGCTCAGCCCTTTACCCAACCACGACAAAGCTAAGGGCCTATTTGGATGAACTTTATGGTGCAGTCCTCTATGCTGAACTTGCAAAAAAAGGCGATTATCATATTATTACATTTTTCCTAGAAATTGCGAATGAAAAATTCCTCACTGACTCTTCGCCGCTCCTTAGGAAGGGCTTTGAGTTCCTAAACGAAATTCTTTTAAATCCCTTCACGGATGGGAATGGCTTTGACGAGGCCACTGTGGAAAAAGAAAAACGCACCTTGAAGCAAAGAATCCAATCCACCTATGATGATAAAATGCGTTACTCCAATTTCCGGCTGATTGAAGAAATGTATAAGGGCGAGGCCTATGCGATCAACGTCAATGGCAGGCAGGAAGATGTTGACGGAATCACTCCTGCAGGCCTGTATGAGTACTACCAGAAAGCTTTAGAAGAGGATGAACTGGATTTATACGTCATCGGAGACGTGGAGGAGGAAGAAGCAAAGGCGCTTGCTGGGGGACTGTTCAGGTTTCAGCCAAGAAAGCCGATCTATGTAGAAAAGAGCACATCATCCTTCAAGAGAGATGAAGTTAAGGTTGTGAAAGAGCCTCAGGACGTGAAACAAGGAAAATTGAATATAGGATACAGGACAAATATTTTCTATGGAGATAAGGATTATCATGCGCTGCAAGTTTTCAACGGGATCTTTGGCGGGTTTTCCCACTCCAAACTGTTTATTAATGTCCGAGAAAAAGCAAGCCTTGCCTATTATGCGGCCAGCAGGCTTGAAAGCCATAAAGGACTGATGATGGTCATGTCTGGTATTGATCTGAAAAACTATGACCAGGCCGTCGGAATTATCGCTGAACAAATGGATGCGATGAAAAATGGGGACTTCACTGAAGCTGAAATGGAACAGACAAAGGCTGTCATTGTGAATCAGCTTCTTGAAACGATTGATACGAACCGCGGGATTGTAGAGGTGCTATACCATAATGTTGCCGCGGGTAAAGAAATCCCATTTAGCAATTGGATAGAGGGAATGAAAAAAACAACCCGTGAAGAAGTGGTTGACGTTGCACAAAAAATCAGCCTTGACACCATTTATTTTTTGACAGGAAAGGAGGCGGCCGAACATGGAGAAAATTGAATTCAAACAACTGAATGAAGAGCTTTATTATCAAAAGCTTGCCAACGGCCTCGATGTTTATATTCTTCCGAAAAATGGGTTCAATAAAACCTATGCCACTTTTACAACAAAGTACGGTTCCATTGACAATACATTTAAGCCACCGGGTAAAAGTGATTTCGTATCCGTTCCTGACGGCATTGCCCATTTTCTTGAGCATAAGCTGTTTGAAAAAGAGGATGGGGATGTGTTCCAGCAATTCAGCAAGCAGGGCGCTTCCGCGAATGCATTTACCTCGTTTACGAGGACGGCTTACCTTTTTTCATCTACATCGAGAGTGGAAGAAAATCTTGAAACATTGATGGATTTTGTCCAGGAGCCGTATTTCTCCGAGAAAACAGTTGAAAAAGAAAAAGGGATTATCGGACAGGAAATCACGATGTATGATGACAATCCAGATTGGCGGCTATATTTTGGACTGATTGAAAACATGTACCATAACCATCCTGTCAAAATCGATATTGCCGGGACGATTGAGTCAATTGCTAAAATCGATAAGGATATGCTTTATGAATGCTACAACACCTTCTATCATCCGTCTAATATGCTCTTATTTATTGTCGGCCCGGTGGATCCTGAAAAAATAATGGACCAGGTCAGGGCGAACCAGTCGAAAAAACAATTCAGCGACCGGGCGGAAATTGAGAGGAAAGTTGAACAGGAACCGCCGCAGGTTGCCAAGGAAAAGCAGGTTCTGAAAATGAATGTCCAGACGTCCAAGTGCCTGGTAGGCCTAAAAGCTGCGGGGGTCGGCACGAGTGGAGAGGAAATGTTAAAACAGGAGCTTTCGATTAATTTAGTGCTGGAAATGCTTTTTAGCAAAAGCTCCGAAAATTATTTCCGCCTTTATGAGAAAGGCTTAATTGATGAAACGTTTTCTTTCGATTACACTCAGGAGCATGGGTTTGGCTTTGCGATGGTTGGCGGGGATACGGCCAATCCCGATGAACTTGCGGGTGAACTCCGGATAATTTTGGAAAATGCGAAAGAAGGCAGTTTTACAAAAGAGCAGCTTGAGAGGGCAAAACGAAAGAAAATCGGGTCCTTCCTAAGGGCGGTCAATTCTCCTGAATTTATTGCCAATCAGTTCACAAGATATGCGTTTAATGAGATGGATTTATTCTCTGTTGTGCCAATCCTTGAAAAATTAACGCCTGAAGAAATTCAAAAAGCTGCAAACGAATTATTTGAAGAAGAACGGTTTACAGTATGCCAGGTTGTACCAGCCGGAGAGTAAAGGATGTACAAAAAGCGCCAGCCCGGCGCTTTTTGGTTTTTCTGAAAATGGGGGAAAATGATGAAAAAGTATGCATTAATTACAGGTGCGAGCGGCGGGATTGGTAGGGCGGTTGCCCAGACACTTGCTGAACAAGGGTATCATTTATATTTACATTATCACTTAAACAAAGGGTCGATCGACTCATTGATGGCTGATCTGTCTGGCAGGTTCGGAGGGGAATATGTTCCTATTCAGGCCGACCTCGGGAGGGCATGCGGCTACAAGGACATCCTTCCGAAAATCTTTGGTTTGGATGCGATTGTACACTGCGGTGGAACGAGTGTTTATGGACTCTTTCAGGATCTAACCGATGAAGAAGCAGGAAGGCTATTTAACATACACACCTTGAACCCTATATTGCTGACGAAAGCTCTCTTGCCAAAACTGTTGGCAAAAAAGTCCGGAAACATTGTGTTTATCTCATCAATTTGGGGCGAAACTGGCGCGGCTTGCGAAGCAGTTTACTCAGCTGCAAAGGGGGCGCAGATTTCATTTGTAAAGGCATTAAGCAAAGAGCTTGCCCCTAGCGGGATTAGAGTCAATGCAATTGCCCCTGGAGCTGTGGAGACGGCAATGCTCAATCAGTTCACAAACACTGAGCTTGCTGACATTGCCTCGGAAATCCCAATGGGAAGGCTTGGCCGGCCGGATGAAATTGCGAATGGGGTCGTATTCCTCGTGTCCGACCTGTCATCATATATTACGGGACAAGTCCTTTCCATAAACGGCGGCTGGTACACTTGAATATAGAAATTCGCGTATATTTCCTGCTACCCTCCGGAAAACTAAGGTTGTACTACATTTAAGGAGGGTAAAAGATGTCTATTCTTGATAACTGGAAACAGTGGGAAGACTTTCTCGCAGACAGGCTGCACCAGGCACAGGATGAGGGAGTCAGCAAAAATGTTGTTTCAGACCTTGCGTACCAGATTGGGGACTATCTTGCAAACCAGGTAGAGCCGAAAAACGAGCAGGAAAGAATTCTTGCAGATTTATGGTCAGTAGCTGACAAAGATGAACAGCAGGCGATTGCCAACATGATGGTCAAACTAGTCCAGAATAACGGAACCCGCTAAAGAGAGGACCTCCTCTCTTTTTCTTTTTGGCTCTGGCTGACCTTGTATGCAATTGTATTTGTTTTTTCCTTTCATCTTCTAACAAAATCATATAATATAGGTTTAGACAAATATGATGAAATTTGTCATAAAGGTAACCCAGGAGGTTCACATGGCTAAAAAAGAGTGGTACGTTGAATACGAAATCCGTAAAAACCGTCCCGGCCTGCTGGGTGATATTTCTTCACTATTGGGAATGCTCTCCATCAATATTGTGACGATTAATGGAGTGGACCAAGGTAGGAGGGGCTTGTTAATCCTCGCCGAAAATGATGATCAGATTCAACGTCTTGAGTCGATTTTACATACAATGGATACAATAAGATTAATAAAAATCCGTGAGCCGAAGCTTCGGGACAGGCTTGCAGTCCGGCACGGGCGCTATATCCAGCGGGATGCTGACGACAAAAAGACATTCCGGTTTGTCCGCAGCGAGCTCGGGGTACTAGTTGATTTTATGGCTGAATTGTATAAACAGGAAGGTCATAAACTGATTGGGATCAGAGGAATGCCGAGAGTTGGCAAAACAGAATCAATCGTTGCCGCCAGTGTTTGCGCAAATAAAAAGTGGCTATTTGTTTCCTCGACCCTCCTGAAACAAACGATAAGAAGCCAGTTGATCCAGGATGAGTACAACTCGGATAATATCTTTATCATAGACGGAATTGTTTCAACAAAGAGAGCCAATGAAAAACACTGGCAACTTGTAAGGGAAATCATGCGGCTCCCTGCTGTAAAAGTGATTGAGCATCCGGATATTTTTGTGAGGAACTCCGAGTATACGATGGACGATTTCGACTATATTATTGAACTCCGCAATCATGCGGATGAGACGATAACATATGATGTAGTTGAACAAGGCAACGAACTGTTTTCTGCATCGGAATTTGGAGAATTCGATTTTTAAAAAAGTTGGAAGGTGTTTGAATTGACTGAACTAGGTAACCGGTTGAAAGAAGCGAGGCTCGAAAAAGGACTGAGCCTTGATGATCTCCAGGCTGTTACGAAAATACAAAAACGGTATTTATCCGGAATTGAAGAAGGAAATTATTCAACGATGCCGGGGGATTTTTATGTCCGCGCCTTTATTAAACAATATAGTGAAGCAGTGGGGGTGGATCCGGATGAAATCTTTGATACATATAAAGCTGAAATACCTTCAGCCTATCAACAGGACCTGCCCGAACAACTATCAAGGGTAAAATCCAGAAAAGGACTGCCTGAAGGAAGTTCAAAGATTTTGGGTGTTCTTCCAAAAGTATTAACCTGGGTATTTGTCATTGGGATTGCAGCATTCATCTATTTTCTCGTCCAACATTTCACAGGCAATAACGCCGCTTCTAATAAAAATCAGGATAAGCCGCCGACGACAATTGTTAAACCTCCTGGCGAAGAACAGAAGGATGATGAAAAGGATAACGGAAACAACAGCGGCACTGATGGAGATGAAAACAAGAAAGAGGAAGAACCTGCAGAACCTGAAACACCAGCGCAGGAACTTATTGTTGCGGAATCTTCAGGACGAAATTCTACGTATGATTTGAAAAACGCGGAAAAATTCGAAGTAAAGGTCGTTTCCACAGGAGAAACCTGGGTAAGTATTAAGAATGGCAAAGGAAAGTCTTTCTTCCAGGGAATGCTGGCTGTTGGCAAAAAGGACAGTGAAACAGTTGATTTTTCAAATGAGGCGGAAGCTGTCATCATCGTGGGCAGGACGGTCGATACCGAAATATATGTAAATGGGCAAAAGTTGGATTATGCAGTCCCGGCAACTGAGAGAGTCCGCCAGGATATAACAATCCGCTATATTAAGGGGAATGAATAGTCATCCTGTTGATGGCTATTTTTTCTCGCCCTAGCTTAAACCATCTGGAGGAAAGAAAAATGAATATACCTAATAAAATTACCATCTCAAGAATACTCATGATTCCTTTGTTTTTAATTATTATGCTTTTCCCGATTGACTGGGGGGAAATCAGCCTGCTTGGAGCAAAAATGCCCGTAACCCATTTTGTCGGTGCACTATTGTTTATAATAGCGGCTTCAACCGATTGGGTTGACGGTTATTATGCGAGAAAATACAATCTTGTGACAAATATGGGGAAATTCCTTGATCCGTTAGCAGATAAACTGCTTGTATCAGCAGCACTCATTGTACTCGTCGAACTGCAGTTTGCCGCGTCTTGGATTGTCATCGTTATCATTAGCCGGGAGTTTGCTGTTACCGGGCTAAGGCTCCTCCTAGTTGAAGGGGGAGAAGTGGTCGCGGCCAATATGCTTGGCAAAATTAAAACGTGGGCACAGATTATAGCGATATCGGCGCTGTTGCTTCACAACATTATTTTTGAAATGGTCTCCATTCCATTCGCCCAGATCGCCCTGTGGGTTGCGATGTTTTTTACTGTTTGGTCAGGCTGGGATTATTTTGCGAAAAACATGCATGTGTTTAAAAACTCAAAATAGAACAATGCAAACGTGAAGGTGATGATTTTGTGAATGCTGAAATTATTGCAGTAGGTTCTGAATTGCTGCTCGGCCAAATTACCAATACCAATGCCCGCTTCCTTTCCGGACAGCTAGCCTTGATTGGTATCAATGTTTATTATCATACAGTTGTCGGTGATAACGCGACCCGGTTTAAACATGCACTGGAAATTGCCGAAAGCCGTTCGGATTTTATTATCATCACGGGTGGCCTTGGGCCGACAAAAGATGATCTGACAAAAGAGACCGTCGCTTCCCATCTCGGACTGCCGCTTGAGTCAGATGAAAATGCCATGGAACAGATTGAGCTTTTCTTCAAGAGGACGAAAAGGGAAATGACCGAAAACAACCGTAAACAAGCCCTTATTTTACAAGGAGCCCAGGTTCTCCCGAATAACCATGGAATGGCGCCAGGAATGGTCGTTACAAAGGAAGATAAGCTATATATGCTGCTTCCAGGCCCCCCAAGCGAATTGGAGCCGATGTTCCTCACTTATGGTACAGCAGCGCTTGTTGGCCGTTTATCGAGTCAGGAACAAATTGTTTCGAGGGTCCTCCGCTTTTTTGGAATAGGGGAGGCGCTGCTCGAGAATGAAATTGAAGATTTAATAGACAACCAGAGCAACCCGACAATCGCACCACTCGCTGCCGAAGGTGAGGTAACGTTAAGGCTGACTGCTAAGCATTCTGTCATCAGCAGTGCAATTGAATTGATTGACGAAATGGAAGAAAAAATCCTTAGCCGTGTCGGACAATATTTTTACGGATATGATGAAATATCGTTAATGGACGAATTGGCCAAGCTTCTGAAAGAAAATAAGCTAACTATTTCATGTGCGGAAAGTCTGACCGGAGGAATGTTCCAGGAACAGTTTACAAGCATACCCGGTGCCGGCGGCAGCCTAAAAGGCGGGGTTATCTGCTACACGAATGAAGTAAAAGCGAATGTCCTGCATGTTAGGAAGGAAACAATTGAGCATGATGGAGTCGTTAGCCGAAAGTGCGCGGCTGAGCTTGCCGAGAATGTTGCTTCGTTAATGAATGCGGACATTGGGATCAGTTTTACGGGTGTGGCGGGTCCGGATGAGCTGGAAGGCAAACCGGTGGGCACCGTCTATATAGGCATAAGCGTAAATGGAAAGCCGGCCGCTGTGGAGAAACTGAATCTGGGCGGAACCAGGGCAGCGAATCGAATTAGGACAGTCAAGTACGGCTGTTATTTCCTGCTCAAAAAATTAAAGGAAATTCAGGAAGCCTGATTGAGGGCTTCCTTTCTTTTCTTATTCAAGAACAGTCTGGCAATAGTCAGAAACAAGCAAGAAATCGGTTTTTGACTGGGGAGAAATGCACAAAAAGAGCAATTCAAAAGGGGATTTTATAAGTTTGGCGGCTGTGTTCGAGTGAAAACAATCGAATAAATGTTCGTGTTTTTGCTGGACATGAGCGTTGAAAAATAGTATATTATTTATAGAAGTAATTTGCTAGATTTTAGTCAATCGCTTAATGCTTTTTATATATGAATTTGAGGAGGAAACATAGTGAGTGATCGTCAAGCTGCCTTAGAAATGGCTCTTAAGCAAATAGAAAAACAATTTGGTAAAGGTTCCATCATGAAACTTGGAGAAAAGACAGACACACAGATTTCCATTATTTCAAGCGGATCCCTTACTTTGGATATCGCACTTGGAGTAGGCGGATATCCACGTGGGCGTATTATTGAAATTTATGGCCCTGAAAGCTCTGGTAAAACAACAGTTGCACTCCATGCAATTGCGGAAGTCCAGGCAAATGGAGGAACGGCAGCATTTATTGATGCTGAGCACGCCCTCGACCCTGCATACGCGCAAAAGCTTGGCGTCAATATCGATGAATTGCTGCTTTCCCAGCCTGATACAGGCGAGCAGGCACTTGAAATCGCGGAAGCCCTTGTACGCAGCGGGGCAGTTGATATCGTTGTAGTAGACTCTGTAGCGGCACTAGTACCTAAAGCTGAAATTGAAGGCGAGATGGGTGACGCCCACGTCGGGTTGCAGGCCCGCCTAATGTCCCAGGCACTAAGGAAGCTTTCTGGTGCAATCAACAAGTCTAAAACCATTGCTATTTTCATTAACCAGATTCGTGAAAAAGTTGGAGTCATGTTCGGCAATCCAGAAACAACACCTGGAGGCCGCGCACTAAAGTTCTATTCCACTGTCCGTCTGGAAGTGCGCCGCGCCGAAGCAATAAAGCAGGGCACTGAAATGATTGGGAACAAAACAAAGATTAAAGTTGTAAAAAACAAGGTCGCTCCGCCATTCCGTACAGCAGAAGTCGACATCATGTATGGTGAAGGCATCTCGCGTGAGGGCGAAATTGTAGACATAGGTTCAGATCTCGATATTGTCCAAAAAAGCGGCTCCTGGTATTCATACAATGAAGAGCGGATTGGCCAGGGAAGGGAAAATGCCAAGACATTCCTGAGGGAAAATCCTGAAATCCGTGATCAGGTCAGGCAGAAAATCCGTGACCATTATGGACTCGACGGTGTGAAAGTTGTACAAGAAGAAGAGGACGATTCGGAACAGTTTGAATTGATCGATTAATCCTATCACAGAAGCAAAGCCGTTTCGGCTTTGCTTTTTTTAAAATTAGGCTGGGTTAAATGGGATTGTTCATTTTTATAGAGTTGATTGGAACGGAAGGCAACAACTCCTTGAAAATGCCTGCCAATAGAGGTCCACGCTTGAGTAACCCTTGACAATGAATATTGTCAGCTTTACAATTAACATTGTATATTTTACATTTTTGGTAATTTTACATGTTAAAAGCCTTGGTGCTTGCTGTATGTTGAAACACAATGTACATGCCGACACTTGAAAATGTAACACAAGTTCATAGCAAGAGGAGGTGTAACGATGGACCCTATTACTATCATCATCTCCACATTGCTTGGCCTATTCGTCGGTGCGGTTGTTGGCTATTTTATTCGTAAGTCCTTTGCTGAGAAACAAGTAGCTGGCGCAAAGAGCGAGGCAGCTCAAATCCTTGATGATGCAAAACGCGATGCGGAAGCATCAAAAAAGGAAGCCCTGCTTGAAGCGAAGGATGAAATTCACAAGCTTCGTACAGAAGCGGAACGTGAGGTTCGGGAACGAAGAAATGAACTGCAAAAACAAGAAAACCGTTTGCTGCAAAGAGAAGAAAACTTGGATCGGAAGGATGAAACGCTAAACAAGCGGGAAAACCTTTTAGAGAAAAAGGATGATTCTCTTAACCAAAGACAACAGCATATTGAACAGATGGAAAGCAAAGTGGACGAGTTGGTACGGGCCCAGCAGACCGAGCTTGAGAGAATCTCCGGTTTGACAAGGGAAGAAGCTAAATCAATTATTTTGGATCAGACGGAAAAAGAACTTGCCCATGACATGGCCATGATGATCAAGGAAACTGAGAACCGCGCGAAAGAAGAAGCGGACAAGAAGGCGAAGGATATCCTGTCGCTCGCAATCCAGCGTTGCGCTGCCGACCATGTGGCAGAAACAACAGTTTCAGTTGTCAACCTTCCGAATGATGAAATGAAGGGCCGCATAATTGGCCGTGAAGGCCGGAATATTAGGACTCTTGAAACTTTGACAGGTATCGACTTAATTATCGACGATACCCCTGAAGCCGTAATTTTATCTGGTTTCGACCCGATCCGCCGTGAAACAGCCCGCCTGGCACTGGACAAGCTGGTGCAAGATGGCCGCATCCACCCGGCTCGGATTGAAGAAATGGTTGATAAGGCGCGCCGTGAAGTGGATGAGCATATCCGCGAAATTGGGGAACAGACGACCTTTGAAGTCGGAGTTCATGGATTACATCCAGACTTGATTAAAATTTTGGGCCGCCTGAAGTTCCGTACAAGCTACGGACAAAATGTCTTGAAGCACTCCACGGAAGTAGCCCAGCTTTCTGGGCTGTTGGCTGCCGAGCTTGGCTTGGACGAAACTCTTGCCCGCCGGGCGGGTCTTCTCCATGATATCGGCAAGGCAATCGACCATGAAGTGGAAGGAAGCCATGTTGAAATCGGCGTGGAGCTTGCAACTAAGTACAAGGAACATCCTGTGGTTATTAACAGCATTGCTTCCCACCATGGTGATGTGGAGCCAACTTCGATTATCGCAGTCCTTGTTGCTGCTGCTGATGCATTGTCAGCCGCACGTCCAGGGGCAAGAAGCGAAACGCTGGAAAACTACATCCGCAGGCTTGAAAAGCTTGAAGAAATTTCCGAATCCTATGAAGGTGTTGAGAAATCTTTTGCCATCCAGGCAGGGCGTGAAGTCAGGATTATGGTTAAGCCTGAAGCAATTGATGACCTCGCGGCTCATAGACTGGCAAGGGATATCCGGAAGAGGATTGAAGAAGAACTTGATTATCCGGGTCATATTAAAGTCACAGTCATCCGTGAAACCCGGGCAGTCGAATATGCGAAGTAAAAACAATGGACAGCGGCGAAGCCGCTGTCTTTTTGTTCTCATTGAGGGCAGTTGGGGTTAAAGGAATGAACGATGTGATACAATGATAAAAAAATATGTAGAACTGGAAGGTTTAATACATGAATATATTATTTATTGGCGATGTAGTCGGTTCACCGGGGAGAGATACGGTAAAGGAATATCTGCCGAAGCTAAAGGAAAAATATAGGCCGCATCTGACAATCATTAATGGTGAAAATGCTGCAGGAGGCAAGGGAATTACAGGGCAGATTTACAAGAACTTTCTTGAATGGGGGGCTCAGGCTGTTACATTGGGAAATCATGCTTGGGATAATAGGGATATTCTTGAATTTATCGATCAAGCGAAAAATATGGTAAGGCCAGCAAATTTTCCGGCCGGAACCCCCGGTAAAGGCCTGGTTTACCTGAAACTGAATGAACTTGAAGTTGCTGTCATTAATCTGCAGGGAAGAACCTTTTTGCCGGCTATTGACTGTCCATTTCGAAAAGCAGATGAGTTGGTTGAAGAAGCAAGTGCTAGGACGCCTTTTATCTTTGTTGATTTTCATGCGGAAGCAACGAGTGAAAAAATGGCAATGGGCTGGTATTTGGACGGCCGGGTATCTGCAGTCGTTGGCACCCATACGCATGTCCAAACATCGGATAATAGGATATTGCCGGGCGGAACAGGGTTTATTACGGATGTGGGAATGACCGGTCCGTATGATGGCATTCTAGGCGTTGAGAGGGACGCGGTTATAAAAAGATTCCTCACCTCCATGCCAGTCCGTTTTGAAGTGCCGAAGGAAGGTCCTGTGCAACTCTCGGCCATAATGGTTGAGTTGGATAGGAAAACAGGTAAAACAAGAAAAATCGAGAGGATTTTGATTAACAGCGACCATCCTTTTTATTCCTAATTTTGCTATTGCTTTTACTCGTGAAATGATTTGGAAAAGGAAAGCATACATGAAAAGTGCTCCAAGCCGGAATATGTCCAACATGCCATGAATATAGTATGAATGGAATGATATATACCTGACTTGTCCATGAGCTGCTCATGCGGGATCGGGATTATATGAGGAGGAGCTAGGAATGGAAATATTAAAAGTTTCAGCAAAATCTAATCCTAATTCTGTAGCTGGTGCGCTTGCCGGGGTTCTGCGTGAGAGAGGCGGGGCTGAAATCCAGGCAATCGGTGCAGGTGCACTGAATCAGGCGGTAAAAGCAGTAGCGATAGCAAGAGGATTTGTAGCCCCTAGCGGAGTAGATCTGATTTGCATCCCTGCCTTTACCGATATTCTCATCGACGGGGAAGAACGAACAGCAATTAAGCTAATTGTAGAACCAAGATAAAAACCTTGCTGTCCGGAAATGAGCTTATGAAAGAGGAGAACTTGTTTACTGCACCAGGACAAAAGCCTGCTTGAATCTTCAAGCAGGTTTTTTAGTGCCAAAAATAGAATTGTATAATTAAAACGTGTGGAGGGATTAACAAAAGTGAAACTATTTGATGCGCATTGTGATGCTTTATTAAAAATGTTCGAGGACAAATCCATCTTATTCAAAAACTCACCAAGCCTTCAGGCAAATCTGGAGGGAATCAGGAAAGCAGGGATAAAAGTCCAATGTTTTGCCATCTATGTTCCGTCTGACATCAAACAAGAGGAAAAATTCAAAGCAGCGGAGCAAATGGCCCGAATTTTCCATGAAAAGGTAATCGGTAGTTCTGAAAGCGTGGTTCAAGTGAGGAATAAAAAGGAAATCGACCGGTTAAAGAATGATGAAATCGGTGCGATGCTCACCCTCGAAGGCTGTGATGCAATTGGGGATGATATGAGCAAACTAGTGAAGTTGCTTGATTATGGAGTTGCGTCTGTGGGCCTCACATGGAACTGGGCAAACGCGGTAGCGGACGGGGTCATGGAAAAAAGAGGGCGAGGCCTTACCCAATTTGGAAGAAAAGTAGTAAAACTTCTTAATCAAAAAAAGATTTGGTGTGATGTCTCCCATTTATCCGAAAGGGGATTTTGGGATGTGATGGAACTGGCCGATTTCCCGGTTGCTTCCCATTCAAATTCGTATACAAAATGTCCACACCCCCGCAACCTTAAAGATGACCAAATAAGGTCTTTAATCAGAGGGGACTCAGTCATGGGCCTTACTTTCGTCCCGTATTTCCTCACAACTTCGGGTAATGCGCATATAAGTGACATCCTTAGCCACCTTGATCATATTTGTTCACTCGGCGGAGAAAACCATGTCGGATTTGGATCGGATTTTGACGGGATTGACCAAACCGTCGTAAAGCTATCAGAAATGGGCCAATACTTAAATGTAATAAATGAACTGCAAAAATATTATTCTGAAATACAAATAGAAAAATTCTTATATAAAAATATGGAATCAAGGCTTCCTGGCTAAATTGCTGAATAATGTGGCTTGATGGATTACGTAACTCCTTAAGGTACGGAAAAATCTCTAAAAATAAAATGTTAAGAAAATATTCAAATTTTAGACACGAAAACTCCACAAAGGGTTGCATTTTTTGTCACATAGGTCTAGAATTGATAGCGTTTAGTACCCCTCCAAATAGATGCTTTTTAGTCGGAATTCCTTGTATCATAAGCTGATTTCTAGGTATTTATTTGGAAAAGTGCTACACTTTTAGTTGAAAGCCATACTAATATTTTTTTACATATCCAAAGGGGTGTAAAGCATGATCAATCAACTTTCCTGGAAAGTTGGAGGGCAACAAGGGGAAGGTATTGAAAGTACAGGGGAAATTTTTGCAGTTGCGTTAAATCGCCTCGGTTATTACTTGTATGGATACCGGCATTTCTCGTCCCGAATCAAGGGCGGCCATACAAATAATAAAATCAGGGTAAGCACGACACAGGTAAGGTCCATTTCGGATGATTTGGATATTCTGGTAGCTTTTGACCAGGAAACAATTGACCTTAATTATAAGGAACTGCACAGCAGGGGTGTCATCATTGCCGATGCGAAGTTTAATCCGCAAAAGCCAGCTGACGCTCAGGGAGAATTGTATTCGGTTCCATTTACAGAAATTGCTACAGAGCTTGGTACATCACTGATGAAAAATATGGTTGCCATTGGTGCGACTACGGCGGTTCTAGATCTTGATATTCCGGTTTTTGAAGAGGTTGTCCGTGAAATTTTCGGGCGCAAAGGCGACCAGGTTGTCGCAAAGAATATGGAAGCCATCCAGGCAGGCCGCGACTTTATGACAGAACAGCTCGCAGGCATTCGCACAATGCAGCTTGAGAAAGCAGACGGAAAAAAACGGATGTTTATGATTGGAAATGATGCTATAGCCCTTGGCGCTCTAGCCGCGGGATGCCGCTTTATGGCCGCATATCCAATAACGCCCGCTTCTGAAATTATGGAATACTTAATTAAAAAGCTTCCTCCTCTTGGCGGGACAGTCATTCAAACGGAGGATGAGATTGCGGCAGCTACTATGGCGATTGGCGCCAACTATGCAGGTGTTCGGGCCATAACAGCTTCAGCAGGCCCTGGGCTTTCTCTTAAGATGGAAGCCATCGGGCTGGCGGGTATGACCGAGACCCCAATTGTCGTTATCGATACACAGCGCGGGGGCCCGTCTACTGGACTTCCTACGAAACAGGAACAATCAGACCTAATGCAGATGATTTACGGTACACACGGAGAAATTCCTAAGATTGTTATCGCTCCAAGCACAGTACAGGAAGCGTTTTACGATACAGCTGAAGCCCTTAACCTTGCTGAGGAATATCAATGCCCGGTTATCGTTCTGTCAGACCTTCAGCTTTCTCTCGGAAAACAAACTGTAGAGCCGCTTGATTTCAGCAAGATTGAAATCCGCCGCGGCAAGCTTGTGACAGAAGATTTGCCTGAACTTGAAAACAAAGGGTACTTCAAGCGCTACGAAGTGACGGAAGATGGAATCTCACCACGCGTCATTCCAGGGGTGAAAAACGGGATCCACCATGTTACCGGAGTCGAACACGATGAGACTGGCAAGCCGTCTGAATCAGCTGCCAACCGTATTGCTCAAATGGATAAGCGTTTCCGGAAAATTAAGAACATCCGCTTTAACAATCCGGTTCATAAGAATGCTCCGCATGAGGATGCCGACCTGCTAATTGTAGGTTTCAACTCTACAAGAGGCACGATTGAAGAAGCCATTTCCCGCCTGACTGCGGACGGCCATAAAGTGAATCACGCACAAATCCGCTTGATTCATCCTTTCCCAAGCGAGGAAGTATTGCCGCTTGTCCAATCAGCAAAAAAGGTGATGGTTGTTGAAAATAACGCGACCGGCCAGCTTGCGAAGATTATCAAGATGAATGTCGGCCATGCTGACAAAATGTTCAATCTCTTAAAATATGACGGCAACCCATTCTTACCGAATGAAATTTACACAAAAAGCAAGGAGTTGTTCTAAATGGCAACATTTAAAGATTTCCGCAATAATGTAAAGCCGAACTGGTGTCCAGGCTGCGGTGATTTTTCGGTGCAGGCTGCCATGCAGCGAGCGGCTGCAAACGTTGGTCTTGAGCCAGAACAACTTGCTGTTATTTCAGGGATTGGCTGTTCTGGGCGAATCTCCGGATATATCAACACATATGGTTTACACGGAATCCATGGGCGCGCACTTCCGATCGCCCAGGGAGTTAAAATGGCGAACCGGGACTTGACTGTCATTGCGTCCGGCGGTGACGGAGACGGTTTTGCAATTGGGATGGGACATACAATCCATGCAATCCGCCGCAACATTGATATTACTTACATCGTCATGGACAACCAAATTTACGGGTTGACAAAAGGACAGACATCACCGAGGTCAGCAGCTGGGTTCAAAACGAAATCTACTCCAATGGGTTCGATCGAACACGCCATTGCTCCAATGGAAATGGCTTTAACAGCAGGCGCGACCTTTGTCGCACAAAGCTTTTCAACAGACTTAAGAGAGCTTACTGCCCTGATTGAAGCGGGCATTAACCATAAAGGGTTTTCTATGATTAATGTTTTCAGCCCTTGTGTTACGTATAATAAAATCAATACGTATGACTGGTTTAAGGAAAACCTGACGAAGCTCAGCGACGTCGAAGGCTATGACCCTAATAACCGTGAGATGGCCATGCAAACACTGATGAAGCACGACGGCCTTGTTACCGGCCTGATTTATCAGAATACTGAGCGCCCATCCTATCAGGAACTTGTCCAAGGTTATGCAGAAGAACCGCTTGCATCTGCGGACTTGAATCTCGACCAGGCGCATTTCGACAAGCTCGTAGCGGAATTCATGTAAAGCTTCATATTGGAACAAACACCCCAATCCATACATTGGGGTGTTTTTCTATCGCTGTGATGGGAATGCTGGGTAATTTATTATTACGTTGATTGATCATTTACACTTCCGCGAATTCGGACTCTTAATGGGTTTTTCAAGCCTCGAGAGTCCGAATCACCCCTGTATTCGGACTCTTAACGAGTTTTTCGAGCGTCAAGAGTCCGAATCCCCCTTGAATTCGGACTCTTAACCAGTTTTTCGAGCGTCGAGAGTCCGAATCACCAACCTCTGATAAAAGACAACTCTTTAATCGCCCACACAAACCTAAACCGCCAACGGACGGAAGCAGCAGAACCGTCCCCGTGCCTCACCCGTGTCTCATGCGGGGAAGGTTTCTATTGTTTTCGCTCTTGTAACCCTTTATACTATTATAATGTGCACAATTTTATTCAATAATTGTTTTTTTATAGAAGTGAGTAGTGTGGAAAGGGGTTAGTGTGATGAACGAGAATCAGCGTTTAGATTCCGGGAAGGCAACTGCTGAAAATTCTGCGGACAAAAAATCCGTCAAGGACTACAGCAAGTATTTTGAAACCGTGTTTGTTCCTCCTTCATTAAAGGATGCAAGGAAGCGCGGGAAAGAAGAAGTGAAATACCACGATGATTTTTCCATTTCCGAGGAGTTCAGGGGGATGGGGGATGGCAGAAAGTTTTATATCCGTACTTACGGCTGCCAGATGAATGAACATGATACTGAAGTGATGGCTGGTATTTTTATGGCGCTTGGCTATGAACCAACCGATAAGACCGAGGATGCGGATGTTATTCTGTTAAACACTTGTGCTATCCGTGAAAATGCGGAAAACAAAGTTTTCGGTGAACTCGGCCACCTGAAGGGCCTAAAAAGGGAGCGCCCTGACCTGCTTCTTGGGGTCTGCGGCTGCATGTCCCAGGAAGAATCCGTTGTCAACAAAATCCTGAAAACCTATCACCATGTCGATATGATTTTCGGAACTCATAACATCCATAGGCTGCCGAACATCCTCAGCGAAGCGTATATGTCGAAGGAAATGGTAGTGGAAGTATGGTCGAAGGAAGGGGACGTTATTGAAAACCTTCCTAAAGTGCGCAGCGGAAACATTAAGGCATGGGTCAATATTATGTACGGCTGTGATAAATTCTGTACGTATTGTATTGTTCCATTTACTCGTGGAAAAGAACGGAGCCGCAGGCCTGAAGATATAATCCAAGAGGTACGCCAACTGGCTGCTGATGGCTACCAGGAAGTTACTTTGCTTGGCCAAAACGTGAATTCATATGGAAAAGATATAGAAGATATTCAATATGGGCTTGGTGACCTTTTGGATGATATTCGTAAAATCGGCATCCCGCGTGTCCGTTTTACAACGAGCCATCCATGGGATTTTGACGATCGCTTGATTGAAGTGCTTGCCAAGGGCGGGAACCTGATGCCGCATATCCATCTTCCTGTCCAGTCAGGGTCAACGGATGTACTGAAAATTATGGGGCGTAAATATACACGGGAAGAATACCTTGAGCTTGTCCGGAAAATCAAGGCTGCCATCCCGAATGTCGCATTAACGACTGACATAATTGTCGGTTATCCAAATGAAACAGATGAGCAATTTGAAGAAACAATGACTCTTTATGAAGAAGTCGGTTTTGAGTTAGCCTATACCTTCATCTATTCGCCAAGAGAAGGAACCCCTGCGGCGAAAATGACAGATAATGTTCCGATGGAGGTTAAAAAGGCACGCCTTCAGCGCCTGAACAAACTTGTCAATGATCTGTCGGCTAAAGCGATGAAAACTTATATCAACCAAACTGTTGACGTATTGGTTGAAGGGGAAAGCAAGAATAATCCGGATGTCCTTGCCGGTTATACTGATAAAAGTAAACTGGTCAATTTTATTGGACCTAAGTCAGCCATTGGCAAAATTGTAAAAGTAAAAATTACTGATGCAAAAACATGGTCATTAAACGGGGAAATGGTACAAGCAGCCGAGAAGGCTGAAGCACTGGCAGAGGTGAAATAATATGGCAAAGTATACTAAAGAAGAGATTATTGCACGCGCAAAAGAACTGGCCAATATGATTGCAGAAACAGAGGAAGTGGATTTCTTTAAGAGGGCAGAAGCCCATATCCATGAAAACCAAAAAGTGAGCACCCTCATTTCTGATATTAAAGGGCTTCAGAAGCAGGCGGTGAACCTTCAGCATTACGGGAAGCCGGAAGCGCTGAAAAAAGTGGAAGAGAAGATTGCTTCTATTGAGAAGGAGCTTGATGAAATACCAGTTGTACAGGATTTCAAGCAATCTCAGGTTGAAGTGAACGAACTGCTGCAAATGATCGCTTCTACTATCTCGAATACAGTTACGGACGTCGTGATTGAATCCACAGGCGGGGACATTCTCCGCGGTGAAACAGGCGCAGCCGCTAATAAAGGAGACAGCTGCGGCCACGAGCACGAACACAGCCATTAATCCAGTCAGGCCCAGCAATGGGCCTGATTTCTTTTTCTCCCATACATAGACACACAGTCACATTCATGGGCATTTTGCATATGATGAAGCATGCCTAACCATTTATCCAATGCAGCAATAATTTAAGTGCACCCAAGTCTGTACGTACGCATAGGATGAAGTGAAACTGAATGAGGAGGGTTTGCTCGAATGGGAGATTACAGAGAGATTATTACAAAAGCAGTCGTAGCAAAAGGACATAAATTTACCCAATCCCAACATACGATTTGTCCGGCTCATAATCCATCCAGCATACTTGGCTGCTGGATTATCAATCATAAATATGAAGCGAAGAAAGCCGGCAAGACAGTAGAAATCCACGGCTCCTATGACATCAATGTGTGGTATTCGTTCAATGATAATACAAAAACAGAAGTCGTCACCGAACGGGTCCGCTATACTGATGTAATCAAGCTGAAGTACAGGGACAAAGACTGTATCGATGATGACGGCATTATCGCCAAAGTCGTTCAGCAGCCGAACTGCTGCGAAGCTGTCATCTCAACGGGCGGAAATAAAATCGTTGTCCATGTGGAAAGGGAATTCGCTGTAGAAGTAATTGGAGAAACGAAAATCTGTGTCAGAATCAATCCCGATGGCTGCGATTGTGACGATGAGTGGGATATCGGATTGGATGATGATGAATTCGAAGAGATCGACCCAGATTTCCTGGTTGGATCGGAAGAAGAATAATCAGCAACTAGGGAGATTCCTTCCTAGTTTTTCTTTTGCAAAAGGCAAGGAGCGGCCTTGCCTTTCAATTTAAACGCTATAAGGACTAAAATACCCGTTCTTGCTTCTCGTATCGCATATGTTGCATAATGGCCCAGGACTTGATACGTTTGGATTCTTCCAGGTGTGGAAGGGAGTGTTGCAATCGGGGCAAGTCAATCGTTCAACCGCCAATTCCATAGGCTGTGAAGGATAAGCTCTTTGCACGATTTTGATGGCATCTTTTCCGCAAATATCAACACAGAGGCTGCAGCCGTTACAGGAGCCGCTGTTGACGGATAACAGTCCTTCTTTAAGAGAAAAAACCTGTTGAGGACACATTTTAAAGCAAGCTTCACAAAGATTGCACTGCTCCTGGTCAATAATCACTTCATATACCGCATAGCCAGGAAACATGGAAGTGATTTCAAATTGATTCTGATTGAACCTCCATTTCGCGGGCGTAATGGTTGCCGCAGCTATTTTTTTGCCTTCAAATGCGGCTTTTATGAAGAAGGATCTCCTAGTAAAGGTGGGTTCTTCGTTGTAAACAGGAATGGAATCTACGATTGTGAATGGCTCATAACCCATCGCGGTAAGAAGTGAATCCGCCTCTTTTAGGATGTGAATGTCTGGGCTAGCCGTACTGTCACAGTTAACGTTCCTCACACCTCTTTTGTAAAAATAAAGCAGTTCCTTAACCGATGGAAAAGGGCTATCCTCGATTAGAAGTGTCTCATTCACGATTTTTCGTTCCGGTGATCTCCCTGTAATGGCCTGTACCGGACAGACTGGAACACAATGGCCACAGTTCGTACATAATGAGGAATCCCTTTCCGCCCCTTGCTTTGAAAATGATATCGCATTTTCCGGACAGTATGGAAGGCACTCGGCACAGTTGCTTTTTGGGCTTTGAGATCGGAGGCAAGCCGAGGAAATTTCAACATCGTATGCGAGGCTTTCCAACCAAGTTGTCAAGATTGACATGCAACTCATCTCCTGCCTTTTTCCTTCATTGTAACCTGTTTTAATCATGAAAAGCTTATAATGCTCAAAATTTCACAAATGTTTTAAAAGTAATACCTACATAAAGAATATATTAGTTGGAATGATACGTGTAGGAGGTGTAGTATGACTGAACCAAATAGACCGGGGAATGAAAAAATGCCTGATTTTAAGGAACTAGGGGACAGGGTTATTGCAGAAGCGCCCAAAGGCCCCTTTCTAGTCATTAAAACGAATTTGGACCCGGATTATCCAACGGAAGATAATCCTTACTATGAAAACAAAGAGCAGACTGATAATGGCAAGTTCAAGGAATACTTTTCAGACTAATTGAGAAAAGCAGAATCAATTCTATTGCAACAAAAGCAGCCCCGAATGGAGCTGCTTTTATCTTTCTATTTTTTCAAAGGTTGAAAGACAGTTGAAAATACTGGCTGCCGTTATTCCCGTAGAGCGGTTCTTCAGTGAACCATTGGACATCTTCATCCGTATCATTTGCTTCAAAGCCGGCTGCTTTGAAATCAGGGCTAACCGAAACTTTTCTTTTTTCGGTTCCAGCGGGAAAAACAATGAGGTCGCCAGGTTTTACTTCCAATTGTACTTTTCGAACTCCGCCGAGTTCAAGTGCGGCACTGCCTTGCATGACCCCAAGAATTTCATGACTCGATCGGTGGTTGCGATAGTATCCTAAGATACCGCTGCCCCATTTGCGAATCAGTTCCCGTTCATTTTCAATCGTTTCCTCTTTTAGCGCTCCAGGATAATAAAGGACTGGCTTTGGCATGCGGCCCGGTACATAACGGTTTTCCAATAAATAAATGACCTTTACATCAGAATATTTCATACCAACCCTCCCGATATCAGTCATATCCACATTTTTCTCTTGTCTTAATCTATGGAATTCTTCCCTAAAAACTGAATAATTAAACAACTCACCCTTGTTTCCAGTTGGTTTTTGCCGTCCAAAAGAACAAAATGCGTTTCTCCGGACCGGATAAGGAGGGATTTATGCTATAATAGATTGTCGAAGGAACTCGAATAAAAAAACATATAACATGTAATTTTGGAGGCTAAAATGGCAGCTTACACGCCGATGATCCAACAATATTTAAAGATAAAGGCAGAGTACCAGGATGCCTTTTTATTTTTCCGCCTAGGCGATTTTTACGAAATGTTCTTTGAAGATGCGCTCAGGGCTGCGCAGGAACTGGAGATTACCCTGACAAGCAGGGAGGGGGGGACAGAAGAAAGGATTCCGATGTGCGGTGTCCCCTACCATTCTGCTCCAACCTATATTGAACGTTTAATAGAAAAGGGCTATAAAGTAGCCATTTGTGAACAGACAGAGGATCCAACACAGGCAAAAGGGATTGTCCGCCGGGAAGTTATCCAGCTGATTACCCCGGGAACAGTCATGGAAGGCCGAAGCCTCCATGAAAAAGAAAATAACTATTTAGCGACTGTAACCCATTTTTCAGATGGTACATACGGATTCGCCTATGCCGATTTGTCCACTGGCGAAAGCAGAGTCACCCTTCTGCCTGCAAAAGAAGAAGAAGTCCTGAATGAAATTTCCGTTCTCGGCGCAAAAGAGGTCGTCATTTCAGCAGACCTTGATGAAGGGCTGCAAAAGAAAATGAGGGACCGGAATGTGCTTGCGATCTCGTATGAAGAGCAGACGGGATTGGATGAGGCTTATTCCACGCTTACAGAAGATTTGAACCAGGATAAATTCAAGGTGACTGTGGCGAGACTGTTCAACTATTTACACCGCACCCAAAAGCGGAGCTTGACCCACTTGCAGCCGGTAACAACTTACCAGGTCCACCAGTATATGAAAATTGACTACTATTCAAAACACAATCTGGAGCTGACAGAAACAATCCGCTCAAAAGGAAAGAAGGGTTCGTTACTCTGGCTGCTTGATGAAACAAAGACAGCGATGGGTGGAAGGCTTCTTAAGCAATGGGTTGATAGGCCGCGCATCGACAGGGAAGAGATCGAACGAAGACTCTCAGTGACCGGCCAATTTATGAATGCTTATTTTGAGAGGAAGGAACTTCAGGAAGGGCTAAAGGAAGTATATGACCTAGAAAGGCTTGCCGGCAGGATCGCATTTGGAAATGTGAACGCCCGTGACTTGAGACAGTTGCTCAGGTCCCTTCAACAAATTCCTTATCTTCATGAAATCCTTTCCCGCACTCAAGGAGAAGAGACGATCGACCTGGCCCGGAAGCTGGATTATTGTGAAGAGATTGTCGATTTGCTGGAACAATCCATTGTCGATAATCCGCCGATTTCAATCAAGGAAGGAAATATCATACGCGATGGTTTTAATGAACAGCTTGACCAGTATCGAGATGCAAGCCGGAATGGGAAATCGTGGATTGCCCAGCTTGAAAGGGAAGAACGGGATAGGACCGGGATCCGGTCTCTTAAAATAGGCTACAACAGGGTTTTTGGCTACTATATTGAGATTACTAGGGCGAACCTTCATCTTTTGAAAGAAGGCCAGTATGAGCGCAAGCAGACGCTTGCAAATGCCGAGCGGTTCATTACACCGGAGTTGAAGGAAAAAGAAGCACTGATTCTCGAAGCGGAAGAAAAATGCGGGGAGCTTGAATATGAGCTGTTCAGCGAGATACGTGACAGGATCAAGGAACAAATCCCAAGACTTCAAGCATTGGCAAAAGTAGTCAGCGAGATGGATGTGCTGCAAAGCTTTGCGGAAGTCAGTGAAGAACGAAAATATGTAAAACCTGAATTCTCGGATAACCGGGAGATTTTGATTGAAGAAGGAAGGCACCCAGTTGTAGAAAAGGTGCTCGATTCCCAGGAATATGTCCCGAATAGCTGCAAAATGAATGGAGACCGTGAAATTCTCCTGATTACCGGCCCGAACATGTCAGGTAAAAGCACATATATGCGCCAGGTGGCTCTGACGGCCATACTCGCGCAAATTGGCTGTTATGTACCGGCAACTAAAGCGGTCCTGCCAGTCTTCGACCAAGTTTTCACGAGGATTGGCGCGGCGGACGACCTTGTATCCGGCCAAAGTACATTTATGGTTGAAATGCTGGAGGCTAAAAATGCAATTGCAAATGCGACCCAGGATAGCCTTATTTTATTCGATGAAATCGGACGCGGAACCTCCACGTATGATGGAATGGCGCTTGCCCAGGCTATTATTGAGCATGTTCATAATTGGATTGGCTCGAAAACACTGTTTTCAACCCACTACCACGAATTGACTGTCCTGGAGGACGAACTTGACAGGCTTCATAATGTACATGTGAGCGCGATTGAACATCAAGGCAAGGTGGTTTTCCTTCACAAAATTAAGGAAGGGCCGGCAGATAAAAGCTATGGCATCCATGTCGCTGAATTGGCGGGGCTTCCGAAAGAACTGATTATCCGTGCGAACGAAATCCTTACCTCGCTCGAGCAGGCAAAAATCGAAGAGCCGGTTCCGGCCATGCCGGATGGAACGTCTGAAGTGAATGAGGCTGTTGCCCCGTCATCCGGAACGGCTCAGCTTTCCTTCTTTGCTGAGCCTGTTAAGGCAAAGAAACAGGAGTTTAGCGGCAAGGAAAAGAACGTAATCGAGAAAATCCGCGAGTTGGATATTTTAGATTTAACCCCGTTGCAGGCGATCAATGTCCTTTATGAATTGCAAAAGAAAATTAAAAATTAGCCGGGGGTGACCGAATGGGAAAAATCATTCAGCTTGATAACGCCTTATCGAATAAAATTGCGGCTGGCGAAGTTGTCGAGCGTCCGGCTTCTGTCGTCAAGGAACTCGTTGAAAACTCGCTTGACGCAGGAAGCACTGTAATTGAAATAGATGTCGAAGAGGCAGGCCTCACAAAAATCAGGATCATCGATAATGGGGAAGGAATTGTGGAAGAAGATGTTTCGAAAGCCTTCCACCGCCATGCCACAAGCAAAATTAAAGATGAGACCGATTTATTCCGCATCCGGACGCTCGGATTCAGGGGGGAGGCCCTGCCTAGTATCGCTTCTGTATCGCGTCTGGAGATGAATACTTCGACTGGTGATTCGGCTGGTACGAGGATTGTCGTAGAAGGCGGCAAGGAAACCGCCTTTGAAAAGACATCAAGCCGAAGAGGAACGGATATTACTGTGACAGATTTGTTTTTCAATACACCGGCGCGCCTGAAGTATGTGAGAACGATTCATACTGAACTCGGCAACATCACGGATCTCGTAAATCGGCTCGCCTTATCCCACCCAGAGGTTTCCTTCAGGCTTACTCATAACGGAAAAAGGCTGCTGCATACAAATGGGAACGGAGATGTCCGCCAAGTCCTCGCTGCTATTTATGGTATGGCGATTGCAAAGATGCTTGTCCCGCTTGAAGGCAAATCTCTTGATTACCGTATCTCAGGGTTTGCTTCGCTCCCGGAAGTAACAAGGGCATCGAGGAATTATATCTCCACCATGATTAATGGCCGCTTCATCAGAAACTTTGGCCTTGCGAAAGCTGTCATGGAAGGATATCATACACTGCTTCCGATAGGGCGCTATCCAATCGCGCTATTAAATATTGAAATGGATCCAATCCTCGTGGATGTCAATGTCCATCCTTCCAAAATGGAAGTTCGAATCAGTAAAGAAGCGGAACTCTATGAACTTGTTAAGAATACAATTTCCACTTCGTTTAAAGACAGACTGCTGATCCCATCAGGAGTAAAGGTGGAAAAAGCGGAAAAGCCTAAATCAGAACAGACTTTTTTTGAACTTGAAGGTGCACGGACCGTAAAACCTGTCAGTCCAGCCGATGGCAAGTTCGTACGAAAGGAAAATTTCAAGTCGTATGGACAAGAAGGCAACTTACGACATGAATCTCCATCTTCCAACGTGTTTCAACGTCCGGTAGACAAGGATGAGGATGCCAGCCATGGAAGCGGGGGAGTTGGTTCCTTGGCTGGGAAATCGGAAACCCCGTGGTCAGGCCTGCCAAGCCAGGTAAAGGAAATTCTTTTGCCAACAGGAAGAACTGCGACATCTCAAGATCTTCCTGTTGATTCTTCCTGTGACGTAAGTGTCCAGTCAACGAATGAAGCAAGAGAAGTACAATTGGAAAGAGTGCCGCGCATGTACCCGATAGGGCAAATGCATGGCACGTATATTCTCGCCCAAAACGAAAATGGCCTTTACATCATCGACCAGCATGCGGCGCAGGAACGGATCAAATATGAGTTTTTTAGAGAAAAGGTTGGACAGGTAGCAAACGAGCTGCAGGATCTGCTTGTTCCGCTTACATTCGAGTACTCAACAGATGAATGTGTGAAAATAATGGAATATAAAGACGAGCTCGAAAAGGTCGGTGTGTTCCTGGAGGACTTTGGTCCGAACAGCTTCATTATTCGTTCCCATCCCCAGTGGCTCCCGCAAGGGGAAGAAAAAGAGGTAATTGAAGGAATGATTGAGCAGCTTTTGTCCATGAAGAAGGTGGATCTTAAGAAGCTGAGAGAAGAGGCGGCAATCATGATGAGCTGCAAAGGGTCGATCAAGGCGAATCATTATCTGCGGAATGATGAAATTCAAGCCCTCCTGGATGAACTCCGCCTCGCGTCGGATCCATTCACCTGTCCGCACGGCCGGCCAGTTATCGTTCACTTCTCTTCTTATGAGATGGAAAAAATGTTTAAACGTGTAATGTAAGAAAGGCATCCTCCTGCAATCGATGTGGGAGGATGTTTTTTTGCCATATCTCGTTATTTCCTGCCATGTGTAAGGGTCATCGCGTTTAAGCTTCCCACATGAGTGGAAAACAGATAAGAACGAAATGGAAAGGGGATAGGATAAATGGGTGAAACTTTATTTACGTCATCTGTCACAGCGGTTGGAGGAAGGGAAGGACACGTCAAGTCTTCTGATGGAATTATCGATTTTGATATTGCGAATCCGAACACGCAGAGGGCGAAAGAGATTCCTGAAGCAACAAATCCCGAGGAGCTTTTTGCCGCTGGCTATTCTGCCTGCTTTGATGGCTCCCTGCAGCTCATGGCAAAAAAGGAGCGTATTACGTTTGACTCTGAAGTAACCGCAAATGTAAGCTTATTAAAAGACGAAGATGATGATGGCTTCAAACTCGCAGTTACTTTACAGGTTAAAGGGACGGGAATTGAGAAAGGCAAGCTGGAAGAACTTGTTCAAAAAGCACATGAATTTTGCCCGTATTCGAAAGCTACCAGAGGAAACGTTGATGTCACTCTTGAAGTAGTCGAATAACTCGTTACGAGACAAGCTAAATTGGAGTGTAAACATATATTGGAATGAAGGTGCTGCCGCCAAAGCAGCACCTTTGGTTGTATACCTTGTCTTTTTTCGATAAAATTGGAAAAAGCAAGATGTATCGTGGAGTTGATAAGTAATGAAGCCTGAAATCATTTCGAAAAAATTGAAAGCACATACCCCGAAAATATTGGGGAGTGAAAATTTTTCCAAATATGCGGTCCTCCTTCCCCTTATCCAAACAGAAGAGGGGATGTCTGTTGTATTTGAAGTGCGTTCGATGGACTTGCGCAGGCAGCCTGGGGAAATTTGCTTTCCTGGTGGAAGGATGGATCCCGATGACCTTAACGAAAGAGAGGCAGCTATCAGGGAAACAACGGAAGAGCTTGGATTAAGCCGTGCCGACATTAGCGGGGTTTCCCCTCTGGACTATTTGATCTCTCCTTTTGGCATGATCATTTATCCATTTGCGGGGTTTATTGATGACGCGGACAAAATAAAACCGAATCCCGCCGAAGTAAGCGAAATTTTCGCGGTTCCACTCAGCTTTTTTATAGATGCCAAACCGGAAATCTATTCGATCCATTTCAAGGCCGAACCGGAAGAGAATTTCCCCTTTGAACATGTAGCAGGAGGGAAAAATTACAACTGGCGAATGAGGCATATGGAGGAGTATTTCTACCATTTTGAAGGAAGAATCATCTGGGGGCTGACAGCGAGAATCCTCGCCCACTTCATCGCGATTATGAAAGAGGATGGTAATTAAGAAACCATTTGATAAAAGATACTTTTGGCAAAAAAACGGACCTCTTTTGAAGAAGAGGCCCGTAAAGGGGTCTTTATTTTGCAACTGTCTGTAGTTTTCCGATAAACTGGAGAGCCTTGCCGGTTCCGATGGCTACGGATTCAAGCGGTTCTTCGGCGACGTGGACCGGGACAAAGATTTCCTTTGATAGCCACTCTTCCATCCCTTTCATAAGGGCGCCTCCACCGGTAATAATGACCCCGCGGTCAACAATGTCGCCGCTCATTTCTGCAGGGCAATCTTCGAGGGTCGCCCGGATTGCTTCAAGGATTTGCAAAAGCGGTTCCCTTAATGCTTCCCGGATTTCATAGGAAGAAAGGGTAATCGTCTTCGGAAGTCCTGTTACAAGGTCCCGGCCGCGGATCTCCAATTTTAACTCTTGGTGATCCACAAGCGCATAGCCGATTTCCATTTTGATTAGTTCAGCGGTGCGCTCGCCAATCAGCACATTATATTCATTTCGGACATGCTTAATAATGTCCTCGTCCAAACGGTCGCCGGCAACCCTGATTGAATGGCAGGCAACAACTCCACCAAAAGAAATAATCGCTACTTCTGTTGTTCCACCACCGATATCAACAATCACGTTGGCAACTGGCTCATCTACAGGCATCCCAGCCCCAATCGCGGCAGCGACGGGTTCTTCAATAAGATGGATTTTTTTGGCGCCAGCATTCCTGACTGCATCATGGATTGCCCTGCGTTCAACACTGGTCGAACCGGAAGGCGTGCATACGACAACATCTGGTTTGCGGATGGAAAGGCCGATTTTTTTGGATGCTTTTCTCATTATGTGGGTTAGCAGCTCGGTAGTCACATCGTAATCAGCGATGACGCCATCCTTTAGAGGACGAATCGCGACGATTTTGCCGGGAGTTTTCCCAATCATTTCCTTTGCTTCTTTCCCAACCGCCAGCACAGTTTTTGTTTCAGTATCGATGGCAACAACTGACGGCTCATTAAGCGCAATTCCTTTATTTTTGCTATAAACGAGAATATTGGCGGTACCTAAATCAATACCAATTTCAGCATTTGACAACATATTTCATAAATCCCCCTATTCTTTCAGTCCCTGAAGGCAGGATGAACAGCCCGGACAATACCTTTTATACACTAGTTAGAGAAAAAAACTTCTCACTAAATAGACTTCTATTAGACTACCATTGGTTTGTGGGTAGATGCGCGTTTGTCATGGAATCGTTATCGAAATGTAAAGAAACATGTAAAATTATGCAAAGTTTGCGAAAAAAGCATAATGACTTGATTCTTTGATAATAATTCTATGGTGGTTTGCATGAATTTTGGTTAAGTCGGGTGCATTGTGTATAATAGTGTCATCTGACAGTGGAGGGCAGTGTGAGTGTTTTGGAAAGGAAGCAAAAAATAGTTGCGATCATCGGCCCGACAGCTGTGGGTAAAACAAAGTTGGGCATTGAAATAGCGAAACATTTCAACGGCGAGGTGATAAGCGGGGATTCCATGCAAATATACAGAGGAATGGATATCGGGACAGCAAAAGTAACGCCCGGAGAAATGGAAGGCATTCCTCATCATTTAATTGATATCCGAAATCCTGATGAGGTTTTTTCCGTTGCCGAGTTCCAAAGTCTTGTTGAAGAAAAAATAACAGATATTTCATTAAGAGGAAAACTTCCGATCATTGTCGGCGGGACGGGTCTTTATATCCAGTCGGTTCTTTATGATTACGAATTTACCGAATCTCCAGCTGACCCGGCGTTCCGCGAGAGGCTTGAGAAGCTGGCGCGGGAGGAAGGAAATGAGGCTGTCCATCGCGAGTTGGCTTTACTTGATCCCCGAGCCGCTGAACACCTCCATCCGAACAATGTGCGCAGGGTCATACGGGCATTGGAAATTATCAAGTCTTCAGGAATGCCGTTGGAAGAGAACAGGAAGCACAATCAGCCTGGGCAAAAATATGATGCTGCGGTTATTGGGCTGACCATGGATCGGGAAAAGCTTTATGATCGAATAAATCAGCGGGTGGACAAGATGGTTTCGGAAGGCTTGATTGAAGAAGTCCAGAGCCTATACAATCAGGGGCTTCGAGATTGCCAATCCATTAAGGCAATTGGCTATAAGGAAATTTATGATTATTTGGATGGGAAAACCACTTTGGAAGAGTCGATTGAGATCTTGAAACAAAATACGCGGCGCTATGCGAAGCGTCAGCTAACCTGGTTTCGAAATAAAATGGATGTGGAATGGGTTAATATGACAGCGGAGACGGACTTTTCAAAAAAAGTTAGCGAAATTTTTAAGGTTATTGAAGGAAAGCTTCAACTAAAATCGAATACATAACAGTAGAGATAAAAGAGGAGGATTTTTACATGAAAACAGCCATTAATATCCAGGATCAGTTCTTAAACCAGCTTAGAAAGGAAAACACCAATGTGACCGTGTTCCTTTTAAATGGATTCCAGTTAAGGGGGCAAATCAAAGGGTTCGATAATTTTACCGTTTTGTTTGAATCAGAAGGAAAGCAGCAACTCGTGTACAAGCATGCCATTTCGACATTTGCACCAGCACGGAATGTCCAGCTCGACTTGGAAGGACAATAATCCGACTGGATTTTGATAAAAGAAGGCCTGAACTTTCAGGCCTTTTTTAATTTGCTGAAATGATTTATTAAAGGTTGAATATTATTATTAGAAGGAGTTTCTTTCCGGCTATCATCTCGATTTGCCACGTTCCAACTATGGACCTTTCTTAGACAGGACATGGAACCGCACAGCCCAGAATGCGTATACTGTTTTTTAGGAGAGGTGAACGCTTTGGATCAGCCTATGCGCATGAAAGAAAATGGCCAGATCAGCATCGTCTTGAATACCCAAAAACGGAAGACTCCGGCCGCGGTTCCCCATGAAACCTTCCTCCCGCCCGGCATCGCAAAGAGCGAGCATGCCGCTTTAAAGGAAATTGAGGAGGAGCTTGGTACGCTTGTCGGCATGGAGGAAATGAAAAGGACGATAAAAGAAATCTATGCCTGGATTTATATAAATAAAAAAAGGGAAGAAGCGGGTTTAAAAGCCAAAAAACAGGCACTCCACATGATGTTTAAAGGAAATCCCGGTACAGGCAAAACAACGGTTGCCCGGCTGATTGGAAAGCTTTTTTTGAAAATGGATGTCCTCTCCAAAGGGCATCTAATCGAAGCAGAACGTGCTGATCTTGTTGGTGAATATATTGGCCATACCGCTCAGAAAACGCGTGATCTGATTAAAAAAGCATTAGGCGGCATTTTATTTATTGATGAAGCCTATTCTCTAGGCAGGGGCGGAGAAAAAGATTTTGGCAAGGAAGCAATCGATACTCTCGTCAAGCATATGGAGGATAAACAGCATGAATTCATTCTTATTCTTGCGGGCTATTCGCGGGAAATGGACTATTTCCTTTCGCTGAATCCGGGACTTCATTCGAGATTTCCGCTTGTAATAGATTTTCCTGATTACCGCATTGACCAGCTAATGGAGATAGCTGATAGAATGGTAAAGGAACGGGAATATATTCTGAGCAGTGAAGCCGAACGGAAGCTCCGTGACCATCTTATTTGGGTAAAAGCAATCATGCCACCAAACGGCTTCTCAAACGGCCGTTACATCAGAAATGTGATTGAAAAAACGATCCGGGCACAGGCAATGAGGCTCCTTTTGCAAAATAGATATGACAGATATGAGCTAATGACACTCCGCAGCAACGATTTGATTTTGGAAGAAACGTAGGAGGGCCGGAAACGGCCTTTTTGAGTTATTGCGTGCCCAGGCAAGCCGTTAATTGCTAATTGGTGAAAGTCCAATCTGAGTAAGTACCAAGACGCTCATTAGCTGACAGGCAACTGGTGGAGAAATCCTAAGGTTGAAGCCCTGTGACAACGTAA
>NZ_QWEG01000010.1 GCF_003515685.1 Neobacillus notoginsengisoli | reverse complement strand
GTTGTCACAGGGCTTCAACCTTAGGATTTCTCCACCAGTTGCCTGTCAGCTAATGAGCGTCTTGGTACTTACTCAGATTGGACTTTCACCAATTAGCAATTAACGGCTTGCCTGGGCACGCAACAATCAAAAACCGGCTCCTAAAGAAAACACTTCAAATGATCATGCCGGTATGGACCACTCCAGTTCCGGCGAAGTTCCGGAAGGATTAAAAGAAGCTGCCAATCCGAAATATAAAGTAGGAAGTAAGGCAATTATTAATACAGACCATATGCCCGGAATGCAAGGGGCAACAGCCACCATCACTGGAGTATTTGACACTACTGCCTATGTCGTTTCCTATACTCCTACTACGGGTGAAAAAAGAGTAATGGGCCATAAATGGGTTATTCGCGAGGAATTGGATGATGCCGGTGAGGACCAGTTACAGCCTGGGGCAGAGGCTAAAATGAATGCCGACCATATGAAAGGCATGAAGGGAGCAACTGCTACAATCGATTCTGCAGAAAAAACGACTGTGTATATGGTTGACTTTACTCCAACAACAGGCGGCGATAAGGTCACTAACCATAAATGGGTGACTGAAAGTGAACTAACTCCGCTTAAATAACGCCCTCTATGAAAACACCCCCCAGCTGGCTTAGCCGGGGGGTGTTTGATTTTTTCCTTTCTTCATACTTTCTCAATGATTTTAGATTATGATAGTCGTATGAGGCTTTACTGGGTAAATGAAGAATATGGCGGAAAATAGTTTTAGGAGAAAATTCATCATGATGACAAAATTTAAAAGCATATCCATGAAACTTGGTTTCACATTCAGTGCTATTTTCATTTCCCTTTTCTTCATTCTTGGCTTCATTTTGTACGGGATTTTTACAAATATATTTGTTGATTATATCCAACAGGATTTGCTTACAAGGACCAAAAATCACGCGAGTATTTTGGAAAAAAGCTTTAATGAATCAACGATTGCCCATGTCCTTGAAATGGAGCAGGGGATTCCCTCAGAAGTGTTAATTACGGATTCAAACAATCGCATACTGGACTCTTCAATCCGATTGGAAGAGAAGATCACAAAGAATCTTCATTCAAAAACGATCCGGGATGAAGGAGAAATAATCGAAAACAATTGGAAAAACCAAAAATATATTATTGCCGTATCTCCAATTGGCAATCAGCTCGGGTTTATCTATATGTTCTACCCTTCGTCTATTTTGCGTGAAATCGTGTTTGTCATGAACATTTTATTCATTGCAGCCAATGCTGGAATACTCCTTCTGGCATTCGGGATCATCGGGATTTTATCCAGAAGCCTGACAAAACCGCTTCTGGCGATGAAGGACGCCACGACCAAAATGGCCATGGGAAAATACAGGCAAACAATACCTGTTAAAGGCCAGGATGAAATTGCCCAGCTTGGCAATTCGATTCAACTGCTTGGCGAGCAACTGAAACATTTCGAAGACAGCCGAAATGATTTTCTAGCCGCGGTTTCCCATGAACTGCGGACCCCCTTAACCTATATAAAGGGGTACAGCGACGTTTTGCAAAAAGGGCTTATCAAGGATCAGAAGGAACAGGAAGATTATTTAAGGATTATCAATAAGGAAGCGCACCGGGTTGCTTATATGGTCAATGATTTATTTGAAATGAGCAAGCTGCAGACAGGGAATTTCCTTTTGGAAAAAGAAGCGGCAAGCATCAATATCCCCATTGAAAAGGTAATCATGAACCTTGGTCCGGTTGCCAGGAATAAAGGATTGAAGCTGAAAATGGAGCTTCAACCCGATTTGCCTGACATTCCTATTGACCTTGACAGGTTAGAACAAGCTTTCTATAACCTGATTGAGAACAGTATAAAATTTACGACTCAAGGCTCCGTTACTGTCAAAACTTTTGTTAAAAGTGACTTTATTGTTGTTGAAGTGAGCGATACCGGGACGGGAATTCCTGCTTCGGACCTTCCGAAAATCTTCGACCGCTTTTACCGTGTTGACCAGTCACGGACTAGGAAAACGGGAGGAACCGGCCTTGGTTTATATGTCGTTAAACAAATCGTTGAAGCGCATAATGGAGAAATCCATGTAACTAGCCATGAATCAACCGGAACGACTTTTTCGTTATTTCTCAAAATTGGAGTGCAAAAATAGGAGATGGCCATGAGAAAAATTTTAATTGTAGATGATGAACTTGAAATGCGCCAATTGCTTCGCATTTATTTACTTCAGGAAAGTTACCAGATTGACGAAGCAGAAAATGGCCAGGAAGCTTTTGAAAAGGTCAAGAACAATAGTTATGACTTGATTCTCCTTGATGTAATGATGCCCGTGATGGATGGTTGGCAAACGATTGAGCAAATCAGGAAAATTTCCAATACCCCTATCATCCTGCTTACAGCCAAAGGATCAACCAAGGACAAGGTTACAGGACTGGCAGCTGGCGCGGATGACTATATCGTGAAGCCGTTTGATGAAGAGGAATTGCTTGCAAGAGTCCAGGCATTGCTAAGAAGGGCAAATACACCGGCTATGAATGAAAAGGCGCTAAAGTATAAAGGAATCGTTCTTGACCATTCTTCAAGGGAAGCCCTTTATCTTGGCAAAAGGCTGAATTTGACACAGACCGAATTCGATCTTCTGGCCACTTTCATTGAGAATAAAGGAATTGTTTTATCAAGGGAGCAACTGGTCAGCATCATCTGGGGAGTTGACTTTATGGGGGAAGACCGGACTGTCGATTCGCATATTCGAAATCTAAGAGAAAAACTGAAGACTTCCGGAATGGAAGAGAGAATGATTAAAACAGTTTGGGGCATCGGATATAAATTGGAATAAGGTGAGCCTATGAAACATTTCATACCGACGATTTTTTTAAGTTTCTTAACCTTTTCAGGGATTCTTTTTCTGGTTTTCGTAGCCCGGACAATTTTACACCCGCCAAATCACATGGGGATGATGATGAATCGGCAAATGATGTTCCACCATATGAATTTCTGGTTCGGCCAATTTTTCGGGATTTTTCTCATTGCATTGGGAGCCGGACTACTCCTCCTATTAATCAGCGGCTTTTTAAAAAAGAAGTGAAGCAGTGTTTACAAAAATGCCTACTCTTCTCCTAACTTTCTTCATTTTTTACATTTATGATAGCAATAAGAAGGAGGTGAGCATTAGTGAAAAGATTAGCAATCGTCTTAATGAGTACAGCTTTTGTTTTAGGAATGGGATCCTTTGCTCTCGCTCAAACGAACGGAAGTGGGAAAGCGATCCTGAATTTTAAAGAGATGCTTCCATTCATGCAAGAGATGCACCCGGATTCGACGGAACAAGAATTGCAGGAAATGTATAAGGCTTGCCATGGAAATGGCGAAGAATCGTCCCCTGCCGGAGAAAAAACCCAAAATACAAATAGCTTTTGATTGTTTTTTAAAAGGATTGGGATACTCAATCCTTTTTTATTTGGCTCTTTTGAAATGTAAAAGCGTGAAAACAGGTTAAAAAAGGGGAATTTATCCTCTTATTTTTCACACACCGGGAAGCGAACACTCATAATAACCAACATCAATGCAAAAATTCCCGACCGAAACTCCCTATTCAAGAAAAAAACCCGATTCATCACCGAGGAGGTTAAAAATAGGTTACTACTTTATAAATAAGGTAAACGACTCCTGCCAGGAGCCAGACGTATGTGCCTGGTCATATCGGAATGGTCCCTTTGCTCTTCTTGGCATCCGAACTGGTTGCCTTACCAATTTGAATGCTTCACGATCCCGTTGTCGCGCAGTCAGTTTGTTTCTCAACTTCCTTTTGCAAAAATGTTCCCTCCCCTACGTCATTATGTTTTACTAGAATAGCGTCTGTTAAAAACGCTTTTAATTTATCTTCCTCTTTCCAGTCTTTTATAGTTTACCATAACATACCCCGCGGGGTAAAATGAATGAAACTTATTTATTGGAGGCAATGATGGATCTCATTACGATTGGAAAGGTGACGCTGCCAACGACTGTTGTCGCTACTGTGGCAGCGGCTTTGGTGGCGCCGCTATTGCTTAAGGCAGCCACAAAACTAAAAACTGGTGACTGGTTCTGGAATGCGTTCTTTTATTTTTTCCTGACGGCCAAACTCAGCTATGTTCTCTTCAATTGGGGGACTTTCATGAAATCACCGGTTTCCCTGCTTTATTTTGACGGCGGCAGCAAGGGATTGGTCTTAGCCCTCATTGCAGCCCTTGCGTACCTATACCGAATGGCTCAAACCGGCAAGTTCAATCCAAGGACGGAAGGGCTTCCCCTCTATCACCTGTTTTTCCTTGTCTCGTTAACGGCCGACAAAGCGATGGCTGAAGACTGGACGGCATCGGCCGTGTATTTTCTTCTTCTCGCGGGCACACTATTTTTTGTAAATCGGCAGAAGAAGCTGGAAATCCAGGCATTTATTTTGCTCATGTTGGCGGAGGTTTTAGGATTGAGCGTCTTTGGAGGCCTCTTTGACCAAGGCAGCTTGACGGTTCTCACCGGAGGACTTTTCATCTCTGTCATGGCATACTTAAAGAAGGAGGGAATATCTCGTGAATAAGAAACTTTTTGCAGGAGCGCTTGTTGTACTCGCGCTGGCTGTTATCATCGTGAACGTTTCGAAACCAGGTCTTTCTTTTGGCAATAAAGCGCAAGAGGAGAATAAAGCAGCCCCGGCGACGGCAGAGATCGGGATCGCCGAAGGGAACATCGCTCCTGACTTCGAGCTCGGACTGGCGTCAGGCGAACAAGTGAAGCTTTCCGACTACCGCGGGCAAAAGGTCATCCTGAATTTCTGGGCAACATGGTGCCCTCCGTGTAAGGCGGAAATGCCCCATATGCAAAAATATTATGAAAGCCATAAGGATAAAGGCATGACGATTCTGGCCGTTAATCTGACCGCACTTGATAAAGGCCGTGAAACCATTGACCAATTCGTAAAGGACTACGGTTTAACGTTCCCGATTGCCCTCGATGAGAAAAACAAAGTCGGCACACAATATCAGGCGTTGACGATTCCGACGAGCTATATCATCAGCCCGGATGGGATTATCACCAAAAAGTACGTCGGGCCGATGGATGAGGATACGATGGAAAAGCTATTGAAAGAAGCGAATTGACTTTTTTGCAAAAACAGCCTGGACCCAATATAAAATGGGCCCAGGCTGTTTTTACTTGCTTGTTTGCAGTTTGGCCTGTTTCGGCAGGCTAATGCCAGTAAACCCGAAGAAGACGGTAATCAGCGGGGAGAACAGGCAGAAGAATGCGAACAAGAAATAGTCGGTGACCGGCACCCCGAGGACGGAGGCGATAAAGACGCCGCATACACTCCATGGGACGAGCGGGTTGACGACGGTTCCCGCGTCCTCAAGGACACGAGAAAGGTGCTTCGGCTCAAGGCCGGCTTTTTTAAAATGCCCCTTAAACGCGTTCCCCGGCAACAGAATCGACAAGTACTGCTCGCCAAGCATGAAATTCACGGCAATCGCCATCCCGGCTGTCGCGCTGATTAGCATGGACACACGTGCTAAGAACTTTTGGACAAGCGACAACAGGGCCGGTATGATGCCAAGCTTGAACAGGAGCCCGCCCATGCTTAGTGCCAGCAAGATGACCGAGATGCTGAACATCATGCTTTCAATCCCGCCGCGTGATAGCATCGAATCGACTTCCTCAATGGCACTGCCGGATTTGTATCCGGAGTAGAGCAGGGCCATCATCGCTTTGCCAGTAAAGCTGTCATTGATAAAAAAGGAAATGACGAGCGCGGAAATTGTGCCTGCCGATAAGGTGGCAATCGCGGGCACTTTTTTTGCCGCAAGAATCGCCAGAACGAAGAATGGAATGAGCGCGTACCAGTGGACAAGGTTCAATTCCAGCAGTTCGGTTTTGATCAAAGCCATCTGGCTGATGCTCTCGTTCGTATTGGCCGGCGAAATCACCATATAAACGATAAATGACAGGATAAAGGCTGGAATCGTCGTCCAGGTCATATTTTTGATGTGGTCGAACAAATCAGCACCGGCCACGCTAGCGGCAAGGTTCGTCGTATCGGACAAAGGCGACATCTTGTCACCGAAGAAAGCCCCAGATACGACCGCCCCCGCTGTAATCGCAGGTGAGATACCAAGTGCGGTGCTGGCTCCGACAAAGGCAACTCCGAGTGTTGCCGCCGTTGTCAGCGAACTGCCGATGCTCATGCCGATAATTGACGTGACGACAAAAACAATCGCATAATAAAACTTACCGGAAACGAGGTCGGTTGCAAGATAAATGAATGTTGGGATTGTACCGCCCGCCATCCAGCTGCTAATGAGCATCCCGATAAAAAAGAAAATCATCACAGCAGCAATCCCTGTTTTTGCCCCATCAGCCATTGCCGTTTCAAGCTCTTTAAAGCTCACTTTTTTCACAGTGCCATAGGCGAGCAAAAGGGCGATCCCCGAAAGAATGGCAATTTGCGGGACGACCTCCAAGCCGATAATCATGTAGCCAACTAGCCCCATTAAGATGATTGTAACAATTGCCGCCTCCGCAGGCTTAATGGCCAATCCTTGTTGTTCCTGTAACATAAAAACTCCCCCAATAAATGTCGAATAAAACACAAAAAAGCCCTTTCGTCAGTAGGGACGAAAAGACTCCGCGGTACCACCCTAGTTGGCAGCAATCACACTGCCCTCTTTGCAAAACATGCCCGTTCTATGCAGGTGTATTTCGTGACGGCCATCGCCCGGATTTTCACCCTCCATCCGGTCTCTTCTTGCTGCTAATGGGCATCCTACTAAAACTGCAGGCAACCTATTTAATTTTTCATTCGAGTTACGTCTGTTACTGAACTTACCACTCTTTCACTTAGACGCTTTTAAGTACTAAAGTAATTGTATGAGTCTACTATACATTGCATATTCCTTGCTGTCAAAAAGAAATAAGTACCATAATGGGGGAGGCAGATGTTTGGATTGTTTTATCCTGCCGTGCGTGTGTTTTGAGGTTTTTATTTTGCAAAAAGAGGGTATTGTGTAAGGATATGATGCGTGAAGAGAGAGTAATTTAATGGTGAAGAGCCAAAGGGGTAGGAAAATGACGATTTTGATTGTGGACGATAATCAAGTGAATTTGTTTTTAATAGAAAAAATATTGAAACGGGCAGGCTATGAGGATTACCTGTCCTTTTTGTCCGCGAGGGAAATGTTTGAGTATTTACAAATTGACAGCCCGCACCCTGTTGAGCGGCCGGCGGATTTGATTTTGATGGATATTATGATGCCGGAAATCGATGGGATTGTCGCTTGCCAAAAGCTGCAGGAAACGCCGCATACAAGGGATATTCCTGTCATTTTCGTCACGGCGCTTGAAGATTCCAACAAGGTGGCTGAAGCGCTTGATGTTGGCGGGATGGATTATGTGATGAAGCCGATCAACAAGACCGAGCTGCTGGCGCGGATTCGCGTTGTGCTGCGGCTGAAATATGAAAAGGATTGGCATAAAAAGCAGGATGAAATCATTCGCAACGAGCTCGAACTGTCGATGCAGGTCCAGACGAGCCTGTTGAGCGAGCCCGTGAATGATTCGCGCCTGAAAATCAAGGCTTCCTATCTGCCGGCGAATACACTTGCTGGCGATATGTATTACTGGCATAAAATTGACGAGAATCGTTATGCGGTCATTTTGCTTGATATGATGGGGCACGGGATATCGGCATCACTTGTGTGCATGTTCATTTCGTCCGTCCTCCGGGATTTAATCAGAGTAAATCCCGACCCCGAGCACGTCATCCGCGAGCTGAACCGCTGGATGGGCTCACTGAATAATAGGAAACAGCCAATTCCTCATTATTTTACCGCAATTTACATGGTGATTGACTCTGGCAAAAAAACGATCGAATATGTGAATGCCGGCCACCCGTCAGGCTATGCGTTTATAGATGGCCATCAGCTTGCTGAGCTTAAGTCGACCACTTGGGCGGTAGGATTTTTTGAGACGATTGACGTTGAGAAAAAAGTCATTACATACGAAGACTCCGCACAGCTGCTGCTGTTTACGGACGGGGTGCCGGAAACCGCCGAGAAGAACGGCCTGGCGGAAGTGGACCGCCTGAAGGAGGCCGCTTCGGCGGATTGGGGCAACATACTGGAACAGGAACCGATTGACTTACTGTTGTCCGGTGAGCAGCAGACTGTGGCGGATGATGACATGTGTGTTGTTTTGATTCGCGCGACCTAATAGTTGCAAGATTGGTTTGCTTGATACTAAAAGGCCTGGATCATTCTATCCGGGCTTTTTTTCTGCGTTCATGAACAAAAGCGCAAGCGCCTCGGTCATCGCCGTACAAACTGGAAGGGCTTCGACTGAGATAAAGGAATCACGAAGAGCGTTAGCGCATTCGATGCTGACTTATCGTAGGGAGGAGACCTGAAGTTTGCGCACGCGTAGGCGCTGAAGCTAGAGGTAGCCATGCTTGATAAGTGAGTTATCCACAGTCACGAAATCTAAAGTTTCCTAAACACCAAAAAAACGCATCGCCTCGAAAACCGAAGCGGTGCGTCTTCCTATTAATTAAGCATCTTCCGATAAATCTTCTCCGATGCATCGAATTCCACAAAATGCGGGTGGGCTTCACATCGGATCGCTTCCTTGCTGCCGAGCCCAAGGAAGCCCCCCTGGCTAAGACTGGCATCGATCAATCTAAGCACATGATGCTGCAGGTCCTGATTGAAGTAAATCAGGACATTTCTGCAAATCACAACATGGAATTCATTAAATGAGCTGTCAGTGACCAGATTATGCTGGGCAAAAACGATGTTTTCTCTTAATTTAGTGTCAAGAGTCGCGAAATGGCTGTCGGCCGTATAATATTCAGAAAACGACCGCCCCCCACCCGCCTGCAGGTAATTTTTTGTGTAGTCCTGCATTTTTGAAAGCGGAATAACGCCCTTATCAGCAACCTGAAGGACTTTCTCGCTCATATCAGTCGCATAGATTTTCACCTTATCCGCGAGCCCTTCCTCCTCGAGCAAAATCGCCATCGAGTATACTTCTTCGCCCGTCGAACAGCCGGCGTGCCAGATGCGGATTTGCGGGAGTCTCTTTAGATGTGGGACGACATTCCGGCGGAACGAAGCGAAAAAACTTGGATCGCGGAACATTTCCGTTACGTTGATCGAAAAGTCATCGAGCAGCTTCTTTAACACCGTTTCATCCTCAATGACCTTTTCAGTCAGCCTTGATATGCCCGGAAGCTGTTCGAGGCGGAGCCGGTTCTGGACGCGGCGCATGATAGAGGAATTCATATACTGCCGGAAATCAAAGCCGGACAGCCTGTACACGGCCAGAAGCAATAATTCCAGTTCAAGTTCTTCCTTTTGCAAAAATGTTCCTCCTCTACCTGGCGAGCCAGACCCTCATCGCTGAAAACAGCTGATCCATTTTTAGCGGTTTACTAATATAATCCGAGGCTCCCGCTTCAAGACATTTCTCTTTGTCGCCCTTCATCGCTTTCGCAGTCAAAGCAATAATCGGAATGTCGCCGTATCGGTCCATTTCCCTAATATGCTTCATCGTTTCGTAGCCGTCCATGACAGGCATCATAATATCCATCAAGACAATGTCAACATTGTCTTTCCGCTGCAGGATTTCGAGGCATTCCGCTCCGTTTTCCGCGGAAATGACCGTCATGCCTTCCTTTTGCAGCGCTTTTTCAAGTGCATAAATATTACGGTGGTCATCATCGGTGACAACAACCGTTTTGCCGCGCAGACTGTTGAATGGAACATCTTCCGCTTTACCAGTACCAACTGTCAATACAGAATCGTCCATCGTTCCGGCAAGACCTTCCGCTGCCGAAGTTCCTGCTGCCACTTCCACACTTGCTTCATCAATCGGGTTTTTTCTGCCGGCAGTGCCAAGCTTCGCTCCTACTCTTTCGAGAGCAACCTCTTCTTCAGAAGCTTGCAGTCCGTTCGGCAGGCTAGGAAGCAGAAGCGTAAAGGTGCTGCCCTCGCCTTCCTTGCTCTCAACCGTTAACGTTCCGCCCAGGAGGCGCGCGAACTCACTTGAGATTGACAGGCCGAGGCCTGTACCGCTGTACTTCCGCATCGTAGCCCCATCGACCTGCTGGAACGCTTCAAAAATAAGTTCCTGCTGGTCTTCGGCAATGCCGATGCCCGTATCGCTGACGGAAAGTTTCAGCCAAGTATCGGAAACCGGCTCCGCAGGGATTTCATCCGGGGTAGCCCGCTTAACGCTCGTAATAACAGCCCCGTTTTCGGTGAATTTAAAGGCATTCGACAGCAGGTTTTTAACAATCTGCTGAAGACGCTGTTCATCTGTATAGAACAAGTCAGGCAGATCATCTTCCAGATCAACCATGAACCCAATTCCCTTTTGGACGGCATGGTGTGAGAATAGATGCTCAAGCCTTCCGCCGAAATCAGCGATGTTCACTCCGTCAAAGCCGACCTCAAGCTTGCCTGCCTCTACTTTGGAAAGGTCGAGTATATCGTTAATCAAGTTGAGGAGGTCTTGTCCGGAAGTATGGATCACTTTTGCAAAATCCTTCTGTTCATCTGTAAGATTTTCATCCAAATCCTCGCCCATCATTTCCGACAGAAGCAAAATGCTGTTCAGCGGGGTGCGCAGCTCATGGGACATATTCGCTAAAAACTCGGATTTGTATTTCGAGCTAAGCTGGAGCTGCTTCGCTTTTTCCTCGAGCTGTTCCTTTGCCCCAAGCAATTCAGCGGACTTCATCTCCGCATCCTTCGTGCGCTCTTCAAGCTGTTCGTTTATCATCCGCAGTTCCTCTGCCTGCGTCTGCAGTTCCTCGGATTGCGCTTGGAGCTCCTCAGACTGGGATTGCAACTCTTCGGCCTGTGCCTGCGACTCGAGCAGAAGGCGTTCAACTTCCATTCTGCCAAGGATGTTCGTGATTGCAAGGCCAAGTGTTTCAAATACCTTTTGCGCAAGCTGTTGTTGTGCAGGCGTAAACGGGTCGAGTGACGCAAGCTCAATGACAGCGACGGTTTCGCCTTTAACCGTAACAGGGGCGATCAGGATGCTCTTCGGTTTCATGAATCCTAGCCCTGTTGCAATAACGGCGTAATCTTCTGGGACATCTTCAATGTAAATGGTCTTCTTTTCTACGGCGCATTGGCCGGCCAGCCCTTCACGGAGAGCAAGTTCATCCTTGCCGGGCGCGCCTCCACCGTCCGCATAGGAAGCAATCTTTTTAAGGGATTGCTTGTCCATTAAATAGAATGCCCCAAGGCTCGCTCCGACAGCAGGAGCCAGTTTTTCCATAAGCTGTTCGCCAAGCGATTCTACCTCGGTGCTCTTATGATAAAGTTTAATGAGTTCGGCGGACTGGGTCTGTACCCAGTTTTGCTCAGAGATTGCAGCCGTATACTCCCTTTCTTTATTGTAAAAGGTTTCTAGGGAGGCGGCCATCGAGTTGAAGGCGGCGGCAATCTGGCCAATCTCGTCCTTCGCTTCCAATTGGATTCTCGGTATTTCTCCGAGATTATGATAATCGACTTTATTGATGCCATCGGCAACTGCGTCAAGAGTCCTGCTCGTGCTGCGGATAACCCAGAGCGTCACGCCGGTGATGAGGGCAATCGCAAGGACAACCGTAATGACCAGCGCCACAAACAATTGGTCATATGCCTGGTTGGCCGTTTTCAATGCCTGGTCCATCAGGGATTCCTGATATTCCTTGAATTCATTCACCTTTTGCAAAAGTGTATCCTTTTCGGATTCAGCTCCGTAATAGATATCCCGAACCATCCCTGGTTCCATATTGGTACCCAGTCCGGCGATTACCAGTTCCTCCATTTCCGCATAGTCCGCATACGCCGCTTCAATTTCCTTCAAAAGCGACCTGGACTTGGGCCTATTAAGGACTCCATCTAATTCAATGATGTCCTCACGGATAATTTTCCTGTTTTCCTGGAGAGTATCAATGACTTCCTGGGGGTCCTTCCGTGTTTTATCCTGGATGATATGGATAATCTCCCGGTCTGTAATAAGGACATACTGGCGAATTTCCATCGCTTTGTTCACTTTATAATAGCGGTCTTCGACAATTTCAAGCATGTTTGTCTTAATTGTCCCGGTCCAAGATAAAATCGCAAACAACATGACAACAAGGAAAAACAAAGTTAGTCCAAGACCAAAGAACTGTTTCTTTTTAAACGTCATGGCCATACCCACTTTCTATCAAACTTCCGGACTATTTTCTCTACTTATTACTATAACAGTAGTGCTATTGTTTATGAAGAGTTAAGGCAGGATTGGCAATATGTTCATGAAACAAAAGCGCAAGCGCCTTCGTGACAGGCAAAAACCGCCTCGAGACAGGCACAGATCGCCTGTCTCTGCGATGCAAATTCCTGGGAGCTTTCCTTTGTGTCCCTGCGATGATTATTCTGAGGAGCTTTCCTTAGTGGTCATCGCCGTACAAACTGGAAGTGCTTCGACTGAGATAAAGGAATCACGAAGAGCGAAGCTACTTCCTGCAGTACTTCATGAATTAGCATCTGTGAAAAGCTTCTTGGGCTTTGCGACGAGCTGAAGGTAAGCTTCCCGAATAAGCTATGGCGCAGGAGCACTAAGCGATTCGATGATGACTTATCGTAGGGAGGAGACCTGAAGTTTGCGCACGCGTAGGCGCTGGAGCTAGATGTAGCCATGCCTGGTAAATAAGTTATCCATAGTAGCTAAATCTATAGTTTCCTAAAATGAAAAAAAAAGCCGGCGGAGCCAGCTCTTCATTTCCTTCTCTATTCCTTTATCCATGCCCAGGCCGATTCCTCTTCCCCCTTGGCAAAATGCTTTGCTTCGAGGCCAGGCAGGAATTTACCAAGCTCGGTCACCGCTTCGAGCCATTTGAGTTCCGTTACCACCGCAAACTTCCGGAACTGGCTCCACCGCTTCGCATCAAATTTCATCCCATACGCAAGCCCCATCAGCGTCGTCCCGTCCACATCATCCATTACTGCAAATATATTAAACTCGCGTTTTTCACCAAAATAATCACTTACATACCGCTCTATCTTCTCGGCATCCTCCCTCGTCGCCGTCCCCGTGAACTTCACCGCAACCGTCGACTCATCCCGGCTCGGAAAAAACGTAAGCATCCAAACCCCTCCTAAAAAGCGTCTACCTTATAAACTTCCCCGAATTGGAATGAGTGAAACACGGGGACGGTTCCAGCGCTTCATTCGGGACCCGAATGAAGCAGTGGAACCGTCCCGCTGCTTCTAAAGAAAGCTTGCGGCCGCGGCCAGTATTCCGAGAAGTGCTGCCAAAGGTAAAAAAATGATTCTTCTGAAGCGTGGCCAGACGGTATAGGTGATGTCTTTTTCGTACGGGACCACTTGGAAGAACGGGGATGTGGCCATTCTTTTGAACGAGCTGTCGAGCCAGATGCTCAGGAAGGCCAGGAAGAACAAATAAATACCCCACTTTAATAGCAGCGGTGTTGAGAAGATGGCGAATGAAGTAATTGAGGCCATTTGGAGGACGGAGCCAACTTCTTTCCAGTTGCGAAAAAATGATTTAAGCACAATTTCAAGCAGGCCATTCTCCGGCGTGCGCTTTTTGAAAATACGTTCGGAATACGGGAACATTATCGGCCGTTTTTTTTGCCGGGATGGAGGGTGTTCGATTTCCGGAGAGAAATGCAGAATCATCCCCGTCCATTTTCTCCGTTCAGCCGCTTCAATTTCAATATCCCTAAAAAAAGTATGGTCAGATTCGGTACCGGCCCAATTATATGCGAACAAGACCAAACTCATTAAAATTCCCACTATCCCATACATCCAAGCAGGCAAAAGGAGTAGAAAAGGAATGCCCGCCACGAGCACAAGAAAGGTTGCCGCAATCCTGATATATTTGTTGATTATCCGTTTGTTCATCGTCATTAGAAGCAATTTTATCGCAAAAACGGCGAAAAACAGCGCGGCAATTTCAAAAGGTCCGAGCATGTATCCCCGGGCAAGCAACGGCATGACCAGACCAAAAATTAGCGCGGCGACCATAAGCCCCCGGGTAACTGAGTGGATAAAGGCATGCTTTTTCATCTCACGGAGAATTCCCTTTTCCTGGAGAAGAAATAAGAGATCTGCTTCCTCCAGCATCGTCCTGATGCTCCCGCCCAATGTGGTCAGAAGCAATCCGATCACAACCAATTGAAACGGGATGCCCGTAATTGGCTCTTCCAACGCCTCTGCATACATAAATCCGCCAATGACAAGCCCAGGCAGGACGAGATATACCCAGATCGTCCAATCTAGTACCGAGCGAATCACGCCCGCCTGGTACTTGAGTTCTGTCCGATAACGCTTGAAAAACAGGCTGCGGCCAGTAAGCCGTTTTCCACTCCTGTTAAGCTGCGGAAAACTATCTGTTCCAATAGGCTGGATGGCCTTCCTAATCATTTCGATTTCTCCCGCTCGTCAGGACATCAAAGCAGTCGAGAAGTGAACCGTCTGCCAGCCCGCTTGTCTCGCGAATGTCCTGAAGTGTGCCTGTGGCAATGAACCTGCCGCAATCAATGAGAAGGAACCGGTCGCAAATTTTCTCAGCTGTATCAAGCACATGTGTCGACATAAGGATACCTGCGCCCCGGCCCTTTTCCTGTTGAATAAAATTAAGCAAATCTTTCGTCGCGCGCGGATCAAGGCCGATGAACGGCTCGTCCAATATGTAGAGGCCCGGCTGGCGCAGAAACGCCAGAATGAGCATCACCTTCTGCTGCATTCCCTTTGAAAAGCTTTCGGGATAATGAAAGCGGACGTCCGAAAGTTTGAACAAATCCAGAAGACTTTCCGCTTTTTTGGCAAAATCGGCTTCCTGGGTGCCAATAGTGGTTGCCAGGAACTCAATATGCTCCCACAATGTCAGCCGGTCGTAAAACAGCGGACGCTCCGGGATATACGCATATTCACCAATCTCAATCTCACCCTTCACGTGCTTCACCACACGAAGGAGCGACTTAATCGCCGTACTCTTCCCCGCCCCATTCGGCCCAATTAACCCGACAAGCTCCCCAGCCCCAACCGAAAACTCAACATCCCTCAAAACCGCCTCCCTCTCCGCATAACCCGCCTCTTTTATACGCACACTCAGCAAACTTAAACTCCCCCCTATAAAAGAGAACCTTCCCTTTTTATCCCATTATACACAATGAAGCACGGGGACGGTTCCGCTGCTTCATTCGGGACCCGAATGAAGCAGCGGAACCGTCCCCTGCCTCACAGTGAGAAATCCATAATGTTAAGCTGCTTGACGATGTTGTCGGGATCCGGACTCCCGCCGCTTGGGGTATCGAGCCAAATTTTCACTTTGTCGCCTGTTTTTAAAAATTTCTTTGCACCGAGGTTCTGTCCAAACCGGAGCAGAAGTCCCTCCAACCCTTCTTCTTCCGATTTCCTTTCAAAATAGTGCGTGGCTTCCCCGTCATTTTCAAAGGAAGGGACATCTTCCTCAGCGACAAAAAACAGTTCCTTATCTTTTATGAAAACATAACCGTCCGTCCCACAAGCCTGATTTTTCCCAGCTTCACCCGTATAAAAGGTTTTGAATTCTTTCGATTCCTCCGTTCGGTAGCAAATCGCATAATCCCGGACCTTTTGTTCGTCATTCCAAAATAAGAATATGATCTTGCCTGTTTTTCCAAACTGATGGGCTTCCCTGCTGATGATTAGTATTTCTTTAGGACCCGTTATATCCAATTGCCCCGTCCTGAACTGAAAGGCTGTGTACGCCTACCCATCCATTTTCCTTTCAAATATCGTCGGCTGCTCGCCCCACAACTGAAGGACTTCCTCCCATGACATCCCGAGTTGCAAACCTTCATCAAGTTCGTAGGTTACTATGGGATCAACATTACCTTTTATTTCAGTGCCTTCATTCTTGTCCTTTCCCGCAAAAAAACCCCCCCCCCCCAATCCAATGGCAAGTAAAATAGCGGATAACCCCGCGGCAAGTTTCATTCGATACCCTCCGTTCAAAACGATCTCTTTTCCATCCATCAGGGGATTGTTGCTAAGGTTAACTCCTAATTGCGCTTCTCTCAAAAACCTTTCCATAGAAAAACAGCCTGTTTTCCAACAAGCTGTCCGCACCTTTCATTCCATATCTTCATTTATTCCCCGGCGCCGGATGGTCGACGCCCCTGACTCGGTGGCGGTGGCCATCGTTCTCGGATGTGTAAAAATCGTAATAATGGACATGCATGCCGTTGCCTACCGGAATGGCTGGGCCCGAGTACGCCTGATAGCGATGCGAATGGCCGTCCTCATAAACGACATACCCCTCTGTATAATGAATATGCGAACCATCCTGCGTTTGAATCGGAGGCGAGGTCACATCGAGGCACTGATGGACATGCCCGTCACTCACGGATGTATAATCAACCGAGCCGTGGTTGTGGTTTGGCACAAACCCTTGAACGAAATCATCTTTTCCTGCCATTCCTTTAATCCCCCTTTTAAAAAACATAGTCTTTCTATATGTATTTCTACTAGAGGTAGAGTATGACCAGGCATTTTCAACTAAGAAAAAGAAACCCCGATGCTCGGCTGCTAAACCGAATTTCGGGGTCTTGTGTTTACCTCAACTGCATCGTTGTGATGCACGTATTGTCACCTTCGAATGTAGAAAGCTCTGCCTCTACTTTTTTGCCATTATGCTCAATTTTCACATTGTACGTTTGATCCCGCGGCAGCCATAGGTCAACAAACCCATTTTCACCGGCTTTTACTGTTTCGTCCAAAACCACTTTGCCATCCACATCTACAATCGTCATGGCAAATTCCTCATTCGCAAACTCTCCTTGACAACCTGTCAAGCTATGGGTTCCTCAAGGATGGGTTGTATTGACATACGGAGCAATAGAGACGAAAAACTCATCACTAGGCAGGTCGAATACTTCCTCTTTTCCATCTTCGCTTGTCACAATTAGCTCATTTGATGTAATGGACGCTGATTTCGCCGTCAGGGCGCCCGTGCTATACCCGTTCACCATTTCTTTGATGTCAGCTGGTTCACCTTGATTTGCTGTATTTCCTTGCGGCGTATTTTCTTCCTTGGCCGTTTCCCCGCTGCAGGCAGCCAATCCCACTACAGCAAGCAACGCAACCAATAAGGCTCTTAACTTCATTTCTGGAGTCACCACCTAATTCTTGTGATAAACCAATTATATCATTCTCGCGCCACTTCGTTCACCACTTCACAAATTTTACAAACTTTTTTAAAAGGGATATTTCCAATTGTCCCTGCATAACTCCTTGCTATCTTTCGTGTTACTATGAAATTAATTGTTCATAAGGAGGGGTTTAATTGAAGTATATCGTCGATAAGGAATACCTTCTCAAGCATGTTAACGAAGAAAAGCTTAGGATTGTAGATTGCCGGTTTTCGCTGGCTGACCCTCACAAAGGACGAAATGAATATGACCAAGCCCATATCCAAGGCGCGGTTTATTTTGACCTGGAAAAGGATTTATCCGGTCCAGTTGTGACGCACGGAGGAAGGCATCCCCTGCCCGACCTGAATGAACTCATTGCAAAACTTGAGCGCGCAGGGATTGATGAACAGACAACAGTGGTTGCTTACGACAATGGCGAAAGCGCTTTTGCCGCAAGATTTTGGTGGCTGCTTACATATCTCGGCCATCAGAAAGTCCATGTGCTAAATGGCGGCTACAAGGAATGGACAGATGCAAATTATCCAACCTCTTCAGACTTGCCTGTTTTTGAAAAAACGGAATTCCGTGCCGAGGTCGACTCCTCCATTCTCGCCGAAATGGATGAAGTGAAGGAGATTTCGCTTGGCAAAAACAAAAACGCCGTCTTAATTGATTCCCGCGAAGAGAAAAGATACGTTGGCTTTGAGGAACCGATTGACGTCAAGAAAGGGCATATTCCGGGCGCCATCAACAAGCCATGGATGGAAGGCCTCCAGGAAGGCAGCTTTAAACCGATTGATGAGCAAAAAAAGAGATTTTCTGACATTGACTCGGACAAAGAGGTCATTGTGTACTGTGGCTCAGGCGTAACCGCAATTCCGAATTTTTTAGCGTTAAAGGAGTCAGGCTTTGAGGACGTCAAGCTTTATCTTGGGAGTTTTAGTGATTGGATTTCTTACGAAGATAACGAGATTGAGTAAGGGCTTTTTTGCAAAAAATAACCTCCGATTTTTATCTATCAAACAGGAAAGTCCTTTTTTACAGCGAATAACTATAAATGAGGTGATAAAAATGTTAGTCGTGACAACAGAAAAAATCGAAGGATACCAGGTAAAGGAAATCAAGGGCCCTGTTTTCGGGCTGATTGTGCGGAGCAGAGGACTTGGCGGCGATATTATGGCCGGGCTGAAAGGGCTTGTCGGCGGTGAAATTAAACAATACACTTCGATGCTCGAGGATTCCAGGAAAGAAGCGATGGACCGGATGATTAGAAATGCCAACCAAATGGGTGCCAATGCAATTATCATGATGCGTTTCGATTCGGGGGAAATCGGCCAGAACATGAGCGAAATCGTTGCTTATGGCACTGCGGCCGTTGTGGAGAAACTTTAATGGGCTGGTTGATTGCCGGCGGGTTTTACCTGCTGCAGTTCATCGGTGTAATCGTTGTCATCCTGCTTGGCTATTTCATTTATGACAAGCGGTACAAGAAAGACCTGAACGGAGCTGTGCCACCGGGCTTCGTTGCGACAAGCGAAGTGAACATCGACCCAGTCACAGGTGAAAAAGAGAGAGTCTATTATAACCCTGAAACCGGCGAGCGGTACTATCGGAAGGAACGATAGCTGCAGGTCAAAAAAAAAAGCACACACAAAAATGCTCAGGTTCGCCCTGAGCATTTTTTTCTTTTAAAACAAATGAAGCTCCTTCCCCCACCTATCCAGTTTATCCAGATACCTGGGGATTAAAATATCTGCAGAATGCGGACTGTTTTTAAGAATAACGGTCCGCAACTGGTAGTGGAGCCACCGATCCAATATTCTTTGGACATAGGCCATTTTATAAAGCTTGATGGGATTCTCAGTTAACACAATTCCATGTTTTTTTAGCTCGGACGTATACAAGGTAATGCATTTTTTCAGAATGTCAGCCTCTTCTTTTTGCCAATCGGGGCGGAATTCAATAAGAACGCCTACGAGATGGCCAAGGTCGAACCAGCCGGAAGTATACTCAGTCGACTCCCAATCAATGAATAGTAATTTTTCCCTGTTTCCCGCAGGATTTTTGGCCAGGCAGATGTTCCTCATATGAAGATCACCATGAATGATACTGTGTCCAGCGGTTTCCAGTTCAGGGAAAGTTACCGGCCCTGAGGATAACAAATTTATAATTCTCTTGTATATGGATTTTTCAGATTGCTGTAAATCGCCACTTTCGATGGCCTGCTCAAGATAGCTTCTTGTACCCTTCACAAGCCTTTTTCTCTTCGTGAGTCCTTCTTTCGATTTATAAATGGGGATAACCTCTGAAATGGATTGTTCTTTAATAGTATAAACCTGTTCATGTGTCTTGGCATGCAGCAAACTGATTACAGGAATGATCCTCTCAAAAATAGCCGGGGACATTTTCCACTCAAATCTGACAGGGGATACATACTGCACGAGAATCCATGTCTCTCCATCGCTAACATTTGGTTCAATATGAAAAATCCCGGGAAAAAAAGAAGTCAATTCGGAAGGCGGATGCTGATACATATGGAGTTCAACTTTATTTAGCAGCATATCAAGAGAGGGGAGAATTTTTAGAATGAGCGGGAACGATGTATCTTCTTTACGTATGGACAGCTTCCAAATACTGCTTTTTTTTGTATCCTTGAGGCAGACTATATCACTTGCCACAAGAGAAATTCCTTTCCCGAAATGAGGCTCAAGCTTCTTGGAGAAATGCTTTCTATCCCAGGTTTTTATTATTTTTTCCGAATTCATTTTCATTAATTTCCTTTCGGATCCAGTCTCACTTTACCCTTTTTAGTTAAGGTTTCCGCTTTCGTTTTTTTGCAATGCCCTTCTTGTAGACGTCCAGTGTCTGTTTTACAACCCTTTCCATGGACCATTGATGCCGGCCCCACCCTTTTGCTTCCCGGGCTATCCCCATTCTTACTGGTTCATGATCCAGCAGCTTTTTTATTTGCTTGTACAAGGCCCTGCTACTTCCTTTTTCAAAAAGGTATCCGGTACGGCCGTTCCCCACCATCTCCGGAATGCCACCAACTTTTGATGCAATCACACATCTGCCTGCCACCTGGGCTTCCATAATGGAATATGGGCAGTTTTCCTGCAGGGAAGGGAGAACGCAAATATCTGCCAATTTCAGTAACGCCGGGACATCGGATCGTTTCCCCAAAAAGATAATGTGCTTTTCAAGCCCAAGTCTCTTCATCCTCTTCTTCAGGTTCCTTTTTAAATCCCCGTCCCCAATCAGCCAGCACACCCAGTCAGTCCGGTCTTCCTTAAGCTTCTTGAGCGCTTTAAACAAGCAGCTATGCCCCTTGATTTTCGTCAGGCGCGCGACACAGGCAATCACTTTTTTCCCATCCGGATCCGGCGGCTGTGGTTTTGGCTTTTTCCCCATTGACTTGATAAAGCCTTGAATATCCATTCCATTTGGGATGATTTCCAAATTTTTATCCCGTATCGAAAATTCCCTTACATACATTTCCTTCATATACTTGGACGGAAAGATAGTAAAATCACTGCCTGATATGCCGGCGTGTTCAAGCCGGGCACTGTAATTCCAAGCCGGAGACTCCTTTTTGCCAATCCTGCCAGCAATTTGCTGTTCAGTCGTATAGCAGCCATGAACCGTTAAAATCAGCGGAGTCTTGATTGGCTTCTTACCAGCCATTGCACTTGCTGAAAGAATATCCTGCGCGTGGATAAGATCATACTGTTCCAATCCGGCTTTTTCAATTGCCTCTTTGTGAACAGTGCGAAGCGTTTCCATTTTTAAAATCTGTGGGTCGACTTCCTTACTCTTTTCAAAATCCTTATTTAAAGCAAGCCCAAGCTTTCCCTTCGGAATGTTAAACGAAACACGGGTCCCACTATCATTAAATAAATAAAAACTGTGTAAGTTAGGATGGCGGGCAAAAATGTCGACGGAGTGCCCCGCAGCTTCCAAAGATTTTTTCAATTGAGTAACATATGTCCATAATCCCCCCGTGCTGGGCAGTGAAAAGATGCTGGACAATAGGATTTTCATTGCTTTTCCCATTTCATCAATCCTTTTTGATCATTAATCTCTATGTTTACTCCAAATCGGGAATTTTGGCCGGATTTCTTCCAATGCTTTTTGGACAAGCGGTTTCCGGTTTACTAGATGCCTGACTAAACACTCCAGCTCCTCATCACTTACTTTCCACTCCTTTGGAAGTCCCTTTGTACAGTCCCAAATTTGCTTTTCCGTAATGGACTCAAGCAAATTCAGTGCCTTCTTAAACGGCGAAGGACCGTCCATGTATGGCAAAAATCTAAGCGATACTTCCCCCCAATGGGGATACACGTTCCTGAAGTGTTTATTTAATTTATCAATCCGCCATTCCGCCCCGCAAAAACAGCTGCCGTGGTCAATCAAATGAATTTTCCACCGGTTTTTATCAATGATAAAGTTCCGGCTGTTATTATACCGATCATCATTATTGATCCAGTAGTCAAATACAATGAATTTCGGCAACTCATGCAAATTGGAACATCTCTGAATCGCCCGTTTGCGTGCATGAATTGATTTTGCGATATATAAACTCCCAAAATGGGGTCCCGGCTCAGCCACCCCCTTAAGTTCCGGATGAGCATCCAGGAATTCAGCTGTGATTTTTACAATTTTGCCTTTTACAACAGGGAGCTTCATCAATCTGCCAAGCCGGTAGGCAATCAGCTCGTTTGGAAGGGTACGGAGGCCCTGTTGATTGGACATCAGTTTCACGACATACATTTTTCCATCTGAACACTCGAATAACTGGGGATTGGTAAAGCCGCTGCCCATTGGGCCAAGATATTTGGTCGTGGTCACTGACACTTGCATCCACCTCCAGGTAACCGTTTTACTCCTTATTTTATTCAGCAGCCGAGCAACAGCAACGGCCGACTGCCTATAATTCGCCTATATTCCCAAGTCTTTTCCAGGAGGCCGTCATCCTTTAACATTTTTCAGCAAAAAACTTGCATACCCCATCGGAGTTGTATGTGTAGCTCTCCACACTGACTCCAATTTCGCATTCTTGAAGGTAATTCGGTGATCCCTTGCATTGCATTCAATAAACATTGGAAATCCTTCCCCCGTTAAGCCAATATCAAAGCCGAGGTCTGACAGTCCCTCAATTTGGGCTGATAACCGTTTGGCCGCCCGGATTGAAAAATTCTCAACCGCTTTATAGACCTTGGCCTTATTCAAATTATTTTTCTTTAAGAGAATATCAAGTGGGTAAGCCTTGCCTCCCATGGCAATATTCGTTACATAGTTGCCATCACTCGCCACTTTGCCGACCATTCCGGTGACCTGCCACCTTCCAGATCCATTCATTTGGACAGATACCCGGAGATCAAATGGATTGCCCTGAAACGTTGCCAGCGAAATCCTTTCCTGAACGAGATAAGGGCGTTTCGACAGGAGCCTTGCTAATTCCTTCGGCAACTCCTTTCCAAAAAGGGTCCTATTATATTTACCAGTCTTCCGGTTCCTGAAGGTCCAGAGGTAACCATCTTCCATTTTGTTGATCAGCATGACTCCGTTGCCTAAACCGCCCCGCTCCGGTTTGACAATCAGTGAATCGCAGCGCTTGAGCATTTGAAGGATGTTTTTTTGATTCGCTTTCATTGTCATCGGCAAATGCGGGAGGAATTCACTCTTTTGTGACAGCAGTTCGTGGATTTCAAGTTTAGAGTACCGGTTTCTCTTATTAAAAATAATAATTCCGCCATCTATCAATTGCTGAATCTTTTTGTTATGCGGCACAGTCCTGAAAATCGCGCGGTTATGAATGACCTTCGGCACCGGCACAAGTTTTTTTACGTAATGATTACTTTTATTTTTCACATACGCCCGGACAGTCCTTTCGCCCGGGACGATGTCCTGAAGGCGCAAAAAACATGGAATTATCCCATATTCCTTTCCGGCCTCTTCATAAAATGGAAGATGTTCAAAACCCGTTCTTCCAGAAGGGATGGTTCGAAAAGTTTCATTATTTACCAGAATGCCAATATAAGAATTGTTCATAGAACCCTCTGCCTTGTCATGTTTATTAACTTTCTACTGAATCAAAGATTCGTAGAGCTCAATGATTCGATTGTTGACCGTTCGATCAAAATGGCTCTTAACTATTTGCCACCCCTCCTTCCCAAGCTTCTTCCGCTTCTTTTGGGAGGACAGCACCCCCTTCAGGCTGGCCGCCAGCCGTTCAGGGTGCAATGGTGGCAGCCGGTCAAACTGATGATCACCAAAGCCATTATTCCAACTCATCTCAAAATTGTTCTGATCCACAACTCCAATAAACCCCTGGATGCCTGCCGCAATGAGCGGCTTTTCACAAGCCATTGCTTCCAACGCTGAAAGACCCGTCCCTATAACAACGGTGCTTGAGGAAAAAAGGGCCGGCATATCATAATGACCGCCAATTACATGGATATACGCCTTGCCGTTTTCAGCGTTATATTCCTTTGCTTTTCTTTTCACGGCAGGCAGCCTTCTCCCGTCACCGGCAATGACGCATTGAAGCCGACCAAAACCTTCCGTCATCCGGAGCATTCTGCACGCCAGCATGACATCCAGACTGATGGCCGCTTTTTTCCCTTCCTGCCTGGCCGCATATAGAACAACAGACGCGTTGTCCTGAATGCCAAGCTGCCTGCGAATGATTGTTTTTTTGAGAAAACGGAATTCCTCCAGGTTAATAGTCAGGGGAATGTATAACGACTGGACGCCAAGTTTCTTCCAATAAGCTTTTACCGCCGGACTGACGCTGATGATGGCTGAACTTGCTTCAGCTATTTTCAGCATTTTCTTCTTGTTATAATATGTTCCATGAAAAGTCCCGACAAGAGGAATCCCGAGCATCGGCGCGATTTCTGCGGCACTTGCCCCTGCCCGCGGTGAGTGCGCGTGAATGATTGTTATTTTTTCGCGGGTAATGATATCAATCAATTTCGCCTTGATCCCCTTTGCATTCCCGGAAAAATCAACAGAATAAACCGTGCAGCCGGCCCTCTCAAGGACTTTCGAATAGGAACCGTCTTTTCCAGCAACCACGACATGTATCCCGAGGGGAATAAAGTAATCCGCCAATCCTTTAACATATGACTTTGTCCCGCTGATATTTAGATAATCAAGAAGCATCAGTACTCGAATCGCACCGCCGTTTTGCATGAAATCACCCCTGCAAAATTTCTCACCGTTCAGTCTTCGGAAGCTTTTCTATATCCATATGGAAAAAAGAATTTTATGTATGGTTACTAGCCTTCTCCAAAGGCTTTTATATTCCAAAAATGAAAAAAGCGAGTCCATCTTGTTAGGACTCGCTTTTTATTGGAAATATAATTTCAGGAACATGTTGGATGGCCTTATTCAATCCTCACCAATGAACCAGATTTCTCCTTCATAACCGTATACATCTTCAGTGTCTCATATATTCAGTCTTATAGTGATGCGTTATCGAGTAGTCTACGTGCCTTCCACGCAATCAAATTCAATCATAAATACGTAAATCTTCAATCTATAAAGTTACCCAGCTTTAAAAATCTTGCATCCCAACAGTTTCGATAATAAATTTTAAACAGAGAAAATTGAAGGATACCAGGAGATTGTCGCTTATGGCACCGCGGCAAATTACATTCTCTAAATTACTCTTTCTTACTAAAAATTCCCCTTTTAAATGCCATGAAGGCCAAGTAAGTGGCATTTTAAATCACCTCGGGAGTTTCTAATCATTAAAACAATAGGATTGATAACAATGAAACGCAGTAACTAAAAAAATTCGTCAAACAACATGCTATTTGGATATTTTTTTTTTGTTTTTCCCCATTATTCTCTGTGATCACATCTTTTTCGCCCCAAATCGAACCGTCTTTTTTGGGTTCTACATGAACTTGTCGAATTTCCTTAAACTAGAAAAGAATGCCATTATCTGTTAAACTACTCTAGTATTATCTTAACTATACAAAATCATGGAGGGGGATTGTTATGAATAAAAGAGTTCTTGGGAAGTTTGCAACACTCGTGCTCATCTTTTCTTTATTTGTCAGTATGTTTCAACCATTTGCCGCGCGCGCAGGCTCTATATTGCTGGATGAGCCGATACAGTTGGAAAAGGGGCAAATGATTGAGGGGGAATTTAATCAACCTGGACAGGTCCAATGGTACAAAGTTGCCCCATCTCAGGGTGAGATTGCGAAAGACACCCATATGAGAATTAAATTGAAAGGTTCCTTTGAAGGATCCGTTTCAGTATATACTAATTCCGATCGAGCCCAAAAGGATGAAACATTTGATGCATATCGGGCTTACATAAGCAGCGGGGAGCCGGCGCAAATCGATATGCCCCTTGCCTGGACCGGTCCATACTATATCAAGGTAGAGTTTTATGGCGGATACTATGACGAAATGGGAATCGATCCTGAAACAGGGGAGCCTTATGAACCGTTTAATGCGACTTATCAAATTGGATATGAGGGTGTGAATCTGCCGCCGGGTGCGATAACAGGGGAAGCATGTCCAGTTGAATTAAGTACAAAAAATAAAACATCGGGTGCGGAAATTTTATCACAGCTTCGTTCAGTTCGAAATAACCTTTTATCGAAAACAGAGCAAGGAAAGCAATTATCATCTCTTTATTACAAAATGACGCCCTTTCTTGTAACTAAAATGGTGTTGGATAAAAATATCAGGGAAACCGTTTATAAAGATCTTGTACAATTGAAGCCGCTCTTTAAGGATGTCGCGGCAAACAGTGATCAAAGCAGCTACCGCTTCACGCCAGATGATCAGAAAGCGATTAACGAGTTATATGAAATCGTTTTGAAAAATGTCCCGGAACACGTAAAGGTTGAAATTGAAAAGAAGGCAAAAGAAATCGGGCTTCTGAAGCTGGCCGATCAAAAAGTAGCTGATGTTTTGAAAAAGTCAAACCTAGCCTTTTCAAACAGTGACCCAGATCGAATAATTGTTAAACTGAAAAATGGGAAGACGGTCAGCGGCATTCAGCAAAAAGCCAAATCACTCGGCTTATCCGCCGCATCGTTAAAGTCCAATGACCCGGTTCTTGGCAATACTGTTGTTTTAAAGGCAAACGGCAATGTCCAGGCGCTTGCGAATCATTTTGCAAAAATGCCGGATGTTGAATATGCCGAGCCGGTCCACAAATACCAAAAACAATCAGTCGATATTCAGTATCGCCATCAATGGTCACTGGAAAATACCGGGCAGGAATTCGGTAAATCCGGCGCGGACATTAACTATTCAAAATTACAGCAGCTAGTTAATTCTAACTCTAGTAATCTTAAAGAAGTATTAATAGCGGTTGTTGACACGGGGGTTGATGACACATTAGCTGATTTTGAAGGAAAGATAAGTTCGGAAGGGTATGATTTTGTCAATCGCGACAAGGATCCGTACGATGATGAAGGCCATGGAACACACGTCACCGGTATTATTGCGGCTGCGGCCGATAACAATTATTCCATCGCCGGTATAAATCAAAAAGCAAAAATTTTACCAGTAAAAGTACTTGATGCATCCGGTTCTGGTGATAGTGACCAAATCGCTTTAGGGATTAAATATGCTGTAGACCACGGGGCAAAAGTCATTAATCTAAGCTTAGGCGGAGCAAAGAGCAGAGTCATCGAGGATATGCTGAAATTTGCCGCTTCCAAAAATGTTACAGTGGTGGCAGCAACCGGAAATGATGGCTCAATGGACGTTTCCTACCCTGCATCTTCAGATAAAACGATTGCGGTGGGAGCAACAGGCAGACTGGATATCGTTTCTGATTATTCTAATTACGGCGAGGGCCTTGATATCGTCGCGCCAGGCACGGAAATCCCAAGCTTGCTTCCTGATGGAAGTGTAACGTTCTTAAGTGGTACATCCATGGCGGCACCGCATGTTTCAGCAGTCGCCGGGCTGCTTCTTGCGCAAAACCCGCGTTTGACTCCAGATGACATAAAGACCATTTTAACAAACACCGCTGATAATGTGGCTGTTGAAGATACCAACAATAGTAATGAGTATTTTGATCCAGAATTTCCATATCCGATTTCTCCTACGAAGCCTGGATACGATAACGCATCTGGATGGGGAAGATTGAATGCCTGGAGCGCGGTAAGTGCAGTTCGTTTAAATCTAACCGTAAACAATCTGACCGATAATGACAAAAAAGTAACCGGAACCGCTACAAAAGGCACTCAAATTGAAGTGAGAAACGGGGATACGCTTTTAGGAAAAGGAACTTCGGCAGCTGACGGTAAATTTAGCGTTACAATTAAACCGCAAATGGTTAATCAAGTACTGCATTTTGTTGCCAAAAATGGAAAGTCCGAGTCAACGGTTAAAATAATCGTTAAAGATTCACCGATTCCGGAAACGCCATTTGTAAATCCAGTAAGTAATCTTGATGAAGTGGTGACAGGAGAAGCGGCAGCCGGTACAACTGTAAGAGTAAATTCAAAATCAACCGTACTCGGAGCGGCCGAAACGGATGCCAACGGCCACTTTAAAGTGCAAATTAAAAAGCAAAAAGAAGAAACCCCATTGCTTGTTACCGCAACAAGCGTTTCCGGAAAAGAAAGTATCGCAGCAAATGTGATCGTTTTAGACAAAATCCCGCCGGCAGCGCCGAAAGTGGCAGCCGTAAGTGAGCGTGATCAGGCCCTGACCGGCACGACAGAGGCCAATGCATCAGTCACGGTAAAAAATAACGGAAAAACAATCGGAGAAGCCAAGGCCGACACAAAAGGAAAGTTCAAGGTAGCGATTAAAAAACAAAAAGCAGGAACAGTCTTGACGCTAACAGCAAAAGATGCTGCCGGAAATATAAGTAAAGCCGTTAAAGTAGTCGTAATGGATAAAACACCTCCGGCCGCGCCAAAAGTGAATGCTGTGACGGATCAACAGAAGGCCGTGACCGGAAAAACAGAAGCCAATGCAACAGTCACCGTAAAAACAAATGGAAAAACAATCGGGGAAGGCAAGGCCGATGCAAAAGGGAATTTCAAAATAGCGATTAAGAAACAAAAAGCAGGAACGGCCCTGGCGCTAACGGCAAAAGATGCTGCCGGAAATATAAGTAAAGCGGTTAAAGTAGTCGTAATGGATAAAACCCCTCCAGCCGCGCCAAAAGTGAATGCTGTGACGAATCAACAGAAGGCCGTGACCGGAAAAACAGAAGCCAATGCAACAGTCACCGTAAAAACGAATGGAAAAACAATTGGGGAAGGTAAGGCCGATGCAAAAGGGAATTTCAAAATAGCGATTAAGAAACAAAAAGCAGGAACGGTCCTGACGGTAACCGCAAAAGATGCTGGCGGAAATATAAGTAAAGCTACTAAAGTCACTGTAAAAAATTCAAAAAAATAGACCGTTAGAAGCATGGGAGAGCTCTCCCCTTTCTTTTCAATGAAGGAGGAGAGCCGAGGCCTGTGCTTTATTTTTTTTCCCTTAGATATATTTAATGTATATCTATTCTCCTTAGTATTCGAAATACTTCTAGTAGGAGAATATTTAATCCAAGCCAGACTCCCCCGAAAACGTAGCCAGCAGCAATATCACTCGGGAGTTCGACTTTAAAGTACAATCGGCTGATGGCGATAAGAATTAACACGACTAATCCAGCCATTGGAACAACAGTATGAACCCAGACATTTTTTATAAAGCGCACACATATAAAAACTGCAAAACCATAAATTACAAAATTCATTAAAGCTTGCTCACTTGGAAAACTGCGAAAAAGATGATCCGGGAACGAATAAGGAATAGGGGAAAGGCTTTGAAAAATTCTCCTTAAACTTTCTTCAAAGAGTTCCCCACCTAAAATAACGATTAAAAGAGAACCTAATTCAAGTAATTTATTCTCACCTTTCCATAAAATCCAAAGGAATGAAAAGCTAAGAAGTAAGAGTTGGACTTGCCTTGAGCCTAGTAATGAAAAGGTCTGAAAGGCCTCTGTCCAGTCTTTATTAAAAACTAAGGTAATCAATAAAACCACAATTTTATTAAAATTGGTGAATTCATTTCCAATAAAATCCTGTATCATGCCAAACATGAGAATCATAAGGCCGAACGTCACGATAAAAGTCGCTACTAACAGAAATCTAACTCGTCCTCTCGTACGAAAAATTGCTAAAGTCAGTTTTAAAAACCTCTTGACTGCCTCTTTTATCTCCTCTTTATATCTTTTGTAGATGTAAATCACAATAATAATGACAGCAGCTGCTATCCCCCCAATAATAAGGTATTTTTTAATTGAACTGTGAAACGTCTCCCATTGTGGACCGAGTACTTTACCGAGTGAAATAAATACCGTCACCCACAGGAATGCCCCGATATAAGCATAAATAGCGTATATCCGAAATGGCAGCCGGGTAGTTCCTGAAAAGTACCCTGTAATATGTCTAACTCCAGGGATAAAATAAGCAATCAGCAACAGCTTGTTCCCGTGCTTACTAAACCAGCGGGAAAAACTTTCAAACTGTTCTGGACCCATATGAAAACGAGAACCGTATTTTTCAAAAAATGGTTGTCCTAACTTATAACCTATCCAGTAAGAAATGGTCATTCCGATACAAGCACCAAAACCCGCTATTAAAATACTTAATATCCAATTAAATTGTCCCTGGAAAACAAGAAATCCTGTATAACTCATAAGCACTTCACCTGGTAATGGAAGTGCAATTAATTCTAATAGTAGTGCTACAAATAGTACCATATATCCGAATTGGTCGATATATGATGTAATAGTACCCAACGCTTATCATCCTTTATTATTCTTGGCTTGTTGTAAGTAAAGATGAAAGAGAACCTTAAATATGTTTGTTAATAAATAATAACATTTACCATTTTTAGCTTGCCACTCATTATTAATTATTAATACTAAATTATTGAAGTGAATTGTAAATATTATTTAATAGGCTATCCGACTCCCTAAACGGCATTTGGTTTCCTCACTTGTTATCGCCTTGTACACCAATCCTTTCATTGATTTTTATTCAGCTATCCAAACCGAAATAAAAAAAGCCCTTCGAGATAATTATCTCAAAGGACTTACATGCTTCCTAAAGAATATTGTCAATTTTTGCAATTAATCATGAAAATTATATTACATCAAACCGCCCGCTCATCCCACTTCCGTTCATCATGGACGAAGAGGATGCCGAGTTCGTGGTGATCATTTTCGTAAAGGGCGCGCTGGACGAAGCGAACTTGTCCGTTTGTATCGAGCACTTCGAGCCGGCAGTGCGCGCGGTTCTGTTGGAGCGCTTCATAAAAATCACTTTCATCGCGGGTTGAGAGGCCATTCACTTTGCTGATCAGCTCGCCGACTTTCAGGCCCATCTTTTCAGCGGGCGAATTCGGGATGATGCCAAGGATCATCAAGCCTTCGTTTTTGCGGGAAAAATAAGTTGGACGGTTCTCTTCTTTTATTTTTCGCAAAAATGCAATCGCCTCGCGTCCAAGGATGGCAAGCGAAACTGCTACGATAGCGGCAATTGGGTACCAATAGCCGGCAACTGAAACGAGCAGGACTAACACCCCGAGCGTCGTCACTTTTTTGCCATAAGCCTTAATAGCTTGGGCTGGGAGCATACTTTGAATTTGCTGGTGCATGCCAATGACGAAGGGTACGAGGAACAAGGAAAATGTGTTTTCGCCAATACTGAACACCGGCCACCAGTCGAATGGCAGAGTCAACGCGCTGCCTGGAAGCAGCAGGAATACTGGCACAAGCCAGAGCTTTCTCGCTTCATGGACGCCGACACGCTGGCCTCGTTTAGAGGTGATGAGTTTGGGTGAGGTTGCGATGTTCCCTCTTTTCGAAATAAGGATGCCTTCCGCGATGATCAGAAGGCCGAGCAGGACGGCGACGGAGGGATAAATCCGGTCCGCGGCTGCCTCGAATGCTTCTCTGACAAAAAAGAAATCGATGCTCCTGCCACCAAGGTAAATGAGCGCAAAAAACGAAGCGCCAACCGTGTAGGCAGGACCCACGAGACGCATATTGCCCGTCAGACTGAAAAGCAGCGTAAACACCGCCACAAGCAAGACCGTTGCAAGCGGCACAGTCAGCCCTGCCGCAACAATGGCGAGCGACAGCACGAGCCCGGCAACGAGCCCCGCTGGCACGAGCTGCCTCAATTCAAAATACGCATCCTGGGCGCGAATCGTAAAATTCTTCCGCTCCCGCTTCACCCTGCTGACCCCAAGAACGGCCGCAAGGAAAAACGCATAATAGAAAACCGGATCCAGAAACATTTTCCCTATCCCTTTCAACAACTCAATACCCCATTGCTCAATCAAATTCCCGCACCCCTGTATGTAAAAGTAGTTTTGTTAGATTTATTCGGTTTCCGGTTTAAAGCCAGAACTCCTTTTGTAAGTCTATAGCCTTACTCCTATTCTATCAAAAACAGCCGGCAAAACATATTGCTAGATTTTCGTTCATGATAAAATTCACTTTAGGTGTAACAAAAGCGCGGTCCATTCGTTGTATGGGTAGCGGGAGGAGGGAAGCGTTGGAAGAGTCGCGGATCGAAAAACTGGATGACTTGTACAGAAAGTATGCGAAGGGCTTGTACTATTACTTGCTCCGGCTCTCCGGCTCCCCTTCAGTTGCCGAGGATTTGGTCCAGGAAACCTTCCTAAGGGCAACGATATCGCTAAGCTTTTACCGGGATGAGGATGTAAGGCCCTGGCTCTACCGGATCGCCCGGAATATTTATATTGATGAATGGCGGCGCCGGCAGCGCTGGAAATGGGTTCCGTTCATTAGCAAGGATGAGATGATCAGCCCGTACGGCGTGCCTGAACAGGAGGCAATCACCAGCGAAACGGCTAGGGAACTGGCGGATTTGCTCGCGCTGTTGCCTGAAAACTATCGGACAATCCTGTATTTGCGTGAATACGAAGCGTTTACGTACAGCGAGCTTGAAGAAGCACTTGGTTTGACGGGTGCTCAAGTCAAAGTGCAATTGTACCGGGCAAGACAGAAGCTGAAACAGCTCGGCGCGAAGGAGGAATTTTGGCATGACCGAATGGACGAAGGATAAAGAAAAGAAAATATTGTGGAAGTACCGGTTTACGTTGACGATGAGGATCGTGCGCGTTTTGGCTGCAATCGCACTTTTATATGTTGTTTATATGATGGTCCTATCGTTTGGGTATTTCAAATCGGGAATCGGCGAGAAGAATAAGTTTATTGTCAGCCAGGCTTTTAACTGGACGCACCCTGGATTTTTTGCAAAAAATGAATCGCATATTGGGGCGGAAATCACTCCGTTCTTCAGCCAGGAGATTTCGCTGCCGATTATCCGGACAATTGGGATGAAAGAGATGCAGGTTGGTGCGCATGAAGTGACAAAAAGGGCTTTTTCTCCGTTTTCGTCAACGAGAACTACTTTAGTTAACCCGTCTGAGGAGGGATTTTCTTTTTTCCTGCCTGAGGACCCCCGGTCAGGTAAAAAACTGTCCTTAAAAGTAGACCCTGGCGTATGGTCAACATTAGAAAAAGTGCATGAAGGAACGGTTGCCGATTTCGCCTTTTCGACGAATCGCTATTACGAACCCGCGGAACTTCTCGAAGTGTTGGCCCCGTACGACGTCAATGTACTTTGGATGCCTTTGTATACAGGCGAGTTGAAGGAACTAAAGGATATTGGCTATTCTGTTGCTGGCGGGACCTATTTTTCAGTCGATGGAATTGGGATGTCAAGAGCACGGGAAACCGATGATTACCGCTCCTCCTCGGAAGTCGGTCTCCATGTAGAGACAATTAAGGAGAACGAGAAAATCATGCTCGCCAATATGGAAAAAATGCTCGATGCTGAGAATGCTAGTTATTTGGAGCAAGGGCTGGGACTGCGTTTCCTCGAGGAAAGGCATGAGTATTTGAAGAAAAATGGTTTCCAGGTGTACGGTGCTGTCGTAACCGGGCCTGTGAAGGAACTTTTGAAGCTGCGGGAACTGGAAACGATCCAGTCGGCCAAGGTTGGCGAGTTTGCTTATTGGAATTGGGGCGAATGATCGCATTGACTGGTGAATATGCAGAAAATACGAAAGGCCTCCCGCTGGTTGCAGCTGGGTGGCCTTTCGTTAATTGAGTGCTTGGTGTTATGCAAAATTCGAGTGAGTGACAGCTATACGAGTTTTCGGCCCGGAGCTGTCACGCAAACCAACCTTGAGTGACAACAATACAGATTTTGACCTGGTTGTTGTCACGCAAATCAACCTTGAGTGACAACAATACGGATTTTGACCTGGTTGTTGTCACGCAAACCGCACTTAAGTGACAACAATACGGATTTTTACCTGGTTGTTGTCACGCAAACCGCACTTGAGTGACAACTAAATGGATTTTGACACGGATGTTGTCACGCATACCGCACTTGAGTGACAACAATACGGATTTTGACACGGATGTTGTCACGCAAACCAACCTTGAGTGACAACAATACAGATTTTGACCTGGTTGTTGTCACGCAAACCACTTTTGAGTGACAACAAAACGGGGTTTGCCCTGGTTGTTGTCACGCAAACCACTTTTGAGTGACAACAAAACGGGGTTTGCCCTGGTTGTTGTCACGCAAACCGCACTTGAGTGACAACAATACGGATTTTGACACGGATGTTGTCACGCAAACCAACCTTGAGTGACAACAATACAGATTTTGACCTGGTTGTTGTCACGCAAACCACTTTTGAGTGACAACAAAACGGGGTTTGCCCTGGTTGTTGTCACGCAAATCAACCTTGAGTGACAACAAAACGGAGTTTGCCCTGGTTGTTGTCACGCAAACCAACCTTGAGTGACAACAATACAGATTTTGACCTGGTTGTTGTCACGCAAATCAACCTTGAGTGACAACAAAACGTTTTTTACCTGGTTGTTGTCAAGCATACCGCACTTGAGTGACAACAAAACGTTTTTTACCTGGTTGTTGTCACGCAAACCTCACTTGAGTTACAACAATACGGGCTTGGACCTGGTTGTTGTCACGCAAACAACACTTGAGTGACAACAAAATGGATTTTGACCAGCTTGTTGTCACGCATACCGCACTTGAGTGACAATAAAACCGGGTTTTACCTTGTTGTTGTCACGCAAACCTCACTTGAGTGACAACAATACGGATTTTGACCTGGATGTTGTCACGCAAACCTCACTTAAGTGATAACAATACGGATTTTGACCTGGATGTTGTCACGCAAACCGCACTTGAGTAACAACTAATGGATTTTGACACGGATGTTGTCACGCAAACCGAGAACACCGGGAACCCTCCACCTTTGCCCTCACCTGCTCCTCCGCGCGAAATCAACAAACCTGAATTTATCAAGGCGGTGGCGCGACTCGGTGTACTCGATCACCGATGCATTATCAAGATAAACGTTATTGCGGACGACGACGATATGGTCGTATCCTTTCAAATCGAGGTACTTCCGGTCTTCATCGGTACATTCCTCAACGGTAATTTCCTTGCGGGCAAAAGAAATGTTCAGCCCAAGTTCTTTTTCGAGGTACTCGTAAATGCTATCCTCGCAAATTTCCTTTGTGAGTCCGGGAACAAGCTTCTTTACGAAGAACGATTTATCAAGGATGATTCGCTCGCCCTCTTTTTCGCGGGTTCTAGCTATTTTCCAAACATCCTCCTTGGCCGGAATTTTCAGCTCAGTTTGCAGACAATCGTCCGGCTTCATAACATATAGCTCATGAACGGTTGTCGTGAATGGTTTGCCAACCTTTTCCGCCACTTCCTTGAAGCTGGTCAACCCGGAGACCGGGAAGTCGAAACGGCCAATATCAAGGACAACCGAGCCCTTCGCCTTTATTTTTTGGATATAGCCGTTTTGCGAGAGCAAATTAAGCGCTTTTCGAATTGTTTCCCGGCTTGTCCCGTAGCTTTCAGCGAGCTCGTTCTCAGAAGGCAGTTTTGTATGTTTTTTCAGTTTACCGGTCTCAATCTGGCCGGCAATGTCCTGATAAATGCTGTCATATTTATTCTTTACCATGTCCCTCACCTGATTCAAAAAATTAGGAGGCAGTCTTTCTGCCTCCCTTTTAATCATTAGTCATTCTAATCTTATAGGACTTCTGCAAAATTTGCCAAATAAATCCGGGCTTTCGGACTCTCCAACCGCTTTTTAAGCGCTGAGAGTCCGAATGGCAACATGATTCGGACTCTCCAACCGCTTTTTAAACGCTGAGAGTCCGAATGGCACACTGATTCAGACTCTCCAACCGCTTTTTAACCGCTAAGAGTCCGAATGGCACACTGATTCGGACTCTCTAGCAGGTTTTTAGGCGCTGAGAGTCCGAATGACACACTGATTCGGACTCTTTAACGACTTTTTAACTTCTAAGAGTCCGAATGCAGCTGGGATTGAAGATGATCAGACTAACTTCATTGTTTGCTAGTAAACAACCAAGTATTTTCCCGTGCCACGCCTGGTTTTTGGGACGCTGGCCGAGGTTCCAGAGCGCTGTACTCGTCTGCAAGGTCCTGCAAAACCCCGTCTTTCAAGCCCTGCCAAATAAGCTTTCCCTACTCACACCTATTTCAGATGGAATACAACAGATTCATACGGCCTTAATGTGAAGCGACGGTAATCTTCGGGATGGTCTTCGTAATTCGAGATGAGCACGCTGGCTTCCCCGCCCTCAACGCGGATATCCCCAGGCAGCTCAAACTGCGCGTTTTTGCCATAGAAATTATTGACGACTAGCAGCTTTTCGTTGTTCCAGTTGCGGACGTAGGCAAAAATTTGCTTATCGTCGCCGAGAATGAGCTGGTAGTCACCGTGCGTGATGATGTCGTATTCCTTGCGCAGCGCGATCAGCTTCTGGTAGTGGTAGAAAACTGAATCGCGGTCGGCAAGGGCCTGTTCGACGTTAATGTCCGGATAGTTGGCTGCGACGTTAATCCAAGGCGTTCCGTCGGTGAAGCCGGCATTTTCGGTCGCATTCCATTGGACCGGGGTCCGGGAGTTGTCGCGCGACTTGCTCTTGAGAATCTCAAGAATTTCGTTTTCGCTCATTCCGGCTTCTTTTTTTATTTTAAATATATTCAATGACTCTACGTCACGGTAGTCATCGATCGACTCGAAACCAGGGTTGGTCATGCCGATTTCCTCGCCCTGGTAAACGTACGGCGTTCCCTGCATCATGTGGACTGTCGTTGCAAGCATTTTCGCAGACTCCACGCGATACTTCCCGTCATCACCATAACGGGAGACAACCCGCGGCTGGTCGTGGTTGCACCAGAAAAGCGCGTTCCAGCCTCCGCCCTTGTTCATCTCTTCCTGCCACGTGGACAGAATATCCTTCAAAGCGAGGAAGTCGAAGTCGGCGAGCGTCCATTTTTCTCCGTTTTCGTAGTCGACCTTCAGGTGATGGAAGTTAAAGGTCATGCTGAGTTCGCGGTTTTCTGGATTGCTGTATTTGATGCAGTGTTCAATGCTTGTCGAGGACATTTCACCGACGGTCATACTGTCGTACTGGGAGAATGCCTCGCGGTTCATTTCTTTCATAAACTCATGCGCGCGCGGTCCGTCAGTGTAGAAACGGCGGCCGTCGCCTTCATAGTCGTTCGGGAAACTTTGATCCTTCGAAATGAGGTTGATGACGTCAAGCCTGAAACCGTCGACGCCTTTTTCGAACCAGAATTTCATCATGTCGTAAACGCGCTTGCGGACCTCTTCGTTCTCCCAGTTCAGGTCAGCTTGGGTGACGTCGAACAGGTGCAGGTAGTACTGGCTTGTCTGCTCGTCATATTCCCAGGCGTTGCCCCCGAACTTCGATTCCCAGTTTGTCGGCGGGCCGCCATCTACGCCGTCTTTCCAAATGTAAAAGTCACGGTACGGATTGTCCTTGGATTTTCGTGATTCCTGGAACCACGGATGCTCTGTGGATGTATGGTTGACGACAATGTCCATGATTAGCTTCATTCCGCGCTTGTGGGCTCCCTCAAGGAGTCGGTCGAAATCGTCCATCGTTCCATACTCCTCATGGATGTCAAAATAATCGCTAATATCGTAGCCGTTATCGCGTTGCGGGGATTTATAAATCGGGGTCAGCCAGATCACATCGACGCCAAGCTCCTTCAAGTAATCAAGCTTGCTCGTAATCCCCTCCAAGTCACCGACGCCCTTTCCCGTCGTATCTTTAAAACTCTTCGGATAAATCTGATATACAACTGATTTTTTCCACCATGGTTCTTTCATACTCATAATACAATCCACCTTCTTAAATAGGGGTGCCTCGTTAGGAATACCCCCGTATTTACGAAACATTGCTGAGTGCATTTATTGAGTGCCTGGCACTTTGACTCTTTACCAAAGATACCATTGGCAGCTAGGGCCAATGGTATCCGATTTTTTGATGAAGTTCGTGTTGAGAACGATTGCTTTTATGCGAGTTCGCCTTTTTTGGCTTTTGTTTTACCCCAGAGTAGTGTAAGGGCAATTGGCACCGCGATCGCAATTGCCATTCCAACGAAGAACGGTGCCCACTTTTGCGGAACGATGGACAAGAAGCCCGGCAGTCCGCCAACGCCGATGGAAGGCGCGATGACTTTGTTAAGCGTGATGAACATTCCGGCTAGCGCAGCGCCAATCATCGCTGAGATGAAAGCGAAGCGGAAACGGAGGTTTACCCCGAACATCGCCGGCTCGGTAATGCCGAGGTAGGCAGAGATGGCAGATGTAACGGATAGTCCTTTTAGCTTTTCATCCTTCAGCAGGAACATCATTGCAAGTGCGGCTGAACCTTGGGCAAGGTTGGACATCACAAGGATCGGCCACAGGAATGTGCCGCCTGTGCTTGTAATCAGCTGCAGGTCAACCGGCAGGAACGTATGGTGCATCCCTGTTACAACTAATGGTGCGTACAGTGCGCCGTAGACAAGTCCGCCGATGGCAGGCACTGTGTCAAAAATGCCTGTGAACAAATTTGTAATCCATTGACCGATAGTAAACGTAATCGGTCCGATTAGGATGAATGAAAGGAATCCTGTAACTAATAGCGCGATCGGCGCAACGAGCAGAAGCTGGAATGCGTCTGCGATTTTCGAACGCAGGAAGCGTTCTATCCTTGCCAAAACATACGAAGCGACGAGGACTGGCAAAACTTGTCCCTGGTAGCCGACCTTCTGGATGGACAAGCCGAACAAGTTCCAAGTCGGGATTTCGCCTTCCGCCTTCGCGGCGCCCCATCCCCAAGCATTCAAGAGGTCCGGGTGGACAAGCATAAGACCGAGGACAATCCCGAGCAGCGGGCTTCCCCCGAACCGGGTGACCGCCGACCAGCCGATTAGTCCCGGCAAGAAGACGAATGCCGTGTTCGCAATCAAGTTGATAATGCTTGCGAAGTCACCGAACTGAGGATGCACTTCGACAATCGATTTACCTGTGTAAAAAATGTCCGGCCCTGTCAGGACGTTATTAATTCCCATCAAAAGACCGGCAGTTACGATGGCTGGAAGAATTGGAATGAAAATATCAGCCAGTGTCTTGATGGCGCGCTGGAATGGGTTCAGGTTTTCCGCGGCTGCGTCCTTGATTTCCTGTTTGCTCTGGTGGGCTATGCCAGCCTGAGCGGCAAGCTCATTGTAGACTTTGTCAACAGTCCCCTGTCCAATAACAACCTGGTACTGTCCGCTGGTCGAGAACGAGCCTTTAACAGCATCAATCTTTTCAAGCTGTTCCTTATCTACTTTGCCTTCGTCCTTTAGCGCGAAACGCAGGCGTGTTACGCAGTGGGTCGCTGCGGCAATGTTGTCCTTGCCGCCGACTGCTTCAATTATTTCGGAAGCTGTCTTTTTGAGATCCATCTTTTTCCCTCCTAGTTTAATAGTGTTAGCGTTTTCTTTCGGGCCCGATCATATTCCTGGAGGAACTATCAACGTTCCTTTTCACCTAATTTTGGAAACACAAACCTTTTTTTGATAGATCCTTTATAAAGCCCTTTCCTGTATGCAAAAGCTGCCAGCTTTGGCTCTGAATCTGTGTGGCTTGCCACATTAGCTAACTTGTATATACAGGTTTCATATATTAGTATAACTTGTATATACAGGTTGGTCAATAGGTTGATTGGAATCGCTTTCTAGGTAAAATATTGTATTGCTTTTGATCCTTGTCCTTTTTTGGATAATGCGCGCGCAAAAATCCAAGTACCTGTCCGAATCAACATAAATAGGACAGGGAGAATTCTCCCTGTCCTAACTACTTCTCAAAGAAATCCAAGTGCCTGACTGAACCTATTTTGCCAAAAGCCTTAATGCTGTCCGTAGTTGCAAGTCATTCTTTTCGTTTTTTCGTTCCTTCAGAGCGGCTGCCTCGAGTGCCGACGCGGTCTTGGCGTCAATTTTGCCAGTTGGCTGCAAACGGGCCTGCTGCTGGAACGCTTTAACTGATCTGACTGTTCCCGAGCTAAAATAACCATCGGTTCTGCCAGGATGATACCCGAGCCCCTCAAGAATCACTTGGGCGTTTTTCACTTGCTCATTGTTCATATCCACCTTTAACGCTTCTTCCGAAGTAATTGGATGCGCCGAAAAGATTATTGGCTGCTCCACCTTTACGTCCGGCTTGATTCCTTTTCGGTGAATCCAATTTCCGTCAGGGGTGAGCCATTTGAAAAGCGTCAGTTTAATGTTTCCGCCATCATCGATTGGAAAGGCTTGCTGCACAGTTCCTTTCCCAAACGTCGTTTCTCCTATGAGCGGGTATCCCTCCGCCTCTTGCAAAGCACCGGCGAGAATCTCCGACGCGGATGCGCTGCCTTTATCGACAAGAACCACAATCGGATACGATTTTCCTTTTTTCAACGTTGAAAAGTACTGGTCCCTTTTTCCATTCCGCTTTTCTATTTGCACAAACGGCTTTTCACCGCTTACTAGTTCGCGAAGAATTGCCTCGACACTAACAAGCAAGCCGCCCGGATTGCCGCGCACATCGATGGCCAATCCTGAAATCCCCTTTTCCTCAAGGGCCTTCAGCTGTTTTTTGAAATCAGCGGCCGTCTCTTCGGCGAAGGAGGTGACTTCAATGTATCCAATTTGCTTTCCGTCCACTTTCTTCACATCAGAAAAAACGGTTTCCAAAGGGATTTGATCCCGCTTCACTTTGACGATAAACGGGTCTTTCACATTTTTCCGTTCAACCTCAATTTTGACGATCGTTCCTTTTTTTCCGCGGATCATGACGGTTGTTTGGTATAAATCAAGTCCGTCAACACGCTTGCCATCCACCTTTAAAATCCGGTCATGAGGTTTAAGGCCCGCCTTTTCCGCGGGGGAATTTTTGAAAGGGGCAACAATGACGATTTTCCCATCTTCCATTCCGACTTCGGCGCCTATCCCCTCAAACGATGACTCAAGCGACTCATTGAATTGCTGGGCCGTCTTCTTGTCCATATAAACCGAGTAAGGGTCATCTAGCTTTGCCAGCATTCCCTGAATCGCCCCTTCGACAAGGGCATCCTTTTCAACCTTTTCAACATACTGGCTGACAATCAGGTCGTATGCCTGGCTGACCCTCTCTAACCGTGCGGAATCCGCAGGCCCACTGCCCTTTTTCTTCGGAACTCCCGCAACATCCAGAGCAAACCCTGCCTCATGATCCTCCGCCCACTTCATCCCAGCATACGTCCCCGCCGACCCAACCGCCAGCGACAAAGCCATCAACAATGCCATCCACTTCCGCCTCATTCAAGCCACTCCCCACGTCTCACACCTATATTCACACAAAACACCGCTAGTCCTCCCGCAGCGTTCTTTACTCTACATATATGAACCAATCGGACGAGTTATGATTAATGAAGCAGGGGGACGGTTCCAGTGCTTCATTAATATGTACTATTAAAAAGATTTTTACGTAGCCGCTGCCCATTGGCTAAGTGGCGTTGCTGAGCACAAGTAAGTATTCCCAGTTTCTAGGAGCTTGATTCGGGTAAATAATCTATGTAGGCCGGCTTCGGCAGCACGATTGGAACCATAAGCCGCCCACACGAACAAAAGCGCAAGCGCCTTGGTCATCGCCGTACAAACTGGAAGGGCTTCGACTGAGATAAAGGAATCACGAAGAGCGCTAGCGATTCGATGATGACTTATCGTAGGGAGGAGACCTGAAGTTTGCTAGGCGATAGGCGCTGAAGCTAGAAGAAGCCATGCTTGGTAAATGAGTTATCCACAGTAGCGAATTCTATAGTTTTGTAAAAACAAAAAGAGCGGAGAAGCTGTTGCTTCTTCCGCCCTTTGCATTTGTAATATTGATTATCGTTCAAAAATATATAGGTAAGGTAATCATTGCGGCTGATTTCCACTCCAGGCGCTTCGCTTTCCGCGGGGCGTCAGTGGAGCCTCCTCGGCGCTTTGGCGCCTGCGGGGTCTCCACCTTGCCGCTACAGCCCGCAGGAGTCTTCGCGCCTTCCGTTCCAATCAGCAGATTTGTAAGCCTTAACGCTAATCAATCTTCTCTAAAAGGTAAGTATTATCTCGGAACTCCGTATGCGAATGGGTTTACTGCATTGGATTTACTTTGGTTCCAACCACCTTTATGGAGTTCAAAGTGCAAGTGTTTGCCTGTTGAGTGGCCGGTGTTGCCCATGTAGCCGATAAACTGGCCTTTGGAAACAACACTACCTGTCCCGACAGAACGGCTATCCAAGTGTGCATATACAGTTGTATACGTCTGGCCGTTAATGGAATGGGCAATAAAGATAACATTTCCATAACTGCTGGAATAATATGAATTACTTACAACACCACTGGCAGCCGCAACGACAGGAACATTTGCAGAGCGGTTTGCCCAGTCAACACCATAGTGGAACGTTCCCCACCGAGCGCCGAATCCTGATGTGTTTACACCTGTTGTCGGCTTCATAAAGTTACCTGCCGTCACAACAGGTTTTGCAACAGGGGCAGACGGGGTAGGTGCCGGAGTTGACGACGAATGGGAAGATGAACTTCCGCCACTATTACTATTCGTCGTAGCAGATGCCTTCGCAGCAGCTGCTTTCGCCGCTGCTGCGGCTTCCGCTGCGGCACGGGCTGCCGCCTCTTTACGAGCACGCTCGGCTTCCTCTGCAATGCGAACCTTTTCAAGCTCAATTGCCTTTGCCATGGCTGCTTCCTGCGAGCTTAAGATTGCCTCTTCCTCAGCAAGCTCCATTTTATGGTCATGCTCTTCCTGTTCCTGCTCGACAAGTTCTTTCATCAGCTTGTCCTTCTCGCTGCGCTGGGAGGCAAGCTGTTTTTTCATCACTTCGAGGTCGGCAAGCATCTTTTTCAAAGATGCCAGCTCACTTTCAACTTGCTTCTGTTTCTTTTCCAACTCATCTTTATCAGCCTGATGCTGTTCAAGAATTTCTTTGTCCGCTTCCATGAACGTCGCGACAGCATTTGCGCGGTCAACAAAGTCACTAAAGCTCGTCGCGCCCATTAATACATCAATATAACTGACCATTCCGCCGTTTTCCTGGAAATTACGGGCACGATCCTTTAATAGCTCATTGCGCTGGGCAATTCGCTCCTGCAAAACTTTGATTTCACCTTGGAGCTTTTGAATCTCCATTTGAGTATCTTTAATATCTTGTTCTTTGACGCGGATTTTTTCGTTCGTGTCGCTAATCGCAAAGTCGAGGCGCTTTATTTCTGCGTTTACCTTTTGCTGCTCGCCTTGAAGCCTCTTAATCTCTTTGTCAGCTTCCTGAATGTTTGTATTTACATTATTACGCTCTGACTGGATTTCCTGCTTTTGATTTTGCAGGTTTGATAGTGTGGAAGCTTCTGTTTGTATGCCCCCGAATAAACTCCCTATGCCTACCGCCGCTGATACGGTAAGCGCCATGACTGATCTTCTCACTTCCCGATTTCTCCTTTCCAATGAACCCTTGTACAGGTAAATCGTGTCTATTTTTGTTGGAACTTTTCATTATGTTCTATCGTCTATTTTGCAAAGGCCTTCTTTCATCCGGCCTGTATCTTCAATTAAATTCTGAGAAACTTCCTGACAGACATCGTGCTTCCCCAAATTCCAATTAATGCGCCCATCAGGACGAGAACCCCTGATACCTGGTACATGAACGGGTCAAACGGATGGATCTGGATAAAATGACCTTCCAGCAATGGGGCTAGGTATGCGTATGCATGGTAATAGGCAATCGAAAGCAGGATGATTGGAATGACTGAACCAAGAATTCCTAGCCAGAGGCCTTCAAGGAAAAATGGCCAGCGGATGAAAGCATTGGTTGCCCCAACCAATCTCATAATCTGAATTTCTCTTCTTCTGGCAATGATCGTAATTTTTATCGTATTTGAAATGAGGAATACTGCGGTAAACAACAGACCCGCAATCAGCGCCAGCCCAACATTCCGGCTTGCACCAATGAATTTAAACAGGTTTTCGACACTGTCCTGCCCGTATTTCACCTTATGGACAAATTCCATCTTATTAATCTTATCGGCCGCTTTCATCGTATCTTCAGGATTTGTCGTCTTTACAATAAATACATCATTCAAAGGATTATCCTGTTCGAACAGCTTATAGGACTCACCTAGATTTTTTATCAGAATCTCCAGTTCCTCTTCTTTTGAGGAAAAGCCAATGGTCTTGACTTCCGGAAGGGCGTCAATCTCTTCCTTTAGTTTTTGCTGCTTGGCTTGATCGGCAGTCTTATCGATGTGTACGCGGATTTCCACGTCCTCTTCAATGGTTGTTGCCACTTTGTTGAGGTTCATCATTATAATGAAAAAGACGCCGACAAGGATGAGTGTAACAGTTACAGCACCAACAGATGCAAACGTCATCCAGCCGTTTCTTCCAATACTTTTCAGGCTTTCCCGTGCATGGCGTCCCAAGGTTCTAGGCTTCATAACCGTAGTCACCTCTTTGCTCATCACGGACAATAATACCTTCTTCAATTGCAATAACGCGATGCTTGATTGTGTTCACGATTTCCTTGTTGTGGGTCGCCATCACGATTGTGGTTCCCCTCGTATTGATTTCTTCAAATATTTTCATGATTTCCCACGATGTATCTGGATCAAGGTTTCCAGTAGGCTCATCGGCAATGACAACCTTCGGGGAGTTGACGATTGAGCGCGCGATTGATACACGCTGCTGTTCGCCCCCTGAAAGCTCGGTTGGCAGCATTCTGGCTTTATGCTTAAGGCCAACGAGATCCAGGACCTCCATGACGCGCTTTTTGATAATCTTCGGCTGCTCCTCAATCACTTCAAGAGCAAACGCGACATTTTCAAAAACCGTTTTTGTCGACAAAAGCTTGTAGTCCTGGAACACCACACCTAAGTTCCGACGAAAGATCGGTACTTTCTTATTCTTTAATTTTGCTATATTAATACCGTTGATGAGGATAGATCCGGACGTTGGGGCTTCTTCGCGGTACATCATTTTGATGAACGTTGTTTTCCCTGCTCCGCTCGGCCCGACCACGTAGACGAATTCGCCTTTCGCAATCTTTACATCTATTCCATTCATGGCAGTAACTCCATTAGGATACTTTTTATAAACATTTTGCATTTCTATCATTTAATAATCACCTTAATTGTATTTGTCACATGAGTGTTCTCCGATGACTGAACTGCGTTAGACAATATTCTCGTAAATTGGACAAAATAACCATTGTGGTTTTTAACACAAACCCATTATACCATTCAAAGCCTGTAAATAAAGGGGTTGAAATATTACAGTTTCTTTTCAAAAGAGTCGAATTTTGGCATAATTACCCTCTGTTGGTTAATTTATCATTACCAAACCTTCTATAAACATAATAATTAGACTAACTATTACCATGGCAGCAATAGTAAATAAAGGAATCAGCAAGCAAAAAAAGTTTTTCCAAATATCATTTCATTTTCGCATCTTTATGACAAACAGATAACAGATCATCAGTGAACAGAAATTGAACATTGCAAAATCGATAGGTTTCCTACAGTGAAACTGTGTTAAAACAGAAGAAAAAATAGACGGTTTCACGCCAACTTTACTTTTAAAGCCTCTTTTCCGCAAAAAAAAGGCGCCCTGCCAACTGCGCAGCACGCCTATCATCAATTTACTAAATGTAAGTTTATTTCTTTTCAGCCAGCCACCCGGCAACCTTGTCAGCATCGTCGCCTTTATAAAGACCTGCTGGCATGCCGCCGCCTTTTCCATTTTCAATGATATCCTTGATCTCATCCTTGGAGTAATGGCTTCCAACCTTTGTCAGGTCAGTCCCCGCGCCACCTTTTAGGTCACCGCCATGACAGCCTGAACATTTTTGCTGATACATTTTCTCCGGATCCGCGGATGCAGACTCTTTGCCGCCGCCATCTCCGCCGCCGCCGCATGCCGCAAGCACCATTGAAGTACCCATTAGCAAAGCAAGTAATTTTTTCTTCATACATATATCCCCTTTAGCAATGTTAGTAAACACTAGTTAATTATACCAATATTATTCTCTTTTGAAACCCTCACCCAATACCTCTGCCGCATCCATGACGATAACAAACGCTGACGGATCAATGTTTTTCACCAATTGTTTCAATTTTGTGAACTCCGTTTGGTCAACCACGCACATGAGGACAGGCTTCTCTGAATCGGTAAAACCGCCATACGCTGATAATCTGGTCACGCCCCGGTCGATTTTACTCAAAATCCCTTCCCTTACTTCGTCCTGGTGATTCGTAATGATCATCGCCATTTTTGAGCGTCCGAATCCGACTTGGACAAGGTCAATCGTTTTGCTCGTCACATAAAGACCAATCAATGCATAAAGGCCTCGCTCAATATCAAAGACAATCGCCGCGGCCAGGACAATCAACCCGTCAATTAAAGCGACACAGCGCCCCAGCGTCAAACCGGTATATTTATTAATAATCTGGGCCGCAAGATCGGTTCCGCCTGTTGAAGCCCTTCCGCGGAACACAATCCCAAGGCCTAGTCCAACGCCAATCCCGCCAAACAAGGCCGCAAGAAGCGGGTCCTTCGTCCACGGTTCAAGATTGGCAGAGGCCAAGACGACGAATGGCAAAAATGCCGTCCCAATCAGCGTCTTCACTCCGAATTGCCGTCCAAGTAAAACTACACCCGCAATAAACAGAGGTATATTGAGCGACCATTGCACAAACGCGGGCTCCCATCCGAATACAGAATCCAAAATGGTTGAAATCCCGCTCACACCGCCCGAAGCAATCTTGTTCGGCAAAAGAAACAAATTAAACGACAGCGCCACAATCGCCGAACCCGCAAGGATAAACAAATATTCCAGCAATCGTTCAGCCCGGGTCCCTGAAAGCCTGGCCTTCCTGCGTCTTCTCAAAAACGAGCCCTCCTTCTCTATATAACCTTTAATCGGATCATCTAATCAAATTTTTAAACTATGCAATGCTAGAGTATAGCATTCACAGGAAGCTAGGCGCAAATACAAGCAGAACAGGAATCCTTTATTAAAGGTTGTCCCCAATAAAAAGCTGATAAAAAAGATTTTACAGGTCAAAAATGCGAAACCTGTGGATAAATACTTTTTTCAATCCTGGACTATGTTGATAACTTAATTTTGGAACCCGATTTTACAAGTGCACTGTTAATAACCCACGATAGCGGACTCTACTTTTGCATGAAATCTTGTGGATAAATAAGTTATCCACTGAAAACTGTTGAAAAACCCTTCGATACTCCACAATCAAAACAAGCCTTTGCCGACTGAACATGAATGCCGGCAAAGGCTTAAATTTTGCAAAAACAATCTTCTACCTACAAGAAGCTTACGACAGTTTCGAACGCAAGTAGGAATCGATGAACGGATCCAGTTCCCCGTCCATCACAGCCTGAATATTCCCCGACTCCGTCCCCGTCCGGTGATCCTTCACCATTGAATACGGATGGAACACATACGAACGGATCTGGCTTCCCCAGCCAATTTCCTTTTGCTCGCCGCGAATCTCCGCCATTTGCTTCTCCTTCTCCTCAATCTCACGCTGGTACAGCTTCGCCTTCAGCAAATTCATCGCCCGCTCACGGTTCTTGATCTGCGACCGCTCCGTCTGGCACGTCACAACCACGCCTGTCGGAACATGCGTAATTCTGACCGCCGAGTCCGTCGTATTGACGTGCTGTCCGCCCGCACCGCTCGACCGGTACGTATCAATCTTCAAATCCTCTGTCCGGATGTCAATCTCAATCTCATCATTAAACTCCGGCATCACCTCGCACGAAACGAACGACGTATGGCGGCGGCCAGACGAATCGAACGGCGAAATCCTTACAAGTCGGTGCACACCCTTCTCCGCCTTCAAATATCCGTACGCATTATGCCCTTTAATCGAAAGCGTCACACTCTTGATGCCAGCCTCGTCACCCGGCAAATAATCAAGCGTCTCGACCTTGAAGCCGCGCTTCTCCGCCCAGCGGGTATACATCCGTAAGAGCAGCGAACCCCAATCCTGGGACTCCGTTCCACCCGCGCCCGGATGCAGCTCTAAGATCGCATTATTCTTATCATAAGGTTCGCTCAGCAGCATATCCAGCTCATACTCATCCAGACGCGCCGTCAACTCGGCAAGCTGCTCCTCCAGCTCAGCCTGAAAATCCTCATCAGGCTCCTCCTTCAGCAACTCAAACGTCACTTCCAAATCCTCATACGCCTCATTCATCTCAAAAAACGCATGAACCTGATCCTTCAGCGCATTCGCCTCATTGATCACCCGCTGCGCCGCATCCTGGTCATTCCAAAAATCCGGATGCAACATCTCATTGTCCAGCTGCGCAATCCGGGCCTCCTTCTCCTCTAAGTCAAAGAGACCCCCTAAAGCCCGCTAATCGCTTAGCTGTTTTCTCCAACTCATGCCTAATATCTGAAAACTCCATATTAATCACCTCAAAAACCTTTCCAATAAAATATTTCTTATACAGTATATACCGTCAAACCCCGTTTGCCAAAACCCCTGGCAAAATAAAAAGCCGCAGAAGCCCAGCTACGCAGCCCCCTTGACGCATAACCCGCTTTGCAGCCTCGTGTCGCAACAGCATTTAGCAGGCTTAAAACCCGGGACATCTCAAAACCGGGAAGCGAATCTTACGCGACAGAAATACCGGTTTTTAGCAATCCTCTCGCGAATAGGATGCTTGGGACAGAGATGTACCTTTTTGACTTGGCTCTGTCCCAACAACCAAACCAGTTTTACTATCCGCAACAAAAAGAAAAAGAGGAACCGATGCAATACAATCAGTTCCCCATTTATATAACAACTAGTCTCTTACCCCGCCCCGTGGCAGTTCTTGAACTTTTTGCCGCTGCCGCAGTGGCATGGGTCATTGCGGCCGATGTTCGTTTTCTTGATGACAGGCTTTTTTTTCACTTTCTCCCCGTCTTCCTTCGGGTTGACTGCATGGCCTTTGGCAACTTCCTGTCGCTGCAGGTTGCTGCGGATTTCCGCCTTCATGATATAGCGGGAAACCTCTTCCTCAATGGAAAGAACCATGCTCTCAAACATCGCGAAGCCTTCAGCCTGGTATTCACGAAGCGGATCGGTCTGGGCATAGGCGCGTAGATGGATTCCCTGGCGAAGCTGATCCATTGCGTCGATGTGGTCCATCCACTTCGAGTCAACCGCGCGCAGAACGATGACTTTCTCGAACTCGCGCATCTGATCAGGCTCAAGGATTTCTTCTTTCTCATCGTAGCGCTGTTTTACTTTTGCAAAAATGGCCTCGGCCATCTCGTCTGGCTCTTTGCCAGTCAGGTCCGCAAGAGTGATGTCGCCTTCGCGGAGCAGATTGGCAGCGGTGTAGTCAACCAATCCCTGAAGATTCCATTCCTCTTCATCTACGTTCCTTGGCGCGAATGTATCAACCTCGCGTTCAATTGTATGTTTAATCATATTTTCAACAATGTCGCGAAGGTTTTCAGCATCTAGCACTTCGTTGCGCTGCGCATAAATAATTTCACGCTGCTGGCGCAAGACATCATCGTATTGAAGGAGCTGCTTCCGCGCGTCAAAGTTATTTCCTTCAACGCGTTTCTGCGCTGACTCGACCGCGCGCGAAACCATTTTGCTCTGGATCGGCTGGGAATCATCCATGCCGAGGCGCTCCATCATCGCTTTCATATTATCTGAACCGAAGCGGCGCATCAGCTCATCTTCCATCGAAAGGTAGAACTGGGTTACCCCCGGATCTCCCTGACGTCCTGATCGTCCGCGCAGCTGGTTGTCAATCCGGCGTGACTCATGGCGCTCCGTACCGATGACGGCAAGCCCGCCAACCTCAACGACACCTTCGCCAAGCTTAATATCAGTACCACGGCCGGCCATGTTGGTCGCAATCGTAACGGAGCCCGGCTCGCCCGCTTCAGCGATGATTTCCGCTTCACGGCCATGGTTTTTCGCGTTTAGGACGTTGTGCTTGATGCCCTTCTTCTGCAAATATTTTGAAATAAGCTCGGACGTTTCAATCGCGACGGTACCGACAAGGACCGGCTGGCCTTTTTGATGGCGCTCGGCAATGTCTTCCACAACCGCGCGGAATTTCCCGTCCATCGTTGCATAAATCAAATCCGGACGGTCATCACGGACAATCGGCCGGTTCGTCGGAATGACGATAACGTTCATATTATATATATTGCGGAATTCCTCTTCTTCCGTTTTTGCCGTACCGGTCATACCGGCAAGCTTCTCGTACATCCGGAAGTAGTTCTGGAATGTGATTGTCGCAAGCGTCATGCTTTCATTTTGGACTTCGAGTCCTTCTTTTGCTTCAATCGCCTGGTGGAGCCCCTCTGAGTAGCGGCGGCCCTTCATCAAGCGGCCGGTAAACTGGTCAACAATGACGATTTCGCCGTCTTGGACAACGTAATCAATATCTAGATGCATCGACGCGTTTGCCTTGAGCGCCTGGTTGACATGGTGGTTTAATGTCACGTGGTTGATGTCAAAAAGGTTTTCGATCCCAAAGGCGCGCTCTGCTTTCGAAATCCCCTGCTCCGTCAGCATGACTCCTTTTGTTTTCTCATCATACGTATAATCCTGATCCTTCGTCAGCGTCCGGACAAATGCGTTGGCCTGCATGTAGAGCGACGTGGACTTTTGCGCCGTACCGGAAATGATCAGCGGTGTCCTCGCTTCGTCAATCAAAATCGAGTCAACCTCGTCAATGACCGCATAAAAAAGCGGGCGTTGAACTTTTTGTTCCTTATATAACACCATGTTGTCCCGGAGATAGTCGAACCCGAATTCGTTATTCGTACCGTAGGTAATATCGGCCTCATACGCTTCCTGCTTCTCTTCCTTTGTCATGCTGTTCAGGTTCAGCCCGACCGTTAAGCCAAGGAAATTGTACAGCTGGCCCATCTCAGTAGCGTCACGGCTGGCGAGGTATTCGTTGACAGTTACAACGTGCACGCCCTTACCAGACAACGCATTCAAGTAAACTGGCATTGTCGCTGTCAGCGTTTTTCCTTCCCCTGTTTTCATCTCGGAAATATTCCCCTCGTGCAGGGAAACACCACCCATGAGCTGGACAGGATAAGGATATAGGCCAAGGACACGGCGGGCCCCTTCACGGACAACCGCAAATGCCTCGACGAGCAAATCGTCGAGTGTTTCACCGTTTTGGTAACGCTGCTTGAACTCGTCTGTTTTTGCGCGAAGCTCATCATCCGTCAGCTTTTCCATCTCACCGGCGAGCGCCTCAATTTTCCCGGCAATTTTAGTCAGCTTCTTTAGCTCGCGTTTATTCATATCAAACAGTTTATTTAAAATGCCCATCTCAAACGCTCCTTCTTCTACTCAGCATTCAAACCCCATAAGGAGAAAGGATTCTCTTCTATACCACGAATTTCCTTTAAAAAGAATTCGCCAATTTCTGTTACCATCTTACCACTTCCGCTATGCAGTGACAACAGAAGCCCACCCCTGGCTTTTGGAAAAAAACTTGATTTCCGCTGCGGGCACACGCTTTCCGCGGGGCGTCAGTGGAGCCTCCTCGGCGCTTAAGCGCCTGTGGGGTCTCCACCTTGCCGCTTCATCCCGCTGGAGTCGGTGCCCTCCGCTCCAATCAATGGTTTAGAAGTTACTATGGTATTAACAACTTACTACAAAAGATCGCTTTATAAAAATGATTCAGATTTGGCAAAGTTTCTTGGTCCTTTTTGCGTCCCCAAAAAGTATATAATAAGGAACCTTTTCAACAGCAAAAACTATTGCTCAATTTTTCACAATATCACGCACTGACTTAAATGATTAGGTTATAATGGTAATATATAGAGAATATTTGAAAAACAGGGAGGTTGAGAACATTGTTGTTCCGGAGGAAAAAGAAACCGCCAGAAACAGAAACGCATCCGAAGGAAAAGAAAAAAAGCCTTTGGAGAAGAGTGAAAGAAATTGACTGGAAAAACCCGGTGAACCGCTGGAAACTGCTATTTGCGACTTTAGCCCTTCTCATTGTTGGAGGAGGAGGATTTGGCGGAGTATTAGCCTTTACAAACTCACCTACTTTTTGCAAAAGCTGTCATGAAATGCAGCCCGAATTCGCAACCTTCGAAGCAAGCGCCCACAGCCAGATCAGCTGCGTACAGTGCCATATCCAACCAGGCGCGGTCAATATGCTGACCCACAAAATGAAATCCATGAAAGAAGTCTACTACCACCTCACCGGTATTCCTGAGCAAATCGTCCAGACACCAGGAGAAGCCATTCCAAACATCTCATGCCAGCAATGCCACACAACGAACAGGCTAGTGACCGCTTCCGGCGACCTAATGGTCAACCATAAAAAGCATATAGATGAAGGGATCCCCTGCATCACCTGCCATGCCGGAGTCGCCCACGGCAAAATCGCCGACCGTAAACTCAACACAGAAAAAGACCGCCATCTTTGGACGGCCGACAACGCCGAGAAGCTGATGACAAAAGAATATATGGACCCGAATATGGGCACATGCATCGACTGCCACGACAAAGTGAACAAAGGCCAAAAACCATGGGAAGATGTTGCCTACAGCCTACCGAGACAGGTTGAGCATGGAAGTTCCAAAGTAGAAACAGCCGATGCCAACAAGGCAGAAAACACTGGAAAATCCCAGCAGATCATCCTCCAAGCCATCGGTATGCAGCATGAAGATGTTAAACTATCAATGGAATGCTCAACATGTCACAAAGAAGTCGATACTCCCGCTACCCATAAGCGGGACAAATGGAAAGTTCAACACGGAGAGACAGCATATAAGAATGTAGATCAATGCGTAAATTGCCACAAAGATACGAAATGGGCCAAAGAAGTGCAGCCGCAAAATATTCAAACCCTTATTAACCACAGCGAGGGGAAAGAACAGCACTCCCGAAGCCCAGAAGAAAAAAGAAGCACGCTGCGCACAAACGAATTCTGTAACGCCTGCCACGGAGAAAGGCCACCAAGCCATGGGGACAGCGACGACTGGCTGACCAAGCACGCAAAAAAGGCCAGCACAAAACCAGAAAAAGAAACATGCTTCACCTGCCACGACAAACAAAAACCACAACCAGAATCCACAACCGCCAAACCACCAACAGACATCTACTGCCAATACTGCCACCGCACCGGATTTAAAGGAGAGTGATGCACGGGGACGGTTCCAGTGCCTCACTCACTTCCTTTGAGTAGTTAGTAAACCAACGAAACTCGTTTTATATCCTTATCCCGCCTGGCCACTAGTCCAGCGGTTTTTTTACGATCGAATGAAAGATCTTTACCCTCCCTGTGAAGAAACCAAAGATAAATTCTGTTCAAAACTGACAAACCCAGCCTAAAATATAAAAAATATATCGCTTAATCTTCACAACTTCTTCACAACTTCTTCATAACAACTTCACAAAATATTAAATTATATTACTATAACTATTTCACCTATCCCCTTCTCACTTTATACAAAAAGAGGTCAAAAAACGATTTATATTTACATCTTTATTCTAATTAATGTATAAATATTAATCATTAATCTCTTTAACACTACGCGTAAGTTATTAACTCAAGCATTGATATAACAATATTCCCAACGTACTTTTGCTGCATAAATCCATCCGACACACTTCGCAACTTTATTCACAATTTGTACATTGGAAAATCACCCTTCAATATTAGATACTACCTTTAGAGAGGTTAAATAAAAAAAGCAGATAGAAATCAAACAAGACAACAGAAAGGGTGAAACAGCGTGGCCTTTTGGAGAAGATCCAAACAGACAGAGATAAGCCCTCAGACAGAGACAAGGGAAGGGAAAAAGAAAGCTGGCCTTATACGCAGACTATGGCAAAAATTTAGAAATATAGATTGGAAGAACCCGGTGAATCGCTGGAAACTCGGTTTCGCTCTCCTATTTGGCTTGATCGCCATGAGCGGTACGGCATACGGGGCAATCGCCTTCACATCCAATCCAGTTTTCTGCTCATCGTGCCATGAGATGGCGCCGGAATATCAAACGTTCAAGGCAAGCGCCCACAGTGAAATCAAATGTACGCAGTGCCACATCGAACCGGGTGCGAAAAATATGGTCCTCCATAAAATCGAATCGATGAAAGAGGTTTACTACCATATTGTCGGTCCGCCGGATCCAATTGTCCAGACCGTTCCCGTCCTAAAAGTGAATTGTGGGCAATGCCACTCGGACAACCGCCTTGTCACAGCGACGGGCGACCTGAAGGTCAATCATAAGAAACACGTTGAAGAAAGCATTCCATGTATCACCTGCCACGCCGGAGTTGCGCACGGCAAAGTAGTTGACCGCGGAATCAATGGTTCAGAAACGTATGACCATTGGACAGAAGAAAATATCGGTAAGCTTATGACAAAAGAATACACAAATCCTAACATGGGAACATGCATCGATTGCCATGACAAAGTAAATAAAGGCGAAAAGCCATGGAAAGACATCGCATACAGTCTGCCTGTCAATACACACGGTGCGGAAAAAGATAAAGGCCATGACAGCGAAAAAGCTGCCACAGCCTCCGGAGATGGAACAGCTGCCGAGCCCCACGACTCAGTTGTCGGAGTCGAAGGTAAACATGAAACAAACACGAAAACACAGGCCATCATCCTTCAAGCTTTAGGAAAGCAAAAAGAAGATGTAAAGCTGTCAATGGAATGCTTGACATGCCATGAGGAAATTTCTATACCTAAAAACCATCAACAGAAAAATTGGAACCAAGGCCATGGCGGCGCTGCTTTAAAAGAGCTTAATCAATGCCTGGACTGTCATAAGGATTCCAAATGGATTCGCGAAATGCCCAAACAGGACATCCTGACCTTGATCAATGGAGAAAAGGATGAAAAATACGTACCAAACATAAAAACGGTTAAAGACAAATCCCGTGACAGTGCTTTCTGCTCCACTTGCCACGCAGAACGTCCGGATGGCCATGGCGACAGCGATAACTGGCTGACAGCCCACGCACCAAAAGCAAAAACAAACGAAGCGAAAGCCCAATGCTTTGTCTGCCATGATAAAGAAAAGCCTGCTGCTGACAAGAAAACAACCGCGCCAACAGATGTTTACTGCCAGTTCTGCCACAGGACAGGTTTCAAAGGTGAAAAAGGAGCTTAACTGTAAAATTTGAACTGGAGGGACAGTCTGATGGAAGAAGAAAAAAAAGAGCTGCCGGCCCCTCCCCGTTTTCGCAATAAGATTTATAAAATCATGACATTGACACTGTTGTTTCTGGCCCTATTCTTCTCAATCGGATTTATAGGGCTGGAGGCTTCATCCAGCTCAGAGTTTTGCTCGTCATGCCATGAAATGAAACCGGAATACTATACGTGGAAGGCTTCCTCCCACGCGGAAGTTGATTGCGTAAACTGCCATATTGAGCCAGGGGTCAAGCTTGCAGCCAAAAACAAAGCTGATCTTGTCAAAAAAACCATTTATAAAAACATAAACAAAAACGATGTCAATGTAGCGCCAATTAGGATGACAAAAGAAATTCCCAACAGCACATGTGAAAAGTGTCACAATGTGCAGAACAGAAATTTTTCGGTTTCAGGTGACATCATTATTCCTCATGATAAGCATAGCGAGAAAGACGTCAAATGTACCCAATGCCACAGCGGTGTAGCCCATGGAAAAATACCCGATCGGGAAATGACCTTTAAAACAGATTATAGCAAATGGGATAAAGGATTAGGCTCCAGTGCAATGGCTGACCTTAAATTTACCAGGCCCGATATGGATACATGCATGGAATGCCATGAATCTAGGAGGATCACCACAGAATGTACTGCCTGCCATGCCACAGGCATGCTGCCGAAAAGCCATAAGTCTTCTGAATTTAAATCAAAGACACATGGAAAACTGGCAAAATCAGAGTTAAGCAGCTGTAATAAGTGCCACGGACCAATGTCAATCGAAAAGCTGGAAGGATATGAAGATTTATCGACGTTAGATAAATATCTAGAAACAAAGCAATCCCATAAAGATGAGCATACTTATGCAAAAGAAAATACCTTCTGTGTAGATTGCCACAAACAACGTCCTGAGAGCCACAAAAATTCATTTTTCCCTAGCCACGGAAAAGAAGCGGCCAAGAACGAACAAACATGTTATACATGTCACGACCCTAATCGAAGCACTGGTTCCGAAGAAAATAATTCTGTCAGCTGCATTTCCTGCCATTCACAAAAACACACCAACAATTGGCGTGAAGGCCATCCAATTTCAGTCGAAAATCTAACCAGGCCACAGGAAAGCTGCTATAAATGCCATGTAAAGAATACCTGTAGCAGTTGCCACAGAACGTCTAACCGACCTGATTTATAATAACCCTCATTGGCCTGAACCAATGAGGTAAATGGCACCAAATAACCAACTAATAAAAATTCCTGGCCTCTTTAAGCCATGAAGAAGGAAATTTGTGAGGAGGATTCATATGGGAGCTGTAGAACTCCAGAATCAATCCAATGAGTCAAATGAAACACGGATTAATAAGAAAAAAGATCGCTTTTCAAAACTGCAAGGCATCTCTCTAATAATAGGGACACTACTTATTAGTATTGTCAGCGGATATTTCATTAGTGACAAGTTTTTTTGGAACAATGACGATAACAGGCTGGAAGAGCAAGTAGCCTATTACGAGGGGTTAGTAAGCAAGGAGCCAAATAATCCTGAACACCGGGTAAACCTGGGTTATTCCCTCCATTTAGTTAACAAAAGCGAAGAGGCCACAAAACAATTACAGATTGCAATCGATTTAGATAAAAAGAACGTCAGTGCTTATTTTAACCTCGGGCTTGTCTACAATGATCAAAAGCGTTACGACGATGCGCTAAAGCAAGCAAACAAAGCTGTAGAATTGGCACCAAGAGATTATAAAGGTTTTCTTCTTGAAGGAATGACTTATCGCCAACTGAAAATGTACGATGAGGCTCTAAAATCACTTCAGGAAGCGGATAAACTGATGCCTGTAAATAATGATATTGTTTTTGAGATTGGCAGAGTCGCAGAGGATCAGGGGAAGTTGGCAGATGCTGAAGAGCTATATAAACAGGCGTTAAGCTACGACCCCCTTTATAAGCCAGCTTCTGAAGCGTTGGCCAGACTTTCTGAAAAAGACAGCAATTAATAGGAGATGACTAGAATTGAAAAAGACAACTGTATATATTTGGATGAGTGCCATGGTTGTATTTTCTGCAGCATTATTCCTAGGCATCGCCCTGCTGGACCTTGGACCAAAGCTGAAGCCAGTTGTGGCAGCGGTAAATCCTGCCGGAGGAGAGCCGGAATTTAGGCAATCATTTTATGGAAGCTTTGAAAATCCTCTAGGCAAGCCGATGGATGTAACAAAAATAGGCGAGTTCCTTTATGTTACTGATTCAAAAAATGCTCAGGTACAAGTGTTTGACCAGTCTGGAAATAATGTCATGCTTTTTGGCAAATCAGGCTCTAAAGAAGGCGAGTTTCAGTTCCCCTATGGAATTGCCGGTGATAAAGAAGAAAATATTTATGTAGCGGATTTGTATAATGGAAACATTTCAATTTTTAATTCAAAAGGAGAATTCATTAGCTATTTTCCTGATGAAGAAAAATTGATTCAATCTCCAGGCGGACTGCGCATTTACAATGAAACCCTTTATGTAACAGATATTAAGCAAAACAAAGTATTCGCGTTTAATCTCGATGGCAAGAAGCTGATGGAAATTGGCGGAGCTGGCGAGGAAGAAGGGAAATTTATTGCTCCTAATGCCGTTGCGGTTGACAAAGACAATAACATTTATGTCACTGATTCTGGCAATAACCGGGTTCAAGTTTTTGATAAAGATGGAAAGTTTTTAAGAATCATTAATGGTTCTAAGGAAGGTAAGGGAGTTCCGCTCTTTGTTAACCCAAGGGGGGTTGATGTTGACTCAAAAGGCAATGTTTATGTAGTCAGCAACCTTTCCCACAACATTTATGTATACGACGAGGACGGAAATGAAATTAGAACGTTAGGCGGTATGGGGACAGATAATGGAAAACTATATCTTCCTAATGGCCTCTTCATTGATGATCGGGGAACAATCTTTGTAACCGATACGGTCAATCAAAGGATTTCAGTTCTCTACTAGGCAGTACCTCCTTTTAAGGAGTAGCAATACAAAAGCCAACTGCAACTTGGGAAAAGCTCAAAAAAGAAAAATGCTTTTTCTTTTACAAGCCGCAAAAAACACATTAAAGGAGGTGGTGCTTTTAATTAATGAGGTTATCCGGTTTTATAGGTTAATAGTTAAGACAAAATGGGAGGTTTAAGTAGAGATGAGAATGTTCAAACTTGGCTTTTCGGCGCTCTTTATGCTTATTGTTTTGAGTATGTTTGCAGCGATCGCATCAGCAGAACAGTTTACGCCAACACCCGGAAATCCAGCACCTGGCATCAAAGTTGGTACAATTGATAACAATGGGCAAGTGAATCAGCATAAAACACACGGAAATTTCCAAAACAACACCAATTCCTGTGCCAACTGCCACAGCACTCACCAGGCTAACGGCAAATCCTTGGTAAAGTTCCAAAATACTGAGTCAAACTTGTGTATGTCCTGCCACGACGGTACTCTTGGATTCTATGACGTTAAAAAGAACTCTGGTGCCGGTGTATTTAACAGTAGTCACGAAAGTGCTTCCATGCACAATGTAGGAACTGTTGCAATCAATGCAGCTCCTGGTGCACTCGACAACAAAGTTGGAGATACAATGCAATGCTCCAGCTGCCATAACCCTCATGGTTCCACCAATGACCGTCTGTTGAGAAATGAAGTAGCCGGATTGACAATAACTCCAGATGGCGGCGCTATCAAATTAGATTTAATTGAAGATGACACATTTAAAGCTATCAACGATAGTTCTACAAACTCTGGCTTGAAAATTTATAAATCCAAAGGTCCTAAGGCTGGCCAGGATTTAGTAGACTATGCCAATTTCTGTTCAACCTGTCACGATACGTATGACACTGGCAGTGGTAAAAAGACTGCACTGGGCCACTATTCGCATACAACTAACACCACTTCACAGGGACGTAACTGTGCAAGCTGCCACTATGCTCACGGTACTGACGTTACTCTTCTAAAGGACGTTGCCGGTAAAACCGTTCAAAATTACGTAGACAAAGGTTGGAGTGAAGAAACCGCAATTGAATACATGAAAGATATTAGCGAAAAAGGTTCTTCCCTCAAGAAATACACCAATATGGCCGTTTGCTATACTTGCCATACATCTAGCAAAAACACAGGACTTATTGGCCACGGTCCAGACACTCAGGGAGGTGCATGGTCCGGTTACATGCCTGCACAGGCTGGAGATCCATGGGCTGGAACCGGAGAGCTATGGAACTGGGAAAATGGCAGACATGGCTGGGCCCCAACTTTCAATGAAAAGAAAAATATTAAATAATATAGAGCCAACAAATAGCCCCACTATTTGACTGGCTTAACTAAATGAACGAGACAAGGTAGTAATGTAAATTTACTACCTTGTTTTCTATCAATTTTTTTTAAAGAAATAGAGAAACTTAGGGAGGAACGGCAATGGGGAAGTTAAAGATTAGCTTTTCAGCTTTATTTACACTTATTCTGCTAAGCGCATTTGCAGTAATAGCTTCTGCCGAAGAGCCTTTTGTTCCTACTCCGAATAACCCTGCCCCTGGGATTCATGTTGGAACAATTGATAATAATGGTAAAGAAGCAACACACCGGACACACGGCAATTTTCAAAACAACACTAATTCCTGTGCCAACTGCCACAGCACTCACCAGGCTAACGGCAAATCCTTGGTAAAGTTCCAAGATACTGAGTCAAACTTGTGTATGTCCTGCCACGATGGCACACTTGGTTTCTATAACGTTAAAAAGAATTCCGGCGCTGGTGTATTCAACAGCACTCATGACAGCGCTTCTATGCACAATGTAGGTTCTGTTGCGATTGATTCAGCGCCTGGGGCACTGACTTCAAACAAAGAAGAACTTCAATGTTCCAGCTGTCATAACCCGCATGGCTCAACCAATGACCGATTATTGAGAACAGAAGTTAATGGTAAGGTATATTCTACTGCGATGCTTGACCTTGAATTGGTTGAAGATCCTGCCTATGCGGAGTTTAATGCCAGTACTGGCCCTACAGGATTAAAAATCTATCAATCCAAAGGTCCTGTGTTTGTAAACCAGAATCGTGCCGATGTGCCGCAGCGTGTATATTCAAACTTCTGCTCAACATGCCACGATGATTATTTAAGATCCAGTGGAGATCAGATGGTTAGTGGACATTATTCGCACACGACAGACAGCTACAGAGCTGGGCGGAACTGTGCTAGCTGCCACTATGCACACGGTACAGATATTACACTTTTAAAAGATACAGCAGGCAAAACGATAGCTGATTATGTTAAGGGCGGATGGAGCCAGGAAACAGCTGAAGCTTACATGAAAGATATCAACGAAGGCGGATCTGCCCTTAAGAAGTATACAAATGCAACCGTTTGCTGGACATGTCACCGAGTAGATCCTACTCCTGTACCAGGTGGAAATTACTCAGGGCGACCAACCCGATAACTAATGCAAATAGCCCCACTATTTGTAAATTCGATTAGCATTGACACTAGATAGCAATCTGATATATTACCTTAAAAGCAGCTAATTAACGAGGTAGTTATAACTCATTATTACTACCTCGTTCTCTTTTTAGACACTTGATATTGTCAAAAAGTGTTCCTATTACGCTGATATTTACCATACTTTTGGTTGATATAATTAGTTTGAAAGCTGCCTTAGAAAATAATGCAGGCTTAACATATAGCAGAGGATGAAACGCTGTGAAAAAGATGAACTACTTAAGCAGGATAGCTGCATATCTCGTCATAGTGAGCCTTTCACTTAGTTCTCTCCTTTTCTATTCTCCTAGTTCCATTGTTTTTTCTGCTGAAAGTGATTATTCAATAGAAGTCACATCTCCTGGACCTGAGGCGATACTGGATAATCCAAAAGCAGAATTTACAGGAAAAATTATCGGAGCCGTCCCTTTGGCAGAAAATCATCAGCAGATTAAAGTATACGAAGAAAATGCTGAAACCATGAAGCGAATGGAAATTACGGATAATGATTCTTTAAAAGTCAACGGAACCGGTGAATGGAAATATTCAAAAGTGTTTAGTGAAGGATTGCATAAGGTTATATTCGTTCTAGAGGCAGACAGTGTAAAAATAGCTGAAACGCCTATCAGTTTTACAATTAAATCCGCTCTTGCAGGCTCAAACAGCGATGAAGCTGCCAATCCAAAAATAAACAGTGATAAAGAGCTGCCGCCAAATGGAACCATCAAAAGCGAAAATGCAGTAACTGAAGAATCTGTTACTGTTAGTCCTGCAGATGCAAGCGCCATAAACGCAGAAACAGAAGCGACAGTGAGCAGACCGCAAGTTACAGGTATAAAAATAATAGCTCCAGGCTCAAAAGGTTTTCCTACTGACGCGGAGGACATGACCAATGTACCGATAAACGCAAGCATCCAAGTTACAGTGAATGAAATTGGTAAATTAACCGTTCCTGGTGAACCATTAATAGTCATTCCTGAAATGAAAACAGAAAGCATAAAAAGTGTTGAAGCTGAAAAAGGGAGCAATCCCATTGGTGAGGATGGGGTGTATACCCTTAACTTTACTCCTAAAGAACCATTAAAGTACAACACAACTTATTATGTATATGTAAATCCAGCAATTAGCAATGAAACAAATGGACGTATTTATGCAAGATATATAAAATTTACAACAACGTCCCAAAATACCGCACATGATTTGCATGGCAATTTTACCACCAACACAAATTCTTGCGCCGCTTGCCATAGCACACATACTGGGAAAAGTGATACGCTTTTGGGAGGGGAATTTGGAAGCGATCCAGGTAAAAACCTTTGTATGGCCTGCCATGATGGAACAACTGCTCCCAAACCGGACAAAGAAAATACTAAGCACAAGCACACTGCTCTTTCGGGGAATGCCTCTTCAAATAGTTGTGCATCCTGCCACAATCCGCATGAGGCTTGGTCAGCAGATAATCCAAATAAAATAAAAGATGCAAGTCCAGATAAAGACCTGTATCCGGTGAATTCATATATGAAACAGGATAAGGCAACAGGAAAACCCGAAGATTTCGGCTTGTGTTTCCAATGCCATAATGGTGATGCTAATAAGTCCAAGGCAACAAACATAGAGAAATATTATAAAGATAAAGCGTTCACTGAGCAGTCGGGACATAAAATAACCGCCGAAGATGGTTCTAGTTTAAATGGACAGCTAACCTGTTCAGATTGTCATGAAACACATGGGTCAAACAATATTTATATGTTAAAAGAGAATCTTGGAAACAAGCCCCTTTCTGAAACAGACAAATTCAAAACCAACACAGAAAGTTGGGACATTTTAGATGAGCGAAATTTTTGTTTGAAGTGCCACACCGCAAAAACACCGGATATGGCAAAAACCGAACTATACGGCAAAAAACCATTATTCAACCCTAATACTTCAGACCATAAAGTTAAATCAATATCTTGTTCAGAGTGCCACGGTAATGGCGGCGACACTATTGAGGAACAGTTTAGGAGTTCAGCACATGCCCCATTAAAACTGACTCAACCTTAGGATACAAACCAAGCAAGCTTAAATCCCCCTGAATAATTATTCTGGGGGATTTCTTATAAAATAGTACTTTGTCGTTTCCCGGGAAATAATCGTGGGTTTTGTCAAAATTCCTGTCGACCACAAAGAATTCATTGAGTAGCCCTTCCGGCTCACCTACTACAACAAACGTTTGTAATGGCCACTGTAGATTCCCTTCTTATTGAAGATGATTTCTATTTCTTTCAGTGTGAATACGCCGGTAAGCCTGTTACCATTCTAGTAAACAATATAAAGAAAGCACTGCTGATAAACTAGAGTGGCCAAGCGGCGGATTACACTATCCGTTTTTCGCACTATTCCGCCAGACCCAGTTTTTTGGACGGATGCCCTCCTCCAACGCGCCTTCCCTTCCAAAAGCCTGCAATCCAAAAAACCGAAAGGGCCGTTCCCTTTCGGTTTTTGTTATGCGAGGAAGATGGCCCCGTATAGAAGGCTCCCGGCGATGACGTATGCCGGATGGATGTTCATTTTCTCCATAAGGAGAAGGCTTGCGGCGGCGAGGATCCCTGTATGCAAAATGCCCGCTCCATGATAGGATTCCACGAAGAATTCATAGGCCATGACGGCGAGCAGGGCCGCGATGACCGGCCGGACGATGGTGGTCATACGTTTTACCTTGGGTGATTCTTTGTGCCTCATGATGAGGCCGACCAGACCGATCATGAGGGCCAGAGACGGTGCGACGCTTGCAAATACGCCGACGACCGCGCCCATCGTACCGGCGATCTCATAGCCAATGTAGCCGGCCATCTTCGTGGCAATCGGGCCGGGAAGGGCATTTCCCATTGCGAGAACTTCGGAGAACTCGCTGTTAGTCATCCAGCCGTAATGGTCGACGACTTCGGCCTGGATGAGCGGAATCGATGACGGTCCGCCTCCATAGCCGAGGATGCCCGGCAGGAAAAAGGCCCAGAAAATCTGCATGTAAATCATGCCCGGCCCTCCTCCTTCTTTTTGTCAGGTTTCAGAAGCGCACCAAGGAGAAGGGTGAAAATGATGATCGCCGGATGGACTCCAATTGCTATAAGCAAAATAAAGCTGCCGGCCAGAACGATGATCGTCCATCCTATGCCAAGACTTGATCTCATCGATTTTGCGAAAAACTCCCAAGTCATCGTCAGGAGCATAATAGCGACTACCGGAACAACTGCTTTAGCCGCGCCGCGCACCCATGGTTCTTCCTTGAACGCATTCAGGCTGGTGAGGAGCAGGATCATTAAGAAAATGGTTGGGACAATAGAAGCAAAGATTGCATTCAGCATCCCGGTTACCCCGCCTACCCTATAGCCGATGTATCCCGCAAGCTTTGTGGCAATCGGGCCGGGAAGTGCATTCGCGAGGGCAAGAATATCGCCGAATTCATCGCTGTCCACCCATTTATAGCGTGAAACAACCTCTTTTTGCACGAGGGGAATGGCTGACGGCCCCCCGCCATATCCAAGCATGCCGACCCTGAAAAAGGCCAGGAAGATCTCTTTTTGTTTCATACATCAAGTCATCTCTTTTCTGCTGTTGACGGTTGCATTTATGCTTCTTTCTTTAATTCGTTTCGGTTAGGGGCGGCTGCTGTGCTCTCATGTACTCGAGTACATCGAGGTCGATAAAACCTTCCGCTTGTTCGCGCATTTCAAAGTTCTCGGTATGCAGGTAAGTTGTCAGTGCCTTCAAGGTCTCTTCCTTGCCCGCAAAATTGGCCTTAAAATAACCGAGCCGCCCAAGATGCTCGACGAGTTCCGTTTCAATTTCTCCAGTTACTGGTACAATTCGTTCCGGTTTGGACGGCGCGAAATACAGCTGCTGGAGGCCATGGATGCGAATCAGTTCTTTGATTGGCTCTGGATGGTCATCTACGCGAAGATCAATATACCGGTCATTGAAGTTCCCATAGCCGCCGCGTTCCTTGACGACTAACAGGGCGGCCGACTGTTGTCCGCGGGAGTCACCGCCGGCGGCCTGGCCGGCATTGAGCGCAGCCAGCAGGCGCTCGGCGAGGGTACCTTTTTTTGTTATAAACGTTTCGGCCATTTTTGTGACGGTGTTTTCGTCAACTAGAATATTTCCCTGAGCAGCAAAATGAGGTCCCGTTATGCCGCCCGCCCATTTGTAGCACAGCGAACCCGTGAAGGTTGCGGCATTTCCCTGCGCATCGATCAGGCCAACCTGACGCATCTCCCGTTCCTTGTCTTCTTCAAGGATGATGTTAAGCGCTTCATCTGCAGTCTTGCCTGACTCCATCAGTTCCAGTGCTTTCGGTCCATACGTTGTGTTGGCATACGACTGCGTCGCGACAGCTCCGACGCCTGCTTTTGCCCATGGGACGACGGAACCGACTCCAAGAAACTTCGATTGAACCGCAATCCCCCACTCTTTTTCAACAGGATCAAATCCGACAATTGAAAAGGTCAAGTTTATCGCTCTCCTTTATTTATGTAGTTGGTTATCCTATACCCTAGATTTCGCTATTGAAAAGGAAATTCCTTTCCTTATGATGCGAATAAGCAGTGGATTTTGCAGAAAGGCTCATAACTATTGAAATGGGGTGCATATTGACATAGATTGGGTTCATAAATCTGAAAAAGGGTGCATATCGTCACAATTACGGGTCATAAAGTCACAAATCAGATTCAATGCGTCTAGGAGCTTCTTTGACGGCAAGATAAGATCCTTTATCAAAAAAATCCGGCTCCCAAAACGGGAACCGGATTTGTAGTTTCTTAATGAGCTTCGATCAGTCCGTAGCGGCCATCGTGGCGCTTGTAGACGACGTTTGTTTGGTTTGTTTCGGCGTTTGTAAAGACGTAGAAGTTATGGCCGAGCATGTTCATCTGGAGGATGGCTTCCTCGCTGTCCATCGGCTTCAGTTCAAAACGTTTCGTGCGGACAACTTCTAGTTCGTCATCTTCAAAATCAGTTGATTCGGTTTGATTCAGTGTGGCAAACATTGCGGCAAATTCGCCCTTTTCACGGAATTTGCGATTTACCTTTGTTTTATGCTTACGGATTTGACGCTCCAATTTATCGGTAATCAGGTCAATGCCGGCGTACATGTCCTCGTGGCTTTCCTCTGCGCGGAGCACAAGGTGCGGCATCGGGATTGTGACTTCCACCTTTGCTGTCTTATCCTGAAATACTTTAAGATTGACGTTTACGTTTGATTCTGGGGTTTCGGTAAAATACCTTTCCAGTTTGGAAATCTTTTTTTCGACGTACTCGCGGATTGCTGGAGTTACTTCAATGTTTTCACCACGAATGTTGTAATTCATATGTGAAACTCCTCCTTTTGATAAGACTATGTAGATAACTTCTCTTTTACCCTATGAAACTCCTGCTAAAACAGAACAAAAAGTTTGTCGAATTTTTGACAATAACACTAGGGAAATAGTGTTAACCTTTTTTATTTTTCCTATTGGGTTTGCAGGAAGGATCTACCTCGTTCTTTCTCGCCAGTGGCCGGTTAATTATTTGTCTTCTCAGGGAACAGTCTTCCCTATCCCTTACCTTTTATTCTAGGCGAATTCACTACGGTTGTAAAATGAAACGCAGTTATGTCCATGGGTTGGCGGTCGGGGCGCGGAACGGATTATTATGTATATTGGTTCATAAACTTCCAATCGCAAACGCTAGAATGGGGGGATGAACAATCAAATGCAGCTCTTCCAAAATCATCCCCTCGCGATTGTAAAGGAGCTGATATCTCCAGCACCTGCCTCCCTTAACAGCTTGGCGGCATGCCTGAGGGTGGAACCGGTTGTATAAATATCATCCACGAGGAGGATTCGGCATCCATCCAAGTCTCCCAGCTGCGCGAGTTTGAATACTTGCGGTACATGGATTCTTTCACTTCGGGATTTTTTCGACTGCTTCTCCCCATGCACACGGCTGAGCAGCAAATTCCACTTAAAGCCTGTCTGTTCAAGAATGGCTTCCGCTTGGTTAAAGCCTCGTTCATAGAGACGCTCTGGGCTGAGCGGAATCGGGGTGATGACGTCGGGCTTTAGTTTCTTTATCGCTGCGCGAGCCTCATCGCCGAAAGCTTTTGCCAGCATATAATCACCCCGGTATTTAAAGCGGGCAATGATATCCTTCAAGAAATCATTGTACGAATAGAGCGATACATTCGCAGAAATCAAGCCGCTCCATGTGTCGTCCTGCTCCCAGCGATCGCAGTCCCCGCATAGGTCGCCAACCCGGAATTTCTGTTCATTTTCCGTAAAAGCCCGGCCGCAAATCCGGCATGTTTCACCGTCAATGCGAGCAAGCCTTCCCATACAATTTTTGCAGAAACAATAATCCTTCGCCCACGAAAACAAGCTTGACCACGATTCCTCTTCCTCCGCTTCGCCGCCGCACAGCAGACAGAGCTGCGTTTCAAAGAGCATGTAACAGCCCCCCTTTTCTTCAAAAATAAAATCGTGAATTTCGTTAACGATTCCTAGGATGTTGCCAGAAACTCAGTCATCCAGCAATCCCCTTGTCTTTCCTTCTTTGTTCATCGTTTGAATTTGCTTCCGCGCCTGCTCCATGGCTGTAGTTTTGCCAAAATGAAAGAACGTGACGGTGCCGGTTGGGTGCTTGGCGCTCCGACCCGCCCGGCCGGCGATTTGGACGAGGGCGCTTTCTGTGAAGATCCGGTCCTCGGCGCCGATGATGGCGACGTCAATGTTGGCAAAGGTGACGCCGCGTTCGAGGATGGTGGTCGTCAGGAGGATTGGCGTTTCACCGTTCCGCATCCCAAGGACTATCTCCTTGCGCTCTGGGTCTTCGGCGTGGACGGAATCAATGGCGGGATTTTGTTTTTGCAAAAGCGGCAGGGCGGCCTGCATCGATTCGATGTGCGGGAAAAAGATGAGCGCCTGCTTTCTTGCAGAGAGCCGCTCGCTAATCCAGCCCAGGCATTCGGGCGGAAGCTGTTTCTTCGCAAGCCGCTTCCGCCAGTTCCCGCACCAGCGGAATTCCGGAACCGGAAGCGAATGACGGTGGAATCGGGCAGGGATGGTGACAAAATTCCGCTTGCCCGTCCGGCATTCCGTTTGCCACTTCCGGCTAGGTGTTGCGGTGAGGTAAATAATCGCGGACACAGGCTTTCTCGCCTTTTCGGCAGCGCGCTGCAGCGACTCGTCCATCGTGTACGGGAAAGCATCCACCTCGTCAAGAATGATCGTGTCAAACGCCTCGTGAAACCTGAGCAGCTGGTGGGTAGTCGCAATGGTCAGCTGGGCAAAACTATGGCGGTCCTCGCTTCCGCCGTACAGGGACGCGATTTTAACAGCCGGAAATGCGTTCTTCAGACGGGGCGTAAGTTCGAGGACGACATCGGTCCTTGGTGTCGCGATGCAAACCCGCTTTCCCGAGGCGATAGCCGTATCAATCGCCTTGAACAGCACCTCCGTTTTCCCTGCTCCACAAACCACCGGTTATGAATACGTAAGTATTTTGGTGAATCATTATGATATTCTTAAATCCACTTCTCGCTTACACTTCGTGCATTGGTAAAGGTTCGGCTGTACTTCTCTATGTCGTTTAAGTTTTCTGCAGGTTTGGCAGGACATCGTAACCAATCTCCCGGCATAGTCACTAACTTCAATTTCGTCATCTTCAGGTTCAAGCTCTGGCACCTCGTCGTAGCTGCCTAACAATCCATAAGCAAATACCGTGACAAGCACTCCTGATGCAAAGCTCACCCAGCTCACCAAACATCCTCCCTTCCGTTATCATTGAGTAAGTAGCTCAGCTCGCCATTCCTTTTAACCGGCATGATTTTATAGGCAGAGTGGAGGCAGTATTGTTTCTGCAGCTCCACGATCACCTCAGCTGAGTCCAGGCACCTTTCAACCAACAGACCGGCCAGGGTAGTCGGCCGCATGTTACAGGCGGTGGCCAGTCGATTAAGTTTCCGATTAAATTCATTGGAAAGAGACACGTTAACCCGATTTACCTTCTTGCCGCCTAACCCCTTCCCTTCTATCATCGCTCGTCCTCCCTTTTTAAAATGTAGTGACAATTGACAGTGCCAACCGTGTTACAGTGTTACAGTGGGCAGCGAAAGAGGGAGGCGGTATTACCGACCCAGGACAATCTTTACCCCTCCCTCTTTTGTTCTTTCAACGATCTTCAAAGAAGATTCTTTTCGCTGCATATCAACCGTAATTAGTTCCTTGACGTAGCCGCTGAAATTTTTCCCTTTCAAAAAAGCCATCAATTTTACATCCTGTTCATTTGTCTTGTTAAAGGATACCGGCTTAACCACCTTGTTTTTACTCACTAGCTCCCCCCTCTCTGCCTGTCTTACTACATGGTATTACCGGTAATACCGATTTATGCTAAGCTAGAATTAATAAACGATGAGGGGAATTACCAATGGCAGGCTACTATCAACCAGTGACCATAAAAATTGATTACGTGTCCGGCGTGGGCACCAGAGGACAAGCTAGCGGAAGTTTCCCTTTGCGCGGAAGAAAACCCGAAGAGGTTGCTTATGGGTATTGGCGCAAGTTAAGGAAGGAAATTTATAACCTGCAATTAGAAAAAATTACTGTGGATGGAACTGCGGATATTACCGATAAAGTTAGGCAGCTAGACGTTATTCCACCTGACAATCTTCCCTTTTGAGTCTGCCTTTTGGCAGGCTTTTTTGTTAACAAAATGTACAAAGTTAAATGGAAATTATTATGGAATAATATAGAAAAAGGGGGAATTAGGGTGATTGATATTAAGTGTCCCGTATGCAGGAAGCATTTTAAGCATGAGGATAAAGTTACACTGGATTACATAATGCGTTTTAAACACAAGGATTGTACACTGAGGTCAAATGATGTTGCGTTGCCTCTAAGGGATAAGGGAACCTTTTTAGAGGTATGCTCTAGACATGAGTGTTATCACGAGTATGTAGTAAACTAAAAAAAGCCCTTCTCCTTTTTATTAAGGGAGAGGGGCTTTTACCATCTTAGAACATTTTTGCCCAGGTCAAAGGGCCGACAATTCCATCTGCTGCTAGTTTGTTTTTTCGTTGCCATACCTTAACGGCGGCCTCTGTCTTTGGCCCAAATATGCCGTCTGCAGCAGTTCCAACTTTCCTTTGAATTTTCTTTACATCTTCTCCCCTGGATCCGTTCCTAATTAAGCGCCTAGGATATTTTTCTTTGGTCGCTGCAGCCTGTTTTTGGTCGCCAATAAACCACTCCAAGGATTTGATACCAATCAGCTGATTGAGGTCCAGGTTACTATTAAACCAGCTGACGCGGCCCTTGTCCGTGTACTGCCAAATGTCGCAAGGATATGCCGGCTTTGTTTCGGGTTTTCCGGAATTGGGCCCGTACCGCGGAATCCAAACAAAGTCAGCCTTAACCTGGTCCATACGGTGCGGCTTGTAGAAGTGATGACCTGTGTATAGACCCACCTTCCACCCGGCAGCCTTACACACATCTATAAACGCCTGGGTAGCCGGCACAATGTCTTTTGCATTTCTGCAGGTTTGTTCCTCAACGTCAACAACGAGAAATTTAGCATCTTTATCGGCTCTGGCCAAGAAATTCTTAGCCTCTTTTTTGGCATCCTCGACATCTTTAAACAGTGCATAGGCATAATGCCCGAATGGGATGCCGTGTTTTTTGGCATTGGCCACATGCTTTTTGTATTCCCTGTCAATTGTGGTTGATCCGTACTGGACCCGGATAATAAATAAAGCAACCTCAGCGGCTGCCTTTACCCAGTCAATCCGACTGGATAGTTGGTGATGGGATATATCAACAATCAGTTTTGACATCATTGCCCCTCCTATTTTTTGATTAAATTGTGAGCTTCCAACACTTCTTTCTGACGCTTGCCACGCCAAGTAATATAGTTATTTTTAAACCATGCCCAGACCGCAATTGCCGCCATAACAGCAGTTGAAATCACAGTATAAACATCACCTATCTGCTGCTCGTTAAGGGGCACAGGAGCGTAACCCAAAGCCACCAGCAATTGATTAATTAAAGCAACAAAAAGAAGCACCGTCCTGACGAGGGAGCCTTTGTCCATTTTATTCATTTAAATTATCCTCCTTTTGTTAAAAAAAATAGAACAATCCCAAAGACAAATGAGATTATGCTGCCCGTTAGAGTCCGCCATAACCAAGTTATGTGGGATTCCATCTTTTCCCTTGCCTTACATTCAACGGCTATCTTATCCTCGTAATCTTTCTTAATGTCAATGATCTTCGCGGTCATATCAACTTTGATATCATCAATCCGGTTATGGGCGCTTTTAGCGCTCTGTTCAGTTTGCAATGCCAATTCCGACACTTTAGAAAACCCGTCGATCTTGCTGTTCATATTTTTAACGTTTTCTTCGAGTCTGGCTAATGCTGTTAATATTTGTTTGCTTTCATCCACTACTGGCGCCTCCAATCCGATCCTCACCCCCAAAACTATATCTATTTAGACCACTATTCCTCGATCAATTCTTCCAAAACAGAAACATTTTTTACGTCTATCCGGGACAATATGACATTTCCAATGACAACGGTATTGATTTCCGGGCTATTCAATTCTTCATTCAAAGATACCGGGTCAAACTCCTCAACATCGGTTTCGAACTCGCCGCTATTGTGGGTTAAGATTCTCAACCTCAAAACGACTCACCCCCTCGCGATTGGATAAAAAATTGACTGATGATATTTGCATTGATCCGGCCCAGATTATCAGGTTTAATAGAAACCGTGTGCCATCCTCTTGATACCTTGCCGTCGGCGTCTTTACTAAGGTGTTGAAGCAAATCAATGTCCTGACCTTCCAAACCGGTCACAGGAACGGCGTTCCCATCCACGGTAATGGTCACCTTGCCAGGAAGCTTATCGTGCTTGTAGATGCCGAATTTGATACCGTGGGTATGGTCAGGCAACTCGATACTGTGAGTATGATCGGGTAAATCTATTTCATGTGTATGGCTAGGGATTTGAACTGTGTGCGAATGGTCTGGAACTGTAAAGCTGTGCGAATGGTCTGGAATAGTAATAGTATGGTTGTGTTTAAAGGGATCACCAGGTACAACAACTTCGTGCAAGTGATGACCCCAGTTCTCATTGCCAACTGAATTTATTGGCACGCCTGAAGTCAAACTCATTGAGGCAAACACTTTTTCTGACGATGTTGTCACCGCGCCGCCTCCTGCTGCAGTTGACCTACTTACTCCTCCCCCAGAACTACTAGACTGGGTAGATCCGCCTCCGCTTTTTGTTGATTTAACCGTTCCTCCACCTGCTGTAGTGGACTTTACTGTAGCCCCTCCACCCTCTATGGCCTGCTCGTAAGCCCGGAAATTATCAGTCTTATACGTCAGTAAAAGCTTATTAACCTTCACCATTTCTTCGGGCAAATAAATCATGATGTCCGCCGGGTTGTTTTGGTCCGCATTGTCGTTATAGCTGTATGCCAATAGGTTAGTGGCCCCCTGGCTATACAATTCATTAATCTGCTGCCTACGCTCTATGTCAGCCTGTGTGGTCCCTAAATCTTCCGTTTTATTCGCCATTTCTAACTGGACATCACCCGGATTTCCGGTAATATCGCCCTTTGATTCTTTGACGATGCGTGCGTCAAAGGTGCCGATATCATCGTCAATCCAACGAATGATACGGCCCATTTTTAATTTATCCATGTCCATTCCGGTAATTCGGGAAACGTCAGCTGCGGATCCGCGATAGATAACTTTAGGGTCCTTCCATTTTTTCAATAGAGCCTCGGCTGAAGCTTTAAGAGATTCCGGATTTTCAAACCGTCGGTCAACCCAAATATATGGCCGGACTCCGTATTTTGCGATTGATTCCGCATCCTCAACGTAAGGAAGTCCACCATTTACTGATTTGATGGTGAGCTGGTTATCCCCTTCTCCGTAACCGAGCGCATAAATCCGGTTAAAAATAACAGCCGGGTCCACTTCCCTTTCAATGCCGCGCTGATTGTGGCCATACCTGGCAACGCAAGACACTTCCTTTTCCGGTTCTACTAAATTAAGTGTCCACGGATAAGATTGAGTATCATACGTCCACTGGTAAGGCTGGTCAAATGGTTTCGGGACTGAAAACATTGGGCCAAGCAAACCGTTTTCGTTTTCATACTTGTACGAAAAATAACGGACAAAATCGACTTTCCCGCTCTTCCAGTGCTTGACGGTTTGCTTGTCTAATAGAAATTGAATGTTGTCCTCAGTGGTAAGGTTGTCCGTTTGATGATACAAAAAGAGCACGTCATCCAGCAGGGTCGCTAGTACGTGCTCAAGCGTGTACGTTATTTCCTTTGTTGATTCATTTTTCACCGTTATTGACGGGATAATGCGAAACAGGCCAACGTATTCTTCATAATCCCAAACTTCCACGTAATGTAGTGGTTGGCAATGGACGTTTTTAGGGTCATTTAATGGCAGCGTGAATGCTGCCAACAATAACGCATTAAATGTCTTTTCATAGCCAATTTTAAATGCGTTTTCCAAGATTCCTACTGGATGTAGTTGCCGGTCGAGTATTTTTATCAATGCCTCACCTCCAACAAAAAGAGCCGCCGTTTTGGCGACTCTTATTTATTGCACTGTTTTGTCCAACGATTCTCTAATTGTTTATTTTTAACCCCAAAAACCTTCCTTAACTTCCTCGTCTTCACGTTCGTGCAGATCGTCTATTGGTTCTTCTTTTTTTGTTAGCCAGGCCATTTTATTCAACTCCTATTTTTAAACAATTATACCATTGACAGTAAATTAATATAATATTTTCTTTCAAGTATTTTACTAAATTTGAATAAAATTAGTAAAATTGTATTTTAATTAACTGTAAATTTTAATTGACCATAACCGCTTGCAGAGATTTTGAGTCCTTTTGCAGAAATATAATTATCAACAGTAATACTCGAACTCTTTTCAATGACAGTAATCTTTTTATTGAAGTCAGTTGGGTCCACCTGAAGATATGTGCTAGTTGCTGCGTTATTGAAGTCAACCACATAGACCTTCTTTCCGCCGTGGTTTCTGATTTTATAGGCAGTTTCTGCTCCGGGACAATTCAATCCTTTGGTGAAGGTGTATCCGCCAACCCAATAAAAAGATTCCCCAGCTCGCATCATAACTCCATTGCCGTTCCAGATTAGTCTTCCATAGATTTTTGTTCCGGTGGTATAAAGAGGGGATTCAGTATCGTTCACATATTGCCGATTACCCAATCCGATTTCCTTATCAAAATAGGCAACTAATACGTTACCACCTTTTTTCGTAACCCATCGTTCAGGGAGGCCATTGGCTTTTAAACTACTTTGAGCCGTGTTTGTTCCTGATATGTCGTAAACAATTGGTGCGGCTGGGTCGTCCATGAAATAAATTTTATCCCCCCATGCACCTTTTGTACTCTGCAATCCACCATAATCTTTATTCATTAAATCCTCTAGCGCTTCTTGATTATGGGAAACCGCAATATTACCTGGTGTAATAGTGTACTTAATGGTTTCTTTTAGGGAGTCCCTTTTCGCCCCAGTTGACAGGTTAATAGCATTCCAACATGATACGTACTGAATGGTTTCAATGACCACTTTTTCACGGGCAAAAGCAGTTTCACCATCTCTTAATTCCATATCATCAACAAAAATCCTTGCACCACCATTGCGGGCAGTTGGTAAGCCTTCACCGTTGTCCGTTCCGTGATTTGCACCAGTAGTAAATAGTCGAGGGTTATTAATGGTATTGTTTAAGGCCGTAAGTCTATAAGGACTTATCCAATCACTCAACACTTCGTTTAGCAGTGTCCTATTACTGAACATATCCAGATCGTGAGTGCCACCCACTTTATCTTGCAAGAATATTCTCTTTAAATGTGTAATCTGATTAATACCTAATAGGTCAAATTCTACTATCATATTTTGGACATCAGAATATTCAAATTTAATCCCTAAAGTTGTTCCCGATTTATATGCCACAAGTGGAAAACTATATCTGTCTTTTCCTACTTCAATAGTTCTCTTCTTTTTGAAGATATAGTTATTTTCGTCAATGATAGCGCTCCAACCATGTTCTATACCCGACTTGATTGAATTGATATTTAGAAAATTCATTTTGATTTTTGAATAATCCAATGTGATGACGAAAATCAAATCACCAACATTGACAACTCTTGTGACAGGATTTTCAAGTGGTACTGAATACTTCTCTTGCACATAAGTTATTAGTTGTGATTCACTTGATAGACTGTCAGTGGAAAAAGTCGCTTTATCGTACTGACGAATAGTGAAACCGTATGAATCACTATATCCGTTTGCAATGTAGGCAATGGTATAGTATTTTCCCTGTTCAGCATTGATTACTTTGGCGTCCAGTATAACGTCTTTCACTTCCTGTGAAATAGGACTCTTTACCCCGTCCCTAACGACACTCCTAAGTGGGTAGTCTACCCCCCGGTTATTTTCAAGATATCCCAATCCAATGTTATAGGCTGTTTTATATACATAATTCCCCTTGTCAATGGTCGTTCCATAAGCAAGCCCGGTCGTTGATTGTGTTATGTTTATGCCTGTTGAGGTTATTTTGGAATAATCTATCGTCACAATAAAGACTTTTCCCTCTACTTCAATGACTCTAGTAACTATGCCGTTGGCTGGGTCGGTAAACGGAAAGTTAACATAACTGGCAACTAACCGTCTGCTTCCTGCACTGTTTGAAGCAAACGTGGCTTCGTCATATTCCTCCACGCTAAAACCATATGAGCCGTTAAACCCTTTTGCAATATAGGAAATGGAGTAAAGTTTCCCGGGCGTTGCATTAATCACCCTAGCATCAAGAATGGCATCTTTAACCGTATTAGAAACAGTGTACAAAGTTCCATCCCTTGTAAGGTTTTTTAGAGGGTATTCTACTCCTCGGTTATTCTCATAATAACCTTTTGCAGTTGTAATTCCCGTTGTTCCGGTCATTGCGATTTTTACTTCATCTGACAAGTCAGACAAAGGTATTTTATAACCCGCCGTTGATAGAGCTGCTAATGGGTTACTCGCTTTTGCTTGTGCATCATCTATTCGTCCATCGGCCTCATTTAACCGCGCTTGTAATGTGGGATACACTGCACCACTTGCATTTACCCTAGCCTGTGCCGCTTCAACAGAAGAATCTCCCTTAACTACAATTTGGTCGACTTGCTTTTGAAAAGTATTAACGGAATCAATTGCCTTGTTAAATTTTACTACCCCAGTACGAAGAGTATCCTTCCCTGGGCCACTTGGGATGATTTTTTCCACATCTGCCATTTACACATCCTCCTTACAAGTATTCAAAATGAAATGTAAAGCTTATGTTTATGTTTAAGTTGGTTCCAGACACGGATATTAAATTATCACCAGGTAGTAAAATCAGCTTTGTAATATCCCCGTTCATAGCTGAAAAGCTGGACTTGCCACCAACCAAAACAGTATATTCCTCCCCTCGAATGTCTATAGGAGAAGTAATTTTTCCAAAAGAAAAACTCTGTCCGTTTATGGATAGAGTCAATGTATCCGTTGCACCGGTTATTCTAATCGTTGGACGGATTGCTAGTTTCCCATCGTTCACGATGTTTAGTTGCTGAGGGGCAGTTATTTGGAACTCGTATTCCCCGTCAAAAGAGATGTCGGACTCAAATGGTATGTCACTGTCCCAGCCTATATTTTCAGTAGATTCAATGAACCGTCTCCGAGGATAATTTGCAACCAACGGCAAAATAAAATTACCTTCTTCCGGTAGCCGTTCTGGGAGGATCTCTGCTGCAATTTTAACAATATAAAATTTATCAGGATCATAATCCCGAACAATCTTAACCTTACGGGGTTTACCGAACGCATCAAACCAAAATGCTATAAAGTCATCAAACTTCTTTTGCATATCATTATGGAGTCGTTCATCTATCCTTAACGGAAAAGCAAAAGGCTTTTCCCGCTCTTCAATACCAAAATCCCAAGCTCCAACCTTACCCGGAATCAATAAAGTCTTCCGTTCAAACATTGGAGTAATAGGATCCTCGTACCCAGCCTCGGGCTCAAAACCAAAATATTCGAATCTGTATTTGTCATCCATCGTGATCACGGCGCAACCACCCCCAGCGTCCGGGCTTGGATTTTGTTATTGGAATTGATGGTCCGGCTCATTCCTGGAGCCATTTGTGTATTAAGTTCCCTGGTATCCAGGTAGACGTGAACAGCGATATCACCGCTTGCGCCGCCAATATTACTGGCGATCTCTTTTCCAAGCTGGTTAATTGCCGCTAATGCTAGACCGTTGTCACCAGCTGCAGGACTGCTATCGGCTCCAAATTGGCTTGGCTGCCTGACTGTCGTCATGTTTAGCTCCGGTACATCGAATGATAGAGCGTTCTCCATTGCACCAGTAATGGCTCGACCAACTTTAGCCGTTTTACTAACAACATAGTCGACCATGTCTTCAATTCCAAGTCCAAGACCTTCCATTGTAAATTGGCCATCTTTAAACATCACTCGGGATGGAGACTTGATACCCATGGCATCCTTAAATCCTTTTGTAAAACTGGATGCTACTTTCTTAGCTATATTGGCGACTTTTTTGATGTTATTGGTTACCCCGTTCACTAAACCGGTAATGATATCCGAACCTAGTTCTTTCAATTTACCTGGTATCTTTTTTACTTCATCCACAATCCCATCGTAAGCATTCTTACCTGCACCTTTAGCCTTGCTTTTCATATCAGAAACAAATTGCGCCATTTTCGAAATGGTATTCACTAAAAATGCCCATATTTTACCCGGCAACTCTTTAATAAAGTTTATTACATTTTGGACAAAAGTAATTCCAGCTTCAACCGCTTTAACTTTCATACTATGCACAAATGTCGTGACTTTTGTAATCGTCTCAGTTAGAAATGTCCATATTTTACCCGGTAACTCTTTAAAGAACTTTATGGTGTTGGTTAAAAATTCAGTCCCAGCAGCAATGGCACGCTTTTTCATATCAGCAGCCCAAATTGCGATATTGGCAATCGTTAAGACTAGGAATAATAGAACTTTCCCTGGCAATTCACGGAAAAACTCAATCATATTCGTTATTCCTTCGGATATGGTAGAGATCATGTACCCAATTCCATAACCAATGGCATATGGAATATCTTCGAGGAATAATTTCGTTAAAAATGCCATTATTCTACCGGGCAATTCGGAAAGAAATGAAACAAAATTATTAAATGCTGTGGGAATGGTTTCAGTGAAAAATCTTACAACGCTATCCTTTATTTCAATCATTTTAGCAACTAATTTTTCTTTAAACTCATTGAATTTCGCTACAGCATTAGCAACCATTTCAGAGATTTTTTCAGATACCTTATCTTTTACCTCTGTGAATTTCTCAACGATTGCATTCCAAATCTCAATTGTTTTCGCTTTGATCGTGTCCCAGTTTTTCCATAACAGTATGCCTATAGCGATAGCCGCGGCAATGGCAGCGATTATCCCCCAAACTGGTGCGGAAACCCCTGCTAGAAACACTCCGAATGCCTTTATAATCGGCAATGCGGTTGTAACAAACGATATGATTGAACCTATGCTGCTGAGTAGCATCCCCGTTATGATTAAGAGGGGTCCAATTGCAGCAGCAATCCCCGCAATGACCAGGATTACTTTTTGACTTCTTTCGCTCATATTTGCGAACCCCTCTATGACCGGCTTAACCATATTAACCAAGTCCAATAGTACAGGGACAATGATATTTCCTATTGTGATACCCAAGTCATTTAAAGTGTTTTTAAACATGGCCAGTTGAGATGCTGCGGTCGCATATCTTTGTTCTGCCTCTTTTGTCAACGCGCTGTTTTCGCCCCATGCATTACTGGCCAGTTCAACAGAGCTCGCAAACAACTCACTGGCATTACCGGCACGCAATAAAGCATCACGCAAACGCACTTCCGTGATGCCCATTTCTTGAAGCATGTTGATTGCAGATTCGCCAGCTTCTTCAGCGCCACCAAGACCGTTGATAAAGGCTCCAAGGGCGCCTATTGCGTCTTTCTCAAAGGCATTTTTAAATTCCTCGGCCGTCATGCCGGATATCTTCGAAAAGTTTTCTAAGTCTTTTCCGGAATTTACTAACGCTTTCAATTCTGTTTTGGTCATGCCCATATCTTCAGCCAGATGACCAAATGCCTTGCCACTGTGCGATGCCATCATTTCAACTTCACGGAGTGACATTCCTGCAAAGTTTAACATTTTCTCAACTTCGTCAAATCCAGTCGAAGTTGCAACCTGCATTCGAATCATTGCTTTGCTTATTGCGGATCCACCCATCTCAGCCTCAATACCAACCGAGGACAATGAACCAGCTAAAGCCATAATATCCGCCTCAGATAGCCCGATTTGAGCACCGGCACCGGCCAAACGCATTGCCATACTGACAATCTCACCCTCAGTAGTGGCCAGGTTGTTACCAAGGTCAACTACTACTGACCCAAGCTTGTCGAAGTCTTTTTGAGACATGTTGACAATGTTCGCAAATCTAGCAAATTCAGTCGCGGCCGTGTCAGCTGACATATTAGTAGATTCGCCAAGATCAATCATGGTTCGAGTAAAACCCAGGATGTTTTCTTTCTGGATCCCGAGTTGACCAGCTGCTTCTGCAACAGCCGCAATCTCACCCGCACTAGCCGGCAAGTTTTTACTCATATCGCGAATACCATCACTCAGCTGAGCAAACTCTTCCTCGGTAGCATCAACCGTCTTTCGTACCCCGGCGAATGCACTTTCAAATTCGATTGCTGAGTTAGCGGCAAGCCCACCCATCGCAACAATGGGAGCCGTTACTTTCATGCTTAAATCTTTACCAACATCTTTCATCTTGTCGCCGGTTTCTTTCAGCTTTTTGGACGTGTTGGCAAGTACATCTTCTTGCTCTTTTAGCTTTGTGTTTGTGGTTTTAATTTCATTGGCCAGGTCTTGTTCGGCTTTTTTTGCTTCCAGTAGTTGAATTTCGTATTTGTCTACTTCGGATGAATTCTCACCATATTGCTTTTTGGCCATTTCTAATTGCTGCTCGAAATTTTTCACCTGGTCACCGGCAAGATCATGTGCCTTGTCCAAGTGCTCCAGTTGCAGTTTTAATTTTTCTGCCTCGGACGCATTCTCACCCAACTGAGCTACCTGCAGTTCGTATTCAGCGGTTAGCTTTTCGGTTTGAGATTCAAGTTTCTCCGCTTCCGATTCCAGTTTATTTAGCGCATCCTCGGCTTTTCTGGACTCTTCGGCTTGTTCGGATAGTCCGGCATTCACTCGTTCCATTGCATCTTCCAGGGCCATCTCAGCCCGCTCTGCATCAAGTAGTTTACCGTGCATTTGAGCAAGCTGCCCAGTTGTCGTTTTCGAATCCTTTGCCATCGCCTCATATTGAGTACGCAGCATTTGAGTGCGCTGTTTAGCAGCTTCCATCTGAATCTCTAGCTTTTTCTTTTCTGCAGAAAGCTTTTTTGTTGCGTCCGCGTCTTTACCCATGGCAGCAACATGGTTGCGGTATTCTTTAGCAGCCGCATTCATGATTGCGTTAATATCTCTTATCGTTTTAGCGTACTGGACTTGACCGTCCATTTTAAAATTGAGAACAACGTTACTTGCCTTTTCGGCCATATCACCTCACTCCTTTATAAGAATGGCGTCTGATCCAAGTAATGAACTTCTTTTTCGGGATTAAGAGCCTTTGGATTGGTAAACTTTAGATGCATAATGTATTGCTTCAACCAATGGGCAGGCGTGCTGTTGAAGAATGAATCTCTACTCCAACCCAGCAGTGTTTCAGCAACATAAAAATAAAAGTCCCAATCCAGTTCGTCGGATTGAGACTTATTCATCAGCTTTTTTTTTCAGTTTTTATTTTCTGAGCATCCTTCGCCTGGAAGATTTGATTGTTAAATAAGCGGAAGGCCACCTGGAAGATGTCCGGAAGGTCAGATAACGGAATGGCACCTTCAACCTCAGAAACCGTTGCATCCGTGCCGCCACTCCGGATCATTGAATATATCAAAGCGTACATTAGACGCACTTCCTTTTTCCCAAGCACCACTTTTCCTTTTTTCATCATGAGGTTGAGGTCTTTTTCAAACACATGGTAAGGCTTACCGTATGCTTCCTCGAGGTAAGGAAAGCTTGTAAACGTGAAAATAACCGGGATTTTCGCCCCTTGTATCTTGATGGTATCCCGGTTAATATCAACGTTTACTAAATCTCTTAATTTAGCCAATTAAAATCACTCTCCCCCAGCTGGCGCGGCACTTAATAAAGCAAGTTGTGATTCATCAGCAATCACTTGTTCCATAAATTGTTCAGCGGTAATGCCAAGTGCTGAATCTCGAACCTCTGAAAAGTCAGCTACCGTCACATCATTGTACAAAAGTGGAGTAGCTTCAAAAACATTGGACAGGTCTTTAACGTCCGCCTCATCAGTGACAGTTTCAAATGTTTCCTCTGTCATTGTTTTTTGCACACGTGGATACCAGCGAGCAATACGCGATCCGTCCGAAAGTGGAGCGATAAAACCAAGAGCAAACATCGGGTACTCTTTCACTTTTGATGTTCCAAAAGCAACGCCCTTTTCAGCAGTAATACCGTCCATTTTGTCTTTCACTTCCTGCGGAAGCGCAACGTGGGTTAAATTAAGCGTAAACTTTGAGTTTTTAAAAGCATTCACGAACATCTTGTTAGATGCCCATTTTTGAACCGTGGTTGGGTTTCCAGCAATTCCGATGGAAACAATGTTATCCAGCTGATAGATTTCAGTATCATAAGTAGGTAGAGCGTCGCGACTGTCTTTATTTTCAGTCATAAATGCAATAAAGAGGGATTCGACCCCCACTGGATACAATAATTCTTTGGCTTTACCTGCCATTCATATCACTCCATTTTTTGAATAATTTTTTCTACCATTATTTTAGAAATTTTTTCAGATTCTGCATCCCAGGTGTTTTGGACAAAATGCCGGCCCTTAACTCGGCCTCTTCCACCACGCTTTCTATGGCCGTGCTCCACTAAATGCCAATACCAACCAGCATCTTCAAAAATCACTTGAACCATGTCATTTTTAACAACAACTTTTAACTGATCCCGTAAGTGCTTTGAGTTTCGGTCAGCCACAGGAATTTTCGGCTTAAGCTTCTCGGCAAAATACTTAGCTGCCTCTTCCAAAACATCCAGGGAGACTTGCTTATTTACGTTCAGCAGCGTCTTCATTTTTTTGAGCATGTCCTCAAAGCCATTGTTATTATTCATTGGACACACCGGACATTCGTAATGAATTGAGTTACGGTATCGTCGTTCTCATCGAATGGGATACCGAAGAACATATCATAGGAAACCCCATGTCGATTAAAAACCTCTTTTAAAGGCTCGTAGTCGCTTTCCGTGCCATTTGTGATAACTGCTATCTGATAGAGTGGTAACGACTTAATAACCTTATTGGAGGTCCTTTTATGGGTCTCATTTACATATTCATAGACAATGTACGGGTACTTTGCAGTGGTAGGCGCGCTGTCACGATAAACAGGGATGCCAGACTCCTTCATAATGGCTCGCAGTTGCTGAAAATTAATTTGCATAGGATAAACTCAACTCCATCAAACGCAAATCCTCTTTTATATAGATGCGCTCGATATTATATTTTTTGCCGCGGATTTCAATCCGGTACTCCTTTTGATTGTCCTCGATGTCCCGGTCAAGGCGAACCTCAATCTTTTTAACAACCTCATTCACGGGCCGTTCGGCAAAAATCTTATCCGTGGACGTGACCCCAAGAGTCGCATAATTGATTTTCCGGACAAACGGATAGCCCATTTCAACTCGATCTGTTTTAAGGTCAATTATCTCACCAAGTTTCAAAAGGTCAGCTGTCCATTTAAGGTTATTCGTCCTGCGTCTGGCCATCAGCATAAACCTCCTGGACAACCAATGGTGTGGCTGCGGTTTGGTCTATTTCGTCATCAGAATACGTTTCCTGGACAAAAAACGGGGTCATAGCTTCCAGAGCTTCTCCCAGTTCCTTTTCGGCAACCCTGTATTCATAAAAAATACCGGCCACCATAATGATCAAATATTCTTTCTGGCCACCGGTTGCCTTTTTTACATAGGATTTGGCCTGCTCTAAATAAAGAGGGAGCATGGTTTCATCCATGCCCTCCTCCCAGTGAATATGTGATTTTAATTTCTGAGTTAATTCCATAGGGATCACCCTTAAGCAGACTTAACCGCGCCCACTTCATAGCGATAAACGGCCGGCTCAAATGGAGAGTAGATTAGCTGACCATCGATAAGGTTGTAAATTTGGAAACCGATTTTGTTGGTTCCACTATATTTTTCAACCAGCTTTTGGAGTTCCATTCCACCTTTTACTTCTTGAATGTGGAAAGCTTTGAAATCCCCAAAGTAGAAAACTGGCTTAGTCCGATCCGTGCCATCAGCGGAATCCGTGAAATCAACTTTGTGACCGAGAAGCGTGTAGCCTACACCATCTTTTGCTTCGTGCAATAGCGGGCGGCCAGTTGTATCAGTCATACCCTCCAAAATAGTTAGGGCTGCACGGTTAATGATCCACATCGATTTCTTAAGAACCTCTGTAACAGGCAGACCCTTTAGCTTAACCAACTCCTGATATAACGGCTGGGAGAATCCGGCAGCAGTGATATCGACTGGCTTGGATTCGTAGTAACCCACAGCTTTTTTGGCAAGGGCTCCCGGGTTTTCATTACCAGCATCGTTTCCGTTAAACATATAGTTCGTTTCTTTTCGGACATATGCCTTTTTGAGTTCCTCGATAACAATTTGTTCAACATTGACACCAGTACGACGTAGTAGTTTTTTCGTAATTGTGGCAAGTGCATCGAATTCAGCCGGATCCAAATCGATTACATCGAATTCAATTTCTGTTTCTTCAATTTCTTTTCCAGTTTTAGCACGTTCCGTTTTGTTTACATTCGCATCCGCTTTCTTAACTAAAACTGGATATTTGACATCAGTATCAGTTGCGACATAGGTACCATACTTACGGAGTAAGTTTTCTTCCTGGGCATATGAAATTACTTCACTTGCGATAGATTGTGGAATTGTTACAGAACCGTTATTAATGTCTACGCCTAGTGTGCGTGCTTCCATTTCTGAAATATTACCAACTACAAAGTTAGCAAATGCAGAACGAATTTCTTTCTCTTTATTTTTTGTGGACTTGTGACCACGAGTGGAAAGCCCTTGTCCAATGGCATTTAAGATGGCACTACGCTTTTCACCGGAAATGGCAGAGCGATTTTCACCCTCGCCAGCACCTTCGCCGCCTTCTTCGCCACCTTCGCCACCTTCGTTATTCTCACCTTCACCTTCGCCCTCTTCGCCTTCGCCACCTTCGTCTTCCTCGGCAGGTAGATTTTCGAGCGCATCCGCAATTTCTTGCGCCTCGGCTGCCAGTTCATCAACTTCAGTCTGGACGGATTCAATTTCATCCTCGCGGACTTCGTTCTTTTCCAATTTCTTGCGCAGTTCTTCCAAACGCGCCTTGTTTCTTTTTTGCAAAGCTAACAGTAATTTTCGGTTCATTTTAGCACCCCATTAATTTTTTTAATTATTTGCATCCGTTTTTCAACGGACTTATCAATTTCCTTGCTGCGGACTAATGCCGCCTCAGTGTCCTCATAGGCCGGTAGGCTTACAATTGACACTTCATATAGTTCAACCTCTTCCAAGGTTCGCAAAGCAGGTTCCTGTGAATAATCCCACCGTTCTTTTCCTTCATCGACAAAAAAACCAAAGCTGCACTGATCAATGTCGCCACGTTCCATGCTTTCAGCTAAATCTCTAGCATAAGAAGTATTCGGCAACTCAATTTCAAAATTCAAACCCTTTTCATCTTCGCGTAGGGTTAAGGTTTTGGCTTTGGTTCTACCAATCACCTTGTCCCAATCATGGTTTACGAGGGCGCGAATATCGGCATTTTTAGCAGATATTGACCTGTCAAATGCTCCGGGAGCAATGATTTCATCAAACCAATTCCCAATACTTGTCCTGGAATTAAAAACAGCAGCATAGCCGCTAATTTTCACCGGCTCATTTTCTTCGGACCTGGTTTGAATGTTGGTGATGTCAACCGTTCTCGTTTCCTTCTTCCTTTTCATTGTCATCACCCCCTTTCAGGCTGTCATCAGTGGCTTTTTTCTTGCCGATTTTTGTTAAGTCATTACTGATATAAACAGCCTGTGTTTCCGGTGTATTTTGTGGCGGGAATCCGAGCATAATTGCCACGTTATCAGGCGATGTAATGGCAGTCCGGACAATGTTGTAGCCGATGTTTGTTTTCGTGCTGTATGTGACAAAATCCAAAATATTAATCTTGAATTTGATACGCTTGTCAGATTTCGGGCCGAAAAAAAGAAGACTCAAATGGTCTTCAAAATTTCTCATTATTGGCCTGACGGCTTTGTTATGCAGATACATCATGGCTTTTTCTAAATCGGATTTAATCAAAGCCGTGTATGTATCAACATTGATTCCTAGGTACTTACCTAAATCAGGTTTATACACTTTCAAATAGGACAATATTTTCTCGTCATCAATTGTGCTCTTCATCGTGTCGATGGAGTATCCCTTACCCAAAGGAATCATTTTGACTGTTCGTGATTCGTCAATGGCTTCCAACTGGTCCAAAATAGCGTTAATCAATTTTGACTGAGCACCGTTCGCCGGGTTGATGTGCGCGTCCAACTTGAGCAGGAATGCGAGTATGCCACCTTTGACATATTTCTCCGTCAAAACCTTTTCCGCATTCATAACCCCTTCCAGAGTTTTTCTACCGAGCTCGAGCAACCCCACCCCTTTCAGATGGTTAGTACCGATATTCTTAACGTGTCGGATCATATCAGGCGGAATCTCGGTGCCCGATATTTTAAAATGCTGTTGCAGCTGCTTGTCCAGTTCCGTTTCAACGTTTGCCGCCAGGTGAATTTGGCCATTATTCAGTAACGGGAAAACTTCGCCGTTGAGCAAAAATGAATTAGTCATCAATTTGATGAACTCGGACCCGGTCAAATAATTATTCGGATTCCGTAAAACTTTCGATACCCGCGCATCCTGGACTTCATTACCATCTTTGTCCACAATGACAATGTTGGCCAGCATCATTTGGTTACTGATATCCTGCAGCAGTTCATAAACATCGGATGATTCCAAAATATTTTCCTCCGTTGCAAAAACAGAGGCAAAGCGAACGGATCCGCCGTCAATCTCCTTAATTCGTTTTTCGAGCTTGCTATAAACCCAGTTTGAAAATCGATCTCTTAATCCCAATTTATCACCGCCTTTCGGTTATACGTATGGTTACCCACCTGGTAACTAGGAGATGGGCGGATCACTTCCTTTCCGATTTATGAACAAAATGTAACAAATTATTCAAATTCACTAGTTTATGTGAAAGGTATTTCCTCCCCCTTGTTGAATTGGTATTTCAAGGAAAGGAGGGTGGAAAATGAGAACAAGTGATTTATTCAAAGGACAGAAAGTTGATATTCCCTGTCCAAAATGCGGGAAAAAGACTCCAGTTGATGCCGGGTGGTTACTTAAACAAGGTTCTGTTGCAAAAATCAAGTGTAAGTTCTGTGGAGAAGATTTTGACGTCGATACCTCTGAATTTAAAAAATCCACAGAAAAAGCAATAAAAGGTATTAAAAAAATGTTTAAATGAGAAAGAAAAAAGTAAGTCGTTATTGTTTGCGACTTACTTTTTCACTATCAAACTATCGAACTCCGTTAGTTAGATATAGCATTATGGTTCTTCGACTGGCATTTCCCCTTTTTGGGCCACAGTCGTCCATTGCTTACAAGGCATACCTTCGTCATGATAGCAGTGATGATGATTAATCTGATACCATGACTCTTGTTCAAACTCCATTTCAAGTAATGCTGTCTTTTTTGCAACATCCACTGAAGCGAAATATTCACGCAAAAGCCTTCCCTCTTGAGTCCTAATTTCAAATACATGCATCATGCTCCTATACCTCCACCCATGTTGAACCATAAATATTACCATCAATACCTGTAGCGCGATTATACGCCTTATCTCCATACCCTTCATTTAGTGGGAAATATCCCACAAGGCCTTTTTCATTTCCCTGAAGTATTTTATTCATGTTATTAACAATTTCTTCTTGACTACGCGAGATGTTCCATATTCTAACATCACGCAACAACCCGCCAAAAGGGATATTATTACCAAACCTTTGCCCAATGTTTAATGCCGCGTTTGCTGTACCTAAAGGCCCTGAAACATTGTTATTTTCTAGTTTTAATTCACCGTTTAAATAAATCTTGCCACTACCGTTCTTATATGTGAATACACAGTGATACCATGTTTCAGGTTGCAAACCAAGTAGGGTAGCCATCATATATCCGGAACGATATTGACCGCCTATAAAGGCGTTTACTTTTAATCCTCTATTTAAAATAGCGAACTCCCATTGACCGGAATATTGTTTTTCTACAAAAGCTTGTTCACTTAAAATATTTGTCCCTGTTTTTACCCAGGCCTCAATCGTGATTTCTTCAGTCATGTTAAAAACCACATTATTAGGAATTGTGACTCTATCGTCTACTCCATCAAAATACAGAGCATATTTTTTATTACTAGAAATTCCATGTCTGAACGGTAAACCCATTGCATTTCCTAGAAGCATTAGTATAACCCCACAATCCCTGAACCAGAAACAACCTTCTTTACACTGTAAGGATAAACAACCCCTGCAATTAATTTAACCGAAACACTTGTACTATCATTAGCAAACAAAACTTCCGCTACAACATCTGTATTAGTGGTAATGCCGTTTGTTGCCGCCACTTCTTGCCCTACCGTTAAGACTTTCGCTTGTACCGCTTTACTCCCCGAGAGTGAGACATCTAACTTCTCCTTCAGCCTTGCCAAAATACTGTCTAAAACTTTACTCGATATTTCCGTTGAACCTGGACCACCAAAATTCATCGTCATCGCTCCTATCTATAAATCTTACTAATCATTTCATCCAATCCATCTGTACTTATGTCCATCATGTTGAGCGTTTCTTTATGGCCGATTAAACAGGCAACAAATCCGTCAATGTGCTCTGGTGACTTCCGCTTACTTGGCGCCTTCAAATTGTTGATATTTGTGATAATTTTTGCGTTTTGGGCACAAAAAATGAGCAGTGGATTATCGGTAACAATCGCTGCTCTTATTTCTCCATTTACTGTTCGTTCCTGCAAGAGAAGTATTTCAAAGTCGTCGAACGGCTCGTTCATATGAGTTGGATACTGCGGCACTTCCACACATTGGAGGCCCAGCATCTCCCATCGCTCGACCAATTTTTCAGCGAGTGCCGGGTCATAATTTATTTGTACTAAATTACAATGCTCAAACACCCACTGCACATATTCATCAACCATATCCTCATCCACCGTCTTGCCCGGACACAATGTGACATAGCCTGCTTTAGCCAATTCGCGATAAGGTACGTTCCGCTGCAGCTCCTTTTCTTCAATGCCGAATTCAGGGATAAAGTACATTTGCTTTACTTTAAGTAACGGTTCTCCGTGATCATCGAAACTAGGAACATTTATCGAAACACAAGTTAAGTCGGTTCGCCGTGACAAGTCGACACCAACAACCGCCGTTTCTCCTGCAATCTCGCCTATATCCTCAACCAACATTCGCTCTAATTCTTCTTTGTCGAAATAGGTCTCGGCGTAGTTTACGAAAACGTCCAGGTGCTTCGACATAAATTCAGCCTTGTTAAAACTGTTTTGCTGGGCTTCCTTGAACGCATTCTCGAGAAACTCCATGTTGACGGACACGCCCATATTCGGATTGACCATCAACCATACTTTTCGGTCTTCCCAATCGAATTTTTTGTTCGGCTCATAGATCATCCCAAACCAAGAATCGTCATTGTCATCTTTTACGACTTCTTTGGCATAGGCATATATTTGAGCACCCAGGGATCCTGACTGCTTACCAGCTGTGGAGGTAATAATATTTAACGGTTCATCCTGGGCTATCTGGGCAGACCGCAAGTTATCAAACTGTTCACGGTCCATCTGAGCGTGCACTTCGTCAAAATAGTTCACATACGGGTTTTTCCCCTCGTTGCCGGCATTATCTTTAGTCAACACCTTCAGGGTATTTGCGTATTTTATTCCATCTTCGACAAAAGTGTATTTAATAGACCGGATTGTATCTTCTTTCCCTTTATAAATCCGGGTACCAGGCCTTAAGTCTGGACTGTTTTCAATGGTAAGAGCAATTGGTATGGCTGCATTCTGACATTGTTCAAAGGTATTGGCCGAAATATAGAAATCAGCACCCTTGACCCCTTCACCATACATCCCATAGATGACTGGCGAGCCGCCCATGATTGTCTTCCCGTTCTTCTTTGGAACCTGTAAATAAGCCGTCCGGATCACCCGAACGGCTTTGCCATTTTCGTTATATTTTTGCCAACCGTAAATGTTTGCAAAGAAAAATTTTTGCCAAGATTCCAAGATTAAAGGCTGCCCGGCCCATCGGCCTTTCGCATGCTTCAAAAATGTTTCCGTAAAATAGAGCATGGCATTGGCCTTTTCGACATCGAACCAAATATCTTTTCGCTTTTGCCATTTTCGATATCGCTTTACCGCCAGCTTGACGGAATCAGGAAACAGCTTCGGCTTACGCTCTACTTCCTTGGCAAAAATATCAGCGTAATTTGTTTCAAAATCAATCATCTGGACATCCTCTGCCTAAACTGGACCAACTTACTATTTTCAGCAGGAGTAGGTTCTTCTTCCTTCTTCTCAGCATCGCCTTTCTCGAGGAGGCGGCCGCTCTTTTTAATAAGGTCCTTATTCTTTCCGTCCAGGCCAAGTTGACCAAGATATTTGGCGAGCTCTTTCCGAAGCTTTTCGGACGGTTGCTCTTTGTATTCCTCATAAGCATCCAGGTATATTTCAATGAGCAAATCAAGGGCCGGTGAATAGGTGCCGGCTTCGACCAACGCAATTATAACTTGCTCACGTTGGACGGAACGAGTATCCTGTTTACGAGGTTTCTTATTTGTTGTATTTTTCTTCTTTGTTGTACAACGTTTTTCGCCGCTTATATTTTTGGCCCATTTATCCCGGCCTTTCCAAACAGCGATTTTCTTTTCATCCACATCCAATTGTTCCGCAATTGCACGGTTGGTAATGTTCCCGCCGTGACTCTTAAACAAATCGAATGCTTTATCTCTATTCGGATCTCGTTTTCTCGCCAACCTCCACCCACCCCCTTTGTTGTATCAAAATAATTTCAAAAATTTTTTTGAGGCGCGCGTTTGACCCCTCGCTCCCTATCCTCCCATCGATTCAAAAAAATCGTTTTTGAGAGGGGGGGTATGCTTTTCTAGGATAGTTTCCAATCGAACTTTGGCTTTGGCCGATATTTTTCATTCGTTTCATTTTCCACAATCATATGGCACTGTGGACAAAGAGTCATGATGTTATCCGGATCAAGCTTCAACCTTGGATTGATTTGAATGGGAACAATGTGATGGTGATGAGCTCTTCTTCCAAAGACAAACTTCCCACATCGTAAGCAGCAGCCTTTGTCTCGCTGATAACAGTATGCTTTTAAATCCTTCCAGGCTTGAGTATTGTAGAATGATTTGTTCTTTGAATAAACAGGCTTGTCCTTCCTTCGCCGCCTATGGTTGTCACAGTAACGACCGGAAGTGATTAGGACTTTACAGCCTTGTTCACCGCAGTACTTCATTCCGTATCATCAGCATTCCAGTTATCGAAGATATATTGAGCAATGTCTTCTTTCTTAGTCACATCTTTAGGAATCTCAATATCATTCTTTTCTGCTAAAGCCTTTAATTGCTTAACCGTCATTACACTCAGCTGGTAATCTCTCTCACCATCATTTACTCCGAATGGCTGAGAATCCTCCTCGTTAGCAATCTCTCCGAATTGCTTCATACTGCCAGCAAGTTCATTCATCGCTAACATAGATACTGGATTCTCTGTCACTTCAAAGTCCGGCTCTGATCCTGCCGGCACAAACCGCACACGTTTTTCCTTCGTATCCCAGTACTCAGTGCCAGCTGCCGTCTTCCTGGTTTCAACATTCATTTCATAATCTCTCCTTTTAGTATTTTCATTTTTTCATTTATCTCTCGCTGCATTGCTGAACGAAAGATATTATTTTTAATAGGTTTGATATCTTCTTGCATTTTTCTTATGTCTGGATTAGTAGCAAAGCAAGTGTAATTATGTTTGCAGTGCGGACATTTAAAATAGGTTTCTATTACTTTTTTAGGATGATGCTTGGTTTTCATTTTTACATTGAAAACTTTACCGCAGTGATCACAGGTACCTTGCATATGATTCAGCTCCCTGTCGTCAGTTATTCATGCTATTACTATAAACCGTTTTGTATATAGCTTAAATGCATTTTAGGAGTGCTCCTTAACTGAACCTTTATAATCATTTATGAATTTAATCGTCCGTACTGCTTCCGCGTGTCGCTTCTTTATATGACTGGAACTATAATTTAAAATCTCAGCTATCTCTTCTAACGTATGACCGTCAATGTATTTTAGCTTAAGGATTTTATGATTCAGTCCCCGAAACGTATTTACTAATTTGATGATCTTTTCTTTTTGATCAGTCTTGGTGGCAATGTCATTTTTTATTTTCTCTATGTTTTCTTCTACCTGGGCACCCAGCGAATCATGCTGCAGCCTGACCCCGACTAAATCCCCTTCAACCCACCTTTTCAATTCCCTTTCTGTCTGTTCGAGATTAAATTCAAGGTAAGCTAGATCATCCTCAAGTTTCTGATAGTCTTTTAACCATTTGTACAAATGACAATCACCTGCCTTTGGTTAAAATGCGTTACGTTCCGTTACATCTGTTATGCGCTCAAACCCTTGGTATGACTGGGATTGTGATACTCTAAAACTCAAAACGTAACGCATTTGCCCCCTATTTTCTTATATAAATTAACTTTTTTATTTATTTATATTTATTTATAAAGAAATGCTTTTTATCTGTTACATCTGTTATGCACCATTCAAACCCTTGATATGAGTGGGTTTTCGAGCATAACAGATAACGTAACGCATAACGCATTTTACATCATTTTTCGTCAAAAAGGTCATAAAAAGGTGCTTTTTTCTCATTTTTCGTGACCGAAAACGGTCAAATCCCCCCTTTTTTTGACCGAATTTGGTCAAGCGGCGAAAAAAAGCTTACTCACTTAAGAAAATTCTTTTGTTTTTGCCGTCGATTCTTTGAACAACCGATTCAAAACCAAATAATTGTCGAATCTGTTTGGAAAAACTGATATTACTCACCGGCTGGTAACCATTATTCGAACAGTACAACTTATACTGAATGTAAATATCGCCGACAACGCTTCGTTCAAGCTCAATATCTTCATTGTTGACGAAGCTGAGAATAGGGTTATTTTCCTCATGGTACTTTTCCAGTTCTTTCTCAACGGCTTTCGATTTCGTGAATTTCTTATTTTTAAGCAGCCGCTTTAGCGCTTTGAAAGCCAGGACCAAAACATATTGTAAGGATTGCTCCGATAGTAATTTATCGGTAATGAATGGATCATAGTCCGGATCATCGGCACTGAACTTAGCCCGGAAGGGAACAATTTGTAACCGGCGGCCAAGACCATCCGTGTAATCATTTATCCGTGGCATCTCATTGGCGCTGAAGATTAATTTGGCATAGTTCGTGAAATCAAACGGGTCCTTACCCTTTCGCTCAACGTTTATGGTTTCACCAGTGGACAGCTTTTTAAAAACGGAAGACTCTTTAATGTACCCTTTGGAAATATCATCACCTATGTTGACCAACTTGCCAAAGAGCTCGGCCGTCTTAAATCGTTGATCCAATTCCTTCAAATCTAGTGAGGCAGCATTTTCTCGCCCGGCCAGTTTCCGGATGATTTTTAGATAGGATGACTTTCCGTTGGAACCTTCCCCAGTCAAAATAAATGTGGCCGCAAATTCATTTCGTCTGAAGAGAATATACCCAAGAATCTCTTCCAAAATGGCACGGATATTTTTATCATTAACGGCCAAACGGTCAAATGTCTTATCGGTCACCTCAGAATAAGCTTTTGGAATATAGGCGACCGGTATTTTGTTTCGAGTAATGATATCCGGGGAAAAGTCCTCTAAGTCCCAAGTTTCAAGATTAAATACCCCATTTTTCACTGGAACATATTTGGTTGGCGAGAATTGCTTATCGTCTGCCTTCAGCTGCAGGTAAGCAAGCGTTTCTTGCCTTTGCATCCGCTTAAGGGATGGAATGTGCCTGATCATCGCTTCTTCAATGTCAGACTGAACATCCGAGTACACTCCATCCTTGTATATATGAAGCAAATTTGCAATTTTACAGATGTGATGCTCATTAATTAAAAAGTCACCGAACTTTTCATGTTGGAAGGAACCCTTCACGAAGAAGGACTCCTTCATGAATGCTTCATCCCGAAGGATGATATTCAATTCGCTTTTTTCAACCGGTTCTTCCAGGACGTACTCATTTATGATGGAAATAGTCTCTTTTATATCTTTCTTGGCCATTCCCTGGGCCTGCATCTTGAGAATATACGTGAATAACTTATCGTTTCGCCCATCCCCATCCGTTAGCTTCGCTAGGTTGGGATTTTTTTTGTTATATGGATATAACCATCTTGGGAGTGGCTCGTGAGTCGTTGCTTTTCGTAACCATCGCCTGATTTTCCCATCAATTTTCAACGGGTCCGCGGTATTCCTGATTCCTAATTTATAGTCACAAAGGATACCTATATTGGAATACCATTTGATTTTATTGGCGGGTAAATCGTATCCGCGGAAGTAAAAATGCATACCTCCGGTTGTTTCTAGGACAGAGCATTGTATATTTTTATCCTCTACAATGTCCAAGATCGTCTCGGCATCGTCCATGTCATCGACATCAACCATGATATAATCATCGTCAAGTATGCCAACATAGGAATCTTCTTTTCGTGCTGTATGATAGGATAAGAGCTTTGCGCCATCCTTAAAAGCAGTGGCAGCATGCTTCCCGTTTCCCTTCAGATAACCCTTATACACAAATTACTCACCTACTTTTTCCCTTACATAAAGGATTTCCAATATTTGTGTCGAATTTAGTAATTGCTACCCCTAATAAACAGAGGTGTAAAAGTGGGGTATTGAACTTTGAGAGTGAAATCTGATGGAAAACCATCAGAAATCACCTCTCTTCAAAATTTCATTTAGTGTGGTTAAATCGACTCCAACGATGTCAAACTCAGGTTCTGGATCAGGGGAAACTCTAATTGGCTCCATATCGAATTTACCGCCCCAGAGCTTTTCGAATGGTTGGAATTCCATCTCTTCGGTGTACTTAGGCTTCTTTAAGGTTGCATGAGTACCGTATAAGACCTTTGCTCTCAACACGTCGAATGTGTACCCCTTTCCTGCTTTTTCTACCGATTTAATGATGTTGTTAACGCTCTCGGTATAAGCGTTGGTGTACGGTCTATCAAAATAGTTGAATATCTCTTGTTTGTTGTTATTGAATGTCCTGCGGATAGCTTTGAATTCCTTAAACTCTTTTGGTATTTCACTTTCCCACTTAGCAAACCGTTCCAGAGCTTCGTGCTTGTCCTCAGATTGGTTGTAAACATCCCTGATGCCTTCCTTTAGCCAATAGGCTTTTTCAAGCAGAGGATAGCGTTTAAACCATTCCATACGCCTTTCTATGTCCCGCCACTCCAAGTCCTCTTTATTACGCAGGAGAACCCACCTATCTCTTGTCAGGAAGCGTCGTTCATCCTTTGGCAAGCCGTTTTTAATCTGGACTCTAATTGCATTTAAGGCTTCCTGGGCATACTTGATAACATGGAATTTATCGACAACAACATAGCAATCAGGAACAAGTTCATTCATTGCATATTTATAGCCAGCGTTCATGTCTACTGTGGCAACCTCAATGTTCTTGTAGCCTTCCATGGACTGTATGGTGGCTTTTACAGTGCGTTTTAGGTTGTCTGGAGTCATTTCCAACATGATGCGATTCTCATTGTCTGTGAACACGCCTCGCATGGTCCTGTTGAGGTGTGCCTCGTCAATGCCAAGGACTCTTGGAGCAATAAGCCTGCGATCCCTTTCCTTCTCTTCCACAAACTCCAGGAAGTACCGCCTAACACTTGTATGAGAGATGCCATATTCCTCACCAATCGTTAGGAAAGGTCGCTTTAGTGTTAGTTGTTTAATATGTTCTACAAGCCTCTTAGTGACCTTCCCATTGCGTTCGATGCTTTCCAGGTACTCATAGAAGGTTCCGTCACAAGCAGAACATTTAAACCGCCTGTGCTTCAATACAAGACGTACTGCCTTGCCGTGCATGGATATGTCAGACACTGTCCGCTCTTTGACTTGATGGAGCTTAAATTCCACATTGTCGGCAATGTCTTCGCCTTCATGAATGAACTGGATACTGCCACATTGCATACACATGTAAGGCATTTCTTTCTTTTCTACAGTAAAGCGATAGAAGTGATTGTTTTGTTCTTGTTTGATAACTTTGAATTCTGATAGATTTAACATAATTTCACCCCGAAAGTTCAGTAATGGTATATGTTACCATTGTACCATCGTATTGCTTCACGGTGAACTTTCAGTGTGACGAATGCTGTTTAATATTGTTTTGGATGACTCTTTATCACTTCTAACGGATACCTTTGGATTACACGCTCATACGGTTGCAACATGGAGATTAATATATTCTTGTCATTAGATAACGCAATTTCTTTCCAACGGAACGACTGGTGAGTTTGATTCTTTAACATTTCTGTTTTCACTACATATGGTTCAGCCCGTTCAATTGCATAATCCATAAAAGATCCCTCCTGTTAAAAATTGAATACTTCCCTCAACCATGACCGCTTTTCTCTATTCCAGTAAAGGTAGCCCTCACCTTCACTTGAAAGCCACCTGTAAGTCCAAGCTGTACCACCGCCTGCCCAACGAGATCCATCAGGGAATAAGCTATATCGTGATATTTCTATCCTCGCTTTGTAACCATCAATCATTTCCAAAGTAGCCGTGACGGTAGGTTTTTTAGCTTTAATGAAGGTGGCTTTTAATATTTTTCTGTATGGTAATGGTATGTCTTTAGGGGTTGTATCTCGCAAGCATCTCTTCACCCATTCAAATGCCTTATTGTCTAATTTCTCTTTGGCTGTTTCCTCTTTGAATAGAGTTAATTGTTCCATTTTGTCACCTCCAAAGTTCAAGAAGTTTGTTGCTTACCTATTACTCAGTTTCACCCTGAAGTTTCAATAGCCTAAAAGTGACTAAGCGAAAACTTAAACCGATTGCAGAGTCTTCTACTGGTCTTAATACACGATATCAAGATGTTTCAACAAAAAAAGAACTTACGCTTAATCAAGCAGTTAAAGCCGTGAAACAAGGAAAGTATCCGGGCATTCATGTTGTAGAACGCAAAGATGGAACAATATTTATTCGTTCTAATCCAGATGGCAAGGAAAACAATAATTTAGAGTAACAAAATTACTTAGGGGTAGAATTTTTTTAAATGTATTTGTTCATCCTAAACAATAGAGCAAGGTGGAAATATCGCCTTTATTGTTATTTCCCTGGTACCTTGCTCCTCCTCAATCCTCGATAGCCGACTACTCCCTCCCTAAAAATGCGTTTATCCGTTCAACTGCCATATCCCAATACCACCAGTAATCTAACTTCGATGGTATTTTCATCCCAGTTACATCATCATTGATTATGAAGCAGCAGTCGGGCGTGTATGATATCTTCTCAGCCGAACCATCTTTCACCCGTTTCAATTCCTTGTCATTTTTGTCGATACTGGCAAAAACCCGGAATACCTTCTCATTCATTCGCCTGGTCCCATATCGGGCATAATCATATTTGTTGCTGATTTTGACTATCTTTTGGAACTTCCGAAGTTCGGTGCAGCTGAAGATGGTTTCTTCCGGATCTATGCCTTTAACTAAGTAATTGACAACCGCTTCGTTAACAATTGGCAGGTCATAGTCCAAATCATTTTGCTTTTTCACCCAGGCCCCTTTTGCCTTCCACCTTGGCTTGCCCTTTTCGTCGTATAATTCGCCGAAAGGAACAAGGATATAGTTATTCACATCTTTCTGGATAACTTTGTGGAAAGAATCAAAATCGAGCCCCATGCGTGTCCTTTGCTCCCACTCGTAGCAAATATCATCAATCAGGTCGTAATCCTCATCCCGGTATAATTTGATTAAAATGCCGTCTGTGTTGGCCTGGACTAACTCACAATACGGTTCTAGCAATTCTATTAAATCCACCATCAAAGTCATGCCGCCGATAACAATATTGTTAAACTGGCGGGGATCATAGAGCTCATTGTATTTATCCTTGGTTGCTCCAAAAGCGCTGTTGATGACGATTTTTAGTGGGGCCTCACGTTTATCTTCGGCAGCCTTATACTTAAGCCTGGTATCCCGAATTTGGCGAAACTTTTCGGGGTTTTTGACATTACGGCTTAAATAGTCGTACTCAATCATTAACGCTGGGTAGTAACTGGCCACGTCTATATTTATAAAATGGCCTGTCTCATAATAGTTCCTTCGGGCACCGTGCAGACCGCCCCAGGCAAAAACAGTCGGAACTCCGGCTATATCCAATTCGAGAAATTTGCTATAGTCCCGGTTCTCCCAATAAAACTGCGTTACTTCTTTATATTTTGAAATCCACAATGTATTTGGGAAAGAAATGTCGAACTCATCGTTCCTCGGTATTTTCGGCCGTTTTGCTTCGAGAATGACCGCTGCCAGCTGCGCCTTTGTTTTGGAGATATATCGCAAAGAAAGGTTAAACATTTTCAGCAGTTCCATTTGTGATTGAAATTCCGCAATATTCTCCATAAATATATGCATCGTTTCATGGACATCGTGCCGGCAGTATTTAATGGTTTCCTCTATCTCGGCTTTAGTTAGAGGGCGATCCGTATCAAAACTTACTGATGATTCCCGGATGTCATGGCCCATGAACCCTTCCAGCTGCTTTAGTGACCGTAATTTATTGGTCATTACATCGTAGTTGTACAGTCGTATTTTCCAAAAGTCTTTATAAAACTTCCAACCTGGCTCTCGCTTCACGATTATCCAGTGGTTTACTTCTTGAGGGCTGAAACCGCAAATGATACCTTTCAAAATGTATTGGTCATAGTGCCGGCTGTTGTACCCAACCCAAATTTCGTTTTTATGTTTGTTGTAGAAATCTATGAAGGCCTTTTCGTTATTAACGAAAACTTCCTCGGACTTCGTATCCGTATTGGTAATGACAACGAGCCAGTCATGTTTGAAAACCTCGAAATCGTAGAAGAGCATTGCTATTACTCCCTTTTAATACCTTTGAAGGCACCTGGCTTGTATAGGGCCTCATGGAAACCGTCTACATCATCGCTGGCTGATGTGACAACATAAAAGTCACTATGCTCCTGCCAGCCGTCACGAAGACAGTCCTGAGTGTTTACAATGTCTTGTTTATACCCATCCTCAAACATGAAGTGGTTCACTACAGCTGTACCTGAGGAATAATACTTTCCAGATTCCTTATAAAAAGTAACGGATATTTTATGATTATTTGGCCTGTTCATTTTCCCCATCCTTTCTTCAGATAGGTTAAAAAATTTTTAACCTACTTTACACATTCCTACAAACCTATTAAAATACTACTTGGGAATGCAGCAGAACCGGACAAAATGGGACAGCCCAACCGGGGCGCTTGCGTTCCTTTTTTATTTCCGATCCCGTATTCCCCTCTTATCTCTTTCCTTTGCCGTAACATTTTGGACAAGGTGCTTTAACACTATGGTTGTATAGTCCGAAGCCCCATTTTTTCACTTTGTGGGTTGAAATGAAATCTAAGATAAATCCCTTACCTTTACAGGCGTGACACTTCTTCACTTACATCCCTCCGATTCTATTAAAAAAGGGAAGGCCGGAACCTTCCCCCTTATTCAATTATTCAACTTCAAATACTTCGAGGATTTTGAAAGTGTCGTAACCATCTTTGTTGGTTCCTTTTTCAAGGAGATATTCGAACTTACCGTCGATATCTTCATGGATGTCTAGGACAAGATCTGCATAGTCTGCGAAGCTGGTAAACTTCACTTCGTCCTTTTCGCAATCCCAAAGGGCCCGAAGCATTTCGTTGTTCTGGTGAACCTGAAGGCCAAATGCGCGGTCATTTTGTGGCTGCATGACTTTGTTATAGAAAATACGCTGCCCTTCGTAATCACCATCAACAACCTTAAACCAGATGGATAGCATTGGATCACCTTTGCTGGATTCCTTCATTTCCAGCTTTTCAACCTCAACTTCATACGAACCATCCGGTAGGGGCTCAAAATCGCCCCCGCCGTTCTTTTCAACTTCTTCAACGTCTTGCTGCAGTACTTCCAAATCAACCTGTTTATCAAACTTATCCCAATTGAATCCCATTAAATATCAGCCTCCATAATGTCTTTTGGTGTGTTGAATGTGAAGGTCAAATCTACCAAGAAATACTGGCCATACTTATTGTGTTTCTCAGTGATTTTCCAAGATGTTAAATGCTTATCTTCCTTTGCTTCGGTAACAACGGATTCAGCTTCGAGCAATGTGTCTGTGTAATGCTGCTCCTTCGTGTTCAAATCGCGTTTTGCCATTTAGTTATCATCCTTTCGATATAAAAGTTTTTAAAATGGTAAATCATCATCAGAAATATCAATTTGGCCAAATCCTGCAAATGGATCATCAATTAACTTTTTTTTTCACGTTCTCTGCGGGTTCTCCGAGTACGCGCAGGCTTTTCCTCTTCTTCACCTGCAACTTCAGCCGGTGCATCTTCACCTGGAGGAGTATCGTCATCTGCAACTGCAGCACGACTGCGGCGAGTGCGCTTCGGCTTTTCCTCTTCGGCCGCATCCGAATCAGCATTGCGTGCTTTGCGCTCACGCTTAGGCTTTTCTTCTTCAGCTGGGGCCGCTTCTTCGGCCACTGTACGGGATCTGTGTTGACGCTTCGGCTTTTCCTCGGCAGGAGGTTGTTCCTCTTCATATGTGGCAGTGATTGTTTCGCCATCCTCCAATTCGACAGCAACTTCCTTCTTAACCCGGCCAGTACGCTTTGGCTTTTCTTTCTTCTTGGTTGCCTTTCCATCCTGTGCCGCTTTCAGCTCTTCAATGAAAGCATCCATTTCTAGTGGAATGGTCTCCACTTGCCAATCAAATCTACCACCGCCAAAGACATTTTGTTTTTTCTTCAGCTGCAGGAACCTTTCATCGTTAGAATCCACATATGCGCGAAGGGTAAGGTCAACTGTACCAGTAAGGAAATTGGCCACTTTATCATTAATATTTGGCTTGAAGGTTGTACGCTTGACGCCGCCTTTAAGGGTAATTTCTTCAACCTTTTCTTTGCTGACATATCCAATTTGATAGCCTAATGCCTTCAGACGCTTCATGGCATTGTTAAATTCAGTTGTTACCTTAGACCACCCTTTACCATAAGAACCGTCTGATTCGTGCTCCCAGCCATTCTTGTCAAAGACGTAGACACGGCAGTGTTCGTAAATGTCCTCCACCAAATCTAGGGCGACTGCTTCATAATCGTTTTCTTCAGTTTCCAAATCATTAATCGCATCCAAGAATACTTCCCAGGCTAACTTTCGGTTAGTAACACGGCCGGATTTTGTGACAATATCCTTAATCGGTATTACCGGCGCTGTGGTATTATCGGTATTACCATCCGTGTTGAGGAAAAGGACATTTGGAATGTTATCCACAAACGTACTCTTTCCTACATAGGAATCTGCGTAAATCCAAAAGTCAGGTTTCGTATCAATCTTGCGCTCCCGGCGCTCGTTCTTTGGCAATACCAATTCAATCTCTCCCTTATCGTTATAAATTGCTTCCAAGTAATTCGGTGCGAATTTTGGAATGCAGCTGAAACACTTTTTTGTGACGTTCCGTTTAGAAAAATCTTTGGTACGCTTAATTTTTTCAACGGAATTTTTGAAATACACGCTTTCCATTTCATCAAAATCGATTGGAACAAAGGTGACTTCGCTTTCCTCCACCGCCCGGATCAGTCGCTTGCGGAAGTGGAATAAATCCTCGTTGTCCTTTTGCTTCATGCTTGTTTTGGGAACAAACATATAGGCCAACTTTTTAACAGAGAATCCGTCACGCTCTAAGCGGTCTTTGTAAATATGTAGCTGTCCGGATTCGAGATAATTTTTGATGTTGTTACTGTACTTAAAATCCATTACCATGCAAGTCCCGTCAGGTGCCTGGATGATTAAATCCACATATCCAACAAAGTCGTAATGGTCAATCTTGTATTCATGGATCAGCTCACAGTCAGAAAAGTTTTTATCCAGGAATGCTTTCACCTTCGGAATCAAGATTTCCAGTTTCAGAGCTTCCTCGATGATTGGATCCGTGAGTACCGGATACGCATTGTAGTATTCATTTATTGCCGTTTCTACATCGTGCTCGACGCCTGTATGAAGGGCATTTCCAATGATGAGTGGATTGTCCGCATCGTACCGAGGTAACTCGGTTAAACGCTTGATGTACCTTAAATCAAAGTGAAACGGGCAATCGTTGAATAGTGAGACTCGAGAGTAAGAAAATTGGGTCACTCAAACCACCTTTCTTTCCAGGCATCGAAGTCCCTTGGCCGTAAGATATATGCCTGTCCACCCGATTCTTTTATTTTGCGAATATTATAAAGTTGCAGTTTCGTAGGCTGACCAACATCCGTTTTGAGCTCTATTCCGTGAAACGTGCCATCTATGCAGGCTAGGACATCAGGAATGCCTTGTTTCGTGTATTGGCTGCCGGCCCAGTATTTCAAATGCCAAACATCCTTATCCTTTAAAAATTTAATTACTTTTTTTTGAAACGCATTTTCACGCATTACTTCACCTTGAACATTACGTAAGCTTTTTTATTGGTTACCTTTGGATAATCCTCGAGCAATTCGCCATATAGTGCCGGCTCTTTTTGCTGAAGCTTTTTCAAATCAATGGATGTGGAAGAACTAGCAGCAACCCGGGTGATTTTTAAAAACTCATTGTCAATGGATTTAATATCGTGCTGATCCATGGCTGCTTCCAATTCAGCTTTCATTGCTTTTTGCTTTTCTTGCAATTCTTTCACTTGTTTTTCCACAATTGCTACGTGTGCCATAATCTGTAAATACTTGTTTTCAAACTGCGCAACTTCAGTAGTCAATTCGATTCCTCCTAAAACATGTTATTTTCGGGACTGTCAATGTTCCGTTTATGGTAATCTTGGAAAACCACCATCTGACGCAGCTGGTAGTAATCCAAATCATTAATACTGGTGCCTTTTGCATCTTCGGTGATTCCAATTGATAAGAGATAAGCTCGATAGCTTTGTGCGAGTGATTCATGAGACAACCTTACAGTGTCAAAGAGTTTACCCATCGGTTACCTCTCCCATTAGAATCTTGTAACACCCAATGAGTATTCTAATTTGGTAGCGAACATCATCGAACGCATTGTGGTGGACAAGACTTTCGTCATCATAGTGCTCTTTCAATTCACCTTCTGAAACCCCAAGCTTGTCGGCCGCTAGTTCCACTATTGTCCGCACATCCCGGTCATTTCTGTAATTGATCGGATAGGTTAAACCTAAGCGTTCAAACTGATGCTGAATCATTTTGTTATCAAACAGAATCCCGTTTCCCCATAGGTAGAGGTCTGCTCCCCCATCTACCAAATCGCAAAGCCATTCGTGGAAATTTCTAAGAACATCTTCACTGGATGATTCACCACTATTAATTAATTGGGCAAACAGTTCTTTATCCGTTTTTAGCCACCACTTAATTGTTCCGCCAGTTACTTTCAGTTCTTTTTCATTCTTTTCAATGTCTGCAATTTGATTAAATGAAAAGTAGGTATTGCCATCTTTGATATCGAATGCCATTGCAGAAATCTGAATTATTGTTGAGTCAGAATTGGTACCTAATGTTTCGATATCAGTCATCACATCTAACCTTGTCACTCGCCTTCCTCCTTCTCGAATAATGCATCCGTGTAGTCTTTTCTTTCTTTCAGCACTTCCAACATGCGCCATTCTATGGATCCATCCGTCAGCAGATAATAATAGAAACACGGTTGGTCCTGTCCGATACGGTGAATCCTCTTTTTCGACTGCTCGAACAGTTCGCTTTTATCAGTCAGGGAGAAATAAACAGTCTTGTTGGCCTTTTGAAGGTTCAGCCCCATGGCCCCTGCCTGGTACTGGATAAGCGTTACGCTGTCGCTGTGTGTCTCATATGCTGTCAGGTCTTTCAAATCCCCATTTACTGTCGAAATTGGCAGTTCAATCATGTCTACCAGTGCGGCATATTCTTTCTTAAAGTTGTAGAAAATTATTAACCTGTCATTCGTGCTATCGATTAAATCTTTCACGTACTGCAGCTTATTGTCGTTATAGACTCCCGCCAACTGACGTAGATACAACTTTTTAGCAGCTGGCGTGTCGCCGATCAGCTCCTCACCGTTTACCTCAACGATGGAATGTTTTTTAAATTCCTTGTACAGTTTCGTACTTGGAATTTTCACCATCACATCATTAACGGCCGGAAGGTCGAAAACTTCTTCGGTCTTCATAAAGATTGCTCCGTACTGTCGTAACTTGGCTTTCAACCGGTCCACGTTTTTATAACCAGTGATTTTATTCTGTTGGTTAATCTCGTCCCATTCGTAGACCACAAATTGTTTTAAGAATAGTTGTTTCGTAATCTTCCAACCTAGCAAGTGTAGTTGGCTCCAAAGTTCCTCATACTTGCCACCGGTGGGAGTACCCGATAGCAATATCACGTTGTCTGCCCGTAGATTAAGGATGTACTTAGAGCGTTTGGAAGATTCATTTTTTATCATGGATGACTCGTCCAGCATTAGCGTAAAGTGTCTTAATTTCAGGAGCTCCGGCCGCCGCCAAATCTTGTCGTAATTTATGATTAGGACACTGTCCTCCGGGATGATGTCTAAACTTTGTTTGTCAAAGACGATGACTTTGTACTCCGGATAGTAGGTTTCAAAATGCTCTTTCCAGTCGTCTATTTTGGATTTCTGACATATGAGCAGGTTATACGGGGTATTCAGCTCCCACATCTTTTCCGAGCCTACAAATGTCTTCCCAAGGCCCATATCCAAATAGTAGGCAACACGGTTCTTTTCGAACGTTTCATCCAGCGCTCTATCCTGGTGGGGAAAAAGTTGAATGTAAGAGTCCCCCTTCCGTGTTATAATTGGTTCGAAATAAGTTTTTCTTTGGACCACTTTGCCGAGTGGTCTTTTTTAAATTGCTCTGTAACATGGAACCTGCTGTCTTTCGATTAGATACCTTTGTAGATTACCTTCAGTTACTACATCTTTGCCGAAGACAAAGTAGACATCACCATCTTGGATTTCATCCCCGAAAGTATCTTCGATTGGATAATCGTTATCCTTCTCCATCCTTCTCACCTCCCCTCAAGTAATCGCCTTACGCTGCTTGTTTCGCTTCCGCTGCTCTTTCCGTTTTTGAGTGCGATTAGAAGCAGGATTAGCCATATGGCTTTTTAACAATTTTCGGGCATATTCAAGACCGTTTACCTTTTCACCACGATCCAAGGATTCGATTGCTTCAGCGAGTATCCCATCAACCTCTTTCAAAATTTCCAAATGCTTTACCCTCACTTTCCGTCATAGTTATCAATCATGTAACCAACTGTGACGATTTCCCGTAGATTCGTAGAGTGTTCGACAGATGCCAGTCTGGCATGTAGGTCGCCATCGCCGACATAATTTATTAATTCTTTGCTGATTTTCAACATTCTCACCTCCTTAAAATGACAGGGTTTTTCTACAGCATTTTGTGACGGTTCTTTCAGACGGCATATGCTCCGAAATAGACCGGCAGACGACAACATTTTTCGCAAGCTAGGCCAAAAAAGGAAGCCTGGTTAGGGCTTATTTTTCGCTATCTAATTCGGCCATTATCTCCAGTGCTCTTTTTGCATCCCGATATCCGATTAACGTTCTTTCCTCAACCGAATCAGTTTCTGGGAAGATCCAATATTTTATAAAATAGCTTTGAGTTACAAAAAGAATTTCCAAGAATACAATTTCACTTAAGATATGAACTCGATAAGCTCTACCTTTTTCTAAACAAGATTCGATTTCTTTTGAAACTACATCAGCGAATTTATCGCCGTATTTCTCCCGGAGCTCAGCAATCTCTACATCGATTTCCTTCACTTATCTCACTCCTTCTTGAACAGCAGTGTTACCAGCTGACCATCCCTTTTAATAACTTTGCGATCATATTCTTTTGATAATTCCGATTGTTGCCTCTTCCCCCAGGCACCGGCGCTGTTTATTAGTTCGGATAGACCCGCGGGAATTTCCACTTTATGTTCATCTAAAAAAATTCCGGTAATTGTTATGTTCATTTTCCTCTCCCCTCCATGTGCAAAAACCGCACATTAAAGGCATTAAAATAAATCATTAATGGACAAACTAAGTGCAGCTGAAATGTTTTTTGCCACTTCTAGAGAAGGAGTGTTCTTACCGTTTTCAATGTTTGCCAAATATGCTCGGTTAATTCCGACTTTTTCTGCCAGTTGTTCTTGCGTTAGTCCCATCTCCTTTCTAGCAGCAATAAGTTTTTCTCTTGGTACTGTCATTTTGTCACCTCCATTGTGCGTTTAGCGCACCTTGTGTATTCAGTATACGTGCGTATAGCGCACGTGTCAATAGTGAATGTGCATAATACGCACTGTTTTTTTAACGCACATTTTTTGTTAAAATTTAATAGTAGCGAAGGGGTGTTGGTATGAGCTTTTCAGAAAGGTTAAAAGAATTAAGAGAAAAAAGAGGATTGACCCAGGAAGCCTTGGCAGATTTATTAAAAGTACCGCGATCAACCATTACTCATTATGAAAATAATCCTGATCGCAGGCCTCGACAAAAACGAATGAATGAGATTGCAGACTTTTTCGGTGTAAGTGTGGACTATCTTATAGGACGTGCTAATACAACAACTTTAACCCCTGCAGAGAAGGACCTCCTCGATAGGATAGAAAATGAAGACCCTCCAAATCTTGAGGACATCGATTTTAAAGTTGATGGGAGACCGGCAACGAAAGAGGAAATTAACGGAGCAATTGCGTTTATTCGCTCTCTTCGGGGTTTGAAGTAGTATTTTTTTCTTCAAGTTCTTTGAGCAACTTACTAATAAATTCTAATAAATCAACGGTTTTCCTCATCGGTGGTCCAACTCCTTTGTTGATGTTGAAAGGGTGTCTGTCCGTTTGGCCTACAAAATCGGTAGATGCCTGCTTCTTGATTTGCTTCGTAAAAAAGATATGTCACAGTTGCAGCTTGCTGAAATCATGGGAATAAGAGTTCAGCAAATTAACAAGTATGTACTCAATAAACAACGAATGTCGCTCCAGGTTGCGAAAAACATTGCGACAATATTGAACTGCAAAATTGATGACTTATACGAGTGGATAGAAGTAGGCAATGAAGAGTAGATTTTTATCTACTCGCGGACAGACTTCAGCCGAACGGCTGATTTTTTATTCAGTATAGCATTTCAACTTTGTCGAAGTTTGTCAAATCTTAGAAGAATAAAACACTTTAAGGGAAATGACAAATATTTGTTATAAATATAGTATCATAAATACGAACATCCGTTCTATAATATTTTAAAAAAGGAGTTGTTCTGACACAAATGACAAATAAAATAAAAAGGCCACAAGTTAAAACTGTAAACACAAAACTTCGCGTAGCCTTGTATATTCGAGTCAGCACCCAGGAACAAGTTGACAACTCGAGTATTGAAACGCAGAAAGAAAAGTTGGAAGCCTATTGTAAAGCAAAAGATTGGGTTGTTTATGATACTTACATTGACCCTGGGTACAGCGGATCTAATCTGAACCGTCCTGATTTGCAACGGCTGTTGGGTGATTTAAAACATATAGATGCCGTTATGGTATATAAATTAGACCGCTTATCCAGATCTCAAAAAGATACCTTAGAGCTAATCGAGGACTATTTTTTAAAGAATAATGTTGACTTTGTATCTGTCACGGAAACCCTGGACACATCCACCCCGTTTGGTAAAGCGATGATCGGCATATTGTCCGTCTTTGCTCAACTGGAGCGAGAAATGATTGCAGAACGTATGAGAGATGGATTAATAGACCGTGCCAAGAAAGGTTATTGGGTCGCTGGGGGAAACTATGAACCGGCTGGATTTGGGGTTAGACATGACGGTGATCTGTACGAAAAAGAGGACGAAGTTAAGCATATTCAAGCTGCTTACAACTATTATGAGCAGCTGCATTCAATCACCAAAATGCAGGCCAGGCTAAAAGAGGACGGTTTTCCCGTTTGGAGATTCCGCCGCTATAATGATGTTTTAAGAAGTCGCTTAAACATTGGGGAGGTTAGCTTTGCAGGGGTTTATTACAAGGGACGGCACAAACCCATTATCTCCAAAGAACAGTTCGACCGGGTTCAGGCTCTATTGGAAAGGCATAAGGGGAAGAACTGGGGAAAGGTAAAAGAATCCCTTTTGTCCGGATTGATGACTTGCGGAGGATGCCGAGAAAGTTTTGTTACTTATAAAACAGGGATAACAAAGAGAAACAAAAAATCGTATAGATATTATATTTGCAGGGCCAAACGCTTCCCTTCAGAATACACTCATAAATGCACAAATATTAATTGGAATGCCACCAAACTAGACTCCTTAATTGCAGATGAGATTAGCAATCTGCTTATCAACAAAAAAACACAGCCAACCAAATCAAAACATATAGAGTACGACAAATTAATAAAAAACGTTGATGCCAAAATGAAGCGAATCCTTTCTCTTTATGCTGAAGGAAGAGTACCTGTGGCATTACTAAATGACCAAATGGAAGAATTACAAACGGAAAGACTTTACCTAAAGAAGAGGGAGGAATTACAAGAAGAGAAATCAAGCATCGTTATTACGGAGGAAGACTTGAAACAATTCTCAATTGACTTAAACGCGGGAGATTTCCCTACGCGACAAGCTATCGTGCAAAAGTTTATAAAGGAAATAATTATCCATGGTGACGATATAGAAATCATCTGGAATTTTTAATACCCTTTTCTTACGTATTCATATCCGGCAGCGCATACTGCCCAAACTAATAGATTCGTATTTTGTAAGACCGCTTCGACTGCACGATTCGAGGCATTTTGCTGCCCGTCTGAAAGGGTCCCCTCCCATTCGAGCACTTTCGCCGGGATGTCGAATGCAGGCGGCGGCCCGGACCAGCCGATGAGTGGTGTACATTCGCTAATCCGCCCCATCATGAGACACTTCCTGCAATACGTGCACATATCCCCACAGCGCGCACACGTGAAGCTCCCGAACAACTGCGGATTCCGGTTGCCGCAACGGGCACAGCTGCTTGTTTTGCCAATCGTGCTAATGCCTTTGTTGTAGGTGATGCAGCCGTTTTCATAGTGGTGCTGGATTTCCTCGAGGATAAACGGTAGGTCATCAAGGAGGAGTTGCTTACCGGCAAGGATTTGCTGGAGTTCCGGGTTTGGGTTGAAGTTTGGGTTGAGCGGCGGTTTTGGGATGGTTTCGATTTGGGAGATGCGGAGGGTGCCGGGTGGATAGCGGTTGGGAGGGAGTGTTTGGATGGGGGTGAGGCCTCCCTCCTGTAGGTTAAATCTCATGAATATTCTCCTCTTTCTCTGTTTTTTTCTGTGGAAAAGAGGGACTTAGGTAGATTCTTCCTCTCCTCTCTCCTATGTAAGGCAATTGGCTGCCCAGCAAGATTCTACGGGCCGCTCGCCTGGTAGGGATCCCAAGTAACTCTCTTAATTCTTGATTTGAAATATAAGGCCGAACGAGAAGGAAATAGTCCATGGTTTTCTGGATATGGGCATCTTTCGAAATGTGTTTACAATGCCCACAAATCCACTTCCCCCTGAAAAATACCATTTGCTGGTTGCAGCAAGGGCAATAAATGCCTTTTAATAGTTTATTCCTTGCTATCCCGAAAACTTTTAAAATACTTTTTAGATTAGGAGTGTGAATCTTTAGAAATTGCTTGCAAATATTGGTGATTTGGTGTGGGGTTAGAACATCTTTCGTATACTGTTTTTCTAATTCGAAGAGTTTATGAACAATCGCACTGGCGTGGCAAACCCGATCAATTTTATCCGTATCGGAGGTGAGTTTTGTTTTAGTACTTGCTATAGAGATCAGATAATTGAAGGGCAAATCGGGGTAATGTTCCTTGAGTAGAAAACTTAGCTTAAGGATGATGTTTTTCGCCTGTACAATCGGATCTTCAAATACTTCCTCGGAATTATCTTCTTGGACCCGGATGAGTTGGTCGAACTTGCTGTCAAAAAAGAGGGTTCCTTTCATATTTTTCGACTCAATGACCAAACAATATCTTGTTGTAAGGATGAGACAATCAATTTGGAAGAAGTCGTCTTTAAAAGGGAGGCGAAGGTCGTTTAAGATATAGTAGCCCTCATGTGGAAGGAGACGGAGATAGTAATCAAGCTGCGTTTCACCCCAATATCCAGCTTTCCGTTTAGACAGGTCATTCTCGACCAGCGGATAGAAAGAGGATTGTGGTGAAAGGTTCCTAAGCAGGGCTTCCCCCTGGAGGACTCGATGTGGAACGGTTCTTTCTTTCAGCTTCAAATAGGATTCACTCCTTTATGTTGGATGAAATTATATTTCTCTAATGAGCAGGCTGTTTCCTGCAAAAATGTTTTGATAATAGTGAACATTTTATGAATAGTGGTAGGTGGGAAGGGAGAAGGTTTTTGAGATACGGATTTAAGTTTCGCTATTTGTGGCGGTATGGACCGTAATTGTGACAGTATGTACCACTTTTTAAGATTAATGAACCTTTTCTGTGACAGTATGAACCCTTTTCTATTTTTATGTACCACTCCCCCCTTGCTGAAAACTAGTTTCCATAAATGCGAACAAGCCATCCCGCCCGCGGGATGGCCTTTCATTCAGAAAAATCCACTAAGTATTAGTTAAATTCTCTTAAAATTGGTTTCTCTATGTTCATTAATGTGTGACGGTATGGACCGAAATTGTGACAATATGCACCACTTTTTAAGATTAATGAACCTTATTTGTGACAGTATGAACCCTTTTCTATTTTTATGTACCACTCCCCCCTTACTGAAAACTAGCATCCATAAAATGTGAACGAGCCATCCCGCCCGCGGGATGGCCTTCATTCAGTGAAAACCGGCTTTTCATAAACTTTTAACCTATTATTATAGGGATAACTTCAATAATCAACATGCCGCCTACTAAAAAACCTACAGCGTTACGCTCTCCCGATCAATTTTCCCAAGCCGGCACTTAATATCTGTTGCAATCTCAGAAGCTAGGAGTTCGAGTCCGATCCAGCCAAGCGAGATAAAGTGGGCGTAGCGTTTTTGGACTTCCCATTTGAGTTCGTTTTTGCCGCAGATGCTGTGGCGGTTTACTTCGTCGACTTCGCGCTTAATGAGCGCCATCCCCGCGGACCGGTCCTCTTCGGGAAGCTCTAACAGCTCGTCGATCCGCTCCATAAACTCAATCGACTTTGTAATCTTGTATTCTATTTCATCATAGGCGGCCTGGCTTATCAGACCATACTTTAATTTATAGCGATTCAGCAATAAAGCAGAATCATAGGTGGCGCGGACAATCTCATCGCGGGTCATTGAATCGGTTTCATAGCTCAACATATACTTCCATGAAGGGGAAAGCATCGCTTCACGAAAATCTTCGAGCGTATGGCAAAACTTCTTGTAGCCAAATGCGTCAGGATTCTCAAACGCTGGACTCCCAGGATCTAGGAACGGCGCGAGCGGCGCAATGAAATACGACAGGCGCGGATCATTGCCGCACTCATTGTGAACCAATTCACAAAACCGAACATTATCAATTGCACTCTGATAGCTTTGCTTAGGGATGCCGGTCATAAAGAATAAATCAATCTTCGCGCAGCCGTGCTTCATCGCGTATTGCAATGTGTCAATCACCTTCTTATTTGAACAATTGAACTTTCCGTTAAAACGGCGAATCTCCTCATCCGACGATTCAAGCGTAATTTGAACGCTATACTTTGGAACGGCTTTATGAAGACGCGCGAAAAATTCCTCATCGACGTACTGGAACAGTTCGAAGACCAATTCATTTTTAAGCTCCATTTTTGCCAGGCCATCAAAAAATTCATTGACATACTCTTTTCCGCCTTGGCGGATGTCGTTCAAAAGGAAAACCGGCGCCCGGCTGAAGCGTTGGATGAACGCAATGTCCTCAAGCATTTTATGCGGGGAACGCATCGCAATCCTTTTCCTGCTGCAATTTTGCAAATAAGCGTCCTTGGAGCCGCCGCAGATGAGGCAGTTGTACGTACAGCCCTTCGAGGTGAGGATCGCCGTGTTCGGATACTGGAACCAGCCTTTGTACGGCAGCGGGTCGAGCAGATTGAAATACTTGAAAACAGAGCGGATAATGTAGCGGTAGCCAGGAAAGTCAAACTCATCGAGGTCATCAGGCACATAGGTGTGCGGATTGTGGACCGCCTCTTCCCCGCGCCTCCAGCTAAGGTTCGGAATCGAGGAAAACTCCTTCTTGCCGGCAGCAAGCGCATTCAGCAGCATAAGGATCAGCTTCTCCGTCGTATCACCCCTGACAACAAAATCGATACACGGATACTCGAGAAGCTCCTTGTGGAAATACCTAGAAGACAGACCGCCAAACAGTACCGGCACGTCCGGGTGAAGCAGCTTTAAAATCTTCGCAATTTCAATACTACCGTGGGCGTGCGGCAGCCAATGAAGGTCAATGCCAAACGCCTTCGTTTTAATGCCGCGCAGCTTCTTTTCAACATCGAAATGCGGGTTCAGCAGCATTCTGTTTGCGATATTAATAATCTTTACCTTCAGGCCGAACCGCTCAAGATAATCGCCAATGCTTGTCAGTCCTATTGGATACATCTCAAAGACCGGCGACGACGGCACCACATCGCTGATCGGACCGGTAAACAGCATCTCCTTCCGAAAATCGAACACAGTTGGCGGATGGATCAGCACTAAATCATAAACCATTTTCATCACCCTCACCTTTTGATTGAAATCAACTTATGCGGGGACTGGTTGTACGAGATGAATAGGAGTCAGTCTCTCATCTCCATTCTGCCACTATTTGGCACATCTTGGGTGAGTTTTCAGAATGTTTAACACAATGTTCACTATTTCACAAATTCTCTTTTTGCAAAAATGAGCCACACGCCAAGCAATGGTTGGAACAAGGATGCCTGGCCATGCCACAAATTCCGAGAAAACAAACAAGCCACCCCGCTATTGAAGTGGAGTGGCCCGCAAACAAATAATAAAAGTTTCCCAAATATAAATAAATTCTAATAAGAGCTGCTTACCCTTTACTTCCTATACCATCCCAAGCCCATCGCGCCCTCGCCGAGGTGGGTGCCAATAACCGGCCCAAAGTAGCTGACCATGAACTCGACGTTTGGAAATAATGCTTCGAGTTCCTTTTTCCACTCGAGCGCCTCGGCTTCGCGGTTGGCATGGATGATGACCGCGCGATACTCGCCGCCTTGCGCAGCTGCCTCACCGAGCAGTTCTACAATCCTGTTCATTGCCCGCTTGCGAGTGCGGATTTTCTCGAAAGGAACAATCATTTTATCCACAAAGTGAAGGAGCGGCTTCACCTGGAGCAGGCCACCGATCAATGCTTGCGCGCTTGACAAACGGCCGCCACGCTGGAGATGGGCGAGGTCGTCCACCATGAAATATGCCCGCATCGACTGCTTCATTTCCTCCAGCCTTCGAATAATGGATTCCCCATCTTCGCCTCGCAGCGCCATCTCAGCTGCTTCAAGAACATAAAACCCCTGGACCATGCAGCTGATTTCGGAATCAAATGGATAAAGTTTCACGCCTTCAACCATCGTTCCGGCCGAGACCGCACCTTGGTACGTTCCACTGATACCGCTTGAAAGATGAATGCTGACAACCTCGTCATATTCACGTTCAAGCTTCTCGAACAACTCCACAAACTGGCCGATTGGCGGCTGGGAGGTGGTTGGCAGCTCTTTTGTCTTTACTTCTTCATAAAACTGTTCCGCGGTAATTTCGACTTCTTCCTGGTAAGGCTCTTCACCGAATATCACATTAAGCGGAATCATATGTATGTTCAACTTTTCCCGCAATTCACGGGGAATATAGGCTGTACTGTCAGTTACAACTGCCGTTTTCATAATCGTTACCTTCCTTATCCACTGTCTTTCCTTATTGTATCGGAAACAGGGATGGATTGCACCCTTTCCTTGGCAGAAAAAACCGCATCCATATGGATGCGGTTCCTCTTTTGCCAAGCCAAGACGCAAATCGCTTGGCCGGCACAATTGATAGATTCATAGGGTTACTTGTTCAGCTTTGTAATCCTGCCTTCAATCGTAGGCGTAACGGTCCCTTTGGCCTGGATATACTCTACCAGCGCATCAAGGTCAGTTACGTGGACCTCACGATTCTTTCCATCTTTAAGAACGTGTAATTCGTCGCCGCCGTCAGCCATGAAGTTGTTGACTGTTACAGTGTATTCCTCGCTGGCAACGATTGGCGTTCCATCCGTCTTCGTTAACGAGACAATCCGGCTGCCTTTTTCAAGCGAGTCATTATACGTTACCTTTAATCCAGAGATTTTAAGAATTCTAGGTTTGGAGCCCCACTGCTGCTCAAATAGTGTCTTGATTTGAGTTCCTGTCAGGGTCATTGTCACAAGGTCGTTGCCGAATGGCTGGACTGTAAATGCTTCCTTCCAGGTAATGTCACCAGCGTCAATATCCGCGCGGACGCCTCCCGGATTCATGAACGCAAAGTCGGTGCCTGTATGTGCCTTCATGGAATCAGCAATTAAGTTGCCCATCGCCGACTCACCGTCGGCATTCTCTGCCCGTAAAATGGCGGATGGAGTTGTTCCAATCACAACATTCAGGATTGGCGCGACATCTGCGGCATATTTGTCGACAATTGCTTTAATGCCGGCATCAGGAGCAATTGTCCTGACTGTGTCCACGATTTCCGCTTTTTTGCTTACGATTTCCCCGTTCCTTGGGTCTACAAGAAGATCCACATCGGAGAAAGCTGTTCCTGAAGACCAGGACTGGACGATCAATTTTCCGTCAACGACCGTGTTGGCGTATTGATGATTATGGCCGCCGAAAATCACATCGACCTCGTCATCAATGCTGTTCGCAATATCAACAAGTTCTTCTCTTGGATTGGAGCCGTCCTGATCGGACAGGATTGGGTTGTGGGCAATCACGACAATCGCTTCAATGCCCTTCGCTTTCAGTTCCCCAGCATATTGATTGATTGCTTCTGCTTCATCGATGAACTCAACACCTGCAACCCCGCTTGGCGTGACGATGGACGGAGTATCGGATAGCGTGACCCCGATAAAACCAATTTTAACCCCGCCTCTTTCCAAAATTTTATACGGCTCGAGAATTGGCTCCTTTGTAACAGCATCGATGACGTTCGCAGACACGTAAGGGAACCCAGCGCCTTCGAAAACGCCGTACTTTTCAACGGTTTTCGGATGGCTTCCTCCATTGATGAGGCGGAGCATTTCCGCAACGCCTTCATCAAATTCATGGTTGCCGAGAGTTCCGATATCAAAACCGATTTTATTCAGAATTTCAATCGTCGGCTCATCCTGTAGCAATGCAGAGACAGGGGCGCTCGCGCCGACCATATCACCCGCATGCAGCATGATTGTATTGTCGGGGTTTGTTGCTTCACGCGCTTTCAGGTGGGCAGCCAAGTACTCTGCTCCACCCGCATTTTTTGAAGCGTTAAATGTATCCAGCTGGCCATGGAAGTCATTGATGCCCAATAGCTGTACCGGTACTGCAACAGGCAGCTTCAAACCATATTTTGCAAAATTATTCGCCGCTTCGCCGATATAGGAAATCGGGCTGTTGTCGCCGAGAACCGTACGGGCGTCCGGGGTGGATTCAAACGATACATTTACATCCTTTTCAACTGCGGCAAACTGCCAGTTTCCGTCAGCGGAAGGATTGATCGTACCCTCTGCCAAGATGTAATCAATGATGGCCTGGCGGTTTTCATCCGGATACATCGTCACCTCTGTCTTGTTGCGCACTCCAGGGAATGTGCCGCTTGCGCGATAGTTGTTAGTCGCGACGATGAATTCCTGATTCGGATCGATTGGCTGGCCGTTGTATTCCAGGTTCTTGATCCGGTTCGCAGATGCGTTGACAAGATTGCCTTTCAGGTCATATTTTGCCGGTTCGGTTACATCGATTTCATATGTCACGCCGTCAATGACATCATAGTTATAAGTTGGGAAATCATTGTTAACAAGCGGCTGCTCACCGGCTTTGTTGACATCAATTTTGTTGAACTGCCCGGCGGACATTTCAAGCCATTCCTTTACATCCGCACCGGTTACTTTCACTGTTGCGACAGTGTTCGGGTACAAATACAGGTCGGCCACGTTTTTAATCGCAATCGTTCCTGCTGGAATGTACGTATAGTAGCTTGCGCCATTCCTTCCGCCTGCCTTGAACGGAGCGCCCGCTGACAGGATTGGCAGGCCTTCATCCTTCGTTCCGGCAAGCTGTTTTTCGACATACCATTTTTGCGCGTTCGTCACGATTTGGATTGATGGGTCATCCTGGACGAGCGCGAAGTAGCTGTGGATGTCGGCAGTCGTTTTACCGACCGGCTGGCGCACATATTCAACTGTGCCTTCATGTTCTTTCTTGACCGCGTTTAGAACAGCTTTGTCAGCGTCTACTAGGCTCTTTTTTGCCACCGTATCATAGATCGGCCTCAAGGTGTTTTTCGAATCAGTGACCGTCCATTTTCCTTTAATTTTCTCAACAACGAGATCCATGACACCAAGGTTGTTGCCCCAGTTGCCAGGCATAACGAATGGAACCCCGTTAACGGTGCCTTTTGACGGGTCAACACCTGGTAGATCCATGAAATCACCAGGGAACAGCTTATGGTTATGGCCGGAAAGAATGGCATCAACGCCTTCCACCTTTGTCAGGTCGTAAGCCGCATCTTCCTCCATTTCCTGGTAGGCCGCATCTCCCATGCCGGAGTGGGCGAGGACAATGATCAGGTCGGCGCCTTCCGCTTTCATTTTAGGGATATTGGCTTTGACGGATTTTACGATATCCTTCGTAATGACTTTCCCCTCAAGGTTGGCCTTGTCCCAAAGTGTGATTTGCGGAGCAACCACACCGATGACACCCACTTTGATCACTTGTGTTTTGCCGGTCCGGTCGGTTACTTTTTTATTAAAAATATGATAAGGCTTGAAGTAATTCACGTCATTAGACGGGTCGTTATCCCCATCATCTTTAAAAACGTTCGCATTCACATACGGCATTGGCGCGTCATCAAGCACCTCATCAAGATAGTCGAGGCCATAGTTGAATTCATGGTTCCCGACAGTTGCCGCATCATAGCCGAGCAGGCCGAGCGCCTTGAAGACTGGGTGGACTTCGCCATCCTTGAGAACATCCACGTTCGCCTTATAGTCGCCAAGCGGATTGCCTTGAATCAAGTCGCCGTTATCAAAGAGAAGCGTATTTTTTGATTCGGTCCTTGCCTGCTTGATCAATGTGGCTGTTTTGGCAAAACCAAATTCATCAGTAGGCGCATCTTTATAATAATCGTAGTTGTACAGATGAGTATGAATATCTGTCGTCCCTAAAATCCTTAAATCCACTTCAAACTTGCCGGCATTATCCGGCTTGGCCGCATTCGCCTGCCCCCATGACAACGGCGACGAAAATACGGATAAAGCAAGCGCTGCCGCAGTAGCAGTTTTTCCAATCCTCTTAAAAAACCCCTTCAAATTGCGCACTCCCCTATTATTCAAATTAGTGCTTGGCACCGTTTTCATTTTACCTAGCAAAAGAATAGTTTGTAAACATATACAAAGCGGGAAAATCCGTTTAATTCAGAGCAGTTTACCGATAAATCGCCATATTTTTTGCAAAATCACGAACATTTTTAGGTAATTATACCCTTCCCGTACATCATTATTTTTATTTCGGCAAAAAAATCAGAAGAAAAATGAGCGGGAGTACCCATGGTTTCCTTTCTATAAATTAGGGCTATTGGACTAAGTCGCTCCCTAACGAAATTCTTGTCCCTTCTCTTAAAATTTATTTCTCTATGTTTATTAATTTGTGACGTTATGTACCGAAATTGTGACAATATGCACCCTAATTGTGACAGTATGTACCACTTTTTTAGATTTATGAACCTTTTCCGTGACAGTATGAACCCTTTTCCATTTTTATGTACCTTTTGCCCCTGCCAAAACCAAGTATCCATAAAAGTGAACAAGCCATCCCGGCAGCGGGATGGCTTGTTCACTTTTTATCGATTTCCGTGTGGGAACTAGTATAGGATTAAAATGGAATTCCGGAAAAATCCGAAAAAGTCCGGATATCGACACAAATCTATTTTACCTAACCTCCACCCAGCCATTCTTAATCGCCACGACGACTGCCTGGGTGCGGTCATTTACGTTCATTTTTTGCAAAATATTGCTCACATGGTTTTTAACCGTTTTTTCACTAATATAAAGGGCTTCCCCGATGCCGCGGTTGCTTTTGCCATCAGCGAGCATTTGGAGGACCTCGCATTCCCTGCGGGTCAGTAAATGCAGCGGACGCCTGACTTCGGCACTCTGCAAAGCCGCTGCGGCACTTTCCTCTCCCGCGCCTACAAGGCGGCGATATTCATTAACAAGGTTATGGGTCACTTTCGGATGAAGGTAGGAGCCGCCGGCCGCGACGACCTTGACCGCTTCAATAAGCGCGTCCGCGTCCATTTCCTTCAGCAAATATCCGCGCGCGCCCGTCTGCAGCGCATGCATGACGTAGTTCTCATCATCGTGAATCGATAAAATGATGATTTTCGTATCGGGATATTGTTCCATAACCAGTGCTGTTGCTTCCACCCCATTTAAGGTCGGCATGTTTATATCCATAATGAGAACGTCCGGGTCGTACTCCTTGATTAAATCAAGAGCAGTCGTCCCGTCATCGCCCTCCGCCACGACATCAAAGGACCTCTCGAATTCTAGTATCCTTTTAACGCCTTCGCGAAAAAGCTGGTGGTCATCAACAATCACTATTTTTGTTTTCAACAAAAACGCCTCCTCGTTCACAGTTACCTGCCGATCTATTTTTCTGGCGGAATAGGGATCTGGATGATGACTGCCGCCCCCTGCCCCGGTTTAGTCGAAATGGCAAACCGGCCTCCCAATAGGTCGACTCGTTCCTTCATCCCCATTATGCCGAACGAATTATATTTCCGTATTTTCGGGTCGAAACCCTTCCCATCGTCCTTCACAAGAACCGTGGCCGCTGCATCGGTAATTTCCAGCTTCACCTGGATTTCATCGGCTTCCGCATGCTTTAGCGCATTTTGGACGGATTCTTGAACCAGCCTGAAAAGCGCCACCTCATAATTGGCCGGGAGCCGCACTTCCTCCTTTAAAGGCTGAAATGAGATATTCACGGTTTTGTAGTAATCCTCGATGGTCTGCAAATACTTCTTCAATGTCGGAATGAGCCCAAGATCATCAAGAGCCATCGGACGCAGGTCATATATGATTCGGCGCACTTCATATAAAGACGTCCGTACCATCTGTTTAAAGCTCTTTATTTCGGCAAAAGCAGCTCCCTGCCCCTCTTCACGATACACTCGTTCAATTAAATCAGAACGCATCATGACATTCGCGAGCATCTGCGCCGGTCCGTCATGGATTTCCCGTGACAGCCGCTTGCGCTCCTCTTCCTGCGCTTCAATAATCTTGATGCCAAATTCCTGTTTCAGCTTTGCATCCTCGATGATTTCGCCCATTTCTCTTAAATCGCTCATTAAATAATTCATCACAACTGAAATTTGAGAAACAAGATGCTCCGCCCGATCAATCGTTTCCAAGAGGCCGTGCATCCTACGTATCAAATCCTTCTTCCGCTCACCCAGCTGCCTTTCCAACTGCCGGTTCAGCGTCAGTTCCATCTGCAGCTGATGCGCCCTTTCATAGGCCTTGTGCACCTCTTCTTCAGAATAATCCTTAAAGTGCATGCTGATTTCCGAGAGTTCGTCTCTTGCGTTGCGCACCTGCTTTTCGAGCCGCTCGCCTTCACCAATAATCCTGGCAGTCAAGTCCTCCACTTCCGAAAGCTCAGATTTCAGCCTTTCATGATCGGACCTCGATTGTTCGCCAATCCTATAAATTTCTTTCTTGCTTCTTCCGACAGATTCAACCATTCTATTTAGAATGGTGTCGAGTGTTTTCGTGTCAAAATCTTTTATTCGCATCGCTTTCTCCGCCCCGTAATCCCTTTTCCCTTAGTTTATCGTGAAAGGGTCTGCGAGACTATACCCTAATTGGCAGAATTGCCGTTTTGAGCCAAAAACCGGCAAATCGAATCACCATTGCATTCTCTATCTAAATCCTTTAGCCTATAGATTGAGAAGCTAAACATAGAATTGTTAGGGTTTTGTGACTAAGTAGGAAGAGAAAGAGTCTCATTATGTATTTCAAATCTACTGTATAGGCAGTAATAATTATATCATGGGAAACTTTCACAATGTTGCAATAACCTTTTATTTTTGGCAAAAAGGGCCTATAACAGGTTGGGAAATATTTAAAAGTGGGTAGTTAAACAAATGGATAGGAAAGGAGTCTGCCATGCTGGCTGTTTATCATACTGTAAAGCAAACTGGAACACATGAAATTAATATCGAAAGGTCCCGTTTTATCGCCTACGTCGCGCGTGCGGAGACTGAGGAAGAAGCACAGGCATTTATTGCGGAAATCAAACGGAAGCACTGGAATGCCACTCACAACTGCTCTGCTTACCTCATCGGTGAAAATGATCAAATCCAAAAAGCCAATGATGATGGCGAGCCGAGTGGCACAGCAGGCGTCCCCATCCTCGAGGTTTTGAAAAAGAGAAAGCTGAAGGACACAGTCGTCGTCGTGACGAGGTACTTCGGCGGAATCAAATTGGGTGCCGGCGGCCTCATCCGCGCGTATGGAAGAGCCACCTCAGAAGGCCTTGAAGCGGTTGGGATTGTTGAGCGCCGGTTGATGCGGGTTGTTCATGTGACCGTTGACTATACATGGACAGGCAAACTTGAAAATGACCTGAGAGCATCTAATTGGGAGATAAAAGAAATTCAATACCTCGATGCTGTCACATTTTACGTTTACGTTGAAGAATCTGGAGTGGATGAATTTACAGCCTGGATAACGGAAACAACCAATGGACAGGGCAAAGTTAAAAGTGGAGAAAATGTGTATTTGGAAACGAATATTTAAATTGCGCTTTAAAAATAGATTTACTAATCCGCCTAAATTCGATAAAATTAACCATTGCTACATTTATTTTTTCACCGGCTAATAACTTTCAAAGCGGGGATATAATATATGAACTCCAGAATATCAAAAAGAAGCAGAAGGAAAGTACGAAAAATGAGAGTCTTCCTCTCCTTTATCGTTCTGTTCCTTTTAGGCGGTGGCCTCATTTATGGCTACGAATTTATAGATAAAACAAGCAAGGCATCTAAACAAATCTTCAAACCTTCCAAAAATACCGCTGAAAGAGAGATAGAGATTGCCAAGGACCCCTTTTCAGTCCTTCTCGTCGGCATTGAAAACATGGAAGGCGGTAAGGGACGTTCAGATGTTCTTCTGTTGGCCACTGTCAATCCGGCCAAAGAAGAAATATACATGGTCAGCATCCCTCGGGATACAAGAACCTTTTTGCCAGAAGCGGGGTACGAAACAAAGATTAACCACTCTTACGGCTATGATGAAGTAAATTCAACTATAGCTGCGGTTAACCGGCTTATTGATGTGCCAATAGATTACTATATTACTACGAACTTCGATGGATTTGAGGACGTGGTCGATACACTTAATGGAATCGAAGTCAATGTGCCTTTTACGTTTAAAGCTCAGTTAACCGGAAGCCTTAAATGGAAAACTTACTATGAAGGCCCAATGAAACTGAATGGCAACGAAGCACTTGCTTACGTTCGTATGCGTAAAAGTGATCCCCAGGGAGACCACGGGCGGAACCAGCGGCAGCAACAGGTAATAAAAGAAATTATCAAGAAAAGCACTTCCTTTTCATCCCTGACCAAGCTAGATGACTTAATAGCGGATTTAGGAGAAAATGTAACAACGAATATTCCACCTTCAAAGTTTTTGAGCTTTGCCAAGTTATATACGAAGATTAAAAACACTGAGATTCAAAATCTAAAGATTGAGGGGAAGGACGAACAGGTTAATAGTGTTTGGTTCTTCTATCCTGATGAAGATTCCCTTAAGACAATATCCGACACTCTTAATGCGAGCCTTGGCACCTCCTATGGAAACCAACTAACCAGTGATGATCCGATTGAGCCCGATTCCGCCTTTGATGATGGATTAGGCAGCACACAATAAATTTTTTTCGCGAGCTTTTTATCGGGAAATCATGTTTCTATCAAAAAGGAAAGCAGTCTTCCGGCTGCTTTCCTTTTTTAGTTTATTATTGTTAGAATCGCCCGCTGCAATGCGCTTTCCGCTCCATCTAATAGTTATATTTTATTACTCTTTCGGCAAATTTTCGGTAAATATATCCATTATTGGCATATTCTTTGTGACTTTGTCACTTTTTTTAGAACTTTGTACGGATTGGAAGAGTTGACATTTTTTGATAAGATTATACATATTCTGATGATTATTGTAAGGAGGGTAATATGAAAAAGATTTTCGTTTCTTCTGTTCTATTAACGGCGGCACTCTTGCCAGGCGTTTCCCAAGCAGAAGGAGCAACTGTCTCAAACAACTTAGTCACTGGCAAACCCACCGAAATCCGTAAGGGGGCGACAACTGCCTATCCGCTTGTAGCAAAGATTGGCTCCAGCCAGCAGGTAAGCGTTCAAGATACATTCATTAATTCATCCGGAGAAGTATGGTATCGGATTACTGCCGGAAAATATACAGGCTGGTCACTGGCAAATCATTTCCCGGTTATTACCAATGGGTTTACACTTGGAAAACCGGCAACGATCAGCGAAAGTATTGTGAATGTCAGGAAAGGCGCAAGTACAAGCTACGCGATTGTTGCGAAACTATCAAAAGGACAGCAAGTATCCATTCTTGATAGTTTTCGAACTTCCTCCGGTGAGCTCTGGTACCGAATAAAAACAGGTAATTCAATCGGTTGGGTACTAAGCAGTCTTGTCACTGTGAACGATGGCAGTACATTTACACCAGTAGCAGCTGCAAAACCGGCCACAAACATTGCTGGCCTGCCGACTGTCGGCAGTTATTATACGATTACCGCAGCCTCCCTTGATGCCCGGAAAGGCGCAGCTTCCAGCTATGCTATTGTCGCCAAGGTCACCAAAGGGCAAAAGTATAAAGTTATCGGCCAATTCCTCCACAAGAATGGAGAAGGATGGATCAGGATCCAGATTAATTCCAAGTTAAGCGGCTGGATTCCGGTTTTAAAAGCGGCTGAGGTCAAGCCACCCGCAAACATTCCCGGATTGCCGACAATAGGAAGCTCGTATACAATTCCGGTGGCTTCCCTTGATGCTAGAAAAGGCGCCTCCACGAGTTACGCAATTGTCGCGAAAGTAACGAAAGGAAAATCGTTTAAAGTCATTAGCCAGCATATGAGCCCAACTGGTGATGGCTGGGTAAGAATTCAAATTTCCGCGACACTGGCTGGCTGGATTCCGATTCCAAAAGCAGCTGAGGAAAAGCCGCCTGCAAATATCCCAGGGTTACCGACTCTAGGAAGCTCGTATTCGATTGCAGCTACAACCTTAAATGTGAGAAAAGGTGCTTCCACAAACTATGCGATTGTGACAAAAGTAACAAAGGGGCAGTCCTTTAATGTGATAGGCCAGTATATGAGCCCAACTGGTGACGGCTGGGTAAGAATTCAAGTCTCTTCCTCACTGGCCGGGTGGATTATGGTTAAACAAGGCACAGTTTCAACACCTGCTCCTTCAACAACCATGACTGTTTTTACAAGGAATGCAGTACTTTATTCTAATGCAGGTTTTTCGGGCACTACAGTGATTGAGCGAATTCCTTATTTATCAAAAGTCAGCCTGTTTTCCGATACGAAAACTGTGTCTGGCGTTACTTGGGTAAAAATTAAAACAGCTGCCGGCAATACCGGGTGGACACCAAATTATGAAGTTGCTAGTTCCCAGGCAAATCTTACCCATGTTTACGCGCTGAAAAACGCGGCGGTCCGCAAAAGCGCAACTACAAGCGCCGCTTTGGTTGTAACATTAGCCGAAAATCAGCAAATTCTTGTCTTAAATGAATATAACGGCTGGCTCAATGTCGAAACGGGCGCGGGAAAACGTGGCTGGGTGCTTAAGACGCAAACTTCTCCATACACAACAAAGAGACTGTTTTCACCTGAAACCTATATTAGCAATAATGATGTTTATTTACGCTGGCAAAAGCCAAGCACGTTAAATTTGGCTTATTCAACCCCCGCCGCGAACCAGTTGAAAATTTATGGCGGTTTAAGTGATGTTGAGATCCCTTCCTTTGCTGTTAAAGGAATCAAGTCGATTCAGAAGGTAGCAGCTAATACGACTGAAAAAGCCGTTCTCATTACGTTTCAGCCCGGCTATTCCTTTACGATCAGAAATTACAATAATAATATTACGATTAAGGTTGTCCAATCTGGATTGGCTGGCAAGCGAATTATTCTTGATCCCGGCCACGGAGGGAAAGACCCGGGAGCAATCGGTCCAACTGGCCTCAGAGAAAAGGTTGTCGTCCTCGATACGGCTCTCATCTTAAAAGCTGAATTGGAAAGAGCGGGCGCCATTGTGACGATGACCCGTTCTACTGATGTATTCCTTGAACTGGCTGAAAGGACTGCCATCTCCAACTCATCTGACGGCGATGCGTTTATTAGCTTGCATACAGATGCTTTCAATGAAAAAACGAACGGCACAACTTCCTTCTATAACACGACTGTCAATTTTAACGGACTGGCCAGTAAGGAGCTTGCCAATGCTATTCAGAAAAACCTGATTGTGTCCCTCGGAACTTATAACAGAGGGGTAAAAGAAGAAGCGTTCTATGTAAACAGAATGAATGAGCTGCCAAGTATTCTAGTGGAAATGGCATTTATTTCAAACCCAAGTGAAGAAGCTCTCCTGAAAACGACTGCTTTCCGACAAAAAGCAGCCATAGGAATCAAGAACGGACTTCAGGAATATTTTAACAAATAATAAATATTGTCGAAAAAAGTAGTTTGTTATATTTTTAAAGTAGTAGATTTTTATACTAAATTCCCTTCTTTTTAGAAGATAAACCTATTTTTGGAGGATGAAAATGAAATTTTATAAGAAATTAGCTGCGGCTGGAGTATTGGCCGCGAGTGTTACAGCCGGCGCCGTCATGTTTACTCCTGACAGTATGAATGCATCATCAAATGTTGTTCTTGCAAGTGTGGATTGGGTGAAAGCACAACTGAGCCCTATTAATTCAAAAGTCTCATCCTTGGAATCAAAGGTCACAACACTGGAAGGGAGAGTAGCCTCTCAGCAAACCGAGCTTAATAGCTTAAAAGCGCAAGTCGAAAAGCTTGCTCAAGGCGGATCATCAACGCCACCGCCGCCGGCAACATCCACTCCTACTCTGCCATCAACAGTGTATGTGAGCAAAAGCTCAGTGACAATCCATTCAGGCGCAACTACCAGCTATAAAGTTGTCGCCACACAGACAGCCGGAACAGCATTAAAAGTTGTTGATTCCTTTAAATCCACAAACGGTATATGGTACAGAGTCCAGCTATCTTCAAGTCTTTTCGGATGGGTTTTCTCAGGGGATGTTTCAACGACTAAAGTCGCTGTCACTCAGCCTACACAGGTCATTGCAAAATCAACTGCTAATGTGCGAAAAGGCGCTTCAACATCATACGCATCTGTGGCTTCCCTGAAGGCTGGGACTGTAACGAAATATCTGGGAACCTTTAAAAACTCTAAAGGGGAAACGTGGTATAATGTCCAACTTTCATCAGGTGTGAAGGGCTGGGTTATCAGCACCCTTTGTGAGGTGAAGTAATTTTGAAAAAATTGCTTACAGCCCTGGCAGCTTTGATCATCCTGTTTGTCCAACCGGCTTTTTCAGAGGCGGCGACAGGTAAAGCTTATCCTAAAAAGATATCGGTCATCGTTCAAACCGGTCAGTCAGCCAGTATTTATCTTGCCGGCAACTACCAGCTAAAGAATTTGCAAACTGGACAGACAGCTATTCTCACCTATGTAACATTAAACCTTAATCATGATGGAAGCACGGTTGTTGCCACCTATCCCGGCGGCAGCCAAAAGTCCACCTCAGGCTTTGATGTAGAGGAGGTTACAACCGAGATCGCCCAATTTACTACCGAGACAGAGATGAGGAGTGGGGCAACTACAGGTTATCCTATTGTCCAGACTTTTAAAGCCGGGGAAGGCGCTGACTATATTAACAGTTTCACAAACGCCGCGGGGGAAGTCTGGTACAATGTCCGTCCGCAGGCTGGTAAATCAGCAGGCTGGGTCATTGCAAAAAATGTAAAAAGAGTTAGCGCTAGCACGCTGAATACATCAAGGGTCAATTCTGGTACGTCCTACAGAGGAAGCTATCATGTCAAGCCTACTTCCAACAAGCAAATTCAGCTTGTGAACTTTCTTGACATGGAAGATTACTTAAAGGGAGTTGTACCGAATGAGATGCCGGCTTTGTGGCATAAAGAAGCTTTGAAAGCTCAAGCGATTGCGGCTAGAAGCTATGCATCACACGACCTCCTTCTGTATGATTCTGCGAGGAGCCAGGTATATAAAGGCTATAGCGGGGAAAATTCCTTGGCAAACACCGCCATCAAAGAAACTGAGGGCCTTGTGGTAAGGTATAACGGCAAAGTTGTTCAGACCTTCTTCTATTCCACAAGTGGCGGCCGGACGGCCAACGCTTGGGATGTTTGGGGTTCGAGCAAGACGACTTTCCCATATTTAGCTTCAGTAGAAGATAAATATGAAGCTTCGCCATACAGCAATTGGACAGAAACATTTACGCCAGCCAGCATTTTACCAAAGTTCGGTTTGCCCGTAACAGCCACGCTTTACGATATCACGACAGAAAACAACGGGGCAAATGGCGAGGTCACTGGGGTTACTGTTAAAACCTCCGCTGGTGATAAAACAATAAGAGGGAACGAAGGAGTCATCCGCGGTCTATTTCCAGTCAATAAAGTATCTGGATATACGACCTTGTACTCGAGTTGGTTTACGCTAAAGTCAACAAAGACACAGCCCGGGGTAGCTGTCCAGACACCGGATGGAGTTGTTGACCTGCCGGAAATGAAGGGGCAAATGGTCCTGACACCTACCGGAGAAATTACATTAAGCGATTCCGAAGTCCAGGTACAGACATCTTCGGGGATTGTTTCCGCTACAGGCGGAACGGGTGAAGTAACAAGCATTACGGTAAACGGGAAAGGCTTTGGCCACCGAATTGGCATGAGCCAGTACGGCGCAAAGGGCTATGCTGAAAATGGCATGCGCGCGGCCGATATTATGAAGCATTACTTCCCTGGCACAACTGTATCGAAATAAAGACCAAAACCCGGCACATCACACTGTGCCGGGCTTTTTTGCGCAAAATAAAAACTGCCCGCCATGAATGCGGACAGCCAATATTATCCTCTTGCCTTCTGTGTATCTTGTCCAATCTGTTCCAACAGATCGTCAACGATGCTTTTCCAAGAATACTGCTCAATCGCAAGTTTTCTTCCGTTTTCAGCCATTACGGCATATTCTTCCTCATTGACTTCCATCAGGCTGCCGATTGCTGCAGCTATGCCTTCTGGATTTTCAGGGGGAGCAATTTTGCCGCAATTGTATTCCTCAAGAATCGCAACACTTTCCCCGGCTCCACAATAAAGAACAGGGGTGCCTGTAGAAATGGCCGGGAAAATTTTAGAAGGCCTCGCTCCTTTGAACAAATCGATATCACGGAGAGATACGATGCTATAATCAGCAATGGAAAACATCCGCGGCATCTCGGAAACAGGCACTGAGCCATAAAACGTGACATTATCCAGGCCAAGGCTAGCTTTCATCGACAGCAGCTTTTCCCGTTCCTGGCCATCTCCTACAAACAAAAAGTGGACGTCCGGATGTGTTTCTTTTAAAAGAGCGGCAGCTTCAACAACCGAATCAAGTCCTTGTGCATAACCAAGGGTCCCTGCATACATGAACACTTTTTTTCCTTTAATACCGATTTCCTCAAGAAGCGCTGTATCTTTAGGAAGAGGCTTAAACTCATCTGTATTAACGCCGTTAGGCAAAAGGAATACGTCCTCTGGCTTCTTCCCTTTTTTAATCATGTAGTCCCTGATTCCATCTGTCGCAGCGGCGATTTTCCATGACCTTCGGTAAAGGAACATTTCCAATATTTCCGCCATCCGGATGAATGACTTGTTTTTTAAAATCCCAAGTTCAACAGCCGACTCCGGCCATATATCCGCTACATTAAAAACGAATTTGGCACGTTTCATTTTTGCGCCTAAATAACCGGTAATCCCAAGAAATAAAGGTGGCGAGTTGCAGATAATAACATCTGTTGGCTTGGCTTTCAAGACAGAATAAAAGGCACTGAATGTAAAAGAAAAATAGGAAACAAGCCTTTTCCAGAAGCTGCCCTTTGGTGAGGGATAGATCCACGAGCGGTGAACCGGAACCCCTTCCCAATTTTCATACATATAGAACATTCCTTTGTATTCATCGGGGATGATGCCTTTTGGATGATGTGGAAAGGCAGTCAGCACTTCTGCCTGATGGCCTCTTCTGATCAATTCCCTGCTTACTTCAAAGACGCGGATTTGCGGCGCTCCTGTTTCGGGTGGGAAGTGTTGGCATAAGTAAATTACTCTCATTTTAAAACTCCAATGGGGTAAAAGATTTACTGTGTAAAATTGGTTGTTGATTTCCACTTCGGGCACTCAGCGCCGCGCGGGGCGTCAGTGGAGCCTCCTCGGCGCTAAAAGCGCCTGTGGGGTCTCCACCTTGCCGCTTCATCCCGCCGGAGTCTGTGCCCTTCGCTTCAATCAACTTGGTTAAAAATCAACCTTAGATTTTAACACAGTCAAGTTTAACATCCAAACCAAGGTTCCAGAAATGACTTCTACAATTAAGCATTGCTTATGCCTGGTTTAACGTTTGTTTATAAAGCTTAATCATTCCATTTGCGTTATCTGTCCAATTATAGTGATCATGTACGTGTGCAACTCCGCGTTGACCCATTTGTTGTCTGAGCAGCGGGTCTTCAATCAACTTTTTGAACATGTTTGCTAGTTGTTGAGGGTTTTCCTTAGGTACAACATAACCTGTTTTTCCCTCTATGACAACCTCTGGCAGTCCTCCCACATTTGATACAACTGGTGGGACTCCGCACGCCATTGCTTCAACGGCAGCGACCCCGAAGCTCTCGCTATTTTCTGTTGAAGGGACCGCGAAAATATCCATTTCATTTATATATCGAGGGACTTCATTATTCGGGACCCGCCCTGTAAATGTCGTTGCCTCCGCAATTCCAAGCTTTTCCGTCAACTCTTCATATTCACTCCGCTGCGGCCCATCACCCACAATTAATAAACGGGTGTTTGGATCTTTTTCATAGATGAATGAAAATGCTTTAATTAAGTCGGCTATTCCGTATTTATCAGACAAGGCCTTGACTGTTCCAATTGTAATCTTTTGTTGGTCTTCTCTGTTATCCCGGAGCATCGGCTTAAACTTTGATAAATCGACTCCAAAGGGAGTTACATGGATTTGTTTATCCGTATACTTGTTCGTTTCAGCAGCCATTACGTGACTTGTTGAACAAATGGTATTCGCAGCACGCAATGTGAATTCAACTATTTTTCTATTTACAGCTCCCATCAGTGGGAATTGAAAAATATCCCTTCCCCATACCGAAACATAGAAAGGTTTAAAGCCTGTAAGGGCTCCAACAAAACCATAACTAGAAACATAATGGGCATGCAAGATATCAGGTTTGAATTCTTTAATGATTTTTTTTAGTGAAAAGACGCCAGATAAATAAGCAAGCTTGCCAGGCAATAACTTTGGTAACTGAACTGTATCAATTTCCGCGGCATTTTCAGCGGAATAATGATCCGAAAAGGTAACAACTTTCACGTCAATCCCATTATTTTTGTAAAAAAGTGCCCATTTGTGGGTATGGATTGATTTTCCGGGCGCCAGGAGCAAAATCCTCAAGCCTTCCCACCTCCAATCAAAGCTTCTCTAACTTTCTCCACTCTCGCTAGCCAGGAGTGGTTTTTAATAAAGGTTTCTTTTATATGTTCGCGATAACGTTGTTTTCCATTGATCATTTTACTAATTGTGTCCGCCATCGAAGCAGGATTATCCTCACAAATTAATCCGTAGCCTCCCCCTTCTATGATTTCCTTTTGGGCATCACAATTGGTTGCGAGCACTGGCAATCCATTAGATAAATACTCAACGAGCTTGACGGGTACGGAAAAATCGTTGTAGGTACTTTTATATCTCGGAATAAAAGCAAAATCCATTTCCTTATACAAAGCGGTCAACTTATCGCCGCTTATATGCAAGACAGTGACTCCCTCGTTTTGAAGCCTCTCCTTCTTTTCCGGCGGGAGCTTCAAATATTCATCTTCCCTGCAGACAACAGTCAGCCGGCAAACCTGTTTTTCCCGGTTCACAAGCTCCAGCCCTTCGAGTAACAAGAATAAACCATAATCCTCATTGTTGATCCCGCCGACATAAATCCCCTGCGGGAGGTTGCTGGTATCCCCATCTTCTATCGTACGGGGAATCAAGTCTGTTCCGCCCGGAGGCAAAGATACTTTTGGCAGACGAATATCAACGAAGCTGCCCATTGCATCGCTTGGCAAAAAGACGACTTTACAATACTTTTCATAAAACTTCTCTTCCAGACGGTAAATCAATTGCATGAGTGCCTTCTTTGCCCCTTTAAGAGGGTACAACTCATCAAATTTCCAGTACACATCACGATAAAACACGCCGACCGGAACATTTTTCTTTTTCAAAAAAGTCATGACAGCCGAGTCGACCAAAGGCTGCTTAGGAATATGCCCGGCATCTGTGAGCCAAAACGGTATGGTTTGGTTTTCCATATAACAAAACAAGAGGCTATCGAGTTTCCCTTCGTTTTTCCACGTTTTGAATAGGTTTGCCCTGTCCTTTGATGAACCTGACAGAAGGAGAATCTCAACATTATTTTCCTTCCCCCATTCCAGGAAAGCTTCGTACATTTTCTTCGGCCGAAGCTTTGAGCCACTATTTGGATTTTCAGCTAGTTGAAAGGGGTAATATAACAATACTGTATCCATTTTGATCTCCTTAGCGTCTAATTCCTGCCTTTCTTTGCTGCAGATAAGCGGAAAAATCTATTCTTAACCTTATAAATACTAATAGTCCTATAAAAAAAACCGTTATCATCATCCAAATTGGATTAAAAATAAAATCAACAAAGCCACCTACGAGTGTCCGGGGAATATTGATTGTAAAATAGACAAACAAACTTAAAAACACTGGATTTTTTGGCAACCTTAGAAACGAGATGTAAACCGCCTGCACAATTGCGGCTACATAAACCGTTCCTGCGACAACGCCTAAATAACCGAAATTCGCATAGGCTTCTGCAATGAAAAGTGTATTTAAAACACCGGCGGTTCCTTCTGCAACCTTCTCAGGAAATACTCTTTCCATAACAAGCCTGGCCGAACGGACCTGTTCAATATCAAACAAACCTATCAGCGAAGATGGAAGGCTTCTTCCATGCAGGAAAGGGATCGCCTCACTAAATGTATCAAAATGAAGGAAAGTCGGTGCGATTTGGGCAAATATGAGTCTGCCAATCGGCCCTGAATTATACGACAAGTACGTTTGCACATTTGTAGCGCCTTGAATAAATACATACATTAGAATCAGCAGTCCTGCTCCAAGGAATCCCCATCCCGCAAGCTTCTTCCAGGTAAAACGCATTTTTCCTATATAGAGCCTTAGGAGCATAAACATGATGAAATAGAAAAAAATGGGCGATTTTGCCAAATCGTAAACGCTAATAAAGATCGCTCCCATAAACAAGGCGGCGGATAATACTTGCCACTTCGGATCCTTCGTTTTAGCGGCGTAAACATAAGCGATCAAAGACAGAATAGGAGTTAGGGCAATCGCGAAAATATTTCGGATGAGGACGTTTCCTCCAAAATTCCGTTGTGCATCAATTCTTAATTCTCCCGGTGACATGCCTGTCCGGTTCAAAATGAGCTCAAAAATAGGAATATGGGCTGTCTTAAGGACCGTATATGCGATAGCAGCCAACGAAACAAAGGATATCAGGAAAAATAGAAGGAAAAATTCATTTTTTCCCGCAAAAGGAAGGACCACTTCCTTTTCCAAATAGGAGCTATATTCCTTTTTCGCATCAAAACCGACTAGCTTTGACAGAAGGTACATGACCAGCGGGAAAACAAGCATGACAAAAGAAATGGAGAAAAACCCCGCATACCGGTTTTCTTCAAACACCATGCGGTTGATCATATAATTGTGATCGACTTTCAATACAATCAACAGAGCACCGATATAGCTGGAAACGAAAAATGAATAGTAAAAGATGATTGAATTCATATTAGGCCTGAGGGGACTCAGGCTTCCACTAGCCACAAAAAACAAATAAGCGGAAGCCGAAAGTATCACGAGCCAAATGAGAAAAAATAACATGGCCATCCACCTTAGGATTGATGAGTTTCAATCATATCAACGATTTTTTCAGAAGCCCTTCCATCCCCGAAGACATCTTTATAGGATGGTGAAACGTTCTTTTGCACCCCTTCAAGAATCTTTTCCACTGAAGTACCAGCTAAAATATTTGCATCTTCCTCCAGTGTTTCAACCCATTCTGTTTGTTCACGTACAGTTATGCAAGGAACTTTCATAAAATAGGCTTCCTTTTGTACACCGCCTGAGTCAGTAATGACTTTTTGCGCATTGGATACGAGCGTAAGCATATCGAGATAGCCAACCGGCTCAATGATTTTCAAGTTCGGGATGGCATTTAGATCAATGCCATAGGAAGCGAGTTTGTTTTTCGTCCTTGGATGCAGCGGCCAGACCTTCACGGTATCGATTTTTGAGAATGCTTCCAGGATATTTTGCATTTTTTGTATATCGTCCGTATTTTCAGCACGGTGAATGGTAATCAAATGATAGCCTTTTTTCTCCAAGTCATTCTTCTCAAGAACGGTTGATTTTTCTTCAGCAATCTCACGATTATACAAAACCGCGTCATACATAACATCCCCGATATTGAATACATTACGGGTAATGTTTTCGTTCTCAAGGTTCTTGACTGCCGTATCTGTAGGGCAGAATAGGAATTCTGATACATGGTCTGTCATAATCCTGTTAATTTCTTCAGGCATCTTTTTATTAAAGCTTCTTAACCCTGCTTCAATATGAATGACGGGAATATGCAATTTGGCTGCAACAAGCGCTCCGGCCAATGTTGAGTTTGTATCGCCATAAACAAGTAGGTAGTCAGGTTTTTCATCGAGAACAATTTCTTCTAGCTTGATGAGCATATCTCCTGTTTGCTTGCCATGGTTTCCTGAGCCGACTGCGAGATGATAATCGGGTTTTGGTATATTTAATTCTTCAAAGAAAATATCGGACATATTGGGGTCATAGTGCTGCCCTGTGTGGACGATAATTTCAGTATGGTTTTTCCGTAAGACCCTTGAAACAGGAGCTGCCTTAATGAATTGCGGCCTCGCTCCCAGAACAGTAATGATTTTCAAGAAAATGCCTCCTTCTATATAATCGTTTCATATCAATGGACTTCCCTTAATTATCCTACTGGACCGGTGCTTCTGCGGCTTTTCGCTTGAGGTCTTTATCTACACGGCTCACCCCTATAGCCAATAGGACAACTAGCCAGGCAAGAAGCTGATAGCTCCAGCCAAGTCCGTTTTCCTGGACGTAGATGATTCCAAGAACAGCCGCGATCATGCTCATAAACAAAAACACCATTTTACTAAATGATACGGGAACGTAGTATTCTTTTTGGCTTTTTCGGAAAACAAAAACGACAGCCAGCATATAGGAGATTACATAAGAAGCCACTGCTCCCCAGATTGAAAAAATCGGAATAAGGGTAATATTCAGTATCGTATTGACCACTGCAACAATACCAAAAGCCACCGATATATAGGATGTTTTTTTTGTAAAAAACAGTCCCGAAGAAATAATCAAATAATAGAAATTCAAGAAAACTGCCGCAGATAAAAAAGCAACATATTTATAGGACTCAAAATAGCCTTTTCCTAAGATCGGAATAATATACGGCATGACTGTCGCTATTGACATAATTCCAATCATTCCAACGAGCAAAAGAAGCATATAAATCTTCGAAAAGAGCAGCGGGCTTGTCTCCTTGTCTTTCAAGGACATAGAATAAGGCCGCCATGCCATCTGAACCCCACTGGTTAGCAACGTAATGATCATTGCCAGCCTAGTGGCAGCCCCGTATATGCCTACTTCTTCCATAGACTGGAAAGCCCGGAGAAAAAACACGCTCGAGTTGGCAATTACCCAGAAAGCCAGGGAAGCTGGGACTAGCGGGGCAGCATATTTCAGCATGTCCTTCATTAAGGCAAAGTCCACTTTTGGCTTGAGATACTTTGCACTGGTTGAAAGCAAAAGAAGGAAAATGAGTCCGAAACCGGCAAACCTCCCCCATAATATCCCCTCTGCCGACTGCATAAAATATTTAAGAAAAAAGTAAGAGAAGACGGCCATCAGCAGCATTTTGCTGACAGTGTAAAAGACTACTTTTTTCGTTTTAAAGTCAAACCGCATGACCATCAGGACAACAATTGTGATTGAATCCACAAGCAATGTCGCGATTGATATATACAATAGATTGACATACCCAGGATCGTCAAATATCAGCTGTGAAATTGCCGGACCGCCCAGCAAGACAGCCAACGCTAAAACACCGACAACGAAAAGGCGGAAATACATCACGTTTCTGACATGCTGAATCCGTTTCTCAGAGTCCTTTGTTTCAAAATAGTAAAAAGACAAGGCGGAATCTGTTCCGAATATAATCAGGAATGTCAGCATCGCTGTCCATTTATCAACAATATCGAGAACACCGTACTTGGCCGGCGGAAGGAAATTCGTATAAATCGGAAGCATTATAAACGCTATTAGCTTTGTACCAACATTCATAAATGCGTAAAGGAGCGAATCCGCTCCTAAACGCTTAAATTGGGCCAGCACCCTATAACAACTCCCGCTCGTCGACTGTCCGGACGAATTTTGCCGGAACTCCCTTGACAAGGGCTTTCGGTTCGGTATCTTTCGTCACCAAGGCCCCGGCCGCAATAAAGGTTTCTTCCCCAATTGTGATTCCAGGCAGGATGATTGAAGCGCCCCCTACCCTGGCACCTTTTTTGACATGAGCTCCTTTGATTTTATCGAACCGCTCCTCGGTCCTGCCCATGAAATTATCGTTCGTAGTCGTTACACAAGGAGCAATAAATACTTGTTCTTCAAGCGTTGTGTAAGCGGTAATGTAAGAATTGGATTGAATTTTAGTTTTAGCGCCAATTTTCACGTAGTTTTCGACGGTCACCCCGCGGCCGACGATAACAGATTCATCAATCTCAACATTTTCCCTGACACTTGCCAAGTCGGCAATCAGCGTTCCTTCGCCAATCTTTGCCCCTCTGTAAACGACACAGTTTGCACCAATCGTAACATTATTTGCAAGCTCAAGAGGAGGTAACGTGCCTGTAAGCTTAACCGTGCTAGTCTTACCGGGTTTCGGCGGCTTCCCCAGCACAGCGCCATCAGCCACTGTCGTATTGTCGCCGATTATTGTTCCTTCATGGATGGTCACGCGGTTTCCAATTACGACATCGGAACCAATTTTGACATCCTTTTCAATAACTGTGAAATAACCTACCGAAACATTAGTACCAAGAACGGCTGAGCGATTGATATAGTTCATAAAAGTGTTCTCCCTTGTGAATTTAATCAGGTACAGGCCCTTTTTTTATCTGGACTTCCGCAATTTTTAAAGCTTGACGTATCTGTTTGGCTTCTCAACGCCTTTTAACGCATTTCTTGTGTCAAAAATAACCTTGCTTTCTTTTGCAATCATTTCATAATCAAAATCGGAGTGGTCAGTTGTAACTAAAACCAAATCTGCTTCTTGCAAAAGCTCCTTCGACATTTCGACTGTTTCCATTTTCATATTGCAAGAACGGAAGCTTTGAACATAAGGGTCAACCACCTTAAAGTCGGCTCCTTGTTCATTCAGAATTTCGATAATTTTGAGGACAGGTGATTCACGAACATCATCAATATCCTTTTTATAGGCAACTCCTAGGATAGCCACTTTCGCATTGCGGAGCGCTTTGCCTTCGTCATTAAGAATTTGCATCATGCGTGTGACAACATATTCAGGCATCGTGTTGTTGATTTCACCTGCAAGCTCAATCAGCTTCGTATGGTAATTATACTCGCGCGCTTTCCATGTCAGATAGAAAGGGTCGATTGGAATACAGTGGCCGCCAAGCCCTGGTCCCGGGTAGAATGCCATGAAGCCGTATGGTTTTGTTTTCGCAGCATCAATCACTTCCCAGACATCAATGCCCATCTTATCGCAAAGAATCGCCATTTCATTCGCAAGTGCAATGTTAATATGGCGGAATGTGTTTTCAAAAATCTTTTCCATTTCAGCAACTGCAGGAGATGAAACCTCATGGACATCGCCCTCAAGGACATTTCTGTAAAGAGCTGCAGCAACTTTCGTACAGTTAGGCGTAATGCCGCCGACTACTTTAGGCGTATTTTTCGGTTTAAACTGCTTATTGCCCGGGTCGACCCGTTCAGGTGAGTAGGCGATAAAAACTGTTTCACCGGTAACAAGCCCTTTTGCTTCAAGCGCAGGCTTGACAATTTCTTCGGTTGTCCCAGGATACGTTGTCGATTCAAGAACGACAAGCATATTTTCAGTCGCATATTTCGCAATTTCATTCGCCGAACTTTTCACATACGATGTATCGGGCTGCTGGTAAATGTCAAGCGGTGTAGGCACACAAATAGCGGCAGCGTCCACTTCTTTAATCCGGGCATAGTCTGTCGTAGCGACAAGCATTCCGCTGTCAATCATATCTTTTAGATCCTTATCAACGACGTCACCAATATAATTGATTCCCATATTTACTTGTTCCACTCGGGAAGCTTGCACATCAAACCCAATAACCTTATAACCCGCTTTCGCCTTTTCAACTGCAAGCGGCAGGCCAACATAACCAAGGCCGACCACTCCGATAACAGCCTCTTTATTATCAATTTTCTTAATTAAAGTTTCATAAGAACCCATGTTTTTTCTCCTTTACTAGTAAAAGAATAGTTGCATTTCAAAAGAACAGTTTTCGACTTAAGATGGCGATAATTTGTGTTAGTGTATCATGCAGTAAGGAAAAAATTCAAACTTCAAGGAAAATCATTTCCTTTTTCTAATAGCTGTGTTAAACAAGTCTGTTGATTTCCGCTCCACAAAGGAAAGCTTCCACGAATATTCATCGCAGGAACAGGCTGCCTTTTGCCTGTTCCGAGGCGCTTCGCTTTCCGCGGGCGGTCTGGGAGCCTCCTCGGCGCAAGCGCCTGTGGGGTCTCCCACTGACCTTTTCTCCCGCAGGAGTCTACGCGCCTTCCGCTCCAATCAACACTATAAAAACTCGTTACTAGCATTAACTCTAATGAAGAAGAGTAATCCCCCGCTTTTTATAATACTCCCTGGCATCACCAAGATACTTCAGCAGCACAAGTAATCCCAAGGTGATGATTAAACCGAGGATTACACCTATTGCTATGCTCTCAGGGAGATAACTTTTGTGGGGAGTTACCTGGCTTGAAAGAAGACTTGGCCTTTCGAAAAGGGCAATATCTCCACGCATTTTATATACCCGTTCATCAATCCTTGTCAGTTCTGTTTCAGAGTCCCTGACTAAATCAATATAACTAGTGGACTGGCCTGACTCCAAGCTTTGATTTTTCAATTTTTCTTTGTATGAATCAAGGCTTGCATTTAAGGCCTTGCTGCGGTTCTCTAATCTTTTTAAATGTTTTTGAGTTAAGTCTATCTGCAGTTGGGCATGCTCCTCCAATTTACTAAGGAACACTCCAACAATCTCGCCCAAGTCCTCTTCAGCTTCCTTTCGGTCGGTTCTATCGAGGACAAACTTTACTTTTTTCCTTTCGGATACAAATACAGTAAGGCCTTTTACATCCGAAAAATGTGACTTAATTATATCCGGGTCTGTTAGTTCTGGGGAGCCTACCTTGCCGGTAAACACCCTCGCCTCCGCGGTATACCCTTTATTATCCGCGTTCAAATAGAAGGCAATACCAGCCCCCACAATCGCACAAAGAAGCGGAATTACGATGAAGTAAGCCTTCTTCTTCCAAAAAAAAGATAAGTATTCGTATAAAATATATTTTCTTTCCTCCGCCAATTCGGCACCGTCCTTTTCTACCATTTCTTTTGTCTGTTGTGAAAAGGCAAGCAAAGAAAACGCCCCCTACCTGGCGACGTTTTCCAACCTCATTATCTGCCGTAAAACTCGGCAATCTTTTCAACAACATATTCTTGCTGTTCCAGCTTCAATTCCGGGAACATTGGCAAGGAAAGAGCTTCCCTCGCTGCTTTCTCGGAAATCGGCAAGTCACCTTCACGGTAGCCCAAATCCTTAAAAACAGGCTGGACATGAAGGGGAAGAGGATAGTAAATCATCGTGGAAACTCCCTGTTCGTTTAAATAAGCCTGAAGCTCGTCACGCTTATCTACCCGAATTGTATATTGATGAAACACATGGTAATACCCCTCTTTTTCAAAAGGCGTGACAATGGCATCGCCCAGCCGTTCCTTTAACAACCTAGTATAGGTTGCCGCTTTTTCACGGCGGTTCTCTGACCATTTATCAAGGTGTGGGAATTTAATATTCAAGACCGCAGCCTGAAGTTCATCCAGACGGCTATTGTAGCCAAGAACATGATGGTAATATTTTGGCTTGCTTCCATGCACCCGGATGACGCGCATTTTCTCTGCAAGATCTTCATTATTGGTAACAATCATTCCGCCATCGCCGTACGCACCAAGGTTCTTAGTCGGGAAAAAACTATAGGTGGCAGCGGTACCCATTTCTCCAACTGACTTGCCGTTTTGTTTTGCCCCAATTGCCTGGGCAGCATCTTCAACGATTGCCAAGCCATATTTTTCAGCAATTTCGGCCAGTCTTTCCATATCTGCCATCTGGCCGTATAAGTGCACAGGGATAACCGCTTTTGTTTTTTCTGTAACCGCCTCTTCTACTTTGGCAGGGTCTATATTAAATGTTTCGGGATCAATATCCACATAAACGGGAGTGGCTCCAGCCCTTACGATTGCTCCGCCAGTCGCAAAAAATGTAAAAGGGGTTGTAATTACTTCGTCACCAGGCCCGACTCCAGCTGCCTGTAATGCAATATGTATAGCATCACTGCCATTAGCACATCCTATTCCATGGGCAACATTGCTGTATTGCGCAATATCATTTTCAAGCTTTTTCACATGTTTCCCCAGGATGAATCTGGATGAACTCATAACTTCGTCCATGCTCTCGAGAATCTCGGTTCTTAATCCCTGGTATTGCTCTGATAAATCAAGCATAGGAACTTTCATGATATGACCTCCAAACAAAGTATCAAAATACAAGATTATTTCTGCTCATAAATTTTTTACACGCTTTAGTTTACCACAGTTTTTTCTTTTGTATTTATCAATTAGATGACAAATCGCTTATGCAATGAAATATCCCACTCCTCATTGTATATAATTTCATTTATTGGAAACCATAAACAAAAGGCCGTTTGTATGGAAAAACGCACACAAACGGCCTTGGAATAAAATGATTTATTTTTCCCGAAGGATTGTTTTTCCGGTCATTTTTTTATAAATAGTCAAAAAGGGTTTATACCTAACATGCACAAGACCTATTATTTCTGCAATCACTTCCGTTACAATCAGCAATCCAAATAGGATAAAAATCGTTCCCCATAAAGTCGATTCGGATAAAAGCAATGCGCATATGCCAAAAAGAATCCCAAAAGCATAAATCGCCAATACCGTTTTCCTATGGGAAAAGCCAAGTGCCAGCAGCCTGTGATGGAGATGGGATTTATCCGGCGATGAAATCGGCCGCTTATTTGCAATTCTCCGAATGATGGCAAAAGTTGTATCAAACACAGGAACTCCAAGGATGATAACTGGTACAATAAAGCTGAATAAAGTTACACTTTTATACAATCCGAGCAAGGACAGGATGGAAATTGAATAGCCAAGAAACAGCGCCCCTGTATCACCCATAAAGATCTTTGCCGGATGGAAATTATAAAACAGAAAGCCGATGATGCTTCCAAGCAGGATCGCACATAGCGTAAAAATAAGGACTTTGCCTGCAAGTGCAGCCATAATCGCTATCGTAATGATGCCGATTGCTGAAATGCCCGCCGACAACCCATCCAGGCCGTCAATCAGGTTGATTGCATTCGTAAATGCCACAATCCAGAAAACCGTAATCGGGTAACTCCATAACCCTAATTCAAAATCGCCGATATATGGGATTGTCAAAAGGTCAACCTTTAGGCCGCTGTAAACAATCAAACAGCCCACAATAATCTGTCCGGCAAACTTTACCTTAGCAGATAATTCATATTTATCATCCAGCATTCCGAGTGCCACAATCATGATGGCACCAACGGTTATAGCAGTCACTTTCTGTTCATAGAGCCCCCCGGCGAAATAGCTGGCAATAGCCCCGATAAAAATGGCCAGCCCTCCGAGGCGTGGCATTAATTTTTGATGGACTTTTCGTTCATTCGGTTTATCAACAGCCCCAATTCTCACTGCCAGCTTTATCACGAGAGGTGTAGCGGCTAGAACTGTAACTAAAGAAGCGAAAAAAGCCAGAGCAGCTTGGATATACATAACAATCTCCTCTATTTCAAGATTATATTTTTATTTTATCCGGGCAACACAATCGTATCACAGATTCCTTTACCCAGATACAATTTTAATATGGAAGGAATAATACGAAAGGTAATGAGGCAAACTCTTAGCACCCCATACTATAAGACGGAATGTATTTCGAAATGTTTCAGTTAAAATAAAGTAGATGGTCCAATCAAACGTTAATTATAGCATGGATTCCCCTTTTTCTCATCTATTTACTGGAATTCAATCAATCTTTCTATTAAACTAGGCTATTTTCTGTTAAGATGAACGATGTCAAAATAACAAAGGATGTGATACGACATGGGCAGGGAAAATGCAAAGCGTTATTGGATTCCACTCATTTTTCTCTTATCTTCCATTACCTTGATATGGGCTTTTAAAACCTTTTACTTTGTGGGGGAATTGGGACTCAACCCGCACAAAAAATATATTCTTTTATCAAGCGGGGGCCTTTCACTGCTGACTGCAGGATTGCTGCTTTCAAAAAAGCGCAAATTGTTCTTCTATATTACCGGTATTTTTTATTTTTTGCTTTCCTTCCTTCTATATGCTGATGTCGTATACGAACGGTACTATGACTCAATTTTAAGTGTACAGCTTATGGATCAGGCGGGCCAGCTTGGTGATGTAAAAGATTCAATCCTATCATTGCTCTACAGGACGGATTATTTATATTGGATTGATGTTCCATTTGTATTGGCGATTCTGTTTTTCTCTTCTAAACGGATTTCATTTGACCGTACAAAGCCTCATCCCCTTTTCCTGGTTTCCGGAGGATTTGCTGTTTTATTGTTTACGTCATTCTTTCCGTTAAAAGAAACATTTTCAGACCAATACATGGTCTCATTAACCGGAATTGTTCCGGCTCATATTTATCAAACAACTCATACATTTTATGTCAATACGTTGGCCAGCAGTAATTCAGCGACAGGTGAATATGAACGAAACGAGTTGCGCGACAAATTTTCTCAAAACCAGGAAATTCAAAAAAAATCGCCATACTTCGGCAAGTATAAAGGAAAAAACATCATTATAGTCCAGGCGGAATCGTTAAATACTTTTCCAATCGGCCTATCCATAGAGGGTAAGAAAGTAACCCCTGTAATGGATGAATTAATAAAAGGAAGCCATTACTATCCAAATTCATTTACACAAATCGGACGGGGCAATACCTCAGATGCCGAATTCGTTGCTAACAATTCGATTTACCCAATGGCACCAAAGGGAGTATACAAAGGGTTTCCAAATAACGACTACTTATCTCTCCCAAATGTTTTAAAAGAAATTGGTTATAAGGTCAGCGCAACCCACGGGAACTCCCCTGAATTTTGGAACAGGCAGCAGGCTTATAAAAAACAGGGCTTCACTTCGTTTTATCATATTGACCACCCAAAAATAAAGAAAGACGAATTGATTGGACTTGGTTTGTCTGACGAGAGTATGTTCGACCAAATGGCTGAAATTTACAAAGAGGAAAAGAAACCTTTTTACAACTTTATTATCACACTTACAAACCACAGGCCCTTTGAAATGCCATCCAAGTATCAATACTTGAAACTGCCTGATGAATTCAAAGGCACTGCAACAGGTAACTATCTGCAAAGCGTTCATTACTTTGATACAGTCTTAGGGAAGTTTATCGACCAGCTGAAGGCAGAAGGCATATGGGATGAATCAATTTTTGTCCTATACGGAGACCACTACGGGCCAATCCCTAAAGACGAAGCTGAAATCAAGCAGCTTCTTGGCATAACTTTCAATGAAAAAGAGCGGCTGCGCATCCCGATCATCATCCATTATCCAGGTGAAACTGAAGGTGTTGCGGATTCCCGGGTCTCAAGCCAGATGGATATTTATCCAACCCTTACATCCGTGCTGGGCATTGAGCAGCCTCTCGTCCAGTTCGGGATGCCTTTATATGCATCAGGACAAGGATTTGCCGGTTTTGCTTACGAAACGACCAGATACTCCTTCTACTCGGACAATTACGACTATAAGGCAGCGCATAATGGGGCATTTGAAGCAGGAACCTGTTATGACAACTTTGCAGGCAAACAGGTTGATGTTGAATTTTGCCGAAAAGGCTATGACAAGCTAGTCAATGACATCGAACTATCCACCAAATTGTTGGAAAACAACTTAATTCGAGACCTATTTAAAAAATAACAAACGTGAAATAAGCGGGAGCCATTCCCGCTTATTCTTTTTGCACAAACTTCCAATATAAGCTCCCTTACCGATCATTATTATTTGGTAAGATCAACCACGTGGGAAATAGTAAAAGCTTGAGTAAATAAACGACTAGTGGACGAAAAGCTTTTTATGCAACCTTTTCCCTTTTTATCTTCGGGATTGTTAAAACGTATTGATAAAACGGCAATACTTGAATGACTTTTACAAATCCCATTGTCAAAAAAAGGACAATCGCAAACACAAAAGGAAATAATGGTGTTTTCCAAATACCTTGTGGTGCGAAATTCTGGAATACGTTCAAAACAAATGGGTGAGCCAGGTAAATTGCCATTGAATACGTTCCAATACTTGTAAGGAATTTAGACAACCACCGTAATTTTGATATCCTTTCCCCAAATCCAATCATTGTAAAGGTAAGGATTGGAATGTTTATGATATTAGTCAGCCTGTTAGAAGGTATGGAACCAACTACTGTATATTCCAAAACACCAAGGAATATTACAAACAACGAAGCGATACCGAACCATTTGGCATACTTCCTTGAAAAGGATAGAGCGTCATCCCAAAAATACGCTAAAAAACCGCCAAAAATAAAAAAGTATATCCAGTTCGGAAGAAAAGCCCTTTGACTCAAAATGGTTCTCCATACCCCTTCGAATTTCCCAGGTGCGTAGTATGTAAGGAAGTAAATGTGAACAAGCGCAGCAATAACGAGCAAAACGGCCCATGCTTTTTTAGAGCGTATAAGCTGAAGTAGCGGAAAAACGAGATAAAATTGAAAAACAATCGACATAAAATAAAGATGGTAAAAAGAATTACCAAAAAAGAAATCAATGATAAACCGCTTCCGCCCAGAATCGAGCGGGTGAAAACCATTTGTTACATACCAGTAATAAAGATAAAAGAGACTCCAAGCCAAAAATGGAAGGCCGACTTTTGTCAGTCTGCTGCTAAAAAACCTTTTCGGTTCGAACCCCCTATTAATTGTAGACCTAATCAGAAGAAAAGCACTTATAAGGGCGAACATGCTTGTCCCAAACCGGCTTATCTGGTTCACAAAGAATGTCATATTGTCCCAGACTTTTCCGTTTTCATAATAAAATGATCCGGAAACGTGAACAAGCAATACCATTAAACATGCAACGGCTCTTAAATAATGAATCTCAAAAATATAACCTGCTTTTTTCATAGTGTCACCTACATCCTCCTTGACAACAAAAGAAAAAACCCTTAGGGCTCTCCTTAGGGTTCTCCTATATAGTAACTATTCGACAAAAAATGTTCAAGGAATCTAAATATGTCGATTGATGACATGTTCTTTTTTATTGTTTTGGCCTCCCATTCAAAATAGGAGTTGTTTTCACTTAATTGGAGCCTCTACCTTCTGAGGTAGTCGTGAGGCGCTTCTCCCTTTTGTAAAAAATGGAAACAAGAGCCCCATATGAATCTATTGGTTTATTTGGTAAACTTAGACTATGTAGAAAATAGTAGAAGCAGGTGGAAAAATTGAAAAAAATACTGTCTTTCTTTGTAACAATAGCCATAATAGTATCATCTTTATATGTTCCCTTAACTTCTTCAGCGTCCGATCCTTGCGCCGGTATAAAACCTGGCCAAAAGATTTATTGGAACGGATCGGAACTTAAAGCTGGGCAGATTGGCAGATTGCAGATTCTCAAGGATACTCCTTTATTTAAACTACTTCCCGACGGTTCTCTTAAACAGGAAAAAATGTTAAAGAAGGGAACCTTCTATCGAATCTATAACTTTAAAGGTGATTTGTTGGGGGTCGGAGGCGGTTACTTTGTGAATAGAGATACAAATGTGTCTTATACCACCCCTTCAAAAGCGAAGCTGCAGGCAGTCACATGCGCCAATAAACCTGCTTCCCAGACTCCCGCTCCCGCACCACAGGCTCCGGCAACCCCGGTACCTGTTCCCCAGGACAACGTCTGTGCCGGTATCACTCCAGGGCAAAAAGTTTATTGGAACGGTTCGGAACTTAAACCCGGGCAGATTGGCAGATTACAGATTCTCAAGGATACTCCTTTATTTAAACTACTTCCCGACGGATCTCTTAAACACGAAAAAGTATTAAAGAAGGGGACTTTCTATCGAATATACAACTTTAAAAGTGATTTGTTGGGCGTCGGGGGCGGTTACTTTGTAAAAAGGGATACAAATGTGTCTTATACCACCCCTTCAAAAACGAAGCTGCAGGCAGTTGCATGCGCCAATAAACCTGCTTCCGAGACTCCCGCTCCTGCACCACAGGCTCCGGTAACCCCGGCACCTGCACCACAGGATAACGTGTGTACCGGTATCACTCCCGGCCAAAAAATTTATTGGGATGGCGGGGAATTAAAGCCAGGACAAATTGGCAGAGTCACAGTTATTTCTGACACTACGCTGTATAAAATGATCGGATCAAGTCTCACTCCAGAAAAAACATTGCCAAAAGGCGGAGTTTATCGCATTTACAGCTTTAAGGGAGATTTACTTGGAGTCGGAGGCGGTTATTATGTTAAGCGGGATAGCCGCATCACATATAATACACCTTCAAAAGCAAAGCTTCAGGCAGTCCAATGCGCGAACGGCATTACACCTCCCGCAGTCCCGCTGCACGGGAAAAAACCAGTAAATCTTGGGCCGATGGTTTTCAATCAAAGTACAATAGCCGCAAAATCAGGGATGGATTCAAACGGAAATGCCTACATGTATGTCATCCTTCATGGGACTCCGAGCGCGCTGGCAGTAGTTGATCTCAATACAAATAAAGTGATTGGCGTATACAATCTTACTGATTCAACAAGTGCATGGGGGCTGGATGTTGACAGTGCCGGAATTGCCTGGATTGCGGGAACAAACCGTGGTACACTTTACAGCTACAATCCAATCTCCCGGAAGCTTTCCAGCCACGGCCATGTCGTCAGCGGAACAAACGATACATCCATCCAGGACATTTTTGTAAATGATCAATACGTATTCGGTGTGACCGCCTATGGAGCGAATGTTTTTAAATATAATAAATTGACCAGCAAGCGAGAGTTTATATTGCCCACCCAAAAAGGAAAGCAATATGCGAAAGCTGTTGTCGCAGATAATGATAATAAATATTTATATGTAAGCTCCGGTGCGACCGCGGAACTTGTCCGCTGGGACTTAAGCAATAACGCCAAGGTTTCCATTCTTCCGGAACAGTATAAAAAAGAAACTTATGCCGAAAAACTAAAGTTGATTGATAACCGCTTCCTGTTTGCGAAGCTTTATCCTAGCAAAAAAGCTGCCGTTTACGATATTGCAGCCCAAAGATTCATCTCTGAGTTCCCAAGTGCATCAAGGGGATTTTCAGAAAAGAATCCAACTACGAATGAAGTTTACTATAGCAACGATGCTGTCCTTTACGGATATAACATGAGCACGGGAGTAACCAGAAATACAGGTGCAAAGCTGCTGGAAAATACAGAAGCTCTTTCCCTTGATTTCGTCAACCTTAAAACTAATCCAGAAAATAGTGTTCTGGTTGGCCTAATTGACAATAAAGGAAGCTACTATGTTTTTGATCCGGTCTCAAATGAAATATCAATTAGGAGTTTCGCTGTGCCTGCACAGCCAGTTAATCTTCACCTATTGTTTACAAGTCCGGACAAACGCTATATTTATGTGAACGGTTATATGTCAGGCGGTCTGACCCAGTATAATCCGGTCACGAAAGAAACAAGTCAATTAAATGGCATCAGCCAGCTAGAAAGCGCAGTCCATGTTAATGGAAAAATGTATGTCGGTGCGTATCCAAACGCGAGGCTTACCGAGATTGTGGATTCTTCCATCCCTTGGGATCAGCGTACTCCTAATGTATTAGCTAGAATCAAGGATTATGGCCAAGAAAGGATAGCTGCGTTAACTTCGGTAAATAATCATCTGTTTGCAGGCACTTACCCGCAGTACACATCAAAAGGCGGCCTGATTATGGATTATGATTTAAAGACTAATACACATAGAGTTTACGAGAATTATATCAATAACCAAAGTATTATCAGCCTGCATCCTTTTGGCGGTTATATATACGGAGGAACTTCCATCCACGCAAACTATCAAAAAGATCCAAACGGTGCCAAGTTATTCAGATTTAATCCGGCAAACCCAGGCCAGAAGCAAATCATCACCTTGCCACTTAAAGCTTCCATGGTAATGTCTCTGTTTACTGGTCCCGATAATCAGTTATGGGGAGCCGCTGACGGAACCATTTTTGCTTACAACCCAGCAAATAATACATTCAGGTCTGTGAAAATGTTTAATGCAATTTCCGGCCGATACGGGAATGCCAGAATGCTCACCGGCAAGGATGGCTATATTTATGGGACACTGGAAGGAAGTTTCTTTAAGATGGATCCTAAAACGATGAAATATTCGTTTATCCTGACAAGTGGAGCAAAAGATTTAGTTGATGATTCCGCGGGTAATCTTTACTTCAGGCACCTGGAAAATTTGTATATGTATCCTTTGAAATAATAGAAAAAGCTGGCGTATGAATCATTAATTCGCCAGCTTTTTTATTTCTCCCGCACATGTTTAAAGATATAACGTTTACTCGCTATATAGTTAAAGATAATCACGGCTATATTTGTTATTAGTTTAGATAAAAAGTCGTCCACCTTTACAAGCTCAACGAGCAGAATCATTCCTGTTATATCAATAAGCAGGGAAAGCAAGCGAAAGAGAAAGAATGAACCCATCTCTTTCATTATTCCCCTTGCCCCGGCAGCCTTACTGTTAAAAACGAAAAGCTTGTTCGTAATATAAGCAAAAACAACGGCCAATACCCACGCTATAATGGTAGAGATTCTATAATCAACTTGAAAGGGGTTCGCTAAAATATAGTAAACCGCGAGATTTACTATGGTTGTCAAAGCTCCAAAAAATAGATAGCTAAAAACTTCCCTTATCCTATCCATTAAAGTCCCTTACTTTCTCATCATTATACTCATCCACTAGGTAGAGAGGCCGGTTTTTCGTCTCGTTAAAAATCCTGCCGAGATATTCTCCAATAATCCCGAGCGAGAGAAGTTGAATGCCCCCAAGGAATAGAATAACCGTCATGATTGAAGGATAGCCCGCAACAGGGTCGCCATAAAGCAGTGTCTTGAATATGATCCAAATCATGTAGACAAATGCGAGCATCGACACAACCAGCCCAAGGTAGGAGGCCAATCTTAAAGGCGCAGTTGTAAAGGAAATAACCCCTTCGACCGCAAGATGTCCAAGCTTAAAATAATTCCACTTCGTTTTCCCGGCCGCTCTTGGGTCACGGTCAAACAAAATTTCTTTTTTATTGAACCCTACCCAACTAAATAGGCCCTTTGTAAATCGCTGCGATTCCCTCAACTTTTTTAAAGCATCAACCACCCTTCTGTCCAGAAGCCTGAAATCACCAGTATCCTCCTGGATTGGGATTGTAGTCGTTTTTTTCAATACTTTATAAAACAAATTGGCCGTCCATTTTTTCAGCCAAGTTTCTCCAGATCTGCTTCTTCTCTTTGCATATACATCATCGAAGCCCTCCTCCCAAAAACGAATCATTTCAGGAATCAGTTCAGGCGGGTCTTGAAGATCGGCATCGATGATGATGACCGCATCCCCTCTAGCATAATCAAGACCTGCGGCCATCGCTGTTTCCTTTCCGAAATTCCTGGCTAAGTTGATGAATGAGACACGCTTATCTTTTCTTCTCATCTCTTTCACCATTTCCAGTGTCCGGTCCTCACTCCCATCATTAATCAAAAGGAACTCGAATTCATACCCGGCTATAGCAGAAACAACCAAGGTTAATCGTTTATATAAACTTCCAAGCACTTCTTCTTCATTATAAGCAGGAATTAATACCGTAACTTTTTTCATATAAGCCCCCTTTTAATATTGGCTCCACCTCCAGTTTACTTTACACGCTTGGTTACAGTAAATAATAAATTGGATAATTTATACTTTTTGTTATTTTATCGCCAAGGTTCATACTGTAAAATGAAAGAACAACACAAAATATCAAAAACGCAAAGGACTTAATAAAATGGAAAAAACAATGCAATTTTTTTTACATAAAGCGTTAACAGGTTTGGTTGGAGTTGCTTTCATCTCCATCCTTTTTAGCGGATATTCTTCTGTTAAGGCTGCTTATGAAGGGCATGCTGTCATTCCTACTATCATCGGTATCGCTTTACTGACGATCCTATTAACACTGTTGGCAATCCGCCTGCCCAAGGCTGTTTTTTTATCGCTTCTTATCCTGCTTGCGTTTGGGCTCAGGCTTGAATGGCTATTAAATATCCAAGCAACAAATATTTCTGATTTCAAAATTATGTATGACAGTGCCATCCGCGCGGCCAAGGGCGATTTTACCTTTACCGGAGAAGGCCTTTATTTTGCCAGGTGGGGCTATCAGCTTGGTTATACAATGTACCAGGCACTCATCATCTATCTGTTTGGCGATGGCGAGCTTGCGATAAAGATCATTAATGCCATTTTTTCTGCAGGGACCGTTTTGTTTGTGTATCTTATCGGTAAAACTCTTTTTAATGAGATGTCTGGAAGGATTGCAGGCATTCTTTATGCCCTCTTCATTCCCAGCATTGTCCTGTCTTCGGTCCTGACCAACCAGCATCCGGCCACCTTTCTGTTTTATCTCGCTTTTTATTTGGCGATCTGCTATTTTGAATTAAATAAATATATGTGGATCATAATTGGCTTGTTGCTTGCATTAGGGGATATCCTCCGGCCGCTTGGCAGTGTCATTTTACTTGCGTTTGGATTATATGTGCTGATTACCTTTATCATCGGCGGCATCAATAACAGATCAAGGATTTTCAGCGCCGGGAAATTCGCCGGTATTCTAGCCGTATTTTATTTGGTGCATGCGCTCGCCAATGTCATGCTTCTATCAGCGGGCTCTGAGTATCCCCTCGGGAACAGAGAGCCACTGTGGAAGTTTGTAACTGGTCTAAACCATGAAACGATTGGCGTTTTTTCTGATAAAGATAAAGCGTATTTGGCACAATTCGACGTAGGGAAAGAACGAGATGAAGCATCGATGGAATTAATAATGGAACGCACTGCTGATAAGCCTCAACTGCTGGAACTATTCAAAAAGAAATTTGTTTATATGTGGACTGAAAAGGATTCCTCCCTGATATGGGGGCTGCGCGGTACAGGCTATCTCGACCTTTTGAAGACATTGACGATGGTTGAAAGATATATCTATCTGTCGATGATCTTCTTTATTGTCATCGCTGTTATAAAAATACTGTTCGAAAAGAAATTGAATCTTCATCTATCTTTATTTCTTTTATTAGTTAGTGGTTTTATATCCGTACACTTTTTAATCGAACTACAAACGAGATATCGATATTTTATTATTCCGAGCTTTGTCATCCTGCAAAGCTACGGCGTATTTACAATCATCCAGTTATTTGGAAGTCTTTTACGCGAAAAAGGCATATTAAATATAGGATCCAAAATGAATAAGTAATCTGTGAAAGGAAGGATGTTTTTCTTTCAGCCTGCAATTTGGTACAATTACCGTAGATTTGAGGTGCCTGAGTAACCAGGCAGCAAAATTTCACTTGTCTGATACAGGAGGATAAAATGACTAAATTAAAGTTTGCGATACTGGGCTGTGGGAGAATCTCCTACAAGCATGTTGAAGCATTGATTAACAATAGCGAATATGCAACATTGGTTGCCGTATGCGATATTGACGAGAAGAAAGCATCCGATCGAAAAGAACAGTACGAATCCCATGTTTCGGGTGCAGAGGTAAACGTTTATACAGACTATATGGAAATGCTGAAAAACGAAGAGCTTGATGCCGTGACAATTGCGACAGAGAGCGGTTATCATGCCGAGCATGCCTTTGATTGCATGAACAACGGCGCCCATATTCTTGTTGAAAAGCCGATGGCGCTTTCCGTGGAAGATGCGGATGCCATGATTACGCTCGCAAAAGAAAAAGGCAAGAAAATTTGTGTTTCGCACCAAAACAGATTCAATCCTCCGATTCAGAAGCTTAGAAGAGCTATCGAGGAAGGGCGTTTCGGCCGGATTATGAGCGGAACTGCTCGTATTCTCTGGACCCGGGATATGAATTATTACAATCAGGCGCCATGGCGGGGAACTGCCGCGCTTGATGGCGGTACACTGATGAACCAATGCATTCATAATATTGATTTGTTGCAATGGATGCTTGGAGGCTCAGAAATAGAACGAATCCATGCTGAGCGGGAAACTTTCCTGCGCGATATCGAGATGGAGGACTTTGGCGCGATCCTGATCCGGTTTAAGAACGGCTCGATCGGCATTGTCGAGGGCAGCGCTGTTGTTTATCCGAAAAACCTTGAAGAAACACTCAGCATATTCGGCGAAAAAGGAACAGTTGTCATTGGCGGCCTGGCCGTAAATGAAATCAAGACATGGCAATTTGCGGATGAGCGCGACTACGACAAAGAAGACCATAGTACGGATATTGACAACGTGTACGGCGAAGGCCATACGCCCCTTTATAAAGACTTTATCGATGCCATTAACAATGATACTGAACCTCTTATCAATGGAGAAGAAGGCAAAAAAGCGATGGAAATCATCCTTAGGGCATACGATGTTTCGCCAAAATAAAACTTCTTATTTCAAAACAAAAAACACAGCTGTCGAGCTGTGTTTTTTCTTTGGGGATTTTTTTAAAAATATACCATAAAAATTTATTTTCAATTTCCATAAAAATTCCACACTATTTTACTAGTTTATCCAGTATAATAATATAGCGGAACAGAAACCTTTTTGTCGAAGATTCGTCTATTAATTGGGGACATTTAGCCACGTTGATTATTATCCTTTGAGGATTAGCATGAAATATAGGAGGCATTAGCATGAGTTCACGTTTTGATGGTAAGAAGAAAAAGAGAAAATGGGGGAAAATACTATTAATCTCCACCTTGGTGTTATTATTAGGTGCAGGAGCCTATGTCTTTTCAGTATACAACTCCCTTAATAAGGCTGTAGATACGATGCACCAGAAGATTGACAGGAAGTCTGACAAGCGAAATACTGAGCTGTCATTAAAAGATACCGATCCATTTTCCGTTTTACTATTAGGGGTGGATCAGCGCGCAAATGACAGGGGCCGCTCTGATTCTATTATTGTTATGACAGTTAACCCGCATAAAAACTCTGTTAAAATGCTTAGTATTCCAAGGGATACAAGAACTGAAATTATTGGCAGAGGAACGCAAGATAAAATAAACCATGCTTATGCGTTTGGCGGAGTAGAAATGTCTATGGATACCGTCGAAAACTTCCTTGATATTCCGATAGATTATTTTGTCCAGGTAAACATGGAAGGATTTAAGGATATTGTTGATGCTGTAGGCGGCGTGACAGTCCAAAACAAAAAAGCTTTTGCCTCCCAAGGTGTTCAGTTCTCATCGGGGCAAGTTACTCTTGATGGTAAAGAGGCATTAGCCTATACAAGAATGAGGAAGCAGGATCCTAGAGGGGATTTTGGAAGACAGGAACGGCAACGGCAAATCATCCAGGGGATTATCAGAGAAGGTGCCTCACTGAAAAGCCTGACAAACTATGGCGACATTTTCAGCGCGCTTGGCAACAACCTCAGAACCAATATGACTTTTGATGAAATGGTCACCGTTCAAAGCAAATATAAAGCAGCTGGCAAAAACATTGAACAAATTGAGCTGAAAGGCAATGGCGCCATGATAGGATCAGAAGGAAAAAAGGTTTATTATTATCAGGTGCCTGATGAAGAAAAAGCAAGGGTACAGACGTTGTTAAAAGAACATCTTACAGATGGACAATAATTTAAGCTTATCTTATCTTTTAAAACATCATTATAAAAAAGAAGCTTGCGAAATCGCAAGCTTCTTTTTTATTTGTAACAATTTGCAGTACGCTGTCTTAAATTGATAGTTCCCTTAAAGATCTCGAAAAACTTCTTCATTGCTATGATTCACCATTTTCATTATTCGGCTCTATCAAGAGTGACCTATCATTTATATTAAGAACCATTTTGTACTTATCATTCAGAAAAAAATATAGCTCGCCATTATTACTTTTATGAGTGGCTTCACTCAAAATTTCTTCTAGATTTACTAACCCAAGTGCTAATTCATTTACGAGAATTGCATCTGATTCCTGGGTATCGGGATTAATACGATATTCTGTGGGTCCATAGGAAATGTACTGGTTATTAAATTTATCAGTTCTTTCTCCAGTCTTTCCTCTTACTTTACTTTCAATAAGTTCTTTTTCCTCATTTACAAATACTAAGTAATACTCGTATGCAACTCTAAAAGAGTCCGGAAAAGCTGGTAAGAAGTAATTAGGATCAATTGAAGAAGCATGAGGCTCCCCACTTGGAATCCATATATCCTCTTTATGAACATAACCTTTTAATCCAGCATACGAAATTAAAAAAGAATTATCGAAAGATTCCTCAACAAAGACTTCCTTCATAAAATCTAATGAATTCACTTTTTGTTTTAAATCGGACGAAACAAAAATATCGGCAACTTCTGAATTGATAAAACCAGTTTTATCAATTTTTTCACTGGTTATTTCCTTATTGTCGTCTTTATTAATTGTTTTTTGGGCTGGAGTTTCTGGTTTATTTATTACATTTTTAATTGCCCCAACTAAGTGAATATTGTTAGAAAATAAAACAACGATACTAAACAGGAATAATGATAAAAAAAGAGTAAAGTCTCGTATATTACCTAATTTATATTTTTTCTTCTTACTACTCAGCCTTGATTTACTGGAATACGACAGGTCGTCCTCTTCCGCATATTGCAAATTTAACTTTTCTGTCTTGTATTGTTTTTTCTCTTCCTCACTTAACGAATTGAACCATTTAATAAACTGATTATATTTTTCCAAAACTTCTTCGCTTTCACCAAAATCAACCATTGCACCATAATGAACCCATATTGCTTTATCACAAAATGACCGAATTTGCCCTGCAGAATGGCTAATAAAGAAAATGGTTTTCCCTTGAGCCTTAAATTCATTCATTTTAGTGATACATTTTTGGTAAAAAGTTTGATCTCCTACAGATAATGCTTCATCTACAACCATGACATCTGGATTCGTGTGTGCAGAAATAGCAAAACCGAGACGCGACCTCATTCCACTTGAGTAGTTTTTTACCGGTTGATATATAAAATCTCCCAAATCAGCGAAATCAATTATGCATGGTGTGATTTTTTTAATTTCATCCTTTTTCATACCGTGCATTAAACATTTTAACTCAATATTCTCTAGACCTGTTAAATTATTATTCAATCCTACAGAAATAGCAATGAGTGACGTTTCACCATCCACTTCAATTTTACCGCTTGATGGTGGAACTACTTCGGCCAAAAGATTAGAAAGGGTCGACTTTCCAGACCCATTGATCCCAATTACACCAACCGTTTCACCTTCATATACTTCAAATGATATATCCCTAAGTGCATAAAAACTTTTTTCATTCTTTTTTAATGAAAGTATATTCATAAGTTTATTGCTTTTTATTAGAGAGTATCTTTTATATACATTTTTAAAAACTACCTTAGGCTTTTTATCCATCATAAGCCTCCACATTTAGATATAATCTATAAATTGCTTCCTAAAACGGATGTGAACGACTGAACCGATAAACAGAATCAATAACGTGGTTGACCAAAAGTACAACGTATACTGCCAATCATCAAAAAACCACTGTTGCCCTAAAAATGTATCTCTAAAACCAGCGATTATATAGTAAAGAGGATTTAATTTCAAAATTCCTACAAAAACATCCGGTAACCTATTGATATCCCAAAAAATCCCACTTAAATATAATAACATTCTCATTGAAGACTGAATGATTTGTTGGAAGTCACGTACTATAGTTGATATAGTTGAAAATAATAATGTAGTTGCAAATAAAAAAGCAAAAATACTTAATAGATAGTAGGGTAGCTGGAGTAAGTAGAGACCAGGATTTATCCCGTAAACAAAAAGTATAAAGAATAAAATTAGCAACATTAACATAAAGCCAAATGCTTTACCGACTATAGTAATAGAAGGCAAAACACTTACAGGAAACTTCATTTTTGACACAAGATTCACTTTAGAGTAAATACTATTAGACCCTTGTAAAATTGAACCGCTTAAAAAAAACCAAGGTATAAGCCCGACCATAAGCCAAATAAAGAAGGGGGTTTCACCTACTGGCTTTCCACTCCTTAAACCTACCCCAAAAACAAACCAATATAAAAACAATTGAAGTGCGGGACTTAAAAACTGCCAAAATACCCCTAAGTAATGCCCCTGGTAGCTTCCCTTCACTTCATAAACAGCAAGCCTAATAATCAAATGGATATTAACTATCAACTCTTTTAAGATCGTCATAATCGGCTTCATTAATAATACATCCTTCACCAAAGTATACCTATGCCACAATACATGATTATATCATATTAATAAAAATAAAGATTCAAAAATCCCAACGCCATAATGGTAATATTACCCAATAAAACCTCAATCTCCCAATCATTTTCACAATTATATCGAACTTGGAACAGCAGCATCTGCCCATTTCGGAGAAGAAAACCGATTTGGGGGAATTGGTCTTTTGGTTGCCACTCCCGATAAGTTCGACTAATGGAATAACATATAAGTTAAAACACCAGATTTTATACATGGAATTTTCAATTTATATGTATAAATAGGGGATGAAGTTATAAGGGGGAAATTTTAACGCAAATCATATATTGCATAATATTGGAGCAACATACAATTATCACCAGGAGGACAATTAAAATGATATACACAAAGTCTTTTTATCAAAATTGCTTTAGTAAGTTATCACTAAATGTAAATTAAGATTTTATAGAATCAAAGATTACGAGTAACATTCTTAATGCTCTTCTAAGTAAGCTATCCCAAACGACTTTGAAAACCAAGCCTTTGGGACAGCCTCAATTAAAATACAGAACATTCTATATTACCATAATTAAAATATTTAGCTTTACTTAGCCGGACGGGAGTTTATTACGTCCATAACGTGACAAAAATAATGCCAGGTGTTGTTCAGGACAGCGAAAAGCAAACTTTCTGTACATTATATGTTCGGAGACTATTCTGCGGTTTTAATTATACAGAAGGGTTGCTCTCGCTATGTCAAGGATGGCTACGGAACCTGTTCAAAGTGGCACTAAAATGAGACAGAGATTGCCCACCCTAGTGTCCGTATACAATTCCCCACGGAAATGAAGGAAGCCTTAAAATTGCTTCGGTCCTCAAACCTACCGCCAGTTGAGTTTATATACAACCGCGGACCTGGAGAATAGGTTGTACATTTGATTTCGATAACTTTTTTGAAGTCTCCTGCACAACTTTCATTCTCTAGCAAACTTTTGTATCTGTTCTTTGAGGAAAATGGGGTAATGAGTTGCTAATTCTTCATGTGTGTCGTAATCTTGGATATCTAATTCAACATTTTCAATTCCTAATTGTTTTACCCATTGCATAAAAGGAACAACGTGCTCATTATAGTGTGGTTCTCCACCACCAATATGAATGAGAGTTTTAGGATAAGGTTTTGAAGCTTTCTCTAAAGCATTAAACATTAAAAGATTTGCCCATTTTTTGTTTTCCTCATTTACTTCTCCCACTATGGAACGGAATATGGGTGGACGAATTGACTTTTCAGAAGTCTGACCAAGATAATCCCCCAATAATATTTGTGGTCCACCGGGAATAATGTGACCAGCACCAAAGTGGTATCCGTGGAACAATGCTGCATATCCACCTTTGCTTGACCCAGCAAATATAATATTCTTCTTTTCTATACCTAAATAATTTGAAACGTTTTTGATTAATTTTTGAGTAGCATTAAAGATTTCCATACCTTTTCTTTTGCCTAGATAATAAGAGCTCTTAGTAGTAACGTCTTCTCCATACTCATCTTTGATATAAAGACGATTAATAGGCTCGTCTTTGATGGTTTTAATGTAGTTATATGATTGCTTCGTATTAATCGCCTGAAAAATTACAACCAACTTATCACTACCTTCATATGGGTATAACAAGTATTTGATACCTTCATCCGTTTTGGATTCCGGAAGCAAACGAGTATACTTACCTTCATCAACCCATTTTCCATTATTTAATATTTGATACTTAAACTTATAATTTAAATGTGTGTCTAGTTGATCATAAGGAACTGTCCAAGATGCCTCTTTTGGTATTTTTTGTATAATGGCAAATTCGCTTTTTTCATTATCATAAATTACTAGCCTAACTTCTTCATTTAGCCCTCTATCGAATAAGGGATTAAAAGTAAAAGCTCTTGAATAATTCAAACCCATAGCCTCCTTAATGGACTAGTGAAAACTTTAACCGAACAATTCTGTTTAGAGCAATCAATCTTTATGAAACGAATGTCTTAATCTCCCTAAACTACCTGGGGTAGCTGTTAAAAACAGGTTTCCCCTTTCCCAAGGGACAAAAAACATCATATCTAACTGATCTTCTAACTTATTTTGTCATTGCAAAAAGTAGTAACATCTTCAAAACTAACTTCTATGCAACTCAATTTCATTTTCAGTTATACCTTCAAACAAAGTAGGATTATTAAAATTTTTAATTGTTTTAAATACCTTTCCATTAATTTTTAGGATCTCATAATAATCGGTAAGTATTAAATCAACATTGAAACTTTTCCATTTAAAGTGGATTTCATTTTCTAACCACTTAAAATCTTTGAATTTATCATCTTTTTTTAACGAAATTAAGGTGGCAAATTTCAAATGATTTCCGCACTTTTCCTTAGACCATAAATCGTTGGGTTTAAACTCACCATAAAAATTAGAGGACCACCCTTTAAATGGATCAGTTTCACCTCTACTTTTGATAAAAGGAGTATTATCAATTAAGTCAGTTAGAAAAATTTCTTCATTTTCATCTGAATAACCCGTAATCACATCTTCATCATATATTGTCATTAAATCTTGATTGAAGTTAAAAATCTGTTCTCCTTTAATCAGATCTTTTCCTTTTAATAGATCCAAAACAAGAATATCGCCAGGTTTTAAATAAAAAATAATCCTTCTATGAGTTATTCCTTTTTTGAGGGTATGGAATCCTGAGACGAATCCAATGTTATTTGTGCTCAAAAAGCTTAGAATTCCACTTTTCCCAATGTTTAATCTTGAAATATCAGTTTCAGAATCATTGATTCTCACAGTATTATGGCCATATGTTGAGGTAACGTAAGCACGCTCAGAACGATCATATTGATAAGTAAATTTACCTGCATCTATTAATAGCTGCTTGCCATGCCCATAAAGGATGAAAGATAAATCATCATGGTGTTTATGCACTCTTGAGTGGAACGCCGAATAAAAGGTCATTTGGACTGTATTTTCATCATTATTCCAATCACTTCGGAAGAAAGCATAGCCCCCATCTTTATAATAAGAATCAAGTGGTAATGTAATTTCAAAATTATTCTCTTTCTTAATAGCCTGTAATATTGTATAAATCTCTTTAGGGAGTAAGGACCAATGCTCCCCTGTTATATCAAAGCTTTGTGACTCAGAGTCACCAATAGTAGGAAAAGTACCATCAGGATTCAAAGTATAGATAAAAAACTTTGTTATCTTAATAATCCTATCTTTTAGATAATTTCCTTCCTGTTCGTTTGTTTTACTCATAATGTTATAAAAATTCAAGAGTCTTTCAAGCATTAAGTATATATAATGAGGCGAGTGTTCTAAATATGAACCGTCATCCGCAAAAATATTATTTATCTGCCCCCAAAATCTGTTTATAGCTAACTTATTCCATTCTAAGCTATCTGGTATTTCTTTTAATATAAAGGAAGCTATATAAAGTGATATATCCTGATCCAATCCGTGATTATGCTTAGGCATATAAAAATCAGGATCCGCTAATTTCTCCATATGCTTCCTTGAAATTTTCGAAAGCTCTTTCAGAATCTCCTCATCGCCCACTCTTTGTAAAAAAACTAAGTATAGCTTCACTATATGCAGTAGTCTAAGCGCTGTTGAATGGTCATGCCATCCCATAACAGATAATGAAGATGGATAATTCGCATCATACCATTTATTAACTATGTCATACGCTAAATATAACTTCTCTTTATTCTCATCTACATAGTAGGAATCTATTAGATATGCAACACTTACAAGACAATGATGCCAAAACAACCAGCTTCGATCATTGGCATCTGAAGTCCAAATTTTATCATCTTTTAGTTCAATTGGGGTATACCTTCCACTAACCATATAGATGTCATTCTTGTAATCTTCAAAAATTCTTTCTAGGGTTGCTGGATTATTTACCTTACTGTGTACATCAAGTAAGTCTTTCGCTGACAGTGTATCCATAACTGATGGCATCATAACACCTTCTTATATTCTTTTAATCTATTGTTATACCTAAAATTCTTCCACCACGTTTCTTTAGGAAAGAAACATCCTTTATTTCAGTTAACATTTTTATAGCCTCATATGATGAGAATAAAGATAACACTGAAGATTTAATAGCTGAATAGTCTAAATCAGCTTTATTTACTTGCTCAAAAATCAGCTCCTCCTTCTGCACCACTGTAATCATTTCCCAAGGAGCATATTTAGTTGCCATCATAAGATCCAACAAATAATTTTCATTATAATAGATATCAGGCCTCATAACTGAAATATAGTCACAATCCTTGATTTCTAATAGATTACTATAAGTATCTATAAAGTTTTGAAGATTAAAGATTTCAATGGAAGAGTCTTCCGAGAAACTAATTGCTTGATCGGCTTCGCTAATCAGTATAAGGCGTTTATGCTGATATGTTTGCTTTTGATATTCTGTTACTATTTTATTAATTTCTTCAATAGTTTCAGCCTTGGAAATGACAACTACTTTTTTATGATTCACTGTATAGGGAAGCTGTAGAACATCTATAATTTGTTTCAGACGCACAGAGTAAGTATGATTCATTAAAACTTCTCTAATACCTCTAATAACCCTTCTTCGGTAATCAAACTTATCCGTAAATAGATTTTTTATATCTTCCTTAACCTTTTGCTCATTTTCCGAAAGATATACTATGTCTCCAAAAATGTTCTCTATTCCCTCAGAATAATTACTAATTATTGGAGTTCCGCATGCTAGCGACTCATATACTCTTCGAGCAAACATTGTAGGAGAGTTTTTTACTGTATTAATATTTATTACAACTTTATATCCTTTATAGGCATTATCAATTTCGTAATATTTGAGTGAGCCCCTAATAAATGGCTGTAAATCCTCTGGGTACTGGTTATTTTTTAACAGCCCTTGTTTCACTTTCTCATAATTTCGATCGAATATGGCAAGCCCAAAGGGTTTAACCGCTTCGAATATCCTTAACATATCGACTGATCTTTCTACATGCTTGGCATAATAGGAACCGGCAAAGCTTGCGGCTTCCTCTCGTTCTCCTATAGTAATAGGATTATGGATAGCTGGTTGAGCGGCAAACTGCAAACAAAAAACCTGTTCGTGGCCACATGCTTCTTTATATTTAGGAATCATATTACTATCTGTTGTAAATACAAAATCAAACATTTTCGCTGTTCCTAGAAAATGTTCATAATGGACTGGATCTTCTTTATTCCAGAATATTGTCGGTATATTGTTTTCCTTGCACCAACTTAGAAGTTCTCTCAGTTCTGAAACCGATTCTTCGCCTTGATATTGGACTTTTTTAGTCCAAGTTCCATTGTTGCCTCTCCAGGCTGATTCCACCATTAAAAAATCAGGTCTGTTCTCGGTTAAAACTTCTAACCAATTATCAGGAGTAAAAGTAATTAAGTTACACTCATGAGCAAAGCATTGTTTTGTAAACTCATCAAAGATAGCTGCCATTTTAATATTACTAATTTCATTTCTGGGGAGAACTCCCAAAAGACTAGGCTCTTTCGAATCAATCCATTGCATATTTCCGGATGTTTCAATAATAGGGTACTCTTCCACCTTGAATTCTTGAACAGCTAATTCAGCATGACCGTTTATTTTGAAAGCAATTCTACAGCATTCTACAGAATCTTTAAACTTTATTTTATTTATCTCATTTAATTTAAGAGGGATGATATCCTCCTTACCATTATGAGAATACGTTATAACAATTGGAACAATCCTACCTTCCCCGCTTATGGTTGCATTAACCTTTAACTCATAATAATGGTTTCTTGCAATATTAAACGCGGAGAAATCTGGCACCTTACCAAAACTATTATTTTTAATTGAATAAGAAACATATTTAGTCTTTGTAGATGTAGGTTTGGAGCCTGAAAATATTGTTAAAACATTACTTTTTTCAGAAACTTTTATATCTGATTTTTTTGCAACAAACCATGCTTCTTCATTTAATGGAAGGGAAGTTATATTTGTTGCTTTACGTGGTTTTGAATTTATCCCAATTTTCAAATCCATTAAACTGCCAAATCCTTGAACTCTAAAAATAAACTTAACCCTTTCAACCTCGTTTTTAAATTGAATAAGGTTTGAGGTGTTACATTCAATAAGTTTCACATCTACCGCTGCATTTTCTTTATTGTATCCTAGAGCAATAAGGTCTAGTCTAATATCACCCTTTGCCTCTCCCCTGAAACCTATCTCATAAAAATTGAGGGGCTCAATTTTAAACTGAACGTCTTTATTACTAATTTCAAATAGCGCATGGTTCTTGCTTCCTTGAAGATATGCATAACTTCCTTGAGGTAATTTACAATCCATCGATTCCTTATTCACATCAATGTAATGAGAAAAAATCGCAGGAACATGCAGTTCAAATGGTTTTATGTCAATTATCTGATGAAACTTACCAGTTAAATTTATATTTGGCTCTACCCTGTTTGCATTAAGTAGGAATTTTTCTTGAAAAAATCCTGGAATAGTTAGTAAACCAAGTTTAATTTCCTTTAATGAAAATACTCCGCTACCCTCAAGCTTTATTGCAATACGAAATCGATTCATCTTTGATAAATCAAGCTTTACCTTCATCTTCTTGTTTAAGGGAGCTTTAACTAAACTTATTTTTTGATTTTCCTTATATCCAATAATATAAAGGTTTACTTTGAGTGCGCTTGTTGCATCACCAATCATTTCGCAGTTCAGTATCCCTTCAGTTATTTCCAAGAAGTGTGAAGGGGGTTGAGAAAAATCAACATTTCTTTCTAGATAAGATAAATAGATATGCTTTCCTTCTTCGAGGTCAATATCAAGCTGTTCTCCAGTATTAATAATATTGTTTTCCAGATTATTCAGGTACCACCAATCAGTTCCAATAACATTTTCCATCCCTGCGAATTTTTGCTTATACTTTTTAAGATTTTCTTTAACAGACAGTTTTTTCTCTCTTATTTCTTTAAGCCTTTCTTCCAAATAGTTAATATTCACGTAAATTGCTCCTTGTTTATAACTTTTTTCTCAAAGCCCAATATTTAAGAGTTACTTTTCCTAATCTTGAGTTTTTGAGAGATTTATACCTTTTCTCGATACCTTCTTTTTCCTTTACAACTTTAATTAGTTCTTCATTGAGCCCTTCTGCCAAGGTCAACGTTTTTGTGTACTCTTCCTGAATGTTTAACAATTCTCTGCTAAAACTATTTTTATTTTTTTGATTCGCAACTTTTGCCTCAGAAAGTTCAGACTTTAATTTATTGATCATCTTTTCTAATTCAGAAAGAATGTTTTTAGTATTATCTAACTCAGCTTTCGATTGGTCGTATAGTTGCTGAATGTTTTCTTTTTCTTTCTCAACTTGGCTTATTTTATTGTTAGCTTTATTTATTTCTTCGTTAAAATTATCCTGTACTAAAGAAAGTTGTGTTGCCTTATCATTTACTTCTTCTTCAAGTTTTAGTTGAATCGCGTTTACCTCTTCTGACATTCTTCGAATGCCATTTTTAAGATTTAGTATTTCTTGTTCTTTTGTAATGAGCGCTTTATCTAAATCCTGTTTTCCTTCTAGCAATTTGTTTATTGTTGCAGAAGCTTCTTCTTTATAAGTTTCAAAAGTAACCTCTTTTCTCTCCAATTCGTTTGTTAATTTATTCATTTCTTCATGTGCAACTCTCTTATAATTTTGGTACTCCTCTTTCATTGCATCTAAACTTGTATTAACTTCTCTGATATTTTTTGTAGTTTCTTCTTGTAACAATTTATGTGATAACTTCTCATTGTTAAGATTTTTGATCATCTCTTCCATGCGCTCTCTAATTTTCTTATTGTCAACTTGCAGTCCTGTGATAACACCTTTTTTTTCTTGTAATTCAAGTTTAAGTTGAGCCAAAGCTTCTTGATGAAAATCATCTTTTTTGGCATATTCATTTTTTAATGAAGTTAACATTTCCTCTAACATTGATTTTAAATGTAACGCTTCTAGGTTGTGTTTTTCATTGCTTTTCTTAAAGTCAAAAATGCTTTCGTTCTGAGTATGAATTTGAAACTTTAGTTTTTCATTTTCTTTCTTAATTGCTTGTATTTCTTTCTTTAAATTGGACTCATTTTCTTTTTGCTGGGAAATTTGATTTTTATATTTCGTATTCTGCTCTTTGTAATTATTAAGTTTGTTCACTAATTCTCTTTCTACTAAATAAAAGGCCTTTTCAGCTTCAAAAAATAATTCTTCTGAAACAAAAGTCGGGGTTTTTTCTTTTCCTATCTTTTTCTGACCGATAAAACCAATCCATTTCCCAAAAAATTCGACATTTGATATTTCAAAATAAACGCTTAACTCTTTATAAATCTCCATTAGATATAATGTTCGTTTATGATCTGGAAAATCATTTATCCCAAAAGGCACTGTAACAATAATTTTCCCATTATCAGTTAAGACATTAGAAGCTTTATATAATAACGCGTCCGATGATACAAAATGTTCCAATACTTCTGTAATAATTACTGTATCGAATTTGTGTGCATCAAATTTTTCGTGTAGAAAGTCTCCCTGAATAAAATTAATATTGTTTTTTGTATTATCTTGTTCCTTTCCTAATGCCTCATTTGCTATCTCAATAGATTCTTTTGCTAAATCAATACCAGTTACTTCCTTACCTTCCCTACCAAGCAATATAGATACTATTCCCTGACTGCACCCTACATCCAAAACCTTTTTTCCAACCGAATTTTTTATTATCCAGTGCACCCTGTTTCTAGTCTTTTCTGCTAGTTGTGAACCCAGTTTACCTTCATAAGCTTCATTAATACGATCTAAAAAATGTTCCATTAATATCCCCCTTACAGTAAAAGTAACCTTTAATATATATATCTAAATTTATTGTTAACTTCACGGTATTTAGCTTTGTTTTTCTTCATTTTTAAAGGGTAATTATCTTGAAGGCTAGAATCGTACTAGCATAAGTCCATTAAGATATCTAATTACTTTTTCAGAAAACATACAATCTATTGATAATTCCGCCCCTCATAATAGTATTTATTCTAACATAGTAATTTGAACAACACATTATCTCCAAAAGACTTTTAATTATTGCATCTAAATTTCGACTCTACTATTTCAATTGAGTTGGAGGTTAATTAGAACATGGGGAGACACTGTTCACCCGTTGGAGAAGTGCAAAGTCGGATAAACAGGTAATTTATATACTCTATTAAAACATACCAAAAAGTGTTGCTAAAGGAGAAGTTCGTTCTTTAACAACACTTTTAAAAAGTAAGATTTTAGTTACTATTATTTTGTTAAAACCAGTGCCTTTTGGGTAAATTCATATAGATTTCCAAAGTTAATATAATTGAATTCACCAGAACGGTTTTGAACAATATTTTTCGTGTCGAAAATGACTCTATTCGACATTCCTTGCAGCTTGTCGAATTCAAGTTCCTTAAACTCACTGTGGTCAGTAAGAATAACAATAAGGTCAGAACCGGCTACAGCTTTTTCTATATCCTTGATAACTATATCGCCTTCTACATGGGGATCGAATGTTCTTACTTCATATTTCCCTTCATCCTGTAGCATTTCATAGATTTCCATAGCAGGGCTTTCACGAATATCGTCAACATTTCCCTTATATGTCAACCCAAATAGAGTTACTACTTTACCTTCGGACTGCTCCATTAAGGTATTGATATTTTCAACAACATACTCAGGCATGGAAGTATTTACTTCGCGAGCCAAATGAATCATTTGTGCTTGTTCAGGTGCTTTAGCTACAATAAAGTAAGGATCTACAGCCAGGCAATGGCCGCCAACACCTGGGCCCGGATAGTGAAGGTTTACACGTGGATGTTTATTGGCCATTTCAATAACATCCAAGGTATTTATTTCTAATTCGTTACATACCTTAGTTAATTCATTCGCAAGCGCAATGTTCACATCACGGAAGGTATTTTCCATTAACTTGGACATTTCCGCAGTCTTTGCGTTCGTCCTAATAATTTCTCCCTTGACAAAAGTTCCATAAACTTTTGCGCCCGCTTCTGTACAAGCCGGTGTTAATCCGCCTACAATGCGATTATTATAGATTAGCTCATGCATAATTTGGCCTGGAAGAACCCGCTCTGGACAATGTACGAGGTAAATATCTTCTCCGACAACAAATCCTGCAGCTTCGACTGCTGGTTTTACATAATCATCCATACTTCTTGGAGCAATGGTCGACTCAACGATAAGTACATTTCCTTTTTTCAAATACGGAACTACGTTGTTAACTGCACTGAGAACGTAAGAGAGGTCACATGATTTATACATGTCATCATGATTAGGAGTTGGAACAGCAACAATGAAAGCATCTGCTTGCTCAGGAGTCAATGAAGCACGAAATTTTCCCTTTTCGATAACCTCTGTCAAAGCGTCCTGTAGGCCAGGCTCCTCAATATGAATTTTTCCGGAATTCAAAGACTCAATAACATCTGGACGGACATCTACTCCAATTACATCGACATTGTGCTTTGCAAACATGATTGAGGTTGGCAACCCAATATAACCTAAACCTACAGTACAAACTTTCATTCTCTTATTCCTCCTAAATATTTCCTTCTTATATATTAAATGATTTGGTCATAAATTGACAGAAAAACTTTTTTTTCCTGTTCCCAATTATACTTTTCTTTCGCAGTTAGACAATTCCTGCTATATTGATTTCTCAATTCTTCATCTTCCAACAATATATTTACAGCGCGGGCAATATCTTTATAATCGTGAGAATCTACACAAATACCAACTTGCTCTTCCACGACTACCCTTTTAATCTCCGGGAAACTGCATGCTACGACCGGCACACCGCTCATCATATATTCAAAAAGCTTGTTCGATGAAGCAGACCAATGATTAAAACATACATTATTTAAAACCTGAAAGCCAAGATATGCATTCCTGGTAAACTTGGGCAAATCTTCCAATAAGGCCTTTGGTATGAATTTTACTCGATTGTGTAAATTCATTGCTTCTACCATTTTTACTAGTTCTGGCTTTTGCTTGCCGTCACCCACTAATACCAAAGTCCCCTTTTTAAAGAGAGGTACAGCCTTAATCAGCTTTTCCAACCCCCGTCCAACTTGAATTCCTCCTTGATATAGAAGAATTTTCTCATCTTTCGGCAAGTTAAACATTTGATGGATGGAGATCACTTCAGTCCCTTCCCCAATATGTTTGAAGGGATAATTATGAACGACATTCGGGTAAAAACCGTATAATTCTTCATTAAATTTTGCCCTTGTATCATTTTCGACAATCATCGTATCAATTTTCTTCACTAAAAATGATTCCAATTTCCCATAAACCGGACTGTTATAACCGGTTCTGCTCGTTTGAACTTCATGAGAATCATAAACTAGTTTTTTCTTTTTGAATCTCCACTTCGCCGATACATATCCTTGAATAAGCGTATTCAGGTCATTGGAATGATAAATATCATACTTCTTTAGGCGAGCCCTTGCGACCATCCGTATATAGATATTCGCTTTTACCCACCACGGAATTAACTTCAGTTTATAAATGGCTCCAAGAAGCAAAGTTATAAATATCGTAAAGATGGGCCATAAATACGCAAGAACTCCCCAGCCGAGCAGGTAAAAAATTGCTTTCCATTTATCCTTCTTTACAGATTTAATAACCATTTGAATCAAATCTAGCATTAGCGGATATCTCCTTACGCGGTAAACATGGAAGTGTTCATTTCTCTTTTCCATTTTGGCCATGTTTTTAGCAGCTGGATCATGTATACAGATTAAATCGACAGAATACTCACTTTCAGATAGGGCTGCACATTCCCTTAACACCCTGGCATCGTTGGTGAAGTGATTCCAAACGAACATACATACTTTTTTTCTACTCATTTATTATTCCCTTGCCTTCTTTGGGTTCATTATTTTCTTCTATTCGAGAAATAAGTTCGTAAATATTCTTTTCCCATAAAAAATGTTTTTTTATAAACTGAATTGCATTTTTTGAAATTGATTCACGCAAAGCAGGATTGGTTTTCAAAAATACTATATGGTTAACAATTTCATCTATATTGCGACTCTCAGATACAAAACCTAAACTTTCTCTTTCAATGATTTCCTTCGCATATCCATCCACAGAGGCTACAATTGGAAGCCCACATGTCATGTAATCAATTATTTTTCCGGGCAATACAGTGTTAAAAACCTGACTGTCATTAAGGGAAACAAATCCCACATCATGAGCCAAATTTAATTCGAGGCACTCCCGCCTTGTTGTAGGGGAGTGAAAAGTCACATTCGCCAACTTATTTTTGGCAACGAAATCAATGAACTCCTGTTTTTTCATTCCATATCCTACCATACTTAAAGGGATGTCCTGTTCATCAAGACAGAAAGCCAATTTTTTCAAAACATCAATATCTTGAGCGAGTCCAATATTTCCAGTATAAATGACTTTGAACTTTTTTCTGGATGATGGGTCCTTACTCTGGGGAATCTCTTTTAAAAGCGCTGAATTAGGCATGAATCCTATTTTCTTTGGCGCTACTCCTGATTTTTCAATAATGTAACTTTTAAATCCGCCACTATTCACAATAATATGTTCAGATTGCTTATAAAGAAATCTTTCAAAATATGAAAAAGTATTGATAATCCAGTTATAATTAAATACCCCTACACCCTTTAATGATTCTGGCCAAAGATCCCTTATTTCTGTTATTAATGGGCATTTGTATTTATATTTAGCAACAACCCCTACAAAGCCAACGAAAATAGGTGGAGAGGAAACAAAGATAACATCATATTTCTGCTTGTCCTTCAAAACAAGAAAAAACAGCTTGAATGCCATTTCGAGGTAATAAAACAATCTATTAAATAAGCTCCTTGAATATTTCCTGTTCGCAATCTTTACTCTATTAATAAACTCATTATTAAATGAACCCTCTTCATCCCAAAATTTCTTATCCTCATACAGTTTTTTATTGGGGTAAGTCGGTTCGGTTGTCAGGATATGAACTTCATAACCATTCTCCCAAAGTAACTTATAGATGTTTTTCATCCGGTTCCCCGCACTGCCAATTTCAGGATAAAAACCTTGAGCGATCATGAGGACCTTTTTTTTCATATAAGAAGGCGCTCCTCTACAAAAATACCCAAAAAAGCAATTTTTTCGGGCATTTTGTTTAAACTTGTATGACATTGTAAAAGCTTATCGTTTGCCAACGAATTTCCTGTTTTTTTCCTAATTATTTTAACATAAAGATATTGGAAATAAAATAGCTTCTTTCATAACTAATTGAAAGGCTTTATCTCGCCATTCTTTATACTGACCTTCTATTCTTTTTTTCACAACAAACAAAACAATCGAGATTATAAACCGATATACCGGAAAGATAAACGAAGTGACCGACTCAAACCCTACAAGTGGTATTTTTTCAATGTTATTTTCAGGAAGAAACAACATCAGTTGATGGACCGAATTGAATTTAACCGGTCAGTGAAAACCTGACCTCAGTATATTTAAAAGGTGGTAGAAGCACAGATGGTACTGGTGGCAGTACAGTTAATGCCAAAGGAGTATTAACTACAAATGAGATGACAATCCTGCTAGGAGATAAAACAGTCACTTCCTTCAATGCTATATCAGGTATAAATAGAATTTTTCAGCTAACTGTAGGGGGACCTAAGTAATCGCTTGGCTACATATGTAATGTTTTATATAGTGCTAATCTAAAAAAATGTACACTTTTCCCTTTCTTTTACTATTATGTGATACAATAAATTGCAAATTTGGTTCTAAAGGAGGATAAAAGTGTGCAATTATTTCTTGCTTATAAATTTTTCAAAGAAGTAAGTGCTGATGAATTACTTGAACGGAAAGACCGCGTAGCGAAATATTATTTTTCTTCATTAGAAAAAGAAAGGTTGCAATACAACCATTCTGCTTGCAGTAATATTGGTCTATTTTTTTGGCAATCTGAAAACAAAAAATATAAATTTCCAGCTTGGCAGGAAGATAATGAATATGTTTCCTGCTTTACTTATGCTCCTAAGGGGTGGGAGCAAACTTTACATTCGCCAGTTGGCATTAATGAGGCTCCGTTACTTTTTACAAGGAGAATAAAGCAGGATCCTTCGTTAATGAGTTTAATGACTCCGCCTTTAATTTTTTGTTACCTTGATAAAATGAATAAGAGTATTAAGATTTATAACGATAGCTTGGGTATGGGAAAACTATACGAACTTCAAACGGATGAAGGGGTAGTTTACTCTAACAAACTAGCTGCCCTTTACCTTTTCATGAATAAGAGAGCAGAAATGGACATGTACACATGGCAAGTTTTTTCAGCTGTTGGGTGGTTAATGGGGGATACAAGTCCAATTAAAGGGTCGGTTCGAGTTAAGCCAAGTATCGAAATTACTTTAAATAATGAAATGAATGTTCCAAAAGTGGTAAAACAAACTGGCGGTTTATCTTCGTGGGTGTCACCGAGAAGGTTAGATGGAAGTGCATTTGATGAGGAAATTACTAATATCTTAGAGTCAACCCGTTCCTTCTTTCGAATGTTTGATTTCCCTGTCAATTCTCTACTATCAGGAGGAAAAGATTCCAGAGTTTCCTCTGCAATATTAATTAAATCTGGAGTTGACTCTACATTTACAACATTTGGCCCTATAGCAGGAGAAATTGAAACTGCAAAAAACTTAATGCAGTTAGTGAATTTAGAGGACAGGCATATTGTGAATGATCGAAAAAGTGAAAAAGCAAGAGAAAATCCCGTGGATTTGAAAGATAGGTTAAACTTATTACATTTTGCATATGATGGTGATTACCCACCAGTAAGGCAAGCTGGGAGGGTCAGCATTAACCAGTTCTATAATATTACTAGCGCATCTTGTGTCGGAGCTGGAGGCGAAATAGCAACCGCAAATTACTACGGAAATGATCGTATTTACCAGAGTATTATTGATAAGGGGGAGGATGGGCCTCGTTGGAGACTTTTAAGGTATTTAAAAAGCTCAGCCGGGAATGATGAAATAGCTGAAAATGTAGATAAAGAAGTTTGGGCGTTATTTGAAGAAGCTAAACAATTAGGAATCCAAGGATTAAATGCTATGGATTATTTTTATTTAAAAGAAAGATTAAGACGTTGGGCTCCTATTAGCGGAGTAATGAACAATTTTACGCCTTTTGCTACACCTGGGTTTATTAGATTATCATTTGACCTAACGCCAAATGAAAGAAGAGATTATAAACTACACAGAAACATTCTGGAGACATTAATTCCTCAATGGGCAGATGTTCCTTTTTATAAAGACAATATAGTAAAAACAGGTATCGATGAAAAGGCTGCTAATAACATGAGGATTTGGCAAAACGAAGATAAAGAGTATATTACGGAGATTATTAATAATAAAGATATTTGGAAGAGTTTTTATAATGAAATGGAAATAAGGGATTTATGGGAAAGAGCAATATCTGGAGAATTTTTATATCCCCGATACGAATCCACTTTTCAAAGAATAGCCTGGATTTGTTCATACGAAGATCACATAAAAAAATTAAACCAAAACTTAAGTTTTGAAAATATTGATAGTTGATAATTTATTTTAAACCTAAGAAGAAGACATTTTGAAAAAAGGGAAATCAAAAATGTCTTCTTACGAGACTAGTAAGGATTCTTAGTTATTATTCTTCTTGTAAATCAATCTAAAAATAAAATTGGACAGTAACAGGGGTCACCATAAGGTGGCTCTTTTGTTTTAGGAGGTGGTACATTAATAAAATTTTTAGGTCGGCCCTACAACCGGTGGCCACCTTGGAAAACGCCTATAATATAGGCTATGAAGAAATATTTAATGCGCTTTGGTTGGCGTACTTTACGCTGCCATTAAATAGAAAACCCTCTATTGCCAGCCCTTGATTTACTTAGAGGTTGGGATTATGAAGAGTATATTGGACTGTTCATAATCCTTCCTTTACTCACTGTAAAAAAACATTACAAATGAAATTACCTACACGTTAGAGCACATACAGTGACTGTGCTAAATGACGTGCTCTTTTTATATCATCTGTCCGACCAAATGACGAATGCCCAAAATTTGCAAAAAGGTTTTTGATAGGCAGACATCTACGCGATGGAGATTGGAGAAAAGTGAACTTTGTTCGATATTTCTAGTACAAATGGAAAAACCAAAACCTTCTGTCAGCCCCTACGAAACATTCGGCAACCATACAGCCTCTAATAAAAACTCTATGGTATTCGTAAAAGCTTTTAAATCAATCTACCAACAAGGCATCAAAAAACACAGTTATTCCTTTTGACGCTGAAACTTTCTTCCCTTTTACAACCACCTTAATCACATGGTTCCCCGCTGTTAAGTCATTCTTCTCAAACAAAACAGCCTTGTAAACCGGAGTATCTGAGTACGAGCTAACCGTTTTGGCCAATTTTCCGTCGATATAAACATCCGCCAGCCCTCCAGATGTTCCTTTATATCCGAGTAGCTTGATGGAACGCCCGGTAAAGGTTAATTGGGCTGTCCTGCCTGAAGTCGAAGCAGATAGTGCTTTTCCGCCGCTATGTTTGGAGTTTGTAACCGTCGACCAGCTTCCACCGAGCTGCATTCTGTTTTCTTGTACAACTGTTTGCTTAGGGGCCGATATCGTAAATCCATCTAGGTAAACTGCAGTACCTGTCGATGCAGCGGCTTTTTGCCCTTTTACAACAATCCTTATTTTATGCGCGTCGGATGTTAATCCGGCTTTTTCGTAGACAACTGATTTATATTGTGTATTTGGCGCGTGCGTATTGACGGTTTTATCTAGCTTTCCATCAATATAAACTTCAAATAAACCGCGGTTTGCTGCTTTAGACGCGAATAGTTTAACACTATTGCCTGTAAAAGAAAGTTCCATTGTACTTCCAGCTTTTGAACTGAACGATGCCGCCCCCCCGGAATACGAGTTGTTTTTGCTCGTTGACCAGGTGCCTGTTTTTTTGATTGTAGAGTGGTTGTCTTCCACCGTGTATGTTGTAGAACTCCCAAAGACAGTAATGGCATCGACATTAATAGCTTTCGCTGTTTTGCTCGCTGTACTGCCAGATTTTCCTGTCCACTCGACCCTGAGAGTATGCCGACCTGGCGTTAAGCCTGTTTTTTCAAAAAGGGTTGAATTAAATTCGTTGGCAGATGAGTTAAGGTTTATTAAGGTTGAGACTCCGTCAACCGAAATTTTTGCGTACCCCTGAGTAGGATTCTTCAATCCGGTCAGTCTGATGCCCGTACCATTGAACACGAACTGCATCGCCCCGCCGCTTGCGTTTACCGAATGATATGTTCCTCCGGAGGCATTGCTATTCGTTACCTTGCTCCAACTGCCTGAATAGACTATCCCTGCCGATGTATTTTCATAAAAAGCGGACGGGTCACCCAATTGGTTTTTTAATGTATAGGAACCTTTTCCCTTTTTGCCGTAGACATCAATATAGTATGTTCCAGCTGACGGGGCCCGAAACACGATTGATTCCGAAGAGGTTCCGCTTTTTTGCGATCTGGCCAAAACCTTCCCGTTTTCATATAGCACTGTTTTTGCCGATCGATCAAATAGGAACAAATCAAAATCAGTGCCAGTGGCGCCAGTTAGGGATAGTGAGATTCTTTCCCCTTTTTGAAGTTTTACGGAATACACATCGTCCATATCATTTACATTATTTAAAGCTCCCGTTATTTGGGATCCTGATAACGGTACACCCGGCAGTTCATCGTCCGCTGTATAATGAACGGCTCTGCCTGCGCTAATCATCCTTCCGGTCCCAACCCATTTGTCGAGGCCGGGGACAGGGATGCCTGATTTAAGAATCGTGTTTTTTATTTGGCTAACTGAATATTTCGGATTGGCGCTAAGGACCAAGGCAGCAGTTCCCGCTACATGGGGAGCGGCCATGGATGTGCCATCAAAATGGGCATAACGATTGCGCGGTACCGTGCTTAATATGGCCAAACCCGGTGCGGCTACATCAATCGTTTTTATTCCATAATTCGAGAAATCTGTCAGATAACCGCTGTTATCCATCGCCGCGACTGAAATAATGTTAGGAAGATCAAAGCTTGCCGGGACAGTACGATAGGCTCCATCGTTATTATTGCCATCATTTCCGGCGGCGACAATGAAGAGGCCATTTGTATTTTTAATCGCATCATAGAGTGCTGGGCTGTTGCCGTATCCTCCCCAGGATAGGTTGAAAATCTTCACTCCCTTTGCCTTTGCATACTCGATCGCCTCAATCGCGCCCGCATCCGTCCCTGAGTTGGCGCCCATAAATTTCAACGGCATGATTTTGACATTTGGCGCAATGCCGATTACCCCTCGATCATTCGCTGATGCTGCAATCGTTCCCGCAACATGGGTGGCGTGCTCATCTATAAATGGATCATCGAAAACCGTTCGGTTATTGCTGTAAAAGTCCCAGCCATTGAGATCATCAATGTAGCCATTCCCATCATTGTCAATCCCGTCTGCCACAGTTCCCTCACCAGGGTTCCGCCAGATATTTTCTTTTAAATCCGGGTGATTGATATCGATGCCGCTGTCGATTACCGCTACGACAACAGAATGGCTTCCCTTTGTTTTCGTCCAGGCTGTTTCGGCATTTATGTCGAAGCCGCTGACTCCGGGATAGTCCTGGATTGTTTGCCCTGTATTTTTAAGTCCCCATAATTGGGAGAAATAAGGATCGCTGACAGCTGTTTTTTGCCTTATATAATTCGGTACCGCATATTCTACAAATCCTGATTTTTCAAGGACTGCTAAGACCTCTTCGACAGATTTGTTATGAGGGATTTTTACGAGAATGCCGCCAAAGCTTTTATATTTCTTTGTAAAACGAAGGCCGAGGTTTTTGCTAAGATTGCTTATTGAACTTTGAAGCGTATCATTCCGAAACTTAATAATGATTTCATCTTTTACATAATCGTCTTTACGTGGAATCGTTTTGTGGGATGTGACTTTCCCAGCTAATGGATAGGGGTATTGATCCTTTTGGATTGGCTGCTGCTGTAATACTGTAGCTTGACCCTTCTCTCTTTTTTCTCCTTGAACGGTTAAAGGAAACATGAGCATCCATACCAATCCTATTAAACTAAAACGCCTAAAATATTTCCCCATTGCATCCTCCTGCTGTCCTTATTAAGAATCTACTTTATTTTATCAACCCCACCCATTAATTGGAATGATGTTCATATATTTTATATAAATTTTTATTCTCCCCTATTCTCCAAAATTTTCATTTAGTTATAATGAAATAGTAGATAAATAGATTAGTAGGCAGGGGGGAAATAGTTGCATAAATTAAAATTGCTTTTTTTCACAGTTGTATTACTTTTATCATCCATGTCTTTTTCCAGGGAATCGCAGGCTGCAGGAATGATTGTCAATCCAAATCAGGTATATTCCTACTCCATGATGGAGGCCGACATTCAAAAGCTGAAAAAAGCATATCCTCATTTAATTCAAGTTAGAGTAATCGGCAAGTCGGAATACGGGCGAAATATTTATGCTGTTGGCCTTGGTACAGGACCAGCTAAAGCCTTTATAAACGGTGCCCACCATGCCCGTGAATGGCTAACAACAAGTTTGAACATGTATATGATCAACCAGTATGCAGCAGCGGCCTCAAATAACACACTGATTGATGGATTCAACACCCGTTACATACTTTCCACAACAACCATTTGGTTTGTACCAATGGTGAACCCTGATGGTGTCACACTTCAGCAGCAGGGGTTAAAGGCCTTCCCAAAAGATAAGCACGCTTCGCTCATTAAAATGAATGAAGGCAGCAAGAACTTTAAGCGCTGGAAAGCGAATGCCAAAGGGGTGGATTTAAACAGACAGTACAATGCTGGCTGGAAAGCCTTAAAAGGCCCCAAATCACCCAGTTATAAAAATTTTAAGGGCAATAAGCCGGAAAGCGCGGCGGAAGTCAAAGCAATGTTGAAATTTACAAATGAAATGAACCCCGAAATGGCTGTCGCTTACCACAGTAGCGGCAAAATTTTATACTGGAACTACAATCTGACAGGAAGCCGATACAAAAGGGATCATGTCTATGCCAAAAAAATTGGCCAGCTGACAGGCTACAGGCTTGTTTATCCGCAGCCGAACCCCCCTGGCGGAGGCTATACGGACTGGTTTATCCAGGCAAAAAAGAAGCCGGGCTTCACACCCGAGATTTCCAAACCGGTTTATGAAACGAGCCCGCCATTAACAGAGTTTGCGGGTGCCTGGAAAGAGAACCGGGCAGTTGGACTTTCTGCAGTAGGAAAAATGTATAGCGCAACAGTCCGGAATATGGCAAAAAGCAAATACATCCTTCCTGCAAAAATTATGAAAGAAAATACACTCTATGAAATTGACAGATATACGCTGACCACTGAAATTGAAAAGCAATTAAAACCAGAGAATCTGGACTTAATAAAAGGCCAGTTAGCCAAACTTGAACAGCTGGAAAAGAAACAGGCTGAATGGAAAAAACAGGGCAACAGTCTCCATCCGGGCAAATATTACACCTTCCCTAAAACTGAAGCCGTTCTTTTGGCAAAAAAGAAGGCCATTAAGGATTGGATTGCGGCCATAGAAGCCGCCGCGGCAGCGAAGCCCGAAGCTGAAACTCCTCAGAAACAAGAGCCCGATTCATCAGCTGAAAAAGAACCGGCTAAAAAAACTGAAACAGTTTCCGAACCGAAAACCGCCCCAAAGCCAGAAAACGAAAGTCCAGCCGAAGATTCCGGCAGCCAGATAACAGTCGGGAATGGAAATTAATATTCATAGAAAAGGACATCTGAAAAAGTTTTCAGATGTCCTTTTTAATAACTTTTTCACCGAGACTCATTTAGCTTTCTCTTTAGTTTATTGGCCATTTTCTAAAATCATCAGCTTTTCCACCATCATTCGAGCCGGAGAGGATTCCATCAGCCCGCCGCCCCATATTTTTACTTTATCGCCCGTGTGCAAATAACGGAACACTTCCTGGTCGCTCCCTGTTTGATGCCCCATTACGATATTGGTTGGATGTCCATCTTTTTTTGTAAGGTTGATCATATACTCCCTGGCTTTCTCCGTGGACAGATTAAGTTTCTCAATCTCAATTTCCTCTAAAAAATAGACCACTCCATCTGGTGAAACAATAGGATAGCCGTCAAATCCGCAACCATCATACATATTAAATCCCTGGATACCAGAACCCATTTTGAAGGTTTGGAAATCCTCAGTATCCCTTTCTCTATAACAGATTGAAATATCAGAAAGCCTTTCCTGTTTGTCCCAGTAAAGAAAAAGCACTTTTCTGCCATCCTTTAAGATGAATTGGTTTCTCCCTGACGTGGAACTAGTTATTCCTTTTGAAGATATTGATCTTTCCTCTTCAGCTTTAGTCCCTTTCACGTACACCCAATGCTTGAACGGTTCCCACTTTTCTTCACTCTTTTCCGCACCTGAGCCCAAAATGCTCTCAACCTCGCTTTTACTCATTCCAAGTTGGATTCCTTCCCCCAAATAAGACAGTTTTTCGTCCGGATCCATCTGCAAAATTTCCCTGCTCTTGCCGGCATCTTTCGTGCTATCAGTAGTTGTGTGGAGGCTGGTAAGGTCAGAAACCAGAATGATTGATAGAAATATAGCGGCTGCCCCGGCAAATAATACTCCATATTTTTTTATTCTTTGAGCTTTTCTGCCTGCCGAATTCATTTCAAGGTTTAGCAATGTGAGTTGCATTCGCTGCCTAACCTGTGATTTCATTCCTGTTTTAGGGAGCTCTTTTAACTGGGACATGATTTCCAATTCCTCTTTTTCCATTATAGGAACCTCTCCTTCTCCTTTTTTAGAGCGTGCAAGGCGCGATGCAAGGTGATATTGACTTTCTCCGGCCTCCAGTTTAGAATTTCTGCTGTCTCTTGAACTGACATCTCTTGGATTCCCCTTAAGATAACAACCTGCCTGTAGCTTTCTTTCAGCCGCAGTATAGCCATATACAGTTCTTTATTCGTCTCATTTATTTCGTACAGAATATCAGGGGTATTGCCCAAATCAGCAATCTGCCTATCAGCCAACGGGAGATTCCTTATGATCTTTTTTCTCTTCCGCTTACGCAGTTCATCTGCCGCAGTATGTCTGGCAATCGAAAGAAGCCATGTTTTCCGGCTGGATTCCCCTCTATAAGACTCCCAAGAGTAAAATGCGCGGATAAAAACCTCCTGTTCGAGATCTTCAGCTTCATCAAAACCGATAAGGTAACCAATATAATGATAAACATCATTGCTGTACATACTAAACAATTGATTAATCCCTGAGGCAGCCATAGAGATCCCCCATTCTCTTCATCTGCTAAATTAGTCGTAAATTCACTACACTTCTTTCACTCATTTTATTATTTTTACAATAAAAAAAGACGGTTCTCAAATAACCGCCTTACAATTGCAAAGGTATCTTGCTATTTATTTTTCGTTTAATTCTGATGTTACGAGAAAAGCCGACAGTATATATCGATCAGGTGCGTTCCCGATGAAATTAAATGGATAGCAAGTTGTCACCGTCAGCATAGCCCTTGGTTTTGGGACAATCACCGTCCGGTCATCCGCATCCACAATCCGGACCTTCCTGACTTTGTATTCAAATTTACCGGCTTCGGTCGTGACGACAAGCATATCTCCCACGCCTACTTCGCCAAGTTTCCTGAAAACTGTATCACGATGGCCTGAAAGGACAGAGTTATCCTTTTCGCCAGGAAGGACACTATCTGCGTAATGGCCTACCCCTTTTTCAAGCTCATCTTCATTTGTCCCATGATAGATTGGGAGAGTTGCATCCAATTTCGGAATATACAGGCTCCCGATCTCTTCGCCGATTTCCGGCTGCCTAGAATAAAGCTGCTTTTTCACAGGTCGGGGATCCTTTTTTTCTTCCTGCTTTTCATTTTCCTGCTTTTTTTCAACTGGCTTTGATGCTGAAACTTTATACGTTAAGTAGCCTTTGGCAAACTTGTAAACATTGGTTGTAGTGAACCAAGCTCCAAACAGCAGCATGAAAACAGCCAAGGAGAGGAGAATCCAGCGTCTTTTCTGGACTCCCCTTCCTGTCCGCCTTTTACGATTTCCCACTTATCTGACCCTTACTTTACGGAAAAGGACGAATCCGGCTGCAAAAAGGGCTAAACCAAGCAGTGCATTTTGGCCGTAATCAGAAGCTGTATTCGGGAGCTTTCCGCCTTTGACCGTCTTCTTTACAGGGGCCTTGGAACCTTTTGCTTTTTCCGTTGCTTTTTCGATTTTCTTTCCTGTATCAATGATTGTGCCGGAGTCGACCATTTCTCCAGTAATGATAATATCGCCAAGGAAATCGCCTTTTAAATTATAGAAACTAATCCTTAATTTTGCGTTGACAAGCTCTTTCATTTTCATCATATCCATTAGGGAAAGTGGTGTTTCGGTACCACCTTTTATTAGGGAAAACTCTGCTTTTAACTCAAAGATATTCAGGAATTCATTATAAATATCAAGCAATTCGGCAATCTGAGCGGAAGTGAGTTCATCCACTTCTGTAAAATCCTCAAAAGCCATCATCCGCTCTGCGAGCGCTTCAAGTTGTTCCATAGTCTCAGGCTTTTCCAATTTTTCTTTAATAGATCTAAAATGATTGATAAAGTTTGTCACTTCCTGCTCCGTTAAATCGAATTCTTCTTCAAGCAGGGCTGCCAATTCTTTTGCCAGCTCTTCCGGATCTATATCTACAGGAAAATCTCCCTCAGGGTAAAGAGCGGAAGAAACAGTCATGTGCAAGTCGAACAGAAATACGTAATCTTCGAGGTCTTCATCATATTCGTCCTTAAGAAGCGCTTTCAATCCAGCTTCATCAAGGTCATATTCCTCGTAAATTTCTTCAAGATTACTAAGGTCTGCCTTGATGACTTCTCCTAGGCTTTCTTTCAAATCGGCAACAGAAGCATAGTCTTCCATGCTTTCATCATAGAGAGATAATGAATACTCAATATGATCCTTTGTTACTTCGAACCCGCGAATTTCGCTAACTTCCTTTAAATACGCTTCCAAGTCCTTGTCAAATTGAGGATTTGTTGCAGCAAGCGACATTTGTGGGAACAGACCGACAACTAATAGAATTGCTAGAAAATAGACCCCGATTTTTCTCATTTCGTACTCCCTTTTACCATTTTTTTGTGTACTGCTCTTTCATTATAATCGGCTGGAAGACTATGCACAATCATAACTTTAAGAGGAAGTAAGGGTAATTTCTGGATGCGTTTTAAGGAAAAATGTCTAATATTATCGGATTTAGTCCCAATAAGTGCTATTAATATGGTAAAATATCCTTATGACTAAAATTCTTGGGGTGATTATGAAAGTGAATTTAAAAGTAAAAGTTGCCACGACATTTGCCTCGGTTGCTATACTGTCTGCTGCCTATTCCACACATGCTTCTGCTTCAACGACTCAATACATAGTCAAAAAGGGCGATACATTATCAAAAATTGCACTTATATATAAGACGAATGTAAAGGATCTCAAAACAGTAAACGGCTTGAGATCTGATTTGATTTTCATTAACCAAAAGCTAGCAGTTCCTTCTGCAAAACAAACGGTTACGATTAAACCGAATCCTGTTCCACAAGCGCCTCCTGCAAGTGCTTCCGCATCTGCTCCGGGTGCCGTTTACACTGTGGTTAAGGGAGATACTCTTGGGAAGATTGCCATTGCTAAAAAGACGACTGTCGCGGACTTGAAGAAGTGGAACAACCTAAAGTCGGATTTGATTTTAATTGGGCAAAAATTGACTGTTTCGGCGCCAGCTACGCCTAGCCAGCCGGTAACGCCAAAACCTGCCGCCCCGGCTCCGGTAAAGCCAGCCCAACCGGCACCTACACCGGCAGCACCAGCCAAGTACCAGACTTATACCGTTAAAAGTGGCGATACTCTCGGAAGGATCAGCATTCAGTTTAAAACCACGGTTTCTGAACTGAAGGCATTGAACAAGCTGACGTCCGATCTAATCCGGATCGGCCAAGTGTTGCAGGTGCCAGGGGCTGTTCAGGCCGCTCCCGCTCCAACGGTTTCCGCCCCGCCTGCCGCAGAGGGTGATGCAGCCGTAGTCATTGCCAAAGCAAAGGAAATGCTTGGAACCCCTTATGTTTGGGGAGGTTCGGCACCAGGAGGCTTTGACTGCAGCGGATTCATCTACTATGTGTACAACCAGGCAGGCAAGAAGATGAACAGGTTTTCAGCTGATGGCTACTATAACCGCTCTTATTATGTAGATGCACCAAAGCCTGGCGATCTGGTATTCTTCGAGAATACTTATAAAAAGGGCATTTCCCATGTCGGGATCTATGTAGGAGACAACCAGTTCATCCATGCCTCTGAAAAGGGCGTCATTATCACGAATTTGGATCAGTCCTACTACAAAAAACATTTTGAAAGCTTTAAACGATTCTATTAAAAAACAGGCGTCCTCTACGGACGTCTTTTTTTGTCCATAGGGTTAAATGAAGACAAAGGCGGCTATAGGTATTTTTTTTTGACAAATTCAACAGCCATATGGTCGCAGTTTCAATTTTCTGGTATTCTATTAAAAGCGTTTACTTTGGAGGGGAAACATGAGACCTGATAAGAAAAAGAAAAGTTGGCTGAAAATCCTGTTCATTTCTCTGCTGATTGTGTTTTTGGCCGTGGGAACATACGCCTTTACTGTGTATAGATCCTTAACGAAGGCTGTTGGGACAATGCATCAGCCCATCGACCGGGACAAATCCCCGAAAAGGGATGAAGAAATCACTTTCGGGAAACAGGATCCTTTTTCCGTCCTTATGCTTGGAGTGGATGAGCGTGAAGGCGACCGGGGCCGTTCCGATTCTATGATTGTCCTGACCGTTAACCAGAAGCAGGGTTCGATGAAAATGCTCAGCATTCCGCGTGATACACGGACAGAGATTGTCGGAAGAGGCAAAGAGGATAAAATAAACCACGCCTATGCATTTGGCGGGGTGGAAATGTCAATCGACACAGTTGAACAGTTCCTCGACATCCCGATTGATTACTATGTTCAAATAAATATGGAGGGATTCAAGGACATTGTAGATGCCGTCGGTGGCATTAAACTCAACAACTCGTTTGAATTTTCCTCAGGCGGGGAATCCTTCCCGAAAGGTGAGGTTAACCTGAACGGGGATTCCGCCCTTGCCTTTGCGCGGATGCGCTATGAGGACCCGCGGGGTGACTTCGGCCGGCAAAACCGGCAAAGGGACATTATTCAAGCGGTCATTACGAGAGGGGCATCTTTCCAGAACCTGGCCAACTTCGGGGACATTTTCGGGGCGCTGGGCAAGAATGTCAGGACGAATCTAACTTTTGAGGAAATGGTCGGCATCCAGAAGAATTACAAAGCTGCCGGCAAAAACGTCCAGCAGCTTGAGCTGAAAGGGAGCGGTAAACTAATGAATAAAATCTATTATTTTTTAGTTCCCGAAAATGAACAACAGATGATCCAGCAGGAACTAAAATCCCACCTGGAAATTAGCCAGTCCTCATAAAAAACAAGGCCGCACACCAATTTAATTTGGCTGCGGCCTTGTTTTTTGCCTTACTCCATATCATTCTTCTCAAACCGCCAGGCATCCCGACACATCGCAACGAGATCCCGTTTTGCCGTCCAGCCGAGTTCCTCCCTGGCTTTGGCTGTGTCCGCGTAGCAGCTGGCGATGTCCCCCGGCCTCCGCTCCACAATTTCATAAGGAACGTTGATTCCGTTGGCCTTTTCAAAAGCTTCAATGATCTCCAATACACTTGTTCCCTGACCTGTTCCGAGATTGTAAATATGAACTCCGTTCGAGAGGTTGTTCAATGCAGCTACATGTCCATCCGCCAAGTCAACGACATGGATGTAGTCCCTGACTCCGGTACCATCCTGCGTTGGGTAATCATTCCCAAAAACCCGCAGCTTTTCAAGCTTACCCTTGGCCACTTGGGTGACATAGGGCATCAGATTATTCGGTATGCCATTCGGTGCTTCGCCAATCAGCCCGCTTTCGTGCGCCCCAACCGGATTAAAGTATCTTAATAGGGAAACGGAAAAAGCGGGATTTGCCTCCGCTATATCCGCTAAAATCCTTTCACTCATCGCTTTCGTTTCGCCATATGGATTCGTTGTCGGCAGTAAATCCATTGTTTCCACAAACGGAACAGTATTATCACCGTATACAGTGGCCGATGAGCTGAATACAAATTTATTCACGCCATATTTTAGGCAGGCTTCAGCCACGACTAACGTACTAATAATATTATTTTTGTAATACATTAATGGCTTTTCGACTGATTCCCCGACCGCTTTTAAACCGGCAAAATGGATGACCCCATGTATGCTGTGTTCCTTGAAAATAGCGTCTACCGATTCAACATTTGTTACGTCAATTTCATAGAACTCTACCTTTTTACTTGTAATCCGCATGATTCTTTCAATATTATCCGGATTGCAATTGCTAAAGTTATCGGCAATGATGACATTGTACCCGGCTTCCAGCAAGGCCACACAAGTATGGGAACCAATATAGCCGGCTCCGCCTGTTACAAGGATATTCACTGACAAATCACCCTCTACATTTATTTAAAACTCTTTATGATTGTTTTGGCAATTTTACTATAACACAAACCGCTCTTAAGTTTATCCGTACTTCATTAATATTTGAATTTTTTGTAAGTAATTTCATTGTTACTGTATAATGGAACTAATAATAGTTTGAAAAGTTAGTTTTCTCTATGAAAAGAAGACTGTTACAAAATGAGAAGAGTTGTTTGAATGAACCTTGCTGAATCGGCCTCACTATTGTTTACAAACCTTACTGGAAAATTTATACTATACTTATTGATAGATACATATAATAAGATTCCACATTAAAAGGAGGGCAGGTATGAGCAGCTGGAAAACTTTTATTAGCCAAAAAATTAAAGGCCTGGGCGGTGACTTGGCTTTAACGGAAACCGACGATACATACGAACTTCTCCTCCATCATCTTGATAAGCCTTCCTTTTTGCGAAACTACTTTTTCCATCTGATTGGGGACTATCTCGAGAAGGAAACGGATTCAATTAAAGGCGATCTTCTCTCTTTTGCAAATCTGCTCGGCCGTAAATCTGCAGGATTGTCAGGTTCTCTTGATTCGACAATTGAACTGCTATATAAATCCCGTGTTTCTGTTATCGGCCTTTTAGAACAAGAAGCAAAGGCTGGCACACTTTCCGTCCAAAATCTCTTTTCATGCATTCATTTACTTGATCCACTGTACCATTCCGTACTATCTTCTGTTATCGCCCATTATAACGACATTCTTTCTACCACCCAGTTTGCCCTTGAAGAATCTGCCGCCGATTTGAAAATAACACTAACCGAGCTGGCCGAGCTTAAGAAGGTATTAAATGAAGCGACGATATTTGCTGTGATGGATGAAAAAGATAATTATATGTATGTTAATGAAAAATTTTGCGAGATCTCAAAATATTCGAAGGAAGAATTGATCGGGAAGAACCCTGTGATTCTTGATTGCGGGTACCAGTCCAGGGAGTTTTTTAAAGAAGTCCTGGAAAATTTGAACAACGGGAAGGTCTGGAATGGGCAAATCCTCAATAGAGCAAAAGACGGGACTCTCTATTGGGTCGATTCGACTCTTGTCCCTTTTCTTGACAAAAACGGGAAAAGGTATAAACATATCTCGATCCAGTATGATATTACCGAGCAAAAGCGGACGGAGGAGACGCTGTTAAAAGCGGAAAAGCTTTCAATGGTCGGTGAACTTGCCGCTGGCTTTGCCCATGAAATCCGAAACCCATTAACGACAATAAAGGGCTTTGTCCAGCTCTTAACAGAAACGACGAAGGAGACAGTGTTTACAAGGACGATATTGGATGAAATTGATCGAATTAATTCAATTGTAAGCGATTTTATGATTTTCGCGCGCCCTCACTCCACCGACTTTACCGAATGCAATCTGGCTTCCATTCTGCAAGATGCTGGGAAATTCCTTGAACCGGAAGCCATGCTCAAGAACGTCATCTTGATTACGCACTTCCCCCAGAAAGAAGTTTTCATTACCGGAGAGAAAAATCAACTGAAGCAAGTGTTCCTCAATATCATTAAAAATGCGATTGAAGCGATTCCAAATGGCGGGATTGTCAGCATATTATTGGAAGAACATGAAAAAGCAGCTATAGTTACGATTAAAGATAGCGGTGTCGGCTTGACGGAGGAACAACTGGCAAAGCTCGGCGAGCCTTTCTTTACCACAAAGGCAACCGGGAACGGACTCGGGCTCATGGTCACCTACAAGATTATTCGGGACCATCGGGGCACGATTGACGTTCACAGTGAAGGACCTGGAAAAGGCACAGCATTTACGGTCACATTTCCATATACGCAAAGAGGCTTAAGTTGAAGCCTCTTTTTTTTGCAAAAATCCTTCGCCATTAATTCCTTTTTACTTGGGTTTTTCGCTACCATTCCCTGTCGTTTGCCAGTCATTATTCTTATTCATTAAAAAGCTTGTCCTTTATGCTCTGGAATTGGAGAACGATTCATCGTTTATCATTCACAAATAGGCGGTAAAGGAAGATTAAGTAAAAAGTGACCTAGGCCGTTTAGGGATAGGAAAATGACAAGGGAGTGATGAGGATGAAAATTAAGGCTGGTAATTGGAGCAGATTGACATTGCAGGAGAAGCTGTTCATCCTGCGAGCAGTGAGTTTTTGGTCAAGGTTGAAATAGTAGCGGTCTCCCCAATTCTATTAGCGATTCCTGTAAATTATTATGATTAGCGCCAATAAAAAATTTCTCTACCTCTTTCCGCATATTTTTAAACTTTCTGCTTAGTTTTGGCAAAATACCTCTCTCCCTTATTCTTGGAAGGGCGAATTGCTGCAAAACAATCAAGGTTCCGGTCGGTATTTGTTGAACGATTCCCCATTCAGTTTCCTGTAAATAATCAGTATAGTAAAGGAGCAGGGCCTATTTACTAGCAATGCCATTACAGTGAAATGAATTTGAAAACGGGGAGTGAACTTTGATGAAAATTCAAGTAAAAAGCTGGAGAATGCTTTCTGCAGAAGAAAAGCAATTTTTGTTAAAGGTACTCAGCAACCGTTTTAAACGATAGCATTCGCATCGATTATAAAATTCGGAAAGCAGTACCCCAACAAATCCCGTCAGCCTGTCCAGGCAAAAAGCAGCACAAAGTGAGGCAGGGGGACGGTTCCAGCGCTTCATTCGAGTCTCGAATGAAGCAGCAGAACCGTCCCCCTGCTTCTTAGTCGCTAACCCGTAGGCCGGGGTTGAGGTCCGGGGTTGTTTTCCGGGTGGCGGTTTCGATTGCCCAGGCGAGCAGCAGCAGGCCTGCGAAGATGAGGGATGAAAATTCGAAGTAGTACCATTCAATGCTCATGAAGATATCATATATGGCATGGACTGCAATTAAGAGCCATAGATTTCGCGTCCAGAGAAGCAATAATCCTAGTATGAGTCCTAAATTCGTAAAGGTGGCAATTGTGCCGATTGTGACTGTCCATGGCTGTGGCGTGTCCAAGGCATGACCGACCCCAAATAGAACAGAGCTGAGAAACAGGGCAATCATGAGGAACAAATCCCGGTTTGGCTTTTCCCACTGTTTCGGGAAACATTTTTTAAACAACATCAAAAACAGGATGATATAAGCAATCCGGTAAACTTCTTCAAATCCAGCAAGGATGTCGGCATAAAAATCGGACCCAGCGAGACTAAACCATTCAAAAATTAGGTTTGCTACGCTCCCGGCTCCACCTTCCTCTGCGACTCCTCTCAGGCTCTCGTTCATAATCACTGCCGACTCTTCCATATAGTCGCCATAACTTTCATTAAAATCTTCGAAAAGAATAGCTGAATAAAAATTAAATACGATTGCTCCGAGATAGAAGATCAGAAAGACAACGGCAAACTGGGAAATCATTTGCCTGATGAAAGGTTGCCTGTTAACAGGAGCGGAAGATGGTACCGTACCGTCTATTTCTGTTAGGTGTTCCCGCTCCCCACTATGCCTTTCCAGCCTTCGCTGTTCGTTACCCGCAAGCCGTGGGTGAAGCCTCCAGGCCACAAAGATGGAGATGATCATGATGGCCTGATAAACTTCTGAAAAAAAATAACTGTACCTGGATAAAAAGAGGGCCGCTTCAGACCCTATCGTAACCAGGAGCAATAATAGCAATAGCCGCTTCGAGATTGGCTGTGTTAAGTCATCAATCACTTTTATTCCCCGCTCTGTTTAGTAGTTATGTCATTTCTCTAGCGCCCCAGCAGGTGGATTAGCAAAAAGCTTATTCCATTTACCGCCAGCAAAAACAGGCCGCAGCCAAGCACCCATTTTTTATTGAATTCCATAAGTTAGCTCCTTGGACCCTTTTTATTTATTTTACCATAAATTGGCGATTGTGGCATTAGTTTTTCTTTCCAATAGCTCCTCTCGTTCGACAACACCGAATTCAATCAAACGTTTGATTGAAAACTGCCTGAACCCTTGAGATAAGCAGAATTTTTTAGATTTTATTTTGCGGAAATTGTCGATTGGGTACTGGACAAATTTAGTTGACTCCTTGCTCTCAGAAAATTTACTGGTGGAGCTATGCCAATTATTACCACATAAACTGAGATTAAGTCGATACGCAACTTTTCAGGGCATTAGTTTTTCCTCCCACTTAAACCAATCATTCGACAGCAACGAATTTAATCAAACGTTTGATTGAAAACTGTTTAAACCCTTGTGATAAGCGGTATTTATCATTTTTTTTTTGCTAAAGTTGTCGATGGATGCCATACTTTTTCCTTTCCCGCAATAGCTTTCCTATAAGACGTGTGCAGGGAATGGTTGTATTAATAGACCTTATTTGTGACAATATGCACCGTTCCTTAAATATATGAACATTTTTTGTGACAACTTGAACCTATTTCAACATATATGTACCTTCCTGCAATAACAAGTCTCCCCTTTTAAATTAAACAGGCCATCCCGCTGCTCCGGGATGGCCTGTTTAAACCATTTTAAATTTTGCCTGGATCAAACTTTCCCTTATTTCATATCCCCTTTTACCTCAAGCAGTTTCTGCCTCAGACCTCTTTCCATCAGGGCGAGATCTTGTTCGGCCTGGCGTCGCTTCGTACGGCCTTCCTCCTGGATGCGCAGGGTTTCTTCAAGTGTGGAAACGAGGCTTTCCTGAGTCCTCTTGAGTGTTTCAATCTCGACAAGGCCCCGCTCGTTTTCACGGGCTGTTTCGATTGTATTTGCTTTCAGCATTTCAGCATTTTTAAGGAGCAGTTCATTCGTTGTTTTGGCTACCTGTTTTTGTGCTTCGACTGCATTGCGCTGCCTAATCAGCGTCAAGGCGATGGCGACCTGGTTCTTCCAGAGCGGAATCGCCGTCATGATCGAAGATTGGATTTTCTCCGCCAGCGCCTGGTTCGTGTTTTGGATTAAACGGATTTGCGGGGCGCTTTGAATCGTCATTTCCCTGCTCAGCTTCAAATCATGAACCCGCTTATCAAGGCGGTCGGCGAATTGAAGCATGTCGTTTACTTCCTGGAATTTCATCTGGTCGCCTGATGCCTCGGCGGTCTTTCTTAAAGCAGGAATAACTTCCCTCTGCAATTCCTCATATTTCAATTCCCCGGCGGCGATATAAACGTTCAGGGCATTGAAGTATTCCTTATTATGCTCGTACAGCCTTTCTAGCATCGCAATGTCCGCGAGCAGGGCGTTCTTGCTGCGGTCAAGTTTAACGGAAATCCGGTCAATCTGCGCGCCGGTTTTCTGGTACTTTGACAAAATTTCCTGGACTGATCCTGAAACTTTCCCGAACATCCTTGAAATCAAATTCTTTTTTCCTTCATTCAACTCATCCGGATTTACATCAGACAGGCGCTTCATTAAATCATTGATGATTTCCCCGACTTCACCGACATCTTTCTTTTGCACATGTTCAAGCATGGCATTCGAGAATGTCAAAAGCTTCGCTTGTGCCTGGGTTCCGTACGAAATCATTGCCTGATGGTTCTTCGGGTCAATTTGCGTTGCCAGTTGAAGGGCCCTCGCCTTGTTTTCTTCAGGCAGGACATCAATCAGCCGGACCTGCTTTTCCTCTTCTGAAGGAGCGGCCGGGGTCATCGCGGCATTCTCCTCGGCTCCGAACGGATCAGCCAATATATCATCAAGTAAGTTATTCGTATTCTTAGCAGCTGAATTGTTTTCGTTCATTTTAACCTCCTGTGATCCTCAATAAGTTTCTTGCCTTTATTCATTTCAATCGCCTGCTTGGCCACGTCAATTTCGAAATCAAGATGGTCGATATCATCCCGGATAATATGATACAAATCCTGTTCAACCGCATCCGCCAGTTCATCAAGTGTCCGCTGTGTTTCGTGCAGCTTCAGTTGGATCTCCGTGTTCCGGGTTGGCTGGGAGGATAGGAATGCGTATTTCTCCGCGAGCTCGATTAGTGAATCAAGATGGGAGAAATAAAAACGCTCTGCCTTGTAAAAGCGCTTTGGCTCATCCTTCGTCATTTTGTAAATTTTCTTGGTGATTCTCATTAGATCAATCCGCTGTTTTAAAGACGGAAAATTCTTAATTGAAAAAAGAGCCTTATGGAGGCGGTTTAGTTTCCGCTTCCCCTCTTCTAAATTCTGCCTAATATAACGATATTCCTTCCCGGTTAACCCGTGCCTCTTTAAAAATTGGGAGCTAGTATACAGTCCGACTCCTTTGTATGCGGCTACGCCCCCTGCCACCATGACCCCTGATGAAATCAGCCAGCCGGCGTCAAATCCGAAATAGCTTATCAAACCCGCAATGAAGGCTGCTGGGAACGCGATGGCAATTTGCAATAAAAACGACAAAAATGGATTCATTTTATATCGACTCCTGACTTTTTCCTGTACTGGTTAATACGTATATAACGGCCAAATTGTTTCATTTATGCTGAAATTATTTTTTGAAATATCTGGTTCCTTATCCACTACAATACACGAAAATGCCGGCCGTTTCCACAGCCTGCGACTGTAAATTGTTCTAGGTCTCAAGACGTAGGAGGACATAAGAAAAAACCTCCGCCCAGCTGGACAGAGGTTTACAACTTCCTATTTTCGCAAAAAATCACCCATCCCGATTATTGGAAATCAGCGGGCCGTTCCTTCTTCTGTTCAAAATGATAGAGAATTGCTTCAACAATCCTGGAGGACGCCAATCCATCCCCGTAAGGGTTGGAGGCCTTCGCCATTTTTTTATAAGACTCCTCATCGGATAGGAGTTCGTCGGCGAGCTGGAAGATTGTTTCCTCATCCGTCCCTGCAAGCTTTAACGTTCCGGCCTCCACTCCCTCAGGCCGCTCGGTTGTATCCCGAAGCACAAGGACCGGTACTCCGAGTGACGGAGCTTCTTCCTGAACCCCACCCGAGTCGGTCAAGATCAAATGAGCTCTCGATGCAAAATTATGAAAATCAATGACATCGAGCGGTTCAATTAAATGGATCCGATTATTTTCGCCCAAGATTCTGCCAGCAATTTCCCTCACGACAGGGTTCATATGGATTGGATACACAACCTGAATGTCTTCATGCTTTTCAACCAGCCGGCTGATGGCCCTGAACATGTTTTCCATCGGCTGCCCAAGATTTTCCCTTCTGTGCGCAGTTAATAATACAAGCCGGCTGTCGCCGAGCGAATCTAAAACAGGATGAGTATACTCGTCCTTTACCGTCGTCTTTAACGCATCAATGGCCGTATTTCCTGTTACAAAGATCGTCTCTGCGTTCTTATTTTCAGCTAGCAGATTTTCCTTTGATTGGCTTGTTGGCGAAAAATGCAAGTCGGCTATGACTCCCGTCAGCTGCCGGTTCATCTCCTCCGGATAAGGTGAGTATTTATTCCACGTGCGCAATCCCGCCTCGACATGGCCAACTGTGATCGAATTGTAGAAAGCAGCCAGGCCTGCTACGAAAGTTGTGGACGTATCACCATGTACCAAGACAATATCAGGTTTCGCCTCACGAAAAACATCCGTAAGCCCCTCAAGACATCTAACGGTTACATCAGTTAAAGTCTGGCGGTCTTTCATAATGTTCAAATCATAATCAGGTGTAATCCCGAATATGGATAGCACCTGGTCAAGCATTTGCCTGTGCTGCGCCGTAACTGCGACAATCGATTCGATTTTATCCGGATGCTTCTCAAGCTCTTTGACAAGCGGAGCCATCTTAATCGCTTCCGGCCTCGTTCCAAACACAGTTACTACCTTTATACGTCCCGTCATTTAACACACTCGCTCCTGTCTTCACGAAATAAGTAGTTTCGATAATTTACGACTTCATTATACAGTGAACGACTGCAGAAGACTACTAAAGTTAGTGGGCCTCTTTTCCATAAGTAAAATTTCGTATTTTTTGCAAAACAACCCAAAATTCAATTTTCACCTCATTTATGCCACTCATAATCCAATTATCCCCCCTCAAAACAGCTTTTTGTGCAATAATCAGCCCTCAAAATTGAATTATCACGATTTCCCAAACAATTCTGCCAGCAGTATGGTGGAGTCACCCGGGAATACTTTGGCAAGCGCGCTTTCCTGAAAGGAACCGCACGTGGAGAATTTCGAACCTATCGCAGATCAGTATACACCTATGATTTACAGCATCATCCGCTCGCTTCATATTTATAAGAATAAGGAGGACTTTTACCAGACTGGGTTGATCGCCCTCTGGGAAGCCACAAGGAATTTCCAGCCTGAAAAGGGCAGTTTTGAGGGTTATGCCTATCGCTACATTAAAGGAAGGATGATGACAGAGCTCACCAAAATGAATTTGAATGCTGAACGGACGGTTAGCCCTAGTGAGGAGTTTTGGGAAATGATTGAAGAAACGCAGATGGACGAAGCTTTGCCGGTTGAGTTGCTCCTCTCCTACTGCGGGGGGCTGACGCCGAACCAGAAGAAGTGGGTTCTTTATACATGCATAGATTATCTATCTATCAAAGAAATTGCCGAAAAAGAGAACGTCAGCATGTCGGCCGTTAAAAACTGGCGGCACGGGGCAAGAAAGAAGCTGTTGGAAGGGTTGGAGATCGTAGACTAATACCATTCCCAATAAAAAGGCATAACATTTTCCAGTTAACGGAATGAACCTTTTTATATTGAGGGCGTTGCTTATTAAGCCCTGGATTATCATTATATAAATATATTTATTTTGCAAAATAATAAAAGGCTTCCGAGGAAGCCTTTCGTTTTTTATATAGTTTCCGATTGTGCAATCGGCATGTTTTTAAGATCGGTTTTCAAGTCTTCTATCATTTTCATAGAAGTCATTTCTGCTTCGTTCATGCCTTTTTCATACGCTCTTTTCAAAATTTCGAGGAACAGACTTTTTTTCTCTTCTGCAGTGATTCCTTTCACTTCGCGGTTTCTCCTCCTTTTTCGCTCTTTTTCACTATTCTATTAAATTTTTTGTCAAATGTAAATCTATTTCCAAAAATTATCTATATGTCAAATCTGTGACAATAGGACGCGGGAGATCATCCCTCATTTTTGGTTTCGTGGTGCTCCTTTACCCAGACCGATAGACGATAAAACTGGTAATGAAAAGGAAGTAGATAAAAAAAGTTATTATTCTATAGATTTTTGTTACTAGGTGAGCAATGAAAAAGAGGGAGAAACACTAGATTGGCAGTGAAAACCGAAAAGAAACTGAGGGTGAAAAAAAGAAAACAAAAAAGAAAAATGGGGATGCGATGGTAATTCCAATGAGGGGTCTCCAACTCTGGCCTGATTTTGGGTATAATAAAAGAATATGAATTTTTCTCGGAAACGCGGAAGCGGCCGTTTAGCGTTGGCCGCTGAATAGTCTTTGTGAGCGTGGGCTTTGTGATGCCCAACTGTTGAGCGTGATGGAATCTGTTGGCGGGACGCGGCAGCCGGTCCGTTTCGGGACTGGGCTGGGCGGCTGGGAACAAGGTTCATTTTGCAATAGAAAGAGGAGGTGTGTGCTGATGCGGAATGAAGGGTTGGCGATGGCGGCTGAGCGGCTGGGGGATATGCTGTCGCCGCATTCTGAGGAGGATGCGCGTCTGATGCAGAGGGGGATGCTTCTGTACCGGCAGGGGATGGTTTCGCAGTTGCTGATTGATGAGGAAACGGTTACGGCGGCTGTGCAGGATGTTGTGCCGGTCAGGGTACGGCTTGAGCTGCTTTTTCTTGAGATGAGTGAGTGTACGTGCCCGGCTGCTGGTATTTGCCGGCATCAGCTGGCGGTATTTTTCGCTGCATATGGACGGGAAGGCAGTGTGGCGGAATGGATTGAGGATTGGCGGTATCCGATGCGGGAGAAAAAGGCTGCTGCGGATTGGGGGCTGAAGCGGGCCCGTGATTTAGTAAAGGCGAAAGAGAAGGTTGAGCTGGATTATCGCCTGTGGATCAAGTCTTTTTCGGAGAGTTTCCATTCGATTATGAGGTCAAAAAAATATGTGAACCCCTATGTGGTTGGTGAGCTGTTTGAAGTCTATTGGCGACGGCTTCGGGCTGATTCTCCGGCCGATGAGAATGGTCGGCTTCTTTATGAGCTGGCGGGGATTGTGTTTTCAATCAAGGAACTTGCCTTCCTTAGTGAAGAGCTCGGCCACACGAAAGAAATGGTGAGCCGGTATTATCTTCATGTTTTTTCAGAGCTGGAGGAAGCCGGTATCCGGATTGGCAGCAGGCTTGGCGCCCGGGCGCTGCCACTTGGGTTAGAGTCTTTTCTCGCGGACTTGAGAGAGGATGTGCGAAAGCTGCTGACAGGCGGTGTTCCCGGGGTATTTAATGAGCGGATGTATTTGTATATGGGGCTTTGGACGGTGCTGTTTAAAAGCGGGCCATTGCTTGAGGAGGAGCTTGGGAAAATCGAAACAGCCGCACCCGATGCGGACGGAGAAAGCCGGCACGCCCTTGAGCTTGCCAAGGTCCATTTGAATTTCATGCTCAGGAATGATTCCGAGGCGATTTGCGTTTTGTCCGGCATCGAGAACGAAATTGCCGGCCAGTTCCTTCTCTTTTGGATTGACCGGTTGGCGGACATGAAGGAATGGAGCCGGCTCGGGCCTTATATCGATCAGCTCGCCCATAAACTAAAGGATACGATTGCTTCGGTCGCCGGATACCAGGGGCGGTCCCGGTTTGTGAAAGCTGTTTTGGAAACGGCGCTTCCCTTTGCGGAGGCAACCGGCCGGATGGAGGTATTTGAGCGCCTCCTCCAGCAGGCTCTTCCCTATAGTTACTATGATTATGGGAATCTGCTGTTCGAGCGCGGCGATTATGAAAAATGGGCTGATTTGCAGACATTTATGGGCCACCAGTATACCGACCTTCCGTCTGCGAGGCTGAAGGTGCTCGAAAAAGAGCTGCCGGAAACCGTGATGGCGATGCTGCACCAGTCGGCTGCCAGGCTGATTGCAATGAGGAATCGGCCGAGCTACAGGAGTGCTGCCCGGCTGTTGAAGAAGCTGCGGACGCTTTATAAAAAGCAAAAGCGGCTCGTCGAATGGGAAGCATTTTTTGAAGCGCTGCTTGAACGGACAAAGCGGCTGCGGGCGTTTCATGAAGAATGCCAAAGGAGCAAGCTGATCGATGGATAGTGTTCGTGTTTAGGATTGAAATTGAAACGATGATCTGTTTTGAAAAGGGATAGACTTCGGGCCGGATTAAAGGCCAAAGGAGAACAACAAGTTATGGTTTACGAGCCGTTTATGAAACTCTTTTTGACAAAAAAACATACTGGCTATCTGCTGGCGGCCCAGGGGGCGGATGGGCGCTGGCTGCGGGCTGAATCGTGGAAATACCCGTTACTCAGCCGCCATCCCGAAAGCTATTACGGCGCTTTCATCGATCCTGTGAAGGTAGATGGCGTCGAAATGCTGGAATTGAATGCATGGCAGCTTGTGACGCTGTTCGCTCGTGAATCCTTTAACCGCTTCTTTGACTGGGACTGGGATGAGGCATCGGAAATCTGCCTCGCGTCCGCCCATGTGCTGTACGACAGCATTTTGGCAAAGGAGTGGCTGCCTGATTTCAAGGCTTGGGAAGCAGGCGCGTTTCGGTGGAGGCTGCCGGCAAGAGTGCGCGAGGAGTTCGACAGTTCGTTTTGGGAACAGCGTGTTGCGGATGATGGATTGATGCTGGCTGCTGCGGATGGCGAATTAGCGGCGAATCAGCCAGATTTCTTGAGCATCACCGCCTATGATTTCATTGAGGAATGGTTTAATCTGGCCCTCGATGCCTATCTGACCCGGAACAAAGAAATGCGCGAATTATTCGGGCCGAAGCTTGAGCTTTTGGAAGGGAGCAATATTCCCGCAGCCACACTGGCTCGTTATTTTGACGAAGAAAAATGGCTTGAATGGGCGGGCATCAAAGAAAATCCCGCTCCGTTTTCGGTCGGCATCCGCCTGAATGAACCTGAGGACGGAGAAGGGTTTTGGCTGCTGGAAACATTTTTGCGCGGGAAACGGAATCCTGAGAAGGTATTCCTTGTTGATGATCCCGCCGTTCCGTCATCCTGGCGGCCGTTTCTGGAAATGGCGTTTCACGAAGAGGAGCGTTGGGTCGAACTTATTCCTTCCCTTGGAGTTTATGGAAGGCTGAAGACTTCGCTGTCTGAAGAGGAAGCGTGGGTCTTTTTGACAGAGTCGAGCGAGGTCCTGCTTGCACTTGGCGTCGAAATCCTTCTGCCCGGCTGGTGGGAAGCGATGAAAAATGCCAACCTCCGCGTCAAGGCTTCCATGAAAGGCACTTCCAGCCACCGTCCTTCCTTCGTCGGGCTTGATGCGATGCTCGATTTCAATTGGCGTTTTTCAATGAATGGCGTCGACCTGAGCGAAGAGGAATTCCGGTCGATGGTCGAGAATCAGCGGCGCCTCGTTTATGTGCGCGGGCGCTGGGTTAAGCTCGATCCCGCCTTTATTCGGCAAATCCAGGAAATCATGAAAAAGGCGGAGAAGGATGGCCTGCACGTACGCGACTTACTTGAACAGGAGCTTGCCGAGGAACCGGAAGGCGATGACCTCGAGAACACACGTGCTTTTGCGAAAATCCAGATCGAACTGAACCGGCAGTGGAAGCAAATGATGAAACAGCTTCGCGAAATCGAGGAAATCCCGCTCGTCGATGTTCCCGCCGGCTTGAAGGGCACATTGCGGCCGTACCAGCAGCTTGGCATGAGCTGGCTTCTGTTCCTGCGCCAATTCGGCTTTGGCGCCATTCTTGCCGATGACATGGGCCTCGGGAAAACGATTCAGCTCATCTCCTACCTTCTCTCGGCAAAAGAAAAAGCCGCAGAAGCAGGCACACGGGAGGATGTGGCTGAGCGCCCATCGCTCATTATCTGCCCGACATCGGTGCTCGGCAACTGGCAAAAGGAACTTGAAAGATTTGCGCCTGAACTTCGTGTTCATCTTCATTACGGTTCTGGAAGGCTTAAGGGCGAAGCTTTTGCTGAGACCGCCGCTGTCCACGATGTTGTCCTGACTTCCTACGGGCTGACCCATCTGGATGAAGAGGAATTCAGCCAGCTTGAATGGGATGTGGTTGCGATTGACGAGGCGCAGAACATTAAAAATGCGCAGACGAAACAGTCTCGGGCAGTCCGGAGGCTTCGCGGCCGCCATCATATCGCGCTGACCGGGACGCCGATGGAAAACCGCCTGTCCGAGCTTTGGTCGATTTTTGATTTCACGAACCACGGCTATCTCGGTTCGATTGGCCAGTTCCAGAAGCGGTTTGCGATTCCGATTGAAAAGGAAGAAAATGCGGAGAAGGTCCGCGAGCTGCAAGGCTTGATTAGGCCGTTCCTTTTGCGCCGGACGAAGAAGGATGAAGAAGTCGCCTTGAATTTGCCCGATAAGCTGGAGCAGAAGGAATACTGCCCGCTTACCGCCGAGCAGGCGTCGCTTTATGAGCAGCTCGTCCAGGATACGTTCACTCAGCTCGAGAAGCTGACTGGTTTTGAGCGGAAGGGCATGATTCTTCAGCTGCTGAGCAAACTGAAGCAGCTGTGCAATCACCCCGCGCTTTACTTAAAGGAATGGAACAGGCTGTCGGGAGAGGTTTCCGGTGGTGCGGTTTCTTCCGGAGGGGATGACGATCGAGCTGCTGGCCGGGCCCCTGGTCGGACTGGCAACTCGGGAGGTTCTAGCAACTCGGGGAGAGTCGCTCCTTCCATGGATTTGATCGGACGTTCGGCTAAAATGGAAAAGTTGGTCGAGTTGGTTGAGGCTGTTCTTGAGCAAGGTGAAAGCTGCATCATTTTCACCCAATATATCGATATGGGTGAGATCATCCAGGCGGTGCTGAAGAGGAAATTCGGCGTTGAAGTTCCTTTCTTGAACGGCAGTGTCCCGAAGGCGAAGCGGGATGAGATGATTGAACAGTTTCAGAATCACCAATTCCCTGTGTTTCTCCTCAGCCTGAAGGCGGGCGGAACAGGGCTGAATCTCACAGCCGCCAACCATGTGATCCATTATGACCGCTGGTGGAATCCAGCCGTTGAAAACCAAGCCACCGACAGGGCCTACCGGATTGGCCAACAGCTGTTCGTCCACGTCCATAAGCTAATATGCACAGGGACACTCGAGGAAAAAATCGATGCGATGCTTGAGAAAAAGCAGCATTTGAATGACCAAGTCATCCAAAGTGAAAACTGGATTACCGAACTCTCCACTGACGAACTGCGTGATTTAGTGCTTTTGAAATAGATGTTGACGGAAGAAAGGTGGCAGCCCCCTTTTTGGGAGGCTGCCTTTTCTATTATCTTCGGGTTCAACCAAATAAGTTGAAGAAAATTTGCTGTTAAAATTTTCGGCTGATTATTGCTCCGTCCGTCTTGTGCTTTCCCGGTGTCTATTTTTCCGGCAAGAGTTCCCTGCTTTCCGTTATGGCATGTGGTTCATTTTTTTCAATGCCCCTGACTTTCTTTTTTGGTCTGGTTGTTAAATACATGCCGGTATTTCCTTTTTTGACTATGAAGCTTTTAAACATATTTACCATTAATTCGGGTGAAATAGGAGTTTCTAAGGCTGTTAGGATAAGTGAGTTGGGAGTGATGGTGAGCTGGATTGGAAGTGAGGCTGAAGTTCTATTGATAATAATACTCGACGTGGGGTTTTGGTCAGGATAAATGAATTGGTAAGTATTGTCCAATTTTGAGTTATTTGCCGGTTTTGAAAGGCTGATGGCATCTGAAAAGCCTGGAAGCTGTTGGATTTGGAGGACGTTATTTGTTTTCTTCTTCCCGACGAAAGCCAGGATTGGCTGCTGGTCTACTGTCATGGGCCGACACCTCATTGGTTGTTTTTCTTCTATCTTAGTATACGCCGGTTGTTATTCCAATATATTTTTTCCATTTAGAGTAAAATAATACGGAAAAAGCCGCTGAATTGGCAATTCAGCGGCTTCTTCTATATAACAGGGGGTTTTAAGAACAGTATTCCCCAACCGGCACAAAATATTCAATTCACCTAAATTTTTTGGAAGTGAAGCAGGGGACGGTTCCAGCGCTTCATTCGGGTCCCGAATGAAGCAGCAGAACCGTCCCCCTGCCTCACCCATAAAGTGAATCTTCCATCAATAGGGTGCCCTTCCCTACTGATGGTTAGTCGCGCAAAGCCCAATTGATTTTTCTAAGGGCTGAAGCCCTAAGAAAAATCTTAATTCACCAATCGGACCTTTAGGGGCAGTTGCCTCCTGAGGAGGCTTACTGCCCCTAAAGTGTGGGGAAAAAAACACCGGCTTTTAGGCCGGCGGAGGGTGTGGGGCTGTTTGCGGGGGATCGTTTTGACTTTGTATTTGAAATGGTTTTGTGGAGATCTATTTTTTGTTGCGTGGTACTCATAGGTGGATGAGGAAGCTGGTTTCCTTTATGGGTGGTTCGGGCAAATTGGTTTGGCATCTGCATCCGTGTTTCATTTCGGTTTCGTATTCGGCGACCCGGCACTCAAGCTGCGCAATTCTTTTGTGAAGCGTACTGACATGCTCGTTTGTTTTGCCCGTCATTTTAATCAGGCTTTCGAGCAAATGCTCCAGGCTATCGACCACATTGCTTTTATATCTATCCAATTGGGAATTCCTCCTTGGACGGATGGATGATTTCAGTTCTTTCAAACGAAAAAGCGTGTGTCGGGGTCTGTGGTTGAGGCTGTGACTGTGGCTGAGGTGACGGCTGCGCTTGCGTGTGCTGCGCTTCGGGTTGTGGCTGCATATGCTGCGCCTCGGGTTGCGTCTGCGAAAACGGCTGCTGGCTTGTTTGTTCGGACCTGGAAAATGGAAATGGCACTCGATCGGAAACGGGCTCCATTCTCGGCATCTCCGCTCCCTTATGCCCGGCGTCGGCCGGTTTGCTGCTGAGGAAACGGATTGACTCAGCCACAACCTCGGTGACATAGATCCGTTTTCTCTCCTGGTTCTCATAATGGCGGGTTTGAATTCGGCCCGTAATACCGACAACCGAGCCTTTCCTACAGTATTGAACTGTGTTTTCAGCTGCTTTTTTCCACAAAGTACACTGGACAAAGTCCGTGTCGATTTCTCCATGATTGTTTCGATATGAACGGTTGACTGCAAGGATGACATTGGAAACAGAGTGTCCTTCAGTCGTTGTTTTCAGTTCAGGGTCTTTTGTCAGGCGGCCGACAAGCGTTACTTGATTGATCATCTTTCCAACTCCTTTCCTGGATGAGTCCATCATAGCGCTGCCTGCACAAGCAAGTAAAATCGGCAAAAGTGCTTTTTTCGCAGTTTTTTATGTTGAAAAATCATTTTTGCCAGGGGAAAAAGTATTTTTTTCTAACCTTTTTGCAAAATAAGTCTTATTTTGCAAGATGAGGTTGGTTTTTTTCGACAAGTCCGGCAAGGTGACTTGAGGGCAATTATGGTATAATACAGGAAAATTCAGTTGTTAGGAGGCGAACTGGCGTGAAAACCTTTAGACTCGTCAGCCTTGGGATTCTTGATAACGAAGATATGACCGAAATCCCTTTGGAAAGCGGATTGATTATTAACAAAGAAGATGAGCAGGCTAATTGGCTTATTGAGGCGTATACAGACATTTCTTTTTATGAGTATTTCAAAAAAATAGAGGAAAAGGAGAATGAGTTTATCGTCCAGGTCAATATTACGAGCCGGGAAAATGACCCTGCCTTTTTCCAGACAAGGTTATGCACACTAAAGAAGTTTGAACGCCATATTAGCGTACTCCTGGAAGGCCGTCTCCGAAAAACGAGAACGGATTACGCCGAGTTGCTTCTTGGCCAACTGTTGGACAAGGGGCTTGATGGTGATACGCTGCTTGATGAATTCCGGGATCAACTGAAGAAAAAGCCAAAGATTAAGCCAAATGCATAGTGACCCAACATAAGACACAGTTATAAACGATACGATATAAAACTAAAACCGGCTCCAAGGCCGGTTTTTAAGTTGCTCTTTTTAGTCCCTCTTATGATCATGATCATTCAAATCCAAATCGAGACGGTTTCCATTATTGTCCCTCATCAATCCTTCATCCCGGTTAGGGTTCACTCTATCCCCGTTGTCGGTATCACGGAGAAGGCCGTCTTCATCCACTCTGCCGTCATTTTGGATGTTCGGATCATTATTATTGTTGTTATTTTCCATATCCCTTTGGTCGTTCCGAATATTATCCTGTGGCGGCGGATTTTGTTCATCATTATTTGTTCCGCAGCCTCCGAGCAAGAAAACAGAACATACCAGACCGGCGAACAAAATAAAAAGCTTGTTTCTCATTCCGTAAAGCCCCTTTCATAATGGTTGATAGTACCTGACCATCTATCGGCCTTCGATTATCATGCCCAAAAATGAAAAAATTCTTCCCGGAAACTAAGAACCTGCTTGGCCGGCAAAAAAAAAGAAACATACAGTGCCAGTTCCCGTCGTGGTGAAATCCTATGCGGCACTGTATGCTTGAACATGTTCTACTAAATAAACTATTTTTCTTAACTTAAACCATATTTGCCTAAAATAAGGACAAATACCTATAAAAAGGAACGTCTCCCCCATAGATAGGGGGAATGCCATTCGGATTCTCTATACTAAGTTTGGACGTTTTTTTACTTTTTTTCGTTATCAATAATGGCGAACATGATTTCCGTTTCGCAGACAAGCTCTCCGTTTACAGTTGCAACTCCTTTGCCTTTACCCATTGGCCCACGGAAACGGAGCATTTCAACTTCTAGTCGGACCTGGTCGCCCGGGTAGACTTGCTTTTTAAAACGGCACTTGTCAATACCAGTGAAAAAGGCCAGCTTACCGCGGTTATCCTCCTGTTTCAGCATAGCGACCGCGCCTACTTGAGCCAAAGCTTCGACAATCAGCACGCCCGGCATGACAGGAAAATCAGGGAAGTGTCCGTTGAAGAACTCTTCGTTCGCACTGACATTTTTCAGCCCCACGGCTTTTTTGCCTTCTTCGACCTCAAGAATTTTATCAATAAGCAAAAATGGATAACGGTGAGGAATAATTTCTTTAATTTGTTTAATATCAAGCATTTTAGTACCTCCTCCTAATATGAACCACTAATCCCATTTTACTTTTTCTCAATACAAAAAGGAAGGGTTTCCCCTTCCAAATCTATAATGAACATTATTTTTGAACATTGTTGTTGATTTGCGCTCCATAAAGGAAAGCTTCTGTGAATCAGCATCGCAGTGACAGGCGGTTTTTGCCTGTCGCGAGGCACTTCGCTTTCCGCGGGGCGTCAGTGGAGCCTCCTCAGCGCCAAGGCGCCTGCGGTGTCTCCACTTGCCGCTTCATCCCGCAGGACAAATAGCTTCCTCGAATGGACTATGCACGAGGAAAATGCGTAGCATTTTCGAGGAGTCTACGTACCTTCCGCTCCAATCAACTATTCATCATTCGTCAGTTCAACCTATATAATTTATTTTTGGGTTACAATATCGCGGATATGCAGCCAGGTCGATTCCTTAAAGACATCCGCCGGCTTTCCTTCCCCAAGCACGCCATAGCCAAACATGGCCCCTCCGCCTGCACAAACGATGATCAGGAGGAGAAACAGAATGATTCGCAGCCAAATAGGAATAAGCCGAATACGAATCCGCTTCCTTTCCCCTGAAGCCGATGGCGCTTTTGCCTTTTGTTCGCGGCTTGCTTTCTTATATTGTTCACGCGTTTTCGGCTCCTGATGCTTATATGTTGTAGAAGACATAGTATACTCCTTTTAACGGAAGACCTGCCAGCTGAACCGGCCTGGTCACCTTTTTTTGCAAAAGAAAGACAGAACTCTTTTCTATCTTTATCCCTATTATAAGAAAAAAATAAAAATTAAACAGCTTTTTTTGCAGAAAACTGTAAAAAGCGGCTGTTTACATCGGATTTTGCACAAAAAAGTGATGGAAACAACTTTAATTCGGACAAAATTAAAAGAACCCGGCGGAAACATGTAGTTTCAGCCAGGTCCTTGGTATTACAGCCAGGGAGGATCAATTGCTCAGAATTATAAGCCATACGCCCTTTTGCAAGCAGCTTCCTCGCTAGTTCCTCAACCTAATTTCCGTCTGGAAATTCTATCAATGTTATCAAGCATGATTCCTGTCCCGATTGCGACACAGTCCATCGGATTCTCGGCAATGAGAACAGGTACTTTCAACTCTTCTGCCAAGAGGTGGTCAATTCCGTGAAGCAGGGCGCCGCCTCCTGTCAGGATGACGCCGCGGTCGATAATGTCTGCGGAAAGCTCTGGCGGAGTCCTTTCAAGAACACTTTTTGCCGCCTGGACGATGACAGCAACCGATTCGCGAAGTGCTTGCTCAATTTCGCCTGAATGGACGGTAATCGTTCTAGGAAGTCCTGAGACCATATCCCGGCCGCGGATATCCATTGACTCCTGTCTTGAGCCCGGAAACACAGTCGCAATATTGACTTTAATATCCTCAGATGTCCGTTCTCCAATTAACAGCTTATATTCACGTTTAATATAGCTGAGTATTTCCGCATCGAATTTATCACCAGCCATTTTAATCGAGGAGGAAGTGACGATATCGCCCATGGAAAGGACAGCAACATCTGTTGTTCCTCCCCCGATATCGACGACCATATTGCCGCTGGGTTGGAAGATATCCATGCCGGCGCCGATTGCAGCGACTTTCGGCTCTTCTTCAAGATAAATTTTCTTGCCGCCGCTTTTTTCAGCAGCTTCCCTGATCGCTTTTTGCTCAACACTTGTCACATTTGTCGGGCAGCAAATCAAAATGCGTGGTTTCGATAAAAAGCCTTTTACATCAAGTTTGTTAATGAAGTGTTTAAGCATTGCTTCCGTTACGTCAAAGTCTGCGATGACGCCATCCTTTAGTGGTCGGATGGCCACGATATTGCCAGGTGTACGCCCTACCATGCGGCGAGCTTCCTCACCTACCGCGAGTACCCTGTTCGTATTTTTATCAATGGCAACTACAGCTGGCTCATTCAATACAATTCCACGGCCCTTTACGTGTATAAGCACGTTGGCCGTTCCCAGATCGATCCCTATATCCCTTGCAAACATTGCTTCTTTCTTCCTCCTTGAAAAACGGATTCCACATACTGTCCTAATTGTTTATTGTATCATAATGATTCCGTTTTCCATACCTTTTCCGGGCATTTCTGTAAAAAATTTGACGAAATTTGTTAAAAATTTAGGAGGAAAGTCTTTACTTCACAGGCTCGCTTTCAGCCTCTTCCTTCTGGTACTTCATTTTCGTGGCTTCACCGCCGCGCAGATGGCGAATCGATTTATGGTAATCAAGAATTTCCTTTACTTCGTTTGCAAGCTCAGGACTGATTTCTGGCAATCTTTCCGTCAAATCTTTATGGACTGTACTTTTGGATACGCCGAACTCCTTCGCAATCACGCGAACTGTTTTCCTCGTCTCCACGATATACTTTCCAATCTTGATAGTTCGCTCTTTGATGTAATCGTGCACACCACTCGCCCTCCCTTAGGTTGGATGTGAGAAGTGTGAAATGAGACCCGCTTATCTCTTCGACGAAATACTGCCTTCCGTACCAGGCTAAAAGCTCCCGACTTCGGTACGGCAGAAAGCATCCGCCCTTTTGCAAAAAAGCGCTTCGCTTTCTGACCCTATAAGGTCTAAACAGATCCACAGCTAAATACACATAGTCCCCAAACGACTCTTCACCTCAAACACTCTCTTGTACAGGTTTGTAACAGTTTATTAGCTTGGATAGGCGATTATGCACACCGGACAAGGAGTGGCGGGAAGTTTTTCGAAAATTGGACGATTTAGGGAGGGATTTTCAGTTTGAGGACCTGTTTGTTAACAAAACGACCGCTTCGTTTGAGCGTCGGCAAAAGGCTCTATGGGAGGACGTTCCGTCACGCAAACATCCTTGAGTGACAATAAAACAAGGTTTCAGTAAAACGTTGTCACGTAAACCAACCTTGAGTGACAACAAAGCACGGTTTTAGTAAAACGTTGTCACGCAAACCAAACTTGAGTGACAACAAAATGCGGTTTCATTAAATCGTTGTCACGAAAACCAGCCTTGAGTGACAATAAAACAAGGTTTCAGTAAAACGTTGTCACGTAAACCAACCTTGAGTGACAACAAAGCACGGTTTTAGTAAAACGTTGTCACGCAAACCAAACTTGAGTGACAACAATACAAGGTTTCAGTAAAACGTTGTCACGTAAACCAAACTTGAGTGACAACAAAATGCGGTTTCAGTAAAACGTTGTCACGCAAACCAGCCTTGAGTGACAACAATACAAGGTTTTAGTAAAACGTTGTCACGCAAACCAAACTTGAGTGACAACAATACAAGGTTTTAGTAAAACGTTGTCACGCAAACCAAACTTGAGTGACAACAAAGCACGGTTTCATAAAAACGTTGTCACGCAAACCAAACTTGAGTGACAACAATACAAGGTTTTAGTAAAACGTTGTCACGCAAACCAAACTTGAGTGACAACAATACAAGGTTTCAGTAAAACGTTGTCACGTAAACCAACCTTGAGTGACAACAAAGCAAGGTTTTAGTAAAACGTTGTCACGCAAACCATCTTTGAGTGACAACAAAATGCGGTTTCATTAGAACGTTGTCACGCAAACCAAGCTTGAGTGACAACAATACACAGTTTCATTAAAACTTTGTCACACAACCAACACTTCCGCAACAGCAGACTGGGCAAATCCAGTTTCCCTCCGTCAAAAAAGCTGTCACCTCAAAAAAGGGACAGCTTTTCTATTTAACACAACTCTCCGTTCAGCCGCAAAACACTTAAATGCCCAAATGCAATACAAACTGCTCGCCAATAGGCCCGACAACTCGCCGGCCCCGGTCTGAAAAGCCAGCCTTCACATACACATGCTGTGCCGCCAGATTGGCATGATTGACAGCGAGAACAATTTCGCTTTTGCCAGGGAAGTTTCTTTTGACAAAACCCGGGAGAAGCTCGAGTGAACGTCTGGCAATCCCCTTTCCTTGATGGCGGGCCGAAACCGAATAGCCTCTAAGCAAAATTGCCGTCGGATTTTCGCTATGTTCGCGAATCCCTTCACTCTCGTGGAGAACGAAGAATCCGGCCGGCACTCCGTTATGTAAAATAACAACAGGATGCCGTTTCGAATCTTCCGCACACTTTTTAACCTCTTCGAGCGGGACGGCAGTATATTTAAGCTGCTCCTCAGGCAGATTATAGTCTTCAAAAGATGGACGATGGTGCTCCTGATAAAATTCAAGCGCGACTTCGTTCCTCTGTGCTTTTTCCATTGACAATCCTCCCCCTTTAATTTTCCTGCAAGCCTGTACTATCCACAGATTATTCCGTTAAACTTATTAAAAAGGACGGGAGCCTTAAGGTTATCCCGTCCCATTTTTCATGCTACGAAAGCACTTTTCGTTTATTAAAAGGGCCCTTATTCCCGCCAAATGCCGTTTTACTTTACTCCCTCAAAAATATTTTTGACCATCTTAACCGGAATCCCCGAGCCGCCCCGATCCAAGACATTCTCAACCATCATTGCGACAAGCAGGTCGCCTTTCTCGGCGTTATAAGCGACAAACCAGCCGTTTTCCTTTCCCTTTTCACCCTGAGCCTGCTTGATGACCTCAGCCGTGCCGGTCTTTCCGGACAGTGGATAACCCTTTATCTCGGCATCTTTCGCTGTGCCACCCGCAACAACTTTTCTGAGGATCGGCCCAACCGTTGCGGCTGCTTCGGGGCTGATCGCCTGCTCCTGCAGCACCTGCGACTTCTCATCATCCAACAACAGCACAGGCTTAAGCATATTACCGTTGTTCAGAAACGGCGTATAAGAAGCGGCAAGGTGAACAATATTCATCTCCAGCTGCGCCTGCCCGTAACCCGCATCAGCAAGCAGCATATCCTTATCGAGCCCTCCAGTCTGCGAAGCATTCAACGGGAATGGATAGCCGAAATCGTCCCCGAAACCAAGCTTCTTCATCCCTTCGGCAAACTTCTCCTTGCCAAGCTTCAGTGCTGTCTGGGCAAAATAAATATTGTCCGATAATACAAGTGCTTTTTCTAAGTTCACATTGGCAGCGTCGCTCACCCTTGTGACAAAATAACCGCCCCACGACGCATCCTTCTGCCACTGCTTGCCTTTCACATTCATCGTCTCAGCCGGATCGATGGCATTCGCCGTCAGTGCGACCCCAGCAGTTAAGGGCTTAATGACCGAGCCCGGAGCATACTTTTTGTTGAAACGGGTGTTGAGCGGCTGATCCTTATGCTCATTCAACGCCTTCCACTCGGCTGCCGACATGCCGAACACCGCGTCATTCGGGTCAAAGGTTGGCATGCTGACAAGCGCGAGCGTTTCTCCGGTTTTCGGGTGGATGGCAGCTGCCGCCCCCACCTCTTCCTTCATTGCATTCATAATTTTTACCTGCAGATCCGCATCCACGGTTAACTTGACCGGCTGCCCATCAACAACAGGTTTTTCAGCCAAGACTTCCTGTCCGCCGGCTTCCTGGTCAATCAGGACCTGGACGCCAGGCTCACCGCGCAGCTGTTCCTCAAACACTTGCTCAAGGCCGCGTTTTCCAATCAGGTCGCCGCTCGAATATCCTTTATCCTTCAGCTTCTCCAAGTCCTCCGCTGTCGCCTTGCCCACATAACCGATCAAGTGGGCGGCCGCTTTGCCATATGGATAAATGCGTGATTCCACTTTCTTCGTTTGGACCGGCTTCAGCTTGATCAACTCCGCAATCAGCGTTTCTTCCTGCATCGAAACTTTTTTAAGCGGCACGAAATACTCCGGTTTCACCCAGCTCGCTGTTACCGCTTTTTCAATACTCTCCTCCGGCATATTCAAAAGCTTTGACAGCTGTTTTTTCGTTTCGGCTTCCTGCCCTTCCATATCCTTCGGGACGATTCCTACCTCATACACAAGCCCTGTAGTCGCAAGAGGATTGCCGTTCCTGTCAAAAATCTCCCCTCTCACTGGCTGCTGGGTCGAAATCGATAGTTTATCACCCTTGCCGAGCTGTGGGAAAATATATGTTGTATTCCAGTCGACATACCAATTTTCTTCTTTGTCCCGTTCCTCTTTTACAAGGTACGCATCATGCCCAAATTCAATCGACCCTGCCATACTGTCCATTTTTGCCGTAAAACCATAAGAGGCCTCTTCTCCCTCTGCTTGCTTATCCTCCTTTGGTTTCTTAAAGCTTACCTTCAGGTTTTTGATTTGCAGATCGCCATAAATCTTCTTATAACGTTCCGTAAATTCCTTTTTGCTTACTGACGCTTTCGCATCCTTCGAAAGATAATCATACATTTTGTCAAATTCCTGCTTGTTCCATAACTCTATGTAACGGGAAAAACGGTCCGCGGGCTGGGGCTTTTCCGTGCAGCCAGCGAGTGCCGCGACGAGAATTGCCGCCATAACGATCCCCATTAGCCTTTTCATATCCATTCTCCCTTCCACTGTTTTTTTCCATTTTACCACAGAAAAACCATTTGCCTGAAGGTGGAAAACTCCGGGGGTGGAGGCGAAGCCACTTTTGCCAAAAAATCAACAAAAAAAAGAGAGGGAAGTCCCTCTCTTCAAAGCTTATGATTATGAATTTGAATTGTCTTCTTTTTGCTCAGTCGATCCCTCAGATGGAGACTTTTCGCTTTCACCGGCACTCTCTTCATCCGCGGGCGCATTGCTCTTTTCAGTCTCGTCTTCAAACTTCGCCTGCTGGAGCACGCTTAGCGGCTTGTCGAAGTAATCGTTCGGATTGACAGCGACGCCGTCCTTGCGAATTTCAAAGTGGACATGGACGCCCGCTTTTTCATTCATCTGGCTTTGCCCGGCAGATGCGATTACATCGCCTTTGTCAACCTGGTCGCCAACAGCAACTTTCACGTCTTTAACAGATTGATATTGTGTTACAATACCTGTATCATGCTGGATGACAACGAAATTGCCAAGCAGGGAATCTTCCTCTACCTTGGTGACTGTTCCGCTAAGCGAAGCAAGGACCTCGAATTCGGAACCGTCTTTCATTGCGATGTCAATGCCAGTGTTCGGCACATAAGTGTCCTTGTACTGGATGAGCGCGGCTTCCTGATCCGCAGCTTTGGCGGAATTATCATAGAATCGCTTCTGGATAACCGCTTCTTCCTTGTTTTTCAATGGCATTGCAAAGTTCTCCATCGCCTGATTCACTTCTAGAGAAGGCTCATTGAACTTTTTCTTGGCATTTTCAGTCGTTTTATAATTGAATTTGTCCGCTGAATTGCCGCTGCTTTGATACCAAAGGACACCAGTCAGAATGATTGCTGCACTTGCAATGTAGATTGCCGGAACGACCCAGCGCTTTTTGAAAAACCGTTTAAACCCTTGAGAAGATCGCTTTTTTTCTTCCTCTCTCATTTTCATCACCTCAGCAATCATTCTGAACACAATGATAGAATTATATACATCCACGACAAATTATTTTTCGAAAAAACCATCATTTTTATGCACAAAAAGGAGAAATTTTATGAAAACCGCCGTCGTTTGGGCTGCGCGCCTGCTCCCCTTCATCTATATGGCCCTGATTTGGATCATGTCCAGCCTGCCAAGCAACCACTTCGTCGAACTGCCCGACTCGCAAATCGACCGCTTCATCAAGGAATCACTCCATTTAATTGAATTCGCGCTATTATACGGGCTATTCGTCGCCGCCTCTCTCACTGGCAAAAGAAAGTTCAAGAGAAGTGTGAATATGCTCCTCGCGGTCGCTGCTGCCCTCTACGGGCTCACAGATGAACTCCACCAATCGTTCTACCCCTACCGCTCCGCATCGCTGTTTGACCTCTTCAAAGACGTTCTAGGAGTAGCAGTTGTTTACTACTTCGTGGATGGCGCGCTGTATCAAGGGAAGTTTCCTCGGTTTAGGCGGCTGCTGGAGAAATGGCGCGGGTATGCGGGGCGGGGTTGAGGCGCGCGGTGGCGGTTATGCGCCGTTCGATTGGTTTATGCGGCGGATTCATTGGTTTATGCGCCAAATCAAAGAGGGTATGCGCCAATTCATTGGGGTTATGCGTCAATTCTTCGTGGTTATGCGCCAATTCATAATATGGCCGCTTCCCCGTATCTATAAGGTTTTATATAACCGGCCGTTCATTCATATTCTTTTACTATGTTCGTCTGCGCAGGAAGATTATTGGGTTAATCCAAAATCGGGCAGTACGTAAACCGTTGCTATGTGATTACCATTCTTCTGTAGATTTAATGATGCGAGTAGCTTCGTTGCTACGTTTCGTGAAGGTACGCCCCAAAACCATCGCAGCTGCTTATTGGTTATGGTGGGTCCATTAAGGAGATAGTAATCCTCCAGCGCGTACAAGTGCGTATCCTTCGACTTAAACCCACAATGGCAATGCCATGCCCCCATTTGTAAACCATGCCAAGCAAGCCGCAATCAGGGCAATAGACACCACGCTTCAGGCTGGCGACCTCGGTATTATAAGTTTCCAGAACGTTCTTTTTCAGGGGTGTATTTTTTACGAGAAGGCAGTTTTTAATAAGCAGAAGCTCTTTGTGAGTGAGGATTGGATTTTTGTAAGAGGATTCAAGCTTGCGGATCAACGAAGGCAAACAGTCGACTTTATGAATAAACTTTTCCGCCTTGTAGTAGCTTTTTTCGAATGTAATGATTGTGTTTTGGCTGAAAATCCCGTATCCCTCGATTGGAATGGCTGGCAGATTATTTTCAGCAAGCCACCTGTTTAGATTATATTGCTGGTTTTTGATTTGTTCGATGGGGTTTTGCAACGATTGGGTCGCGCCGTTGACGGAACGGGGAACTTGTTTTGGGTCCTTTTTGAACAAAATCTCGCCGTCCCAGTTTTTAGAATCAAGAATGACAGAAAAATTCTCTGACAGTAGATATGAATCCAGTTGGATTGTATAGTTTTCGGCCTCAATCCGCAAGCCGTGGAAAATAAGGTATTTCTCCTCATCCAGCAGGCCAAGCGGATAATCCAGCGACTTTTCCCCATAGTATCCGGCCCATTCCATTCGTAAATGCTCGAGCAGTTTCTGATATTCCTGAGAGTGCTCGGGCATCCTTCTTTTTAAAGCCTCTTTTTGCCTAAGTGAATACGGTATCACCATGGGTAGTGCAATCATATTATCTCTCCTTTCTTTCTTGAAACATAAGCAAAAACTCCCCCAATTTCCATTCTTTTCGACAAAGACATGTGACAATTCATCCAATTTTTTTGGAACATAAAACCTTCGTTTGCCCCAAAAAAGAGGCCGGCCTGATAATCAGACCAGCCTCCAAAAATATCACTATACTATTTCCCCGCTGTAATCGTAGCCAGCATGCTGTCCGCGGGGCTAATGGCAACTCCCTGGTAATAATATTTCACGATGTCTTCGTATGTTTTCCCTTCAGCGGCCATCCCGTTTGCTCCGTATTGGCTCATGCCGACCCCATGGCCGAAGCCGCGGGTAGTGATGAAAATTTCATTGCCGCGCCGCTCCCAAGAGAAGTCGGAGGAACGGAGGCCGAGCTGCTCGCGGATTTGCTTGCCTGTGAGGATTTTGCCATTGAAATCAACCTTGCCAATACGATTACCGGCAGTCCTGCCCTTAATGACCCCAATTGTCTTGGAATTGCCGATTTTAACCCCAAGCTTCTTTTCAAAATCGGCCACGGATACGCTGAGCTGGCTTTTATATTTCGGTGACTTTTTGTCCCAGGGGCTTTCCACACTTCGCAAATATGGAAAAGCGTGCTGCCAGTAATCCTCGGAGTTTTCGGTGAAGCCGTTGCTTGTCGAAAAAAACGACGCGTCAATCGCCCTGCCATTATAGGTAAGAATTTGCCCACCTGTTGCTTTTACAGCTTCTGCAATCTTCTTTTTTTTCCAGCTATAATCGGAGCCCCAGATGCGCTTCAGCTCATCGTCACTCTTATATTCCTGGTGAATTTGCCCTGTATCGCTAACCTGAGCCCCTTTTGGCAGCCCTTTTTTATCTTTATTCAACAGCTGGTTGACAATGTATGTCCTAGCCGTGAGCGCCTGGGCCTTCAGTGCCTCTTTTTCAAACTCGGCTGGCATTTCGGCAGCGACTACCCCCTCAAGGTATTTATCGAGAGGCAGCTTTTCAATTTCCTTCTTGTTTGTTCGATATACCGCGACTTCCACTGCTGGATCCGCTCCTTTTCCGATTGCTTCGTTTTTGGGGGCTTGCTGCAGCTGTTCACCGAGTTTACCGTCCGTTTCTCCATTCTTGTAAGGAAGGACAAGCAGAGCCGGGATGAGGAGCGTGACCGCAAAAAGAAAAGATGCTAGTGCGATGAAAGGTTTCATATTCTTCATGTAAAAGCCTCCATTTGAAAAGTAAACCGCCGGCCATTAACCGGCTGCGCTTCATTAAAACATATGGAGGTGGACAGGCAGTTATGACTAAAACATAGGGTACCCGCACTTTAAAAAGTGAAACATAAAAAAACAGCGCTCCCCGGTACAAAAACCCCCGCCAAGCGCCATTTGCCTGTAACTCTATGAAATCGTTATTGAATCGTTCTATTCTATGAGTAAATCTGTTCCTATCTATATAAATCAAACTTAACTTTTGAACGTTGTGGTTAATTTGCGCTCCAATCAACTTTACCATTCTTTAGTTCAGCCTATATAGCCATCCTATTTCTGCGGCAAAATGGTATAGCCGTAATCGCTCATTTTCGCGAGGCCTTCTGTAAATAAAATTTCCTCAATTTGCAGCTTCTCGCCAAAGTATTTCTGGCCGTTTTGCCTAAAGACTTTCCCGCACATCTTGGAAGTCACATACAGTGATTCATAGTTATATTGATAATCTTCTCCGGCGATAGCGTTTCGGCCGCCTACGGAAACGCAATCCTTGTTAATTTCCTCTTTGTTCCCCTTTTCATCAACATAGTAATATTTGTCTTCAATTAGGGCAGAAGTCAGCGGCTTGGCCGTAATTGCATAGCCTGCTCCATCAACATTCACGACATCATACCCTTCCTCATTCTTTTGCTTGGGGGCATGGTTGATTCCATGGACAATCTTAATTTCGCCTTCATATCCCTTAGGGATCATGTAGGCATCATGCGTACGGTCCTGGAAAATGGCGACAAGTGTAGGCACTGATACGAAAGCTGCCGCCGCAAACGCACCTACACTTACTCCAGCCACAACAGCCTTGGCAGACCATTTAAAGGAGCCTCTCGACTGCTGCCACTCTGTAAATAGAAAGAAAAGCAGTCCGCAGGCAATTGTGTAAAGAGCGATTTCGTCAAGGAATAGTACTGGCAAAATCCCTATCACGATATGAATCAGCCCGGCAGCCGGAAAACGGAACGCCCCTAATCGGCGCGTTAAAAAGTCTGTTAAATAGGAAACTGGAATGGCCACTACCATATTTCCAATCATCGTCAAAAGGAGCATAATAGCGAAGACGACAAACGTCCCTCCAAACGAACCTGATAGGAAGCCTGGGACTAGCAGAAGCAGTACACCTAGAGCTCCGGTCGTAAATAAAGCCGATTTAAGTTTGATGAAAAAATTTGTCATGGGGACCCACCTCTCTCTCCTCATTTTAACAATTTACAACCATTGATATTGTTACAAAATTAGGAAAGCTGAGGAACTTCGTTCACTATTTGCTCATATAATTAAAAACCTTTGGGGGGGTGAGGGTGAGTGACAACCAAACAGGGTTTTGAGCTTTTGTTGTCACGCATCTGATGCTTGAGTGACAACAACACCGGGTTTCGAGCTTTACTTGTCACGCACCTGGCGTTTGAGTGACAACAAAACCGGGTTTTGAGCTTTTGTTGTCACGCATCTGATGCTTGAGTGACAACAACACCGGGTTTCGAGCTTTTGTTGTCACGCACCTGGCGTTTGAGTGACAACAAAACCGGGTTTTGAGCTATTGTTGTCACTCATCTGATGCTTGAGTGACAACAACACCGGGTTTCGAGCTTTTGTTGTCACGCACCTGGCGTTTGAGTGACAACCAAACCGGGTTTCGAGCTTTTGTTGTCACGCATCTGGCGTTTGAGTGACAACCAAACCGGGTTTTGAGCTATTGTTGTCACTCATCTGATGCTTGAGTGACAACCAAACCAGGTTTTGAGCTTTTGTTGTCACGCATCTGGCGTTTGAGTGACAACCAAACCGAGTTTTGAGCTATTGTTGTCACTCATCTGATGCTTGAGTGACAACTAAACCAGGTTTTGAGCTTTTGTTGTCACGCATCTGGCGTTTGAGTGACAACCAAACCGAGTTTTGAGCTTTTGTTGTCACGCATCTGATGCTTGAGTGACAACAAAACCAGGTTTTGAGCTTTTGTTGTCACTCATTTGCAGTTTGGGTGACAAAGTGTTATCACGCCTGACGCTTGAGCCCGTAGGTTTTTTTAAACAAAAAAAGAAGAAAAGGCTGTCAGACATCAGACAGCCTTTTCTTCTGTACTATTCTTGTCCGGTAATGATACCAGACTTATTATAAATTAATGAATTATGCGTTCATATCCGAGACAAGCTTTTCCTGCGCTTCGGCAAAAACCTCGGCAGAATCTGTTACGCGCTCAACGTCCGCGCCCAAGGCAGCGAGCTTCAGGTGGAAATCGACGTACCCACGGTCCAGATGTTTTAATTCTGTCACTCTCGTCACACCTTCTGCCACCAATCCAGTCAGGATAAGTGCCGCAGCAGCGCGAAGGTCCGTGGCAGCCACTTCCGCACCTTGCAGATTGGAGGCACCTGGAATAATCACGGAACGCCCTTCAATTTTAATATCGGCATTCATGCGGCGGAATTCTTCAACGTGCATAAAACGGTTCTCAAATACTGTTTCCGTGATCATGCTCGTTCCTTCAGCACGAAGGAGCAATGCCATCATTTGTGACTGCATGTCGGTCGGGAACCCTGGATGAGGCATTGTTTTGATATCAACAGCCTTCAGTTTTTCAGGCCCAATGACTCTAACGCCGTCCTCTTCCTCGGTGATGGTTATCCCCATTTCCTCCATTTTTGCAATCAAAGAAGATAAATGTTCAGGGACCGCACCTTTTACAAGGACATTTCCACCTGTAATCGCGGCCGCCACCATAAACGTCCCGGCTTCGATCCGGTCAGGTATAATTGCATGATCAGTACCAAATAATACATCTACGCCTTCAATCCTGATTGTCCCTGTTCCGGCACCGACAACCTTTGCGCCCATTTTGTTCAATAGGTTTGCGAGGTCTACAATTTCAGGCTCTTTTGCAACATTCTCAAGGATGGTTGTGCCTTTTGCAAGCGTTGCTGCCATCATAATATTTTCCGTTGCTCCGACACTAGGGAAATCCAGGTAAATCCGGGCTCCCTTTAGCCGACCGTCAACTTCGGCTTCAATAAAACCATTTCCGACCTTTACTTTCGCACCCATTGCTTCAAAACCTTTTAGATGCTGGTCAATTGGGCGGGACCCTATTGCGCATCCGCCTGGCAATGCCACACGCGCACGGCCATTCCGGGCCAACAACGAGCCCATAACAAGTACTGAAGCGCGCATTTTACGGACATATTCAAATGGCGCCTCCTCTTTCAGCTCTCTAGATGCATCTACAACAACTTGATTATTTTCAAAAACGACTTCTGCGTTTAAATGACGTAATACTTCGTTGATCGTATATACATCGGAGAGAGTAGGCACATCTCGAATGATACTTTTTCCATCACTTGCCAATAATGTTGCAGCGAGTACAGGCAGTACAGAATTTTTGGCCCCTTCTACTTTGACCGTTCCATTTAGCCTATTTCCGCCGCGGACGATGATCTTTTCCAAGTGTATTCCCCTCCGCGTCCAAGTTCTCTATATTAATATTCAACCGTGATGATCGGGGTGCCAACTGTTACAGTCGCTTTCTCCGCCCCGCTCGTTCGAACAGCAATTTGGATATTGATGCCATTCATAAAAGTATCGGCAAATTCAGATGAGTTAGCCGATATGGATAGAAAGTTTTCTTCTCTAATTCCTTCAGTTTCGACGGCATTTAACCGCGCCATTAGATTACTTACTTTTTCAGGTAAAGCCTTTTCCATTCTATCATCAAAAGATCCTTTGATACAAGAGAAAATTGGCGGTTCGCCTCGAAATATGTCATTGCGGCGCTGCTTAAATTTCCCAGATTTCAAAAAGGTCGCACTTTCGCCATTCCATTCTCCGCCTGCCACCTTATATATAATATACGCATTTGCCTTGTGGGGTGTGCGGGTAGAAATTAACTGAAGATACTCGCGGCCATAGTTGGAAGCTGGAGAAACTGCTTTTGCTTCCCATACTTTGCCTGTTGAGGTGATGGACCAATCCCAATCTGGATAAAGATCCCGAAGCCTAGCGGCATGCGCCTCCAATTCCCTAGGTGAATCGGAGTCCTCAATAACCTCCCGTGAATAAACCGACCACTCCTCGAGCAAACTGCCTTCCGCTTCCAATGCAGCCGCCAGCTTCACTAGATCCGGTGCAAGGTCAGCTACAATCGTTTTATTCCCATGTTCCAACATAACAAAACCGATAATGGCAAATAATGATAAAATCAGATTCATTTTCATGCGACGCCGCTCCCCTTCCCTTACTAACATTTTTTCCGGGAAGCCCACGTGCATACATGGGAAATGTCGTCACATTTAGACAAACTGATTTTTAAAACTGCGAAATCTGTAAAAAATATAACGCAACTCTGATTGTACTGAAAAAAAGTCTGCTTGAACACATGTACGAAGACCTAAATAATATGTACAGGCAAAAAGTTCTTAGTTACAAAAAGGACATAGAAATCTCCCGTTTATATAGACGGCCTTACCAAGTGAAAAGTTTCACTTATCGTTGTAATGATGTACTTTTCGCCGATCTATTTTTAAGTTGATATCTGGGAGCAGACCCAACCAGCTAGATCATTCTATGAAAACGCCCTCAAGGTTGATAACAGTAGACTTTTTTATTCAAATATTGAAGGAAGCTGCCTAGAGAAAAGGAGATAATCAAGAAAGAAGTCACTGACAGCTGAACCGATTACAATCGAAAGCAGGATGTATAAAACACGCGCTTGCAGTACCCGGTTAGCCCTGATCAGCTTTTCAAAATTCAAAGCCTCTAGCGCCCACCAAGCAAGTGCAATACAAACAAGATGGGTAAAAATACCCACCATAGCCTCGGCACCGAATCCACCTACCATATTATTCCTCCCTCTTTCCGTTATCCTTCTATGGCTTTTCTATCTCTTTAGGCCTCATGTCTAGAAGCGCATTTCCAAAAGTTTTGGTAATTTTTTGCAGTTGCGCTTGTCACTTTTACATTCGTGTGGAATAATTATTCATGTGGAAGATATCCTGAGCATGTTTTGCAAAAAAGGCACTCACTTTCTATTGTAGGCATTGACTAAACGAAAAGCAATTAAATAGCTACCTTTTTAAAATGCCTTCTCTTTAGGGTATAATTGCATTGCATAAATAAGTAGTGAGGGGGTTATTGTATGAAAAAGGTTAGAAAAGCGATCATTCCAGCCGCAGGGCTTGGTACCCGCTTCTTGCCGGCAACAAAGGCAATGCCAAAAGAAATGCTTCCAATCGTCGATAAACCAACCATTCAATATATTATCGAGGAAGCAATCGAATCAGGGATTGAAGATATCATAATTGTTACTGGAAAAGGCAAACGGGCTATTGAAGATCATTTTGACCATGCATTTGAACTCGAACAAAATTTGCTTGAGAAAGAAAAATTTGAATTGCTTGAAAAAGTCCAGGCAGCTTCGAATATGGTGGATATTCATTACATCCGCCAAAAAGAACCACGCGGCCTCGGCCATGCGGTCTGGTGTGCCAGAAAATTCATCGGTAATGAGCCATTTGCTGTCCTTCTCGGTGACGATATCGTCCAGTCAGACGTTCCTTGTCTAAAGCAGCTGATGAATCAGTATGATGATACACTTTCATCCGTTATTGGCGTTCAGCGTGTTCCTGAAACGGAAACCCACCGTTACGGGGTTATCGACCCACTTGAGGAATACAACAGACGTTTTCAAGTCAGGCAGTTTGTCGAAAAGCCAAAACCTGGAACAGCCCCATCCAACCTTGCGATTATCGGCCGCTATATTTTGACTCCTGAAATATTCATGTTCCTCGACAAACAGGAAATTGGCGCGGGAGGAGAAATCCAGCTGACTGATGCCATTCAGAACCTGAATGAGATTCAGCGTGTTTTCGCATACGAATTTGAAGGCAATCGGTATGATGTGGGTGAGAAACAGGGCTTTATCGAAACAACTTTGGAATTTGCCCTGCAGATGCCTGAATTAAGAGATGATTTGCTTGCTTTTATGAAGAAAAAATTGGACGATTATTCAAATTAATTAAAGAGCATCCGCGGCTTTTGCGGATGCTTTTCTTGTCAATGCAAAAGGCTGTCTCCTGTGTGAGACAGCCTTTTGCATTTTATTCTAATCCCCTTTTAAACCGAGCAAGCCTTCCTTCCCCCAAAGTCCGGCTTACTGTTTGCCTTTTAAACTTGGCAGTTATTGATTTCCACTCCGGGCGCACGCTTGGTGCCCCACGATTCAATCAACGTAGTTTTTAAACTAACGCTGCCTGCTTCCCCCAAAGCGGGCAGCGGGTTGGTTATTCTAAAAAGTCCACGAAGCCGCCAAAGTTGCTGTGCAGGAAGTCTAGTGCAATGTTCGGCATAATTCCGAACAGGATGCTGGCTGCAACTGCAATGCCGACTGTCGCAATGATTCCAGCCGGGATTTTTATGGACTTACTCTCCGCAGCTGGGCGAAAGAACATTTGAGTCAATATGCCAAAATAGTACACATAGGACACAACCGTTGTCGCAATCATAATCGATGCGAGTACATAATGCGGGTTATCTTTATCAAGGAAGGCGCTCATGAATATATTCACTTTCCCTATAAAGCCCGCCGTTCCAGGAAATCCGGCCAGCGACAGCAGCAGGATACCGAATGCAGCTGCCAGGACCGGGGCTTTTTTGTAAAAACCAGCAAAGTCCTTTATCTCTTCAGAACCCGTTGTTTCACTCATCAATTGAATGACCGCAAATGCACCCATGTTCATAAACAAGTATGCAACAAGATAAAACCAAATTGCATCAAAGGTTAAATAATTCAATGATGTAAAAGCAACGAGAATGTATCCGGCATGCGCGATACTTGAATACGCGAACAGCCTTTTAATATTACGCTGCCTCAGCGCAATGACGTTTCCGATGATCATCGTTGCCGCTGCCAAGAAGGCGATATAGTCTTGGAGCTTTAACAGCAACGGCATTGAGCCTGGCCCATCGGAAGCAGTCAGAAGGAAAATCGTAAACATGATCCGTACCAAAATGATAAAGCCAGCCGCTTTCGATACGACGCTCAGAAAAGCAGTGACTGGTGTCGGCGCCCCCTGGTATACGTCCGGTGCCCACATATGGAATGGGGCTGCCGCAAGCTTGAAAGAAATACCGACAAAGATCATAAAGAACGCGATGCCCAGGAGATACGTATGCTGGCTGTCGACATTCGTGCTAAGTGTCTTGGCAATGGTAAGCAAATTTGTTGATCCTGCCAAGCCGTACACATAACTCAATCCAAACAGTGTAATGGCCGTTGAAATTCCGCCATTAATGACGTATTTCATTGCCGACTCATTTGAACTCAGAGAGTTTCTCCTCATCCCAGCAAGGATATAGGAAGGAATCGATAATAGTTCAAGTCCGACAAACAGTGTAATCAAGTCGCCGCTTGAAGACATGATCATTCCGCCAAGTAGCGCGGCCAAAAACAAGTAGAAAAATTCACCCCTATATTCGGAAAATCCGTCTTTCGGATTGTAGTTCATCGCTAATAGCATAACAAAGACCGACCCCGCTAGGAGGATCATTTTAAATGCTTTTGCGAATGAATCGAGCCGATACGTGTCGTCAAGAATCGATGTGACAGGCGTATCCAGCATGCCTAAGACCGAAATTCCTGCCGAAATAAGGGCTGCAATCGCGATCCAGCCGAACAGTTTCCGGTCAAATTCCTTTGACAGGAATAAATCCAACAGGACTAATAGTGCAATTGTGCCGAGAATGATGAACTCTGGCATCATGACTCCCCAGTTGTACGCTAACAAATCATTGAGTTCCATTGTTCATCAACCTCCCAACCCAAGCATGATCGATTTAAGTGCGGAATGCAGTGGTGAGCTTAACACGCTCGGATATACGCCAATCAGGACAATCAGGAAGAGCAATGTCAGTGCAGGAACATATTCCGTTCCTTTCAAGTCCATTACCCCTGTAAATTCACGATGAGGCACTCCATACGTGATTCCAAGAATGGCCCGTAAAAGATAAGCCGCGGTCATAATAATCCCGATACAGCCAATCGCGGCAAGAACCGGCATCTCCTTAAACAAGCCGAGGAAAGCCATAAATTCGCTGACAAATCCAGACATGCCCGGCAGTCCAAGCGAAGCCATCCCGCCGGCAAGCAGGAGACCCGCGGCAACCGGCATACCTTTTGCCAAACCGCCAAGATTGCTGATAAGAGATGTATCAAGTCTTTCATAAAATACACCAACCAGGAAGAATAACAGAGCCGAAATCAATCCGTGTGAAATCACCTGGAAAATCGCACCCTGGATTCCCGCTTCATTCAAAGCAGCCAAGCCAATCAGGACGATTCCCATATGTGAGATTGACGAATAGGCGAGGACCATTTTGAAATCCTTTTGGGTAAACGCAAGAAATGCCCCATACAGCAGGTTGACGACTCCCAACACTGCGATGAAGAACGCCAGCTGTTTGAATTGTTCAGGGAAGATGCCCATGCCGAAACGAATCAGACCAAATGCGCCAATTTTCAAAAGAATACCCGAGTGAATCATCACGATTGCCGGAGGCGCCTGAACGTGGACGCGCAGCATCCAGCTATGCAGCGGGAAGATTGGCAGCTTGATTCCGAAGGCAACCAAAAGGGCAATCAACAGTCCCATTTTTGCATCACCCGAGATTGGCCTGAGTAACTGCGCATCCGGGTTTGTCAACAATTGCTCAAGGAGTGCAATATTGGATGTCCCCGTCCTTGTTAAAAGCACCATAATGACGATTAACAAGACTGCCGAGCCAAGGCCATTGTAAATTAAGAAGCTATAAGCTGCTTTTTCCTTTTCAAAATAACCCCATTTTCCAATCAAGAAGAACATCGGAATCAAGGTCAGTTCAAAGAATAGGAAGAACAGGACAAGGTTTTGCGCTGTAAATACTCCCAGCATGCCGACTTGCAGCAGAAGAAACAGCATGAAGTACCCTTTCCATTCCTTTTTCACCATGCTTGAAGCGATCGCAGCAAGTGAAGCGACAACAGCTGTCAGGACGACTAGGAGAAGGGAAAACCCATCAATCCCAAGTTCATAGTAAATGGAATAGAACTTTTCGCCCATTTGCTTGTATCCGCCAAAATGGATCCATTCCGCTCTTACAGAAAAATCATCCAGGTTCTTGCCTGCAAGGTAATGAGCATATGCACCAAGCGAAATAAGCAAAGCTGGAATCGTTCCAAGGAAGCCCGTCAGCTTGATCAGCTTTTCATTCGTCTTTGGTATAAAAGCCAGGGCAAGAATCCCAAGCAACGGGGAGAATACCATAATTGTCAATATATAGGATAGGTTCATTTACAAGTACCCCCCTGTCAGAGCGTAGATGACTGTCAGAACAGCAAGCCCGATAAAGGCCACTGCCGCATATGTCTGGACCTGTCCCGACTGGAGCTTTGAACCTGTTTTGCCAAGAGCTCTGACTGTCCCGGCAACTGCTGAAGCGATCCCCTCCACAAGGAATACATCAATATAGCGGAAGAGGTGGCTGATCGCTTTCGTTGCGTTCACAACAGACAGCTGATAGAACTCATCAATAAAGTATTTGTTATAGAGGACACTGTAAGCTCCTGGTGCCGTTGAACTGAGCCAGTCACGGGACAGCGAGCGTTTTCCGTACATGAGCCAGGCTAGGAAAATTCCGGCCAGCGAAACAAGTGTTGCGACAATCATAATCCAGGCCGGACCTTCAATATGTCCGTGCCCTAGAGCCGCATTTCCATCAACAAGCCAGTCTCCAAGGAATGTTCCAAACCAAGGTGTATTGACGTAGCCTGCCACAACGGCTAGCACGCCTAAAACGATCATCGGCAATGTCATTGTTCCAGGTGATTCCTTGACATTCTTCATATTCGTGCGGGATTCGCCCCAGAATACCATGAAGAACAGGCGGAACATATAAAATGCAGTAAAGAAAGCGGCGATGACAGCTAGGATAAACAAGAATGGATGTCCATTTTCCCAGGTTGCAATCAAAATCTCGTCCTTACTGAAGAAACCGGAGAACAAAGGGACCCCGCTGATGGCAAGCGTTCCAATCAGAAACAGCGGGCCTGTCAGTTTAAGCTTCTTCCATAATCCGCCCATTTCCTCGATATTTTGAGTATGGACAGCATGAATGACACTTCCTGCAGCCAGGAATAGAAGCGCCTTGAAAAAAGCATGGGTCATCAGATGAAACACACCTGCAACATATCCTGCAGAGCCGAGCGCGAGCATCATGTAGCCAAGCTGGCTGACTGTCGAATAGGCCAGTACCCTTTTAATATCCTTTTGGACAAGACCGATGCTTGCTGCGAAAATCGCCGTAAAAGCTCCTACGATGGCAACGGTCAAAAGCGCTGTTTTACTTGCCGCGAAAAGCGGGAACAAAGCAGCTACAAGATAAACTCCAGCTGCAACCATTGTTGCCGCATGGATTAATGCGGAGACCGGCGTCGGGCCTTCCATTGCGTCCGGAAGCCAGGTGTGGAGCGGGAACTGGCCAGACTTTCCCATCGCCCCAACGAAAATTAAAATGGCGATTAAGGTCAGCATGCCGGCAGCAATCCCTCCAGCATCGACTGCGGCAAAGATTTCATCGTATTCGAAACTGCCAGTTTGCCAGAATAGGAGAATCATACCGATTAAAAGGCCGACATCCCCGATTCGAGTCATGATAAAGGCCTTTTTGGCGGCCGCCTTCGCTTCTTCCTTATAGAAATAAAAACCGATCAGCAAGAAGGAGCCTACTCCGACAAGTTCCCAGAAAATATAGGTCTGTAGAAGGTTTGGTGAAACGACCAAGCCAAGCATAGCAAAGGTAAATAATCCAAGATAAGCGTAGAAAACCGGAATTCGCCCGTCTCCGTGCATGTACCCTTTAGAATAAATATGTACGAGACAGCTAACGAGTGAAACGATAAACAGCATTAATGCATTTAATTGGTTCACTTCAAAGCCCGCAGTTAATTGAACATCTCCTATCGCCAGCCATACGGCTTCGGATTTGTAGGTGGGTGCCGAGAAACGTTCGAATAGCACCAATACAGACATAGCCAGTGAAGCCAGGGTTAATCCAATCCCAACGTACGCACTTGCCTCTTTAAGCCGTCTGCCGAATAGAAGGAGAATCAAAAATGAAACTAGCGGGAAAAGCGGTATGAGCCATGCATTTTCCATCAATACACTATCCCCTTTATGAACGCGCGTTTCTATGCAGAATTCATTCTGTATGGTGCGCGCCTGATTGTGCCCTAAAACAGGGCTTCCGCAGATGGCGTCCTGCGGATAATCATCCCGGCCAGCCCGCGTTTGGCGGGAATGGCCTTTTTCTAACCGGTAATATATCCGGATTAATTTTTCATGATATCCATTTCATCTATATTGACTGTTTTCCTGTTCCTGTATAGGGAAATCAGGATGGCCAGTCCGACTGACGCCTCGGCTGCAGCGACAGCCATCGCGAACAAGGTGAAGATTTGCCCGTCTATGGAAGGGGTCAGCCCAAACTTACTGAATGTCACAAGGTTAATGTTAACGGCATTCAGCATGAGTTCAATGGATATAAGGACGATTACTGTGTTCCGCTTTGTCAGGGCTCCATACAGGCCGATGCAGAACAATATCAGGGCAAGCGCGAGATAGGCAGAAGCAGGAACTCCTGTATTCATATCACTCCGCCTCCTTATCGTCTTTTTTTGCAAGAACGATCGCCCCAATCAGGGCGACAAGCAACAGGACAGAAAGGTACTCAAATGGAATGATGAACCTTGAATACAGCGCCATGCCGATTTGCTCGGTATTATTTTCATGAAGCGCAGCCGGCTCCGGGCTCAAATCAAGATTATAAATGCCGATATAAACGGCAAAGGCAAAGCCTGCCACTCCCAAAACCATCAGGAGTTTGCGCCATTTCCCCGTGCTTGCTTCACTTTCATCGTCATGTTTTGTCAGCATAATGCCGAATAACATAATAATCGTAATGGCTCCGGAATAAATCAGGATTTGGACAGCCGCCAAAAATTCCGCAGACAAGAGGACAAAGATGCCAGCAATACTGATAAACGTAAAGACGAGGGCAATGATTGTATGAACGACTTTCGTCAGGTTCAGTAAAAGCACGCCCCCGATGACAGCCACTAGTGCAAGCAACATAAATGCAAGAAACTCACCTGAAATCATGCTTTATTCACCTTCCGAACATTCTCGTCATTTTCATCCAGCCACTCTAAGTTTTTAAAAAGGTCATCCCGGCTATATTCCGCAAGCTCGAAGTTATTCGTCATAATGATTGCTTCAGTCGGGCAAACCTCGGTGCATAAGTCACAAAGGATGCAGATTTCAAAATTGATATCGTACGTATCGATAACTTTTCCTTTCTTTGTTGGATCGGGATGCTTCTTCCCTGTCAGCTGGATGCAGTCTGTTGGGCAGATATTTGCGCATTGGTTGCAGACGATGCACTTTTCCGGATAAAATTTCTGAATGCCCCTGAATCGGTCCGGAAGAGGAAGTGGTTTGTTCGGATAATCGTACGTAATTTTTTCCTTTGTCAGGTTTTTAAGGGTATACTTTAAGCCTTTTGCTAATCCAAGCATGTTTTTCACCCCTTTGGTTCGGTGATAAAAATCTCAATTCTAACCGGCTTAAGCCGAAGAAGTAATGTACTTTCTTTTATTAGAACAGTTTAAAAAGCTCTTTGATCAATGCTGTCAGGAATACGTTCGCGAGTGCGACTGGGAGCAGGACTTTCCAGCCAAACTCCATCAACTTGTCAGCCCGGAAACGAGGGAACGTTACACGGAACCAGATTAAGATAAAGACAATGACGCTGAATTTGAGCGAGAACCATACCGCTCCTGGAATGAAGTCCAGAACCGACAGCGGTGGAAGCCATCCGCCAAGGAATAAGACAGTTGTAAGAGCAGCCATCGCAAACAGATACACATATTCCGCCAACATGAAGAACGCCCAGCGGAAGCCGGAATATTCAACATGATAGCCGGCGACAAGCTCCGATTCACCTTCTGGAAGGTCAAATGGTGTCCTGTTCAGCTCCGCAACGGATGCAATCATGAATACAATGAATGCAATCGGTTGGAGGAGGATGTACCAGCCATTTTGCTGGGCATAAACAATGTCATTCAAATTCAGGCTGCCTGTCAGAAGAATGATCCCAAGGACTGACATGACAAGCGGAATTTCGTAGGAAATCATTTGGGCCGCGGCCCTCGCACCACCAAGCAGTGCATACTTATTGTTCGACGCCCAGCCGCCGGTTACCATCCCGAGAGTTGTGATGCCCGAGATGGCGATGTAATAAAGAAGTCCGACTCCAATATCGGCAAACTGTAGTTTATCTGTAAACGGAATGGCTGCGAGCACCATGAAAGACGGTGCAAATGCGATGACAGGCGCCAGGATGAACAGCGGCCTGTCTGCCACCTTTGGAATAATATCTTCCTTCAATAAAAGCTTTAATACGTCCGCGACTGTCTGGAGCAGGCCCCAACGGCCGCCGACCTGGTTCGGGCCATGCCTAAGCTGCATAAAGCCCATGACCTTTCGCTCAGCAAGGATGCCATACGTAACAAAACCAAGCACGACCAATAGTAAAACGGTTGCCAGCAAGAAGAATATTCCGAAATTGACGAGTCCCGGGCTTGAGGTAAGCAGATCTTCTACCATTAACCGTCCACCTCCCCAAGGACAATATCAATTGCTCCAAGAATGGCGACCATGTTCGCCATATTTTCACCGACAAGCAGTTTTGATAGAATTTGAAGATTATAGAATGATGGTCTTCTAAATTTTAAGCGATAAGGTTCCTTTTTCCCGTCACTCGCAATATAGCAGCCGATTTCACCGCGCGGCGATTCGATCCTTACGTAGGTTTCCCCTTTTGGCGCCTTGATGATTTTTGGCACCTTGGCGAGGATTTCACCGCCTTCTGGGAATTGTTCGCACGCCTGTTCCAATATCTTCAGTGATTCTTCTATTTCCCTGATCCTGACTTTATAGCGGGACCAGCAGTCTCCGCCTTCCTCCGTTATCACATCAAACTTGAAGCGATCATAGATTGAGTATGGCTCATCTTTTCTGAGGTCGAACTTTACGCCTGTACATCTTAAGGTAGGTCCAGTCAAAGAATACTGAATGGCCTCTTCTTTGGTGTACCGGCCCACGCCTTTTACGCGGTTCATAAATATTTCATTTCCGGTAACAAGCTGATGGTAGCCCTGCAGCTGCTCCCTCATATAAGGAATAAAAGCCTTTACTTTTTCAATCCAGCCCTCTGGCGCGTCCCACTTGACTCCGCCAACCCTCATATAATTGAATGTCAGCCTTGCCCCGGAAAGTTCATTTAACAGATTAACAACCATTTCCCGTTCCCTGAAGGCATAAAGGAACGGACTTACAGCTCCCATATCCAACAAATAGGTTCCCCACCAGACAAGGTGGCTTGCGACCCTATTAAGCTCCATGGCGATGACCCGCAGGTATTCTGCCCTTTCAGGCACCTGGATTCCCATCATTGTTTCAACCGCATGGCAAATGACATAGTTATTGGTCATTGAGGATATGTAATCCATCCGGTCTGTATACGGAATGATTTGCGTATATTGCAGGTTCTCTGCAAGTTTTTCAGTGCCACGGTGCAAATAGCCGATTACCGGCTGGGCATGTGTAATGATTTCCCCATCAATCTTAATAACAAGCCGGAACACACCGTGGGTGCTTGGGTGCTGAGGCCCTACATTCAATAGCATTTCTTCTGTGCGTATCAATGGTTACACCTCCACGTCGTATTGCTCGTAGTCTTTTCTAAGTGGATGGCCAACCCAATCTTCCCCAAGCATAATTCGATGTAGATTCGGGTGCCCTGTAAACTGAATGCCGAGTAAATCGTATGCCTCGCATTCAGGCCAGTCTGCTCCTGCCCAAAGTGGCTGCAGGGATTCAATTGTTGGCGAGTTTCGGTCAATCTTAACCTTCATGGCTACGGATTGCCTGTTCTTATATGAGAATAAATGCACATATAGTTCCAAATGGGTTTCAAAATCAGACCCATGTAATTCCGATAAGTAATCAAAACCCAATTGTTCATTATATTTAAGGAATTGGGCCACTTTATAATATGATTCAGGTTTAACGACAAGAGTGGGGACATCTTTTGAAAGTTTGTTAATATAGGAATCTTCGAGGACATCTTCACCAAGATGTTCCTTAATGACTTTTATATATTTATCAAGGAAAGGTTGGTTTGGCGATGGAACTTCAGGCTTTGCTTCCACAGCACCCGATGCTCCCTTTGCAGCTGCCGCTGCCCTTGCCTTCGCGGCTGCGGCCGCCTTTGCCTTTGCTGCAGCAACGGCTTTTGCCTTTTCGTCGTCTCCGGCTACTTCACCTGATTGTTTGGCCAGGGCTGCTGCCTTGGCTTTTGCAGCTGCTGCCGCTTTTGCCTTCGCTGCTGCAGCGGCTTTTGCCTTGGCATCGTCACCTGCAGGCTCAGCAGTGCCTTCGCCTGATTTCTTTGCAAGCGCCGCCGCTTTGGCTTTGGCCGCGGCTGCTGCTTTTGCCTTCGCTGCCGCGGCGGCCTTTGCCTTTTCATCTGCCCCTGCAGCCTTATTTGTATCTGCAACCGCTTTCATTCCATCAGAATTCTCTGCTTCTTGATTTACTGCTGCGGCGTTTTTCCTCTTTTCAAGCGCCGCCGCTTTGGCTTTGGCTGCAGCTTCCGCTTTTGCCTTCGCCGGATCGGTTTCAACTGGCTTTTCTGTAGCAGGTTTCTCATTCACAGGAGGTTTTGAAGCTGAACCCGCTTCCCTGGCTGCCCTCTTTGCAGCGGCGGCCGCTTTGGCCTTCTCAACCGCTTCTTTCTTTAATTGTTCCAGATCTTTCTCCCCGCTCATCGGTTAAATCACCTTCTTCCCAGTCTTCGCCTCGTAGCGAATCTTTTCCCGGAGTTTATTGATTCCATAAATCAGCGCAGCGGGATTCGGTGGGCATCCTGGAATATAAACATCAACCGGGACAATCTGGTCAACACCTTTTACAACCGAATAGGAATAGATATAAGGACCTCCGGCTGTAGCGCATGACCCCATTGCGATGACCCATTTAGGCTCAGGCATCTGGTCATATAGACGGCGGACAATCGGCGCCATTTTCTTTGTAACCGTACCTGAAACAATCATGACATCAGACTGCCTTGGAGAGGTCCTAAAAAACGAACCGAAACGGTCCAAGTCATAGTGGGATGATCCAACACCCATCATTTCAATCGCGCAGCAAGCAAGCCCGAAAGTCATTGGATAAAGGGAGTTGCTTCTAGCCCAGGCTTTGACTTGCTCCAACGTGGTTAAAAAGACATTCCTCTTCATTTCTTCCATTTCCTGAGGTGATATGCTGTCCAATTTTAAATCCATCTTAGCACCTTCTTTTTCCATGCATAAACAAGCCCGAGCACTAGCATTAATACGAAAATTGCCATTTCAATCAGTGCAAATATCCCGAGTTTCTCATAAGCGACGGCCCACGGGTATAAAAAGACCGTTTCAACATCGAAAATAACAAACATTAGGGCAAAAATATAATAGCGGACATTGAATTGCACACGGGAATCGTGAAACGGCTCAATACCGCTTTCGTACGTAGTATACTTCGCCTCGACTGGCTTGTATGGACGCAGAAGTTTACCCAAAAACAACGCCACCACCGGCAGCAAAATCCCCAGACATAGAAACACAAAAACTATCAGATAGTTATTCTGATATAAATTCAGCAGTTCCATGCCCATCCCCTCCAATGTTGTAATATTTTCATTTTAGTGAATTGTAACCGAATTCATTATAGCATTGTTGCAATTCCGTGTCGACAAACCCTTTCACCAAAAAATAGAAGCTCCCCCTTCCCTAATTTTGAAGTAAACTCTCTCCCTGGAAGCGATAAAAAAACTTCCTGTTGATCTTTCTTTAAAGATAGGGCTTGTCATCTATCATAATGGGTTTTTTTCCCGGATTCAAAGTTTTGAACCAGTAAAGCCCCCATTTACACTTTACTTATACCAAAAGTCCTTGTCAGTGATGTTTGTCAATTTATCACATTTTTTCTTGCAATATTGGGGTTATCCCGTTACCTCCTCCCTGCCTCAAATCGACCAAAATTTCATAATCAAATAGATTCCCGTCGCTCCTACAGTTAAAGCCTGCCTACGGGTTTCTATTTCTATCGTATTCGGGACCAGGATTGTTCATTAGTCTTCTATTCACTTTTTTATCGGGAAGGAGATCAGGATGATCCTTCTGACATGCAAATGTCAAAAAACGTCCAAGAAGGCATTGCATCCCTTCTCTGGACGGGCTACTCTAGTATTCGTTCATTTTCTTGTATTCTGATGCTTTTTTATAGATTGATATTTTAGAATTATTTTTGGACGAAGCATCTACAGTTGTGTCAACAATGACCCACTTGTTTTGTTCTTTAATATAAACTTCATTCCAGGCATGGTAGCCTTGGACTTTTGAGGAATATCCGGTAACAAGTTTGGTTGGGACTCCCTGGCTTCTGAGCATGGCGCCAAACAATGCCGCATAATCATAGCAAATTCCTTTTTTCGCAGCAAAAACAGTGTTGATATTTGGTACGTATCCACTCTGGACTGTCTTCATTTTGTTGAAGTCGTATTTTACATTACGAATCACATAATTGTGGATAGCCTTAATCTTGTCCTCCGTTTTTCCCTTTCCCTTCGTAAGATTGGCTGCCGTCTTAATGGGGGCCATCGAAGCAGTCCAGTGTACATTTTGAACCGGCTGAAGGAAAACTGTTTTGGAATCCTTGAGTTGTAGTGACACATTTTTTGAGGCAACCATCATATATTCGTTGCCTTTTGTTTGTTCAAAAATAGTCACCTTATACATCCCATTTTGCATTTGCAGAGGCAGTCGGACCGCGGCCCCATTACCTGGCAGATCGTAATAATAGGTTTTTCCATTCTTCGTAATGCCAGCCTTTCCTTGTTTTCCGGCTTTGCTGGCATATTTTACTGACACGACCCCTTTTCCGAGCCCGCTGGCATCAATGGATGCGGATTGCTGGCTTGGAACCAGCCTGGCTTCGGCAACCGCAGGTACAAATGGCAAAAACAGCAGGAAACAGATCATTACACCTAAAAATTTGCGCAAAAAAAATCTCCTTTCGGTAGCCAGGCTTTGCTGCCTTCTATGTTGGGCCCTTAACTTTGCGTCCCTGCTTTCCAACAGGTTTGCCTTTTCGCAGAAAAGTTTCTGTATTTCTTTTCTTACTTCATTTTATCCGTTTTTTAGCCAATTTTCTACAATATATTAGTATAACTCCCTATATAAGGAAGGTTAATTGTCTAAATATGAAGGTTCAAAATGAGTGATGTCGCTTCTTCGACAGGATCCACGTGAATCTCCTTGTTGTCTGTCCCAAGATGCACTATGTTGGGACAGATCCATGTAAATCTCCTGGCTCTCTGTCCCAAGGTGCCCTTTGTTGGGACAGATACATGTAAATCTCCTGGATCTCTGTCCCAAGGTGCCCTGTGTTGGGACTGATACACGAATATCTTCTTGTTGTCTGTCCCAAGATGCACTATGTTGGGACAGATCTTATGTAATTAAAGTCACCAGATTCTCCGTGCGCTCCCCTATGGACAGAATGTTGCCAACAAAAAAAGGAAGACCGAAGTCTCCCTTTTCCTAAGTATTTATATTCTTCTCTCCGCAACGGCTAGGCGGTTAATGGCTCGCTGAAGTGCCAGCTCAGCCCGTTTGAAGTCTACGTGTTCCTGCTGCCGTTCTTTGAGGCGCTGTTCAGCGCGTTCTTTTGCCCTTTGAGCCCGTTCAATATCAATTTCACTTGACTGTTCGGCAGCTTGGGCCAAAATGGTCACCTGATCTGGACGGACCTCGAGGAAGCCTCCACTGACGGCGACTAATTCGGTCTTTCCTTCCTTTTGCAGGCGGACTGCGCCAATTTGCAGCGGGGCAACCATTGGAATATGGCCGGGGAGGATTCCCAGTTCACCGCTTTGGGCTTTCGTGCTTACCATCTCGACTTCGGCATCATAAACCGGGCCATCGGGAGTTACAACACTAGCTTTAATCGTGTTCATCTTTCACCCTCCTGGCTTGTTTAGACCTCTACACCCATGCCTTTAGCAGCTTCGACCACGTCTTCAATGCGGCCTACGAGGCGGAATGCATCTTCAGGAAGATGGTCGTACTTGCCATCAAGGATTTCACGGAAGCCTTTAACCGTTTCCTTCACTGGTACGTAAGATCCAGGCTGGCCTGTGAACTGTTCCGCAACGTGGAAGTTCTGGGACAAGAAGAACTGGATCCGGCGCGCGCGGTGTACAGTGAGCTTATCTTCATCTGATAACTCATCCATACCAAGTATCGCAATAATATCCTGAAGTTCACGGTAACGCTGAAGCGTCTGCTGGACCTGGCGGGCAACTGAGTAGTGCTCTTCGCCAACAATTTCAGGCGTCAGTGCGCGGGAAGTCGAAGCGAGCGGATCCACAGCTGGGTAAATCCCCATCTCAGAAAGCTTACGCTCAAGGTTTGTCGTTGCATCCAAGTGGGCAAATGTCGTTGCCGGCGCCGGGTCGGTATAGTCGTCGGCTGGTACATAAATTGCCTGGATGGAAGTAACAGAACCTTTATTCGTAGAGGTGATCCTCTCCTGAAGCCTGCCCATTTCGGTAGCAAGTGTCGGCTGGTATCCAACCGCGGATGGCATACGGCCAAGCAGAGCGGAAACCTCGGAACCTGCCTGTGTAAATCGGAAAATATTATCCATGAAGAAAAGAACGTCCTGTCCTTGCTCATCACGGAAGAACTCCGCCATTGTCAGACCAGTCAGAGCAACACGCATCCTTGCCCCTGGCGGCTCGTTCATCTGGCCGAATACCATGGCCGTTTTCTTGATAACACCAGAATCGGTCATTTCATGGTAAAGGTCGTTCCCTTCACGTGTACGTTCACCGACACCTGCGAATACGGAGATACCGCCGTGTTCTTGGGCAATGTTATGGATCAATTCCTGAATTAGAACGGTTTTACCTACACCGGCACCACCGAAAAGTCCGATTTTCCCACCCTTAATATAAGGTGCGAGCAAGTCGACAACTTTAATTCCAGTTTCAAGAATTTCAACTTCTGTAGAAAGCTGTTCAAATGTAGGCGCTTCGCGGTGGATGGAATCCCTGCGTGCGCTTGCCGGTAATTCTTCGGCGAGGTCGATTGATTCACCAAGTACGTTGAAAACTCGGCCAAGAGTGACATCCCCAACCGGAACCGAGATTGGCGCTCCTGTATCAACAACTTCCAATCCGCGGGTCAGGCCGTCTGTCGAAGCCATCGCAATCGTACGGACTGTATCATCGCCGAGGTGAAGGGCCACTTCCAGGGTCAGGTTTATATCAACTTCTGATTCATCACGCGCTTTGGAACTGATTTTCAATGCGTTATAGATTTCCGGCAGGCTGCCGCTGTCAAACTTAACGTCAACAACCGGTCCCATAACTTGCAGGACATGTCCTGTGTTCATCGTTTTCCCTCCAATCAATAGAGAAACCTGGCTTTTTTGCAAAAGCTGCAGATTGTCTTGTGCGTAAAAAAGTGTAAGAACTGTTGATTTCCACTTCGGGGACATGCTTTCCGCGGGGCGTCAGTGGAGCCTCCTCGGCGCATTGGCGCCTGTTTGGCCAGCTTCAGCGCCTAGCCCCTCGAGGTCGCTTCGGTCCTTCAGGTGAAGTCAAAGAACGACTTCTCCTTCAGGCCCTCCAGCGCTTGTCGGGGCTGACCGAGGCGCTTCCGCTTTTCATGGGTCTCCACCTTGCCGCTGCATCCCGCCGGAGTCAGTCCCCTCCGCTCCAATCAACTCATATTCTTTTTAAACAAATCCCAGCCTGTATATCCTTGTAAGAATCAGGCTTACTCCAAAGCAGATGCTCCGCCGACAATCTCAGTAATTTCCTGAGTGATTGCCGCCTGGCGGGCACGGTTATATTTCAAGCTGTAAGAATTGATCAGCTCTTTCGCATTGTCTGTTGCATTCCTCATTGCTGTCATCCTCGCCGCATGCTCACTCGCCTTGCTGTCGAGCAAAGCTCCGTAAATAAGGCTTTCGGCATACTGTGGAAGAAGGACATCAAGGATTTCTTCGGCATTGGGCTCGAACTCATAAGATGTAAGCTTTGTGGAAGCCGATATATCTGTTAGCGGCAAAAGCTTTTTATGAGTCACTTCCTGAGAAATCGCACTGATGTAATGGCTGTATTGGATATGCAGTTCATCGAAAGTCCCGTCAGAGAACATTCCTACTGTACTGCTCGTAATGTTTTTTATATCGTCAAAAGAAGGCTGGTCCGAAATTCCGACAATATCAAGGACTACGTTCATTCCCCTTTTCTGGAAAAAGTCGCGTCCAATCCTTCCAATCGCGATGATTCCGAATTCATCATTCGATTTATGGCGCTCCTGGATGGTCTGATACAGATCCCGAAGGACGTTGCTGTTATAAGCGCCTGCAAGGCCACGGTCGGAGGTAATCACAATATATCCTGTCTTCTTGACTGGGCGCGACAGGAGCATTGGATGGTTTATATCCTTGCTGCCGACCGCTATCGAAGCTGTCACTTCCTGGATTTTTTCCATGTAAGGGACAAACGCTTTCGCACTCATGACGCCGCGGTTCCATTTAGCCGCAGACACCATTTCCATCGCTTTCGTAATCTGGCTCGTCTTCTTTGTTGATACAATCCGTGACTTTATATCGCGTAATGATGCCACTGGTTCTCACCACCCTTATCAAAGTTAAGGACGGGGGCCCGTCCTGGACCCCTGCCCCAGCATGTTAGATCATCACGGTAAAGCGCGCGAGTTTGCACACCCTCCTCGTTTATTCTGTTACTGCGAATGTCTTCTTGAAATCGTTGATCGCAGCTGCCATATCCTCGTCGGATGCAAGCTCCTTCGTTGTGCGGATATGGTCTAACACGTCTTTGCGGTTGTGGTCGAGCCATGAATGGAACTCGTTTTCAAAACGGCGGATGTCACCGACAGGAATATCATCAAGGAACCCACGTGTCAGTGCGTAAAGGATCATAACCTGCTTTTCAACCGGAAGCGGCTTATGAAGATCCTGCTTTAGTACTTCTACTGTACGGGCGCCACGGGCAAGCTTGGCCTGTGTTGCTTTATCAAGGTCAGAACCGAACTGGGCAAAAGCTTCCAATTCACGGTAGGATGCCAAGTCAAGACGCAATGTTCCGGAAACCTTTTTCATCGCCTTGATTTGCGCGGAGCCTCCTACTCGGGATACAGAAAGACCAGCGTTGATCGCCGGGCGTACGCCGGAGAAAAACAGGTCCGACTGAAGGAAGATTTGTCCATCTGTAATTGAAATAACGTTCGTTGGAATATAAGCGGAAACGTCACCCGCCTGTGTTTCAATGAACGGAAGGGCAGTGATTGAACCCGCGCCTTTTGCATCGCTCAATTTCGCTGCACGCTCCAACAAACGGCTGTGCAGGTAGAAAACGTCCCCTGGATAAGCTTCACGGCCTGGAGGGCGGCGAAGAAGCAGGGAAAGCTCACGGTAAGCAGCAGCCTGCTTCGTAAGGTCATCATAAACAACTAGCACGTGCTTGCCTTCGTACATAAACTCCTCAGCCATCGAAACACCGGCATACGGAGCAAGGAACAATAACGGCGCCGGCTGGGAAGCCGATGCAGTTACAACAATAGTGTAATCAAGCGCGCCATATTTGCGGAGTGTTTCCACCGCATTACGCACTGTTGATTCCTTCTGGCCGATTGCAACATAGATACAGACCATGTTTTGGCCTTTTTGGTTAATGATTGTATCGATGGCGACACTTGTTTTACCAGTCTGGCGGTCACCGATGATCAATTCACGCTGTCCGCGTCCGATCGGTACAAGGGCGTCAATCGCCTTGATGCCTGTCTGAAGCGGCTCATGAACAGATTTACGATCCATAACCCCTGGAGCGACTGCTTCAATTGGACGGGTTTTGGTCGTATTGATTGGACCCATGCCGTCAATCGGTTGTCCGAGCGGGTTTACAACGCGGCCGATGAGTGCGTCGCCAACCGGAACCTCCATAATCCGGCCAGTACGGCGGACTTCATCGCCTTCGCGGATTTCTGTATATGGTCCAAGAATAATAATACCGACGTTATTTTCTTCAAGGTTTTGCGCCATACCCATAACGCCATTCGAAAACTCAACAAGTTCCCCGGCCATGACATTGTCGAGGCCATGAGCACGGGCAATACCGTCACCAATCTGGATGACTGTACCAACATCACTTACTTGAATTTCCGACTGATAGTTTTCGATTTGCTGTTTTAACAGCGCACTGATTTCCTCAGCTTTGATGCTCATGAGTTTCACCCCTATCTAAATCTTAGATCAATAGTCTGCGCTCTAGACGGTCTAGCTTGCCTCGCAGGCTGCCGTCGAAAATTCGGTTTCCAATCCGGACTTTGATCCCGCCGAGCAGGTCGGTATCAACGATATTTTCAATCCGGAGAGCATTTTTGCCAACCCTAGCCGCAAAAGAGGCGGACAACGCAATTCTTTCTTCATCCGACAAAGGCCGTACACTGTAGACTGTTGCTTCAGCTATGCCCCTCGCTTCGTTGGCAAGTTCAATGAACCCTTCAGCCACCCCGGGAATTTCACTATCCCTGTGGCGGTCAATCAGAATCATGAGGGTGTTCAGCAAATATGGATTCAGAGTTGTGAATGCGCCCTTGACAATGGCCTTCTTTTCATCAAGCGAAAGTCTCGGTGAATGCAGTACAGCATTTAATTCCTTGTTGCTGCTGAATACGTCCTTTACGACGCGGATTTCTTCTTCTATCGTGTCGAGCAAACCCTTTTCCTCTGCCAGCTTGAATAAAGCCACGGCATATCGTTTTGATATGATCGTCGTGCTCATCGGCCGATTCCTGCCTCTTGGATAAATTCATCAATCAGCTTCTGCTGATCCTGCTCACCCAATTCCCTCTCGATCACTTTAGAAGCGATCATGACAGAAAGTGATGCAACCTGGTCGCGGATGGCCGCAACAGCCTGCTCCTTCTGCTGCTCGATTTCAAGTTTGGCGGATTCTTTCAACCTTTCCGCCTCAGTCCGTGCGATCGCGATGATTTCATCGCGCTGGACATCTCCCTGCTTACGGGCATTTTCAATCAGGCCTTGTGCTTCAAGCCGTGCTTCTTTCAAAAGCTCACGTTGCTCTTCAAGATGTTTCTTCGCATCCTGATTCGCCTTTTCAGCTTGGCTGATTTCGTTTGAAATATGTGTTTCACGCTCTTTCATGACGCCCATTAGAGGACCCCATGCAAACTTTTTGAGCAATGCCATTAAAATGAGGAACATTGCTAATTGGAATAATATATCACCGTTGTTGAATTTCGTTGCTGCGCCTAATACGAAACTGCTTGTCAACACCCTCGAGTCACTCCCTTCAAGAGTCATTCACCCGGATTCCGGGTGCATTTATTGTGGATTCGAAACATTTTCGGCTATGATGAAGCCTGCATTTTTGACAGGAGTTTTTCCTTAAAATATAAAGGAAAGGCGAAGTTCCTTTGTATGCGGTCTTCGCCATTGTTAAAAATCTATTATCGGCCAACTACCATAAACGCGATAACAACAGCCATGATAGGAATCGCCTCTACGAACGCAACCCCGATGAACATTGTTGTTTGAAGCATACCGCGAGCTTCTGGCTGGCGAGCCATTCCTTCTACTGTTTTAGAAACAATCATACCGTTACCCAAACCTGCACCCAATGCTGCCAAACCAATTGCAATTGCTGCTGCTATAGCACCCATAATAATAATTTCCTCCTCGAATATAGTTTGTTTGAATTATTTTTTGTCCATGAGTTATGAACGGGTTTATATATTATCAATGATCAATGCTCACTTTGTGGGAAATATAGACCATTGTTAACAATGTGAAAATAAAAGCCTGGATCGATCCGACAAAGATGGAAAATCCTTGCCATACAATTGTAGGCACAGCCGCGGCCAGCACACCACCAAATGATGTGGCAAGCCCTGTAGCCAACAACCCGAGTAAAATTTCACCTGCATAGATATTTCCGTAAAGACGCAGGCCCAGTGTCAGAGTATTGGAGAACTCCTCAAGCAGCTTTAATGGAAACAAGAAGCCTACCGGTCTAAAATAGCCTTTGGCATATTCCTTCGGTCCGTGGAGCCTGACTCCGTAATAATGGGAAAGGCCCATTACCATTGTCGCAAGTGTCAACGTGATGACAGGGTCAGCCGTTGGCGATTTCCACCAGAGTGTGTCACCATATGCGACAGCCAGTGGAAGTCCTAGCATATTCGATACAAATATGTACATCAGTAAAGTTATACCTAGAACATGGAACCTTCCGCCTGCGTTCCAATCCATGGAGCCTTTAATGATGTTCTTTACAAAGTCCATCACCCATTCCATGAAGTTCTGCATGCCAGTCGGCTTCATTGCCAGCCTTCGAGTCGAAAGGACAGCGATGATGAAAACGATCAGGCTCGCCGCCGTAATGGTCAAGACGTTTGACAAGTTGAAATACATGCCAAAAAACGGGCCCACTATTGGATTTTCATGATGCAACAGTATTCACCTCGCTTCTTAAAGTCTATTTAGGTAACAATAATTGCTTGAAAAAATATATCATAATGACAATATAGGATGTCATTAAACCTAAAATAACACTAATAAAGTGAAAATGGTTGGGATATTCCATTGCAATGATGACAGCAAGGACAGCGGCAGCCATCCTCGAAAACGTGCCCAGCGAGTATACCTTCCTGCCTTTTACAGCGGCATCCCCTAGCTGGTACGTCTTTCTGACCATTAACCATAAGTTGAACATGCTTAGGGCTGTCCCTAAAATGAGCCCGCCAAAAATCTGCCGGTGATCAGTGAATCCCCAGGCTAGAACGTATAAAGCCAATAAAAAAAAGAGATATCTGCGAATGTAGTTATAAATGGCCCTTAAATCGGACATATTTGTGTCAGTCTCCTGAAAAGTATTGCTGGACGAGGCGAAGAACCGCATAAACTCCCACTGCCAATCCGATAAACAGTCCTATGATGAGAAAAAGCGGCTCAGTGCCGGTTTTTCCGTCAATCCATCTACCGGCAAAAATACCGATGAGAATGGATCCTACCAGCTGGGAAAGGATTGCCGACGAAAGTGCCATTGCTTTAAAGGGGCGGTCATATTTCCGCATTTTATCGCATCCTCACTTTAGAGAATGAGAACCGTTAAAAAGGGCAGCTATATGTATGGAAAAAATCTGTACCAATACGGAGCATTTACGCAGGAAAAAACATGAAAACCCTATCATTTTATGCCCTTTGTTAGCATACAATAGCCCCCTATCAATGTCAATCCATATGATGGTGAAAAAATTCACAAAGTTCTTGCGGAAAATCCAGTAATGGCGCGGAAATTGCATCATCATTACCGTATGCTTTTATTAAAGGTTTACACTGTATGTGAAGTGGTTTTATTGTTCCATAACACTTTGTTTTTTATGGCGGCTGTTTTAATTTAGGCATCTGGAAAATTTCCAGTTAAACCTCATTCCAACAACTCTTCAAAACAGGGTTTTTCCTACAAGAAAATAGTAAATTTCTTCTATTATAATATAGCACGGACGTTTATCGCTAATGTTAAGGATTTGTTTCAATAAAAAAAGCCGGATGGGGTTTAGAACGAACCCGTCCGGCTTTTCTACGCATACAAATATTATTCTTATTATTTTGTCCCGAACAGCCTGTCTCCGGCATCACCAAGTCCAGGAATGATGTAGCCTTTTTCGTTCAGCTTCTCATCAAGGGCCGCGATGAAGATGTCAACGTCAGGATGTGCTTCCTTAACGACTTCAACACCTTCTGGTGCAGCAATCAGGCACATGAATTTAATGTGCTTAGCACCGCGTTTTTTAAGAGAATTGATCGCTTCCACAGCTGAACCGCCAGTCGCTAGCATTGGGTCGACAACGATGAAGTCACGCTCTTCCACGTCACTCGGCAGCTTAACATAGTACTCTACCGGAAGAAGAGTTTCCGGATCGCGGTACAGGCCGATATGGCCGACTTTCGCAGCAGGGATAAGCTTCAGGATTCCATCAACCATTCCGATGCCGGCACGGAGGATTGGAATCACCCCTATTTTCTTTCCGGAAAGAACCTTCGCCTTTGCAACGCAGACAGGTGTTTCAATTTCAATGTCCTCTGTCGGCATATCTCTCGTAATTTCAAAGGCCATCAACATTGAGACCTCATTGACAAGCTCGCGGAACTCCTTTGTCCCAGTGTTCTTGTCACGGATGTACGTTAGCTTATGCTGGATTAACGGGTGGTCAAATACATATACTTTTGCCATAATAATCGCCCCTCTGCTAAATAGATTCCTCTGATATAGGTTGGCACACTTCGTCTCATTTTACAGAAAAAGTTTTGGCAGGGCAAGAAGAAATGTGTAAGCGGCTAGACAGGAAGATATTGCCCCCAAAAAAGGAAGCAGGCTCCGCTGCTTCCTTGAGTAAATTAATATTCAGGGTAAAGGGTGAACTTGCTGGTCAGCGCTTCAACCCGCCCAGCTGCTTCCTTAAGCTTTTCTTCATCGTCATGGTTCTTTAAGGTAAATGCCATAATGGAGGCGATTTCCTTCATTTCCTCTTCTCCGAACCCACGTGTTGTAACAGCAGCGGTCCCAATCCGGATACCGCTGGTGACAAATGGGCTCTCAGGATCAAAAGGAATGGTGTTTTTATTGACCGTAATGCCGATTTCATCCAATACCTTTTCGCCCACTTTTCCTGTCAGGCCGAGGCAGCGCAGGTCAACGAGGATGAGGTGGTTGTCCGTTCCTCCGGAAACTAGGGTCACGCCCTCTTCCTGAAGGGCCTGCGCCAATGCCTTCGCATTTGAAACAACCTTTCCTGCGTATTCCTTAAAGCCGTTGTTTATAATCTCGCCGAAAGCAACCGCCTTGGCAGCGATCACGTGCATAAGAGGGCCGCCCTGGATGCCTGGGAAAACGGACTTGTCTATTTTCCTCGCAAACTCCTCACGGCAAAGGATTAGGCCGCCGCGCGGTCCGCGCAATGTTTTGTGCGTGGTTGAAGTAACGAAATCCGCATACGGGACAGGATTCTGGTGAAGGCCACCGGCTACGAGACCTGCAATATGAGCCATATCGACCATTAAATAGGCGCCAACCTCATCTGCGATTTCGCGGAATTTTTTAAAATCGATTTCGCGAGGATACGCGCTCGCACCGGCGACAATCAGCTTTGGCTTATGCTCAAGCGCCTTCGCGCGGACATCGTCATAGTTAATCAGATGTGTGTCCTCATCAACACCGTATTCAACAAAATGATACTGGACACCGCTGAAGTTGACTGGACTGCCGTGTGTCAGGTGGCCCCCATGTGATAGATTCATCCCAAGAACCGTATCACCAGACTCAAGAATGGTAAAATAAACCGCCATGTTCGCCTGTGCCCCTGAATGCGGCTGGACGTTCGCATGCTCCGCCCCGAAAATCTCCTTCGCCCGGTCGCGCGCCAGGTCCTCAACCACATCGACATACTCACAGCCGCCATAATAACGCCTATGCGGGTAACCCTCCGCGTATTTATTTGTCAGCACAGAGCCCTGCGCTTCCATAACAGCTTCACTGACGAAATTCTCCGATGCAATCAATTCAATCTTCGACCGCTGTCTTTGTAACTCCTTCTGAATCGATTCAAAAACCTGCGGGTCCCGCTTTGCCACGTGCTTCATCATGAATCCCTTCCCCCTCGAAATTCGTGTCTATTTATTTAGAAAATTCGTTACCATTTTAGCAGTTTCCTACTGAAAAAGATACCTCATGTACAAGAAAGATTGTCCCGGTTCCGCTCATACACCGCCCGCGGGCCGCCAATCAGCTTCGGACGCACTTTTGCGAGCACCACATTTGCGTTGCCCACATTCCGGCGACCAACCCGGATAGGTACTGCAACCGGCTTCAGATGCATCCCAATCAAAGTATCGCCAATATCAATCCCCGCATCCGCCTTGACTGACTCCACTACAAGAGCATCTGGCATTTTTTCAAAAGCAAACGAAGCCATCGCTCCGCCGGCATTCCTTACGGGGATGACCGAGACTTCCTCAAGATTCCGCTCCTCCGCGCCCTTCCTGGTCATAACCAAAGCCCTGTTCAGGTGCTCGCAGCACTGGAAGGCAAGTGTAATGCCGGTTTTCTCCCGCAGCCTGTCCAACTGGCGGAAAAGCATTTCAGCCACCTCAGTTGTTCCGGCCGTCCCGATTCGCTCCCCGGCCACTTCACTTGTACTGCAGCCGACCACCATCAGCATGCCTGGCTTCAGTTCAACCTGTTCCATGAACTTGTCCAAAACCTCGCCGAATTCTGCTTCCCACTTGTCAATGTCAAGTTGCAAACCTTCTCCCTCCAGCCTTGCCGTAAACGGCACTACTATTTAAGATTCTTCTCCTCATAAGCCGTAATTTTGCCAACCCGGTTTGCATGTCTTCCACCGGTAAATTCAGTTGTCAGCCATATTTCGGCAATTTCGCGAGCGAGTCCAGGTCCAATCACCCGCTCACCCATTGCGAGCATATTCGTATCATTATGCTCCCTTGTCGCTCTTGCGCTGAATGAATCGTGGACTAACGCACATCGGATTCCTTTTACCTTGTTGGCACTGATGCTCATCCCAATGCCTGTACCGCAAATTAGGATGCCTCTGTCAAACTCCCCGGCCGCCACCTTCTCGGCGACAGGCAGTGCGTAGTCGGGATAGTCAACGGAATCCGCGCATTCACAGCCGAAATCCTCATAGTCAATCTTTAATTCCTCCAGCAAAGCTGCAATTTCTTTGCGGATCGTCATTCCGCCGTGATCAGATGCAAGTGCTACTTTCATTATATGTCCTCCTAAAATGCAAGTTAATGAGTAGTATTCCCATTTTCCTGTTCCAGCAGTTTTCTTGCTGCCTTTTCAATCAGCCGGTCAAGTTCTGCGAACGTATCCCGGTAAAAATCAACATTTCCCCCGAATGGGTCGCTGACATCCGGATATCCCTCTTCCCCGGCAAATTCCTTCAACGTATATGTTTTTCCAGCGGCCACGGGATGTTGGCCAAGAATTGCCTGCTTATGGGAAATGGTCATAGCGAGGATGACAGTCGCCCATTCAACATCGTCTTTCGCAAGCGGCTTCGATTGATGGGCATGATGAATCTTGTTTTCGTCCATTACCTGAACGGACTGGGGAGACGCCGCCGCTCCGCTTGCCGCAAAAACACCTGCTGATTTTGTTTCCACACCCGGAAGCTGTTTATTTTTCAAAATTGCTTCAGCCATCGGGCTTCTGCAAGTGTTGCCTGTACAAACAAACAAAACGCGCTGCATACCACGACCTCCTTTCCTTCATTATATAGGTGCAACAATTGAATTTCCAACCATGCTTACTTATAAAAAGCGCAAGCGCCTTCGTGACAGGCACCCCCCCTGTCACTGCGATGATTATTCCTAGGAGCCTTCCATTGTGCTCAGCCCCGACAAGCTTAAGCCGAGTCCCGCAGGACACTGAAGGGCATCCCTGAATTCGCCCACGCACGAAGGAAATGCGAGCATTTCCGAGGATGGGCCTGCCCTCCGGAGGGAATCGGCTTAAGACCTCGAGGGGCTAGGCGCTGGAGCTGGATTACTAAAACTTTTTTGAGTTTTAAACAAGTTAATTTTCTAAAAAACAAAAAACAGCCCCGTCCTCCAAGGCTGTTTTCCTTACATCTTATAATGGCAATAGTAATTTCAGGCCAAAGGCGAGGAGGATGACTCCTCCAAGGGATTCACTGTAAGAACCAAGCCAGCCTTGTACTTTTCTGCCGGCTAATAATCCCGCCCATGTTAAAATCGCAGCAGCAATCCCGAAACAAATGATGGCCACCATCGTCCGTGCCCCATAAATCCCGAGCGTGAGCCCAACCGAAAAACTATCAAGGCTGACACTCAGGGCAAAAAACATGAGCCCAAATCCAATGGGCGTGATGATACTTTCATGTTCTTTTCTCAAACCCGCCCAAATCATCTGGAGACCAAGCAGAATGAGTAAAAGGCCGCCAATCAGTGAAGCAAAAGAGCCGAACTGCTCCGACAGAAACCTGCCGGCAATCATCCCGGCAAACGGCATCCATACATGAAATACCCCAATTGTCAGCCCAATTTTAAAGATTTGCCTCAGCCTGAGTCTGTACATCCCCATTCCTAGTCCAACTGAAAAAGCGTCCATTCCTAGAGCGAACGCCATCAAAAGCAGCGTCGCCAATTCTCCTGCCAATGTCGACATTGTGACCAGCTCCCCGGACATGCTAGTTCATCATATGCACGTCCAAGGGCGTTTAGAAGGCAGGAAAATTCATAAAATTGGATGTGTACATCAATCTTTTTTCTCAAAATGAATCTCCAAAAAAATCTAATCCGTTATGACTTTGTTGCCGGCTGCCTTCATTAGCCTGTTCATAACCGCATGGCCGACACCTTCTTCGGGGAACATTTCACTTAAGATCAAATCCAGTTGATGGTCATTAAACAGCCTTAGCGTATCGTACAGGGACGCAGCTACTGTTTCCAGTCTGCTCCTTTCTCCGCAGGCCAGGACCAGTTCGGCCTCATATAAGGGAGCACTTTCATCCGTTGCAAGGATTCCGACCCGTTTTCCTTCTTGTCTATATTTCTGGGCTACCCTCTGAACGCCCTCAATACCGCCTGCAACTAAATACAGCGGAGCCTCAGGGGCGTAATGCCGGTACTTCATTCCCGGCGATTTTGGCTTTGTTTCTGCTCCCATCAAAGCAGGGTCGACCTCAATCCGGCCAATCACTTCTTCTAGCTGCTCCTTCGTCACTCCGCCCGGCCTAAGAATAACAGGAACCGGACTTGTACAATCAAGGACGGTTGATTCGACCCCAACCCCTGTTGGCCCGCCATCAACAATCCCGGCTATTTTTCCGTTCAGATCGGCTGCCACATGCTCCGCTGTTGTCGGGCTTGGCTTACCTGAACTATTTGCGCTTGGCGCTGCAACCGGAAGGCCGCATTCCTTCAGGATCGCGAGTGCGACAGGATGGTCCGGCATTCTAACACCGACAGTCCCAAGCCCCGCTGTCGCTTTTTCTGAGAGAGCCTGTTCTTTCTTTTGCAAAATAAGCGTCAATGGGCCTGGCCAGAAGGCGTCCATCAATTGAAGCGCCACCTCGGGAAGATCAGTGACAAAGCTGTCCATCTGCCCTCGATCTGCAATATGGATAATCAAGGGGTTATCGGACGGCCTTCCTTTCGCGGTGAATATTTTTTCAACCGCTTCATCACTCCCCGCATTCCCGCCAAGACCGTAAACGGTTTCCGTAGGAAAAGCCACGACTTCATTTTGAATCAACTTTTTTGCTGCCTGCTTAATCTGTGGATTATTTTTTAACTTTTCCACAATGTTATCCACTATCCAACATTTTGTATCCATCTCATTTTCACCTTTATCTCTTATGCCTGCATGCTCTAAAAAAGTAAGCATTCAAAAGCGTTTTCTAGTTAATTTCTTTTTGAAAGTATAAAAGAACAATGATGGAAACACAAGGCATTATCCACAATTTGTGGATAACTCTATTTGAATGGTGGATAACTTTGTGGATATACCATTATTTTAAATTGAAAATTTCAAAAAAACTGAGTTATCCACATTCAAGATGTTTAGGACATGTGGAGAATTGAAAAAATCAGGCGGCAACTCGCTTCTGACAATCATCGTAAATCCCGCCATTTCAAAGAATGGGATGGCCTCTCGCTTGTTCGTTGCCAAGTATAGTGAGGCTATTCCTTTATTTTTTGCCAAAAGAAGCATCTGCTCAAACATCGAAAGCAGTTCCTGTTCGTTCACTCCAGGCGTAATCGCAAGCGACCGCAGCAGCCCGAAAGTTCCATATTGTTCAATTCCAAGACTCCCCCGGATGGCACCATCCTTTTCTGCCAGCAAAAACAAATTTGCTGTTTCTTCTGTCACTCCAGCAGTGCCAAGCCCTGCCTTTTCCAAAAATTCAATGATCCTTGCAAAGTCTGCTCTTTCCCCGCTTCTCATCGTCAATTCCATTCTCCCCACTCCCCATTCTAGTAATCTACTCTATGAGTATGAAGACACGAAAAAGAATAGAACTTTTCTTTGGGGAAAAAGAACGGGATACCTGATTTCTCAGGCATCCCTATATTTTGTGAAATGCTATTATTTGTCGTTATCCTTATCCCAGCGGGCCTTTCCGCCTTTTTCACCGATTTCTTCGTAAAAGCTGCGGTCATGGTTTTCACTTGTCGCTTCTCCGCCTTTACGGCCAATCTCTTGATAGAATTCCTGTCCATGTGACTCGGCTGTTGCTTCGCCGCCTTTTTTACCAATTTCCTGATAGAAATCCTTGTCATGAGATTCGGCTGTTGCTTCGCCGCCCTTTTTACCGATTTCCTGATAGAAATCCTTGTCATGGGAATCAGCTGTTGCTTCGCCGCCTTTACGGCCTATTTCCTGATAGAATTCCTTGTCGTGCTTTTTGCTAGTTGCTTCTCCACCCATGCGTCCTGCTTCTTCTCGAGACATCTTTCCGTTGTTATTATTTTTTTTAGCCATCGTAAGATCACTCCTTAGAAGATTTTGTGGTGCACACTCCTTCTTTATCCGCTTCTCGTTAATAAAAACTCTTAATATGGGTTTGTTATGTATTTGAAATAAAAAGAAAATATTTTAGGAATTTCTACCCTGTGGAGGAAAAAGATTTTAGTTCAGAATGTGTTTAATTTATTTAAATTACTATTTTTTGTAGAGTAGAAAACAGGAATTAGACTTTGCCCTTCTTGTCCTCGGGTTTCAGGGTGTTCCACCTTACTAAGCCAGACAAGTGGGCAAGTCCTTTTCCTGTTCCCCCTCATCAAACCGTACGTGAGGT